>CBDBHI010000076.1:0-32333 GCA_965205595.1 Bryobacterales bacterium | reverse complement strand
GCTAGAGTCTGTGCCTTGCCGTCCCGCAGGACGGCGAGCTGGACTTCGCTTCCGGGCGCGTGCTCGGCAACCTTCAAGCTGAGCTTGCGTGGGTCGTCGATCGCTTCGCCGTTCAACTCACGAATAATGTCGCCCTGTTTAAGTCCGGCGGTGGCTGCCGGGCTTTTTGGCTCGACACTTGTAACCAGGGCGCCACCCTGTTGCTCAACGCCAAAGGCTTCAGCGATCTCTTGATCAACAGGCTGGATGCGGACGCCCATATAGCCACGGCTAACGTGTCCACTGGCAGCGAGCTGGGTCATGACGTGATGCGCCATGTTGACCGGAATCGCGAAGCCGACGCCCTGGTTGCCGCCACCGCCGCAGGCGATGATCGCGGTGTTGATGCCGATCAGCTCGCCGCGAGAATTGACCAGTGCACCGCCCGAGTTGCCGGGATTGATGGCCGTATCACTCTGTATGAAGTTTTCATAGCGTTCGATACCGAGACCGCCGCGGCCAGTCGCGCCAACGATACCCATCGTAACCGTCTGTCCGATGCCGAAGGGATTGCCAATCGCGAGAACGATGTCGCCGACCTCAACACTTCCAGAGTTGCCAAGTTTAAGGATCTGCAAGTCTTTCGCCTGAATACGCAGCAGCGAGATGTCGGACTGCGGATCGGTGCCTACCAGTTCGGCTTCGAACTCGCGCTTGTCGGCCAAATGGACCGTGATTTGCTCGGCCCCTTCGATCACATGATGGTTCGTCACGACGTAGCCGTCGGGGCTAAGAATCACGCCCGACCCCGCGCCCCGCTGTTTGTGAGCGCCGGGTGATTGGGGACCCGGCCACGTTCCAGGGCCGAAGAAAAACGGCAACGCTCTCTCGGTCGGGGCCTCGACGGTTTTCTCCGCCGTGATACTGACCACAGCGGGCGCAACGGACTTCACAACTGGTGCGAAGGTTCCTGACGCGGGCAAGCTGTTTCTTGCTGGGTCGGCGGATTTCGTGGCTAACGCCGGTAACCAGTCTGCTTCGCGCGCGAAACCGGGTTCCGGATTTGTCATTTGAATCGTCAGACCGCCAACCGCCATCATTGCCACAAACATCGCGGCGGCCGTCAGCAGGCTAGTCGGTTGTAATTTACGCATTGCAAATTCTCCTCTCGTCGTAAGAAAGTGTTCCTACTCTTCTTTGACGCGGAAAATCTGAGTGCGTCGCTAGTGCTCGGGCGCGGCTGTGCGTTCTCTCACAAAGTGCTCAAGCTGTGGGAAGAATGTTTTAAAGTCGGCTTCGAGTTCATCGTATTGATCCCGCAGTGCCGAAACACCCGTGGTCAGCGGGTTCTCGCGGGTAAGCCGCCGCGAAATCCCCCGCAGTGCCCGATCGATGTTGTCGACGTCGCGATACGACCCGAGCCAGTCGCCGTTTTGCATTGAAGTCACGACCCGCTGGAAACGCTCACGGTGAACGTCGGAGTGCTCAATTAGGACTTGATATCGTTGCTGCGAGAACTCTTCGAGTGAAACATCGGCCCGGTAGCGACCCCAATTTTTCGCCAAGAAATGATCAAAAAACACGTCGAGAAGGATATTCCCGTAGCGGCGATAGGGAGCGGCCATGCGACGGCGAGCGGCGGCCACAACCGGATGGGAGTCGGTGAAAACGTCGATCCGCTGATGCGCTCGAATGCCGGCGCGGATGCCTGGCTCGAAACAATCGATCTCACGGGCCGCAACGAAATCCGCGAGGACCTGGCCGACTTGGGCCTTGGGATTGTCTCCGGCCAAATAGAGATGGGCCAAATAGTTCAAGCGATCATGAGTTTAGTTGCCGCGCCTCTTTTCCAATTGAAAGATGAGCCTGAAGGAGAGAGGCGAAGCAGCTGCGGGTTGAGGGGGATTATAGCGTGAGTTGAGGTCGGCGGCTACAGCTATTTGTGGCTTCGTAGGGCGGGGTGAGGGGGATTGCATAAGGGGGAAGGGGCGGGCACCCCAATCCCCCTTTGCAGCCATCCCAGGCGAGACCCCACGGCCGTCTTCGGACGTGGGCCGGAGGAGCCGACAACGCCTCGGGTCGGGGCGTTGTCTAGCGCGTGCGCCAGCAGATCGCGAGGTCTTTGCAGACGCGTTGCAGTTCGTTGCGCTGAGCGTCGAGTTGCTCGGCAAACTCGGTGTCGGAACAAGTGTCCGCTCGCGCTTGGAGCTTCTTGAGCGAGCGATCCGCGCGCAGGCCGCGCTGCTCGGCGGGCAGGCTGAGCAGCTTTTCCCACGGCGTGCTCCACTCGGCGTACACCTTGCGCAACTTGCCGCGGCGGTCTCGGCGCTCGCTGGCGAAAGCGCATGGGCGATGAAAATTCAAGTACGGGTTGAGCCACTGGCGGTAGAAGGTGTCGATCGCCTGCGTCGCTTCCGAGGGCAAAAACTGGTAGCCCATCCACTTGCGCACCACCGCGCCGTTCTTGGTTTCGACCAAGGCATTGTCGTTCGAACGGCGCGCGCGAGACTTCGTAAATTCAATTCGCAACTTCTCGAGCAGTTTAGCGGTTTGATGGTTGACGAATTCGCTGCCATTGTCGGAGTGAAAGCCGCGAACGATAAATGGAAATTGTTCCAAAAGGCCTTCCAGCAAGGGAATGAGGTGATTTTCGTTGATGCGTTGGACGCAGCCGACGGCCTGCCACTGCGTCACTTCGTCGACCACGTTGATGCTGTAGGCGCCTTTTTCACCTTCCTGTTCGGGCGAGTGCACGGTGTCGATGCGCAGGTAGCCCGGACGTCCTCGCGGCTCGGGTTGGCGGCGTTCGCCGATCGCAACGGGCGTGGGACGGGTCTTGTCGAGATGCAAACTGTGACGTTGGTAGACGGCTCTTTTTCGCAAGTTGTACAGCTGGCCCACGGACAATTCGGCCAGGCGTCGAAACTCTTTGCGGCCGTAGATCTGGAACTCGCGTTGGAGAATGCGGCGGGTGGCCGGCCCCGAGAGGCGCTGATGAACTCGATCGACGTGCGCCAGTAAGACGCTGTCGGCGCGTGTGTACTTGCTGGGAAAACGGCGCCGCCGATAGGCCCTCGGACGGACGCAACGCGTGTGCAAGAACTGTCCGATCAGGCGGGTGAGTTGCGCGCGGCTTAAGCCCGTGAGCTTAGCGAGATAACGCCGCAGGAGACCCTTGACGGAGCGCTTCTGGTCGGCATAGTGATGCCGCTTCAAGACGCTTTCGACGAGCGCATATTTGTCGCTTCGATTGCCGCCCTCGAAGGCGACGGATTGGCACCCGTCGAGAAAACACTCGATCTGCTCCAGACTCAGCGATTCGGCTTGCTGCACGGCGACTCCCATCGCCCGCAGCTGCTCTGTTCCTGACCACCCAACGGATCCCCGTCAGGCTCATCTTGTATTGGAATCGCCCTCCCCTTCAGGCTCATCTTGTATTGGACAAGACGCGCGCACCCAATTAGCGTCGAATTTTGCTACCGTCAAATACTTCACGTGCGTGCCGCGATCCCTAGGCGTGCCATTCTCATACACGCAGTAAATTGCGCCGTCCGGGCCAACCGCCAGGTCGCTATAGCCGCTCACGCCCGGCTCGATCACCCTCTTGTGCGGCCATGTCTTACCGTCATCGTCGCTGAGCTGAACCGAAACATTCTGACGTACCCAACTGCCAAGGGGGTTTTCGGCGCTTCGCGGCTCAGTGCTGTCAGGGTTCACGAACAGCAACAAGGCTCCCGAGCGGATTAGACTGCCCATGCAGATTGGCTCCACTAGCGCCTCGTCAAAGCGAATCTCAGACCAACCCGTCGCTCCGTCGGGGCTCACCGATATCGCGCGACGATGCTGCGGCGACTCGTGGCGAATGTTTAGCATGACGCTGCCGTCGGAAAGCTCAACGGCCAATGTTTCGCTTGGGTTTTTCAGGTCGGGGTGGCTGACGACCACCTCTCCGCGGTTCCACGTGACGCCGTCATCGTCGCTGTAAATCGTCGAAACGATGGAGGGCCGATGCGCGTGGCCGCCGGTACCGTCCGAGAGCCAGACGGGAACGATCAGTCGTCCGTTTGAGTGCTTGATGCCGTGGCCAGGTCCGGTGGCGATGACTTTCCAGCCGTACTCGGTCTTGAATTCCTCGAATGTGGCGGTTATGTCGACGGGAGTGGAAAACGTCTCGCCGTCATCGTCGCTGCGGATGTAATATGCACGCGCGTACTCGACGCAGAAGAGAAAATGCATCAGGCCGAGTTCTTTGTCGACGATCGGGACGATGTTGTTGTAGGTCACCTCGCCAGGTTTCGCCAGGTCTTGCGCGAAGGCGACTTCGTTCTGCTGAATTTCACCGTCGACACGAGCGATCTGACGGGGCTCGTCCCAGGTCTGACCACCGTCGTGGCTGCGCCGCATCAGAATATTCTGCGTGCCCCAGTCGCCGCCGGAGCTTTTGCGTGCCTCGGCCATAGCCATCACTGTGCCATTGGGTGATACAGCGATGGCAGGCACGCGGTAGTGGGCATAACCGCCGGTTTCACCCTCGAAGACATTGACTTTTTGGATGGAGGATTGTGGGTCGCGTGGAGGCTCGGGGGCTGAACCGCAGGCCGAAAGTATCAACAGAGCGGGTAGAAAACGGTACATCGGGGTAGAGTCTACCAGGTTTTTGGCGGTATGGACTTTATCGCTAACCCTCTGCAGGACCGGGTTCCGCGACACTGGCTAACTTCATCCTCTAACGCACTTGCTTACACGCGCGCCACCGAAACGATCGCATGGTGAGTTCGCGGCGGCTAGTTGCGCATAACCGCCATTGGCGCATCGATGTCGTTGAGGTAGGCCGTCAATTGCCGCTCAAGCTTGCGTGCCACGTCGGGGTTCTTGCCGCTGACCTCTTTTGATTCTCCGACGTCGGTCGACAGGTCGTATAGCTGCGATTCGCGTGACTCGTAAAACAGTACTAGTACTTACTTGCGTAAGTTATGATAAGTATGAGATAAGCCCCGAGGGGTGACGGTGGTCTTGGTCCACTGGAACGGCGTGGCGTTGCGGTTGTAGGCCTGGACAAATTTGTCGATCGCGTCGCGTACCTGCCGGGGCGATGTGAAGCTGGCGCCTTGCAGCGCCCGGCGACTGAGAATGCTGAACCATATCTCGATCTGATTGAGCCAAGAGCTATAAGTCGGCGTGTAGTGAAAATGCACGTTCTTATGGCGTTGCAGCCAGCGGTCATGGCGGGGTTTGTGGGTGTTGAGATTGTCCAAGATGACGTGGATTTCGTAGCCGTCGTAGCGATCCGTCAACTGATTCATGAAGTCGAGAAACTCGCGCCGGCGGCGGCGCTGGTAATGGTCGGCGGTAATCCAACCGGTGGCCACCTGCAGGGCGGCGAACAGCGTTGTTGTGCCATGGCGTTTGTAGCCGTGAGAGAAACCGGTCAAGGCCTTGCCGTTGGGTAGCCGCAGCCAACCTTGTGCCCGCTCAAGTGCTTGAATACTGGGTTTCTCATCGACCGCCAACACGACGGCGTTCTCGGGCGGGTCGAGATATAGACCGACGACATCGGCGGCCTTGCGAGCAAATTCCGGGTCGGTCGAGATACACCAACTGCGTCGCCGCCGCAGCGAGATGCCCTGCCGCTTGAGCACCCACCAGACTTGATGATTACTGACGTCGCCCAGCGCCGCGGCCAGCAGCGTGCCCGTCCAGGTGGCGTGACCTTCCGGCGGGGGCTGATCGAGCATCGTCAAAATGCGCTTGCAGGTGGCCTCGTCGTAACGCGCCGGCTTGCCCGCGCGGGGCCGGTCGAGGAGGCCCGCCAGCCGCTGCTCGGCAAAGCGCAGGCGCCACTTCGACACCCGCGACGGCGCTGTGTTGAGTTGCTGGGCGATGGCGCTGGTGCCAGCGCCATCGGCAGCCAACAGCACGATCCGAGCTCGCTCGACCATGCGCCGTTCCGTCTTGTGAGCCTGTACCCAGTGGCGCAACGTCTGCTCTTCTTCCGAACTCAACGTGATCGCGGTCGCGGGCCTGGGCATGCCCCAGTTTGTCATACTACGTATTACTTCTGCAGGTAAGTACTAGGCCGTGAATACGGAGCCTGCTTCGAACTCGCGGACGAAGCCGCCTTGAACGCATATGCCGCGCACCCCGCACACGATGCCTGGGTCAAAGTCTACGAGAAAGTGCGCGTGCCAGGCTCCACGACGTTCGACATTCTGGGCCGGTGATCGCTAGCCCGGATGGTTCAAGGAACAAACGAGTTCTGAACTCCGTACGTAATTACAGGAAATTGTCCCGAGCTCAGTTGGGGGTTGAAGGGGCGGCGGTTCTCAAGCTTGGTTCTCTGCGAGAATCGAGCAAACCTTTAACCAGAAAGGAAAACCGCCGTGAATAAACCGTATCACATTCTTGATGCCGCCAAAAAGCAGCGCGTCACTCCGGACGAGCTCACGCGTCTGCTCAGCCAAAACGCGCAGCTCATGCTGCCCCTCGTCGAACTCATCGAACAATGCCGGGGGGCCGTCGACGAGGTCATCGACGTCACCGGCCGCGCCGCGATCCAAGCCGTGCTCGCACTCTCGGCGCAACCGGTCACCGGAGGCGAACTCGCCCAACCCGGCAAGAAGCGCGCTGGCGATGTGCGGCGCTGGGGGCGGCAATCAGGCCGTGTGAATCTGAGCGATCGCAAGCTGCGGGTCGCCAAGCCGCGCTTGCGCAGACGCTCCGGCGGCGAGGTCGAAGTACCCGCTTACGAAGCCCTGCAAGACGACGAAAGGTTGGGCTCGCGCATGCTGGATATCTTGATGAAAGGCGTCTCGACACGCCAGTATTCCGGCGTTATCAGCGAAATGGCTGATACGGTTGGAGTGTCGAAATCGGCGGTAAGTCGCGACACCATCGAGGCCGCCGAGAAGAAAATCGACGAGTTGTTCGCGCGTCGTTTCGATGACGTGGACTTGCTGGTGATCTACGTGGACGGCCTGATTTTCTCGGGACACACGGTTTTAGCGGCCGTGGGGGTGGACGCGGAAGGCAACAAGCACGTACTGGGCTTGCAACACGCGGCGACGGAGAACGCGGCGGCGGCCGAGGACCTGTTGACAGGCTTGGTCGAGCGTGGAGTCTCGCCTGAGAAAAAGACGCTCTTTGTGCTCGATGGATCGAAGGCTTTACGCGCGGCTGTGCACAAAATCTTTGGTGACGCTCCGGTGCAGCGTTGTCGCGCCCACAAGCTGCGTAACGTTCTTGACCGGCTGCCGAAGGCCGAACAGGATCAGGCCAAAGCGGCGATCCGCGCGGCCTGGCGGCTCGAAGCCAAGGACGGTCAAGCGCGGCTCAAGAAGCTGGCTGAATGGTACGCGGGCGACTGGCCCGAGGCGGCGGCGAGTTTGCGCGAGGGTCTCGAGGAATGTTTCACGATCAATCGCCTGGGATTGCCACCGTCGTTGCATCGTTGTCTGGCGACGACCAACATCGTCGAGAGCCCGAACGCGGGCGTGAGGCGCAAGACACGTCGCGTGACGCGCTGGAAGGATGCTTCGATGGTGCGCCGCTGGGCGGCGGCGGCATTCCTTGATACCGAGAAAAACTTCCGCAAGATCATGGGCTATAAGGATCTCTGGATGCTCGATGCCGTCCTCAATCCAACCGCCACAGCCGAACCGAAAGTCGCCTAGTACTTAGCTGCGTAAGTTAGAATATTTACTGGCGAGGGGACGAGGGGCGACGACGGTCTTGGTCCATTCGAACGGAGTAGCCTTGGAGTTGTAGACGCGGACGAAGCTGTCGATGGCCTCGCGCACCTGCCGGGGGGAAGTGAAACTCGCCCCCCGCAAGGCGCGGCGGCTCAGAATCGAAAACCACACCTCAACCTGATTCATCCACGAACTGTAGGTCGGCGTGTAGTGAAAATGGATGTTCGCATGACGTTGCAGCCAGCGGTCATTTTTGGGCTTGTGAGTGTTCAAGTTATCCAAGATGATGTGGATCTCGCGGCCTTCGTGGATGGCCGCGATGTGGTTCATGAAGTCGAGAAACTCGCGACGCCGTCGGCGCCAATAGTGTCCGGCGATGATGAATCCGGTAGCCACTTCCAGCGCGGCGAAAAGCGGCGTCGTGCCGTGCCGCCTGTAGCCGTGCGAGAAGCCCGTCAAGGCCTTGCCGTTGGGCAAGCGTAGCCAGCCCTGCGCTCGCTCCAAGGCCTGGATGCTCGGCTTCTCGTCGACCGCGAGCACCACGGCGTTTTCCGGCGGGCTGAGGTAGAGTCCGACAATGTCGGCGGCCTTGCGAGCGAACTCCGGGTCGGTTGACAAACACCAACTGCGCCGCCGCCGCAAGGACACGCCGAGCTGCCGCAGTACGCGCCAGACTTGATGCTTGCTGACGTCGCCGAGAGCTTCCGCGAGCAGTTCGCCTGTCCAAGTGGCGTGCCCTTCGGGCGGAGCTTCGTCGAGTTGGCAGAGGATGCGTTTGCGCGTCGCTTGGTCGTACCGCGCGGGCCTGCCGGAACGCGCTTGATCGCATAATCCCGCCAGACGTTGCTGGGCGAAGCGGGTGCGCCATTTCGACACGCGCGCCGCCGGGGATCCCAGTTGCCGGGCGATCTCGGCGGTCGAGGTAGCGGCGGCCGCCAGCAGCACAATGCGAGCGCGCTCCACCATGCGCCGTTCGGACTTGTGGCCGCGCACCCAGAGTCGCAGCGTCTCTTCTTCCTCGGCGTTCAGTCGAATCACCGTTGCCGGTCTTGCCATACCGACATTTTACAGTTAAAGGCCTTACTTTCGCAAGTTAGTACTAGGCTCCGACGTAATCACGTACTCATCGAGTCCACCGGAGAGCACCCACAGATCACCGCGAGCGTCAACGGATGTCAGATAGAACTTGGACTCTGCAAAGTTGTAAAACATCCACGCCATGCTGATGCTGCCTGTGGCGAGATCCTCGTTTGTTAGCTCAGCGACTCTTGAGTCGATGATGTATTCGGCAGTGTCACCGGTGCGTGTCAACGACTTTGAGACACTCCGACATGGAGTTTAGTGAGTATTGTCGTGTGAGCTTTTCGGTTTATTGATCCAGACCTCGTTGGGAAGCTGCGGTGGAGTAGGCGGTCGTCGGACGAAGCGTTGCGGGTGGGCGGCGTAGGCCGCGTTGAGAGCAACTTGGCGGTTTTTGCTTACGGCGGCCGCCAACCCGTAATGCACCGTGGCGGGAGTCATCATGCCGATTCCTGAGTGCCGATGGTCGTCGTTATACCAAGGAAAAAAGGCCTGGCAGAAAGCGCGGCTGTCTTGAATGCAGCCGCAGCGGTCGGGAAATTCAGGACGATATTTCATGGTGCGGAACTGGCTTCCCGAATACGGATTGTCGTTGGACGTGTAGCGCCTGCTGTGAGTCTTGGTCACGCTGCGATCGGCCAGCAGCAAGGCCACGGGCTTGGATCGCATCGCTGAGCCGCGGTCGGCGTGAAGGCTGAGTTGGTGGCGTTGGACCTTCTGCTTTTCGCAAGTTTCCGCGATGAGCTTGGTGCCCAACTCGGCCCCTTCGCGAGGAGCCACCATCCAGCCGACGACGTAGCGGCTGAAGACATCGAGGATGACGTAAAGGTAAAAGTAGGTCCACTTGACGGGACCGCGCAACTTGGTGATGTCCCAACTCCACAGTTGATTGGGAGCGGTGGCCGGCAGCTCCGGCTGCTGATAGGGCGGGTGGGTGAGTTGATCGCGTCGCTCGCGCGTCGCCCCGTCTTCTTGCAAGATCCGATACATCGTCCGGGTCGAGCAAAGATACTGGCCTTCATCGAGCAAAGTCGCATGGATGGCAGCGGGCGCGCAGTCCTGGAAGCGCTCGCAATTGAGCACGGCGCGAACCGATTCGCGTTCGCCGGAACTCAAGGCGCGAACTGACACGGGGCGGACCGCACGCGCAACCGACGGGGTTGGGCCGAGCCGTGGGCGCTGGCGATAGAAGGAAGCCCGCGCGACTCCGAGCGCGTCGCAGGCCGACTCGACGCCGACCGTGGAAGAGAGCTGCATGACGGCGGCCATCAAGGTTGGTCCTGTGGGTCGGCAGTCAGGATCGGACGACCCAACAGCGCGGCTACTTTTTTTTGAACGTCAATGACGATCTCGGCTTTGCGCAGTTCCTCAGTGAGGCGCTGGTTTTGGAGGCTCAGCTGTTGGTTTTCCTCGGCCACAGGATCACGCTTGGACTTTGGGCCGCGTTTCCGGGGGGCCAAAGCCTGCAGCGCACCGGCCTTTCTCTCGCGACGCCAGGTTGTCAAAAGAGAGGAATACAGTCCTTCACGGCGCAGCAGCGCTCCGCTACCGCCGGAGCCCTTGGCCTGGTCGACCTCGGCCAGAATGCGTTGCTTGTAGTCGGCGCTGAAGCGGCGTCGCTTGGCTTGCGCCACGACCTCGGGATCGGGGTGGGGGCTCTTCGGGATGAGGGCGGTTTTGCTGTCCGTGGCACTGCGCTCGCCCTCGCTACGCTCGCGCTCCCTCCGTCCCACGGACGGCAAAACCGCCTGGGAAGAAGCGGAAAACTTATCGTTGTTCATGTAGAGAATCCTTCTCGCCCTGCACAGTAATTACGGAACGAGGAGTGTCTCAGCTATGTTGGCACGGAGGTTGGCCGCCTGTTCACGAATACCCGACCGCCGGACCCACTGTATTTCTTTCGCAACGATAGCTTCATTACGACACGCCTGTCGTACTTTTTCTAATGTTGATCTTTGCCGAACCAACTGAGCTAGCCGCAATCGTTGCCTGCAATGCAACCGTTGTGTGCAGTCAGAACCGGGTCTGAAGCTGCGAGGCCCGTCCTGTGGAGCGTCAACTCGCCGACTTTAGAGGTAGATTGGATCCTACCGACCTCACGGATGGTTCCGGTCTAGGGCGCCGCGGTCCTAGTTAAATCCGTACGGTCGATCAAGCTTTCGAGGAGATCCTGCTACAGACCGTTCGGCTTCCTTTCCCCTCGCTCCCATTTCGATAACGTGCCCGGATCGACTCCCAGTCTCCGGGCCATTTACTTTTGGCTTAGGCCCTGGGCCTTCCGATGAAGGACCAGTTCAGTGTTTATCAATTTGCCCTCTCGGAGCGGGTTGTATCCAAGAAAGTCGATGATCTCGGGTGATGAACGGTGAGTGGGTGTGTGCGGTTGAGTTCGCAATTGACCACGGTGTCAGTGGTAACTCCGATGCATTCGGCAGCCCCTCTTTGGAGCAATTGGAGGTCGAGTCGTCGTTTCCGGATGTGATCATCTATTGTCGCCAATGACCCAGGATTGTTGGGGCCTGCAGGTCGAGATCTTGGAAGACGCAGGTGGCAAAAAGGCAACGCAGGGATGCGCGGTCACCCCGAAATCGAATGTGCTCGAGGCCAGAGGTCTTTGGACCAGAAATCGTATCTTCCCGGCCTGAATCCACACAAGTCGGCCAGCGTAGTTTTAGGGCAGACCGCGAGCCCATCCTGTTGGAAAACTGCTTCGCCGTCAGGCAGGATTTGGCGACCTGTAGGCGATCGGGCGCAGGCCGCCGTACGGCCCTCCAATCGCGGTAGGGATCCCGGTCACCCGGTACCGTCGGCAGCCCCCGGGGAATTGCAGCCCGAGGCCCTCACAGGACTGGCCGCAAGCCGCTCGACGTATCCGGCTCGTGCCAACCCCTGACGGCTGCCCATTCTTCCGACATCAATAGATTCCTTCTGGTGCCAGTTGACCTCTGTTGATCTCAACGCAGGTGCCCGCTCCCTCCGCTTCATAGATCAGGCTGACGGCTCCCCTATTCTCCAGAGGTACTTCCACCCAAGGACGATCCGCGCGATCCCAGTCGCCCTCCGCGCGTTTTCAGACAAGCTCTTGAAGCCCAGGATCAAGGACCAGACCAGGATACTCGAACGCCACGGGCCGAAGGTGAATCGCGGCCGTTGCCTAGGTCGTGTCCAGTTCAATCTGGACCGGAACTCCCTGGCTGTGGGGCTCTTACGTCGCCTACTCCTCGTGTGATCAACCCGACGATGTCAAGGGCGGAGTAAATTTGGACCACTTCGGCGGAGCAAAAGTAGACCAGTTGGTGAAGGGGTAGCGGTTTTCGTGGGACGGCTGGAACGGAGCCTGCGGTCGCCCTTTAGGGCGGCCCAGGCGTAGTGGAGGCCGTCCCACGAAAACCGGGCGAGTGGCCGGTGGGTCAGCCCAAAGAGTGAGCCCGCTTCTTCTTGCTCTGGATCAGACGGAAGCTTTCGGCGTTCAGCTCTAGAATATGAACGTGGTGCGTGAGGCGATCGAGCAGGGTGCCGGTCAGCCGCTCGGAGCCGAAGACCTCCGTCCATTCGTTAAACGGCAGATTCGAGGTGACCAGCGTCGAGCCCTGTTCGTAGCGCTGGGAAAACACTTCGAACAATAACTCCGCTCCGGTCTTCGATAGCGGCACGTAGCCCAGTTCATCGACGATCAGCAGATCCTGCTTGGCCAACTGCTTTTGACATCGCAGCAAGCGCCGTTCATCTCGGGCTTCGAGCAGCTCATTGACCAGTGCCGCCGCTGTTGTGAAGCGTGTTCGATAGCCGCGCTGACAAGCCGCCAGTCCCAACGCCAAGCCGATGTGCGTTTTGCCCGTGCCGGAATTACCCAGTGCCGGCACGTTTTCGCGGCGGTCGATAAACTCACAGCGCGCCAGTTCCAGCACCAGCTTCTTGTTCAACGCCGGCAAGGACGGGAAGTCGAAAGTGTCCAGACTCTTGGTCACGGGAAACTTCGCGGCCTTGCTGCGGCGCTCGGTGGCCCGCTGTTCACGGTCGAGCAGTTCCAGCTCGCAGAGTTGTTGCGGGAAGCTCCTCGAATCCAAGCTCTCGGCGGCGCATTGCCGCGCCAGTTTGTCGTACTCGCGCAGGAAGGTTGGCAGCCGCAACGCTTTCAAATGCGCTTCGAGCAGAAGTTTCGACCTCGCCATTACCCCCCTCCTTGTGCCGGCAGTGCCAAATAGTCCGCAGCGGAGGTTTGCTCCACCTGGGCTGCCGGCAGGTGCGGATACTTCGTCAAGTCCAAGCGCGGCGGCCGTTGCTCGATGCGGCACAGCACTAAGTGCCTGACTGCATCCAAGCCAATCGCTCCCAACTCGCAGGCTTGGCGCACCGCCGCGGCAACGTGCTCGAATCGGAAGTCCTCCAGTCATCGCAATACCCGCACGTACTCGCGCTTGCCTGGCTTTCCCAACCGTGCCTCGAGCAAACGTCTCAAGCACGGGAACTGTTCGGGCAGCTCCCAGCCCGCCAACGGGGCCGCTTGATCGAGCGCGTTGGTCTTGCGTTCCAGCAGTGCTAGGTAATGCAGCGGATCGAAGATCAACTCTTCGCGTTCGTAACTGCGCCGGTGGCGCGCGATCTCTTCGCTGCCACAACAGATCACGATTTCATCGACGTAGCCTTTCAGCAACACCTGGCGATGTCCGTAGCGTGTGGGCACCGAGTAGTCGTTGGCGCGATAGCGCACCAATGACAGCGACGTCACCCGCGTGGTGCGTTTGTCGCAGGCGTCATAGGGCGTGGGCGGCAAGGGCAACAACGCTTGGCGGTCACGCTTGAAACGTTCCTCAATCGTTTCGGTGTGCCGCCGCAAGCGCCGCTTACGATTGTTGAGGCACTGCGCTTCGAGCTGCTCGTTGAACGCTTCCCAGCTTGGAAACCTTGGCGCCGGCACCATGAAGTTCCGCCGGGCATAACCGACCAGTCCTTCCACCTTTCCCTTGTCGTTGCCTTTGCCCGGACGCCCGAAACGATCGGAGAATAAATAGTGCGACTGCAGTTCACTGAACACCCTGGTCCGCTTGCGCCTGCCGTCGCCCAGAATCCTCGCCAGCGCCAAGGTCGTGTTGTCGTAGAGGATGCTGCGTGGCACGCCGCCGAAGTACCGAAACGCTGCGTTGTGCCCCTCGCAAAACGCTTCCGTCGTCGCGGCCGGGAAAGCTTTTACGAAAGCGTCATCGCTAGGCGGCAGATCGACCACCAAGTAGTGCGCCTTGCGCTGTACGCCGTCAATGACCACCAGAGCTTCACCGCAGTCGGCCTGGGCATCGCCCGCCGGATGCACCAGCGGCACGAACATCTCTTGCCCGCCGAGCTTCTTGTCGCGAACATAGTCCTTGACGATCGTGTAACCGCCGGTGAAATCGTACTCGTCGCGCAAGCGGTCGAAGATGCGTTTTGCGGTGTGGCGTTGTTTCTTCGGACGTTCCTGATCGTCGCTGAGGATCTGATCGACGATTCCGGTGAAGGGATCCAGCTTCGGCCTCTGCGCTGGTTGGCGCCGCCGATAGCCCGGCGGAGTGGCGTAGCGCAACATCTTGCGCACCGTCCCTCGCGCCAGGCCAAACCGTTTGGCGGCCTCGCGCTCACTGAGCCCTTCGACAAAGACACTGCGCCGTACTTGAGCGTATAGCTCCACGCGATACATCCCTCTCGTGTCCCACAAACACCACAGGAATGTTCGCTGGACCACTCGGACGGTCTACTTTTACTCCGCCCAAAAGCAGCTTCGATTCGCCGCTCTATGGTCTAGTTTCGCTCCGCCGTTCTCAATCGGACCGCCCTTATGTTGTATTTCAACACCAATGTGGGCGCTACCCTTGATCGCGCCAACGGTCACCGATCACAGCTCGGATCACACGGCCCACTGCGGGTAACGCCTTGCGTGCAAAGACCCTCTCGGCGTCGTGGGCATCCCCGCGGTGTCGATCCATGGGATTGCACCGTGTACCGGGAGCGCTCCCCCCTAAATCGGCCTTCGTGCGGCACCGGGGAGGGGGGGTGTTAGCGTGCTCCCAGCAAATTTTCCTTGGCAGGAAGGCAACCGCAAACGGCCGTTGGCGGCGAAGGTAATCACCCGATCGTGCGGGCGACCGCGGACGAAACCCTTGCGACCGACGACGGCAACGCACCACGCTCCCCCACGCCGGCTCGCGACCAGACAGCAGCCGTGGCTCTCGCCGTATTCGTTCGGTCACGGCAGATGGTGCGGGCGGCTTGGGCTTCCGGCCAACTCAGCAGTTAAACGGGGAAGGCGGTAGCAATTTCGTCAGCTAGCTGCTCTCGAGCCTGCTGGACCTCTTTGGCACGATCCTTGGCGATTTCTGCCTGACCCGATCTTCCGAGACCATCATGGACCATGCCTAGAAGGTGCCATGTCGGGGTCTTCCACGGCGCTAGTTGTGTGGCATGCTCAGCGGAATCGATAGCGCCGCTGTAATCTCCTGCTCGACACCGAAAAGCGGCTCGCTGAAACGGAATCTCCCAATACTCTGGATAAAGCGATTGAGCCTGGGCAAGTACGGCTTCCGCCTCTTCGTGTTTCTCCGTCCACTCACGGAATCGCGCCAAGTAGCAGAAGTCGCCGGGTTCTCTCCTCTCTTCATCGCGAACGATCTGGGTAAAAAATTCTGGAACCTCCGGTACAATCACGCGTTTCCCGTCCGTCGTCATCTGACCGATACAGAACCCATCTGCTATCGTGGCCGCTCGAACCCGTTCGAGCCTGACGATGTTATATTGCGACACCGGATTTGTTTCCTGAACCTCAGAAATCCGCTTGAGCCAATCATTACAGAACTTCAAGCAGCTCTTGTGGTCATTGACTCGGTCGAGACAGCGAGCCATTAGGTGGGCTAGAAAAAACCGATCGGAGTCATGTAGCGGCATATCGTACATAGCGTTGATCTCTGCCGAGCACTGAACGTAGGCTGTCATCGCCTCCAGCGCGATCGTCAATTGAAGCCGTGCCGGAAGATATCGCGGATTCAGCTCCTTGGCCTCACCAAGAAGGCCCGCGGCGAGCTTCAGGTTCTTGACGGCCAGCGGCCAGTTGAGTTCAAGGATGCTGTCAGCGTACTTGTAGTGCAGCGTCCCTACTTCTTGTAACGAGTGGACATCCCGCTTGTGCGTCAGTCTGATTTTCGCGGTTTCAGCCGCCGCCTCAAACTCTCCTATCGCAGTCTGTGCCACGAGGAGGTTGCCGATAAGATCTTGCTCATCTGGGTACAGCCGCAATCCGTCGAGGGCGGTACTCACGGAGGCATGGTGGTCGGATTTCCCGATCAGAGCAAGTGAGAGGTTGACGAAGTACTCGGCAGGTTTTTCTTTTGCTGCTGAGAGGCATTCCAACACCTTAATTGCCTCATCGGCCCGGCCAAATTTGACCAAACAGAGCGCATATGCGATGGCGACGGCCTGATTGTAAGGGTAGTCTGGGACAGCCGTCACCATCTCTGGTACGAACAGACTGCCTAAAATTTCCTCCGCTTTATTGTAATCCCCCACCGCTAAGAGAGCGTCCGCTTCCCGCATAAACTGCTTGATCTCGGATCCTTCGACGACGCGGCGAGTTCCCGTAGCGTTCCCTGTGCCCTTGTCCGACTTAAGGTAGTCACCGTACGTCCTTGCACCCACCATAGGCATTGCATATCGGACGCCTGGGAGAAATTTCCGATAACGGATGTTTCTTTTCTTTGCCGCTTCCTCCAGCGCAAGGTCTAGCGAAGCGTAGTCAGGTGGTCTCTTCGTGGGATCTTTCTCCAGGCACTCGCGTATCAACCCCTCCGCCCCAAAACGTAGTCTTTTTGAAAAAGCTTCCGAGCGGCGCCGGTGCTTCGAGCAAGTGCTTCAATCGGATCTCTTCCGCCGTGGTGCCAGTGAATGGGCAATTGCCTACTTCCCATTCATACATGAGGCAACCAAGGCTATAGATATCCGTTCTGTGATCAAGGTCAGCGTCTCCCAGAAGCTGCTCCGGAGAGGCGTAGAAGACGGTGCTCAGGAAACTCCCCGCTGCTGTCAGTGCTGCATGGGTGCTGCCACGAACGACGGTCGACACGGGCTCTCTGGCTTTTGGCGTCGCAACGGTCAAAGGTCGGGCCAAGCCCCAGTCCGACACGAATGCCCGACTGGCTTCATCAAGCAGGATATTGTCCGGCTTAAGATCTCGGTGAATAACCTTGTGCTGTTGGTGCGCCCAGGCCAGGGTTCCGACGATACGCGCCATGACCGAGAAAAAGAACTCTGGGGACCGGTTTCTGATGTGCCTTCTGAGATTGCCGCCCTGCATCCAGCGTGAACACACAACCGGGAGTTCATTGACCCGAATGATGCAAAATGCCTCCACAATGCCTTCACAGGCCGACAGCGTCGTCCAGAGGCGCGCTTCACGAAGGTACCGATTCCAGGCATCAGAATCTTCAACGATGTCGCGTTGGATCACCTTCAGAGCAAACGAAGCTTCACCCTGGACGATGCAGATGCACTCGCCCATGCCACCCTTCAGGATGCGATCAACCCTGAACTTCTGAGAAGCCAAGCCGAGGCGCTCCGCCAATTCAGGGAGTCTTACGATCTGACCCTGGCTAAAAGCCATTTAATGATCCCTGAGCAGATCCGCATGGCCGAGGCGATGACGGCCGACGAACGATCGAGACATGTCGGACATGGGGGTCACCTCGTCCGGCTGTGAGTGGGCTATCGTATCCGCTCATGATAAGCCTGCCTTTCACTGTTCGAGGCTTTCCGCAGCGAGGTTTCAGGCATGGGCGTGTTCATTCTTAAGGGTCGGCAGGGCCTTGATCGTCTTACTGGCTTTCTTCTCGGCAAGGCGTAGCTCGGTGAGTTTGGCATTCTGAATTGGCCCCTTTCGGCGCCCTGATTTGGCCCCCCTAGAACAATCAACGGATACTCTGTTTGCGGGAATCGCCCGCAACGGAGGAACGAATTGGACTGGAGGAGCAAAGTGGAACTATTCGAAGAGATTCGACGCGAGTACGAATTCGGCGTGGGGACGATCAAGGGGGTGGCGCGCAAGCTGGGCGTGCACCGGCGGATGGTGCGCGAGGCGGTAGCCAGCGCGCTGCCGCCGCCGCGCAAGAAGCCGGCGCGACGGCGCGCCAAGCTGGCGCCGGCGGTGGGGTTCATCGACCGCATTCTCAAAGAGGACCGCAAGGCGCCGCGTAAGCAGCGTCACACGGCGCACCGTATCTGGAACCGGATACGGGAGGAAACCAGTTGCGAAGTGGCCGAGCGCACGGTGCGGCAGTACGTTCAAGAGCGCAAGCGCGAGTTGGGATTGGAGAAGCGCGAGACGTTCGTGCCGCAAAGCTACGACTGGGGCCAAGAAGCGCAGGTGGACTGGTACGAGTCGTGGGCCGAGATGGACGGCGAGCGCGTGAAGCTGCAAGTGTTCACGATGCGCTCGATGGCGAGCGGCGCGGCCTTTCATCGCGCCTATCGGCGCGCGACGCAGCAGGCGTTTCTGGAAGCGCACGAGCTGGCCTTGGCCTACTTTGGCGGGGTGTTTCGGACATTGAGGTACGATAATCTCTCTTCGGCGGTGAAGCGGATTCTGCGCGGCGCGCGACGCGAGGAGACGGCGCGCTTCGTGGCTTTTCGTTCGCATTGGCGCTTCGCCTCCGAGTTCTGCACGCCGGGGAAAGGCAACGAGAAAGGGGGCGTGGAAGGCGAGGTGAGACGTTACCGCCGCAACCACTGGGTGCCGCTGCCTGAAGCCAAGACGCTGGACGAGCTCAACAGCAAGCTGCTCGAAGGCTGCCGCGAAGACGAAGCGCGCACGGTCGCCGGACGGGCGCAAACGGTCGGCGAGGGAATGCTGATCGAACGCGAGCGGCTGTTGGGGTTGGCGGCGGAAGGCTTTGAGATCGAAGTGTCGAGCTTCCCGAAGGTTGACGCGACAGGCTGCGTCAAGGTGCGCACGAACTTCTACTCGACGCCGCTGCGTCCGGGAACCAGGGCGCAGGCGAAGATCTACGCCGAGTCGGTCGAGGTCTGGCACGAAGGTCGTCGCATCGCGCGACATGAGCGCAGCTACTCTCGGCAGCAGAAGATCTTTAATTTGGAGCATTACCTCGACGTATTGGCCCACAAGCCGGGAGCGCTGGCGGGCTCGACGCCGCTGGAACAATGGCGCCAAGCCGGGCGTTGGCCGGCGAGCTACGACACGTTATGGGCGAAGTTGATCCAGCGCCATGACAAGCAAGCGGGGACGCAACAGATGATCGAGCTGTTGCAAGAGGGCAAACGCCACGGTTGGGACAAGCTGAGCGAGGCGATCGAGAAAGCGCTCGAGTGCGGCTGCTGCGATCAGGCGGCGGTGCGTTACTTGCTGACCTCGCAGTGCCTCGAACGGCTAGCTCAGCCGCCGCTGGTGGCGCCGGAGCTGGAACGCTTTGAGCGGCCCTTGCCGACGCTGACGAACTACGATCAGTTGCTGGCGGCGGAGGCGGTGCAATGAGCGCCCGCAAATCCAGCGCCCCCAACGAAAGCCTGGCGGTGCAGGCCATCCAACAACAGTGCAAGCTGCTGCGGCTGGCGACGGTGGGCGCGCAATTCGAGACGTTGGCCAAACAAGCCATACGCGAGAGACAAACGCCGGTCGGCTATCTCGAAGCGCTGCTAAGCGCGGAGTTGGAAGAGCGCGAGCGACGTACGGTGGATCGTCGCTTACGCGAAGCGCGGCTGCCTCGCATGAAGACGCTCGAGGAGTTCGACTTCTCCGAGACGAAGGCGGTCTCGGCCCCGCAGCTAACCGAGTTGGCCGAAGGCGGCTACATCGAGAGTTCGGAACCGATCCTGTTTCTCGGCGATTGCGGCACGGGCAAGACCCACCTGATGACGGGCCTGTGCGTGGCGGCCTGCCTGCAGAAACGGCGGGTGCGCTTCACCACGGCGTCGGCGCTGGTCAACGAACTCGTCGAAGCCAAGCAGCAAATGCAGCTGAGTCGAGTGCTCGCACGCTGGTCGCGCTACGAGCTGATCGCGATCGACGAAGTGGGTTACGTGCCGCTGGCGGAGGTGGGAGCAGAGTTCTTGTTCCAAGTCATCGCTGATCGCGCGGAAAAGGCGGCTCTAATGCTGACGACCAACCTGCCGTTCTCCGAGTGGACAAAGGTGATTCCGAACGCTCGGCTATGTAAGGCGCTGTTGGATCGCATTACCGACCGCGCTCACATCATCGAGACGGGCGAGGAGTCCTACCGCTTTCGTAGGACGCTGGCGAAGAAGAAGCGAGGGCGGTAGCAAGGAGGGCGCTCGTTTTTGGGGACATCGTCCTGCGCTTCGCCCTTCGGGCTCCGCTCCGGACCACGTCCCCAAAAACGAAAGGAGGTGACCTGGAATCAATGACTTAGAGGCCCGTTTACAGGGGGGCCAAAATAAACCGCCGAAGTGGGCCAAGTGAAGTTGCCAAAAACAGTGAGGAGGCTCAAAGTGTGTGGAGCGCGCCGCGCCGCACGTCACGGGGTGGTCAGCGCAGATACTCGGATTTGGCGATCGAGACATGCCTGATGCTGCGCACGGCATACCATCTTGGACTGCGTCAGACACAGGGGCTTATGGGTTCCATCGGCACGCTCATGGGGTTGGATATACGGGTACCGGATTACTCCACGCTGTCGCGGCGCGCAAACGGGGTGAGCATCGCTCAGGTGATGAGGCAAGCAGGATCTGTGCCTATCCATCTGCTGGTCGACAGTACTGGCCTCAAGATCTTCGGCGAGGGCGAATGGCTAGCGCAGAAGCATAACACCAAGGGAATACGCCGCCGCTGGCGCAAGCTCCACCTCGGACTGGACCTCGCCAGCGGGGCGATTGTTTGCGCCGCTCTGACTCACGATAACGTTGGAGACAGCACAGCCTTACCCAGCCTCCTGGATCAGCTGGATGCCCCGGTCACGGGCTTTCTGGCTGACGGCGCCTACGATGGAGCGTCCACACGAAATCTGCTGAGGCAGCGGTATGGGGAGACCCTGGATGTGGTCATACCACCGCCAAAGGACGCAGTGATCCGCCTGCAATCGGCGCGTGATGCGACCGTTCGGGATCGCCATATTGCCCAAATCCGCAGCAACGGCCGCATGGCCTGGCAGACGGCAACAGGGTACAACCAGCGCAGCCGAATAGAAACGCAGATGGGCCGTTGGAAGAGCGTCATCGGCCCCAAACTCAAATCCCGCAGCTTCTCCAGGCAGATCACGGAGATCCAACTCGGCCGAAAAGTCCTGAACACAATGACCGCGCTCGGACGGCCTGTGTTCGAACGCATCGCCTGACACTACCGCTTGGGGAAAGGGGGAATTCCGTTTCCATCCCTATCCGTGCAACAAGGCTCGCGGCTGTTAGTTTACGTTAGAACATCAGACGAAGCGCCAGCTGCACCTGGCGCGGATCGTTCTGCTGGCTGGTAACGCGGCCAAAGTTGCGGTTGCCGAACATGGTGTTTGGCAGACCGAACATCGGCGAGTTGAAGGTATTGAAGAACTCGCCGCGCACCTGCAAGCGAAAGCGCTCGTTGATGTCGAAGGTCTTGAACAAAGACAGGTCGATGTTGCTGAAGCGAGGGCCACGGACGTCGGAGAGCGTGCGGCCGACGTTGCCGTATTGGAAGGGGCCGGGGTGGGAGAAGGCGCTGGGATCCAGGTACTGATCCAGGCGGTCTTGCACGCGGCCGTCGAGGGCGGCACCAAAGCCGTTCGAGTTCGGCCGCTGCGTCCCGCCCAGTGCATTCAGATTGTTCGGGGACGTCAGCAGCGCAAGCGGCAACCCGGACTGGAAGGAGACAATCCCGTTCACCTGCCAACCGCCAAGAACGGCATCCAGCACGGGATGCCAGTCGCTACCGATGTCTTTGCCTCTGCCGAACGGCAACTCCGCGCTGGCGCTGGCGATGAAACGGTGTGCGACGTCCTCAGCGATCACCGAGCGGTCGGCCGCCCGGTCGTACGAGTTTTGATGACTGGCTCTCGGCCCAACCGTAGCGCCCGAGTCTGAGATGTTCTTCGACCAGGTGTAGGACGTGAGGAATGCGACTCCCTTGGAGAATCGGCGCTCGAACTTGAGAGTGAGGCCATGATAGGTCGAACTGCTCGAGGACGGGTTAAAGATGGTCATGTTGTTGAAGTGCGGGTAGGGCCGCAAGAGCTGCCCGAAACGCACCTTGCGCTTGCTGAGCGGCCCGGGATTGGTGATGATCCCGAAAAACGGATTAGGCACGGTCCGCTGCAACTCCGTGCCCAGCTCCAGCGTCTCGGGACGAAGCTGGTTGATCAGATGACCGCGGCCGTCGGCAAGGTGGGTGCCCTGGCTGCCGATGTAGCCGACCTCGAGCAACATGCTGGCGATCTGGCGCTGCACGGAGAAGTTCCATTGCAGGTTGTACGGCACCAGTGCGTTCCGGTCAAACACCCGGGGGATGTTCTGGCCAGCCAGGCTGAGCAGACCTTCGCTCGAACCCACCGACTGGGAGAAGCCATCCGGGAAGGGGTCGCTCAGTGTGGTGATCGGCACGAAACCGTCGATGGTGCCGACAAACGGCGTAGAGGGCGCGAATCCCTGCGAAGCGATGTTCCAGCCGCCGGCGCCGATCGAGCCGGCGCCGTAGAAGAGGCCGGAGCCGCCTCGCAACACCGTCTTCGAAGTCGCCTGGTAAGCGAAGCCGATGCGGGGGGCGAAGTTGTTAGAGTCGGTGTCGAAGTGGCGCCGCGGATTGCCTTCCACGGCGGCGAAACGCAGGCCGCCTCGCAGCGTGCCAAGGCCTTCGACCATATCGTTTAACGGATTTGCGACATCAAAGTCGAACCAGTCCAGACGGTCCTCGGACTCATGGCGGGGCACTTCCAGCTCGTAACGCAGGCCAAGGTTTAGCGTGAGCTTGGACGTGATCCGCCAGTCGTCCTGGACATAGAACGCGAAGTACTCGTTGACCCCCTTCACCTGGAGTAATGTGCCAAACGTCCCGGAGGATGGGGTGCCCAGCAGCATGGTTGCGATCTCGTCGCCAACCGTGGGGCCGCCTTTGTTGGCATTCGGACCGCGGGTGAATCCCGTGTTGAAGTCGTAGCGGCCGCTGAGGTTGATGCCGCGGTCCTGGCGGACGCTATGTATCCGAAGGTCTCCACCCAACTTGATCGTGTGCTTGTTCATGATCTTCGTCGCGCTTCCCTGGAAGGAATGGACGATGTAGTCGAACGCGTTGATGCCATTGGACCAACCTTGGCGAGCATAACCACTGGGGCGGATCTCCGGATAAGTCGTCTCGCCGTTTTCGTTTTGCACGGAGGATGGGAAGCCCAGGTCTGTAAGGTCGATGCCGAGCGAGCGACTCAGGATGTTGCTCGTCCGCTGGGTGTACCCGTAGCGGGCGTTGATCAGCAGCGTGGGACTCGCTGTATAGACATAGTCGCTCGTAAAAGCATACACATCCTCGAGATTGCCGGCATTGCCCGGTGTTGCTTCGTTACCGTACCAGTCGGGAGGCACGGGATCGCGCCGCGTGACATAGTAGCGGCCATACACCTTGTGGTTGTCGGTGATCATGTGGTCGACGCGCACGCCGCTGGTGTCGTCATCCAACCTCTGTGCGGCGGTGGTGAAAAAGTTGTTTACAAAGCCGGGTTGATTTGGCAGTGGGTATTTGCTGACCAAGCTGGCCGCCACCGGATCAATCCGGTCTCGCGGAATGATGTTGCCCGGGAATGGCTGCCGGATCGGATTGCCGTCGATGGTTTGCGTCGTGTTCGGATCATAGATGGTCACCGGTGCGCCCTTGGGCGTGGTGAGTGCCGAGAAGTCTCCGTTGCGCATGTCCTGAGTCGGTACGGTGCTGTTGAACCGGCCGGGACTGCGTACACGGGTTCCCTGGTAGTTCAGGAAAAAGAAGGTCTTGTTTTCCGAGATCGGACCGCCGAAAGTGGCGCCGAACTGGTTGCGCTTGAAGCTTGTTAACGGTATACCGGCGCGATTGGCGAAGAAGTTGTTGGCATCCATTGCGGAGTTCCGGAGGTACCAGAACAAGCTACCATGGTACTCGTTGGTGCCCGACTTACTGACCGCGTTGATCAGTCCGCCTCCGCTGCGGCCGAACTCGGCCGAGAAGGAATTGGTCTGTACCTTGAACTCCTGGATGGAGTCGACTGGAATCGGTATGCCGAGGATGCCTCGCCCCGGCCACACTCCCGGCGTCGTGTTGGGTGTGCCGTCCAGCAGGAACTCATTCTGGCCGGCGCGGGAACCGCTGGCGCTGAACTGATTCGCCGCGAAGTAACGGTCCGGTTGCCAATTGCGGCCGACGATGACGCCGGCGCTGAGTCCCAACAGCCCCATGGCGGTGCGGTTGTTGAGCGGCAAATCGAGGATCTGCTGGTTCGCGATCACCTGGCCGACGGAAGAGGTGGAGGTCTGCAGTAGTGGAGCAGTCTGCACGACCGCGATAACTTCAGTCACCGCGCCGACTTGCAGCTCGAAGTCGATCCGGGCCACCTGATCCACCTCGAGCGTGATTCCCGAGCGGCTGACAGGCCGGAACCCCTCCTTCTGCGCGGATACCCGGTAGGTGCCGGGCTTGAGTAGTGGGGCGGTATAGGCCCCTACCTCGTTGGTGCGGGTGTTTGTGGTGATGTCGGTTTCTTCATTCATTACGGTAACGGCCGTTTCCGGGATCACCGCGCCGGTCAAGTCGGTGACTAGACCGGTGATTTGGGCCGTTTGTGACAAAGCGGCCGGTACTGCGATCAGCATCGCCGCCAACGCAACGAGCAGTGTGTGGAACTTCATTGTTGCCACCCCTAACAGGACGGTGAATCGCCCCGGGTTGTCAGCCAGGATTTCCATTTTGGCCATCCTGACGTGGTCATTGTAACGGATCCGCCGCGAGGCCACAAGGAGCCAAAAGAGTGTCAACGCCAAGTAGAAATGTCCTATTCGTTGCCGAGTAGAAATGTCCTGTTTTGGCCGGCTGGCTGGAGCGCCGTGGCGAGGCCCCCGCCGGTTGGGCATGACGCTGCGAGTGAGTGCGGCTGACCCATTCGGCCAGCTCACCGGTGCGTCCGTGTTTGTGGGCGGGATTGCTTTGGTGAAGTCTCGGAGCTGAGGCCTTGGGCTGGGCCAACGCGACGATCGCCGGGTGCCGTTTGCCCGGCGCTCCGAATCGAATTTTGGGGTTAGCCGCGCCCGGCTAACTCAGCGTATCGGCGGGTGTATCTCCCCGGTGGGCACCGGAAGCTCGCGCCTGCTCACCCTTCCAGGGTGACTCTGTCAATAGGACATTTCTACTTGGCACATTTAGGACATTTTCACTTGGCAGCGACAGCCGATTCCTCGCTGCCGCGCTTGTTCTTCCAGTCGAACAAACTCCGTCCGCTTCGAGAAGCCTTGTTGCACGGATAGGGATGGAAACGGAATTCCCCCTTTCCCAAGCCGTAGTGTCAGGCGATGCGTTCGAACACAGGCCGTCCGAGCGCGGTCATTGTGTTCAGGACTTTTCGGCCGAGTTGGATCTCCGTGATCTGCCTGGAGAAGCTGCGGGATTTGAGTTTGGGGCCGATGACGCTCTTCCAACGGCCCATCTGCGTTTCTATTCGGCTGCGCTGGTTGTACCCTGTTGCCGTCTGCCAGGCCATGCACCCGTTGCTGCGGATTTGGGCAATATGGCGATCCCGAACGGTCGCATCACGCGCCGATTGCAGGCGGATCACTGCGTCCTTTGGCGGCGGTATGACCACATCCAGAGTCTCCCCATACCGCTGCCTCAGCAGATTTCGTGTGGACGCTCCATCGTAGGCGCCGTCAGCCAGAAAGCCCGTGACCGGGGCATCCAGCTGATCCAGGAGGCTGGGTAAGGCTGTGCTGTCTCCAACGTTATCGTGAGTCAGAGCGGCGCAAACAATCGCCCCGCTGGCGAGGTCCAGTCCGAGGTGGAGCTTGCGCCAGCGGCGGCGTATTCCCTTGGTGTTATGCTTCTGCGCTAGCCATTCGCCCTCGCCGAAGATCTTGAGGCCAGTACTGTCGACCAGCAGATGGATAGGCACAGATCCTGCTTGCCTCATCACCTGAGCGATGCTCACCCCGTTTGCGCGACGCGACAGCGTGGAGTAATCCGGTACCCGTATATCCAACCCCATGAGCGTGCCGATGGAACCCATAAGCCCCTGTGTCTGACGCAGTCCAAGATGGTATGCCGTGCGCAGCATCAGGCATGTCTCGATCGCCAAATCCGAGTATCTGCGCTGACCACCCCGTGACGTGCGGCGCGGCGCGCTCCACACACTTTGAGCCTCCTCACTGACCCAAATCGTGAGGTCACCCCGTTGGCGCAAGCTCTCGTTATATTCCGCCCAGGTGATCACCCGGTACTGCACCTTATCAAACTTGTGCCGGCGCGCTGCGTTGAACTTATGTGGCATTTAGACTACCCCCAGCGTTGAAAAAACCAATGATAAGACATCCTTCGGGATGATCCATGCAACAAGGTCTGCTGGCACTGGGTAATTCCGGCACGGGCAAAACGCACATCGGCTTGGCGTTGGGACTGGCGGCTTGTCAGCGCGGCTATCGAACACGCTTCACAACAGCGGCGGCACTGGTCAATGAGCTGCTCGAAGCCCGAGATGAACGGCGCTTGCTGCGATGTCAAAAGCAGTTGGCCAAGCAGGATCTGCTGATCGTCGATGAACTGGGCTACGTGCCGCTATCGAAGACCGGAGCGGAGTTATTGTTCGAAGTGTTTTCCCAGCGCTACGAACAGGGCTCGACGCTGGTCACCTCGAATCTGCCGTTTAACGAATGGACGGAGGTCTTCGGCTCCGAGCGGCTGACCGGCACCCGAAATCCCGAGCTCAGTTGATAAAGGGCCGGCGGTTCTCAAGCTTGGTTCGGGAGAATCGAGCAAATCTTTAACCACAAAGGAGAACCGCCGTGAAGAAACCGTATCACATTCCCGCCAAGCTCGATCGCCTCACGCACCACGTTCATATTCCAAGCCGTAACTCTCTGAGCAGGTGAACGAACTCGCCCAACCCGGCAAGAAGCGCGGACGGCGACGTGCTGCGCTGGGGACGGCAAAGCGATCGCAAGCTGCGGGTGGCCAAGCCGTCTGCTTGCGCATCCAGAGCAAGAAGAAGCGGCTCACTCTTTGGGCATGCCTGGATATCACGTCTCGGCCACGGGAGTAATCGGCGAAATGGCCGACACCGTTGTCTAAATCGGCGATAAGTCGCGACACCATCGAGCTGCGGAAAAGAAAATCGACGAACTATTCGCGCGCCGTCCGTGGACTTGCTGGTCCAGGCCTGATTTTCTCGACACACGGTTTTAGCGGCCGTGGGGGTGGACGCTACTCTTGCAACACGCGGCGACGGAGAACGCGGCGGCGGCCGAGGACCTTTGACAGGCTTGGTCCCTCGCCCGCGAAAAAGAGGCTTTTTGCTCGATGGATCGAAGGCTTTACGCGCGGCAGTGCACAAAATCTTTGGTGACGCCCCGGTGCGCGTTGTCGCGCCCACAAGCGCGCAACGTTCTCGACAGGCTGCCGAAGGGCCGAACAGGATCAGGCCAAAGCGGCAATCCGCGCGGCCTGGCGGCTCGAAGCCAAGGACGGTCAAGCGCGGCTCAAGAAGCTGGCCGAATGTAACGCGGGCGACTGGCCCGAGGCGGCGGCGAGTTTGCGCGAGGGTCTCGAGGAGTGTTTCACGATCAATCGCCTGGGATTGCCGCCGTCGTTGCATCGTTGTCTGGCGACGACCAACATCGTCGAGAGTCCGAACGCCGGCGTGCTCGCGTGACGCGCTGGAAGGATGCTTCGATGGTGCGCCGTTGGGCGGCGGCGGCATTCCTGGATACCGAGAAAAACTTCCGCAAGATCATGGGCTATAAGGATCTCTGGATGCTCGAAGCCGTCCTCAATCCAACCGACTCCGCCGAACCGAAAGTCGCCTAGTACAATGCCCCTCTACACCGCCGCTCCTCAACCCTCAACTACGACTGGGACTAGCTCCGGCACCCTGCTCGATCGCCTCACGCACCACGTTCATATTCTAGAGCTGAACGGCGAAAGCTTCCGTCTGATCCAGAGCAAGAAGAAGCGGGCTCACTCTTTGGGCTGACCCACCGGCCACTCGCCCGGTTTTCGTGGGACGGCCTCCACTACGCCTCCGGGCCGGTCCAGCCGAGACGTTCCAGCTTCCGTTCGCGCCCGCGCGAGTGCTCGATCATTATTGATCGGCGGCGCGCCGTTCGGATTGGTGATCGCCACTCCGGTATTGACTGTGCCGTTCACCTCGGCGAATATCCGCCCTTCCCGGACAGGCGCCGAGGCCAGGACACCCGCTTCGGAAATGAGGACCCCGTCCTGCCGGAATCCAAAAATCGCGGTCCCGGCAGGCGTGGTCGAACCTGCATCGGCACGAAATCCGCCACTCTCACGGTCTCGGCTGTGCCGCTGCTCGTGATGGATGTGCCACCCCGATCCGGGATGGAAAACGACCGTGCGGAGGTCGGATTCGGAGATTCTGAGCCGCCGGCCGGTGTCAGTCGCACCCAATAGCTCAGCCCGTCAGCGCATTCAAGCAAAAGCGTGGTTCCATGGCTAGAGCTATTCAGCCAAACTCCCTCCACGTCTTCTGCCAAGCGCCAATTGCCGCGCAAGCTCAGTTCCAGGGTGTGCATTTTTGCCTCCTGACGCCTGAAGTGGTCGTTTGCATAGGACAATCCGTGGGACACAATCTCTTGGTCAAATTGCCATCCTATATCCGGGACGCTCGCAGCTACTATGACTCCGTCAGAGTCCTCCTGTGTCATCACGGCTGCAGGCAAATTGACATGTCTTACGAGTTGATCGTTGGGAGTCTCGGCCAGCTCAAAGAAGGCATAGCCGGTAATCTGCTGCTCCGGGAAATACACCAGATGAATGTTTCCGTCCTCAACCACCTGGTAGTAGTCCGATGGATTGGCCGCCAAGGCTTGCAACTTCAGGCCATCCGGATCCGCTGGGATCAGCACATACTGATAGCTATCCCCTAGAGGCTTGATCCCATGGTTGAGATAGGCTTGGACGAATGCTCCTTCAGTCGGTTCATACTCTGGCGACAGGCTCTGTTGGAGCTGTCGGGACAAGAATAAGTCGGAGGTGCTGCTCGCCAGAAAGTAACCGTTGCCAACACTGTCGGACATCGCCATCGTCAAACCGGCAGGGTACCGAATCAGCGTCTCGCCAACCGCAACCCGCGCTCGCATTGGGCGACGGCGGACGCCGTTAGCCCCACTTGGCGTATCGGCACTTACTAAGCGAGTTTGGAAGATCGCAGTGTGGATCTCATCTTCGTTAGTGCCTCCACGGATATGAGTTCCGAGCGCCAAGACCTTATCGCCTACGAAGAAGTAGCTCTTGCGGGCCTGTAGATCGGTAGGGGCGGTGAAAGGCAGAGCTTCCAGGTCCTGTACGAAAAGACCATGGCCGCCAATGCTGACGCCCCCCACGAAGGTCTTGCTGTTGTAATTTCGGTGTGTCGACCGCTGGACAATGCCATGCGCCTGGCGGTCTTCTTGGACTGCTTCGATGGTCCGCTTCTCAATCGGATAGTGACTGGCAGTGGTCCCTGGAACGTGATACCAGTCCCAGCCGTTGAAATAGTCGTATCCCGAACCTTTTTCACTAATGGGCTGCCCGGCACTGAATACCTGCAGCAAGCCGTACGCCCAATTCTGACCAAAGCTATTCTCTCCCGTATTCAACGGCCCCTCATAGTCCCAGAAATACTGACTGAAGCCTCTGGCAGTCACCAGCCAATCATCACGCCGGAAGAAAGCTCCCGCGGCATAGGGTTTGATCCAAACTCCCGCAGGTGTTTCCGCGGCCTGGGTATGGGGGCTCTGCAGGTCGGCGATCAATCGGAAACTCCCCAAGCCTCGGATCGGGATCCCGCGATGGCCTCGATACAACGACGCAAGCTTCCCGTCTTCATAAAAATAGGTGGTATCAAAAAACTCCGCGAACCGTGATCTCATGTCCGCATCGTCCACACCATCCGGATGGGCCAAGAATGCCATCGCCTTGGCAACCGCGACTGAGGGGGACTCACCGGCGCCCTTGATTAAGCGACCTCTGAACGCAGTGGAAACCGTATATCTGTGCACCATGACTCGGTAGCTCTGCAGAGCAAACTTGAGGGCTTCCACGTTTTCAGTGCGATAACATCCAGTCCCCCTCAGCAAATAGAGCAGTTGCGCCATCGCTTCAAAGGCAAAGGGGCTATAAGCGCCCACATAGGCTGTCGCATGGTGATACCCTGTTCCGTCGGGTTTGATCGTATCCTGAACACCGGGTTTGATGGCGATATTCGCACCGATCACCTCCCCGAGGATAGGGGTCATTTGATCGCGCTCATCGGCATCTTCGATCAGAAGAAAGTAGGGGAAAAAATAATCCGCAAAAAGGCGAATGCCGTCTGCGTTAAGGTGAAGTCTTTCCTCGACCGGTAAAGGCGTTCTACGCGAGCCCGCAACTTCTGAACGTGCGATCTGGTAAAATACGGCGTACATCGCACCATTGTTGACCACCAGATTTTGCGCTACAGCTCGGTATCTGTCGAGGAGCCCGTTCTCAGCGAGAGGTTCTCGCATTAAGAAAATGCTTTGAATAAACCCGCCAAACCGTAGTATTTCCCTGGAAAAATCGCCCGAAGTTCGAACGAATCCTCGTTTCAGCGCTCTGCCGCTGGCGCGTCCTGTGTTATCGATGATCCACGCATCTTCGGTCAGCCCCCGGCTGTAACAGTAGTCGAGCCCATCCAGATAAAGCGCGAGCACTTCGTCATTCTGGTAATGGGGGTTGGCCCCTGGACTCGGTCCGGGAGTCTGATACGCGTACGCCAACATTGGCAGGGTGTTACGAAAAAATTTAAGAAACCTATTGTTGGCTTTCTCCAGGGCCTTTTCTTCTTCCGTCGTGGCGGGTTCCCTCTTCTCATAATATGCCGGTACTCCCCTGTAGTCGTAGGAATACGATTTCGCATCTTGAACTGCCCTGGAAAACTGCGGCAGCAGGTGGTCCTGAAACACCGTAGTTGCTACGTCAACCATTTGATAATCATCGGTCGTTAGCAGAAGTAAATCCTGATACCTTTGGACCAAATTCTCCATTCGCACGGATTGGCCGCGAATCGGTATCACAGCTGTTAAGACGCCCAGCAAGGCCACATGCATCATTCTCATTCAGAAGATCATCATACCTGAATTATGCACTGCGGGTGCAGGCAGAATTGGGGCGGCGCACCGACCACGCAGCGGCTACGGTTCGCGACACCTGATACAAATGTCGCGCTTGTCGAGCGTTACCACCGCCTTCTGAGTGAACTGGATCCAACTTTGGATCTTCCGACGGCGGAAGGTGAGGCTTCTGATCCACAATCTGCCGATCAGGCTTACGACGTCACAACGAAGTGGTTGATCGACCTTGTTGCATGGATCATCCCGAAGGATGTCTTATCATCTTATCCAAATGGACCTTGGTTTTTTCAACGCTGGGGGTAGTCCAAATGCCACATAAGTTCACCGCAGCGCGCCGGCACAAGTTTGATAAGGTGCAGTACCGGGTGATCAACTGGGCGGAATATAACGAGAGCTTGCGCCAACGGGGTGACCTCACGATTTGGGTCAGTGAGGAGGCTCAAAGTGTGTGGAGCGCGCCGCGCCGCACGTCACGGGGTGGTCAGCGCAGATACTCGGATTTGGCGATCGAGACATGCCTGATGCTGCGCACGGCATACCATCTTGGACTGCGTCAGACACAGGGGCTTATGGGTTCCATCGGCACGCTCATGGGGTTGGATATACGGGTACCGGATTACTCCACGCTGTCGCGTCGCGCAAACGGGGTGAGCATCGCTCAGGTGATGAGGCAAGCAGGATCTGTGCCTATCCATCTGCTGGTCGACAGTACTGGCCTCAAGATCTTCGGCGAGGGCGAATGGCTAGCGCAGAAGCATAACACCAAGGGAATACGCCGCCGCTGGCGCAAGCTCCACCTCGGACTGGACCTCGCCAGCGGGGCGATTGTTTGCGCCGCTCTGACTCACGATAACGTTGGAGACAGCACAGCCTTACCCAGCCTCCTGGATCAGCTGGATGCCCCGGTCACGGGCTTTCTGGCTGACGGCGCCTACGATGGAGCGTCCACACGAAATCTGCTGAGGCAGCGGTATGGGGAGACCCTGGATGTGGTCATACCGCCGCCAAAGGACGCAGTGATCCGCCTGCAATCGGCGCGTGATGCGACCGTTCGGGATCGCCATATTGCCCAAATCCGCAGCAACGGCCGCATGGCCTGGCAGACGGCAACAGGGTACAACCAGCGCAGCCGAATAGAAACGCAGATGGGCCGTTGGAAGAGCGTCATCGGCCCCAAACTCAAATTCCGCAGCTTCTCCAGGCAGATCACGGAGATCCAACTCGGCCGAAAAGTCCTGAACACAATGACCGCGCTCGGACGGCCTGTGTTCGAACGCATCGCCTGACACTACCGCTTGGGGAAAGGGGGAATTCCGTTTC
>CBDBHI010000075.1:0-6990 GCA_965205595.1 Bryobacterales bacterium | reverse complement strand
AGAGTTGTTAGTTCGAAGTCGGCGCCAGCATCGCAGGACGTTGATGTTCGAGTTTTGGCTGTAGTGACGCAATCACGTCGGCATTGTCCGCGGCGATGTTCAGCGTCTCGTACGGGTCGGTTTGGTGATCGAAGAGTTCGTACTCTGGGCCCTCGCCCGGGTTGCTGAGTTTGACGATGCGATAGCGCTCAGTGCGCATCGTAAAGCGTTCACGCCAATAGCCAAACGCGGCGTCTTTGCCCTTGTGGGCGGGGTCGTCGATCATCGGTCTTAGGCTCGACCCGGTCAGCTCGCCGGGGGCTGCGAGACCGGCGTAATCGGCTAAGGTCGGGTAGATATCGAGCGTCTCGACTAGGCCTTGGGAGGCTATGCCGGGGGCGTTCATCCCAGGAGTACGAATCATTAAAACGCTTCGGAGAGACCGTTCGAAGGTGGTGTGTTTGCCCCAGAATGTGTGGTCTCCCAGGTGCCAGCCGTGGTCTCCCCAAACTACGACGATTGTGTTTTCGGCGAGACCAAGGCGGTCGAGTTCGTCGAGCACTTTACCTACTTGTGCGTCGGCAAATGAGACTGATGCATAGTAGGCGCGGCGCAGTAGCCGGGCGTGTTCGTCGGAAACTCTGATGCCCTTGCCGCCTTGTTCGTCATGCTTATAGTTGCCGAACATTTCACCACTACCGTGAATGCTGTCGGGGTTGACGCCCTCGGGAAGGTCTGGATTGGGTGAAAGGTCAATCGAATCTCGATCGTAGAGATCCCAGTATTTCGCCGGCGCTGTGAATGGCAGGTGGGGCTTGAAGAATCCTACGGCTAGCAGGAACGGTTCGTCTTTGAGCTCGCGAAGTTGGCCGATCGCTTCTTCGGCGATGAGGCCGTCGGGGTAGGCGGTGTCGGGAACATCGGCTCTTTCAAATGGCGGATAGGCTCCGCGTTCCATGTTACGGTTCGTGCCGTCAGCGTATCCGAAGAACGAGTTCCATGCCGTGCCCCATTTTTCGTATGGCATTAGGCGGCGGTCCCAGCTGAACGGCATTTCGAACTCACCCTCGCCCTCGCCCTCATAGCTGTAGATGCGGCCATCGACGTAGTGGCTGATCTTTCCAATTGATACTGTCTTGTAGCCGGCGCGCCGAAACAGATGGGCGAACGACTCGGGCGTGTCTTGTTCCGTCTTGGGCAGCAGTTCTCGGAGGGCATCGTTGCTGGTGTGCGCGCGCGAAGTCGGACGGTTGCCGGTTAGCAGCGCGTAGCGCGAGGCGCCGCAGGTTGGGACTTGAGTGTAGTGGCGTTGGAATAGTCTGGACTGCGATGCAAAGCGGTCGAAATTGGGCGTCACCATTTGGTTTTCGCCGTAGGCGGCAAGTTGCGGGCGGAGGTCGTCTACCGCGATGAAGAGGACGTTCGGGGGCTTAGCCGGCTCGGTGCCGCAGGCTGTTAAGAGAATCGGCAGTGCGATCGCGGCGCGGAACATCATTCGAATGATTGTACGAGTTGTTGCGGGTTACGGCCACCCTGCAGCCTCGCGGTGCTGCGTTATCTCACTCGGGCGTCGCTTCTTTTGGCTGGACAAACTGCCAGCCGAAACGGCCCTTGATGCACAGATGTCCGTTGGTGACTTCTTGGTCTAACGGGGATGAGACTTTGACGATTTCGTTTTCCTGTGTGTGGACCGTGAGCGTGCAGCCGACACCGCAGTAGGGGCAGATGGTGTCGGTTTGATCTTGCTTCGATTCGTCCCACGTACCGTCCTTGCGCATTTGGTGTTCGCTGCTGAACATCAGTGCACCGGTTGGGCAAACGCCGATGCAATTGCCGCAGTAGACGCAGGCCGAGTCGGTCAGTGGCACGTCGTATTCGGTCGAGATCTGGGCTTCAAAGCCGCGGCCGGCGACTGAGATTGCGAATGTGTTCTGAGCGTCTTCTCCGCAGGCCTCAACGCACTTGTAGCAAAGGATGCATTTGGCGTAGTCGCGGATGTAGAGATCGTTGTCGATCTTGACGGGTTGTTCGACCGTCGCCGCCTGTTTGGAATCGTCGCCGTAGCGCTCGGTGTTGGCCTTGTATTCCCCGATATAACGCTGCAATTCGGGCGCGGTCGACGTGTCGGTGGAGGAACCCAAGAATTCGAGCACCATGCGGCGGCTGAGCTGTACCCTTTCGGAGTCGGTACGGACAGACATTCCCGCCTCTGCTTTGCGCGAACACGACGGCACCAGAGTCCGCGAGCCTTCAAGCTCGACGACGCAGACGCGGCAGGCGTTCACTGGCGTCAGGTTTTCCAAATAGCAAAGGGTTGGCGTTTCGATCGCGGCTTTGCGGCAAGCATCGAGCAGAGTCGCGCCCTCGGGCACGGTTACGGAATGACCGTCGATCGTCAACTCGACTGTCGCTACCTCGCGGGTCGGCACGACCGGGATGGGACCTCGCGGTACCGGGATCTTCAGATCGGGAGCGTTGGGATTGGATTGTTCGCTCATGGATTCGCTAGTGAAATATCGGGAAGCGGGCGAGTGCGGATTCGACCGCGCTTGAGGCGGTATGACCGAGTCCGCAGATTGAGGCGTCTCGCATGACTTGGCTGATTTCTTTCAGCAGTTGGAGTTCGTCTGCTTGCGACCCCAGGGGATTGCCACTGTCGAGGCGATGAAGCAGCTCGTCCTGGCGGACCGCGCCTACCCGGCATGGCACGCACTGACCACACGATTCGTCGCGGAAAAATTCGGCGATCCGCAGCAGGATCTTCTTGAGATCGACCGTGTCGTCGAACGGCATGATTACCGCCGAGCCAACCGTTGCGCCAACGGCCCGCATGCCCTCGAACGTAAACGGTGCGTCGAGTTCTGTTGGCGACAAGAACGCACCGGCCGCTCCACCAACTAGCACTGCTTGAAGCTTCCCGCTGCCGGATATTCCGCCGGCTAGGTCGATCAGTTCGCGGACGGTGATTCCGAACTCCGCTTCGTAGACGCCGGGCTTGGCGACGTGGCCGGACAGGCAGAAAAGCTTTTGTCCGGCAGAGGCTTCGGTTCCGCTTGCGGCGAAGTCGTCTCCGCCTTGCAACACGATTCGCGGTACATTGGCCAACGTTTCTACATTGTTGACGAGAGTGGGACGCCCGAAAAGCCCGACATCGGTCGGGTACGGAGGCTTATTGCGCGGCTCGCCGCGAAAACCCTCGATTGAGTTAAACAACGCCGTTTCTTCGCCACAAATGTAGGCACCGGCACCACGGCGAATCTCCACGGCGAATCCCGCGCCGAGCAGGCCGGCGTGGCGCATTGCGTCGATCGCGGTCTGTAGTCGCTTGGTGGCTAGCGGGTATTCGCCACGGATATAGATGAATCCCTTTTGGCAGCCGGTGGCAAACCCCGCGATTGCCAGCGCTTCGATTACGGCCAACGGGTCGCCTTCCATTAAGACACGGTCTTTGAAGGTACCGGGCTCGGATTCGTCGGCGTTGCAAACTACGTATTTTTGCCCGCAGTGAGCGGCAACGGCTTGCCATTTACGGCCGGCCGGGAAAGCAGCGCCGCCTCGCCCGACTAAGTTGGATTTGAGAAGCTGCGCGATGACCCATTCGCCGCCCTTTTCGCGGGCTTTCGCGAGCGCGGCGAATCCACCTTGCGCACGGTAGCCTTCGAGGCTTTCGGGGTCTACTACGCCAACGCGTCTTAGGAGCTGCAGTTGGGGCTGCCCGGCTTGAGGCACGGACACCTCGATGGGAGGTGGATTGATAGCGGATTCGGTCAACGGATCAAGGTGGTTGGCTGTAGATGCGGGCGTCGCTGGAGCGATGACAAACTCACGAGGTTTTTCACCCGCAGCCGCCAGCAGTACGGCGGGTGCACGCTCGCAATGGCCGAGGCAGGGGCTGCGAAGCCAGGTCGAGTTTCCCGCTTGGCAGGGCTCACCCGCAAGCCCTAGATTGGCCTCGAGTTGCGCGCACAGCTCCATGGCCCCATTCGCCTGGCAGGCGATGTCGTCGCAGACATGCGCCACGACGGGCGGCCGGGGTTTCATCGAGAACAACGAGTAGAAATCGGCTACGCCGAATGCTTCCGCGGGTGGGACGTTGAGGCGCAAGCAGGCGTAGTTGAGCGCACCGCGGCTAATGAAACCCGCACGCGCATGAATAGCGTGAAGGACCGGTAGCAGCAAGTGGCGATCAGCGCGACTTCGCGAGGCGGTTTGAGCTTCGTTATCGGCTCGGACTCCGCCAGCCCAGCGAGACGTGGCGATGCCCAACACGGAATCAACCGCTGAAATTTCGGCTGCGGTTGGCTGGTCCGCTGTGAAGTGAAGATCCAATCAGTCGCTCCGATGCTATCCGTTAGTCGCCACCGACGGGGGCCTCAATCTTGTCAACTCGGATTGCTGTGGCTTTGAATTCGGCGGTGCCGGCTTTAGGGTCGACAGCGTCAATCGTCAGCATGTTGATGTCGACCTGGTCGGGAAAATGAGGCGTCATGAAGGCCAGCCCGGGGCGTAGGCCCGGGTCAAATCGGACAGGCGCCTCGATCGCGCCTCGCCGCGATCTAACCGTTACTCTCTCGTACTCTTCGAGACCTAAACTGTCGCCGTCTTCAGGCGAGAGGTCAAGGGTTTCTTCGCGGCGCAGGGGTGACGAGAATAGCGCGCTTTGAACACCCGTGTTGTAGGAGTCGAGTCGGCGCCCGGTCGTGAGACGAATTGGGTAGTCGGAATCTAGTTTGTCGACGGCACGGGAGTCTTCGACTGGGCTGAATGGCGCGCGTGGTCCGATTAACGGGTCGGCCCAGAGGCGCCCGTGAAGGAACTGTTCGCCCGGGTGCGTTTCGTCGAAGCAGGGCCAGCGGATGCCGCCTAATTCTTCGAGGCGCTCGTAACTCATCCCGCCGTGCATCGGGCTTAAGCTTCTTAGCTCGTTCCACAGGGTCTCGGGATCGGGAACTGTCCCAGCCGGCACCCATCGCGTTGGCGACAGCGAACAAGATTTCGAGATCGTCTCTAGCACCCTCGGGCGGAGTCGTGGCGCGGCGGACTCGCTGTACCTTGCGCTCGCTGCTCGTGACGGTCCCCTCGGACTCCGCCCATCCGGCGCTCGCGGGGCAGGACAACATCGGCTATCTCAGCGGTCTGGGTCAGGAAGATGTCTTGGACGACCAAACACTCGAGACCGTGCATGAGCTTCAAGATGCGGGTTTTGTCGGCCTCGGAGCTGACCGGGTTTTCGCCCAGTACGTAAACGGCGGTCAATTCGCCGCGCTCCATCGCGTCGAACATCCCGCTGAGGTGCCAACCCTTTTTGGAGGGGATTGGCCGCTGCCAGACTTTTTCGAACTTCTTCCGCAGTGCTTCGTTTTCGACATGTTGAAAGCCGGGTAGGCGGTCAGGCAGGGCTCCCATGTCGCCGCCGCCTTGCACGTTGTTCTGTCCACGAATGGGGCACAGCCCTGAGCCGTAGCGGCCGACGTGGCCGGTAAGCAGAGACAAGTTGATCAAGGCTAAAACGTTGTCGACGGCATTGTGATGCTCGGTGATACCGAGGGTCCAGCAAAGTTGGGCGCAGCCGGCCTGGGCATAGGCGTGCGCTAGCTCGCGGATGGCCGAGGCGGGCACGCCTGTCTCACGCTCGGCGTACTCTAGCGTGAACGATTGGACGAATTTTCGATAGGCTTCAAAGCCACTCGTGGCGTGTGCGATGAATTGCTTGTTCTCTAGTCCGGCGGCAAGAATTTCACGCCCGACGGCATGCGCAAGAGCTATGTCGGTGCCGACATCGATCCCGAGCCAGCGGTCCGCCCACTGAGCTGAACTGGTGCGGCGCGGATCGACCACGAACATTTTCGCGCCATTGTGAACGCCCTTCAAGATGTGGTGAAAAAAGATTGGGTGTGTCTCGCGGGCGTTCGATCCCCAGAGCAGGATGACGTCAGTTTCTTCAATCTCTTGGTAGGAACTGGTACCGCCTCCGGCCCCAAATGCTGTCGCCAGACCGACGACGCTTGGGGCGTGTCAAGTGCGGTTGCAACTATCGATGTTATTGCTGCCGACGACGCTGCGGACGAACTTTTGGGCGGCGTAGTTTAGCTCGTTGGTTGTCTTCGAACAGCTGAACATTCCGAACGTGGTTGGGCCGTGATTCTCGACCGACTTCGCAAAGCCGCTGGCGGCGCGATCGATTGCTTCGTCCCAAGTGCAGGGCTCAAGGCGGCCGGATTTCCGAACCATTGGCTGCGTGATTCTCGCTCGGCGTTCGCGTTTCACGTTCATAGCCATTTATCGTAGTCGATGGCGCAGGGTTGTCCTCAACATTCGTGGCTTGTGACGGGAGTTTGGCGGTCGACGCGATTGCTCATTGGCGCTGACTTTCCGTCAACGGCTCCTCTTTTCCAATTGAAAGATGAGCCTGAAGGAGAGAGGCGAAGCAGCTGCGGGGTGAGGGGGATTATAGCGTGAGTTGAGGTCGGCGGCTACAGCTATTTGTGGCTTCGTAGGGCGGGGTGAGGGGGATTGCATAAGGGGGAAGGGGCGGCAGCCCCAGTCCCCCTTTGCAGCCATCCCAGGCGAGACCCCACGGCCGTCTTCGGACGTGGGCCGGAGGAGCCGACAACGCCTCGGGTCGGGGCGTTGTCTAGCGCGTGCGCCAGCAGATCGCGAGGTCTTTGCAGACGCGTTGCAGTTCGTTGCGCTGAGCGTCGAGTTGCTCGGCAAACTCGGTGTCGGAACAAGTGTCCGCTCGCGCTTGGAGCTTCTTGAGCGAGCGATCCGCGCGCAGGCCGCGCTGCTCGGCGGGCAGGCTGAGCAGCTTTTCCCACGGCGTGCTCCACTCGGCGTACACCTTGCGCAACTTGCCGCGGCGGTCTCGGCGCTCGCTGGCGAAAGCGCATGGGCGATGAAAATTCAAGTACGGGTTGAGCCACTGGCGGTAGAAGGTGTCGATCGCCTGCGTCGCTTCCGAGGGCAAAAACTGGTAGCCCATCCACTTGCGCACCACCGCGCCGTTCTTGG
>CBDBHI010000074.1:0-52676 GCA_965205595.1 Bryobacterales bacterium | reverse complement strand
AAGAACGGCGCGGTGGTGCGCAAGTGGATGGGCTACCAGTTTTTGCCCTCGGAAGCGACGCAGGCGATCGACACCTTCTACCGCCAGTGGCTCAACCCGTACTTGAATTTTCATCGCCCATGCGCTTTCGCCAGCGAGCGCCGAGACCGCCGCGGCAAGTTGCGCAAGGTGTACGCCGAGTGGAGCCCGCCGTGGGAAAAGCTGCTCAGCCTGCCCGCCGAGCAGCGCGGCCTGCGCGCGGATCGCTCGCTCAAGAAGCTCCAAGCGCGAGCGGACACTTGTTCCGACACCGAGTTTGCCGAGCAACTCGACGCTCAGCGCAACGAACTGCAACGCGTCTGCAAAGACCTCGCGATCTGCTGGCGCACGCGCTAGACAACGCCCCGACCCGAGGCGTTGTCGGCTCCTCCGGCCCACGTCCGAAGACGGCCGTGGGGTCTCGCCTGGGATGGCTGCAAAGGGGGACTGGGGCTGCCGCCCCTTCCCCCTTATGCAATCCCCCTCACCCCGCCCTACGAAGCCACAAATAGCTGTAGCCGCCGACCTCAACTCACGCTATAATCCCCCTCAACCCGCAGCTGCTTCGCCTCTCTCCTTCAGGCTCATCTTTCAATTGGAAAAGAGGGCTGCGCCCGGGCGGCGTACGCCTATAGACCCTTGACAAGGGGCTTATCCTTGAACTGCCGACCGCGAGGAGCGCGTTGAGCAAACACGGCGACTGCAAAAAGAGGCTACGCTCAATTTCCGTGTCTGGCTTCACGACACGCGGCTCGTTTGCTGTTACGGGTGGCGAAGAGTATGTGTCGGGTCAACATACACGCGGCTTGATTTAACGGCTTCGTGATACTCTCAACTCGTGGTGTGATGGCCGTGGACATTGGTGTGACAGAATTTCGCGGAAAGCCATGGTTCAGCGGCCTGATGCTGGCCACTGGCGTCATTGCGATCTCGCCCGGAGCGTTCGCTCAGAGCGGTGATTTTTTTGAGAAGCAGGTCCGGCCGATACTCGTTAACAATTGCTACGCCTGCCACGGTCCCAACAGCGGCGAGGGGCAGGCCGGGCTTCGGCTGGACTCTCTGGCCGGCATGCTCGAGGGCGGCCGATCGGGACCGGTGCTCGTTCCGGGGCGGCCGGACAAGAGTCTTTTCATGCATGCGGTGAACCATGACACTTTCGTGCAAATGCCGCCGAAGACGAAGCTTCCGCTGACGGAAATTGCGGCGCTCACTCGTTGGGTCGAAGAGGGCGCGCCGTGGCCGGGCTCGGCTCCCGTTGCCGTCGTTCGGCAAAGCGAGGACTCCGCCGACGAAGTCGGTTTCAGCGCCGAACAGAAATCGCACTGGGCTTTCCAGCCCGTAGCCAATCAGTCGATTCCGGATGGGCCCGGCTCGCCGATTGATCGCTTCTTGCTCACAGCGCTCGCCGACAAAGGGCTCCGGCCGGCCGCTCCGGCGGACAAGCTCACCCTGATCAGGCGGGCGACGATCGACTTACACGGCCTGCCGCCGACGGCGGACGAAGTCGAAGCCTTTGTCGCCGATGAGAGCGCCGAAGCCTTCGCCAAAGTCGTCGACCGGCTGCTCGCCTGGCCCCGCTACGGCGAGCGCTGGGGCCGCCACTGGCTCGATGTCGCGCGCTATGCCGACAGCAACGGCATGGATGACAACATCGTTCACGGCGACGCCTGGCGCTACCGCGACTACGTCATCAAAGCGTTCAACGACGACAAGCCCTACGACCAATTCGTGCGCGAACAACTGGCCGGCGATCTGCTGACCGACTGGCGTGACGAGAACCGCGCCGAGGGCTTGATCGCGACCAGCTTCCTGATGCTTGGTCCGAAAATGGTCGGCGAGGACGACCCGGTCAAGCAAAAGCTCGACTTCGCCGACGAGCAACTCGCAACCACGACTCGCGCCTTCATGGCCCTTACGGTCGACTGCGCGCGTTGCCATGACCACAAATTCGATCCGATCCCAACCGCGGATTACTACTCGCTACTCGGCATCTTTACGAGCACGAAAACCGTGCTGACGTACCGCGTGACATCTAAGCTCAACGCCGTCGCACTCAATAGCGCGGCGGACGAAAAGCGGCTTAGCGAAATCGAAGGCAGCTTCGACTTCCACGACGATTTCGTCACCAACTCGAACAGCGCGACCACTCCGAAGGAAGTCATTGCCGAGCACAAGAAGGCAATCGAGAAAGCCAAGCAGCAGTACGAAGCCATTCCCAAGGCGATGGCGGTCACGGAAGGGGAGATCGCCGATCTGCCCGTCATGCTGCGCGGCAGCCACCTGACGCCCGGCGAGCCGGCACGGCGGGGGTTCCCGCGCATTCTCGGCGGTAGGCGAGCTTCGATCGGTGCCGCCGGCAGCGGCCGACTCGAACTCGCGCAATGGCTTACACAGCCCGACCATCCGCTGACGGCGCGCGTGATGATCAACCGCATTTGGAAGGGCCACTTTGGTGAAGGACTCGTTCGTTCGATCGACAACTTTGGGCTGTTAGGCGCGAGGCCCGACAACCCGGCGTTACTCGATTGGCTGGCGGCGCGCTTCGTCGAGAGCGGCTGGTCGATCAAAGCGATGCACCGCCTCGTGATGCTCTCGCAGGCGTACCAGATGAACAGCGAACCCAACCCACGCTATGCGGAAGTGGCTCCCGAGAACCGTCTGCTGTGGCGAATGAATCGTCGGCGCATGGAGGCTGAGGTGATCCGGGACTCACTGCTCGCGGTGTCGGGCCGCTTGGACAACCAAGCCGGTGGCAAGGCGATGACTCACGCCAACTTCGTCAATCTAAACGATGGCAAGTCGCGCGATCCGGCGCTGTACGATTCGAATCGGCGCAGCGTCTATCTGCCAGTAATTCGCAGCGCGCTATTCGACGTGTTCGAGACGTTCGATTTTGCAAATCCATCGACGATCAAGGGGAGACGCGCGACGACGACAGTTGCACCACAGGCGCTGTTCATGATGAATAGCGAGCATGTCGAGAAGGCCGCACTCGCGATCGCCAAGCGAATCGAGGCAACCGATGACAGCATTGCGGCGGCCTATCGCACGGTGCATTTGCGGTCGCCTAGCGCCTCGGAAATTGGCCGATCGAAGGAATTTCTCAAACATTACGAAGGCGCAATGACGGAGTTCGATCCGATAAAGAGGCGGACTCGGGCCTTGCAAGCGCTGTGCCGTGTACTGCTGTCGTCGAACGAATTCGTCTACGTGATGTAGCGCCGCCATAGAATAAGACTGAACCCGATGACGCCAATATCCAGACGAGAGCTTTTGAGCCGCATGGGCGCGGGTTTTGGCTCAATCGCATTGTCCGCGCTTCTGGCCGAAGAAGCCGAGGCTGCCAACCCTCTTGCCGTCCGCGCGCCGCACTTCGCCCCACGCGCCAAGCGGGTCATCATGCTGTACATGTTCGGCGGGCCGTCGCATATTGACACCTTCGACCCCAAGCCGATCCTCAACCGCGACAGCGGCAAACCGTTGCCTTTCGCCGGCCCTCGCATCGTGTCGTTTCCCCGCCGCGGCGGGGACTTGATCGGCTCGCCGTTTGAGTTCAAGCAGCACGGCGACAGCGGCGCTTGGGTAAGCGAGCTGTTCCCGAACGTCGCGACCAAGGTGGACGAGCTTGCGATTGTTCGCTCAATGCACTGTTCGAATCCACGCCACGGCGGAGCGGTGCTCGAGTGGCACACCGGCAGCGACACGTTCATTCGGCCGGCGATGGGTTCGTGGATTACGTACGGGCTCGGGTCGGAGAATCAGGACCTGCCCGGCTACATCACGATGAGTCAGGCCTTGGCCGAAGGCGGGGCGAACAACTTCAGTTCCGCCTTTCTGCCGGCCGCGTACCAGGGGACACCGCTCGGGTACGGCAACGCCAAAGCCAAGGACGCGAAGTTTCCATTCATCGGCGACGGCCGCAATCAGGCCGATCTTCAGCGGCTCGAACTTGATCTACTGAGCGATTTGTCGGTGGATCACCGCGAGCGTGTCGGCTACGAAAGCGAACTCGAAAGCCGCATTTCGAGCTTTGAATTGGCCTTCCGGATGCAGGCGGCAGCTCCGCAAGTGCAGGACATCAGCGCCGAAACCGCGGCGACTCGACAGCTCTACGGTCTTGATGATCCGCTAACTGAGGACTTTGGATTGCAGTGTTTGATGGCGCGGCGATTCTGCGAGCGGGGAGTGCGCTTCGTGCAGTGCAACAGCAACGGCTGGGATCATCACTCCAGCCTGAAAAAAGACATCACCAAAAAATGCGGGGAGACCGACAAGCCAATAGCCGGCCTGCTGACGGATTTGAAAAGTCGCGGTTTGCTCGAAGACACGCTCGTGATTTGGGGCGGCGAATTCGGGCGCACGCCCACGGCCGAAAACGCCGATGGCCGCGATCATAACCCGCACGGTTTCACGATGTGGCTGGCCGGTGGCGGAATCAAGGCCGGCCTGAACCTCGGCCGCACCGACGATTACGGCTACTACAGCGTGGAAGACAAGGTCCATTTCCACGATCTACACGCGACGATTCTGCACCTGCTCGGTCTCGATCACAAGAAACTCACTTATCGCTACTCGGGGCGAGAATTCCGACTCACCGATGTCCACGGCGAAGTTGTCAATCAGCTACTCGCCTGATTGGGAGATTCGGCCCCATGGTGTGGTTCGCCGTCATTTGGTGAGAATTGCGGGTTAGCTATAAACCGACCATCGGAGCCACACGGCCGGCCCCAGCCTTCAGCGAAACCCCGCAGAAACGCGAGTAGCCTGGGTAGTCTCGGCGGATGGTGTCCGAAATCGACTGACGGCCCGGCGACAGCCCATCGCAACGCCAATCGCGACAATGTGTAGAGGTAAGCCCAACAGCCTCGCCTGATCTGCTTCGCGGACATCCCGCCGATGCCGAACAGGTGTGCCTGGATCAGCACACCGGCCTCGTCCCAGGTCCGAAAGCCGTGGTGGATCACGGCCAGTTCGGGCGTTTCGAGAACCTTGTTTCCAGCCTCAAGAGCGCGGATCATTAGATCAGCCTCCTCCCCGGACGGGAAATGACCGCCAACTCCGAGCAGCTCATCAAACCCGCCTAGTACTAACTTGCGAAAGTAAGGCCTTTAACTGTAAAATGTCGGTATGGCAAGACCGGCAACGGTGATTCGACTGAACGCCGAGGAAGAAGAGACGCTGCGACTCTGGGTGCGCGGCCACAAGTCCGAACGGCGCATGGTGGAGCGCGCTCGCATTGTGCTGCTGGCGGCCGCCGCTACCTCGACCGCCGAGATCGCCCGGCAACTGGGATCCCCGGCGGCGCGCGTGTCGAAATGGCGCACCCGCTTCGCCCAGCAACGTCTGGCGGGATTATGCGATCAAGCGCGTTCCGGCAGGCCCGCGCGGTACGACCAAGCGACGCGCAAACGCATCCTCTGCCAACTCGACGAAGCTCCGCCCGAAGGGCACGCCACTTGGACAGGCGAACTGCTCGCGGAAGCTCTCGGCGACGTCAGCAAGCATCAAGTCTGGCGCGTACTGCGGCAGCTCGGCGTGTCCTTGCGGCGGCGGCGCAGTTGGTGTTTGTCAACCGACCCGGAGTTCGCTCGCAAGGCCGCCGACATTGTCGGACTCTACCTCAGCCCGCCGGAAAACGCCGTGGTGCTCGCGGTCGACGAGAAGCCGAGCATCCAGGCCTTGGAGCGAGCGCAGGGCTGGCTACGCTTGCCCAACGGCAAGGCCTTGACGGGCTTCTCGCACGGCTACAGGCGGCACGGCACGACGCCGCTTTTCGCCGCGCTGGAAGTGGCTACCGGATTCATCATCGCCGGACACTATTGGCGCCGACGGCGTCGCGAGTTTCTCGACTTCATGAACCACATCGCGGCCATCCACGAAGGCCGCGAGATCCACATCATCTTGGATAACTTGAACACTCACAAGCCCAAAAATGACCGCTGGCTGCAACGTCATGCGAACATCCATTTTCTGTCAAGGGCGGAGTAAATTTGGACCACTTCGGCGGAGCAAAAGTAGACCAGTTGGTGAAGGGGTAGCGGTTTTCGTGGGACGGCTGGAACGGAGCCTGCGGTCGCCCTTTAGGGCGGCCCAGGCGTAGTGGAGGCCGTCCCACGAAAACCGGGCGAGTGGCCGGTGGGTCAGCCCAAAGAGTGAGCCCGCTTCTTCTTGCTCTGGATCAGACGGAAGCTTTCGCCGTTCAGCTCTAGAATATGAACGTGGTGCGTGAGGCGATCGAGCAGGGCGCCGGTCAGCCGCTCGGAGCCGAAGACCTCCGTCCATTCGTTAAACGGCAGATTCGAGGTGACCAGCGTCGAGCCCTGTTCGTAGCGCTGGGAAAACACTTCGAACAATAACTCCGCTCCGGTCTTCGATAGCGGCACGTAGCCCAGTTCATCGACGATCAGCAGATCCTGCTTGGCCAACTGCTTTTGACATCGCAGCAAGCGCCGTTCATCTCGGGCTTCGAGCAGCTCATTGACCAGTGCCGCCGCTGTTGTGAAGCGTGTTCGATAGCCGCGCTGACAAGCCGCCAGTCCCAACGCCAAGCCGATGTGCGTTTTGCCCGTGCCGGAATTACCCAGTGCCGGCACGTTTTCGCGGCGGTCGATAAACTCACAGCGCGCCAGTTCCAGCACCAGCTTCTTGTTCAACGCCGGCAAGGACGGGAAGTCGAAAGTGTCCAGACTCTTGGTCACGGGAAACTTCGCGGCCTTGCTGCGGCGCTCGGTGGCCCGCTGTTCACGGTCGAGCAGTTCCAGCTCGCAGAGTTGTTGCAGGAAGCTCCTCGAATCCAAGCTCTCGGCGGCGCATTGCCGCGCCAGTTTGTCGTACTCGCGCAGGAAGGTTGGCAGCCGCAACGCTTTCAAATGCGCTTCGAGCAGAAGTTTCGACCTCGCCATTACCCCCCTCCTTGTGCCGGCAGTGCCAAATAGTCCGCAGCGGAGGTTTGCTCCACCTGGGCTGCCGGCAGGTGCGGATACTTCGTCAAGTCCAAGCGCGGCGGCCGTTGCTCGATGCGGCACAGCACTAAGTGCCTGACTGCATCCAAGCCAATCGCTCCCAACTCGCAGGCTTGGCGCACCGCCGCGGCAACGTGCTCGAATCGGAAGTCCTCCAGTCATCGCAATACCTGCACGTACTCGCGCTTGCCTGGCTTTCCCAACCGTGCCTCGAGCAAACGTCTCAAGCACGGGAACTGTTCGGGCAGCTCCCAGCCCGCCAACGGGGCCGCTTGATCGAGCGCGTTGGTCTTGCGTTCCAGCAGTGCTAGGTAATGCAGCGGATCGAAGATCAACTCTTCGCGTTCGTAACTGCGCCGGTGGCGCGCGATCTCTTCGCTGCCACAACAGATCACGATTTCATCGACGTAGCCTTTCAGCAACACCTGGCGATGTCCGTAGCGTGTGGGCACCGAGTAGTCGTTGGCGCGATAGCGCACCAATGACAGCGACGTCACCCGCGTGGTGCGTTTGTCGCAGGCGTCATAGGGCGTGGGCGGCAAGGGCAACAACGCTTGGCGGTCACGCTTGAAACGTTCCTCAATCGTTTCGGTGTGCCGCCGCAAGCGCCGCTTACGATTGTTGAGGCACTGCGCTTCGAGCTGCTCGTTGAACGCTTCCCAGCTTGGAAACCTTGGCGCCGGCACCATGAAGTTCCGCCGGGCATAACCGACCAGTCCTTCCACCTTTCCCTTGTCGTTGCCTTTGCCCGGACGCCCGAAACGATCGGAGAATAAATAGTGCGGCTGCAGTTCACTGAACACCCTGGTCCGCTTGCGCCTGCCGTCGCCCAGAATCCTCGCCAGCGCCAAGGTCGTGTTGTCGTAGAGGATGCTGCGTGGCACGCCGCCGAAGTACCGAAACGCTGCGTTGTGCCCCTCGCAAAACGCTTCCGTCGTCGCGGCCGGGAAAGCTTTTACGAAAGCGTCATCGCTAGGCGGCAGATCGACCACCAAGTAGTGCGCCTTGCGCTGTACGCCGTCAATGACCACCAGAGCTTCACCGCAGTCGGCCTGGGCATCGCCCGCCGGATGCACCAGCGGCACGAACATCTCTTGCCCGCCGAGCTTCTTGTCGCGAACATAGTCCTTGACGATCGTGTAACCGCCGGTGAAATCGTACTCGTCGCGCAAGCGGTCGAAGATGCGTTTTGCGGTGTGGCGTTGTTTCTTCGGACGTTCCTGATCGTCGATGAGGATCTGATCGACGATTCCGGTGAAGGGATCCAGCTTCGGCCTCTGCGCTGGTTGGCGCCGCCGATAGCCCGGCGGAGTGGCGTAGCGCAACATCTTGCGCACCGTCCCTCGCGCCAGGCCAAACCGTTTGGCGGCCTCGCGCTCACTGAGCCCTTCGACAAAGACACTGCGCCGTACTTGAGCGTATAGCTCCACGCGATACATCCCTCTCGTGTCCCACAAACACCACAGGAATGTTCGCTGGACCACTCGGACGGTCTACTTTTACTCCGCCCAAAAGCAGCTTCGATTCGCCGCTCTATGGTCTAGTTTCGCTCCGCCGTTCTCAAGCCCACAGAAAGGACGTCGTTCACCGCGACATCAAGCCCCAAAACATCATGATCGGCGACGACAACCAAGTCACCATCATGGACTTCGGCCTCGCCCAACTCACCCAAGCCAGCCGCCTAACGAGAACAGACCAAACCATGGGCACAACGGCCTACATGTCCCCCGAGCAGACCGAGGCCTCCGGCACCGACCACCGCACCGACATCTGGGCGCTCGGCGTAGTGCTCTACGAAATGGTCACCGGCCAACAGCCATTCCGGGGCGACTACGACAAGGCAATCATGTACTCCATCCTCAACGAGGAACCGGAGCCGATGACGGCGCTGCGAACCGGTGTCCCGATGGAACTCGAGATCGTCGTCAACAAATGCCTCGCGAAGGACGCAACCGCGCGATATCAACGCGCGGACGAGTTGCTAGTCGATATCCGCTCGCTGAGCCGCGCGACCGCAACCGCGTTCTCCGTACCTGCCCTACACCCTGCAAGCCCGCCTACCACCGAGGAGTCAACAGGAAGCTGGATACCGCAACTTCGAGTAGTGTCGGCCGGACTTGTGGTGCTAGCCATGCTGGCCTTGATCCCCTGGTTGCGCACCGGGGATAGCCCAGCCGAGCGGCCGTTGCGCAAGTTTTCGCTGAGCCCGCCGGGCGGGGTGTCCTCCGCTCGCATCTCGCCAGACGGGCGCTCTATCGCCTACCAGCCCGCGACGCCGGGGCTCTCGATCTTGAGTCTTGAAAGCGGAAACGTGACGACGGTGCCGGAGGCAGTCGACGCGATGCAGATTAGCTGGGCGCCCGACAACCTCTCGTTGGCGTTTCACGATAAAACATTCGTTCGCGTGCTTTCGATTCGAGACTACTCAGTTTCGACTCTGATCGAAACCCCCTTCAGTGCCTACTCACAAGGGACTTGGACTACTGATTCCGACGCGTTCGTCTTCGCCCTGCGGAGACCTGACCAATTAGTCTCTATTCCTCGCATCGGTGGCCAAGCCACCCCGGTTACAGCATCCGATGGACAGGCTCTCGACGGTGCAGTGCCGCTCTACATCCCACGTGGGAACCGGGACCCAATCCTTCTCTACTTTCGTGATGGCGGGGGATTCGTCGCCCAGGGCTCGACCGGGATTCTGTCGTCCTTCAGCCTAGGTGGCGTAATTGGACGTCTTATCTACTCGCGGACCGGTCACTTGCTCTACGGGACCGGGGGCGAGGTACGTGCTGTTTCCTATTCCCTGGAAACGGGCGGTCCCACCGGGGACCCGTTTGTCGTTGCCCCAGCAAGCGCGGAGTCCAAGCGTCGCCGATGACGGGACGCTGGTTTACGTTATTGGAACTCCGCAGCGTAATCAATTGAGTTGGTACAGCCGCCGCGGCGAAAAGCTCGCCGTGGTCGGACCTGTCAGAGATCGCATCGTCGAGCCCTCGATTTCACATGATGGCCGCCTGATCTCCGCAAGCGTCACGGTAGGCGGGAATCAGGATCTATGGATCACGGACATTCGGCGGGGTGTTCAGACTCGCCTAACCTCGCAGCCCAGACGCGATTCGCGTCCGATATGGTCGCCCGATGCGCGACGAATCGTCTACACGAGCCGTGTAGAGGGAGCGGTGAATACCTACTCCATTCGAGCGGACGGTTCGGCGGAGCCGGTGGAACTCGTGGGAGGACCGGATGTTTCGCAGCCTAGCGACTGGTCGCGAGACGGAAAACGGATCTTGTTCCACCAGCGTGGAGCGGGTCTCGGAAACAACGTCTTGTATCTCGAGCGGGTGGGTGGCGATGAGTATACCGAGCCGGCCTCTGCCGGCGAGGCTGACGACGACGAACGCGTTGCCAAGTTCTCGCCAAATGGCCGATACATTGCATACTGCTCAACAGCGAGCGGGAAGGATGAAGTCTACGTGCGGCAGTTCCCAGGTGGCGAGGGAAGAATACAGATCTCCCGCGGGAACGGTGGAACACAACCACGCTGGAGCCGTGACGGCTCCGAACTCTACTACGTCGAGTACGACACGATGATGGCCGTCAAGGTCGAGAGTGACGGCGAGTTCTCGGCCTCACCGCCCGAACCATTGTTTCGTAACGATGCTCTGATTCGGGGCTTTCCCGAGCAGAATTACGATGTTTCGGCTGACGGTAGATTCCTCGTCGTCGACAGCATCGTCGACGAGGGAACGGCAGCGACGATTCAGGTCGTCCAGAACTGGTACGAAGAATTCCGCAACCGCGAAGCCGGCCAGTAACTGTGGAGCGCGCCTCCGGCGGGCCACGTCGACCTCCGGTCGACGGTCCTCCTCCCTCACTGCACACTCCGAAAATCCCCCCAGCTAATCCCAAACCGCTGCAGATATTTCCGTACCCGGTCTGAATCATTCGAAGTCGTCTTCTTCAACCGCGATTTCTCAAACAACCGCCGCCCGGCGTCCGACAGCGATCCCGACTGCATGCAAACTTCGACCACATGAGCCAATTGCCGCCGGTCGAACGGGTCCAACTCGTCGAGCGTGCTTGCATCCAGGAAATCTCGGAGACGGATTTCATCTCCGACAGTCGTTGTTTCTCGCCATTGTTCCCGAAGGCGCGCGATCTCATCGCCAACGTCGGCGACCGTGACCCGGCCACCAGAGGCAAGCGTCGCCATGCGCGTCACCGCAGCGCGTAGGTCGCGAAAATTGCCGTTCCAGCGCGCGCCCTGCGACGCCGCGAAATGCAGAAACGCAGTTCTCGCCTGCTGGCTCAGCGAAACGCGCGTTCCCGTACGCTCGGCATAAAAAGCAAGCTCGTAGTCGAGGTTGGGTTCGATGTCTTCGCGGCGCTCTCTCAGTCCGGGCAGTCGGAAGCTCCACAGGTTGATGCGGGCCAATAGGTCCTCACGAAAACGCCCGTCGCGAACCCGCGCTGCCAAATCCGCGTTTGTTCCCGCCAACAACTGAAACGCCACCTGCACCGGCCGGTCCGAGCCCATCGGCAAAAACGTGCCCTCCTCGATCGCCCGCAGCAACATGGCCTGCTCGTCGCCCCCTAACTCGCCGATTTCATCGAGAAATAGCAGCCCGCCATCGGCCTTCTTAAGCAAACCGCCGCGCGCCGACAGGGCCCCCGTAAACGCACCCTTCACATGTCCAAACAGTGCCGACATTGCGCCGTCGCCGCGCAAGGTTGCGCAGTTGACCTCAACCATTTCGCCGGCTATCTGGTGCCGCCGCTGCTTCAACTCATAAACCCGCCGCGCCAGTTGGGTCTTCCCGCCCCCCGTCGGGCCCGTTAGCAATAGCGGCTCTGTAGAATGGGTCGCGACGTGTTCGATCTCATCCATGAGAGTGTTGAAAGCCCGATTTCGGGTCTCAATCCCCTGCTTGAGGAACGACGCCCCTTCGCGATGCTCCTGTCGAAACCGCGCCGCCAACTGGTCATACTGCGAGAGGTCAAGATCAATAATCGAATACGTTGCCGCCGATCCGCTTCTTGGCGGACCAGCCTGCAACAATTTGCCGGGCAGATGCCTCGACTCAGTAAGCAGATAGAGGCAGATCTGAGACACATGCGAACCAGTCGTGATGTGGATCAGGTAGTCCTCGTTCAACGTGTCAAACGGATACGATGTCGCGAATTGATGCAGCTTGGCGTAAACGTCGGCGAACTCCCAAGGGTCATCCAGGCTCATCAGCCGAAGGTGGAAGCGAGTCTCCGGAGAAACCGAGACAATATCGCCCGCCACTCGTCTCGCCAACTCCGCATCCCGAGGATCGTGCAGCAGCTCAAAGCGGTCAATCAGCAGATCCTCGTGCTGACAAAGCGATACTGTTGGCCGCCAGCGCTCCCAGCGGTCAGCGCCCGCTGCAGCGTCGAGCTTATTGCCCAGGAATCCGATAACGACAGTTTTCTTCATAGAATTTTGTCTATGTTCAATCGATACATCTATATCTTGTCACTGACGATCATTGAAAACAAGCTAGTTAAAGATATTTAATCGTATGGTATACAAGATGCAACCCTAAGCCAGCAACAGAGCCGCGACCGTGAGGGGCTGTGAAAGAACCTGGCCAAAGCATCAATAAGAGGGAACGTTTGGATAACCGGGGAAGGGCCGCGGACGCCTTTTATGTATGGGCGAACAGATGCCGTTGCTTGAGCTCGAACAACGGCCCCGCAACGAGTCCTCGGCGGTGCCGCCGATCCCGATTGAACAGTTGAAATTGCGGCGGCCCGATCGGCGCCAGAAAGTATTTTGCGAGATCGAGGTCGAGCATCTCGTTCACTCGCAACATCGCGTGCGCGCGATTTGGGAGTTGACCGGCCAACTCGATCTGCGCCCGTTCGCCGCCCAGGTTGCGCACGCAGCGCGACCTCGGCGGACGCTCGGCCTGGGACCCGCGCTTGCTCGTGGCGGTCTGGATCTGGGCCGACTCCGAAGGCATTTCGTCGGCGCGCGAGATCGAACGGCTGTGCGAGTACCGTCCCGAACCGCAGTGGCTGTGCGGCATGGAAAAGATCAACCACCACACGCCGTCGGACTTTCGGGTTTCGCAAAGCGAAGCGCTGGAGGGGATGTTCACGAACGTGTTGGCGGTGTTGAGCGAAGCGAACTTGATCGATCTCGAACAGCTGGCGGTGGACGGCAGGCGGCTGCGCTCGCAAGGTTCGACGAGTTCGCAGAGGCGGCGGGGAACGATCGAGAAACATCTGGAGCAAGCGAACGCGGTGGTCGAGGAGTTGGGCGCGCAAGCGGAAGACGAAGCCGGCAACAAGCGGCGGCAAGCGGCGCGCAAGCGAGCGGATCGCGAGCGCGTCGAGAGGTTGAATGAAGCGTTGGATGACGTGCGGCGGATAGCGAAAGGCCGCGGCGGCAAGAAGAAGAAAAGCGAAGCGCGGGCGAGTGAAACGGAACCGGAGGCGCGGCTGCAACACGAGTCGAACAGCGGCTGGGGAGTGGGCTACAACGCGCAGTTCGCGACGGACGCGAAGGAGAAGATTGTCGTCGGGGTGGAGTTGACGAACAACGCCTCGGACGCGCAACAACTCAAGCCGACGCTTGAGGACATGGAGCGGCGGCTGCAGCAGAAGGCGAAGCAAGTCTTGGCTGATAACGGGTACAACTCGCGAGCGAACATCGCGAGGACGCAAGCGGAAGAAATCGAGTACGTGACGCCGGCTCCGGAGCGGGGCAAGCGCTCGACGGCAGCGGCGCGGGCGGCGGGGATCCAGCCGGAGTTCGAGACACAGTTTTTCATTTACGACGAAAAGACGGACACGTTTCGATGTCCGGCAAACAAAGAGTTGCAATACCGGGGAACAACGACGAAGAGGAAGAGGAGATACCGCTGGTATAGGCAGCGAAGTGGGGAATGCAAAGTTTGTGAATATCGGCTGAAGTGTTGTCCGAAGAGTTACGAGCGGGGACGGACGGCGAGTCGGGCGGAAGAAGACGAGCTGATGGCGAAGCATCGGGAGTGGATGGAGACGCAGCGGGCGAAGGAGGCGTATCGGCGGCGATCGGAGCTGGCGGAGTTTCCGAACGCATGGTTGAAGGAGCGGTTTGGGGTGAGGAAGTTTCGGGTGCGGGGGTTGCGGAAGGCGCGATCGGAGTTACTGTGGGCGATGTTGGCGTACAACGTGAGGGCCTGGATCCGGCTGGTGTGGCAGCAGCCTGAGGGAGGGTGCGCGCCGTTGCCGACGGCGCTGGCCTAGAACCCGCCTGAGGCCGGAAAACGGCCGAAAAAGAGCCCAAGACGGGCCTTGGGAGCGCCCTGAAGGCCTTCGAGACGACAAGTGCCAACAACAGGGCCGCAATCGCGCGAAAAGCATATTGCGACTGCGGACCTCACGAAAAAATCCAACAAGCGGCCAGGGAGGGTTCTTTCACGGCCCCTTGATGGTTGCGGCACCGTTGTTTCGGCTCGTTGTTTCCTTTGCGTTCTCGCGAAATTTGAATTTTCGGGTTAGCCCAGCCACCGGCTAGGGCCGGATCATTCTTGGGAGAAACTCGCTAGGTCATGTGCTTGGAGGGGGACAGGCAACACGAGGGTTCGTCTTGGTGGAGAGATTACGAGATCGCATGTGCCAGTCCCCGCCCGAAGGTTCTTCTTCGCACTTCGAAGGGAGGACCGCACCGCAGGGCGGCGCGGCTCGGTACTGCGAAAGGTTTTTTCCAACAAGCAGCTCGTGCTGGGTAAGTCGGGGCTACTTTTTGGCGGCTAGGCGTTGCGCTACGTAGTCTTCGTATTTGCGGTGCACCATTACGTGGAAGACTGGCTGCTGGAACTCTTCCACCGCAAAGAGATAGTTCTTGTCGTGTAGCGACGTCAGAACGGCGCGGACCCAGCCCTGTTGCGCACGGGTCATTCCCTTTTTCGAGATGTCTAGGCAGGCTCCGGTTAGGTGCAGCGAGGCCTTGGGGCCGGTTGACGACGCCGCGTTTCCGTTGCGCTTGCGAAGGCTGTTCTGATAGCGGACGGTTCGCAGTAGGCTGGTCACGCGCAATTGCTTGCTGTAGCGCGCGCGATATTGCTGACTGAGCCGGTCGAGCAAGAGTTTCGCCCAGGGCCTCAGAAAGCGGCGTTGCTTCGATACCGAGTGCAGGTAGTAGTTGCTGGTTTTTTCGGGAACAGGAACGACGAGCCTGAGGCGCGCCCAGCGGGCAACCATGGCGTCATCGGCCATTCGTGAAAGATGGTCGACGTCGGCGCGTTCGTTTTGCGTGACTTGCGACTCAGAGTCGGCACGCAGGTTGGAAACGGGCACTGCGACGAGCGGCAGCGCTAGAACACACACCAGTCCTAATGTTTTGACACAGCCCATCCGTTTCAAGATTAACACGGGGCACCGGCGGGGCTACGTAGTGATGTGTTTTTCGCTGCGGGCGCCTTCAGAGCTGCGCCCGGGTAGCGCATCCATAACGGCTGGATAGGCATAGTTGAGTCCCAGAAGCGCTTGCATGCGGTCGCTGTAGCGGGCGGCCTCGTTGGGGTCGATGCAACGGCTCCAGTCCTCAATCGGCTTGATGGATTTGCAAGTGTAGGAGCCCAGCAACGCGGCGCGATTGCCCTGGGAGCGATTGGCTTGGCCGGCATGCCACAACAGCGCTGGAAACATGAAAACCGAGCCGGCGGGGATCGTCAGGCGAATGCTTTCGGCGGCAAAGCGCTCGGGGTCCGGCCAAGCGGCGAGTTTCTGGCTGCCGGGCACGATGGCGGTTGCGCCATTTTCGAGGGTGAAATCATCGAGCGTGATGACGACTTCGACGGCTAGAAAAAAGCTGGCATTTAAGGTTTGGGGCCAGTGGTTTCGGGCGTGGAGGTCCCAGTAGGGATAGTCGACGTGACCCTCTTGGGCGGGAGCTCCGGGGTAGAGGATGTTGGCGGCGAATGAGCTGAGCATGAGGTCGTCGCCGAGTAGTGGTTCCATGATCGCTAGGATGCGCTCGTCCGAACACAGTTGGCGAAAGATTTCGCCTTTGGCGGGGAGATTCCAGACCCGCTTTTGGGTGGTCTCGGTATCGTCGCCATGAAAATGTGAGGTGCGGTGTGGCTCGTCGCGTGCCAGTTGATAGATCAAGTCGCGGGCCTGCTGGATGATTTCGGGTGAGAAGAAGCGCTCGTACAACAAGTAGCCCTGGCCGGTTGATAGTTCGTTGACTGCCTGGTCGACACTCATGCTTGCGATCTTAGCGTGTTAGTTTAGGCAGATTCATGAGTCACTTACGGATCGCGTTGTTGCCGGGAGATGGAATTGGGCCCGAGGTCGTGGACGAGGCGGTGAAGGTGCTGCAGGCGCTGGAGGCGCTCTCGGACGACTTGGTTTTTGAGTTTGCGCAATTTTCTGTAGGCGCCTGCGAGTATTTGAAATCGGGCGATCCGCTGCCGCCCGCGACGTTTGAGGCGGTGCAATCGTACGACGCGATTTTGCTGGGCGCGATGGGCTTGCCGGATGTGCGATGGCCCGATGGCACGGAGATGGCGCCGCAGCTTGATCTACGCGAGAAGCTGGATCTTTATAACGGTCCGCGGCCGATTCGGCTGTATCACGAGTCGTTGACTCCCCTGAAAGGTTATGGGGCGGGCGAGATTGATTTCGTGATTGTTCGAGAGAATACCGAAGGGCTGTTTTGGTCTCGTAAAGCCGGCCATGATCCGGCGGCGGATTGGGTTTCGAACGAGCTACGGATCTCGCGCAAAGGGGCGGAGAGGATCTCGCGGGCGGCGTTTGTGGAGGCACGGCGGCGGCGCAACAAGGTTTCGCTTGTGGACAAGGCGAACGTGCTGCCCGCGATGGCTTATTTTCGAGCGATCTTTGACGAAGTTGCGGCGGAGTTTCCAGACGTCGAGGTCGAGCATGTGTACGTCGACGCGGCGGCGTTGTTCTTGGTGCAGCGGCCGGAAACGTTTGATGTGATGGTCATGGAGAATGCGTTTGGCGATATTCTCTCGGACCTCGCGGCCGGGATTGTTGGCGGGATGGGCATGGTGCCATCGGGCGATATCGGCGAGAAGCACGCGGTGTTTCAACCGTCGCATGGCTCGGCGCCGGACATTGCGGGCCAAGGAATTGCGAATCCGATAGCGACCATACTTTCGGCGGCGATGATGCTCGACTGGTTGGGGCACGAGGCTGAGGGACATGCGATTCGTGGGGCGGTGGCGAAGACTCTAGACGACAGCGGGAACCGCACTCGAGATCTTGGCGGAGAGACTTCGACGATGGAGATGGGTGAGCGGATTATCGCGAACTTGTAGGGGTGGGCGGAATCTCGGCGACATAGACCTGGGTGTGGCCGGTGCGGTCGCTGGCGAAGGCTACCATCTTCTCGTCGGGTGAGAACGAGGGGTGGGGGTGGGTCCACTGCGGGCCGTAGACGGAGTCGGTTGCCATCTCCATCCAGCTTAGGGACTTTTGCTTTTCGTCAGAGGTGCGGGCGGCTTCCCAGTCGGCGGCGACGGCGTAGCGGGAGGTTTTCCACTGGGTTCCTTGCGAAGTTGCTTGCGGGTGGGAGATCGTTTGTCGGGTTCCGGTGGCGACATCGACTAGTTGAAGGCCGACGTCGGGGTAGACGGTGTCGCAGAGAATTTTCGTTCCTTCGCGGTTGGGCGTAATATGCCAGGCGTTGAACTCGGCGATAGTTTCAACATGGCGGGTGGCCCAGTCCATACGCTTTAGAGCTTGCGGCCAGACGGTGAAGACTAGGTCGCTGGACGCGCCCAGAAACGTCTCGTGGACGATGAACTCGTTGTTTTCGTGGTGGTATAGACATTCGAGGCCGGAGCCATCGACGCGGACTCGGTGCATGCGGGGAGCTGGGTCCGCGGCGAACTCGATCCAGCGCGGATCGGTGGGATTGAACTGCGGGTGGATGATGGTACGCGGGAAGTCGATGAAGCGGGTTTCTTCGCCGTCAGTCGTGCCGAGTGCCAGGCCCCACTGGCCGTCGCGTCTACAGGCGGCGACGAACCAATCGCCGCGCGCGGTTAGCGAACACTCGCCTAGCTGGCCGCCGAAGTTTGCGATTTCGACTTCTTCGAGAGTTTTTCGGCTGAGGCGCCAGACGCTGCCCTGGCGAACGAAGAATATGCTGCCGTCGGGTGCGATGGTTGGCGAGAACGGATGGATCGGCTTGTCACAGGTAAGTTGGCGGATCTCATCGTCGGGGAAACCGACGTCGAACAACTGCGCGATTCCGGTGCGATAGCTCGTGAATATCAGCGAACGCTGGTCGGCGGTGAAGGAAGATTGCAGGAAGTAGGTGGGGTGGTTGATGGAGGGGTGATTTGTAAGTTGGTGGACGACCGCGCCAGTTTGCGGGTCAATAGAGCGCTGATACTCCGAAGGTGACAGCGATCCTTTTTGGCAGGGCATCGATTAGCGTAGAGCTTCCGACAAGACTCGCGTGTCGGGCTCTTTTAGTATTTTGAACCTAAAAATTTTGGCTAGGGTCGGCGCGATGTCTTCTGGGCCAGTTGGTCGGTTGTAAGAACCGGGGCGGATACCCGCGCCGTAGAGGAGTAGCGGCACCTCGCGGTCGTAGGGATAGACGGTGCCGTGGCTGGTGCCGACTGGGTTGCCTGGGTAGACGAATTTATTAAATCGAACAATGACGTGCGGGGAGCGCCGCTCGAAGTAAGAATTCGCAAAAAGCTTGGTGAGATCAGTAGCATCAGCGCGGGTGTTGGCTAGGTCTGACGCGGTGTAGACTTCGGCTACGTGAGGCTGTTTGCGTAGCCACTCTACTAGGAATTCTTCGGCGGCGGCGCGCGTTATAGTCCCATCTCGAAACGCCGGGAGATGCCAGTAGAGGTGGTCGTCTCGAGCAGCGGCTACGAGTCTCGTGACGTCGGGAAAGCTCTCGGTGAGAGCATCGGTTGCTCGCTGCCAAAACTCGACGGGGTTGAGTCGATGCGCGTCGACGCCACTATTTTGGAGATGTTCAACGAGTGGAAGTACGCCGTGGTCGGCGGTTAGCGCGACCACCGTGTGGTCGAGCCCGACTTGATTGTCGATTGCGGCTAACAGCGTTGCAAGGTGGCGATCGAGGCGCAAGTTTTGGTCCATCGCCTCTTGGCTGTGAGGCCCGTAGCGGCGGCCGATGTAGTCGGTGCCTGAGAAGCCGATGGCCAGCAGATCGGGTTCGCCATCGCTACCGAGTTCGCCCGAACTGATTGCGGCGAGCGCAGCGTTCAAGGTGAGTTCGTCGGCGTAGGGTGTTGGCGAGAGCTTCGATTCGACGCCGGCTTGGGGCAAGGTGTGAGGAAACTCGGTGGCCGTGCCGTTCGCCTCGGTTGGGAACGTGTCGGCGCGCGCTAGTTTCTCGTAGATCGATTGATCGTCGAGCAGCCGCTGCCATGATTTGCCGGCGTACGCAGACGTTGGCTGGGATGCGTTGAATGTCTCTAGCCATGCGGGAATGCCGCCTTGGTAGTAGGAGGACGTGACGAAGCAGCCGCAGCCGGGGGAGTACCAAAACGCGCCGTCGGCGCCGCGGCCGGCGAGCATGAGTGCGGCGCGGTCTTTCGAGGAGATCGAATAGACCTTTGAGCCGCCGTGCTTTTTCTTAAGAAGATCGCCAATCGAGTCGGCCAGCAACGGCCTAGGTGAAGCGCGGCGCCCGGGTCCGCCGACAGCGGTGTAGTCTTCGTCGGAAATACAATTTACGATGGCGTCTTTCGTTGCGTCGTACCAGGAATTATTGATCATCCCGTGCGAGGCGGGGTGCAGGCCGGTAGACACTGAGGCATGGCCGGCCGCAGTGTACGTCGCGGCGTGCCGGTATGCCGAATTTGTGAAATTTGCGCCATCTTCCAGCAGCGACTTGAAACCACCCTCGTAGAGTTCAGCGAAACGCGTGAGGTAGTCGGACCGGAGTTGATCAACGACGATGATGACCGCCAGCCGGGGCGGCGACGGGCGCCCCCGGTGGAGCGAAAGCGAGAGTCCCGCCAAAGCGCTAAGCGCCAGCCAGACGGACCAGAATGCGCCCTTCTTCATGAAATTTCGGACTCCGCGAGCTCGACGGGCACATCGATTTCTGATGAAGTTTGATAGGACTCAATGAGTTGCAGCGCGTCGGCCCCGCAGCCGGCTGTGACCTTGATCGAGACTCTGCCGACGGGTTGCTGAACTACATTTTCTCGAACCAGCCAGGAAGGGATTCCCGCTGATTCGAGCAGTGAATAGATTACCTGCGCTTCGACGGTCGCAAGGTGGCTACGCGAGGCGAACACGGTTACCAGCTCGTCATCGATGGGGTCTTCGGACATCGGGCGAATGCGCCAGTTTATCAAATTGTTCTGAAGCTGCTAACCCGCACTTCTCACCACCTGACGAGCGAAAGCACGCGATAGGTGCGCCACTACTTCGTTGCGCTCAATCGCGGGTGCTCGACGGACTGTCAAATACGCCTCCGCGCGCCAACCGTCGCCCGCCTCGTACTTACGCGCCTCTCACGCACTTTCGCTCGCCACGTTGTGAGAAATGCGGCTTAAGTAGTCGAGCGCTGAGTGCCATAATGATTGGCGTAGAGGGTACGCGATGAGATTTCGATTGTTGATTGTTGGCCTTGCGGCCGGCGTGATTTCAGCGGCGTTTGCGGCTGACGCTCCGAAAAAATATCCGACGGGCTACACGGATACGGAATTCTTGCCGGACGGCAGGTGGCGCGTACACGACGATGCCCGGCCGCGTCCTCGAATCGTGACGCCCGGGACGGCGAGTACTCCAGACAGGCCGGGCAAACCTCCTTCAGACGCAGTTGTTTTGTTCGATGGGGCGGACAATTCTGGGTGGCTCCAAAGCAAGCGTGGTGGCGGGACTCTGCCGCCGGCTTGGAATGTCGAAAACGGCTACATGGAAATCGTTCCGCGGACCGGCGGCCACTTCACTAAAGAGAAATTTGGCGACCTTCAACTGCATATCGAGTGGTCCGCACCTGCTGACGCGCAGCGCTCGAGCCAGGGCCGCGGCAACTCGGGCGTGCTGATTATGGGGCTCTACGAAATCCAGGTGCTTGATTCGTACGACAACATCTCTTACGCCGACGGCCAGGCGGGTGCAATTTACGGTCAGTATCCGCCGCTGGTCAACGCCACGCGCAAGCCCGGCGAGTGGCAGAGCTACGACATAGTATTCGAGGCACCGCGATTTGACGGCGACAAGCTCGTCAAACCGGCGTTTGCGACGGTGTTTCTCAACGGCGTGTTACTGCACAACCGCAAGGAAATGATGGGGCCGATGAGACACAAGGTGGCGACGAAATACGAACCGCACGAGGCGGAGCTGCCGCTTCTGCTGCAGGCGCATGGCAATCCCGTCCGCTACCGAAATATCTGGGCTCGCCGGCTGAACTTAACTTATCCGTAAGACGACGGCGACCAGCGGTACACAAATCGCTAACGCCCAGTCGGCCGGCGTGAAGCGACGAGTGCTCATGGTTGGAAAATCGCCATTGAATCCTCGTAGGATCATTGCGGCCGTGACGCGGTCAGCGCGTTCCCAGCCGCGCACGAAGACCATCGCCAACTGATTTGACCAGAGCTGGATGCGGCCGTTGGTCGGCTTTCCGGTCGTGCGGCACTCACGGGCTTTGGCTATTCGCAGCCATTCGTCGAGCAATACGAATAGATAGCGATACATGAGAGTGGTTGTAAGTGCGAGTGAACGAGGGGCGCCTAGGGCACGGACGGCGCGCAGCGTTTCGTCGACGGGCGTCGTCGCAGCCAAAATTGAAAGCATCAGAATCGCGGCGTAGGCTTTAATTCCTACGGCGATTGCTAGCGATTCGCCGTTGGGGACGTTCGATAGCAACGGAAGAACAGCAGCCATGGCGATAAATGGGCTTGCGATCAGGCAGCGCTTTAGTAGGTACCGTAGACCTACGAGGGCGATCAATGCGAGGGCCAGCGCGTATGCTCCGGCTGCCAGGAACTGCGGGGTCTGCTCGGCGGGGAAGGAAGAGACTGTCAGCACCGTTAGAAACGCGGCAGCGACCTTGGCTCTGGGGTCGAAGTTCGCTGCTCGGGAGTTCGGTGCTTCGATTGGATTTTCAAGGAACACGGATCAATTCCCAGGGTCTCGCCCCGGGGCTAATGTAAAGGTCACCCCCGCTGGGGGTTCATCAGGTTTTGGGTCAAGCGCCTTCAACCGTTGATTCGCTCGGGGCTTTTTTTTTCCGCGATAGGCGTGCCACAAAGAATCCTAGCGCCGACAGCAAGATCGCCCCGAACGCTAGCCGCAACAGCGTAGGTGCGGATGAGTCGGATACGGCGAACGAAGTGCCATCGACGCTGACGTCGACTCCTTTGCGATGGCCCATACCGTCATCGACCACGAGGTGCCACTTGCCTCTGGCATCGGGCACGAACGAATACTTGCCCTCAGCATCGGTCCGACCAATCTGAAATGTCTTATTCGGCTGCTGGGGCGAGTAGACCATGACCTCGGCGTCTGCGAACGTTCCGTCGGCGTAGCGGCTTTGTATAACTACTAAGCCGTCGGTGACTTCGACACCAACGCCAAGGCCGTGGGCGCAGAGGCCCGATACGCTCAACACAAAGACGAGCAGCAGGCGGCCGGCGCCAGCTATCCGCAGTGAAGCATTCTCGAAACCCATGAGACTTTACGCTGTGGCCGGCTGCAGGATTTCCGGCTTTGCCTTGCGTAGGAACGTAATGATACCAACAGTTACGAACGCCTCGACGACGGCGACAACCGCGTATGCTGAGGCGATCACATAGAAGCCTCGACCGTAGGCCGCGAGTTCGAATTCGGCGGCCAGTAGAAAGGCCGGCAAAAGCGTCCCGAGGAAGCCGGCCGCCGCCGCCCGTGGGATTTCAGGGACCGTGCTGATCTTCCAGATCGCCCAGCCGACCATAGCTCCGCAGCCCATATTGAGGGCGTTCAGGCCCAGTGCGAGGAGGCCGCCATGCTGAAACAGCAGCGATTGCAAAAGCAGACTGGCGAACAGAACTGGAAAGGCTCGGGGGCCCAGCAGAATCCCCAGTAGACCGTAAAGGCCCAGATGAATCGAAACACCCGCTAGAGGAAACTGAATGGTCGAAACGACGAATGACGCGGCCGCCAGTAGGCCCATTTTAGAAGCGTCTTCGACTCGCAAATTGCGACCCGACGCATAGAGTCCACCATACGACGCGACATGAGCCGCGACGCAGGCGGAGGCCGGGAGAATGCCGTCTGCTACATGCACAGGACTGCGGAGTATAACATGCGACGTAGCCCGCATTTTTCACCACCTGACGGCGAAAGCACGCGATAGGTGCGCCACTACTTCGTTGCGCTCGATCGCGAGTGCTCGACGGACTGTCAAGTACGCCTCCGCGCGCCGACCGTCGCCCGCCTCGTATTGACGCAGCTCTCACGCACTTTCTCTCGCCACGTGGTGAGAAATGCGGGCTAGTGAACCGATAACGTGCTCGGGCTTTGAGACGATCGGCCGCCCACTGCAACGGAAATCGGGACCGCGTCGGCGGTCGTGGTCTCTTCAGGAATTTGGACGTTTAGCTGCAGCAAGCCAACGAACCCTGGCGCCAAACCGGCAAAGGCTACGTTGGCTAGGCGGCCGTCAATCGTACACTCGACGCTGCCGGCGGCGTGGTGAAGCGTGCCGTCAGTTGGGGCTGGTTGTCCAGTAGCGATTGCGGGCGTTACCGATCCATGACCGGTCGCGTAGAGCGTCACGAACGAGCCTTTGGGGGCGGGCTGGGTAATGTCGTTGAGGCTGCCGTCTTGATTGACTGCGACCGCGCGACGACCTCTGGGATGCTGAAACAGCTCAGGTTGCGCATCGGTGGTTGGGACCAGTTCGGCAGCGCTTGCCCGGCCGTTACGTCGAACGGCAACGGTTGATGTGTTAGCAAGTTCAGATGGGGCTTGAAAGTTGATCTGTTGCGAGTTAGTAAAAAACAGCGGAGCGGCAACACCGTCGATTTCAATCGTCAGACCTGATGTCATCGCCGCCAGATTTCCAGAGACTGGGTTGAGGCCGGTGAGTGCCCCGTCCGCCGGACCAAAATTGCGTCCGAATACAGTGTGAATGGAGCCAGGGACGAGCGGTCCCGTAAGGAAACTCGCGGCGCTGACAAGCGAACCGCCTGAGAATGACGGGGTGAGCCTGGTGGGTCGAATCAAGACGCCACCGGAGTAGGCGGCGGTCTCGGTCGCATTGCTGACAAGCAGAGTAGCTAGGCCTATCGGCGCCTCGGGTGATACCCGGACACGGAACAAGATTCCGGGAAATGTGCCGCCGTCAGATAGGCGCACCGTGGTTCGAGAAATCGTTTGGGGCAAGGGCGAGAGTCCCGTGCCCCAGGTCGTAATCGAGGCTACATCTAGTGGCACCGAGTCGAGGCCGGCTCCGAACAGTTCAATGTCAAAATCGCCGCCCTGCTCGACCTCGGCGACGGTGAGACCGAGGACGCGAATGCCGGCTGGGGCTGCGCCGCCGCCTTCAACATTGAGGGTCGGCTCGACCGTCGGATCGACAACAAGGTCTACGGTCGCAGCGGTTCCCTGAGCAATCGTGACGAGTGTTGGCGTCGCGAAACCGCCCGCGGTGACTGTCGGGAACGGCTGAGCGATTTGCCCGCTTAGGACGGCGATTTCACCTTGATCTACGGGCGAGTTGAGCGGTTCGGCCAGAACGTTGTAGCTACCGGGTGGAAGGCCGCGAATCGAGTAGGCGCCACCCGTCCCAGTGACGCCGCCAAATGCAAGATTCTGGTTCGGGTCGATCGCCATCACAAGCGTGGCGGGCACCACTGTTCCTTGCGCTGTCGTTATCGACCCGCCGATGGTTCCGGTGTCTGGCGATTCGAGCGATGGGTATACGGCGGTCGCGAACACTCGGTCGTCTGAACTGAGATCGGCGCCACGATTCGATCCGCGAGAGGCGCTGGCAAACATCGTGGCGCCGACTACGGGTGAATGATCCAGGCCGATGGCGTGGCCGAATTCGTGAGCGATCGTGGATTCGATGTCGAACGTTCCTTCCTCCTGGTTTGTCGAAAACGGCAGGGTCGGATTGAAAATAATATCGGTATCGGTTAAGGTTCCCGCGGAGGTAGAGAACAGGAAGGTAATCGCAATCGCCGCGCCCGTTGCCGAGCGGGTTGAGGCGGTGTCAGCGAATGAAATGACCGAGCGGCCGTCTCGCAAGACACCGGCGAAATCGGTGGGCGTCAGCTCGGCAAAACGAAGGCGAGAATTCGGAATGCTCGACCAACTTGCCATGGCCGCTTGAATCGCTTCGACCGGCGTACTCGACGCAGTGATGATCTGCTCGCCCTGCGTATTTTGAAGGCCGGGGCGCGTTTGATCATTGATCTCGTACTGGATGTTAGTCTCGTCGGTTCGGACGTATGGTGGGCCCGAGCGGCTGCGGCGCCCCTGGACGGCAGCGTCGATGGCGCCGGCTAGGAGAAGACCCGAAAGAGCGAGCCGGACCAGCGATGTTCGGAGCGGGATCGACACGTTGGCGGTAACTAGCAGCCTTGGGCACCCAAATTGGTGGGTAAGCACGCGGAGACCTCAATTCGGGTCGACAGAGGCGTGGACGGAAGTCCACGCTTTCGTTCGAGGTTGCTACCGGGTCCAAGGAAAGCGTGGACTTCCGTCCACGCCTCGGATTCTTCACCTCGAATGGCACCGCGCTCGCACCGTGGCTTCAAAGTATCAGCGGCGAAAAGCTGCATGGTCCATTGGCCGTAGGGTCGCAACGCGGGGGAACGGGCGGGATATCGAGAGTGATTAGGCGCACGCGGCGCGCAGATTGATCGACCGGCGTTCAGGTTCGCACCATCAAAGATGCGGTCTAGTCACGAATGCCGTACTCAAGAGCTAGCTCCTCGGCGAGGTAATTACGGATCGATGCGGCGCTTCTCTCTACGTCGAAGAAGGCCGCTCGCATGAGCTGTTCTTTGCGGTTCATCACCATGTCGCGCAGCTGCTGCTGCACCGCTGGGTCAGTGAACTCGCGCCGGCCGGCGGCTTCGATCGAGATCAGCCGTAGAATGCGGTGCTGGCCGTCGGTTTCGACAATGTCGGAAACTTCACCCGGCTGAAGCGATGCGACCGCCCGCCGCAGATTAATATGGGCCTTTTCGAGAGAAGACTGGGCGAAAAACCCCATGTCGCCACTATTCGGGGTTGAGTCCGGATCTTCGGAATAATTTTGCGCCAGGGTCGCAAAATCTTCACCCTTCTCGACCCGCTCGTGCAGCATTTCGATTTTTTCCTTGGCCGCCTTGGCGTCGGTGGCGTCGTCGTTTCGAAGATTGGGTACTGGCACCTCCTCGACGTCGGTGACGAGGATTTGGGCTAAATGAACCTGCTGTTCGGGGAAGGTAAATGCGGCCGCGTTTTGGTCGTAGTAACCGAGAAGTTCCTCCTCGCTTACGGTTACGCGGGCGGTGATCTGCTTGTTGAAGAGTTTTTCGATCGTGAGGAGGCGGCGCACTTCAAGGCGCATATCCTCAATCGACATACCCCGATCGGCGAGCGACGCGACAAACTCGTCCTCGCTGTCGAATGGAGAACGGTAGCGCTCTAGTTCTTGGTCAACTTCGGCGTCCACCGCCATTAGGCCAAGGGATTCCGCCTTCTGAAGAATCAAGTGACGGTCGATCAGCTCTCGCAGTAAATTGAGGCGCAGCATCTGCGCCTGCTCGGGGTTTTCGGGTTCGTCTTGATCTTGATATTGAGAAGCGTAATAGGCCTCAAGCTCGGTTACGGTGATCTTGTAGTCATTGACCTCGGCGGCGATGCCGCTGTTTGATCCTTCGCCGCAGGCGAACGTTAGCGTGGCGATGAGCGTGGCGATGATGTAGCGGGTCGCCATTAAATTTCAGTTTAGCGCGGCCCCCAGACAGCGCCGCGGACCCGTAGTTTGTGTCCAAGCTAGAACAAAAAATGGCCGCCCCTGACTTGTCGCGGGGACGGCCGGACTCTTGTGGGGTCGCTAATCTTTTTTGTCTTCCGCTTCGTCTTCTGATTCGGCGGCGTCGTCAGCGGCTTCGACTTCCTCGACTTCCGCCTCTTCTTGCTGGGCCTTCAATCGTTCTTCTTTACGCTTCTTTTTGTCCTCGGCCTTTTTCTTGAGTTGTGTTCCGAGCAGCTCAATAATGGCGATTTCGGCGCCGTCACCTTTACGAGGTCCGAGGCGGACAATCCGCGTGTAGCCGCCCTGCCGTTCAGAAAATCGGGGCCCTACGGTATCGAAGAGCTTTTTCAATGCCGCGGGTTCGAGCAAGAACGACGCAGCCTGGCGGCGCGAATGCAGAGTGTCGCGTTTTGCCAGCGTGATGATCTTTTCGATCTGCGGACGAACAGCTTTTGCCTTCGTGACCGTCGTCTCGATGCGTTCATGGAGGATGATGCTGGTTGTTAGGCCGCGCAGCAACGCGCGCCGCGCGGAGGGATCGCGCTGCAGCTTGAAGCCGCCTTTCCTGTGTCTCATGGTGCGTACACTCTCTTTCGAATCGTTACTTATCGTCGATTTCGGCGTCGGCTTTCGCGGCCGCGGCCATTTCGCTCGGCGTAGGCGGAATCAATCGGCCATGCTCGTCAAAACGCATCCCTAGACCCAAGCCCATGACACCGAGAATCTCGCGAATCTCAGTCAGCGACTTGCGGCCAAAGTTCTTGGTCTTGAGCATGTCGGATTCCGTACGGACAACGAGATCGGCAATGGTCTGAATATTGGCGTTCTTGAGGCAGTTGTAGGAACGAACCGACAGCTCGAGCTCTTCGACCGAGCGGTTAAGGTGCTCGTTGTAGCGGTCGCCGGCAGCGTCCGTGGCAACGTCTTCGACAGCGATCTCTTCTTCGAAGTTGATGAAGATCTGCATGTGATCTTTCACCAGCTTGGCGGCGAGTCCAATGGAGTCCTGCGGAGTCACGGCGCCGTTCGTCCAAACTTCAAGCGTGAGCTTGTCGTAATCGGTCATTTGGCCGAGGCGTGCGGATTCAACCGTATAATTCACCTTGCGTACCGGCGAATGAACGGAGTCGATCGGGATGTAGCCTAGAGCCAAATCTTCGTCGAAGTTTTTCTCGGCCGACACGTAGCCGCGGCCAAGCTTGACGCGCATCTCGATGTCGAGCACGCCGCCTTCGCTAACCGTTGCGAGGTATACGCTGTCATCGAGGATGGCGACTTCGGAGTCGGCTTCGATGGCTGAACTATAGATCTCGCCGGCTTCGGTCGCGCGCAGACGGATCGTGCGCGCGCTGTCGGTGTGGAGCTTGAGCGGAATCTGCTTCAGATTAAGAATGATGTCGGTGGCGTCTTCGACGACACCCGGAATCGGGCTGAACTCGTGCGAGATACCCTCGATGCGGACGGCGGTAACCGCCGCGCCTTCGATCGAACTCAACAGCGCGCGGCGAAGGGAATTACCGATCGTCGTACCGAAGCCGCGCTCGAATGGCTGGGCGCTAAATTTCCCGAACGTATCCGCGAGGGTATCCCCGTCAACGGCCAGGCGCTTGGGCTTCTGAAATCCTTTCCACATATTCGCTAATCCTCTCTTCAAGCTGCGGCGGCGAGCGAAGACGCTTGCCGCCGGTTGTGCCCCCGACGCCGGAGGCGGGCTGATCTACCGCGAATAAAGTTCGACGATAAGCTGGGCGTTAATTTTCGTCATCTGGACATCGTCTTTACTGGGAGATCCGGTGACCGTTCCTCGAAAGCTCTCCGGATCTGACTCAAGCCAGCTGGGCTGAGACATCGAAGCGGCGGTTTCTAAGGCAAGAATGATGCCACCGTGCCTGCGGCTTTTCTCGCGCAGTTCGATGATGTCTCCTGGGTTGACCAGGTACGACGGGATATCGACCTTGTGGCCGTTAACCTGTATATGGCCGTGGTTTACGACCTGGCGGGCTTGGCGCCGAGAAAGCGCGAAACCGAGTCGGAAGATAACGTTGTCGAGCCTGCGCTCGAGAAAACTCATCAAGTTGTCGCCGACAACGCCGGGCATTTTTGCCGCAACTTTGTAGTAATTGCGGAACTGACGCTCGAGCACGTCATACATAAAGCGGGCGCGCTGCTTCTCTTGCAGTTGCAGGGCGTAGCCGAGCATTTTCTTCGGACGCCGCGTCTTGCCGTGTTGGCCGGGCGCGTATGGACGCCTGTCTAGGTTCCGTTCGGACTTGGGATCGAGTGCCATTCCCAAGCGGCGCGAGCGGCGAACAACCGGACCTCTATTTCTTGCCATAAGTTCTTCTCGCTCCCTCAGACCCGGCGCTTCTTCGGCGGCCGGCAACCGTTGTGCGGCATCGGCGTGACGTCGCGGATATGGGTGACTTGGACGCCCGCCGCAGTGATTGCGCGAATAGCGGATTCGCGGCCGCCGCCCGGACCCTTCACGCGGACCTGGACTTTACGCAGGCCGTGCTCCTTGGCGGCGTTGACGGCTGTCATGCTCGCCTGCTGTGCCGCGAAGGGAGTGCCTTTTTGTGAACCACGGAAGCCGAGAGAACCCGCGCTCGACCACGAGATCGCCTGACCCTCGCCGTCACAGATCGTAACGATCGTGTTGTTGAAGGTGGCCTGCACGTGGACGACTCCGAGAGGAATATGCTTCTTCTGCCGGTTCTTAGTTTTCTTCTTGCCTTTGGCTTTGGTTTTTGCCATGTTTCCCTATCTGCTCCGTTTACTTGGCGGCTTTCTTCTTGTTGGCAACTTGACCGCGCCGCGGACCTTTTCGCGTACGGGCGTTGGTGTGCGTGCGCTGACCTCGGACCGGCAAACCACGGCGATGACGCAGGCCGCGGTAGCTGCCGATCTCCATCAGCCGCCGGATATTCATCGAGACTTCCTTGCGCAGATCGCCCTCCACCGCGCCTTCGTCTTCGAGTAACTTGCGCAGGGCGGTGATCTCGTGATCTTCGAGCTGGCCCATCTTCTTACCAAAATCGATACCCGCGCGGTACAGCAGCGAGCGCGCCCGCGCCGTCCCGATTCCGTAGAGATAGGTCAGCGAGATTTCCGCTCGCTTGTTGTCAGGAATGTCTACACCTTCAAATCGCGCCATAGTGAACCTTCTTTAACCCTGCCTTTGTTTGTGCTTGGGGTTGCTGCAAAGAACGCGGACGACCCCTTGCCGCCGGATGACCTTGCAGTTCTTACAGAGTTTCTTTACTGATGCCCGAACTTTCATAATGTTTTCCGTTCGACGATGCGTCCGCGGGTCGCGTCTTGCGGGGAGAGCGTCAAGATAACTCGGTCCCCCGGAAGCAGTCTTAAAAAATCTTTTGTCGCTCGATCCGTTACGGTCGCCTTCACAACTTGCTTGCCTTGCAGCACCACTTCAAAGAGCCGAGCGGGCAGCTCGCGCTGGATGATGCCTTCGACTTGACGTCCGCTCTGAGGCGTTTCGGCAGTTGCTAGGTCGCTGTCTTGAATCGATCTCCCTCCTGAATTTTTCTTACTTAAACTTCCGTCAGAATCCACGGCCCGTTGTTGGTGATGGCTACGCAATGCTCAAAGTGAGCGGCGTTTGAGCCATCGCTTGTAACCGCCGTCCAGCGGTCTGAGAGAACGTGCGTCGCGGGTTTTCCCGCCGCAACCATCGGCTCGATCGCTAACACCATACCTTCGCGCAGGCGGGGGTTACGGACATTGGAGTCTACGTAATTTGGCACCTGCGGTTCTTCGTGCAATTTCTTCCCTATGCCATGGCCGACAAACTCGCGAACGACGGAATAGCCATTCGACTCGACGTGCTTTTGGACGGCTCCGCAGACATCGAACAGCCGGCGGCCATTAACCATTTGGTCGATGGCGAGGGCCAATGATTCCTGCGTGACCTTCATTAAGCGCTCGGTTGCCGGGGCGATTTTGCCAACCGCGATGCTAGTCGCTGAATCGCCGTAGTAGCCATTCAATAGAACGCCGCAGTCGACTTTGACAATGTCGCCTTCCTTGAGAATGCGTTTCTTCGAAGGGATGCCGTGAATGACTTCTTCGTTGACGGAGGTGCACAACACGGCTGGAAAACGAGTGCCCGCGGAGGGGGCGTAGTAGCCCTTGAAGGCCGCCTTCGCTCCGGCGTCGGAAATCATCTTGTCAGCGACAACTTCAAGGTCCATCGTTGAAACGCCCGGCGCAACCATTGAACGCATCTCGGCCAAGACGCGGGCGACCAAGCGGCCGCTTTCGCGCATCTTCTCGAGTTCTGAGGGGCTCTTTCGCACAATCATTCGTTTCTCAACCGCTCTAGTAGGTTACGGGTAACGGATTCGGGATCTTGCTCGGCGTCAATCGGCTCAACCTCGCGGCCTTGCTTTTTGAGCACTTCGGTCAATTCTCGAATCGCCGGTACCGTTGCCTCGTCGTGTATGTCCAGTCTGGGGGTGATCACTTCCGCGGAATCATCGTCTCTGATCGATAATTCGCTTCCGCATTCGTTGCAGACGTTTTCTCTCCCGGGTGGCTCGGATTCCTGGTGGAACCCCGCGCCACAATTTTCACAAACTTTGCGGCCTGTCAGTCTTCGAATTAAGACTTCGCGCGTTGCCTTGAGCTCAAAGGCGCGAATCCCGATTCCAAACTGCCTAGCCACACTCTCTAACTGCCGCGCTTGCGGCGCCGTGCGAGGAAAGCCGTCAAGCAGCAAGCCTCGCTGTAAATCCTCTCGCCGTAAGCGGCGTTCCAACATGCCGATAATCGTTTCGTCATCAACGAATTGACCCTCGGCGAGTCCTCTTTCGATCTTTCGGCCAAACTCCGTCCGGCGGCGGACCTCTTCTCGGATCATCTCCCCCGTCGCAATTCGCGGCACGGAGAAAAGCTCCGAAATTCTCTGCGTCTGGGTTCCCTTGCCGGCTCCCGGCGGTCCTAATACGACGACCGCTGTGGAGCGCAATCCATCTGGAATCGGTGTCAATTTCCGATCAAATGGACGAGGAGCGGCGTCCGCGAATGCGGCCGGCTCTCGGCGTAAAACCTTCATAGTGACGCATCACAAGTTGTGCCTCGATCTGGTTGACGGTGTCCATCGCCACGCCTACCACGATCAGAAGCGAAGTTCCTCCAAAGTAAAAGTTTACGTTCAGGCCTTCGAGAATCCAGCGCGGCACGCTGGCGTCGGCCCAGTCTCCGATCAAGGGCAAGTGATGGATCTTGGCGCCATTGATCATCAGGTCGGGAATGAGCGAAATCATTGCCAAGTACAGCCCGCCGACGAGCGTCAACTTGGTCAGAATGTCGTTGATGTGCTCGGCGGTCGGCTTGCCCGAGCGAATGCCTGGGATAAAGCCGCCGTGCTTGCGCATGTTGTCGGCCACTTCGTTCGGGTTGAAGATGATCGACACGTAGAAAAAGCAGAAGAAGACGATGCCGGTTACGTAAAGCAATTCATACAGCGGTTCGCCGTACTGAATCGTCGCGAAAATGCTGGTCAGGATCGGGCTTTCGGCGACGACTAACGCAAGCGTTTGCGGCAGCGAAAGAATCGACGAAGCGAAAATTACCGGAATCACGCCACCGGCGTTGACCTTGAGCGGCAAGTGCGTGGACTGTCCGCCCATCATGCGCCGGCCGACGATGCGGCGCGCATACTGCACCGGGATCCTACGCTCGCCACGTTCCACAAATACGATGAAACCGACGATCGCGATCATCACGACCAGAATCAGGATCGCCGCAATGACGCTCCACTGTTGAGTGATGAATACGTTGTCGTAGATACCTTGGATGGCGCCGGGGAGACCGACCACGATACCGGCGAAGATGATCAGCGACATGCCGTTGCCGATGCCGCGTTCGGTAATCTGCTCGCCTAGCCACATGATGAAGGCGGTTCCGGTGGTGAGCGTCAGAATCGTCATCAAGCGAAAGCTCCAGCCGGGGCTGTAGGCCAAGCCACCCGAAACGACCAATTGCGAGAACGCGAACGATTGCACTATGGCGATACCGATCGTGAGATAGCGGGTCCACTGGGTGATTTTGCGCCGGCCGAGTTCACCTTCTTTTTGCAATTTTCCAAGCGCCGGGATGGCGACCGTAAGCAGTTGCAAAATGATCGACGCCGTAATGTAGGGCATGATGCCCAACGCGAAGATCGTAAGCTGGCTCAATTGCCCGCCGGAGAAAAGGTCAAGAAACCCTAGCGCGGTACCCTGGGCAGCCTCGAACATCCGCTGCAATTCAGCGGTGTTTACGCCAGGAGTCGGGATATGGCCGCCAACGCGATAGACGGCTAGCATCATGAGCGTAAAGCCCAGACGACGCCGTAAATCCCGAACCCGGAATACGTTTAAGATTGCCTCAAGCCACTTCATGATCTTCTAAAAGGCTTCTTCCCTTCGATCACTTCAGCCTTACCGCCGGCCTTCTCAATCTTTTCCTTCGCCGAGTTGGAAAACTTATGAGCGGAGATCGTGACCGCGCGGGTCAGTTCACCGTTTCCCAAGATTTTGAGGCCGGAGCCCATTTTGCTAATCACGCCGCCGCCGAGCAGCGATTCGGGAGTAAACGTATCGCCTTCAAGCTCCTCAAATCGATCGACGTTGACAATCGCGAATTCCTTACGGAAGATGTTGTGAAAACCGCGTTTGGGCACTCGCCGGACAAGTGGCATTTGGCCACCTTCGAAGCCGCGCTTGCGGCTGTAGCCCGAGCGTGATTTCTGCCCGTTTTCGCCACGGCCGGAGGTTTTCCCCGTGCCGGACCCCGTTCCACGGCCGATGCGCTTGCGCTTCCGGCGTGAGCCTTCGGCAGGTTTGAGGTCGCTGAGATTCATTCCGTCCCCCCTGTTTCGACCACTTCTACGAGATGCGGAACCTTGGCAATCATGCCCCGGATCGAGGCGTCATCAGGCCGCACCACGGTTTGGTTAATTTTGCGCAGACCGAGACCGATGACGACCTTTCGAAGCTTGGCTGGCGCGCCAATAGGGCTGCGCTTGAGTTGAATTGTAATTTTATCTGCCATCGTAAAGACCTAAATCTCGGTTACTTCCTTGCCGCGAAGTTGCGCGACCTCGGCGCGATCACGCAGTTGCTTGAGCCCTTCAAACGTCGCTTTGATCACGTTGTGAGGGTTTTTGGAACCGATCGACTTGGTCAGGACGTTTTGAATACCGGCCGCTTCTACGACCGCGCGGACCGCTCCGCCGGCGATCGTTCCCTTACCTTCTCGAGCCGGCTTCAGCAGCACGCGGCCGGCGCCAAAAATGCCCAGTACCTCGTGCGGAATCGTATGGCCGAGCACGTTGACCCTGATCATATTTTTCTTGGCTTTTTCGATTCCTTTACGGATTGCCGAAGGAACCTCCTTGGCCTTGCCACTGGCATAGCCAACGACGTGCCGTTCGGAGTCGCCGACGACGACGAGCGCGGAGAAACTCAGGTTCTTACCACCCTTGACGACCTTCGTGACGCGGTTGATGGCAACAACCTGATCTTTCAGGTTCAGTTCACGTTCGTCAATTCGTTCGTTTGCTTCCATGTTTGCTTAGCTTTCCTGCCCCTCGGCGCTGCGTTCGCGGCTCGCGGGCAGCAGTCCCGCCTGTTGCACGGCTTCGGCCAGCGCCTTAACGCGACCGTGAAATCGATGACCGCCGCGATCAAATACAACCTTCGCTACTCCGGCGGCCTTGGCGCGCTCGGCTACCTTTTTTCCAACTGCGATCGCGGCAGCAACGTTCCCGCCGTAACCGTCTGAATCTTTGTCGTTCGTCGAAGCGGACGCGAGAGTTCGACCGGCGCTGTCGTCGATCACCTGAGCGTAGATATGCTTCAGCGAGCGGAAAACCGCCAGCCTCGGACAGTCCGCGGTGCCACTCACTTTATTGCGAACGCGGGCGTGGACATGGCGCCGGCGCGCATCGCGTTTGGGTCTAGAATACATTTCCCGTTCGCCTCTTCAGTTCAATTCCGACGCCCTAAGCGGCTCCGGTCTTGCCTTCCTTCTTGCGCAGTACTTCGCCGACATAGCGGATGCCCTTCTGCTTGTAAGGGTCGGGCTTGCGAAGTCCGCGAATCTTCGCGGCCGTTTCACCCACGACCTGCTTGTCGATTCCTGAAATTTCGACCTTGGTGGTGTTGGAGGGTCCCGCTTCGACCGTGATATCAACGCCCTCGGGCATCAAGACTTCGATTGGATGCGAATAGCCGACGCTGAATACAACAACTCTGCCTTGCACCAGTGCGCGGTAGCCGACTCCAACGATCTCAAGTTTTTTTACGAAGCCGGTAGTGACGCCTGTGACGCAGTTATGCACCAGGGAACGCGTCAACCCGTGGATCGCCGACTTGGAGTCATCCACGCGCCCAATCGACAATATTCCATCATCGACTTGCGCCGTGATGCCAGCGGGAATGGGCGCGCTGAGCTCGCCCTTCGGCCCCTTAACCCTCAAAAGGCCGGCCTCAATATGCACTTCCGCTCCGCTTGGAACTGGAATCGGTAATTTGCCTATTCTCGACATCGTGTCCTCTTATTCGCGAAGTTCCTCACTAGTAGATCGTGCAGAGAACTTCGCCGCCGACGCCTTGCTTCTTGGCATCCTTGCCCGTCATGACACCTTTCGATGTCGTCATCACGCAGACGCCCATGCCGCCGATGACGCGGGGAATACTATTTGAATCCGCGTAAACTCGTCGACCAGGTTTTGACACACGTTTGATTTCAGAAATCACCGGGCTCTGGTCGGGGCGGTACTTGAGATAGACCTTGATGGTCGGCTTGTTGTCGTCATTGGCCACGCGATAGTTCGCCACATAGCCCTGCTCCTTGAGGATGCGGGCAAGCTCGATCTTCACCTTCGAGCCGGGAATATCGACTTTATGGTGGTGCGCCGCCATCCCGTTGCGGATGCGGGTCAACATGTCTGAAATGGGATCACTATGCATGCGCTCTAGTTCCTTTTTAGACTCTCTACCAACTGCTCTTGGTGACGCCCGGCAGCTCGCCACTCAAGGCCAGGTTGCGGAAGCAAATACGGCACAACTCAAACTTGCGCATAAAGCCGCGCGGCCGGCCGCAACGCCGGCAACGATTCCGGAAGCGCACTTTGAATTTCAACTTCTTGCGCTCTCGCGCGATTTTCGCTGTTGTAGCCATGTAACTTTGATCCCTGCTTCGCGGCTAGTTGCGGAACGGCATGCCGAGCAACTTAAGCAACTGAAAGCCTTCCTTGTCTGTTGTTGCAGTGGTAATAAACGTAATATTCATGCCCTTGAGTTGATCGACCTTGGAGTAGTCGATTTCAGGGAAAATTGCGTGCTCGCGGACGCCGAGGGTATAGTTGCCGCGACCGTCGAGATTTGGGGAGACGCCGCGGAAATCGCGCACGCGCGGGAGCGAGACCGAGATGAGGCGGTCAATAAACTCCCACATCTTGGTTGCTCGTAGCGTTACGGTGCATCCGATCGAAACACCCTCGCGCAACTTGAAGTTCGCGATCGATTTTCGTGCCTTGGTGATGATCGGTTTTTGTCCCGCTATCGCGGTGAGTTCTTCTACCGCGCTGTCTAGCAAGCGTGAATTCGCGATCGCCTCGCCCATACCCATATTGAGTTTGACGGCAACGATCTTAGGAATCGCCATCGGCGATTTGTACGTGAACTCGGTCTGCAAAGCCGGCATGACTTCGCTGACGTACTTTTCTTTCATTCGTAGTGCAGCCATTACTCAGACACCACCTTGACATTCGAGAAGTCCATCATCGATTCGCTCTCGGCAATGCCGCCTTTGATCTGTTTCTGCGGGTCGGGGCGGACATGCTTCTTGACCATGTTGCAGCCCTCGACTAGGATCTTGCCGCGCTTGCGGTCAACTTCCAACACCCGGCCTCGAATGCCCTTACTGCGCCCGGTCGTGACCAGGACCGTGTCGTTCTTTTTGATTCGCGTCTTGAACATTTCGACTCTTTAAAGAACCTCCGGAGCTAGCGAAACAATCTTCATGAACCGTTTGTCGCGAAGTTCGCGCGCAACCGGCCCGAACACACGAGTACCGACCGGCTCGCCAAGTTCGTCGACCAAGACAGCGGCGTTTTGATCGAAACGAATGTAGCTGCCATCCTTACGGCGCGTTTCTTTGCGCATGCGCACGATAACCGCTCGCACGACGGATCCCTTCTTGACGGCCGATTCCGGCGCCGCTTCTTTCACCGATGCCATGACGATGTCGCCCAGACCGGCCTTCTTGCCGGTCGAGCCGCCGCGCGGCAGGATGCACTGTAGACGGCGCGCGCCGGAATTATCCGCTACGGCCAACCTTGTTTGCATGCCAATCATGACGTTTTTTCTCCCTCAGTCCGAGTCATCCGTGCGTCGACCCGCTATTCCGACTTCGGCTTGCGCTGACGCCGCACGTTGACTTCGACCTGCGTCGACTTCAGAACAACTTCTTCTAGCTGCCAGCACTTGTTTTTCGAAAGCGGGCGGCACTCAACGATCCGCACGCGGTCGCCGGCCTTGGCGATGCCGGTTTCGTCGTGCGCCAAAAACTTCTTCTTGCGCGTGATGTAGCGCCGGTATAAGCGGTGCTGCACGCGACGGCTGACTTCCACCACGATGGTCTTTTCCATCTTGGTCGAGACAACTTCGCCTATTTTGCGATTCTTGTGCGGTTTTTTTTCTTCAGCCATCTGCAGTTAATTTCCGTCCGCCGACTCAGTTTTTTGACCCAGGGCGGTGAGAATTCGAGCTAGGTCTTTTTTCGTCGCGCGGTATTTCTTGACACCGTCGGTTTGGCCCATGGAAATCTGAAAGCGCAGCCGGAACAATTGCTCACGGGCCTCGCTTTGCTTACTCTCAAGCTCAACCGTGCTGAGATCGCGACATTCTTCGCCGGTCATAGCAGACCTCCAGATTGGCGGCTAACGAACTTGGTCCTGATGGGGAGCTTCTGCGTAGCCAGTTCCATTGCCTTGCGAGCTACATCCTCGGGCACACCCTCTACCTCGAACAGCATGCGGCCCGGCTTGATCACGGCAACCCACTGGTCGGGCGCGCCCTTGCCTTTACCCATACGGGTTTCCGCCGGTTTTTTAGTGATCGGCTTGTCAGGAAAAATTCGTATCCAAAGTTTTCCACCGCGCTTGACGCGACGAGAAATCGCTACACGAGCGGCCTCGATCTGACGGTCGGTAATCCACGCACACTCGAGCGACTTCAATCCGAAGTCACCGAAGTCGAGACCCGACCCGCGCCAAGCCTTACCGCGGCGGTTGCCGCGGTGCACCTTACGGTGCTTGACTTTTTTCGGCATCATCATAGCTGTTCTCTCTTACGCCTCAGTCCTTTTTCACTTGTCAACCGAAAATTCTACGTGTCGCCTTCAGGCTTGGCCGGTGCTTCCGGAGCGGCGGCGGGAGCCTCTGGAGTGGCCGGCTCAGCCGCCGGCTCGACAACTGGAGCAGCATCTACGCCGGCGGTTTCTGCCGGCGCTTCCGGGGTAACCTCCGCTGCCGCGGGTTCGGGTGTCCCAGCTAGCGGCGGCCGGAATGGGGCGGAACCGTCCGGGGCTACAGACGCCGGCGGAGCAGCGGGCGCAGCCTCGACAGGTACGGCGGGAGCCGGAGCAGGGCTGAGCGGCGACCGGGCGGCCTGGCCGGCAGACTCGGCGGCATCAATCCGTGGACGACGCACACGCTCGGCTTGCGCTCGCGCGTCACGACGACGGGCGGGTTCCGGATCTCCCTTGCCCGACTTTTTCAACGAAACCGATCCGGTGTCGATGATTTCGCCCTTATAGATCCAGCACTTGACGCCAATGACGCCGTAAGTCGTATGGGCCTCACACAAACCGTAGTCAATGTCGGCGCGCAAGGTCTGCAGTGGCAGACGCCCGTGGAGTTGCCATTCGCTACGCGCAATCATTTTGCCGTTCAAGCGACCGGCTACCCAAATCTTGATTCCCTTGCAACCAAAACGCTGAGCCGAGTCCACAGCCTTGCGCATCGCGCGGCGGAAAGCTACGCGCTTTTCGATTTGAACCGCGACAGACTCGGCGACTAGTTGCGCATCGAGTTCCGGGCGATGAACTTCTTGAATGTCGATGTAGACTTCGCGCTTGGTCTTTTCTTGCAACTCAGCCTTGAGCTTTTCGATTTCAGTGCCGCGACGGCCGATGATAATGCCGGGACGCGCGGTGCGAATCGTGATGCGCAGTTTGTTGCCGGGCCGGTCGACTTCGATCGAACTGATTCCAGCCGGCTTGAGCCGCTCGCGCAGTTGCTCCTTGAGCGTGACGTCTTCGTATACCAAGTCCGCATAGCCCGCCTGCGCGAACCAGCGCGAACGCCAGGTCTTCGTATAACCGAGCCGAAATCCGTAAGGATGTACTTTTTGACCCATTCAGTCCCCTTTGGTTAACTCCTCCGAGCCGCTACTCGGAATCGACCCCTTCGTCAACTTCGTCCGGCTGACCGTCGGAGACGATCACGATAATGTGCGCCGTGCGACGAACGTAGCGATGGGCGCGGCCCATCGGCGCGGGCCGCAGACGCTTGGCGCGCGGACCCTCGTTCACGTAGATCGATTCGATCTTCAACTCGTCGACATCCGCACCCTTTTCGTCTGCATTCGCCACCGCCGACTCGAGCACCTTTTTGATCTGAGGTGCGACGCGCTTGTTGATGTGTGTCAGCACGGTCAGCGCCGCATCCACTTCAAGGCCGCGAACCTCGTCTGCAACTAGGCGCGCCTTCTGGGGCGACACCTTCACATAATTCCATTTGGCCGTTGCGCGCATCGTTATGCCTTCTTCTAAGCCCCTCGGCCCGACCTACCACTACCGGCGTGACCGCGGAACGTACGTGTCGCGGAAAATTCGCCCAGCTTGTGGCCCACCATGTTTTCAGTAACGAAAACGGGGATAAATTTTTTGCCGTTATACACGGCGATCGTGTGACTGACCCACTCGGGCAAGATCGTCGAGCGGCGCGACCAGGTCTTGACGACCCGCTTCTCGCCAGACGTGTTCAACGCCTCGACTTTGCGATTTAGGTGCTCGTCGTAAAACGGCCCTTTTTTTAGAGAACGGCCCATTGCGTGAATCTACCCCCTAGCCCTTCTTTTTCGATCCACGGCGACTAATAATGTAGCGGTCGGTACGCGGATTCTTGCGCGTCTTGTAGCCGCGTGTCGGCACGCCCCAAGGCGTTACCGGGTGACGACCGCCGGAAGTACGACCCTCGCCGCCACCGTGGGGATGGTCAACCGGGTTCATCGTGACGCCGCGGTTATGCGGACGACGCCCCAGCCAGCGCTTTCGGCCCGCCTTGCCTAGCTTTACATTGCCGTGGTCAACATTGCCGACGCGCCCAATCGTGGCCATGCAGCCCTCGAGGACGCGGCGAATTTCGCCCGACGGAAGCTTGAGCAGCGCGTAGCCGCTCTCGCGCGAGACGAGACGAATTTCAGCACCCGCCGCGCGCGCCATCTGGCCGCCCTTGCCGGGCCGTAATTCCACGTTATGGACTAGCGTTCCGGGAGGAATCTTACGCAACGGTAATGCGTTGCCGGTCAAGATGTCGGCATTTTCGCCCGACATGAGCACGACGCCGACTTTGAGCCCGACAGGTTGCAGGATGTAGCGCTTCTCGCCATCCACATAGTGCAGCAAGGCGATGTTCGCCGAACGGTTTGGATCGTACTCAACCGAGGCAACTGTTGCCGGGATGTCGTGCTTCTGGCGCTTGAAATCGATCTCGCGATACTTTTGCTTCGTCCCACCACCACGAAAACGAATGGCGATGCGACCCGTGCTGCTGCGGCCGCCCTTTCGGGACTTGCCCTTAACCAGCGACTTTTCCGGATGGTCCGTCGTGAGTTCTTCACGCGTCGTGGTGGTCTGAAAGCGCCGTGTCTTGGTTGTCGGCCTGTATGATTTAATCGGCATGGTTTTGCGGTCCTATGCTTGAACTCCGCAGCTAAATCTGGGCGTACTCAATCATCTTCTCGCCGGCCTTGAGTTTGACGTAGGCCTTCTTCCACTTGGGCTGACGTCCGGCGTAGCGGCCGCGGCGCTTCATTTTTCCGTCATACTTGGCGGTACGAACGCCTTCGACATTCACTTTAAAAATCTTGTGAACCGCGTTCTTGACGTCAGTCTTGGTTGCGTCGGGATGAACCTTGAAGCACAGCGTTAGCTGCTCAGCGCGGATTTCCTCTGACTTCTCAGTAATCAACGGTCCGTGTACAACCTCATAGGGACTCATGCAAACACCTCATTGCACTTCGCGGCCGCGGCGGCGGACATCAGGATTCGATCGTGCCCCAGCAGCAAGTAAGGGTCCAGCTCGTTGCCGGCAATCAACGTCACGCCCGCGATATTGCGGCTCGATCGCTCGAGGTTGACATTGTCGTCGTTCTCGACAATCAGCACTTTGCGGTCGGCGCCGAGCGCTCCCAAAACTCCGCTAAACGCCTTGGTCTTGTGGTCAGCAAGCTCAAAATCCTTGACAACCGTCAAAAGCCCGTCATTCAACTGCGCCGTCAGAGCGGAACGCAACGCACCCAAAAACATTTTGCGCGGTAGACCCTGCGTATAGTTGCGAGGCTTCGGCCCATGGGTCGTTGATCCGCTACGCCACAGCGGCGAGCGAATCGAGCCGATTCGCGCACGGCCCGTGCCCTTTTGGCGCCAAAGCTTCTTGCCCGAGCCGGAAACTTCGCCACGGCTCTTGGTTTTGTGCGTCCCCGAGCGTTGCGCCGCCTGATACGCGACGACAGACTGATGGATCAGCGCGTCGTTGACTTCTACACCAAAAACGCCGTCGGCAAGCTCAAGCTCGTCGACCTTCTTATTCGTCAGATCTACTACGTCTACTTTCGGCATCTTTCCTTACTCCGCGCTGCGGATCGTAACGTATCCGCCATTCGCGCCGGGAACCGCACCGCGCACTAAAATTACGTTTTCGTCGGGCAGCACCGCGACGATTTCAAGACCTTTCGCGGTGATGCGCTTATTGCCCATCTGCCCCGGCAGGCGCATGCCCTTGAAGACTCGTGAAGGATATGAGCTCTGTCCGATGGAGCCCGGAATCCGGTGAAACATCGAACCGTGGCCACTGGGGCCACCGGCAAAACCGTGACGCTTGACCACGCCCTGAAAACCCTTGCCCTTGCTCGTACCGACAACGTCGACGCGCTGCTTCACCTTGAAGTCCGACGCTAGGATGCGATCACCAGCTTTGTACTCCGTTTCGGGATCCTCATCCAATCTAAACTCGCGAAGGAACTTGACCGGCTCGACTCCTGCCTTTGCGAAGTGGCCCTTGCCCGGCTTATTAACTCGGCTGTCTTTTATGAATGCAACAAGCCCAACCTGGATCGCCTCATAGCCGTCCCTGGTGGCGCTTTTTCGCTGCACCACAACACAGGGGCCCGCCTGCAGAACGGTTGCGGGAACGACAAGCCCTTCTTCATCGAAGAACTGCGTCATCCCGATTTTCTTCCCTAATATCCCTGGCGCCATAAGGTCTTCCTATTCCGAGTCGTCTCGCCTACCTCCGCTACGTCTAATTCCGCTAGGTTCCAAAGGCCTTGATTTCGACATCCACGCCGGCCGGGAGGTCGAGACGCATCAGCGCGTCGACGGTGTCTTGCGTGGGCTCCAAAATATCGAGCAGGCGCTTGTGGGTTCGAATTTCAAATTGTTCACGCGAGCGCTTGTCGACGTGGACGGAGCGCAGCACCGTGTACTTATTCTTCACCGTCGGCAGCGGAATGGGTCCCGCGACCTGCGCGCCCGTCCGCTTCGCGGTGTTGACGATCTCACCCGTCGACTGATCGAGCACGCGATGATCGTAAGCCTTGAGGCGGATTCTGATTCGTTCTTTGGGCATTGTTTACACGCAAAAATTAAAACTATTCAATGATTTCCGAAACCGTGCCGGCGCCGATGGTGCGGCCGCCTTCGCGGATTGCGAAGCGTAGGCCTTGTTCCATCGCGATCGGCACGATCAACTCGATCGCCAGCTCGACGTTGTCGCCCGGCATCACCATTTCCGTGCCTTCCGGCGTGTTCGCCACGCCCGTCACGTCTGTCGTGCGGAAGTAAAACTGCGGGCGATAGCCATCAAAGAACGGCGTGTGTCGACCACCCTCGTCCTTTTTCAGAACGTAGACTTGACCCTTGAACTTCGTGTGCGGTGTGATCGATTTCGGCTTCGCGACCACTTGTCCACGTTCGACCGCGTCCTTGTCCAAACCGCGCACCAACAGGCCGACGTTGTCGCCTGCTTCGCCGCGATCAAGCAGCTTCTTGAACATCTCGACGCCCGTGATCACTTTCTTGTGCGACTCGCGAATGCCCAAAAACTCCATCTCGTCGCCCACGTTCACGACGCCGCGGTCAATGCGCCCGGTCACAACCGTGCCGCGGCCGGAGATCGAGAAAATGTCTTCGATCGGCATCAGGAAGGGCTTGTCGACATCGCGTGCCGGCGTCGGAATGTAGTCGTCAACGGCCTGCATCAACTCGTCGATCATCGTCTCGGCGCCGGCGTCGTCGGAATCAAGCGCCTTCAGTGCCGAGACCTTCACGACTGGAATGTCGTCGCCCGGAAAATCGTATTCCGAGAGTAATTCGCGAACTTCAAGCTCAACCAACTCGAGCAACTCTTCGTCGTCAACCATGTCGACTTTGTTGAGCGCGACGACGATGTAGGGCACGCCAACCTGACGCGCCAGCAAGATGTGCTCGCGCGTTTGCGGCATCGGGCCGTCGGTGGCGGCGACGACGACGATGGCGCCATCCATCTGCGCCGCGCCGGTGATCATGTTCTTGATGTAGTCGGCATGACCCGGACAATCGACGTGCGCATAGTGGCGGTTCGCCGTCTGATATTCGACGTGCGCCGTGGCGATTGTGATGCCGCGCTCGCGCTCCTCGGGAGCGTTGTCAATCGAATCAAACGAACGCACCACGTTCGACGAATCGTGCTTCGAGAGCACCTTCGTAATAGCCGCCGTCAGCGTCGTCTTACCGTGGTCAATATGCCCAATCGTCCCCACGTTTACGTGCGGCTTCGATCGGTCAAACTTTTCCTTCGCCATCTCTCTTGTTCCTTCTTTCGAACACGCTCTACCTTAGCGAGCAACCTTTCCCCGCACTCGATTCACGATTTCTTCTTGCACCTGCGCCGGTGCTTCTTCGTAGCCATCGAGGTGCATCGTGAAACTACCTCGACCCTGTGTCCGCGACCGTAAGTCCGTCGCGTAGCCGAACATCTCAGCCAAAGGCACAAAAGTCTTGATCACTTGCGTGGAACCACGCAATTCCATCCCTTCGATGCGGCCTCGGCGGGTATTGATATCGCCGATCACGTCGCCCATGTACTCTTCCGGTACGACAACTTCGACAGCCATTACAGGCTCCAGCAAGACAGCCTTGGCCTTCTGTGCCGCATCTTTCCAGGCCATCGAACCGGCGACTTTGAACGCGACTTCCGAGCTGTCGACGTCATGAAAGCTACCGTCATAGACAGTCACCCTAACGCCAACCGTCTCGTACCCGGCCAGATAGCCCGATGTCATCGACTCCTTGGCGCCATGACCGACGTGCGGAATGAATTCCTTCGGGATCCTGCCGCCTACGACCTTGCTGATGAACTCGATATCGTCACCCTCAATCGGCTCGACGCGAATTTTACAGTGACCATACTGACCGCGGCCACCGGATTGACGAACGAAACGGCCTTCGCCCTCCGCCGCCTTTTTAATCGTTTCGCGATAGGCCACTTGCGGACGGCCGACGTTCGCCGCGACCTGAAATTCCCGCATCAGGCGATCGACAAGAATCTCGAGGTGGAGTTCGCCCATGCCCGAAAGAATCGTCTGATTCGTCTCGCTGTCAGTCCGAACCAAGAAGGTCGGATCTTCCTTTGACAGCCTTGCCAGCGCCATACCGATCTTCTGCTGGTCGGCCTTGGTCTTGGGCTCAATGGCGAGCGAGAGAACGGGATTCGGGAACTCGATCTTTTCGAGAACAATCGGGTGTTCCTCGTTACAAATCGTGTCGCCCGTCTGGACCGTCTTGAGACCGACAACGGCTAGGATCTCACCAGCCCGCGCCTCTACAATGTCCTCGCGCTTATTCGCATGCATACGCAGCAAGCGGCCAATACGCTCCCTACGGCCCTTGGCGACGTTGAATACGCTGTCTCCGGCCTTGAACGTACCCGAATAAACCCGGATAAACGCCAACTGCCCAACAAACGGATCGGTTAGGATCTTGAAGATCAGTGCTGCAAACGGTTCGGAGTCGTCCGCCTGGCGTGTCAGCTCACCCTGACCGTCTAAGTCCGTCCCCGTGATTGCGGGAACGTCGAGCGGCGAGGGCAGGTAGTCAATCACGGCGTCGAGCAGTCGCTGAACGCCCTTGTACTTGAACGCTGAGCCACATAACACAGGAGTGATCTTGATCGCGATGGTGGCGCGTCGAATGGCGGCCTTCAGCTCGTCGACCGAGATTTCCGCGCCTTCAACGTACTTTTCGAAAAGCGCCTCGTCATCCTCGGCAACCTTTTCGATCATCTTGTCGCGGCGGTCAGCCGCCTCTTCAAGTAGATGGTCGGGAATATCGCCGACTTCGTACTCGGCGCCGAGCGTCTCGTCGTTCCAGAGAATCGCCTTCATCTCGACAAGGTCAACCACGCCTTTAAGCTGGTCTTCCGAGCCAATCGGCAACTGAATCGCGACCGGATTGGCCTTCAGCCGATCGATCATCGTCTGCACGGCATAGTCGAAATTCGCACCCACGCGGTCCATCTTGTTGATGAACGCCAGGCGCGGCACACGGTACTTGTCAGCTTGCCGCCAAACCGTCTCCGACTGCGGCTGAACACCCGCAACCGCGTCAAATAGCGCAATCGCGCCGTCGAGAACCCGCAGCGAACGTTCGACCTCAGCAGTGAAGTCGACGTGACCCGGCGTGTCGATGATATTGATCTGATGGTCGCGCCAAGAACAAGTCGTAGCAGCAGACGTGATCGTGATGCCACGCTCTTGCTCCTGCGCCATGTAGTCCATGGTGGCGGTGCCGTCATGCACCTCGCCCATGCGGTGCAGACGCCCGGTGTAGTAGAGAATGCGCTCTGTGGTCGTGGTTTTGCCGGCATCGATATGCGCGGCAATACCAATATTGCGGAATTTACTCAGAGTTACTTCGCGAGCCATGGAATTCTACCTATCGCCTACCAGCGGAAGTGAGCAAAAGCCTTGTTTGCCTCTGCCATCCGGTGGACATCATCCTTCTTCTTGATGGAACTCCCTCTACCCTGAGCGGCATCCATAATTTCCGCGCCCAGCCGTTCCGCCATGCGCTTTTCGCTACGCGCTCGCGCATTGCCGATCATCCAACGCAAGGCCAACGACAGCCGGCGGTTCGGGCGAACCTCAAGAGGCACCTGGTAGTTCGCGCCACCGACGCGCCGCGATTTCACCTCGACGACGGGCTTACAACTCTCGACCGCTTTCTTGAAGATCGGCAGCGGCTCTTCGCTCGTCCGTTCGCGAATGAGATCCATGGCGTCATAGAAAATCTTTTCAGACACCGATTTCTTTCCGCCCCACATCAAACAGTTGATGAACTTCGACACAAGAGTCGAGCTATAAACCGAATCCGGTGGCGGAATACGTTGGGGAACATCTCGTCTACGTGGCATTGCTATCGATCCCCCTTACTTCTTCGGGCGCTTTGCGCCGTACTTGCTTCGCGCCTGGCGCCGGTCGGCGACACCCGAGGCGTCGAGCGTTCCACGCACGACGTGGTAGCGGACACCTGGCAGATCTTTTACGCGGCCACCGCGGATGAGCACAATCGAGTGCTCCTGCAAGTTGTGACCGACCCCCGGAATATAAGTTGTCACTTCAATTCCGTTGGTGAGTCGAACGCGGGCGACCTTTCGCAGCGCCGAGTTCGGCTTCTTGGGGGTCACGGTGTAAACACGCGTGCACACTCCCCTCTTCTGCGGGCATTTCTGCAACGCAGGCGAAGCGGTTCCGAATTTCGGCGTCTTGCGACCTTTTCTAACTAGCTGATTGAACGTCGGCACAATTTCCTACCTTGCTCATCCTTTCAAACGATCAAACGACCGTCGCCGGCACCTTTGCGAGCGCGCACTGCCGCCAATAAACGGCGACGCGCGGACACGCAAAATTCCTATTTACCTAATCTATCCGTTAGGCCCTACTGCCTCCGCCATAACGAACCCCGGGGAGGGATCTTATCGGCGGTGGAGCCCTAGTAGAGCTTTCACACCATGGGGCTTAATTTCAGCCCCCACCCAACCTTTGTCAGCTCAGTTGGAATCCAGTCCCAGCTGGGACTCGAACCCTCAGTCCGTTATGCTATCTCCCGGGCGTAAACCTAGGCGCAAGTCGGGCTGTCGAACGAACCTCTTGTAAGAATACGAGACTGCAAACAAGAGTGTCAACTCCCTCATTCCAAATTATTTGATGAAAGTGCGATTTAGACCCACCGTGAAGGTGTGCATAGCCCGCCAAACCTATTCGTCGGAATGGCCGTAAACCACGATTCCCATCACTTCATCGGCGACTTTGAGGTCGAGTACCCAGTGCTCGTAGTCGTCTTCCCAGAGATTAGGAGCCTCGTCACCCTCAGGAAGCACGAGGCGAGCAACGGTGGGGTGCGCGTTGCCAATCTCGAAAGTCAGATCCATCATCGGCTCGAACTCATAGTTCTTCGCGACCTCCAAGTCCTTATCGACCGGCGAAAGGACCGCGAAGTCGCGGCTAGGAGCGACGCCCATGTGGTCGCCGTTTTCTGGATGCAGGCCATAGCGTAGGGTGTAAACGCCGGACGGGATTGACTGTTCGCGGAAATCCGAACCTGCCTCGGTAAAGTTGACAACACCAAGAAACGCACCTTCAGGGAGAGTCTCGTAGCGAACGCCGAATTCCGCGACTGGATCGCCTTCAAATGCCGCGGTACGCATCCAGAACTGGGCAATAACATTTTCACCCGACTTGACGCTGACGGCCTCGGCCGCAATCATCGCTTTCGTCGCTTCTGGAATCGCTTCCACGGGCGCCGGGCCGGCTTCGGTTTCGAACTTGGCGGCGGATAAAGGTAGAAGCGCGGCTACGGCCACGATCGCAAGCAAACTTCGGCAAAACATTCGCATCAGAGTATTCCCATCCTCCCCAAGATTACAAACGTAGCAACTTGTGCTATCTCAATGCTTTCGACGCATCACGTCGACAATTGTTAAGACGGATTCAGCAACCGCCGCGTTTCAGATCGGTCGAGTTAACCAAATGAAAGAGGCCGGCCTCTGAGAAGACCTACCTCGTAAAAATCACTAATTGCCGCGTACAACCCTAGTCGTCGGAGACCTGCTCGTCGCTGACGCTAAATGTTCCGAGATACGCGCTCGAGCGGGCGAACTGGTGCATTTGGTGGTGGAGCGCATCTCCACGGAAGGACTGCTCAACCGCAAAGGCGGGCATCGCGTGGTCGAGCGCGACTAACGGCTGGTAGTAGATGTCGTCAAGGTGGCAGAGCGAATCGCTGCCGCGGATCTCGCGAGTTTGGAGCGAGACGATCTCGCCGGCTTTTAGCGTCGCCATCTTGTCGTGCATGCTGCCCTGGAAGTCGATCGAAATCGGCGCGGCTTCGGTAAGAACCACGTCGGCGACGAGTTCGCCAGCCTGGTCTTGGGCAAAGGCTACGAGCGCTACGCGCTGTTCGGGCGTCGCGTTCTCGTCAACGATCATCATTGTTTTCGCCGGCAGGGGGCTGCCGAACGGATTGCCGATGGTCGAAGAAGCTTTGACAACCGCGACAACGTTGAGACCTTCGAGCGAGACGCCGTTCATCTGGCCAGATTCAATATTCCAGGCCATCACCGCCAAGTCGCCCGTGATTCCGACCTCGGAATTGGCAAAGCAGTGAGAGGCATAAATCTCGGCGTTGCGAGACTCAAGGTAGGTCCCCTTAATATCGGAAGCTAGCGCGGTACTGATGGTTAGCGCTAACAGAAGAACCAACAGGCCCACGAAACGAATGCTCTTCATCACAGTCTCTCCTTCGAGTGAAACGGTTCTTGCGAAACTATCGCAATATTATTCTACACAACTGGACAGTAGTGTGCTCCATTGCTGTTGCGATTCTTCTAATGGAAATCGGCACGAGACTCTGGACATGGGGATGACGGATCCTACAACCGCTGACCAATGACACTCCAAGACCTTCCTCGGCATCAAGTAGATTGAGCGAAGTTTTTCGCCGCGACTAAGCCACGGATTCGAGAGGCCGTAAATCTACTCGATCGATTCTCTCTTCCTCAACTAGCGGCTTGAAGACGCTGTCAACGAATACTTTCACGACTTCGTCGGGGAATGCCGCCAGAATTGCGTCAATCAACGTTGTCATGGCAATCGAGGCTTGGGAACTCCACCCTTGCTCCCTGCAGAAGTGTGCCGCACCTTTAACAGTGAACCCAACATGGCGCCGCTCACCTTCACCTGGATGGTTGTTGATAAGCACAGTTAACCTGTCGCTAATTCTTTCCTCAAGAACGCTGCAGTCTCCAGCTATCACTCGGATGCAGTCAAGACTGTCATCGAAAAAAGCGCAGGCACGAAACTCTTGGCGTGACTGATCCGCCCACGCAGACTTTACTAATGTCGTCTCATCTGTACTTGTCATTATCGACTCCATAGCTTCTCGTCATACCGATCGACCCAGTTCACCGGTGCTTCTGGCAGAAATGAGTCTTCTCGGACCCAGTTCCACTTTTCAATCGAGCCCGCTACATCATCTTCGCCCACTTGATTCCGCTTCACCAATACAACAAACACCTGACCGGGAGGAGCTTGCAGCTTTAGCACCTCGCCGTCGTCGGCACTTCCCTGCCAAATACAATCGGACTTCGAAATCCAACTATATATCAAAACGCGCTGATCCGCGTCGTCTTGTCCAATACAAGATGAGCCTGAAGGGAGGGGTGATTCCAACACAAGATGAGCCTGGAGGTAATTTGGGCAAGGTCGATTAGGAACAGGCAAACTGCGGGCGATGGGAGTCGCCGTGCAGCAAGCCGAATCAGTGAGTCTCGATGAGATCGAGAGTTTTCTCGACGGGTGTGGGTCCGTCGAGTTCCAGGCCGGAAGTCGAGCGGATAAATACGCGCTCGTCGAAGGCGTCCTGAAGAGGCATCATTATGCCGACCAGAAGCGCTCGGTTAAAGGATTGTTGAGACGCTTCCTGAGCAAGCTAACCGGCTTAAGCCGCGCCCAATTGACTCGCCTCATCGGGCAGTTTTTGCGCGAAAAGTGCGTTCGGCCGACAGCCTATCGAAGGCGCCGCTTCCCCACCAAGTACAGCCGCGCCGACATCGTTCTCCTGGCGCATGTCGACCAAGTACAGCAACGTCTCTCCGGGCCGGCGACGCGTCGCATTCTCCAGCGCGAGTTCCAAATCTACAACCGCAAGGAGTTCGAACGCCTTGCCGAACTGTCGGTGGGACACCTCTACAACTTGCGCAAACGCGCCGTCTACCGGCGACACAGTTTGCATCTCGACAAGACTCGACCGACACCCGTGGCGATCGGCGAACGCCGCCAACCCGAGCCGCGAGGACGTCCGGGCTACCTGCGCATCGACACCGTGCACTCGCCCGAACAGGAAGGTGAAAAAGGCGCCTACAGCATCAACGTGGTCGACGAAGTGACGCAGTGGCAGGCCGTCGGCTGCGTCCAACGCATCAACGAAAACCACCTCATTCCCTTGCTGGAAGGCCTTTTGGAACAATTTCCATTTATCGTTCGCGGCTTTCACTCCGACAATGGCAGCGAATTCGTCAACCATCAAACCGCTAAACTGCTCGAGAAGTTGCGAATTGAATTTACGAAGTCTCGCGCGCGCCGTTCGAACGACAATGCCTTGGTCGAAACCAAGAACGGCGCGGTGGTGCGCAAGTGGATGGGCTACCAGTTTTTGCCCTCGGAAGCGACGCAGGCGATCGACACCTTCTACCGCCAGTGGCTCAACCCGTACTTGAATTTTCATCGCCCATGCGCTTTCGCCAGCGAGCGCCGAGACCGCCGCGGCAAGTTGCGCAAGGTGTACGCCGAGTGGAGCACGCCGTGGGAAAAGCTGCTCAGCCTGCCCGCCGAGCAGCGCGGCCTGCGCGCGGATCGCTCGCTCAAGAAGCTCCAAGCGCGAGCGGACACTTGTTCCGACACCGAGTTTGCCGAGCAACTCGACGCTCAGCGCAACGAACTGCAACGCGTCTGCAAAGACCTCGCGATCTGCTGGCGCACGCGCTAGACAACGCCCCGACCCGAGGCGTTGTCGGCTCCTCCGGCCCACGTCCGAAGACGGCCGTGGGGTCTCGCCTGGGATGGCTGCAAAGGGGGACTGGGGCTGCCGCCCCTTCCCCCTTATGCAATCCCCCTCACCCCGCCCTACGAAGCCACAAATAGCTGTAGCCGCCGACCTCAACTCACGCTATAATCCCCCTCAACCCGCAGCTGCTTCGCCTCTCTCCTTCAGGCTCATCTTTCAATTGGAAAAGAGGGCGTGCATGTCCTCGCCGTCAAGCATGGGACGTTTGACGCCCATGAACAGATGCTGTGCCGAAGCCAGTTCAGATTGAACGATACCGTAGTACTGCGCGACTGCAGTTCTCAAGTTTCGTGCGGTGTATTGTTGGAGTGTCTTCGCCCGTAATCCTAATCTTACATTAACGTCGAAATCGTCGGGGCTTGGTACTTCCACGATGTCCTTGTAGGATCCGGAGCCTCTAAAGTCTCTCATCGGCGAATCTAGAAACAGGCTGCACGGCTCCCGTCTCGGCTTTCGGGCCAATGCTACCATCTATGGAAACAAAATTCAATCTTTATGTTTTTAGCCTGTTAAGCGTCGATAGAAGTTCCCCCATGGTTTTTCGCGGCCGACGCCTACAGCAGCTCTTTCAGCCGAGAGATGCTGATGTTTCCACCGCTTAAGACGCAGGCGACCGCGGCGCCAGCGGGCAGATTCACGCGGCCCGAGCGCAGGCCCGCGAACGAGGCCGCAGCCGAGGGTTCGACTACGACCTTCAATTGCTCAAAGATGAGCCGCATGGCATCGATGATTTCATCGTCGTTCACGAGGATCACTTCATCGACATATCGCCGAACGCGGTCAACGGTGAGTTCACCAGTAAATGGCGGCTTCAGGCCGTCAGCGATCGTGTCGGAATGTTCGATTTCGACAAGACGGCCGGCCTCGAGGCTGCGGCTAACGACCGCCGAGTCTTCAGGCTCCACTCCGATGATCTTTGTCGATGGGCGCGAGAGCTTGATTGAGGTGGCAACACCTGATATCAGGCCGCCACCACCAATGCTGACGAATACGTAATCGACCTCGGGGAGGTCTTCCAAGAGTTCGAGCCCAGTAGTTCCGGCGCCGGCGATGATCGCTTGATCGTTAAACGGGTGCACGGGTGTTAGTCCGCGCTCGGCACGTCGCGCCTCGTAGGTCTCGAGTAGATTGTCAGCCGTTAGTTCGACTTGGCCGCCGTAGGCTCTGGTCGCCGCCACCTTCGACGCGACCGAATCGGCCGGCATGACGATCGTCGAAGCAATGCCCACGAGACTTGCGCCGTAGGCCAGCGCTTGGGCGTGATTGCCCGACGAAACGCCGATGACTCCGCG
>CBDBHI010000073.1:0-29268 GCA_965205595.1 Bryobacterales bacterium | reverse complement strand
TCCGCTGCAGGCACAAGCCGGGCACCCCCTGGAAAGCCTGGCGGTATATCGCAGCGATCCGAGAGCGCGCGGCGATTCTAGATTCGAAACCTCCCAACCCTCGAAGCGCAAGGGCCGCGTTCCATTCCGCCAGCCGTGCACTCAGGCCGAGCATCGTGGGGTCGTAACCGTCGCGATTCCCATAATTGCGACCGCAGCGCAACTGCTCGGCGAGGCGGCCATCATTGGTCGTCACAAGGCCGCCTTCGGCACCCACTAACAACTTCGTTGGCGAAAGACTGAAAACTTCCGCGTCGCCGAACCCACCGACGTTCCTGCCGTTCGCCGACGCACCAAATCCGTGTGCGGCATCATAGATCAGCCGCAAATCGTACTCGCGGGCAATCGCGCTCAACTCCGCCACCGGAGCCGGATTCCCAAAAACATGAACGGCTAGAATCGCCGATGTCCGCGGAGTGATCGCTCGCCGCACCGCCGCCGGGTCGATCGTCAACTTCTCGCGATCACAATCTACAAAGACCGGCCGCAGACCGTTCCACAATAGTGCCTGACCGCTGGCGGAAAAGGTAAAGCTGGGGAGAATGACCTCCCCCGAAAGCTGAAGCGCCCGCATCGCCAGCATCAGCCCTGACGTGCAACTCGACAACGCCACGCAGTGCTCGACACTCAGCCGGCGTTCGACCGCGCGCTCGAGCTGCTGAACACAATCGCCGTTAGTAAGTTTTCCGGATGCCAACAAGCCCCGAGTGTGCTGAACGAGGGTCTCGAGTTCCGCACGCTCCGGCAACTCCGGACGAACCATAGGAATCTTCGCCATGCCCATCAATCGGCTGAGCGTTGACTATGCTGATAGGCCAAGCGGGTCCGATTGCCGTATCTTGCACAGCGAGTGAGCCGCGGGCGGTCAAGACCGCCAGCACGGTACGGCACAAAATTTTGAGGTCAAGTAGGAGGGTGTGGTTATCCACGTAGAACAAGTCTTTTTCGAACCGAGCCTCCCAAGTCAGCGAATTCCTGCCCTCGATCTGGGCAAGCCCGGTGATGCCAGGCAGCACGTTATGTCGTCGCCGTTGCCGCTCCGAGTACAGCTCCAAATATTCCGCCAGAAGAGGACGCGGCCCGACCAAGCTCATTTCGCCGCGAAGAAGGTTCCAGATTTCTGGAAGCTCATCTAGACTGCTAACTCGCAGCCATCGGCCCAGCCGAGTCAGCCGCGATCGATCACTGCCGGCGCCCAGCCGCATGGTTCGAAATTTCAACAGCTCGAATGTTTTGCCGTTGTGCCCACCGCGAAGCTGCCGAAAGAGTACAGGGTGCCCCACAGTCAAGCGGATCGCCGCTGTGATTGTGAGTAGCAACGGCGAGCAAACGAACAGGCCTAAAGTCGCCAGCGTCAGGTCGAGCGCACGCTTCATTCCATCGGCATATCGACGCGAGACGCTGTTTTCTTCATGGCCCCGCGCCCTTCAATGCGGGCTCAGCGATGTTCACACAGCCACGACAAGACTGCCGTCCAGTAAACTAACGATTCTGTGTCCAAGTCGGCACAGCGTATCGCTCGCTGACTGATTTGCGAACGAGACCGCGCCCAGCGACCTACACCGCCGAGATGCCAACAAACGTGACGATAACGGTTCTCGGCTCGGGGACCAGCGTGGGAGTCCCGACCATCGGATGCCCCTGCGCGGTCTGCCACTCCGACGACCCCCGCGACAAACGCTTGCGGCCATCGGTGGTTGTCGGCTATGAGTCCGAGGGAACGGCGAGAAACGTTCTAATCGACACGACGCCCGATCTTCGCCAGCAAGCTCTGGCCGCCGGGCTGAAGAGCCTCGACGCCATCCTCTACACGCACGATCACGCCGATCATGTAATGGGTCTCGACGACATCCGCCCATTTAACTACCATCGCGAAGAGCGCTTGCCGATATACGCCGCGAAGGAGACGCTGAAATCTCTGCAGCGGGTGTTTCCGTACGCATTTGCCGCTGAGTATACCCATGCCGGCAGCGTCCCACGCCTGGAGTCGAACGAGATTGACAGCGCGATGTTCAGCGGCGACGGTATTGATTTACACGGTCTGCGGTTCAAACCCGTTAAGGTGCATCACGGACCGAAGAAAATAGTTGGGTTCCGATTCGGCAATGCCGCCTATATCACCGATCAAACTGGATTCCCCGACGAGTCATTGCCGTTGCTTGAAGATCTCGACGTGCTGTTTTTAGACGCCCTGCGCCACATTCCCCACCCAATGCACTCGACCATCGAGCAAGCACTGCGGTGGGTCGAGCGCCTACGCCCGCGTCGAGCCTTCTTTACTCACATTTGCCACGATCTGGCCCACGAAGAGACCGATGCCAATCTCCCCGCCGGCGTGTGTCTTGCCTACGACGGCCTAAAGATCGTGGTGGAAGGCTAGTTGTTGATGGCTCGAGGTTTCTATCGAATCGATGATCTGCCGGCGGGGTTCGGGCCTTGCACGCTAACGATCGGAAACTTCGACGGCGTTCATCGCGGCCATCAAGCAATCTTAAAGCGAGTCGTTGAGCAAGCAAAGCGGCTGCAGGTCGAATCGGTAGCACTGACGTTCGAACCGCACCCGCTAGCTATCGTCGCGCCCGAGCGCGCCCCGCAAATCTTAACGACCGTTGCCGAACGAACCAAGTGGATTCGAGAGATCGGCGTCGACCGGGTTGTTGTCTTGCCGTTCACTCTACAGCTCTCACGCTTAACTCCCGAGCAGTTCGTGCGCGAGATTCTTGTTGCCAGGTTCGCTCCAAGGCACGTCATCGTCGGAAACAACTTCCGATTCGGGCATCGTCACCTGGGCGAGGTGATTAAACTCCAGCAGCTCGGCAGCGAGTATGGTTTTGAAACAGAGGCATTTCGAGCGATCGAACTGCGCGGCGAAGTGGTGAGTAGTTCGCGCATCCGTGATGTCGCCTCGCGAGGAGATATGACCCTCGCGCGGCGATTACTCGGCCGTCCGTTCTCGCTTTCTGGAAAAATCGTAACGGGTGAGGGGATCGGAGCCAAAAAGACGGTCCCAACGTTAAACTTGGCGCCAAGGTCGCAGGTACTGCCGGCGGACGGCGTCTATGTTTCTGTGACCAGGGACCCTGCAACCAATCGACGCTGGGAGTCGATCACGAACGTCGGCATGCGTCCTACATTCGACGGTACGCGGCGCACAATTGAAACGTTTTTGATCAGTGATCTCGTTCAGCCGTCGCCAGAAGAAATTGAACTGTATTTTCTTAGATACATTCGAGCCGAGCGCCGTTTTGCATCCGCCGAGCAACTGAAAGCTCAAATCTTGAAAGATATCCGTCAAGCAGAGCACTATTTCGCGCGGCTGCGGGCGGTGCAGAGCCAATCCGTAGCCGTTCAGTAAGGGCTGATTAGGCCCGCATGGTGGGCCGGCCACGAAGCCCGTCCGAGATTGCAAAATCAAGGCAAAACCGTCGAAAACACGACCTATCGAAGCCAGTTTGACCGCACGGCAGTACAGCCACACGGCCAAATTTACGATTGGTTTTATTGAGGGAGCTAAGAGATTGATCCTCGAGAGAATACGGACTGGCGGGGACCTGTCGAATGGCCTTGAGCGGCGACCTCACTTTTCGAGCTGCAAAACTGTACAACCACGTCAAGCGCCCGATATAATGATGACGTCTGCCCGCACCTAAGCGAGGCTCCGAGACGCCCGCACTTTCTCCCACTCCACGCGAGGTCGATTAATGGCCACAGTTGATGTATTGCCGGTAGGCGAAGCTCTACCCCCAGCGGATCACGAAGTCATAAACGACTTTAGTATCCAGGTTGCGACGATTAATGGATCGGGCAGCCAATCGGCAAACCTCATCCTGCTGCGGGCTCTGTTCCAGATGGGTATTCCTGTCTCGGCCAAGAACCTGTTCCCGTCGAATATCGCCGGACTGCCAACGTGGTACACAATCCGGGCTAGCAAGTACGGTTTTGTTGGGCGCAAGAAGGAGATCGACTTCGTAATTGCGATGAACCCCGAGACAGCTCGAGAAGACGTTATGAGTCTCGAGTCTGGGATGGCGGTTATTTACGACGAGCGGCTAAACCTTAAAGCGCTGCGCTCAGATGTCCACTTTTACGCCGTACCCTTTGACAAACTTGTCGCTCCTCTAGCGCCGCCGAAGTTCCGCAAGCTCGTCCGCAACATCATTTACGACGGAGTCGTGGCCTACATTCTCGGAATCGAGATGGAAGAGATCAAGAAGGCCCTCTTTAAACAGTTCGCAAGCAAGCTCAAGGCTGCTGAGATGAACTGGGCGGCCGCGGAGGCGGGCTTTGCGTGGGCCGCCGAAAACCTCGAAAAATCCGACCCATTTCGTGTCGAACGGATGGACGAGAACCAAGACAAGATCATCATTGAAGGCAACGCGGCCGCCGCTCTAGGTTCAGTATTCGGCGGGGTCGGCGTCATAAGTTGGTACCCGATCACACCCTCATCTGCGCTGGCTGAGTCGGCTCAGGCGTATTTGAAGCGTTTTCGCATTGACGAAGAAACTGGCAAAGCGACGTTTGCAGTGGTTCAAGCCGAAGATGAACTCGCTTCGATCGGAATGGCGATCGGCGCCGGGTGGGCCGGTGCGCGCGCAATGACGACCACCGCCGGACCCGGCATTTCACTCATGTCGGAGTTCGTCGGCCTAGCCCACTTCGCCGAGATACCCGTCGTATTGATCGACGTGCAGCGCATGGGTCCCTCCACCGGGCTGCCTACGCGTACCTCGCAGGGCGACTTCCTCTCGGCGGCCACACTTTCGCATGGCGACACGATTCACCCCATGCTGATTCCAGCCAACCCTGAAGAGTGCTTCGAATTCGCCGCACGCTCGTTCGACATTGCCGAGCAGATTCAGGCTCCGGTCTTTGTCATGCTCGACCTCGACCTCGGCATGAACTACTGGATGTCGGACAAGTTCGAATATCCCGATTGGGAGATGGACCGCGGAAAAGTTCTTAGCGCGGAAGATCTCGAGTCGCTGCAGGGTGACTGGGGCCGCTATCGCGATGTCGACGGTGACGGCATCCCCTACCGCACGCTGCCCGGCACCAGGCATCCGCAAGCCGCGTACTTTACCCGCGGCACGGGCCACAACCCTGACGCCGGCTATAGCGAACGCGAGGACGACTGGGCTGCGAACCTCGATCGCCTTAAGCGGAAAATGCTAGAAGCGAGAAAGTTGCTGCCCACACCGATCATCAACGACAACGAGAACGCCAAGATCGCCTTCATCGCAACCGGCACTAGCGACTACGCGGTGATCGAAAGCCAAGACCAGCTTGTGCGGGAACGCAAGATCGAGACGGCCTACTGTCGCGTCCGTGGTTACCCGTTCAATGACCTCACCGGCGAGTTCATCGCGCGCTATGACCGGGTCTACGTCGTCGATCAAAACCGCGACGGCCAATTGCAAATGCTGCTGCGCAGACAATTTCCAGCAATGCACGATCGCCTCATCGGCCTCCGCTATTACGGTGGAATGCCTCTCGATGCCCGCACTGTCACTGACGCCTTGATTGAGAAGGAAGGTCTATGAGCACCACCGCCGTTCCGCCGAAAGCACCTAAAATCAATCGCCTCGGGCTGGGGCTTGATCCGTATCGCGGACTGAAAACTACGCTCTGCGCCGGTTGCGGCCACAACTCGATCTCCGAACGCATCGTCGAGTGCTTTTTCGAGATGGGCATCGACCCCACCCAGGTGATTAAACTTTCCGGCATTGGATGCTCGTCGAAGTCACCCGCCTACTTCTTGAGCATGTCGCACGGGTTCAACTCCGTGCACGGCCGCATGCCGTCAGTAGCCACCGGGGCCACGCTTGCCAACAAAGACCTCATGGCGCTCGGCGTAACGGGCGACGGCGACACCGCCTCGATCGGAATCGGTCAGTACGTTCATCTGATGCGGCGTAACCTGCCGATCGTCTACATCATTGAAGACAACGGTTGCTACGGGCTCACCAAAGGCCAGTTCTCGGCAACCGCCGACCTCGGTTCGACGCTGAAAACCGGAGTCGCAAACGACCTCTCACCGATTGATACTTGCGCGCTAGCAATTCAGCTCGGCGCGACATTTGTCGCGCGTTCATTCTCTGGTGACAAGAAACAGCTCCAGTCTGTGTTTAAGGCGGCGATGGGACATCGCGGCACTTCTGTCATCGACGTTATCTCTCCGTGCGTGACGTTCAACGATCACCAAGGCTCGACAAAGAGCTACCAGTTCGTGCGGGACAACCGCACCGACCTTCAAACCATCGGATTCGTTCCGCACTTTGAAGAAATTCACTTAGAAGACGAGTTCCCGCACGGTAGTGTTCGTGAGATCGAAATGCACGATGGCTCCACGCTTCGACTCGAGAAGCTCGAAGAAGACTACGACCCCAGCCACCGTCTGCGAGCGATGCAGCGGGTTGAATCTGCCAACGAAAAGGGACAAATTCTTACAGGAGTGTTCTACGTCAACACCGAAAAGCCGAACTTTATCGACCTGTTGAACCTAGACGAAACACCCATCGCTCAACTGCCGCAATCTAGCCTACGCCCGGTAGCCGCCGCACTTGACGAGGTCATGGAAGAGCTTCAGTAAGTCTCAACAACTCGATTGGGTTAGATCTCCCAGTCCAAACTCGCAGGCACGACCGTCAGGAAGGGCGGTGGCGGAGGAGATTTCTGAAATACGGTGAGTCGGGTCCCGCTGATCAGTCCTCAACAGCACTCGACACAACTCAGCCAGTTCACCCTTCTCCACCGCTCCCCTTACACTCGCGCCTCCGAATTTCGCCGGCTAGACCTTAGACGCGCTCACCTCTGGACCCTCTCGACTAGGAAGGATTCCTAAGTCGTTTGGGGTGAATCAACCATCGCGACTATCTCCGCCTACCCACAACATAGTGCTTGTAGGCAGGTAGTCGTATGTTCACACTTGGAGCCGTCATCATCATCGCTTGGGTATTCGGATTCTTCTACTATGGCGAATCGATTCCTGACAATGTGACGGTTGGGATGGTTATTGGCGGCCTGTTCACGATGGGCTGGGGTCTACTCAGCGGCAGACACTAGAGGGCTTCGTGCTTCGTCCATCCCCATCGAATCAGGAAGGCTCACTAGGCGATCCTTTGGAGACTCTGCGCAAAGCCATCGGGTCCGACATCGCCACCGAGCCCTCCTCGACGCGAGATCTGCCCGGGATACACCGAATTCCGCCGCACACGGACAAACCAGGACAGGAAGCGCCCTCCGACCAGCGCCGGCTAATAAAACAGCTCAAAATGGGAACCACGGAGATTGTGGTTCTTGCGATGCTCGCGCGAGGCGACCGCTACGGCTATGAGATTTCGAAAGAGGTCGCCGACCTAACTGACGGTTACTTCGATTTCAAACAGGGATTCTTGTATCCAACGCTGCGTCGGCTCGAACGCTCACAACTGATCGAGGGGTACTGGCGGAACTCCGACAGCCGCGGTCCAAATCGGAAATACTACCGCATTACCAGCAACGGGAAGACCAAACTCGATGCCTCGCTGCGAACCTGGGACGAGTTCGTGCGTCGCCTTGGCAGCGTACTGAGCCACGGCTAACCCGCATTTCTCACCAGCCAGCGGTGAAAGTACGCGTTAGGCGCGTCATTACTTTGTTGCGCTCGCTTGCCGTGCTCAACGGACTGTCAAGTACGCCTGCGCGCGCCAAGTGTCGCGCGCCTCGTATTGACGCACCTTCCACCCACTTTCCCTCGCTGCCTGGTGAGAAATGCGGGCTAATACCTCGCCCGCTGACCCGAAAGTCGAGCTACGCAGCGCCCATAACTCGGGCGGGCGACTTGCTGTTGGCACTAAAGGTCGCCACGTTTGCCTCGCCCAGACGCTCGAGCACATAACCCTGGCTCACGACCGTATGGATCGCAATGTCCTCGCGATGGTTCAACTTCTTTCGAAGCCGGCTGACGTGGACATCGACGGTGCGAGTACGAGCATTGTTGCTGTAGCCCCAAATCCGTTCTAGCAAGAACGAACGAGAAAAACAGCGGCCTGGATTCTGTTCCAAGAGTTCAAGCAACTCCTGTTCCTTTCGCGTTAGCCGCTCCCCGTCTCGCTCCAAAGTCCCCGTTACTGGCATCCTGGGCCCCCTCGGGGCGCGACTAACCGCCCCTATTTGCTAGCTAATTCGGCAGCCACGAGACAAAAGTTACGGATGGCGTTCGATTCTTGGTGGATCTCCGGTGATCAGAAACTCCGTTGTTCGATCGTCGCATCGCACTATGCGGCCCTCGGAGTAGAATCGCAGCCCATATTCGGTATGCCGCCTTACGTTGTCGACGCAAAGTTCGCTCGAAAGATCCTGATGCTCGATGTAGACTTCGCGACCTCCCGCAATGCGGCTAATTGCAGGGTAGGTCTCGAATTTCATGAGAATCAGAAGTACCGTGGCTGCCAAAGCAACCGTTGCTATCGATCGATTGTCGGCGAGCCGAAAGGCGACTATCGCCGTCGCCACCACCACTGCGACGTTCAAGACTGCGGTGGTGGCCGCAGCGCCCCAGTCGGCCGCCTCCCACGCTTTGGTGAACCCGTCGGAAAGCGCTGCCGGCAGTATTACGGTCGCCAACGGAACTAGCAGTAGCGATCCCGCTGAACACAACGCCGCGAATCGCGACGGCCGCCGCGCCCAGGCAATTCCTAGCAGAATCGCCAATGGCGGCAAGACAGGCAAGATGTAGCCCGGAAGCTTGTTGACCGACACGGAGAAAAATAGTGTGGAACCGGCAGCCCATCCGGCGAGGAACCGGGTGCGGCGATCAGCCCAGATCTCGCCAGGGCGCAGCGTCACCAGCAGCGGTGCCCAGGGAAGCAGAAACAACAACAGCACCGGTAGGTAGAACCAGCCAGGCTGAACGTGCTCGAGCGATGCGCTTGTGAATCGTTCGACGTGGTGCTTCCAAATGAATTCGTCTAAAAACGCTTGACCGTTCCGCAGATAGCACGCTACGTACCAAGGGAGCGCAACGGCGGCGAAGGGAAGCAGGGTTTTCGCGCCACAAAGATCCAGAATCCGCCGCGGGCTTTCCCACAACAGCGGAAGAACAGCAAAGAACGCCACGGCGGGCCCGACTAAGCCCTTCGACAAGACAGCGAGGCCAAGCAGAGCGCCAAACGCCGGCAGCGCGAAGCGTTTTTCCCGAGGGTCATCAACCCATGGCAGGAGGAACAGCAGCGCTGCCGCCGTTAGCGCGGAGACGGGCAGATCAAAACCGCCAATATCGCTGAACGCAACCCAGCCCGCCGAACTGGCGAGAATCAGCGTTGCCGCCTGGCCCTCGGCGGCTCCGAACTTGCCGCGAACAACAAAGTAAAAATAAGCCAGAAAGCAAAGGCTCAGCAAGGCCACTGGGACACGTGTGAAATCCTCAAAACCAACTACGCGAGCGACTCCGCCAAGCCAGTAGAGCAACACCGGTTTTTCAAACCAGGGCTCGCCCCACAACACAGGAGTGACCCAATCACCCGAGTCGGCCATTTGACGCGCCACCGAGGCGTAGCGCGGCTCGTCCGGGGCAACAAGCCCGCGAGAAGCGATCGGGGCGAGGTAGAGAACGCCAACACCAAGTAGCGCGGCAAGGCAAACGATAGCTTCGAAACGCTTCACTGCGTCAGAGGCGTGATCACGATACGGCGAAACTCGACGGCGCCATGGTCACCTTGCAGTGTGATCGGCCCTGGCTGGTCCTCATGCCAATCGCTCGCCATCGCGGTAAAGCCCTCGACAATTTGGCGATCGATCGTTTGCCGACCGTTGAGGGTCACGCTCAATTCACGTCCAACGAGTCGGATGTCGAAGGTCTGCCATTCGTCGGCTTTGAGGCTGGCATTTACAGAAGGTTTGATTCGACCGTACAGCGCGCCGTTGCCATGGTCGCTCGCCGGCTGTCCGTGGTCGTCGAGAATCTGCACTTCATAGCGGCCGCGTAATCCGATTCCGCCATTCATTTTCGGACGCACGCGATATTCGATCTGCAGACGAAAATTCCAGAAATTATCTTTGGTGACAAGAACGTCGGCGCGCTCATGATTTTTCATCACGCCATCTTCGATGTACCATTCCTGCTCGCGTCCTGGGCGTAAGGTCTTCCAATGATCGAGGTTCGTGCCGTCGAGTAGCGCGACCGGTTCACCTTCTTTCCACGAACCGTCGTCTTTGTCGCCGATAACCGGGGCGCGGTGGCCGACCCAAAGCAACGAGCCGTTTGCCTGATTTGCGACGCCAACCAATTTGCCGTCGTAGAGTGCCGCGGAAACCGGAGTCTTCGTGACGCGCTTGGTTCGATTCGATCGGCGCTCGAGGTGAAAGTGGAGATGGCCCCGTTCGACACGAGGGTCGTGGATGCGGTCGAGTTGTCCACCGGGGCCGCCGCCGACCATGCTCCCGGTAATCGTTTGGGTGCCGGCGCCGTTGACTTCAAGCCACAGCACGCGGCCACGATCTGCCCCGGCGGGCTCGATCACCCAGCGTCCGTTAAACGCCTCGTCAGCGCCGAAAATCGTCCCGACCGCTACAGCGGCAATTAAAAGCAAGCGTGTCATCAAAACTCCGAATTATCATACCGCCGATGCGCGCCGAGGCGTACCTTTGCGGTCCGGCGAGCACCCGCGATCGAGCGCAACGAAGTAGTGGCGCAGATACCGCCTGCATTCACCGTCAGGTGCTCAGAGATGTCGGCTAGCTGCCCACGACCTCTATGACGATCGAACAGTGCCGCCGTCCCAACTACGCCACTCGATGACTCCGGCTTTAGTCGCCCAGGCATCCCACTTCATCGCCATTTCTTTGACTCTGTCGGGCATCTTCGCGGCCAAGTCGTGCATCTCGGTGCGGTCGGCGTCGATGTCGTAGAGCTCCCAGGCGCGACTATCCGGTTTGTCGTACGGCCGGCCGCCGTCGCTAGCGGGATCCCATCGCGAGACAAGTTTCCATTTGCCGAGGCGCAGGGCTTTGTTGCCCTCGTGCTCCCAAAAGATTCCATCTTCGTGGCCGTGACGGTCTTCGGCGCTAAAGATCGGACGTAAACTTTCACCCTCCAGCGGCGTGATCGGGTTGCCGTCGAAATTCGTCGGGTAGTCGGCCTTGGCAACGTCGATGCAGGTAGCCATGATGTCAATCAGGTGGCCGGGCTGATCGGTCCAGGTGCCGGGCACGCTAATCCCGTCGGGCCAATGCACCACAAGCGGAGAGGAAATTACGCCTTCATGCACCCAATGTTTGAACATCCTGAATGGAGTGTTTGAGGCATTCGCCCAGGGCACGCCGTAACTTTGGTAGTCATCCGCTTGACCCGGAATCTCGCTGGGGACATTGCCGTGTTTTACCGGCTTACCGTCGAGCGTTTCGGTCGGGTAAATCAGGCCGCTGCTCGTAGGATATAGCTCCTCTGCACAGCCCCCGTTGTCCGCCATAAACAAGATCATCGTGTTGTCAAGGACGCCGAGTTCCCTGAGCTTGTCGACTACCCCGCCGATGGCACGATCCATCGCAGTGATCTGGGCGGCGTAAGCCTCCATCCGGCCGGCCTGCCATCCCTTGTGGTCAACGTCTACCCAGGCCGGCACCACGGGGTCGCGCGGCGAGAGATTCCAATCGGCGCTAATCACGCCCTGCTCGATCATGCGTTTGTAGCGCTCCGCGCGAAGCGCGTCCCAACCCATGTCGTAGCGGCCTTTGTAGCGGGCTATGTCTTCATCGAGCGCGTGCAAAGGCCAGTGCGGCGAGGTGAACGGCATGTAGAGGAAGAATGGCTTTTCGCCCACTGACTCAGCAATAAACTGCTCGGCCTTGCGCCCAATCTCGGTGGTGTAGTAAAACTCGGAATTTTCCGGCTTGATGGGCTCATTCTCGTCGGTTAACGAGTACGGATCGTAGAAGCTCCCCGCGCCTTGGATCGTTCCGTAAAAGCGGTCGAAGCCGCGCTGCTTCGGCCAGTTGCTTTTATCGATGTCGGTGCCCGTTGAGCGGTCCACTCCGGGCGTGACATGCCACTTGCCACTCATCAAGGTCGTATATCCAGCCGGCCGCAACGCTTCGCCAAAGGTGACGCAGTTGCGGTTCAGCTTGCCCTGGTAGCTTGGGACCACCTCGCCATCCTTTTCGTAGGCGGCCATCATGTGGCCGATTCCCGCCTGGTGCTGGTATAGCCCTGTCAACAGCGCGGCACGCGTTGGGCAGCACCGAGCTTTGTTGTAGAACTGCCGAAAGCGCAGACCGTTTTCGGCGAGTGCATTGATGTTGGGAGTTTCGACTTCACCGCCGTAGCAGCCAATATCAGAAAATCCCATATCGTCCGCCATGATCACGATAATGTTGGGCCGCTGTTGCGCCGACGGCTCCGGGGCGGCCCCCCCCGCAGCCCGCATAAGCGGCGGCTCCGGCGGCGAAGGTCAAAAAATCACGGCGATCCAGCGATGGCATGTTGGACTCTAGCGTAGTTAGTCAATCGCAGTCCGCGCAAGGTATACGTCACCGAGGTCAGTACGAACGCTGCTTCAGATCAATCCGCCGGACGTCGGCAATCAGACCCTTGGACGTTCATAGTCCTTGCGCGTATCCTAAGTTCGTATGGAAGTTGTTGGATACAAAGTCAAGCTGCAAGCATGGTTTCGCCGAGATGACAGGGACTGGATAGTTTGGTGTCCCGCTATCGATGTAAGAACTCAGGCGCGCACCAAGCGGCGGGCCCTTGAGTCGCTGCGACAAGCGGCCGAGCTTTGGTTTGAATCGTCGATAGAGCGTGGCGTGCTCGCCGAGGCGTTGGACGAAGTCGGGTTTCTAAAGATTCCCCCAGGTGATTCCCTTCCGCAAGAAGAGAATTTAGTGGCAGTAGTAACTAAGAGGTCTTCGTTGAAAATCGACAAGCCTGGCAATCTGTCGTTCGCGTTGGGAAAAGGCAACGGAGCCGATTACATCGAAGGAATGATCCCGGCCTATATTGCCGCCGGGCAATTAGGAAATTTGGGGCGTGCGTCCGCTTAAGTGGACTGAGCTGCGTGATATTCGCGCCGCGGAGGGTTGCAAGTTTGACCGCCAGCGGGGCGACCACTACATCATGACGAAGCCGGGACTACACAGGCCGGTTGTAATCCCCAAAAAGCGCAATCTGAAAGAGGGCGTCGTTCTTGGCGTCCTCAAGACAATCGGTCTCAGTAAGACCGATTTGTTAGTACGCTTGGGTGACCGTAAGAAGCGATAGGCGGCCTCTCAGTCGAAAACTGACAACTCTGGCAGCTTGACAGCACGTACTCCTTATAACCATAGTGATATGCGTAGGGGAAGGTGCACATGAAGCTACGAGTTGCGTTCGTCAGTATTCTTCTTTTGTTGGTGGCCGCTTGGAGTTCATTCGCCAACCCACGCGAGGCCCCGCAGTTCAGCGAACAACAGCGAGCATACTGGGCTTTCCAACCCGTCGCCGCGCCCGAAGTACCCGCCACGGCGGATACCAATCCAATCGACGCCTTCGTGCGTGCCAGACTAGCGGAAAAACAACTCGAACTCTCGCCACGCGCCGACAAGGTCACACTCATTCGCCGCGCATCATTTGATCTGGTCGGCCTCCCTCCTACACCCACAGAGGTCGAAGCATTCGTCAACGACAAATCGCCTGACGCATTCGCCAAAGTTGTCGACCGTTTACTCGACTCGCCGCACTATGGCGAGCGTTGGGCACGGCACTGGCTCGACCTCGCGCGCTATGCCGAGAGCGAAGGTTTCAAGTCTGACGAAACGCGTCCCAACGCTTGGCGCTATCGCGACTACGTCATTAACGCGTTCAATACAGACAAGCCGTATGACCGCTTCGTGCAGGAGCAGATTGCCGGCGACGAATTGTGGCCAGAAAGCCCTGAAGCCCGCATCGCCACCGCTTTTAACCGTCACTATCCTGACGAAACAAACGCCGCCGTCATGATGCAGCGGCGCTCTGAGATCCTGCTCGATATCACCGACACTGTCGGCGCGACTTTCATGGGCATGACGTTCGGCTGCGCCAAGTGTCACGACCACAAGTTCGACCCCATCCTGCAAGCCGACTACTATCGTTTGCAAGCGTTTTTCGCGAATGTGACCGAGGACGACGAAGTCGTTCTACTTGGCAAAAATGAGTATGCCGACTACCAGCGCAAACTGGCGGCGTGGGAAAAGGCGACCCAAGAAATCCGTGGCGAAATGCAGGAACTACTGGCCGAGAAGCGCGCGGAGACGCAAGTGGAACAACTTGGCAAACGCGCCGCGGAAACGAAGGCGGCCTTTGCCAAGCCGGCGTCTGAGCGGACCATGTACGAACGCTTGATGGTGCGCAAGCACGAATGGGCCATGAGCTACTTTACCGATGAGAAACTGGCGGCATCGCTCAAAGACGAGAAGAAGGCGCGCTACAAGGATTTGGAACCGGGGCTAGCGAAATTCGAGTCACAACATCCCGGCGAACTTCCTGTCGGCAGCGGTGTGAAGGAGCTTGGATCTGACGCGCCCCCTACCCACGTGCTCTCGCTGGCGAACTTCGCCGCGCCGCAGCAGGAGGTGCAACCCGGCTTCCTTTCGATCCTCGACGCGGCGCCGGCCAGCTACGAAGCGCCCGCCGGCGGCAAGACCTCCGGCCGCCGCACCGCGTTAGCGAAATGGCTCACCGACCCGGCCAACCCTTTGACCGGCCGCGTGATGGCGAACCGCATCTGGCACTACCACTTCGGGCAAGGCATCGTGCGCAGCCCCAGCGATTTCGGCTTGATGGGCGAGCGCCCCACACATCCTGAGTTGCTCGACTACCTGACCTCCGAATTCGTCAACAACGGCTGGAGCATCAAGAGCATGCACCGGCTGATCATGACGTCTGAGGCCTATCAGCAGGCTTCCGAACACGTCGAGACCGCCGCGGCCGCCGACCCCTTCAACAAACTGTTGTGGCGCTTCCCGCCGCAGCGCCTCGAAGGCGAGGTCATCCGCGATTCGATGCTTGCCGTCGCAGGCAAACTCAACACCGAAATGGGCGGACCGAGCGTCTACCCGGCGCTTCCGGCCGGCGCCGCACCACCCCGAGGCGGCTGGAACACAGAGGAACCCGAGGCCAACCAAAACCGCCGCAGTGTCTACATTTTTGTCCGTCGCAACGCTCGCTACCCGATGCTCGAATCGTTCGACATGCCTGACACTCACGAGGCGTGCGCCCGCCGCGAGATGACGACGACCGCGCCACAGGCCCTCGCCTTACTCAACAGCCAACACACGGTCGAGTGGGCCAAGAGTTTCGCCGGCCGAGTCGTCAATGAGGCCGGTGCCGATAGAGCATCTCAGGTCGACGAGGCCTACCGCCTCGCCTACTCTCGCCAGCCTGATTCTTGGGAAAAAGACACCGCGCTTACGTTCTTCGAAAAGCAACGCGAAGTCATCTCCGAGCGCGATAAGGCCGGCGAACCCATCGCCACGCCCGAACACCTACCCGCGGGTATGAGCCGCGAGGACGGAGCCGCTTTAGTCGACTTCTGTCACTCGCTCTTCAACTCAAACGAATTCGTCTACCGCAACTAAGGAGACTCACATGGCCCGTCAAGGATTTTCTCGTCGCTCGCGCCGTGAGTTTCTGACCCACGCCGGTAGCGGTCTCGGCGCGCTGGCTCTGACGTCATTGCTGGGAGAAAGCGGCCTAGCCGCCTCGACCGCTGGTGATGCGCTGCTCGCTAAAGAGCCCCACCACGCTCCGAAAGCGAAGTCTGTTATTTGGTGCTTCATGGAAGGTGGCCCGAGCCACATGGACACCTTCGATCCCAAGCCGGCGCTCGAAAAATACGCCGGACAACCAATGCCCGAGTCCTACGGCCGCCCCGCGACCGCCATGCCGGGTACTTCGAACAACACACTCATGCCATCGCAGCGCAAATGGGCGCAGCACGGCGAGAGCGGACTATGGGTGTCCGATTGGTACCCGCACGTCGCCGAGCACGTTGACGATCTCGCGGTGATACGGTCTTGCCAAGCCGACGGCCTCAACCATGTCGGTTCGGTCTGCCAGATGAACACCGGCTCGATTTTAGCCGGCCGCCCGTCGATGGGCGCTTGGGTGACCTACGGCCTCGGTTCCGCCAACCGCAACCTGCCCACGTTCGTCATCCTCAATGACGAGGTTCGCATCAACGGCGGCTCAAAGAATTGGAGTTCAGGCTTCCTGCCGGCCACCTATCAGGGAACGCTCTTCCAGCAGGAAGGCGCGCCAATCCTAAATCTCGTTCCGCCTGATACCGTTGGCGAAGCGCAACAGCGCGGCAAGCTCGACCTGCTCGGGGCGCTCAATCGCCACCACGCCGAAAAGCATCCTCACGAAAGCGAGCTTGATGCCAGGCTTGAGTCTTACGAACTCGCCTACCGCATGCAGGCTCATGCTCCAGAGGCTGTCGACCTCACTAGCGAGAGCGACGCTACCAAGAAGCTGTACGGCATTGGCGAAGAGCCGACCGACCGCTACGGGCAAAACTTACTACTCGCTCGTCGCATGGTCGAACGTGGTGTCAGGTTCGTCGAAGCCTACTGCGGCGGGTGGGACGCTCACCGCAAGATTGAAGAAAATCACACCAAGTGGTGCGGCGTTTCGGACAAACCAATCGCAGGCTTGCTAGCCGACCTCAAGTCCCGCGGCCTGCTCGACGAAACGTTGGTCATCTGGGGCGGCGAGTTCGGTCGCACGCCGTTCAACGAAAAGGGTGATGGCCGCGACCACAACCCCTGGGGCTTCACGATTTGGATGGCTGGAGGCGGCATCAAAGGCGGGCAGACCATCGGAACCACCGACGAGATCGGCCTGAGGGCTGTCGAAAAGCCCTACCACGTGCACGACATTCATGCCACGATCTTGCACCAGTTGGGGCTCAATCACCTTGACCTAACTTACTTGCACAACGGTCGCTCCGAACGTGCGACAGTCAACGGCGGCAAGCTGATAAAAGAAGCTTTCGCTTAGCCCGCATTTCCGCGTGGTCGGCCGCAATCCCCCGCGCCACTGCTATCATCCCGTGTTGCAGGTGCCTGTGTCGGGATCGGAAAATCTCTACGAAAAGTCAATAAGCGCGGCCGATGGGCGCATCGAACCAGCCCAGCCGAAGCTCTCGGCCGGCATCATCCCGTATCGTTTCGACTCTGCCGGTGAGCTCGAAATCTACTGGGTCAAACGGGCCAAAAAGCTACGCTTCATGGGGTGGCTGGCACGCCTTTCCCGGCGGACGTCTGGCGGACTCAGACGCGGCCGCGCCGCTAACCGGCGAGCTGCCGCTCTCAGACGTCTACCTCAAATCAGGCCCTCCGGCAGCACACCCCGCTTGCGGACTTCGCGAGCTGTTCGAGGAAACAGGCCTGCTTGCGACCCTAGGCGAACTACCGGCATGCGCACAGCTGGCCGATGCTCGCGACAAATTGCTCGCCGACACGATGGATTTTGACGAATGGCTCGAGCATAATTCCCTGCGCCTCGATCAATCTCGTCTTCACTTTGCCGGCCGCTGGGTGACTCCACCGCTATCCAAAATCCGTTTCGACGCGACGTTTTTCTTAATGGAGTGGCCCGCGCGCGAGTCCCTGCAGCCCAACATCATTCCCGGCGAACTAACCTCCGGCGGCTGGGTGAAACCTCCGGCGGCTCTGGCCCAGTGGGAATCGGGCGATGTGAAGCTAGCCCAGCCAACGCTGAAAACCATCCGCATCCTCGCCGAACACGGTACTGAAGACGGTCTCCGCCATTTCGAGCAGTTCCACGGGCGTGAGCCCAATGCGCCAAAGTGCCTCGAGTTTCGGCCCGCGATTCGCGTCATCCCGTTAGCGACGCCGACCCTACCCCCCGCGACGCACACCAACGCCCTTCTCGTCGGCGACAAAGATCTCGTCCTGATCGACCCCGGCTCACCGTGGGACGACCAACTCGAAAGCCTGCGAGACATCATCGATGTCGTCATCCACGACACGGGCGGCAAACTAACCGAGATCTGGCTAACCCACCACCATGGGGATCACATCGGCGGCGTCGAGTGGGTGCGAAATTACTACAACGTTCCCGTCGCCGCTCATTCCGATTCGCTGTCGAAGCTCTCCGAGCGCGGAATCTCAGTCGATCAGGTACTCGCCGACGGGCAGATCCTCGAGCTTGCCGGGCCACGGGGCCTGCGCTTTCGCGCGATCCACTCACCTGGTCACGCCAAAGGCCACCTCTGCTTCTACGAAGAAAACCAGCGGGTACTCATCGCTGGTGACATGGTCGCGGGCTCAAGCACCATCGTCATCGATCCGCCCGAGGGCAACATGGGAGATTTTTTAGCTTCACTAGAACGACTCGCGGCGCTCGACATCGACGTGCTGCTTCCCAGTCACGGCACCATGATCAACGAGCCCTCTCGGCTACTCGACAAGACCCGCCAACACCGCCTCATGCGCGAGGCTCGCATTCTCGAGGTTTGGCAGTCAGGCACTACCGACCCCGAGTCGATTGTTGACGTCGTCTACGAAGAGCTGGCACCCGAGGCTCGTCCGATAGCGGCGCGCCAGATCATAGCTCACTTCGAACACCTAAAGGAAATCGGTCGAATCGAGCGCTTTTAGGACCACAACCGAGATCCGTTGATAAGTTGGCCGCTGGTATGATGAAGCGGCAAGGTAGAAATTCGTGTGAGTCGGCTATCACTAATTTCCGAATTCGCGATGTTCCTGCGCGAGAACAAGAAGCTTTGGCTGCTGCCGATTTTCTTGGTTCTCGGCCTGGTGGGAACGTTACTAGTCGTCGTCGAGGGTTCCGCGCTTTCGCCGTTCATCTACACCGTTTTCTAGACGGCTGAGCACTTCGTCGGCTGAATGCGTGTCCTCTACGTCAGCCACTACTTTCCGCCCGAAATAGGGGCGCCGGCGGTTCGTGTTTCCCAATTGAGCAAGCACTGGCGTCGGGCGGGCGTCGATGTGCGTGTGCTAACCGGTTTCCCCTGCCACCCCGAAGGAGTGGTCCCACCCGAGTATCGAGCGCCGCTGCGGCAGCTCGTGATGACCGAAGACTACGAGGGAGTTCCCGTCAATCGTACTTGGATTTACCCAGCCGCCAACCGTGGACGCTGGCGGCGTAGCGCTAATTACCTGAGCTTTGGAATTTCAGCGGCGATTCGCGGCTCGCTTCTAGACTTTCGCCCCGACATCGTAATCGGCACGTCGCCTCAGCCGCTCTGCGCCGCAGCCGCCGCACGAATCGCTGACCGCTATGACGCGAAGTTCATTTTCGAGGTCCGTGATCTGTGGCCCGAGTCACTCGCCGCAGTTGGTGTCGATGCGAAGAACTCACCGTTTTACCAACTGCTAGACGATGTGGCCGGATGGCTATACGATCGCGCCGATCGCGTCGTCATCGTCGCCAAGTCGTTTAGTGAAGAGCTAGTCACCCGAGGCATCAATGACGAGAAAATTCACTTCGTACCGAACGGCGTCGACCTGGCACCGTTTGTAGGCGATCACGAGATTCCGTCGGATGTCTCGCAGCTCAGCGATAAGTTCGTCGTGTCGTACATTGGAACCCACGGCCTTGCTCACGCACTCGACACCTTGCTCGAGGCCGCAAATCTTCTACGAGACGAAACAGCAATCCATTTTCTTTTCGTCGGTGGAGGCGCCGCTCGCGAAGCACTCGATCACCAGGCGAAGCGGCAAGCTCTGCCGAACGTCACGTTCTTAGGTCCACGGCCTTGGGAGATGTCTCCGGCGTACCTAGCCGCTTCCGATGCCTGCGTAGTCCACTTGGCACGCAAGCCCCTGTTTGAGCGCGTACTGCCGTCGAAACTCTTCGAGATTATGGCCGCTGGGAAACCGATTGTACTTGGAGTGCGCGGCGAAGCGAAGCGGCTAGTAGACGAAGCACAGTCGGGGCTGGCGTTCGAGCCCGAGTCCGCGCAGGGTCTCGCCTCGGCTGTTCTAGAACTGCACCGCGATCGCCATCGAGCAGACGCACTCGGAACTAGCGGCCGCAAGTGGGTAGCGGCGAACGCCACATACCAGTCGCGCGCCGAGAAATATTTGGAGATCCTAGAAGGGTGCTGCTGAGCGCCCGCCGATATTTTGAAACGATTCGCTACTTGAGCGATCGTAAGCTTGGCGGTCGGCTCCGATACACGTTCCTCACCGCGATTACGAGCGCATTAGCGAAGCTGCGGCTGACTTGCATCTACAAGAGCTTTCTCGACATCCAAGTCGGCAGCCTGACTCGAAACCCCAAGTTCCAATGCCCCAGGGCGACCGAATCCAACGGCCAGATCGAGCCCGTTAGCTTTCTTAATGAGCAGTTCGAGCTGTGCGTGCCGCTGGACTGGAACCCACCAGGCCGATCGCTATTGTGGCGATTTCACCTGCACTACTTCAATTGGGCTCCACGGGACCCCAAAAAATTCGTCGCGCCGGCAGATGATTGGCTAGCAAGTACTCCGGTCGGCGGCAGTCCGGGATGGCACCCCTACCCAACCTCCCTACGCCTGGTCAATTGGATTCGCGCTTTCGAACAGCTCGGCACGGTGGACGCCAATCAAACCCGTCTACGCTCAATCGCCCGCCAGGCCGCCCATATTGAAAGCAACTTAGAGGAACATCTAGGCGGCAATCATCTTATCGAAAACTACTTCGCCCTGATCGTCGCCGGGCTATTTTCCCGGGGCCCCGCGGCGGAACGCTGGCTTCACCTAGGAGTAGCCGAATTTGAACGTGAACTTTCGCAACAGGTCCTCCCGGACGGCGGCCACAACGAGCGCTCGCCGTCGTATCACTTTGAGATGAACCTGCGCTGCCGAGAAACGATACAACTGCTCGAAGAAAACCGCCGGCCCGTGCCTGACATCTTGCGCGACATAGACCGGCGCATGGAAATCTTTTTTACGAGCCTGCTCCATCCCGACGGCAACATCCCCTTGTTTCACGACTCCGAGTTGATCACCAACCGCCGGCTAGATCGCTATCGCCGACTTGGATCCAGGTCTGGAGTCGAAACGTCCGCAGCGTTCCCCGAGTCCGGCTACTTCGTGTTCAGCAGCCAAGACGCGCGACTGATCGCCGATTTCGGCGCCCCTGGCTCGTCCGAAAACCCGGGCCACCAGCACGCCGGCATCTTCTCATTTGAACTCTCGATCGGCGATCAGCGCGTAATCGTCGACACCGGTACACCCACTTACGACCCAGGCGCGGATCGCGACCGGCTCCGCGGAACTGCTGCCCACAACACGCTGACGGCTGACCACGGCGACCAATTTGATGTCTGGAAAACATTTCGAGTCGGGAAGCGAGCATGGCTGCGCGAACTCAAGCACAGCAGCACAACCGTCGAAGCAATCCACGACGGCTATCACGACTTGGGCCTCATTCACCGCCGAAGAATAACAACGCTCAGTTCCGGCGGCTGGCAAATCGACGACTCGCTCGAACCCACGACTCCGGCGGGAGTCCACAGCGCCGCAAGCCGCTTTCACCTACACCCCAACATCGAAGCTCGTTTGCAATCTCAAGCCGTCGAGCTGGCGCCGACGGGCTGGGAGCTAGTCGTAGTCGAAGGACCGCAGCCGGCAGTTGAGGCCGCGACATACTCCGAGGCGATCGGCAAATCTACGCCAACGACGGCGATCGTCCTCGAAGCCTCATTTCGCGGAACGTGGCATTCCCAAGTAGTAATCCGCCCAAAGCTGCCGTAGGCGTTCAAAGCGGTACCCATGCAGCGGGAATCGAGCAAACCCTGCCGCGATCACTACAAGTTCATGCGTTCTAGCTTGCGATACAGGGTCTTGCGCTCAATGTTGAGAATCTTCGCGGCGCGGATCTTATTGCCCCCGGTTGCAGCCAAGACTTTGCGAATCTGTTCGTCTCCGGCATCCGCTAGAGATTCCACGCGCCTCTCGGACGGTTCGAAACCGCGCAACGCCTCGCGCACCTGCTCGCCTTCGATCAAGTCCATCGGACTGAGGATCACGAGCCGCTCAAGAACGTGCCGCAGTTGCCTCACATTACCCGGCCACGTCTCTTCCTCGAGTGCTTTCACCGAACTCGGCGCAAGTCGAATATTGCGATCGTAGTCGCCGTTAAATTCTTGTACGAAATGCTGCGCGAGGGGGATGATGTCACTTCGCCGTTCTCTCAACGCCGGCAGATTCACTTGTACTACGTTGAGCCGAAACCACAGGTCCTGTCGGAAAGTCCCCTCTTCGACCATGTGTTGTAGGTTTCGGTTCGTCGCGGCAATCACTCTCACATCGAGCCGCTTTGTTTTTGACGAGCCAAGTTGTCTGATTTCCCTTTCCTGCATAAAACGTAGTAGCTTCAACTGGAAAGGAATATCAACTTCTCCGATTTCATCGAGGAATACGGTCCCGCCGTTTGCTGCTTCGAAAAGGCCGGCTCGATCGCGGTCAGCCCCAGTGAATGCGCCGCGTACGCTCCCGAACAATTCACTCTCGATCAACCCAGGCGCGACCGAGCCGCAATCGACCGGCACAAGCGGTCCGTGGCTGCGCTTGCTATTGCGGTGGATCAACCCCGCGACTAACTCTTTGCCGGTTCCGGATTCACCCTGGATCAGCACGGGCGCGTCGGTGGGCGCGGCTCGCGAAATTGTCTTGTAGACCTCAATCATCCGCGGTGAGAACCCGACCATCTCGCTCGGAGGCATGTCGGGCATGGGCACTGATGCCCGCCGGTTCTCGGCCCGATGCGCTTCAGCTCGCTTCACGGCGTCCAGCAAGCGGGTCACATCGAAGGGCTTCGCGATATAGTCGAAGGCGCCTCCCTCGGTTGCTTGCATCACTGTTTCCATCGTGCCTTGGCCGGTAATCACCAAAACTGTACAGCTCGGATCGTTATCCTTGGCGGCGCGAAGAACGTCCAGCCCGGTTCGCTCGTCGATGTAAATGTCAGTTATGACGATCGGACACGACTCGCTCGCCAGGAGCACTAGCGCCTCGTGACTTGAATGGACGGCCTTGACGGGATAGCCTTCAAGCTCCAGGGCCGTGCCGAATGTAGTGACGATCGCCGGGTCGTCTTCCACGAAAAGAATACGTGGTTTGGGGTTCATTTATGTCGATCCTTCCGCCGTTGGTTCTTCATTAAGATCCGCGGACGCGATTTTGGGTAGTCGCATTCGAAAACAAGACCCGTGATCGACCTGGCTCTCGACTTCAATCGAGCCGCCATGTTGCAAGACGATTTCTTCGACGAGCGCAAGGCCAAGCCCCGAGCCATTTTCGCCCGAGCGCTCGGCGTTTTTTGTCCGATAAAAGCGGTGGAAAATCCGCTGAAGGTCGTTCTCGTCCATTCCATAGCCTTGGTCGTTGACTTCGATCAAAACATGATCGCGGTCGTCACGGGCGCGGACGGAAACCTGAGTATGAGCGGGCGAATACTTTACAGCATTCGTGATCAAATTATAGCAAGCATATTCGAGAAATTCAGCATCGCGTCTTGTCCAATACAAGATGAGCCTGAAGGGAGGGGTGATTCCAACACAAGATGAGCCTGGAGGTAATTTGGGCAAGGTCGATTAGGAACAGGCAAACTGCGGGCGATGGGAGTCGCCGTGCAGCAAGCCGAATCAGTGAGTCTCGATGAGATCGAGAGTTTTCTCGACGGGTGTGGGTCCGTCGAGTTCCAGGCCGGAAGTCGAGCGGATAAATACGCGCTCGTCGAAGGCGTCCTGAAGAGGCATCATTATGCCGACCAGAAGCGCTCGGTTAAAGGATTGTTGAGACGCTTCCTGAGCAAGCTAACCGGCTTAAGCCGCGCCCAATTGACTCGCCTCATCGGGCAGTTTTTGCGCGAAAAGTGCGTTCGGCCGACAGCCTATCGAAGGCGCCGCTTCCCCACCAAGTACAGCCGCGCCGACATCGTTCTCCTGGCGCATGTCGACCAAGTACAGCAACGTCTCTCCGGGCCGGCGACGCGTCGCATTCTCCAGCGCGAGTTCCAAATCTACAACCGCAAGGAGTTCGAACGCCTTGCCGAACTGTCGGTGGGACACCTCTACAACTTGCGCAAACGCGCCGTCTACCGGCGACACAGTTTGCATCTCGACAAGACTCGACCGACACCCGTGGCGATCGGCGAACGCCGCCAACCCGAGCCGCGAGGACGTCCGGGCTACCTGCGCATCGACACCGTGCACTCGCCCGAACAGGAAGGTGAAAAAGGCGCCTACAGCATCAACGTGGTCGACGAAGTGACGCAGTGGCAGGCCGTCGGCTGCGTCCAACGCATCAACGAAAACCACCTCATTCCCTTGCTGGAAGGCCTTTTGGAACAATTTCCATTTATCGTTCGCGGCTTTCACTCCGACAATGGCAGCGAATTCGTCAACCATCAAACCGCTAAACTGCTCGAGAAGTTGCGAATTGAATTTACGAAGTCTCGCGCGCGCCGTTCGAACGACAATGCCTTGGTCGAAACCAAGAACGGCGCGGTGGTGCGCAAGTGGATGGGCTACCAGTTTTTGCCCTCGGAAGCGACGCAGGCGATCGACACCTTCTACCGCCAGTGGCTCAACCCGTACTTGAATTTTCATCGCCCATGCGCTTTCGCCAGCGAGCGCCGAGACCGCCGCGGCAAGTTGCGCAAGGTGTACGCCGAGTGGAGCACGCCGTGGGAAAAGCTGCTCAGCCTGCCCGCCGAGCAGCGCGGCCTGCGCGCGGATCGCTCGCTCAAGAAGCTCCAAGCGCGAGCGGACACTTGTTCCGACACCGAGTTTGCCGAGCAACTCGACGCTCAGCGCAACGAACTGCAACGCGTCTGCAAAGACCTCGCGATCTGCTGGCGCACGCGCTAGACAACGCCCCGACCCGAGGCGTTGTCGGCTCCTCCGGCCCACGTCCGAAGACGGCCGTGGGGTCTCGCCTGGGATGGCTGCAAAGGGGGATTGGGGTGCCGCCCCTTCCCCCTTATGCAATCCCCCTCACCCCGCCCTACGAAGCCACAAATAGCTGTAGCCGCCGACCTCAACTCACGCTATAATCCCCCTCAACCCACAGCTGCTTCGCCTCTCTCCTTCAGGCTCATCTTTCAATTGGAAAAGAGGATCGGCAGCGATCGCGGGAGTATCGCATTCGCCGATCTTCAGATCGATCGGCTTGCGCTGTGCGACCGGTTTCACGCGCTCGACCGCCTCACGCAGAATCTTACTCGGGAGCACCTGCTGCCTCTGAAGTTTGAGGTCGCCACTATTGAGCCGTTCTACCCCTAAGAACATCTCGACCATCCGGGCCAAGCGTTGCGACTCGGTGTGGATCAGACCGCCGAGCTCCTGCCGTTTTTCGTCGGTCAACTGATACTTAGTGATCAGCTCGCTCGAACCCTGAATCGTCGTCAACGGCGTCCGCATTTCGTGCGTTACGTAGTGCACGGCTCGTTGATAGCGGCTTCGCTCGGCCTCCGCGTGCGTCAGCTTGCGCCGAATCACTAGGTGGTGGTAACCCGCGCCGACGGCGAAAACCGACCACGAGGGCACCGCTAATGTCGCAAACGAAAGCACCTGATCGGTTGCGAATACCGCGACCGGCGCTAAGATTGCGGTAAGCAACAGTCCCGAGGCTGTGACCATCATCGTCCTTCCGGCAAGAAGCCAGAATGTGGCGCCGAGCCCCGAGGCGGCTAGGAGTGACAGCAACAAGGCCCAGCTATCACTCACTCGAGTCAAGAACCGGCCGCTGTGAAGCGTTTCAAAAACGTTGGCGTTGATGGTCACGCCCGACATCGGCGTGCCAAACGAATACGGTGTCATCAAATATCGGTCGATTCCGCCGAGCACGTCGACTCCGACGAAAACCGCGCGATTCCGCACCGTCTCGGCGACCCTAGGATCATCCAAGATGGCCTTCAGCGAAATGCGCTCGATCGGCGCATTAGGACCGCGATAGCGAATCAAGAGTTCGCGGCCATAGCGCGTCGCCGCGGGAATTTTCTGGCCACCAAACTCCAGCCCGTCCGCGGTTTCAACGATTTCGGACGCACCAATTGACAACCGATACGCCTCAAGCGCCATCGCCCATAGCCGTGTTCGTCCGGCTGCCTTCGCCAGAACAATCCGTCTGCAGACGCCATCAGAATCTGGTTCGGCGTGAACGTGACCAAGAGCGGCGGCGTGTTCACCAAATACATCGAGTGGCATCTCCCAAGACGTCGCGCCCGCTTGATTCGCGGCCCGTAGATTCGCCGCCAAGACCTCATTCCCAATGGCCTCAAAAACTTTCGTCAACGGCTCATTCTCTTCGCTTGTCCGGGGCTCTGCTAAAACGATGTCGAGCGCAATTGCGGAGGGCTCGCTGCGCTCAATCACTGCAAGCGCTCGAGCCAGTGGGCCACGGAGATTTCCGAGACCGCCTAGTTCATCGAGGCTCTCTTCGTCGATCGCGACAATTACCGATGCCGAAGGCCCTGGGGTCGGCGGGAGCGCCACCAAAATAGCGTCATACGCCCAACGATCGAGTTGCGCTCCCGGCGGTCCCCAGGCCAACAAGAGCGCCACGACGTAAGCGGCCGCCAACACGCCTGCGTACTTCAACAGCGCCAGTTTGGTCTTCATGAACTCGGGCCACCCGCCTCGATCATTAGGAATCGCCGACTTGCGAAATCGATTCAAGCTCGCGGCGAAGCTCGGCCAAGGCGGCTTCGTCAAGCGCGAGTCGCACTCCGCTTGATCGGACTACACTGTCTGATTCTAAGGGCGCGAGCGGCCGCGTGACTCCCGAGTGGATCTGCGAGCACCCCGTTTGCGCCAATATCGCGCGGACATTCGCAGCCCGTACCTCGCCGCCCGGCAGGATCTCGATCCTTTCGCCCGCCTGACGTTGCAGCGAAGCAATCTCGTCAACACCTTCAAGCGCCGTCGCTCGCCCCCCCGATGTCAAGAGCCGATCGATGCCGGCTTCCACCAACAACTCCAACGACCGCGATCGATCAGTGACGGAATCGAACGCCCGATGAAACACGACCGCGGCATCTGATACCGCACGAGAAAACCGCGAGCAACGCTCGACGGCAATATCACCTTGAGTCGTAAGAATCCCAAACGCTACACCCGACGCTCCAGCCTCAAGCGCGCAAGCAGCATCGCGCAGCATGCAATCGAACTCACGTTCGGAGTAAACGAAGTCTCCGGCCCGCGGGCGGATCATCACAATCAGCGGAACTGGCACGACCTCGACCGCAGTTCGAACTAGCCCGATAGACGGCGTGATTCCGCCAAGCTCTAAGGCGGCGTTGAGCTCAATTCGATCGGCCCCAAGTTCGGCGGATTTCAAGCAGTCGTCGACGCTGCTCGCGCAAACCTCAAGCAGTGGGCGGCGATTGCTGCGTAACGATTCCATCCGTGGATATACTGCCCCGAGCAAACTCGGCGTTTAGATCGCCACAAGACCCAATCCCTGGAGTTGCAAACAACTCGAAATGCGGGCTAGAACCGACAGGCCGCGGGCTCCGACTTTACGTGGTAGCTCTTGTAGTTCACGGCTTCGGAATCCATGCAGCCGCTGAGGTTCAACAGCTCGACTTTGCGGAACTCGACTGGGTGAGATTCGCTCTGCAGCGAGATGTATCCGCCATCAAGCAGCTCGCCGTCTTTCTTGTACTTCGGATCGTGGCCCGATACGTTCCCGCCGCCCATCTGAGGCATCTCATATTCGAGAACCACTTCACCTTCCAAGATGTGCCGGATCACCGAACTCCCCAACACCATCACCTCGGCCCGTACCCATTGTTCGCCGTGATATGTCTTTGAGCTGGATTGAACGCAGTGGCGTTTCTCAAGCTTGCCGTTAAAGACCGTATTCGTACCAGGTGTGCAGAGATTTGACGTCGTTCGCTCACCTTCCCCCGTGCCGCCCAGCAACTGAACTTCAATCGAAATCGGAAAGTCTTGGTCCTTAGGCATGCTTTCGGGCGGCGGCGAATGCAGCATGATGCCACTGTTGCGTAAAGCCCAGCCCGGGCCATCCTGAGCCTGCTCGCCGACGAACCTGTATTCGACCGCAATGATGTAGTACGAAAAGGGTTTCTCGTAAAAAATATGTCCAAAGCGTTGCTTAAACGGACCGTACGCCTCGTAGCCGGTCTGCATCACGCCGTCCTTCACGCGGAACGTGTCGCCGAAGTTCTCTCCTACTTCGTAGCCCGCGATCTTTGGCGTCCAGCCGTCGAGGTTCTTCCCGTTGAATAACTGAATCCATTCCTTCTCGTCAGCCGTCTGCGCCGCGCACGGAACCGCGATCAGAAAAATCAAGATGAAAGTCAGTAAGCGCATCGATATGGCGAGTATAGCGATACCAGTGCTACGATTTGTCACGTGAGCAACTTCCGATTCGCACAAATCATTACCATCGCTGCGCTGGCGGTCGGTATCGCCGGCGCCCAGCCCGAGCTGCCCTACGAACCGGTCAAGAACTGGGGCGCCTTTCCGGCCGACCACGTAAAGGGCGCCGCGATGGCGGTTGCGGTTGATACGGACGACAACGTGTGGCTCTACAGCCGCAGTTCTCATCCCGTAATGCAGTTCACGCCCAACGGCCGCTTGCTGCGTGCCTGGAGCGAAGATCCGAAGTTTTCGAATCACCAGGGCGCGGCGCACGGTATGGCGATAGGGCCCGACGCCGGCGTTTGGCTCGTCGACCGCGAGGTTCACACGATCTATAAGTTTTCTCCCGGCGGACGTGCTCTTCTGACGATCGGAAGCTTCGCCGCCCAGCAAGGTACAAACGACAGCCCGTACGCATTCTTTCGCCCGGCGGGGATTGCCTTCGATAGCCGCGGTAACGCCTACGTCGCCGACGGCTACAAGAATACTCGTGTAGCGAAGTACGGCCCGACCGGCGACTACATCAAACACTGGGGCGGCTCGGGCGACGCCCCAGGTCAATTCAATCTGGTGCATGGCGTGACGCTAGACGACCAGGATCGAGTTTATGTAGCCGACCGCGGCAACAAACGCATCCAGGTATTCGACTCGGACGGAAAATTCTTAAACGCTTGGTCGGACGGAACCGGCACCCCGTGGAACGTCGCCTTCGACCCACGCGAGAAAGTCATCTGGATGTGCGACGGCGATTTAGGACGTGTCCAAAAACTCTCGCTTGACGGCAAGCTCCTAGGCCGATTCGGCAGTGACGGCCAAGCCGCCGGGCAGCTCCATCAGGTCCACAGTATTGCCGTCGACTCGACCGGCGCGAT
>CBDBHI010000072.1:0-6304 GCA_965205595.1 Bryobacterales bacterium | reverse complement strand
ACCGTTCGGGATCGCCATATTGCCCAAATCCGCAGCAACGGGTGCATGGCCTGGCAGACGGCAACAGGGTACAATCAGCGCAGCCGAATAGAAACGCAAATGGGCCGTTGGAAGAGCGTCATCGGCCCCAAACTCAAATCCCGCAGCTTCTCCAGGCAGATCACGGAGATCCAACTCGGCCGAAAAGTCCTGAACACAATGACCGCGCTCGGACGGCCTGTGTTCGAACGCATCTCCTGACGCTACGGCTTGGGAAAGGGAGAATTCCGTTTCCATCCCTATCCGTGCAACAAGGCTCATCGCGGGAACATGTTTGCGCGACGAGCTTCGTCGCGATCTTGTGTCGCCTAACGTGGTCATCCATTGTCACAAGATCCACCACCACACCCCGCTCGTGCAGCTCGAGCAGGCAGTCCACGAGATGCTCGCTCAAGTAGGGCGAAACCACGAGGACGCTCTCTTTCGCTGTTTTTGGCAACTTCACTTGGCCCACTTCGGCGGTTTATTTTGGCCCCCCTGTAAACGGGCCTCTAAGTCATTGATTTCAGGTCACCTCCTTTCGTTTTTGGGGACGTGGTCCGGAGCGGAGCCCGAAGGGCGAAGCGCAGGACGATGTCCCCAAAAACGAGCGCCCTCCTTGCTACCGCCCTCGCTTCTTCTTCGCCAGCGTCCTACGAAAGCGGTAGGACTCCTCGCCCGTCTCGATGATGTGAGCGCGGTCGGTAATGCGATCCAACAGCGCCTTACATAGCCGAGCGTTCGGAATCACCTTTGTCCACTCGGAGAACGGCAGGTTGGTCGTCAGCATTAGAGCCGCCTTTTCCGCGCGATCAGCGATGACTTGGAACAAGAACTCTGCTCCCACCTCCGCCAGCGGCACGTAACCCACTTCGTCGATCGCGATCAGCTCGTAGCGCGACCAGCGTGCGAGCACTCGACTCAGCTGCATTTGCTGCTTGGCTTCGACGAGTTCGTTGACCAGCGCCGACGCCGTGGTGAAGCGCACCCGCCGTTTCTGCAGGCAGGCCGCCACGCACAGGCCCGTCATCAGGTGGGTCTTGCCCGTGCCGCAATCGCCGAGAAACAGGATCGGTTCCGAACTCTCGATGTAGCCGCCTTCGGCCAACTCGGTTAGCTGCGGGGCCGAGACCGCCTTCGTCTCGGAGAAGTCGAACTCCTCGAGCGTCTTCATGCGAGGCAGCCGCGCTTCGCGTAAGCGACGATCCACCGTACGTCGCTCGCGCTCTTCCAACTCCGCGCTTAGCAGCGCTTCGAGATAGCCGACCGGCGTTTGTCTCTCGCGTATGGCTTGTTTGGCCAACGTCTCGAATTGCGCGCCCACCGTCGGCAGCCGCAGCAGCTTGCACTGTTGTTGGATGGCCTGCACCGCCAGGCTTTCGTTGGGGGCGCTGGATTTGCGGGCGCTCATTGCACCGCCTCCGCCGCCAGCAACTGATCGTAGTTCGTCAGCGTCGGCAAGGGCCGCTCAAAGCGTTCCAGCTCCGGCGCCACCAGCGGCGGCTGAGCTAGCCGTTCGAGGCACTGCGAGGTCAGCAAGTAACGCACCGCCGCCTGATCGCAGCAGCCGCACTCGAGCGCTTTCTCGATCGCCTCGCTCAGCTTGTCCCAACCGTGGCGTTTGCCCTCTTGCAACAGCTCGATCATCTGTTGCGTCCCCGCTTGCTTGTCATGGCGCTGGATCAACTTCGCCCATAACGTGTCGTAGCTCGCCGGCCAACGCCCGGCTTGGCGCCATTGTTCCAGCGGCGTCGAGCCCGCCAGCGCTCCCGGCTTGTGGGCCAATACGTCGAGGTAATGCTCCAAATTAAAGATCTTCTGCTGCCGAGAGTAGCTGCGCTCATGTCGCGCGATGCGACGACCTTCGTGCCAGACCTCGACCGACTCGGCGTAGATCTTCGCCTGCGCCCTGGTTCCCGGACGCAGCGGCGTCGAGTAGAAGTTCGTGCGCACCTTGACGCAGCCTGTCGCGTCAACCTTCGGGAAGCTCGACACTTCGATCTCAAAGCCTTCCGCCGCCAACCCCAACAGCCGCTCGCGTTCGATCAGCATTCCCTCGCCGACCGTTTGCGCCCGTCCGGCGACCGTGCGCGCTTCGTCTTCGCGGCAGCCTTCGAGCAGCTTGCTGTTGAGCTCGTCCAGCGTCTTGGCTTCAGGCAGCGGCACCGGGGTGGTTGCGGCGGTAACGTCTCACCTCGCCTTCCACGCCCCCTTTCTCGTTGCCTTTCCCCGGCGTGCAGAACTCGGAGGCGAAGCGCCAATGCGAACGAAAAGCCACGAAGCGCGCCGTCTCCTCGCGTCGCGCGCCGCGCAGAATCCGCTTCACCGCCGAAGAGAGATTATCGTACCTCAATGTCCGAAACACCCCGCCAAAGTAGGCCAAGGCCAGCTCGTGCGCTTCCAGAAACGCCTGCTGCGTCGCGCGCCGATAGGCGCGATGAAAGGCCGCGCCGCTCGCCATCGAGCGCATCGTGAACACTTGCAGCTTCACGCGCTCGCCGTCCATCTCGGCCCACGACTCGTACCAGTCCACCTGCGCTTCTTGGCCCCAGTCGTAGCTTTGCGGCACGAACGTCTCGCGCTTCTCCAATCCCAACTCGCGCTTGCGCTCTTGAACGTACTGCCGCACCGTGCGCTCGGCCACTTCGCAACTGGTTTCCTCCCGTATCCGGTTCCAGATACGGTGCGCCGTGTGACGCTGCTTACGCGGCGCCTTGCGGTCCTCTTTGAGAATGCGGTCGATGAACCCCACCGCCGGCGCCAGCTTGGCGCGCCGTCGCGCCGGCTTCTTGCGCGGCGGCGGCAGCGCGCTGGCTACCGCCTCGCGCACCATCCGCCGGTGCACGCCCAGCTTGCGCGCCACCCCCTTGATCGTCCCCACGCCGAATTCGTACTCGCGTCGAATCTCTTCGAATAGTTCCACTTTGCTCCTCCAGTCCAATTCGTTCCTCCGTTGCGGGCGATTCCCGCAAACAGAGTATCCGTTGATTGTTCTAGGGGGGCCAAATCAGGGCGCCGAAAGGGGCCAATTCAGAATGCCAAACTCACTCTTTCGCTTTATTCATTAGGCGATACAGAGTCGAGCCTGCACTTGTCCCGATGTTTAATTCAGCCCGGAGAGAGACGCTGTCCCTTTGGAACGCACCGTTGGGAGGCATTGGCTCTACTGGAGGACGACTTGCATCGAGACGGTACCGCCTGCACCTTGAACTCCGCAGAAAACTTCCGTCTTGACAACGTCATAGCATCTCTCTCCGTTCACTGTAAAAAGATGCTTAGCCAGTTGTCTCATTTTTGGGGTCCACTCCGCTGACGACCGCCAGATCGTCGTATGGTCGGCCTCCAGGCCGCGCTCGGCGAGCAGTTCTTCGACATCGCGGAACGAGAGCGAGTACCGAAGATACCAGCGCACAGCGCAAATAATTAGTTCCGGAGCTGTCTGCCGCCACTTGAAGATCTCCGGTCGGATTGTCTTCTTCACGATCTCTTCAGGCTATCAGCCGGCGGTCCGCCGCGGCGTTACCGACCCGCAAGGCCCTCCAGGCCCGCCATGATTTGTCGTGCGCGGCGCTGGCACACACGGAAGAGCTTCTCGACCGTCAAGCGGGCGAGGTGAGTGGATGTCATGGCCTGCAGGGCGCCGAGGATTCCATCAAGTCGATGCAAGCAGGCGGGTTGGGAGGTCATGGGGGAAGCTCCTGCTCTACTATACGTTAGGGAGCGATCCGGCATTATGGCCTGCCCGGGAGCGGTTTTAGCGGCAGTTTCTTATGATAAAGGATATTAACCTAACCGCTACGCGCTGGGTCGAAGCTTCGCTTCGCGAGGCGATCCGCAGTTCCCTAGAAAAGTCGTAAGATCTTCTACTTGGCGACGGCTCTTTCTGCGCAACATTGGAGTTCTGCTCGGACATCGCGATCTGAAAACGACGACCGTCTATCTGCGCGTTGCTCCCACGGCGGCCACCTGGACGCGCAGTCCCCTGGATCGGCTAACCACACCGGCATCGTGAGTGAGCAGCGGCCCACGCTGGCCGCTGTCGTGAGAACCCACGGAGAACGTTTCTGCCGGCAAGTGGCGACCTCAGCCCAGCAGCGCCGCGTTCTCTCCGACATCCAGGCCTGTCGCACCGAGGCCTTGGGTGGCCACGTGTTTCAGTGCGACCAGTGCGGCCATCGCAAGGTGGCCTATAACCCCTGCGGCAATCGGCATTGCCCGCAGCGCCAAGCCACCGCGCGGGCCCAGTGGCTCGACAAGCGGCTGCTCGACCTGCTGCCGGTCATCTACTTTCATGTCGTGTTCACGTTGCCGCACCAGCTCGGTCCCTTGGCGCTGCAGAACCCGCGCATCGTCTACGGCATCTTGTTTCGCGCCGCCGCCCAGACGCTGCTCGAGGTGGGGGAGACCAGGCTCGCGGCTCGTTTCGGTTTCCTCGCCGTGCTGCATACTTGGGGGCAGACGCTGCAGGCTCACCCGCACCTGCACTGCGTCGTCCCCGGCGGCGGCATCGCCTTGGATGGCTCCCGCTGGGTGCGTTGTAAGGGACGACGATTCTTCCTGCCCGTCCGTGTGCTGCGTCATGTTTTTCGAGGAAAAGTTCTGGACTTGTTGCGGCAGGCATTCCTGAAGGGCAAGTTGTCGTTTCACGGTCAGCTCCAACACTTGGCTCAAGAGCGCAACTTCCGACGCCTGCTGGCCTCGACCAAACGGAAACCTTGGATGGTCCACCCCAAGCCGCCTTTCGGCGGTCCCGAGGTCGCGCTGAAGTACTTGGCGCGCTACACCCATCGCGTGGCGATCTCGGATCAAAGACTGTTGTCCTCGGACGACGGCCAGGTTCGTTTTTCCTACAAGGACTACACCCAAGGCGGCCAACAGCGCCAGATGACGCTTGATGCTGTGGAGTTCCTGCGGCGCTTTCTGCAGCACGTGTTGCCGAAGGGCTTCGTGCGCATCCGCTACTACGGCTTCCTGGCCAACTGCCACCGGCGCAAGCAGTTGGCTCTGGCCCGCGAGCTGCTGGCTGTGCCCGTCGCTGAGCCCGCGAACGAACCGGCCGGCACAAACAGCACGCAACAACACCGCTGTCCGCTCTGCCGCCAAGGACGCATGCTGTTGGTCGAGACGTTCGAACCGCCGCAGCCCGCAGCCTTTCTCTTCTTTGACACCTCGTGACGCCATGAATGCGAAAGCACAGCGACCCGCTCAACACTCCCTCGATGGAGGCGCACTGGCGTTGCGTCCAGCACCTGCATTCTTGCGTTTTCGCGCTTCTTTACTCGGCTCTGGCGCACCATCCACCCTCACCCCAGCACCCCAAAACCAGGTGCCAGAGCCCCTGCGACGCCCCTCGGCAGCGTGGCTTCGATCGCTCAAAAACATTCAAATCCCTACCCCTCTCCAGCACCGCGGCTAGGTTCAACGCGTTGTATCAAAAACGCCCGCCATGCAGTTTCAGAGCCTCCTCCCGAGAAGTCCTGTCTGCCGGGCGCTTCCGATACAACTCTCTCCATTTTATCATGCGCTTGGATTAGCGATTCGGCTTCCACACCCCACGGCGCAGACCCCCCCTTTTCCCTCGTGAGCAGCGCGTCTTTCGGATCGGCCCGGAGCCGTCCAGGGCGCGAAGCGGCGAAGCGAACCCTTGACGGCGAGGACCGATCCGACACAATGAAGCGCGAGGGGAAAGGGGGCGACTGTAGAGGGTTCACGGCAACCACAGACCACTAGGGATAGTGGTCGATCAGCTGATCGCCATACTACATATAGCGGTCCTGGCGCTAGTGAATCAGGGGGTGAGAGATTTTCACATCAACAGCGTCCGGGCTGCGGTCTTGGCGCTTCGCCTGTAGACGGGCAACCTCGGCGCGAAGCTCGGCCACTTCACCCGCTAGATCGGATGGAGGGGCTGCGTGAGCTACCGGGGCTACAAGAGCCTTCGCGGACTTCGCGGCTCGTGGGGCGCTCCGCAACCAGCGGCGCAAGCCCCAAAAGCCAAAGACGAATAGAAACATACCGACGAAAGTAGCTTGCATCGAATCTCCCCCGGTGCGGACCCACAGGATGAGGACAACGCTAGATACCCACGGCACAACAACGAATCCCACGCTGGCGATAACAAGCGCGTTTAGCAAGCCGCGCTCCGGGTGGCGCATACGGTTGACGATCCACAGCCCGATAAGGACCGGGACGGCGAACATGCCAGCGACAACAAGGGCGTCGTGCGGCGCGTCCCTGATGCTCTCGATGAGTTGTTGGATTTGGTTCATGGTGTCTCCTTCGATGG
>CBDBHI010000071.1:0-153825 GCA_965205595.1 Bryobacterales bacterium | reverse complement strand
CCGCGATACCGCCCAGCGACATGATGTTGAGGCTGAGGCCCTGTAGGTTCATCACGATAAACGCCATCAGGATTCCTACCGGCAGGGTCATAATTGCGACCAGCCCGCTTCGGAAATGTGCCAGAAAGAGAATGCAGACCAGCGCCACGATGAGGAACTGCTGCGACAGCGCGTCCTTCAGACTCCGTACTGATCGCTCGATCAACATCGAGCGGTCGTAGGCGACCTCAATTTCGACGCCCTTGGGCAGACCGGCTTGCACTTCTTCAAGACGCGCCTTGACGTCTTTGATGACCCGCACCGTGTCCGCGCCCGAGCGCACCACGATGATGCCCCCGACGGTTTCACCCTCGCCGTTCCAGTCGGCCAAGCCGCGACGAATCTCCGGCCCGATGCCGACGCGGGCGACGTCTCGCAGCAGAATCGGCGTGCCGCGCGCATCAACGCCAAGCACCGTCTGACGAATATCATCGAGCGACTCGAAGTACCCGAGCCCGCGAATCATGAACTCCTTCTCGGCGACTTCCAACAATCGTCCGCCCACATCGCTGTTGCTCATTTGAACGGCCTGGCGGATCTTTGAAATCGACAGATCATAGGCGCTAAGTTTGTTGGGGTCGACAGTGATTTGATATTGCTTGACAAAACCACCAATGCTCGCAACCTCGGCGACTCCGCCGACCGCCGTTAGTTCATATTTCAGAAACCAGTCTTGAATCGAGCGCAGCTCACTCAAGTCGTGGCGGTCGGATTTGAGCGCGTACATAAAGGCCCAACCGACTCCGCTCGCGTCGGGCCCGAGCCTGGGCGTAACTCCCGACGGCAAGCGGCCGGCTGCGAAATTTAACGACTCGAGCACACGGCTGCGTGCCCAGTAAAGGTCGGTGCCGTCTTCAAAAATCAGATAGACGAGCGAGAAGCCGAAGAACGAGTACCCGCGCACCACCTTGGCGTAGGGCACCGACAGCATTTGCGTCGTCAACGGGTATGTGATCTGATCCTCGACAAGGCGCGGCGCCTGTCCGGGGTATTCCGTGTAGACGATCACTTGCACGTCGGAGAGGTCGGGAATGGCGTCCAACGGAATGTTCGCGACCGAGTAAAGTCCTCCCGCGACCACCACCACCGTCGCGACGATGACTAGGAATCGATTGCGAACCGACCACTCAATGATTTGCGTGAGCATTGGTTTCGCTTTCCTCGGATTCCGCGAGGGTTGGCCGCTCAGAGTCGCCTAGCAATTGGCTGATTGCTGCTCGCAAGTTGCTTTCGGAGTCGATTAAGAACTGCGAAGAGGTGACGATCCGCTCGCCTGCTTCAACGCCCTCGACAATTTCCTGACGTTCGCCCGCGCTCATCCCGAGTCGGACCTCGCGCGGTTCAAATACTCCCGCCCGCAACTCGACGATCACGATCGAGCGCTCGCCGCTGTGGATCACCGCCTGTTGCGGCACGGTCACCGCATTCGCGACTCCGCCCGCGCGGATGACGACATCGATAAACATCTCCGGCCGTAGCCGCAAATCGTTGTTCTTGATCTCGGCGAAAGCTTTGAGCGTCCGCGTGCGCGGGTCGAGCGCCGTATCGAACAGAACGACGCGACCGCCCCACTTGCGCCCCGGGAAGGAGCGCGCCTCGATGGTTACGTAAGTCCCCTTGCGAACGTGCCGAATGTCGTCTTCATAAAGCTCGATCTCCGCCCAAAGACGCGAATGATCCGCGATCTTCAACACGGTCATGCCGGGCATCAATCGCATCCCTTCCAGCGAGTCGCCCATCTTGCCGACGATGAAACCGCCGGAAGGCGCGTAAACCGTGACAGTGCGGGTGACTTCACGAGTCTTGTCGAGACGCGCGATCTCTTCACCGCTGACATCCCAGTAGCGCAGGCGTTCGCGGCCAGCGTCGACCAGGGCTTGCGCCCGCGTGACTGCTTCCGGGTACGCCCCGTCCGACAACTTTTGCAAATAGTCGAGGGCCGCCAAGTATTCTTGCTGGGTGGTGACGAGTTGCGGGCTGTAAACATCAAACAGCGGCCCGCCCTTGGTGACGGTTTCTCCAATGTTGTTGCGGTACGCCTTCTCGATATAGCCGTCGAACTTGGTGTTGACCGAGACGACGGATTCTTCGTTATGGCGCAGGGTGCCGATCGTTCGGATCTCAATCGGAATGCTGCCCTGTTCGGCGACCGCCGTGCGCACGGCGAAGTTCTGCAGGAAGTTGGGGTCCACCCTGACGGTGCCGGGTGAGAGCGGCTGCGCGTCCTCGTAGACGGGGATCAAGTCCATACCCATAGGCGATTTGCCGGGCTCATTGGACCGAAAATTGGGGTCCATCGGAGCGCGCCAATAGAGGATTTTGCGCTCAGCACTAGCAGCCGCGGGAGGCGCGGCGCTCGCGACTTTTGTCAGCCTCATGCCGCAGATCGGGCAGTTGCCCGGCTCATCGAGGATGACGGTCGGGTGCATTGCGCAGGTCCAACGTTCGTGTTCGTCGTGGGCGTGATCGGCCTCAACCCGTTTGCGGCCGACTACGTTGTCAGCCCAGGCCCAATCGAGGGGGTTCCAAATGACGACGCTGGGGGCGGCAAGCCCGACGACGAATGCCACGGCAACCGCGGCGACAATCTTTGACTGATTGGTCATGGCTGTAGCTCCAGAGATGTGGCTGGAAACGCCGTTCCAATCGCGCGCTCCATTTCGGCGAGCGATTTCATAAAGTCACTGTGGAGTTGAGCCAAACCCAAGCGCACCTCCAGCAACATTCGCTCGCTATCGAGCAGATCGAGAACGCCAACCGTTGTACTTGCATACGCCGCTTCAGTCGAACGCAGTGCCTGCTCCGCCTGCGGCAGCAATGCGCCGTCAAAAAGATTGATCTGTCGGCGAATACTCTCAAGCCGAAAGCCGACTGTGCGGACGGATAGTTCGGCGTCGTTGAGCGCCGCCAGATAGTGTTGCTTCGAGGCGATTAAGCGCTCCGTCGCTTCAAGCACGCCGGCGTCATACTTGCGCCGAAAGATTGGCAGGTTCACTCCGACCGACAAACTGAAAATGTTCTTGCCGTTTTGGTCAGGCCGCGCGGCGCGTCCCGCTGGATCCCGGCGCCCAATAACGTTCGTAAAACCGGCACCAACGGTCACGTCGGGCATGTACTCTTTGCGGGCGAGGTGAATGCGTTTTTCGTCGCCTTCGATCTGCTCGAAAACGGCGGAGATTTCCGGCCGGTATTTTTCGGCCGTTCTGTAGAGCGACTCGAGGTCAACTGTGACCTCGGGTGCGGTCGGCAGCTCGACCTTTCCGAGCGGATCTTCGGCGGGGCGGTTTCGCAACTTATTCAATATTGCCTCAGCGTCGTTGCGTTGACGGCGAAGCAGTTCCAGCCGATTGAGATCGCGGGTGATTTCGGCCTGTAGCTTGACTGCCGCTTGCTGCGATCCCACTCCCTGGGCGTAGCGGGCCTGCGCCAGAGTTTCGAAATGGTCTAGCAGGTCGCGATCTTCCGCCGTGATGCGGATCGCGCGGTCCACGTAGGCGAGATCGTAGTAAGCCAGCTTGACTCGCCGCACGACCTCGGCCTTCGCGGCCTCGTGGCTCTGGGCGACGACGGCAGCCTCCTTAGCGGCGACCTTCTCGCGGTCGCTAAGCTTGCCGAACCAAGGAAAGCGCTGCGAGATGCTAAGCATCGTCGTTTGTGGACCAACACGTGTCTCGGGCGTTCGCGCAAACTGCGTCAACCCGAGGATTGGATCGGGCAACGCCGCGACTTGCGGCAGCCGCTGCAGCGCCGCGCGATATCGCGCGAAAGTCTCGTGGACGCTAGGGTTGCGTTCCAGAGCTTCGGCTATATAACGGGCAAGCTGTTCGTCTTCATTCGTCGAGTACGGTTCCCCGTACACCGACACGGTCAATACCAGACCGAGAGCAATTGTGACCCTCACACGTGATTCCTCCGAGAATTTCCACACACAGAGTAGATTGGTGCGGCAACGGCAGCGCAGCGGCGTAGCGTGTTGATACGCCTGCTGACGGTTACAGGACCAAGTAGTGGCTTTTTTGTGGAGGATTTAGATCAAGAACGCGCAATGAAGCACGAACAGAGGCGGCGGATCGGGCGCGGCCAGCTGCATTGCGGTCAGTCTCAGCGACGTGGGCGCGATGGCCGCTAGGGGCTGGTCAACGCCGGTTACGACACCAACGCCGGCCTCGGGGGCCACTGGTTGCGGCGGAAGAGTTGACGCCGCGGCAGCGCAAAGCCGCTCGCAATCCTGCGATGACGGCAAGCTTGAGTGCCCGTCGTGGTGATCACAACAAGCGTGAGCGTCCGATTCGACGGCCGCGAACATGGCCGCGCACGGGACCACAAGCAGTACGGCCAGCATCGTGGTGCCCGTAAGCGCCGCGACTCGGCGACGGATACTCTGTTTGTCTATTGAGGGTCCACTCATCGCGAAAACTCATCTGAGCTGACGACCGATATCAGTAACGTCCTTAGTGTAGACCCTATAGTAACCTGAGAGTCAACGGCGTCTTGTCCAATACAAGATGAGCCTGAAGGGGAGGGCGATTCCAATACAAGATGAGCCTGACGGGGATCCGTTGGGTGGTCAGGAACAGAGCAGCTGCGGGCGATGGGAGTCGCCGTGCAGCAAGCCGAATCGCTGAGTCTGGAGCAGATCGAGTGTTTTCTCGACGGGTGCCAATCCGTCGCCTTCGAGGGCGGCAATCGAAGCGACAAATATGCGCTCGTCGAAAGCGTCTTGAAGCGGCATCACTATGCCGACCAGAAGCGCTCCGTCAAGGGTCTCCTGCGGCGTTATCTCGCTAAGCTCACGGGCTTAAGCCGCGCGCAACTCACCCGCCTGATCGGACAGTTCTTGCACACGCGTTGCGTCCGTCCGAGGGCCTATCGGCGGCGCCGTTTTCCCAGCAAGTACACACGCGCCGACAGCGTCTTACTGGCGCACGTCGATCGAGTTCATCAGCGCCTCTCGGGGCCGGCCACCCGCCGCATTCTCCAACGCGAGTTCCAGATCTACGGCCGCAAAGAGTTTCGACGCCTGGCCGAATTGTCCGTGGGCCAGCTGTACAACTTGCGAAAAAGAGCCGTCTACCAACGTCACAGTTTGCATCTCGACAAGACCCGTCCCACGCCCGTTGCGATCGGCGAACGCCGCCAACCCGAGCCGCGAGGACGTCCGGGCTACCTGCGCATCGACACCGTGCACTCGCCCGAACAGGAAGGCGAAAAAGGCGCCTACAGCATCAATGTGGTCGACGAAGTGACGCAGTGGCAGGCCGTCGGCTGCGTCCAACGCATCAACGAAAATCACCTCATTCCCTTGCTGGAAGGCCTTTTGGAACAATTTCCATTTATCGTTCGCGGCTTTCACTCCGACAATGGCAGCGAATTCGTCAACCATCAAACCGCTAAACTGCTCGAGAAGTTGCGAATTGAATTTACGAAGTCTCGCGCGCGCCGTTCGAACGACAATGCCTTGGTCGAAACCAAGAACGGCGCGGTGGTGCGCAAGTGGATGGGCTACCAGTTTTTGCCCTCGGAAGCGACGCAGGCGATCGACACCTTCTACCGCCAGTGGCTCAACCCGTACTTGAATTTTCATCGCCCATGCGCTTTCGCCAGCGAGCGCCGAGACCGCCGCGGCAAGTTGCGCAAGGTGTACGCCGAGTGGAGCACGCCGTGGGAAAAGCTGCTCAGCCTGCCCGCCGAGCAGCGCGGCCTGCGCGCGGATCGCTCGCTCAAGAAGCTCCAAGCGCGAGCGGACACTTGTTCCGACACCGAGTTTGCCGAGCAACTCGACGCTCAGCGCAACGAACTGCAACGCGTCTGCAAAGACCTCGCGATCTGCTGGCGCACGCGCTAGACAACGCCCCGACCCGAGGCGTTGTCGGCTCCTCCGGCCCACGTCCGAAGACGGCCGTGGGGTCTCGCCTGGGATGGCTGCAAAGGGGGACTGGGGCTGCCGCCCCTTCCCCCTTATGCAATCCCCCTCACCCCGCCTTACGGGCCCCACAACGGGCTTCAACCTCAAGCCCCAATCCGAGCTATAATCCCTCCTGCCCACAGCTACCTTCGCCTGCCTCCTTCAGGCTCATCTTTCGATTGGAAAAGAGGACGGTACCTCGCTATACGGTCGCCCGCGGCAGCTACAAGGTCGTTTCCACGAGATCCCCGATTTCCATGCCATAGAGCGTGGGCTTGCCTTCCCGATCGGTAACGAAATACATCCAATTACTGTTTTTCGAGACGACCGGGTCGGGCAGGGAAGCGGCGTAGTCCATGCGATCGGTGCCCGCGATTGGATATGGTTTGAGGCTGCTGTAGTGCTCACAAAGTGTGATTTCGCGCTGTAGGCTTGGAAACAGCACGTAAACATTCGGCCCCGACAAACGCTTGCTCGCCCCGACGATCGCCGAGCCGTCGACGTTTTCGTCGAACCAGCCAAACGCCGAACACGTCGAGTTGACGGTCTCTTCTAGCGTGTCCGGATCGACGCTACGGATTGTCGCCCGCCGACCGGTCGCGTCAGGGTAGTGGACGTAGCGCACCCGCGAGCCGTCGAGCGTCCAATATTCTCGACCGATCGACTCCTCGTTCGCGATCGGACGCAGGTTCTTCTTTTCCTTGCCGTCGAGGCTTGTTAACCGCAGCCGGTTCTCGACTCTTTCTGGCGGACCTTCTCTGGCGTAGAGCAACTGAGAATGCCTCGGCCGGAACTGCGGGTTCGAAAGCCAATGGCGCTCCTCGGCGACGATTCGGTCGCTAGCGCTCGAAGTCCGTTGCGCTAAAGAGATCACACGGATGCGGCACTGCGGTTTTCGCGCAAGCTGTCGCTCGGGTGTAGGCTGCCAATGCCCCTGCTTCATCTCGACCACCGCCGCGTAACGGTCATCCGGCGAAACCCCGAGGTCGCCGGTGAAAATCCACCCTTCCGGGCACTTGAAATGCGTCTTGCGCCCACCGCCTCCGACTGCCGCCTCGTGCAACTCGGTGCCCTGTAGGTAGAAGAACGCCCGGCCACGTGCGTTGAGATGGGGCGAATATGAGTGAATTTCGGGTCCGTCGGTGAGCTGTGTGAGCCGCTTGCGCTTAAACTCCAGCCGGTAGATCTGGCGGCTACCTGAATGCTCGGCGGCCAGTAAGAGAAACGAATTGTCCTTAGCCAGAAAGCGGTGATGGTAGGCCGGCAGATGGTGCAGAATCTTGGGGTCGGTCAGCCGAAACATCTCGCGTTCGGTGAGTTCGTCCTTGAATTCGTCACGCGGCGTGTTGAGTCGTGTGCCCCGCCCGGCTGCACGTAGTGTTGCCCCAGAAACGCCGGCTAGAAACAATCGACGGCTGACAGGCCGCATAGATCAAGCCATCCTATCAATCGGCCCGGCTGAATTCCGGGAGCAGTTCGACTTCGTCGATAATTCCGATCACCGCCGCGTCGATCGGCGACTTCATGCGTTTGACGGCGGTCATTGCAGCCCAGCCGTCTTGCGTCATTAACACTCTTTCGCCGACTCCCGCTCCGAGCACATCGACGGCAACGAAAGGAGTGCCTTGCTCGTTCTCGCTGAGGTCCAGTTGACGGACCAGAAGCAGCTTGATACCTTCGTGTTTCTCGTGCTTCGCGCTTGATACGACCTCGCCGATGATTTTGCCGATGATCATAACTGCTCGAGCGAAACGTGGTCGACGATACCGGTAATGCTGGCGTCCGACGGAACTTGCGGATCAAAAGCGAAACACGCTTCGCGGCGGGCGGTCCAATAGACCGTTTCGCCGGACCCGGCTCCGACGGAATCTAGCGCCACGAGTGAGGCGCCGCGGTCGGAGCCGTCGGCGTCGATGGGCTGTATGACGAGCAATTTGTGGCCGTCGAGTTGAGGGTCTTTCATCGTCGACCAAACACAGCCCACAACGCGTGCTAGCCGCATCAACCGTTTCCTGTATCGGGTGAGGGGTCAATGCTGATTTCGTCGATGATTCCGACAATAGCTGTGTCGACAGGCGTATCTTTCATGCCTGAAGCCATGCGCGCGGAGCTGCCGGCAATACAAACCACCGTGTCTGTTACGCCGGCCCCGACGGTGTCGAGAGCGACGACGTAGCTATCTCTTGGTGTGTGATCGGGGTTGATGTGCTGCAAGACCAGCAGCTTCTTGCCCTCAAGGCGCGGGTCTTTGCGCGTCGCAACGACGGTTCCCACGACTCGAGCCAATATCATGACGCGTCGATTCGGCGAGCAGCCGAAGTTACTTCTTCACTGCCGGCTTGAGAGCGAAAATATCATCCAGATTCGAATGCGGACGCGGGATGACGTGGACCGAGATCAGCTCACCAATACGGCGAGCGGCAGCCGCGCCGGCGTCGGTCGCGGCTTTGACCGCGGCGACATCGCCGCGCATCAACACGGTGACGTATCCAGAGCCGATTTTTTCCCAGCCTACCAAGGTGACGTTTGCCGCCTTTACTGAAGCGTCGGCGGCTTCGATGAGCGACACAAAGCCGCGTGTTTCAATCATTCCGAGGGATTCACCCATGGGTCACTCACACTCCTCTGGCGCGGATCGCTTCTTCCACAAGCTGGATGAGCTCTCCCCGCGTCACGTAAAAACCGTTTTCGCCATTGCCTCCCGCCGGCGCGGCGGCAGGTGAGACATCTTCCGCCGTTACCGGGCATCCGGGTGCCGCGGTTGCGTTCGAAGCGACGCCGTAGCGCCCCCTCGATTCAAATAGCTTATCAACTTCAAGTCGCGGCAACGGCTTCGCGCCGCCCAGCATTTCGGCGACAAAATTGATGCGAGCGAAATGCTCGACCGTTTCCATGCGGAAGTATGCCTGCATCACTTCGGTTCCGTAGCTAACCGCACCGTGATTTCCAAGTAGCAGAGCGTCGTACTTGGGGATCAGGGGCAGCATCGGCTCGGTAAGGGCGTCGGTTCCGGGTAGCCCGTAGTCGGCCAGCGGCACACAGCCCAAGCCGATAATCACCTCGGGTAAGAGAGCGGTGTTGAGCGCGCGGCCGGCCGAGGCGAAGCCAGTCGCTGTCGGCGGGTGGGCGTGGACGACCGAGTTGATGTCCGGACGAATGTTGTAAATCGTCAGGTGCATCATGATCTCTGAAGTCCGCGCTCTGCGCCCCGAAATCTTGTTGCCCTGGTAGTCGACGATGATTATGTCGTCGACCGACATCATGCCCTTCGACACGCCCGTAGGAGTGCACATAATGCGCTCGTCATCCAGCCGGATCGAGATGTTGCCGTCGTTGGCAGCAACCCATCCCTTCTGAAATACCAGCTTGCCGACTTCTATGATGTCGCGCGCGTACTCGCGTTCCATTTTGACCATGCGAAAGACCTAGGATAGCGAGTCGTCGGGACGGCCAGCAACCGAGGGTGATTCAGGCGTCGGCGATCCGAAATGGTGGATCCGCACGCCGGCCTGCTCAACCATCGACTGGCGCACCATCGCTTCCGCCACTTCGCGGGGCGAAACGGCACGGTATTTTCGCAACGGCCCGCGGAGTAGCGCGTTCACGATGTTGAGCGGGCTGTCCTCGGAAAGTAAGAAACTCGGGCGGAATAAGTCGAGCGAACTAAACCCGAGATTCTTGAATTCGCGCTCAAGTCGGCCCTTGAGCGCTAGGTAGTGGAACGGCGAATTCGCGTTCGAAGCAACGGATGTGACCGTTTGGAACCTGTTTGCTCCCCGCGCCTTCGCGAGTTTCGCGACGGCGAGCGGGTACTCGAATTCCGCGAGCCGCAATTGATGGCGATTGGTCCACGAACCGCGTCTCACGCCGAGGGCACAAAATGCGTCGTCGATCGGAGGCAATTCCAGAGATTCGATGGTAGTGAAGTCTACCTGGTGCCAAACGAGTTTAGTGTCTTGAGCCGATGCCGCGCCGCGGGCAATCACGTGTACCGCCTGGTATGTCGAGCCTTCGAGCAGCAGCCGCAAGCAATGGCGTCCGACCTGTCCGGTGGCGCCGGCTAGTAGGGCGGTGCGCGCCGCCATTTTTACGGAACGAGAAATCGGATGCAAACGGGTGCGTCGAGCTCAAGCTGCTCGCCGGTCGCCGTCAGCCGGCCAGACTCGCCGTCGATGCGAAAGATCACGATGTTATCGGTATTCTGATTGGCGGCAAGCAGAAATTCCCCAGTAGGGTCGATTGCAAAGTTCCGGGGCCATTCTCCGCCGGTCGAGACTTGCTCCACCGCGGTTAAATTGCCGGTTTCCTCATCGACGGAAAACACCGCCATCGAGTTGTGGCCGCGATTCGTTCCGTAGACGAACTTTCCTGACGGGTGGACATAGATTTCGGCCGTGTAGCTTTCACCCTCGAAGCCCTCGGGTAACGTCGAGATGGCTTGCAACTCGCCCAACTCTCCGGAGATCGAGTCGTAGCTGTACGCCGAAACGGTCGAACCAATTTCGTTGATGCCATAAGCGAACCTTCCAGACGGATGAAACGCGAAGTGGCGCGGCCCGGAGCCCGGAGCGACGCTTACGGAGGGCGGGTCGTGGGGCTGAAGCGAGGCGTCGTCGGGATTGACGTCGTAAATCTTGACCTGGTCAAGTCCCAGGTCGGAGAAATATGCAAAGCGGCCGTCGGGCGCGAAATCGGCGGAGTGCGCGTGCGGTTGGTCCTGGCGTGGATGCACGCTGCTGCCTTCGTGCTGGAAGAATGAGACGGCCTCGCCGAGCGTCCCGTCGCTGTTGACCGGGAATGAAGCGACACTTCCGCCGGCGTAATTGGCGACGATCAGCATTTTGCCCGTTGAGTCGACGTTGAGGTGGCACGGCCAGGCGCCTCGCGACGAGACTTCGTTGAGCTTGGTGAGCTTGCCTTCGGCCGAGTCGATTGAAAAGGCCGAAATCGAGCCGCTCTTATCAGCGTCGTAGTCGTCAATCTCGCTAAGCGCGTAGAGGAACTTGTTGCTTGGGTGGAGAGCCAGAAATGACGGCTCGCGCATTTCGGCGACGAGGCCTAGGTCAGTTGCTTTGCCCGTGGCGGGGTCAAAGCGGTACGCCTGGATGCCCTTACTTGTCTCCTTGGTATAGGTTCCGACAAACATGAGGTACCCGGCCGCGGCTGTCTGACCATTTTCGGTCGGTGTTTCGGAGCATGAGAACAGCAGGCCTAGTAAAGCTAGTGGCAGATAGCGCATGTCCATCATCAGACCCTACCGGGCCCACCGAGATCAAGCCACCGGGCCAGCCCGCATCTCTCACCCGCCGGCGGCGAAAGCACGCGAAAGGTGCCTCACTGCGTATCTCAATCTAGATACGTTGCGCTCGATCGCGAGTGCTCGACGTACTGCGAAAGTACGCCTCCGCGCGCCGACCGTCGCCCGCCTCGTATTGATCCACCTCTCACGCACTTTCCCTCGCCACGTGGTGAGAAATTCGGGCTAATTGGACAGTCGCAGATACCGCTCGATCACTCGCCGGACGTAGGCGCGGGTTTCGTCGTAGGGCGGGACTCCGTCGTACTGCTCTACCCGATGCGGACCAGCATTGTAGGCGGCGAGCGCCCTAACGACTTGGTCGTCGCGACCCTCGTACAATTCCAGCAATTGTTTGAGGTAGTTGATTCCGCCGCGGACGTTTTCCGTCGGATCGTAGGGATCGACGGCTAGTTCAGCAGCGGTCCGCGGCATCAATTGCATCAGTCCAATTGCGCCCTTAGCCGAAATCGCATCCGTTTGATAGGCGGACTCTGTTGAAACAACCGCATGAATAAGTTCTGGCGGCAGGCCCACTTCCGCGGCAAAACGCTCGATGGCGCCGGTAACCGTCAGCGACTTGTGGGTAAGGTTCTCCAGCGGCGGCTCTTCGGGCGCGAGCGGCTCGACTACCGAATCATCTTGCTCGAAGCGCACGACCGCCGAGGCCGGCAGTTCCATCTGTCCACCAGACTTGGTAAACAACTTCACGCGTGATCCGCTGATTTCGTGGCGTTCGACATGCAAGCGATAGCCGGTCTTGAGGACGGCAAACTCGCCGGCCGATGCCGTGGATACAGCGACTAGCAGAGTAATTACTAGACGCGGCTGCAGCGGGTGTTGCATACTTGCTTTCCTAATCTTATGACGTACGTCTCACATCTTTCGTGCAGCAAGACCGGTGAGCGCTTCGACGCCGGTGAAATTCACAACCTATCGGCAAGCGGGGCGCCGTTGCTCGTCCACTACGACCTCGAACGCGCGAAGGCTGAATTATCAAAGGAACAGATCGAATCAGGTCCGCGCTCGATGTGGCGCTACGCACCGCTGCTGCCTGTTCAAGACCTCGAAAATGTTGTCACGCTGGGCGAAGGCTGGACTCCGCTGCTGAATATGTCTCGCCTGGGCGAAGCGATCGGCTGCCCCAATCTCTTGATCAAAGACGAGGGTGCCAACCCCACCGGAACGTTCAAGGCCCGCGGGATGTCCGCAGCGGTATCGATGGGCAAGGAACTCGGAATCACCAAATTCGCGGCGCCTTCAGCGGGGAATGCAGCTAGCGCGCTTGCGGCGTATGCGGCTCGCGCCAGGCTCGAAGCCCATATCTTTATGCCGCGTGACGTGCCGCAGGCGAACTACATCGAGTGCAAAATGTTCGGCGCAAATGTCACGCTCGTCAACGGCCTGATCAGCGACTGTGGCCGCATCGTCGCGGAGCGAAAGGATGCTGAAGGCTGGTTCGACGTCTCCACGCTTAAGGAGCCTTATCGCATCGAAGGCAAGAAGACGATGGGTCTCGAGCTTGCGGAACAACTTGGTTGGCGCGTGCCCGACGCCATTTTTTATCCAACCGGTGGCGGAGTCGGCATCATCGGGATGTGGAAGGCGTTCGACGAGCTTGAGCAGCTAGGCTGGATCGGCTCGAAGAGGCCAAAAATGATCTCGGTCCAGGCGGCGGGCTGCGCGCCGATCGTCAAAGCTTTCGATGAGGGCGAAGAGGCGTCAGAATTTTGGCACGACGCCACAACCGTTGCCAGCGGACTGCGAGTCCCGAAGGCGCTTGGCGATTTTCTAGTGCTCAATTCGGTTCGCGAAAGTGGCGGGACGGCCATCGCCATCAGCGACCAGGAATTGCTCGACGGAGGTCGTCTGCTTGCTGAAACGGAGGGGCTGTTCGTCGCCCCCGAGGCCGCAGCCTGCGTCACGGCCGCTCAACAACTGGTTGATCGAGGGTTTTTGAAACGCGACGACGAGGTCGTAATCTACAGCACGGGCGCGGGTCTGAAGTATCTCGAAGCGTGGGCGACCCTGTTCCCACCGGAACCACGCCCTGAAGAACGCCTTGGGGGCCTGATTACCCCGCGCTAGGGGAAGCAGTTGCGGGTCGCGGACGGAGAGTCGGCGTTGTTGAGCCGGCTTGGTGGGGTGGCACGGTGGAAATCCCGTCGCGTCGTCGACTTTGAATCCCAGGATTGCATCCTGGGCTAATACAAATGTCACCCCTGACCGGGGTTCAGTTTCCGCGGCTTCGAGGTCATCCCGACACCTTGTCCGAAGTCTCAGAATTTCGGTTGAGGCCTCGTTTTCCGAGCTTTACCGACTCCGTTCGGGCCAAGCTCCAGGGGCCGTAGCTTAGCTTCGGCCTAGGGGTTCGATCTTGATAGTAATTTCCGACGAGCCGTCGGGGCCGACTCGCAGAGGCAGCTCTAGGGTCTCGGCGTGATAGAGGCAAATGTTGTCTCGACCCTCGCTGCAGTAGTAGATGACGGCCTCGATTCGTACCATCTCGGCTTCAACAACGTCGATCGAAAATTCGGTGCCGCCGCCTGTTAGGACCGCTGGCAGAACCGTCTCGCCAGCACGCAAAGTAACTCCCGAGGAGGTGGCGCTATTGAGGTGGTGATGGGACGGGAGCGTGACGTTAACTCGGATCGCTACAGTTCCCGAAGTGACGGTTTGTTCTTCAAGCACAGTTGGCGATGCCGGGTCGTGGACGAGCTTCGACAGGCCCGCGAGTTCGAGCGTCGAAACAGAGCCGGTTTCGACATCGACGACGCGAATTGCATGGTTGTTCGTGTCGGCGACGTAGAGCTTTCCGTTGGCATAGCTAAGGCCGGCGGGTTCGTCGAACTGGGCTTCGGAGGCGTCGCCGTCCGCCAGGCCCGGCTTGCCGTTGCCGGCTAGAGTACGCGCGTTCAAGGTAGGCAGGCCAATTGATTTGATCTTGTTGTTGTAGGTGTCGGCGACGAACAAACGCTTTTCGGCGAAGACGACGCCAAGCGGATGCTGCAGTCTGACGTCTTTCCCGACTCCGTCGATGTCTCCGAAATCGAATAGCCCTTCACCGACGACGGTCTTTACATGGCCACCGCGCGGGTCGAGGTCCACCGCACGGATCGAGCTGACTTCGCTATCGGCCACGAACAACGCCTCGCCGTTGCCGCTCAGCCCACTGGGTTGCGCCAGCGAGGCCGCGAGCAAGGGGCCGTCACCGTGGTCTTCACGGCCGCTTCCAGCGTGGCCCGCGATGAACCCGCCCTCAAGATCGATGCCAAAGATCTGATGGTTTCCCGCCATCGCAACAAACAGTACGCCGTGCGCGAGTTCGAGGTCCCAGGGGGAGTTCAGTCGCTTGCCCTCAAGCGGCGCCGGCGTGTTCTCCCATTCCGTGTCCTGCACGCCATCGCCGACGACGGTTGAGACTACGCCCGCCGGCAAGTCGATGCTTCGGACCGCATGATTGTCGCTGTCGGCAACGTAGAGCTTGTCGCCGTCGATCGCCATTCCTTGGGGATGGAAGAATTGCGCGTCGCTAGCTGATCCATCGAGCAGGCCTGCTTCGCCGCTGCCGATAACCGCCTGGATGGCGCCGTCCTCAAGGGAAGCGACGACGATCCTGTGGTGGTTCGAGTCGGCGATAAACAGCCTACCGCCTTGCGCGTCGGCCAACACTTTCCCTGGGAACGAGAGCATCGACCGCGGTTCGAGGTCCGACTCGCTTGAATTCGCGAGCGCGCCGCGAGTGAGGCTGCCCTCGCGGTCATAGTGCTCGATCAATTGGGCGATGACTCCGTCGAACAAGTCGAATACCTGTTCGCCCGAATGGCTTCCAAAGACTTTGCCGAGGGGGTCGACCAGAATGAAACTTGGCCATGCTTTGACCGCATACTCAGACCAAACCCGCATTTCGTAGTCGTTCAGCACTGGGTGTTCAATTCCGTGCCGGAGCACGGCTTGCCGGACGCTATCGGTGTTTTTCTCTTGGTCGAATTTCGCCGAGTGAATTCCGATCACGACTAACTCGTCAGGATACTTTCGCTCTAGCCGCGTCAGGTCGTCCAAGGCGTGCATGCAGTTAATACAGCAGTGCGTCCAAAAGTCGAGCAGCACGATCTTGCCGCGCAATCCTGCGATTGTGAGCGGCTGGTCGCTATTGACCCAGTCCAGTCCCGCCGGGAACTCGGGCGCGTTTGCGGTGCCGGGCTTGATGTAGTCGCGCTGCTGCTCGCCAGCTTGTTGTTGGGTTTCTTTCGCCATGTCCCATCATGTCAGAGGGGCCGGTCGGCAATCGTGTGTCGCTTCGAAATGCCTAGTTCGCCGAAAAAATTGGCTGTACCCAGGCCTTTAAGCCGTTGCTGTCGGTCACAACCGCCCGCAAGTACGGCTCGCCGGCGGGCTTAGCGAACGAAGCCGGGTTGGCGCCCGTTCGCTCAAGGACCCGGCCCCCGCCCCCGATAAACTCTGTCGTGTAGCCGACGCTGTCTTTCTTGTCGATCGCGATCTCGATGCGGTTGTCCGAGCGAACCATTTTCTCGATCTCAACCCCTGTCGAAGAGTAGAAGTTTCCGGCGTCTATCGCACGCATGATCGTCGCTTCACTCAAGTCGGGAGCCTGTACCGATACCCATCCGCGCCCGGGATTCGAAAGCCCCGGCGAGAACGTCTTGAACGCATGGGCGTCATCCACGGCAATTCCGTATACTTGCCTGCCCGCTGTGAGCACAACGTCCCACATCGCCTCGAGTCCGAGATGATCCATGTCCCCGAGGTCGTTCGTTGTTGGATGTCCATTAAACACCTCGAATAGCTTTAGTCCGGAGATCGATTTTAGATCGTCGGTCGAAACTCCCCAGCGAAAATTTGGGTGATTCAGCGACGGCATGCCGCCGGCTTCGCGGATCGCGTCGACGTTCCGTTGGACCGTCTCGAGGACACTACTTCCGGACTTGGGAGCAATTGTTTTTGTGATCTGGAATGCGTTTACGTGGACAGGGCGCGATTCGTATCGCGACGTGACCTCTTCGCCGGAGATCAACAGGAATCTCTCATTCGCACCAAAAAACGCATCGAGGGGACCGGGATCGGTGAAATAGTTGTGATCGGTCAGGGCGAGAAACTGATAGCGGTGTTCCTTGTACCAACGGGCGACCACGTCCGGAGAGCTGTCGCCATCGCTATTGATCGTATGGGTGTGCAGATTTCCCTTGTACCAGCGCTGTTCGGCGGAATTGCTCTGAGCGACTACGCGACTTGTAGCTAGCCAAGCTAGGCAGGTGAGAATCCCAAATGAAACCAGCACCAAATAACGTTTGGATACGACCATGGATAAAAACTACCACGCCACGAGAATATCTGCCTTGTTGGAGTTGAAATTTCTTTTGGCTTCGACCGTGCACTAGCCCGTAGCTCGGCCTGCTGCATGGGCGTGTGCGGAGGCGCGCGTGAATTTTGACACGGGCCGCTTTGCCGGTGGTAGGTTCGCTGAGCTTGTCCTATGCGCCAATAGCTTAGAACCATTGACCCATGCCGTTACAGTCATCACGTCGCTTTTTGGCCGCTACGAGAGGCTCCGCGCAGGCTGCATAAATCACTGATAAAAAATAGGTTAGATAGCGCCGGCCCAAGGCTGCGCGACAGGCGGCATATGCCCCAATACATAGGGGTTTTCATCCCCCTACTTAAGGTCGCTAGATGATTTTGGGCTGCAGCGGTGGCTGGTACTATACCCATGTCGCGATGAGAGTTCTAGTACCCAAGAATGACTTTTTAGAGCCTCAACAAGGAGGTATCTACGCCCCATGATTGAAATCTGTGCGTGTGAATCGCAGCCGATCGTTATCGAGGGTTTGCGAAATTGCCTCGATGCTACGGATGACCTGAGCTTCACTGGCGGGGTCAGCTCGCCGCAAGAAGTGTTCGACTTACTAGCCGATTCGTCACCAAAACTGTGCTTGATCGACAAAGCATTCGGAACGAAATCTGTTTTTCAACTCATCTCCGACCTTAAACTTCGTGCCCCTGACATCGAGCCGATCTTGTGGGCGGCGGAAATCTCAGAGGTCGAGTCATTTCGGGCCTTGCAAGTCGGAGCCCGCGGGATCCTGAAGAAGACGCTTCCGGTTCCAATCATCGTCGACTGTCTGCGAACCGTCGCAAACGGAAATATTTGGATCGAGAGTTCGATCTCAAATCAGTTTGTTGGCTTCATCAACCGACGCTCGACTCCGCGCCTAACCCCGCGCGAAGACGAAATTCTAACGCTTGTGATGCGCGGCATGAAGAACAATCAAATCGCTGATTCCCTGACAATCACCACCGGCACGGTCAAGGTCCACCTCATGCACATCTTCGAGAAGACTGGTGTAAAGGACCGTTTCGAGCTGGCAATGTACGGGCGCAAGATCCGCGGCTTCTCGTCCGATATGGAAGAAGAGTTGATGTCCGTTCCAAGTAGTTTTGCGGCGGAAGGCGACTAAGAGCCCGGTTTTGCGGCGTGCCCCCCGCCGCCTGCGTGCGCCATGGTCGAAATCAGATTGAAAAAAGACCTGTCGGCAGGACCTTGCGGATCGTCGTCGCTATCTGGTTTGCATCAGTGTTTTGAATCGAGCCCACTCCGCGCTCTGGCGAACACCCAATTGGCGCTGAACAAAGGTCGGGCTAACGATGGCTAAGAACACCTTCTGGGGTTCGCTGATGACCGACAGCCAGCCAATATCGTTGGCGATCACGAGTCGTCTCCATCAGCTTATTCTGCTGGCGATTCTCGCAGTGTTTGCGGTGTTGACTCTCTCGACGGATGCCGCCACCGTGTTTGGCGACAGTCACGACGAGACGCTCTACATGAGTAGCGCGAAGTCGATTGCGGAAGGCAATGGCTATACCGCCCCAAACCTTCCCGGCGCGCCAGCGCAGACGAAGTATCCTCCGCTCTATTCGGCGGTGCTCTCGGTTGTGTGGCGATTCGCGCCCGACCTAGATAGCGCGGTTGCCAGGGCCCAGCTACTAAACGTCGTGCTGGGCGCCGTGTGGCTACTCGGGGTATTTTTCTGGATACGAAGCCGCTCAACCGACAACGTTGCACTTGGAGTCACCGCTGTCGTTGCTCTCCACCCGCTGTCGGCCGTACTGTCGTCGAGGATCCTAAGCGACGCAGGCTTTGCGGCGCTCCTGATCTGGTCGTGCATACTTGCCGTTCGAAGCCGGCCTGGCCGATCTACTTCGATTGCCGCAGTCGGAGTTTTATGCGCGTTGACTACCGCGATGCGATCGTTGGGTCTCTTTGGCGCAGTGGGAATTGGCGTCTGGGCCTTGCTGCGCCGTCGTTACCGGCTGGCGGCGACCGCCATCATTGCCGGCGCGCTGCCGATTTTTTTCCGGGCGCACGCCGCGCCTCCGCTTGGCTTAGAAGCGCTGCCTGGCTTCGCGCAAAATTGGATCTACTACACCGACTACGCCGGGTTTTGGCTCGCAAGCGTCCCTGATTTTGCGACTCTTCAGGCCCAATTGATCTTCAACTTGACTGAGTTGCTGAAGGGTCCGGCGATCCAGGTTTTGCATCTGGAAGCTGTGGGGTATTCCTCCGGCGCCCTGCAAGCGTTGGCGATCGCGCTCTCAGCCGGAATCGTCAGCGGGCTATGGAGAGACATCAAACAGAACGGAGTTGACCCGCTGATGGTTGCAGTTCCGGGCTACGCCGCGGTGTTGCTGCTTTGGAACTTCTCGATCATGGACCGCTTCCTGCAGCCGTTTCTGCCGCTGTTCGTATACGGGGCGTGGCTGGAACTAGCCAGCCTGGGCCTGGCGATCAAGTCGGTCTTTCAACAGCGGAAGCCCATACTCGATCGTGCGATAGCGGGGGGATTTGCAGCGTTGCTGGTCGGCCTGGTAGCTAACGCGGCAACCCGCCAGCTCTATACGATACCCAGCGCTCTCGCCTATAAGGGCTCAGTTCGCGCCGATGACCTAGTAGCCAGGAACGAGGCGTATGAGTGGATCCGGTCGAATACGAATCGCAACGATCGATTCATTGCGTGGGAAGACGCCAAGCTCTACCTCGAAACTGAAAGACAGGCAATTCGGGCCGCATCGATCCGGACTTCGTATTTCTACAACCAAGACATGTCGATTCTGAACGCAGATTTGGATCGACTCCACGAGACAGCCGCGGGTATCGGCGCTTCCCACTGGCTTGTGACCTCCGACGACTATTCCCTGTGCGCCGGCAAGGAAGTGATGCGCGACCGACAAGCGCGACTGTTAGCGTCCACCCCGGTACTGTTCGAGTCGTCGGACGGAAACGTTCGAATTTATGACGCAACCGCCGTAACTAGGGCGTCGAATAGCTCCGACGCAGTGGGCGAGGTACTTTCAAAAAATACTGAGAAATCGCAATGAGCGAACCAATTTCCACCGCCCCCCAAACGATCGACGTCGCCCCTCGTGAAAGCGCCCCGCCGAGCCGCCTGCAACAATTCTTGCTGCCGTCCCTCGAAGATTTCATGTTCATTGCGATTTTTGTCTGGCTATTCTTCTTGGCGTACGGAGCGCTGGCGACGTTGGCCGACGGCGACGCCGGCTGGCACATTCGTACGGGTGAACACATTCTGGCCGGCGGAGGGTTTCCGCGCGAAGACCTGTTTTCATTTTCGATGGAGGGCCGGCAGTGGTTCGCATGGGAGTGGCTGGCCGATGTAATTTTAGCGATTGTGCACGGCTGGGACGGCTTGCAAGGCGTTGTTGTATTGGCCGGCATCGTAATTGCGGCGACGGCGGCACTTCATCTACGTTTTATGATCTGGGCGGGCGCGAACACGCTCGTCGCGATTTTGGCGGTGATCTGCACCGCGGCATCGTCAATCATCCACTGGCTGGCGCGACCTCACATGTTTACGTGGGGGCTGCTAATTGGAACGATCTGGCTACTAGAGGCGGACCGCAAGCGGCAATCAATGCAGGTCTATTGGCTGATCCCGCTGGTGGCCATTTGGGTGAACATTCACGGTGGGTTCATGGTCGCGCTCGTTTGCGTAGGTATTTACGCCGTGGGCGTCGGTTTCGAGCAGCTTTGGACGGCCCACAAAGACAACGAGGCGGAATTCAAGTTCTTCGTACCCAATGGAACGAAGCGCTATGCGCTGCTGTTTGTAGGTTGCGCGCTGGCGACGCTGGTCAACCCCTACACCTATGAATTGCATCAGCACATCTTCGGCTACCTCGGGTCCGATTTCATTTTGAATAATGTCCAGGAATTTCAGTCGCCGGACTTCCGCGGCGAAAGCATGCTGATGTTCGAGGGTGCGCTGCTGATCGGTCTCGTTCTGGCGGGCAGGATGGCCTGGAGAGGCGAAATCACTCGCGGGCTGCTCGTTCTGGCCTGGGCGCATGCAGCACTAACGTCCGTCCGTCACGTACCACTTTTCATGCTCGTAGCCACGGTATTCCTCGCAGTTGAGATCTCTCAGTGGCTCGAAGAGGGAGCACTTGCCGGCAACCCCTGGCTGATCGGGCTTAAGGAACTTGCGGATGACTACAGCGGGAAAAGCCCCGATGGCGTTAAACCTCGGCCGTTCTTGATGAATTGGGCGCCGCTGGCAGCCGTGTTTGTCGTGATTTGGTTCTTAAACAACAAACCCGATGAGGACCGCTGGAAGGCGGAGTTTCCGGCGCTTCGCTTCCCGGCCGTCGCTCTCGAAAAGCACGGAGACATGCTGCGCGGTCAAAACGTTCTCACGACGGATCAATGGGGCGACTATCTGATCTACCACCAGTATCCCGATACCAAGGTCTTCATCGACGGCCGCAGTGACTTTTACGATCCCAAAATTCGCGAAGACTACGTCCACCTGATGAATTCCCGCTGGGACTGGGCCGAAATCATCGAGCGCTACAAATTCGATATGGCGCTTTTGCCGGTGAACTGGTCACTCACAAGCGTACTGAAGGAAAGTCCCGCCTGGAGCGTGGTTTACGACGATGGCGACGCGATCCTATTCGAGCCAATTGAAGTGAGCGCCAGGCTGGAAGAACAGCCACAGACTGACTGAGTTTCGGTTCCGAGGCTGTTGTAGCCGAATGGATGTGTCCCCTCCGTAGCCGGTAAATCGGGATGCGGTGTGTCGAATCGGGTCGGCATAAAAGCCGAAGTAGCAAGACGAGACAGTCCCGGAATTTTCGCGGATCGGCCCATTGCAGCCCGTTCGTTGCTGATGCTCCTGCTACTTCGCGTTTAGGCTCAGGTCTTGATAGATTTCGTTGAGGGTTAAATCGAGGTAGTTGCCGGGTGGACCGCCATCATCGCCGGATCGAGGCAGTACCAAAACATCAGGTTCTACGGGGTTGCCGTCAAGTGTCAGGCGACGGGTATTCGGCCGGTAGTCGACACCGATCGTGAGTTGAATTTTGACGAGCGCTTTGCTTTTCAAAGGTAGCTGGACCCACAGCCGATATGGAGACGAAGCGCCCGCTGTTGGCATGCCGTATGAACGCGCAATGCCGTTATCCACCAGCAACGAAGCGAACTGGTCGCACGCACTGGAGCACGGTGGGCCCAGTATCGCGACTACCCGACGATGCGGATCTCCGACACCCTGATAGTCAGCCTCTCCAGAGCTGCAATTGACCTTGCAGAAGAACGGGATCGGCGGCGAGAACAGCGCTTGACCGGCGCGGCGCTTGGAATCTTGGATATAGCGGACGGCGGCAGGCAACGACAGTGACATCGGTCGCGATTCCGGATATTGGCCAATAAACAGGTTGGCGTCGGGCGAGCGGAGAATTTTCCATTTCTTTTCGGCGGTTGGGTCGGGAAAGTTGTCACTGTAATAAAAGCTCTTGGTGTGAATCTTGTATGGCATCGGCGTGAATTTTCCGATCAATTCAGGGTCGAAGGTGCCGCCACCGGTTCTGCGCAGATCGAAGATGACGACGCCGTCAGCACCGACGACGTGCGCCAGAGATTGAACTAGAGCCCGGTGGTCTGTCTCGCGCCATCCAATTATCGGGTTCTTCGGCAGGTCGTGCTTTTTCTTCTCGCAGCAGTTCTTGAGAGGTTCATTGCCATCGGGGTAGTCAAACGTGAACATGTGCACGATCGCAACGTTCTCTCTTACGTTGAGGGGCCGATAGATGCAGTAATTGAGCCTGCGGAACACCAGTTTGAAGCGGTCGGGGTCTTGATATTCTTTGACCTCTTTGCAAGGCGTACAGATCGGGTGCCAGCCAGACGATTTATCGGGGTTGAAATCGAGCCATTTAGCTTTTAGCTCAATTTCCTTCTGTCCACCGCTCCTAAATCGGTAGGTGTGCACGTCACCGTCTGTCGGTACCGGATTGAGTTTGCTGTGGCGCGCGGTCAGCCAAGTCGCGAAGCCTTGGTCGAGCGCATACCGTGAGCTTCCTCGAGAAAACCACTGGTAGTAGTGCTTGCGGAGTTCACTTACGGGGACGGCGCGGTCGTCGTATCCTTCGAAATCTTCGATACCTTGAATGCCGTCGATGCTGACAAGGACGCTGCCCGGCGGGACGCCGGCGACGCCCTCCGACACGACGAACTCGACCTCGGTGGACTTCTTGCGGTAGGCAGGCACGATTTGGAGGCCCTCGATTCTGCGCTCTAGCAGCTTCACGTCAAATAAATTCGGGACGTACCGGACATACCGTTCGAGATCTTTTGTGTCGTCGGGGGGCGGGCCAGACCCTAAGAGACTATGGAAGTCATGAGTGCTGTTCTTCAGCGAGACGATCGCGTAGTAGGCCTGTTGAGATGTCTTGGCGTTGAGAAACCGGCGTTTCGATTTGTTCAGCTCCGCTTGCCACTCCGTGCCTAGCTTCTTTAGTCCGCTTTTGTTGATATAACTGTGTTTTCGAATCGTTTCGACGAATTCTTCAAATAGAGCCCCTCGTTCGGCGGCAGGCCCAAAGTGATCGTCGGCGGTTGCGGCGCCGGCCGGCCAGGCGGCAACGAAAGCCGCGATGATGAGCAGGGCCGGGATGTGATTCGGTGTCATCGTCGTCTCCCCATGTCTTGTACAAAGGTCGTGGATTGGTCTACAGAGTAACGCGGGAATAGCATCTTTTTGGGGCCGTGCCCCGGCTAGCCAGCCGTCCCTCACCTAGCCCGTTCGGGGGCTTCGGCGGTATCGCGATGGACCTCCTCGCGAATGATTCGCTCGGTCGCTTCGTTTAGATATTCATCGAGAGCGTCTTTGAGTTGCAAGTACTCCGGCCAAAGCGTCTTGTCAAGAAACGATCGCGGAACTCGAAGCATCACGGTTGTATAGCGTTGGCGCTTGTAGCGGTAGGGCTCCAGGCCGTATCGGCGGCATAGCGCCGAAAGCAGGCGGCGCTGCCAACGGTCCGGCAGCGTGAACTGGGTCTCGATAGGCTGCTCGATTTTCGCGGTTTTTGCGAGGGATTTCTTCACCCGCTCAATAGCGGCCGCCGCCGCGTTGCGCTCACCTACAGTCGCGGCAGCGTCAATGAGCGCTGATATCTTGCGCAATTTTTCGCGCAGCTGTTGCTCAGCCGTCATCGCGGTCCATCAACCTCAGCGCTCGGGATTCGGACGGGACCATGTTTTGAGATATTAGCGAAGCAACAGACCCTGAGAAATGGTACTCCGTAAGCACTACCGTCGCCTTGACCGGCCTCCGCGCAACCGTTACTCTGCGGGCATGCTCACTAGAGTCTCACTGGCATGCCAGGTCCTGGCATTCTTGATATTCACAGCCGTTGCGAGCGCCGAAAACTGGCCTCAGTGGCGCGGGCCTCGCTCGGACGGTACTTCGCTCGAGGCGGGCCTACCCGTTGAATGGAGTGAGACCGCCAACATCGCTTGGAAGACGGCGCTGACAGGAATGGGAACGTCTACGCCGATTATTTGGGGTGACCACATTTTCCTCACGTCGCAACTGGGCGACGGTCCGAGTGCCGGCGGCACCGATTTCGACAAGGCCCGCGAGGCTAAGAGCGCGGGCAATCGAAAGGAAGTCACGTTTTTGGTTTCCGCCTACGTTCGCGCGGACGGCAAGCTGCTTTGGGAGAAAAGCTTCGCCGCCGCCAACGAGCTGCCAGCCGTTCACATCAAACACAACTTGGCAAGCCCAAGCTGCGTGACCGATGGTGAGCTGGTCTACGCCTGGTTTGGCAACGGGTTGGCAGTGGCTCTCGACTTCGATGGCGCGCTTGTTTGGAAACGCAACCTCGGCGAAGAGCGCGCCGGCTTTGATGTACGTTGGGGCCACGGCAGTTCGCCGGCGCTCTACGAGGACTCGTTGTTTCTACTGGTCGATCATCCTGGGGACTCATATCTGCTCTCGGTCGACAAGCGAACGGGCAAGGATCGTTGGCGGGCCGATCGAGGTGAGGAGAAGCGCTCGTACACGACACCGTTCGTCGTGCCGGGTCCGGACGGCGATCAGATCGTCATCAATACCAACCATGGCGTTGAAGCGTTGCGTGCGGTCGACGGAAGTGCTCTTTGGCGGGTCGGCGAATCGAACCGGGTGCCGGTATCGACGCCGGTCTTTCACCAGGGCGTAATCTATTCATCGCGCGGCCACTTCAGTGGGCCCTATCTCGCGGTCGGAGTGGCGGGTAAAGGAGACGTTGGGGAAAGCCAGCTCAAGTGGCGAGTGGGAACCGGCGCTCCGTATGTGGGTTCGCTCGTCTATGCCAACGGAATTTTGTTTATGGCTACCGAGCGCGGTATTGCTTCCGCTGTGGACGCTGAGACAGGCGAAACGCTCTGGAAGCAGCGGCTCGGCGGGGTGTTCACGGCGTCGCCGGTGGTCGCCGCCGGCAAGGTGTATCTGTTCGCCGAAGACGGCAACGCCTATGTCGTCGCGGCGCCCCGAAAATTCGAGTTGCTCGCTCAGAATGCTCTCGGCGAGCGGGTGCTCGCTTCGCCGGCCGTCTCTGGGGGGCACATGTATATTCGCAGCGACCAGCACTTGTTTGCGATCGCCGCGGACTAGCCCGCGGGCCCTACGATTTGTCTGGGTCCCGCGCGGGGTAGAATAATCGCCGAGCAATTAATGATGGGACTCACAGATCGTCGACACTGGCTCCGAGCGATATTGGCGGCAAGCGCCAGGGCGCTAAACGCCGCCGACGTCCATCAACACATCCGCGAGCTTGCGGACGAAGCTCCGTTGGACATGCAGTTTCGAGGCTCGACCGCCGACGAGTTTCGCGCTTGGCAGAAACGCTTTGGCGACAAACTGGCTGAACTATTGGGGCCGCACCGCCCACCGCCACAGTGGGAAGTCACGGTCGAAGCGTCGCTCGAGTTTAGCGATCATCAGCGCAAATCGATGCTACTCAGCGCCCCTGGTCACGCGGATCTACCGGTTTATTTGCTGACCCCAAAAGGCGACGAGCGAGAAAAACGGCCCGGCATCGTCGCACTACACGGGCACGGTCCGTTCGGACACGATGCCGTTGCCGGGGTAGACGCCAGCCCGGAGCGGGCCCAAGACATCAAGGATCATAACTACGACTTTGGTCGTCAGCTTGTTCGCAGAGGCTATGTTGTGGTCGCTCCGTGCTTCACACCGTTCGGCCGTCGTCTTGACAGCCCGTCGGCCTACGGCGGTAACGATGCCTGTGCCGTCTCGTTCGTCCGCATGCAACTGTTGGGCAAGAACCTGATGACCGAAAATTTGCGTGACGTGCTATGGGCTTTCGAGTTTCTGTCCCGGCAGACCGCTGTAGACTCCGCCCGAATCGGCTGTGTCGGCCTGTCGTACGGTGGCAGGATGACGATGCTGGCCAGTGCTGTCGAACCCCGCATTCGAGTCGCCGTGGTCTCGGGCGGCCTCAACGTTATGCAGGAGCGTATCGGCGCCCGCTACAGTTGCGGTGCCCAAGTCATTCCCGGCCTGCTGGAACACGGTGACGTGCCGGAGATCGCCGGGTTGATCGCACCCCGGCCGGCCGTTTGGGAAGTCGGACAACGCGACGGCCTGATGGTCAAGGAATGGATTCCCGGAGCTTGGGAGCGCATCCAGCGAGCCTATCGCGCGGCAGGAGCGGACGAGCAACTTCAGATGGACTCCTTCGACGGCACCCACCGTTGGAACGGCGTCGTAGCGGAACCAGTTTTGGCCCGAGTTCTGAAGCCCTAGTACTTAGTTGCGTAAGTTAGAATATTTACTGGCGAGGGGACGAGGGGCGACGACGGTCTTGGTCCATTCGAACGGAGTAGCCTTGGAGTTGTAGACGCGGACGAAGCTGTCGATGGCCTCGCGCACCTGCCGGGGGGAAGTGAAACTCGCCCCCCGCAAGGCGCGGCGGCTCAGAATCGAAAACCACACCTCAACCTGATTCATCCACGAACTGTAGGTCGGCGTGTAGTGAAAATGGATGTTCGCATGACGTTGCAGCCAGCGGTCATTTTTGGGCTTGTGAGTGTTCAAGTTATCCAAGATGATGTGGATCTCGCGGCCTTCGTGGATGGCCGCGATGTGGTTCATGAAGTCGAGAAACTCGCGACGCCGTCGGCGCCAATAGTGTCCGGCGATGATGAATCCGGTAGCCACTTCCAGCGCGGCGAAAAGCGGCGTCGTGCCGTGCCGCCTGTAGCCGTGCGAGAAGCCCGTCAAGGCCTTGCCGTTGGGCAAGCGTAGCCAGCCCTGCGCTCGCTCCAAGGCCTGGATGCTCGGCTTCTCGTCGACCGCGAGCACCACGGCGTTTTCCGGCGGGCTGAGGTAGAGTCCGACAATGTCGGCGGCCTTGCGAGCGAACTCCGGGTCGGTTGACAAACACCAACTGCGCCGCCGCCGCAAGGACACGCCGAGCTGCCGCAGTACGCGCCAGACTTGATGCTTGCTGACGTCGCCGAGAGCTTCCGCGAGCAGTTCGCCTGTCCAAGTGGCGTGCCCTTCGGGCGGAGCTTCGTCGAGTTGGCAGAGGATGCGTTTGCGCGTCGCTTGGTCGTACCGCGCGGGCCTGCCGGAACGCGCTTGATCGCATAATCCCGCCAGACGTTGCTGGGCGAAGCGGGTGCGCCATTTCGACACGCGCGCCGCCGGGGATCCCAGTTGCCGGGCGATCTCGGCGGTCGAGGTAGCGGCGGCCGCCAGCAGCACAATGCGAGCGCGCTCCACCATGCGCCGTTCGGACTTGTGGCCGCGCACCCAGAGTCGCAGCGTCTCTTCTTCCTCGGCGTTCAGTCGAATCACCGTTGCCGGTCTTGCCATACCGACATTTTACAGTTAAAGGCCTTACTTTCGCAAGTTAGTACTAGAGCGGCGCCGCGGGGCACAGCCACAATGCCGAATACCCAATCGTATTTTTCTAACGCGGCGAGCTTGACTTACGAAGATCTTCGTAGTAATGTCTTCGTATATGGTTGCTCGCAAGTCGACTACGCCTCGCCCGACTAACGCCGAACTCGAGATCCTTACGGTGCTTTGGGCTCGCGGCGACAGCACCGTCAGAGAGATTCATGAAACCGTCGTCGAGCGCAAACCGACCCAATACACGACCGTGCTGAAGCTGTTGCAGATCATGGCTGAGAAAGGCCTCGTACGGCGCGACGAGAAGCAGCGAGCGCACCTCTACGGCGCGAGCCGGCCACGTCAGTGGACGCAACGCCAACTTGCCGGCGATCTCATGCAGCGCGCGTTCGAGGGCTCGACGAAGAGCCTCATGCTGGGCGCTCTGGCGGCTCGTAAGGCTTCCAAGCAAGAGCTGGATGAAATGCACCGCCTGCTCGACGAATACGAGGAGAACCAACGATGACTTGGATGCTCGAACTTCCGATTGCGTACGGCCTGGGCTGGGCCTTGATTCACTTTCTTTGGCAGGGTGCCTTGATTGCGCTGCTGCTCGCGGCGATCTTGCCGGTTCTGCGCGTTCCGCGGACACGCTACGTTGCCGCTTGTGGCGCCATGACGGCGATGGTCGCCGCGTTCGTTGCAACGTGGGTTTGGGCAATGCCTCACTCGATCGCATCGTCGAGCCTAGGAGCCTCCCTCGGTGCATTTTCTGACTCGGCTAGTCAACCGGTGGCACTGATTGTGAAGTCGAGCGCGTTCGAGATCGCTCTGCCCTGGTTGGTGACGCTATGGGCGGCGGGCGCGGTACTTACCGGGATGTACCACATAGCCGGCTGGATTTCGGTGCAGCGCATGCGCCGTGTGGGTGTCTGTGCCGCTCCTGCCGAGTGGCAGAACCGCCTGCGCCGGCTGACCGGACAAATGGGCGTCTCACAACCGCTGGTGCTGCTTGAGTCGAGTCTGGCGCACGGTCCCATCGTTGTCGGCGTGATCCGGCCCGCAATTTTATTCCCCGCGGGCTTGCTGAGCGGGCTGCCGGTCTCGCAGTTGGAGGCTATCTTGCTTCACGAGTTGGCGCACGTACGCCGACTCGACTACTTGGTGAACCTCATGCAGACGCTCATTGAAAGCGTCCTGTTTTACCACCCCGCCGTCTGGTGGGTCTCGAAGCTCATGCGCGATGAACGCGAGAGCTGTTGTGACGACGCTGTCGTCGCAGTTCGAGGGAACGCCCCCGACTATGCGGCGGCCCTCGTGATGCTAGAAGAGCGCCGCTGCTTTGGGCGGGAGCCCGCACCAGCCGCGACAGGAGGAATACTAGTAAATCGAATCCGCCGTTTACTTCGTCAGCCCGAAGAGCCGCGTGCCGTGGCTGGGCTCATTTTATCAATGGGATTGCTGCTTGGCGCGTTCTGCATGATCGCAGTCGCTCAACAGGCCAAGAGCGCCGCTCAAGCCGCCGACGAGAATCGTGTTGACACACCGTTCGAACGCTGGCTCAACGAGGATGTCGTCTATATCATCTCCGACGAGGAACGCGCCGCCTTTGAGCGACTCGCGGCCGATGAAGAGCGAGCGCGATTCATCGAACAGTTTTGGGAGCGGCGCGATCCGACACCGGGGACTCCCGCAAACGAGCGCAAGGTCGAGCACTACCGCCGCATCAAGTACGCCAACGAGCGTTGGACCGCCAGCGTTGCGGGTTGGAAGTCAGACCGCGGGCGCTTGTACTTGCTTTACGGGCCGCCCGACGAAATTGAGTCGCATCCCTCGGGGGAAACGATAAAGAGGCCGGGCTCTAGTACCACTTTCGCCAATCCATTCGAAATGTGGCGCTACCGCCGGATCGAGGGTTTGGGCGAAGACGTGTGGGCGACATTCGAGGACAAGGAGCGTAGCGGCGACTTCCCACTCATTAGTAGACCGGCGGCAACGAAGCCCGAGTAGCCTTCCCGCGTTTGCTGAGTCACGGCCTTTAGGACGGAGTTGCAGAGTCCTCGAGTCGCTAAACTTGGACACCAACGTCAGTGCCATCCATTTGACGTGGCGGCTGGTAGCCAAACAGATTTAACGCCGTGGGCGCCATGTCTTCGATACCCGGGTTTTCGGCTTGAAACTCGCGGTTGCAGAAGACCACGCCGGGAATGAGGGGCGGGTCGACACAGTGGTCGCCACTCCAGGCTTTGGTGTTGTCTTCAAAGACAGGGCCGCCGACTTTTCCGACTGCCACGTCCCACGAACTGCGATAACCAACGTTGTAGCCGACGACAACGTCGGGTGCGACGTCGACGTATGGGCCCGAGTAAACCTGTTTCTTTGGGTAGCCGTTGCGAACGGCGATCGTTCCTCGATCAGGGTCGACCAGCCCGCTGATCTTCTCGGCGATCTCGTCGATCAGAGCGTCGGCTTCATGCTTTTCGACGATGCCCTGCGATTCGCGGCCGTTCAGGTTGAGGTAGATGCCGGCTAGGCCGAAGCTGTAGGCGCGAGTCTTGCTCCAGTCGATTCCCTGAAGGTAGCCACTGCCTTCGCCGCCATCTTTCACCGTAAGATAGCCCTCTTGCTCGAGCCAGCTATTGAGGTTGATACCTCGCTGAAACGATTTGAAACCGTGATCGGACAGAACGAATAAGACCGTCTTGTCATCGACGTGGGCGAGTGTTTTTCCCACGATCGAATCCATGTGGACATAGAGGTCTTCGATGGTGCTGCTGTATTGCTCGAAGCCGTTGCCGTTCGTCTTGTGGGCCGGGTGGTCAGGCTCAAGGTAGCGGTAGAACATGTGTTGCACGCGATCGGGAGTGTCGAAAACGCAGGCTACGACGCCCCTCTTTGTGTGCTCTAGAGAGGAGAAATACATCGATTCGCGTTCGTCGCAGATTTGGTAGGCCTGTTGTAGAAAGGCGTCTTCGTCGATGACTCGCTCGTTGAGCGCCCAGGTGTCTTCGGCGAGGCCAAGCGTCGAGTAGTCTCCGAGTAATTTCGCCAGGTACGGCGCGTAGTACGGTGGGTGCGACACCGGTAGAGCCGGATTCTCGGGGTCGATTGCGATGGGCGTTAGGTAAAGCGAGACTTCGGGCTCGGTCGAAACCAAGCGGAATTGGGCGATGCCCGAGACGCTGACGCCGAGGCCGGCCTTGAATGTGAGGCGCACCCAGGGGGTACTCGTGCCGGGTTCCAGGACGTATTCTTTGCCGCTGATCGCGAGGGTGCCGTGGCCAGGGCGGCCGTTAAGTTCTAGGCGGAACGGCAACCGCAGATCTCCCGCGCCGTCGCGGAGAGTGTTGCGCGGTCCGCGAATTTCGCCAATATACGAGTTGCCGTTTTCCGAAAGTCGATGGCGCTCGCCCGCCTCATCGAACTCGGCTTGTTCCGCTCGGGTGGTGAATTCCTGAAAGCTTCCTTGAGTGCCGAGCAAGTCCGGCGTACACATCGCTGAGAGCACGCGGCCTTCAAATTTTTCCGGTGGAAAGGTGATCGGAACGCGCAGGATTGTGGACGACACTTGGCTGTCGCCGAGGATCGACCAGAAAGTGCGGCTCTTTCGCCGCATCTCGACCGTCGGCTTACTCAGCGGGATGCGCCATTTCCCCAGCTTCAGCACACGCGCCGGCTGGTTGACTCGCGACGACGAGAGCTCGGGTAGATAGCTCCGCATACTACGGCTCAGGAAATCGAACAGGTTGTGCTTTCCAGGATTCGACCCGGTGGCGAATGTCGCCCAGGCGACTGGTGAAAGCGCCGGATACGTCGTTCGCAAACGGCTGTAGCGACCCTGGTCTCTTAGCTTGGCGAGGTTTGGCAACTTGCCCTCTGAGAGATAGCGCTCGACGAGGTCGGGCTCGAGTCCGTCGAGTCCTAAGAAGATGAGCTTCTTGACCTTGGCCTTCTTGTAACCTTGTGCACCCCTGAGTGCTCTCCAGGCGATTCTGAAGGGGAAGATTAGTAGCGACGCCGCGCCAACGGCGAACGCGGCGAGTAGGCTTAGAAACGAACCGACAAAGGCGAAACCAGCGCCGGGCCCGACGTAGGCTGTCGCGGGGGCCGCCAATAGGAGCGAAAGTGCGAGCGCTACGATCTTCGGATTGAGCACTTGTTTCATATTAGCGGGGCCACCACCGCCCACCTTCGTTGAGCGGATCATTCAACAGGGAAGCCTGAGATACCAGCGAGGCGAAGTTGCGCTTCGCTGTACCGAGCCGCGCCGCCGTGCGGTGCGGTGCACACGTCGCGGAAAGGACCGCACCGCGAGGCGGCGCGGCTCGGTACAGCGAAGGGTTTCGTCCAATAATTAGATTGGCGATCAGCTTGAAGAATCAAGGTTCGGATGAGCTTCGAGCTTGCGCGGTCAGTGGGTGCGGCCTGAGCGGGCTAGTCGCAGCGCGCGGCGGATATGGACCCGCGCGGCAAACAGTAAAAGGTACGCGAGAGTGAAAGGGAAGACGGCTAAGAGGGCGAGTGTTCGGGCTGCGAACGGATCCCGCAGACCCATTCGAGTGAGCAAAAACTTTAGTGTGGTACCCGCATTCCCGCGGTCGAGCCAAAAAAAATCGGCGTTTTCGTTCACAATGAGAAACCTGGCGCGCAACATCAGCAGCAGGGCAAATCGCCAAGGCCCCATGATGGCGTCGTCGGCGCAGAGCATTGCGGCTACCGGATGGCGCGCGCGGCGCAGAGTTCGCAACATTGCCCAACGTTCTGAGGTGCCGGCCGCATCAAGCGTTCTCCAAGTGGCCGCATCGTCGCCGAGGCCGTCTGGGTTTTCGGGCAGGCAGGTTAGGATGTCGATGGGCACGTCCTCACCAAGTGCTGTTTGCAACCGGGGAATCAGCAGTTGACACAGATCGCGCGGGCCGCTCTCGATCAGCAAGACACGCGTGACCGGCGGCACACGCTTGGTCAGAAACCACTTCACTGCACCCAGATTAGCGCGGAAGCCGTAATTTTCAGGTACACTACCGCGACGGACCCGGAGCCTAAACTTTGAATTCGTGGATAGCGAAACTGGGCGCAATACCCGATCGGCATGATGTGCCTGAGCTGATGGATTTGAACGCCGGATCTCAGCGCGACGTCAGCGCGACTCTCACCGATATGGACAGGTACAACCGATTCATCGGGGGCACCAGTTTTCTTCGACGCTACGTTTTTCCCCGCCTTCGGGCCGGGTCGCGCGGTCGGGTGCAGCGGGTTCTCGATGTCGGCTGCGGAGCGGCTGGGATGGCTCTCGCGGTTGCGGCGTTCGCTCGTCGTGAGCACGTGGCCCTCACCATCATCGCGATGGATCTAGATTCGCGCAGCTTAGTCGCCGCCCGCGAGCGAACGCCCGCCGGCAGTGCCGTCGCGTTTGTCCAAGCAGATGCAAGTGCCCTGCCATTTCGAGACAAGTGTATCGACCTGACGTTTTCGACACTGCTGATGCATCACCTTCATACCGCCGCCGCGGAAGCTGCTGTGAGCTCGCTTCTCAAAGCTTGTCGCGGCTCGGTACTCGTCAATGACCTCGTCCGGAATTCACTCGCCTGGTGGTTGTTTCGAGCGGTCTCGGTATTGATGGCGAAGAACAACATGAGCCGATTGGACGGGCTGACGTCGATTCGGCGCTCGTACAATCCCTCGGAGCTGTTCTCAATATTTCAACGTGCCGGCTGCAGCAACGTCACGATTGCCGAGCACCCGCTGTTCTTTCGGATGACCGCGATTGGTGAAACGGAGAGCGAGTGACCACCGATGTTGTTGTCATCGGCGCTGGTGCGGCTGGCTGCGCTACGGCGTTAAGTCTGAGAAAACATGGGCTGGATTGCATCGTCGTTGAGAAATCTGCTGGTCCGTCGCAAAGGTTTTGCGGCGATTTCATCTCGGGCGAGGCGCGAGGGTTCCTTGAAGACCTAGGTGTCGAGCAAGAATTCGAACGATTGGGTTCGGCCGCGGTTTCTTCGATGGCCCTTTACGGATCGCGTGGTGGCCGCTTTGAGATGGAAATCGCTCGCGGCGGATTCGGAATCAGTCGCCGGAAGTTTGATGGCACGCTATTCGACTTGGCATGCGAACGCGGTGCGCGGATTCTTAGCGAGACGACCGTGACGGATATCCAGCGCCTTGAGCACGGTTTTTCCGTTTTGGTCTCGGGGCAGTCTTCGCCAATTCGGTCACGAGCGGTCATTGGCGCGCATGGGCGCCGGGCCAATATTGATCGCCTACTGCGTCGCCCATTCTTCGAGCTCGATAGCCGCTACGTTGGCGTTAAGTGTCACTGGATGGGGGCCGACGTAGCACGCGCCGTTAGTTTGTTTCTATTCCCAGGCGGCCACGTAGGTCTGATTGCTGTCGAAGATGGTCTTGCGAATATGGCCATGCTGGCAACTCGTGAGGCTCTAAGAAGCGCGGGAGGCCGCGGGGAAGATCTGATCGAATACTCGCTGCGTTCGAATGCCGAATTGCGGAACGGACTAGCGAATGCGGCAATCGTTGCCGGCAGTGTGGTTTCGATCGGGCAGATCCCGTATCGACTGAAGGATCAAGCGGCCGGCGGTGTGTACTTTGCCGGCGACGCGGCGGGTACGACCGCGCCTTTTTTGGGGTTAGGAGTGACCAACGCTCTGCGCTCCGGCATCGCCTGTGCCGGCTTCGTCGCGAACAATCTGGCTGGAAGACTTTCAGAGCGAGAAGCCAAATCTCAATACGAAAAGTGGTGGCGACGCAACATGCGCTCGACGCAAATGGCGAGCTACGCGATCTCGGCCGCACTTTGCAACAGCCGGCTCGGTGAGGCGGCGCTGTGGTTCGCCACTGCCTTCCCCAGTGCAGCGCGCGCCATCTACGGGTGTACGCGAGCGAACGCGATACTATCGGGACATGGCAAAGATTCGCTTCTATCAAAAGCCTAGTTGAACGAGCTGTCGCAAGGCCAAGAGTTTCTTGGCTGAGAAGGGCGCCGATCTTGAATTGATTGATCTCAACAAGGGGCTCAGCGTCGACGAACTCGACAAGTTGATTGGCAAGCGGGACTACGTTCCGTTCCTGAACAGCCGTAACGCGCTGTTCCGCGAAATGGGTATGAAGGACAATCCTCCGGCACGCGCGACGGCGCTGAAGTTGATGTCAGAAAACCCAAATCTGATCAAGCGCCCGGTAGTGGTTGCGGGCAAAAAGATTGTGTTGGGCTTTGACAGCGAGGCGTTGGCTGATCTTTAGATCGAATTCAAAATTCGCCGCTGCACGCCCTCACGTTTGTGCCTCTCAGTGCAATCGCGGAGCGAAGGTTTGCGGGCTAGAACGCATAGCGCAGGGTGACTTTGAACGCGCGCCCATCGTTTAGCGTGTTGGTGATTTGGCCGAAGTTTCCGAAGGCGACGCCGCTGCCTGGGTCGGCAAATTGCGCATGATTGGTGACGTTCAGCGACTCGGCGCGAAATAAGATCGCGTGTTCTCCGCCAACCACCCAACGCTTCGACAGCGCCATGTTGATATTGAAGATGCCGTCGCGCCGGAAGGTATTGCGGCCTAGGTTGCCGCGCAGGGAGCCGGGTTGAATGAATGCGAATTTCGTCGGGTCGAGCACTTGCGCGGCCGTATCGGGGTGGTCGGCTGAAAGGCCAAGGATCGATGGGTCGAGCAGGATCGGATTGTCATTCTGGCTGCCGTCGACGTTGCCAAAGCCGGGAGCGTCTGAGCCGGATTGCACCGAAAACGGTGTGCCTGACTTCCCTAGAACAACCGTGCTCAACTGCCACCCGCCCAGCAGCGTTCGAGACCATCCGTTGAGCGTCGGTGTCTGGTAGCTGAAGTTCCACAGGACGGCGTGAGGTTGATCGAAATTACTGAGGCCGCGTAACTCCTCTTGGATCAAAAACTGTGAGGGCCCGAGCGTCTGTTGGCGGTTAGCGTTGGACGCCGTATTGGTGTAGTTGCTGCCCAAATCGATGGCTTTGCTGAACCAATAGGAAGCTTCAAGGCTCAGCCCCTTCCAGCTCGGTATTCGCAGTCGAATCTTAGCCGCGTCATAGTAACCACGAGAGCCGTTAGTGAAGTGCATGACGTTGAAGAAACGCTGGTCCGGGCGGCGCTCGTTGACCGTCCGAGTCGTCAGGGGAATGCCCTCGACTTGATTGGCGCGGTTTAGATGCCAAGTCGCCAATAGCTTGTGTGAACGGCTGCCGACATAACCCATCTCCACAGTCCAGTCTCGGGCGAGTTCGAACTCCCACGAGAAGTTGTAGCTGTGGGTGTATGGGATGACCAAGTCGGAGGCAAGGTCAAAGCGGGTCGAGCGTCTATTGCGGTCGAAGTTCTCAAGATCGATTTCGCGTAATGGGTCCGCGAGGCTAGGCGCTTGGACGTTTACGGTGACATTCTGGGGCGGGTTGATACGGGCCTGGATGAATGTCGACGTGAAAATTTCGCCATAGTGAATGCCGTACGAGGATCGCATCGTGCCCCATCGGCCGGGCAGGCGATAGGCGAATCCGAAGCGGGGAGCGAAATTGTTTAGGTCGGATTCGTACGGAACTTGAGTGAGGTCGTTGACTTCGGTTGGCTTGGGAGTCGGCTCCCATCGGAGCCCCAAACTGAGGGTTAGATTGGTGGTCGCCTTCCACTCATCGCCGATGTAAGCCGCCGGGAGCCAAACGCGGAAGCCACGATGGACGTCGCCGATAGCGACCGCATAGCTGCTGGGTAGTCCGAGACGGACGTTCGTAATCACGTCATTGCCAAAATTCTGGCGGAATATGAAACGCCTGCGGTGATCTTGAACCTCCGCGCCATTGATCTGACGTCGATTCAGATCGAAGCCAAACGTAAAGGTGTGTTTGCCGCGAATGTGTCTCAGGCGCGAGCCGTAGCGAAACTGGTTTTGAGTGCGATCGACGGGAAAGCGGCCGGCGGGGCCGAGCGACGACAGCTCGTTTCCGAATCGCACCCAGGCGCCAAATGCGCTTTCGTCGGGAATCAGCAATGAGCCGGTACGATCGAAACCGAGCGTAAAATCGGCCGTCGTCGCCGGCGAAAAACCGCGGCTCCAGGTCAGCCGGAATTGGTGATTTCTAGTTACCGTATTCGGGCTCTGGCCGGCCACGAGTTGAAATGCGTCTACCTTCTGGCGAACGAGTCCGTAGCGTGCTGTGACGCGATTGTCGCCGAATTGTTGCTCGAACGTTCCGCGGATGCGGTCATTGTTGATGCTCTGGGGAGCGTTTGTGTTTAGAGCCCGCGGGCTAATGTCCGTTCGGTTGGGAGCAACAGCGGGAAATGACTGCAGAATTCGACTGACGATCGGCATCAGTTCGGGGTCATTCGTAAGAGGCGTTCGTTCATCGAGCGAGGGAACGAGAACGTTGCCGTTCACTTGGCCACGATTCCGGCCCTGGCTGCCGTCAACCGTAAACGCCGCTCCTTTCCATAACGGCGTGCTTACAGTGAACCCATAGTCGTTTGATCGTGCCGGCTGCACTTTCCCGACTTGAAAGAATGACCGCGAGCTGAAGGCACTATTCGTGTGGGCCCAGAACACGTTGCCATGAACCGCCGACGCAGCCGACGACCGTAAGTGCACGGCACGGCGGGGGGGACCACCGAGTTCAGAGCCCCAGTAGGTTTGATCGATCTTCGCGTCTCGGATGAGGGTTGTGCTCGTTCCGAGGCGTCGATTCAGCTCAATCAGAACGTTGTTGTCTATCAGCGATATTCGTACGTTTTCGTTGCGGCGGCCTTCGCCGCTTTTTGCGTCGACTTCGCCGAGCAAGTTGAGTTCCGTTCGATCGGCTGCCGCTGCTGCGGCTTCCGCGGCCGCGCGGGCCTCGGCTTCGTCCGCCGCGGCAGACTTAGGTTCGACAATTTCCGGCGCTGATTCCGACGGCGGAGACCCCTGCGCGTAGCCGCTGGACACAGTTCCGATTGCCAGCAACGCGATTACAAGGACTCGGAGTCGACAGGTCATTGCCACTTCTATCACTTTCCAGTTTGCATCACGCTCCAGCTTGGAATGTGCTCCGCGCCGAACAGCACCCAGTTAACAGGAGCTTCGCCCTCGCGGTCGTCAAGCACAATCTCCCAAACAACTTCTGGCGGGTCGGATCGCGTGAACTGCCGCAGCCTGGTCCAGGCATGGAAGTTGAGTGCACCGTTCCACTGGAAGCTGCCGGTGCGGATGGCTTCGCGGTCTAGCGCCAGGCCATAGGCCACGAGTACGTTTTCGGTTTGAGGCAGCCACTCGATGTCACCCATTGCGTAGCTTACTACCGAATCGGGCCCTGGCTGCTCGGAGTTCCATAGCTCGCGCACCACCATGTTTTCCTCGTCTAGCGAATACTCGACCGCGCGCGTGTAGGTCTCGTTTGGGGGCAGCGGCTTATCAAACGGACGGCGCTGGAAGTTGCCGTTGTCGAAGACTATAAGCGTGCCGTTCGGCGTAGGCGTTGGCGAATGTTGATGGAACGGCCAGCGCCCGTCGCCTTCCATTTTGAAGAGCTTATCGGAAAGCTTGCCCCAGCCTGTCGGCTCGCCGAAGATCCACTTAATTTCCTTCGTCGCCCTGTCAATCTTGACGGCCGCGGCTTGGTAGCGGAAGTTGACGATAAACGAATCGTCTGACTCATCGTAGAGCAGATTGTTGGCGTGGCTCCAGTCGATCATGCCTGGGAAGCCGCGACGATCCCAGTAGCCTTGAAATGTTTCGTAGCCGATGCGGAACGGATCGAGGTAGTCGAACGCCTTCCAACTCCAAACGACTTTGCCCGTGTCGCGCTCGAACTCGACAATGACGTCGCCAACGACTTTCTGTTTCTTTCGTGGAGCGTTTTCGTCGTATTCGTCCGTGTAGTAGTTGTCGACCTCGCGCCACTCAGAGCCTAGCGCCACGAGGTTGCCGTTCGGAAGTTCGTCGATTTCGTGGTGGAAGGTGTCCGTGCCTTCGACCCTAATGGCGCCTTCCTGGGGGCCTTGTGGGCGGTTTGCCGCATACCACTGGTTGACGATGTTGCCCAGCCAATCGATCTCAATGACTCTGAAGTCCTGCGTGACGTAGATGATGTTGCCGTTGTCGAGGATTTCGAAATCACTCACACGCGAATCGTTGCGGTAGTACCACAACGGGGTTCCCTCGTAGTCGACGATCAGGAGCATGCCGAAGCTGGAACCGAATTCGAGATTCGCGCGACCGGGCATGCTGCGGCGCGGGTTGAATAGGACAAAACCGGGCTCAAGCTGTTCGCTCTTGTTGATGGTGACTTCGATCGGCGGGAATTCGCCCTTGCCGTCCGGCACGGCTGGAGCGGTGAATTTGAGAGGCGCCGCAGTGGTTTCGGCTCCGCCCTCGTCGCGAATCGTCACAGCGACATCGTGTTCGACTCCTGGATAGAGCCCGATGACCGGGAGTCCGCCGGCGGGGTCCTTCGAGACGTCGTACGTTAGCTGCCATTCGCGTTCACCGGTTGAGATCGTCAGGGTGGTTTCAACTGGGCCGTTCGCCGTGAACGTCACCACCGCTGCCTGCGGGACGGCCGGGTTAGGGTTTTGGGCAATCGTGGGACCGTCGGTAAAGCTGGGCCCACCGCACGCGGCGGCAACCAAAAGCACGAGAGAGATCAGTGAGTGTTTGCTTGACATGATCCGAGTTTCGCTCCCAACGCTTGGGGTTGGGAAATACGTTTTCCCGCAGATGGTATCGCGCCGTGAAGTTCCACATCAAGCTGTGGGACGCGCTCGACGGACTGCAAAAGTACGCCTCCGAGATTCAACGTCCGCTCGCTATGTGGTGAGAAGTGCGGGCTCGCGGCCCTCCGTTTCAGCGCTGAAACCACCGGCGTACCCTTGGAATGTCCGGAAATGCCCGGATTTGGCCGAATTTGGCAGGTTTTTCTGTAAGTTTTGAGCCTCCTTGCAGGGCTTGCCGTATCGTCCAGGTATAGTGTAAGGCCCGTGTGTCCGGTTTTCGGCTGACCGTATTGCTAAGTTGCTGATTTTAAAGGAAAAATATATTTCAAAATCGCGGGACAGAAGTTTTTTACGGGGTTTGTTTTTTGGAAGTGATTTGGAATCAATGAGATAAAAATTTCGACAGCCCGGTACCGGGTTGCTGGCAGCGGTGGGAATGCGGTTGGGGGATCGGTCGGTCGGCGGCGCGCGCGTCGGCTGGTGTTTCGGCGCAGGGCCGGGTTCGTGCGGGTGGCCTTGGTGTTGTTGGGGGGTATCAGCAGGACGAAGCTCCGTCGCACGGGTGAAAATCGTTTGCCAACGCACTTGCTGACGCGCGTGCCACTGAAACGGGGTTTGGGGCTGCGGTGGGATATCGCATTGCGGTTCGAAACCTTTCTCTTACCGAGCCGCGGGGCCTGGGGGCCGAGCATGGACCTTACGTAGATCGAGAATCGGGCGTAGCAAGCTATGACCTTACGAACAAAATGTTTTTTATCAGCGTTTTATGGGCATAACATGTTGTGGCCCTCGAATGGTTGCGATGCAACGTGAGGTTTTTTCACAGCCCCCTCTGAGTGCGGTCTTCTCTGCGCCGTGCGGACCGCACCGCACGGCGGGGCGGCTCGGTACTGCGAAGCGCAACGTCGCCGCTCTGGTATCTCAAGTTTGACGCTAGTCGCGGCAAACGCTCTTCCGCCATTGTCGTACTCAACAAAGTAGAAACGATCCCTTTCGAGCTGGACGAGCGCAGTTTGAAACAACGCTACCCATTCATTCGGGCATTTGTTGGGACCGACTGTGAAGGCGACGAGCCCCCCTGCATCGAGGCCTTCCGCCGGACGATCCACGCCGAAACCGACGGTGTACCGGGGCGGTTTATCAGCTATGCGCACGCGGACGAACGGTATTTGAAGAATTTGCAGGACCATCTTGCCGTTCTGAAGAGGCAGAGGCTGGTTTCTGTTTGGTACGACCGCGAAATCGACGGGGGTGATGAGTGGGATGAGGAGATTCGGAAGCAGTTGTTGGCGGCCGATATTATTTTGCTGATCGTTAGCCCGGCGTTTTTGGCTTCTGAGTACATTGATAGTGAGGAGTTGTCTGTTGCACTGGCGCTTGGTAAGGCCCGTAAGACGACGGTGATCCCGGTGATTTTGGAGGATTCGTTTTGGAAAGACAATAAGGCGCTCGCTAGCTTTCAGGCATTGCCGAAGGGTGCTACGCCTATTCGTGACTGGCAGCCGCAACGCCGGGGATGGCTGGACGCTGCTAAAGGTATACAGCGAGTCGCGAAGAAGATTGTGCAAAAGAGGGCTAAGGCTGAGGCTGCTTAGGGCGTCAACTGGGGTTAGCGCAGCTGGCTGTTGCGGATTGATCGTGGAAGAGACTCGCTAGGTCATCTGCTGGGTGGGGGACAGGCAACACTAGGGTTCGTCGAGGTGGAGAGATTTCGGGATCGCATGTGCCAGTCCCCGCCCGAGGATTAGGCGATCGCATGTGCCAGTCCCCGCCCGGGGGCTCGTCCCCGCCCTAGATACGTGGTTGGCCGCACGCTAGAATGGCGGGTCACGCTATGAAACTCTGCACATTTGAACACTCCGGCGCTAGCGAAGTCGGAATCATCGTCGGCGAGCGGGTACTGCCGTTGAGCCTGGTTAACACCAAGCGCGGCGCAAATTTTCCGACGGAAATGCTTGCCCTGATCGAGTCAGACGAGATCGAGGCCGTCAAGCAGCTCGCTGTCGGTATCGAGGCCGAGATCCCGTTATCTGAAGTCAAGCCGCGGATTCCCTACTCGAACCCCGGCAAGGTGTGGTGCATTGGCCTCAACTATCGATCGCACGCCGACGACCTGAGCGCTGTGCAACCAGAGGAGCCCGGCAGCTTCATGAAGCCGACCTCGTGTTTCTTTGAACCCGGCGGCGCCATCGAACTGCCGCCCGAAGAGCTAACGCAAGATGTCGATGCCGAGGGTGAACTCGCGTTGATATTCAGCAAGCGCTGCCGTGACGTGCCCATCGAAAGCGTCAAAGATGTGCTGTTCGGCTACACCACCACGCTAGATATGACCGCGCTCGACGTCCTCGCAAAAAACACGCGCTACCTGCAGCGCTCAAAGAGCTTCGACACGTTTTTTACGTTTGGACCAGTGATCGTAACGGCCGACGAGATCGACGATCTTGACGCTCTCGAAGTTGTGACGATCCACAACGGTGAAGAATTCTCTCGCGACTACGTCCGCAACATGAAACACAGTCCAGCCAAGCTAGCGGCTTTCCACACGGAAGTTATGGCGTTCGAGCCCGGCGATGTGCTCTCCACAGGATGCCCTAAAGGCGCGCGAATCAAGCCCGGAGACACGGTCGAAGCATGGGTAGAAGGGGTGGGACGCCTCAATGCGTCGGTCACACGCCGCGAAAAAGTACCTTGGACGGCCTAAGACAGTAGCTTGATAACGGTGTTTTCGAGCGGACCAGGCTCAAGCGAACTGACGACGCTTGGCCGCGGCTCTTTGTCGTTCGCCGACGGTGCGGCCCCGAGCAACGTATCGCTAAACACGGTGAGAGTTCGCGCCAGATTTTCGACGTCGGCGCCCTCTTCAAAAGGAACCTCGTGTTCCACCCAGTTGCATAGCGGAATGTTGCGAAAGTACATCCGCTCCTGCAGCACGAGGCTCTTGCGCGTCGCGAACAACATCTTCTGCTCGTGGACAAACTGGCGCTGCTCGGTGTGCAGGTCAGCGAGAAACTCGTCGAGCGATTGCTTCTTGACTGCCTCGTCGCGAAGCCGGTTCATCTCTTCGAGCGTGTCTTTTTGGGCTTCGATCGATGCGCGAGCTTCCGACAACGAGCGGCGCTCTTTCGCCAACATGTTGTCGAGACGGCGACTCATTAACGCCAGCGACAACAACGAAGACGCGATAACGATGATGGGAATGAGTATGACCCAGGCTGCGGTTGTCATTTTCGATGCGACCTTTGGCGGCGAAACACGATCAGAGGCATTATACCGCCAAACATAATTTTCTAAACTTGTTTTGGTTACGGCGCCCCAGCCGCGCGGCTTTCAGCGGCCCGTTTGTCGATCAACTCGGCGTGCAACCAAGCGCGTCCAAACTGCCAGCGACGCTTCACCGTGCGCTCGCCGAGGTCTAGGGTCTTCGCCGTTTCAGGCACCGTCAAACCCGCGAACACTCGCAACTCAATCACCTTAAACACATCCGGATCGTGCTCTTCGAGCCGTGAAAGCATTTCGTCGAGATCGAGCAGTTACTCTGTTCGCTCAGCGGAGAATACGAGTCCTTCGTTCAATGGGAGCGGCGCCAAGCCACCCCCTCGTTTGGCGGCGTTTCGAGCCTGCGCGTAGTCCACCAAGATGCGGCGCATAACCTGTGCGGCCACTCCATAAAAGTGGGCTCGACTCTGCCACGTCACATCCTTCTGGCCGACTAACTTGATGTAGGCTTCGTGAACTAAGCCGGTAGTCTGCAGCGTATGGCCTACGCGCTCTTTGCGAATGTAGCGGTGAGCGATGCGGTGCAGCTCAGCGTACACCGCGCCGAATATCTCCTCCCGGACGGCGGCATCACCTGCATCGAAGCGCTGTAAGAGCTGAGTTACGTCGACTTCGTCCGCCATTTCACAACTCGCGCTAGCCGCTCAGTGGCCTGACGCTAATTTCCTTAAACCAGATTGTCGAGCGCTGGTCATGATTCTGAAGACCGATGTAGCCCTCGTCGGGCCGTGGTCCACGCCGCGGTTCGTAGTACTTCGTTCTTGCGGGAACCGGCTGGTCGCCGTGAAACTCGTTGACTTTCGTTCCGTTGACTTCGACTCGAGTAGTTTGCCCGTCGAGAATGATTTCCATGGTGTTCCAGCCGTCGCTACTGGGTGGGAACTCTGCTGACGGCGAAAGGGAATAGATCGATCCGGTGCGATGGAATTCGTCGCCGGAGTCTTGGATCTGAACCTCATAGCCGCGGTGAACAGGAAACCAAGGATCGTTTGGTTTCTCGGGAATACGAATGAACACCCCCGCGTTAGCGTCGGGACTCTCGGGCTTGTACACAATTCTTACGATTGCGTTGCCGATTTTCTTGCCGTCATAGGCCAGCAGCCCCATGCCGCCGACCGTTTTGAGCGCCCCGTCTTCAATCACAAATTCGCCCGGACCCGTGTGGCGCCAGCCCGTCATGTCAGTGCCATTGAAAAGTTGCTCGCGTTCAGGATCGGGCGCCGCGCAGGCCAAAAGCAGCAAGAATATTGCGCCGATTACAGGAATTTTCATTTCCATAACAGGATAGTCGAATCGAAACCGATTGGTTGCGACGGGCGAGCGCTACGATTGAGAGACACGATGACCGCCGACGACGTTCTGGCGCATATTGCCCGGGCCAGCCCGCCGCGCACCACTTACAAGAATCTTCTAAAGCAACTCGATGTTAAGGGAGAGGCGCGGCAGCAGCTCCTGGGGCATCTTGAATCTTTGGTTGATGCCGGCCGACTGCTCGAAGAACGGCACTGGTTCTACCGCCTGCCAGGCGCCAACCACTTCACCGGACGCTTTAGTCTGCACCCCAAGGGATTTGGTTTCATCACTCCTGATCGGCGGCTAAAGAACGTAGCGGGCGATGTTTTTGTTAGCCCACGAAATACGGGCGACGCGATGCACGGCGACCGCGTCCTCGCCGAGCTTGTAGGCCACGGGGACGAAGACTCTTCCGAGGGCCGCATCATTCGCGCGCTGCAGCGCACAAATCGGACGCTTGTGGGGACGTTTGAATACACGCCTTACGGATGCAAGGTGATTCCGTTTAACGATCGATTCGAGCAATGGGTTGAAGTCGAACCAGGTGGCGAAATTCCCTCGGCTGCCGAGGCCGGAGAACGGCTTGGCGACGTGATCGCATTCGACGCAAAGAATGCGTCGGAACTGAACGGCTTGGTCGTCTCGATTCTGCTGACACGTTTCCCCACCCCCAGCACGTTTGGCCGGGGAAGGATTGTCGAGTTACTTGGCAAGCCGGATGACTTTGGAATCGACGTTGAAATTACGATCCGAAAGTACCAAATACCGCACCGCTTTCCGAATGAGGTTCGCGCGGCTGTACTCGATGTTTCAAACAAAATTCCTAAAGCCGAAATCGCGCGCCGCCGAGATTTTCGCAAGTTCCCGATTGTCACGATTGACGGTGAATCAGCTCGTGACTTTGACGATGCCGTGCACGTCGAGCGGCTAGCCAACGGAAACTTTGCTCTACAGGTTCACGTGGCCGATGTGAGTCACTACCTAAGCGCCGGCGACGCGATCGATCGAGAGGCCCGACTGCGGGGCACCAGCGTCTACTTTCCCGATCGAGCGGTTCCGATGTTGCCGGTCGAGCTGTCGTCAGACATCTGCTCGCTTCGCCCGGACGTGGATCGGCTGGTGATGTCGGCACTTTTAGAAATCGACAAGACGGGCGAAACTGTCAGCGCGGAATTTTGTGAGGGCGTCATTCACAGCGCGGCCCGAATGACCTACACGAATGTCTATCGTGTGTTGTCGGGCGACGAGCAGGTGGTTGGCGAGTTTCAAGATTTGACTGAAAATTTCAAGTTGATGGAGCAGCTTGCGCTCGTCCTCAACAAGCGACGAACGAAGCGCGGCGCACTTGACCTCGACATGCCGGAAGCGGAGATCTTGTTCGACGACCAGCAAAGAATGACCGGCGTTCGGCGGGCCGAGCGCACGATCGCGAACCGCATCATCGAAGAATTCATGCTGGCCGCGAATGAAGCGGTGGCGCGGTTCCTAGACAAGCGAAACCTTCCGGCCATCTACCGCGTTCACGATAGTCCAACGAGCAAGCGTGTGATGGAATTTGAAGAGATCGCGCGCCAATTCGGCTACACGCTTGGGGTGACGATTCCCGCGGCGCGGCGTGATGAGCGGCGCCGCGGCCACCACGGCCGGCGTGGGACGCCGAGCCGTGGGCGCGTGGCGGACCCCGATGTTGAGGTTCGTGCCAAGGATTTTCAGCGCCTGCTTGAGAAACTCAAGGGCCAACCCGAAGAACGGATTCTGACCTATCGCATGTTGCGGTCTCTCAAACAAGCCCGTTACCGCGAAACGAATGACGGACACTTCGCGTTGGCGAGCGATTGCTACACCCATTTCACGTCACCGATTCGGCGCTATCCAGACCTGATTTGTCATCGCGTGCTGAGGGCCTCGCTGGCGCGGCAGTCGACAAGGTCTCCATACGATGAAGCAGACGAACAAGGCCCGTATCGTGCGCTCGATGTGCATTCGATTGCTGATGAGACCTCGCTCACCGAGCGCCGCGCCGCCGACGCCGAGCGTTCCCTCGTCGAGTGGAAAAAGGCCCAGTTCATGCGAGAACGCCTCGGCGATCACTTTGACGCCACCGTGCTTGACAGCGGCGATTGGGGCCTCGCAGTCGAGTTAGACGATCTGTTCGTCGAAGGACGAATTCCGATGGACTCATTCGGCCACGATCAGGCCCAGTTCCGTCCGCGCTCGCACTCGGTGGTTATAACGAAAAGCGGACGGGAATTTGGCCTAGTACTTAGTTGCGTAAGTTAGAATATTTACTGGCGAGGGGACGAGGGGCGACGACGGTCTTGGTCCATTCGAACGGAGTAGCCTTGGAGTTGTAGACGCGGACGAAGCTGTCGATGGCCTCGCGCACCTGCCGGGGGGAAGTGAAACTCGCCCCCCGCAAGGCGCGGCGGCTCAGAATCGAAAACCACACCTCAACCTGATTCATCCACGAACTGTCGGTCGGCGTGTAGTGAAAATGGATGTTCGCATGACGTTGCAGCCAGCGGTCATTTTTGGGCTTGTGAGTGTTCAAGTTATCCAAGATGATGTGGATCTCGCGGCCTTCGTGGATGGCCGCGATGTGGTTCATGAAGTCGAGAAACTCGCGACGCCGTCGGCGCCAATAGTGTCCGGCGATGATGAATCCGGTAGCCACTTCCAGCGCGGCGAAAAGCGGCGTCGTGCCGTGCCGCCTGTAGCCGTGCGAGAAGCCCGTCAAGGCCTTGCCGTTGGGCAAGCGTAGCCAGCCCTGCGCTCGCTCCAAGGCCTGGATGCTCGGCTTCTCGTCGACCGCGAGCACCACGGCGTTTTCCGGCGGGCTGAGGTAGAGTCCGACAATGTCGGCGGCCTTGCGAGCGAACTCCGGGTCGGTTGACAAACACCAACTGCGCCGCCGCCGCAAGGACACGCCGAGCTGCCGCAGTACGCGCCAGACTTGATGCTTGCTGACGTCGCCGAGAGCTTCCGCGAGCAGTTCGCCTGTCCAAGTGGCGTGCCCTTCGGGCGGAGCTTCGTCGAGTTGGCAGAGGATGCGTTTGCGCGTCGCTTGGTCGTACCGCGCGGGCCTGCCGGAACGCGCTTGATCGCATAATCCCGCCAGACGTTGCTGGGCGAAGCGGGTGCGCCATTTCGACACGCGCGCCGCCGGGGATCCCAGTTGCCGGGCGATCTCGGCGGTCGAGGTAGCGGCGGCCGCCAGCAGCACAATGCGAGCGCGCTCCACCATGCGCCGTTCGGACTTGTGGCCGCGCACCCAGAGTCGCAGCGTCTCTTCTTCCTCGGCGTTCAGTCGAATCACCGTTGCCGGTCTTGCCATACCGACATTTTACAGTTAAAGGCCTTACTTTCGCAAGTCAGTACTAGGCGATGCGATTCGGGTACAGCTTGACCGGGTGTCGTATGACGATCGTCGCCCCGAGTTTTCCTGGGTGTCCGGAACAAATTAGTATTGGGTTGCCGAGCGACGCCGCCGTGCGGTGCGGTGGGCACGTCGTAGGGCGGACCGCACCGCACGGCGGCGCGGCTCGGTACTAAGAACGGTATATTCGAACGAGCAGGTTGATTGACAGCCCGAAAATTTATATTTCAGGTCAGGCGGCCGTCGGTCGTTAGCCGAAACTGACGGCCACGCCATGTAATCGTATTTCCGAAGAATGCGAGGAACCAAACCACCAAACTTGCGAAATCCTGCAACGGCACCAGCCAAAAATACTTCAGGGTCAGTCTATCCCGGAGGAACACCGGGCCGACAGCGAGCAGTGCCGCAAACCGCAAGAACGCACAGGCCGCCAGCATCCAAATTGTCCATCCCGCAAACCCCGAAAGCGGAACGGCGAGCAGCGCCCAGGGCAGTGGGTTGGTGAACACCTGCCCGAGGTAACCCCATGGGCGCGAGCAGCGCGTCGAGCGGTTCCAGCGGATGCGATGCCGGAAATTCGAGGCAAACGCGTCGGCGCCAATTCGATGCTCGACGACGCTCTCCCCAAGACGCACATCGAAGCCAGCAGCACGAGCTTTCTGACCCAGTACGAAGTCTTCAGCGAGATAGTCGTTGACGGATTCAAACCCACCTACGGCGTTAAGGCAATCCCTCGAAATCACCATTGTCGGGCCAACGGCAAAATCCATCGGCGTCAGCATTTGCGCCAACACCACACCGCCCCAAAACTCGCTGTTCATCCCAAGCGCCTCAAGCAACGACCAGAAGCTGGCAGCGGGTAACGCTCGATACGGGAAACTCACAACCCCCACTTTGGGGTCGGAAAACTCCGCCGCGATATTCGTTAGATAACTCTCCACGGCCCGAATATCGCTGTCGCTAATTACCAATAGATCGTGTTGCGCTGCTGCCGCCATCTTGCCGAGCGAGAATACTTTCGCGTTGGGGCAAGTCGGCTCACCCGTTACCAAGATCTTGGTTTGAACATGCGGATAGTGCCGGCTGAGCTCCCGCGCGAGACTCAGTGCCGGATCATCATCATCACGGGCGGCAAAGAGCAATTCAAACGTCGGGTACTTGATCTCGAAGAACGATCGAAGGTTTTGCTCGAGCCCGGGCTCGTCCCCGTGGACCGCCTTCAAAACGCTGATCCCGATAGAAGGCAACGCCGTTGGTTTCGAGACTGATGGCCTCGATCTAAATTGAGCGACCGCAACGATCGTAAGCACGTAGACGACGCAACCGCCGACCACGATGCCCGCGACGATGTAAGTGAGAGCCAACAGTGCTATTTGATTCTCTCGTCCTTCTCAACTTTGCCGTCGCGAAGGTGAACGACGCGGTGAGCGTACATCGCGATGTCGGGTTCGTGGGTAACGAGAATGATCGTGTTGCCTTGCTTGTGCAAAACGTCGAGCAGGCCCATGATTTCGCTCGAGGTCGCCGTGTCGAGGTTACCGGTTGGCTCATCGGCGAGGATGATCGCGGGATCGCCCACTAGCGCGCGCGCAATGGCAACCCTTTGGCGCTGACCACCGGAAAGCTCACCCGGCGTGTGATACATACGTGGCGTCAAGTCGACCTGCTTCAACACACGCATGGCGCGCTCCATGCGCTGCGCCGGCTGCAGTCCCGCATAGATCAACGGCAACTCTACGTTTTGCAGCGCGGTCAGCCTGGGCAAGAGATTGAAGGTCTGAAACACGAAGCCGATTTCCTTGTTGCGGATGTGCGCCAGCTCATCGTCACTCATAGTGCTAATGAGCTGTCCGGCGATGTAATAGTCACCGGCTGACGGCGTGTCGAGTGCGCCAATCAAGTTCATAAAGGTCGATTTGCCCGAACCCGAAGGACCCATCAGCGCGACGTACTCGCCGTACTTGATTGACATATCAATGCCGTCAACGGCATGAATGACCTGCTCGCCCATCATGTACGTCTTACGCAACCCGTAAGTTTGAATGACGACCCCGTCGGCCTTTAGCTGTTTACCTAGTTCGGCGGGATCCGCTGTGACTGCTGTAGCCATAAGTTCCTATTCTCCCGTATGGGCGATTGTTGTGGCCGCGTAGTTACTCCGTGCGTTCGATCGATGTCGCTACGAAGTGTGAGGAAAGCGTGGACTTCCGTCCACGCCTCTGTCGATACCATTTGAGGTCAGGGCTTACTTAGGGACGGATCTAGTTCGATCTCAACGTCGCACGACTGGTTCGATGATTCGTCGAGGTGAGGAGCCTCGACGAAAACAGTTTCGTCGACAATTTCGAAACTGAAGAGACCGCGTGCGCCGCAGACCTCGATGATGGCGGAAACGCGAACGCCCGCCGGCAAATTGGCGGAGACACCAGCCGGCCGGTCTTCGTGTAACAAAACAAGGTCAGTGCCACGCATAGGCGAGTCACCTACCGATACGAAAATCTCGTCCACGACGCTGTCTCTGGGGGCTGTGAGGACAAATTCTGCAGGGAGCGTTTCGAGGCGCGCCAACATGCGCTGAGCGGCCCCCAGCCCCTCGATTGCCTCAGGGGCGTCGGGCGCGGAGGGGCGGTCGATCGATTCGCGCGCGGCCTCGACCTCCGCTCTGCTGAGCTCTAAATCTCTCTTGTGTTGTTCGTATTCGATCCGCGCCAGCAATCCCTCGTCGAACAGCCTCTGGAAACGTTCGAATTCCTTTAGGAGCGCCTGATATTCCGCTTCAATCTGACCGACAGCTTCCAGCCTGGCGCGCGACTCGGCCTGCTCGACGGCGGTGGTTTTCGCATGCACCTCGCCGATACCGGCCTGCAATCGCCGGACTTCCGCGCTAACCTCCGCACGCTTTTCGACAACCACTAAATCTCGCAGAACAACTAGGGGTGTGCCTTCGGTGACGTGATCGCCGACCGAAATCGGAACTTCGACAACGCTCACATGACGCGACGTACGTACCCTGATCGGTTCATGGGGCAGCAGACGCGATACCAGCCGGATCAATGTTGGGCGCAACGGCTCAATAGCCGCTTCGTCAATTGGCTTTGGTCGAGGGGCGGGAGAGACACTGAGTAGCGCGCACGCTAGGGCCATGACGAACAAATTTGCGATGATCGCGCCCAAACGTATAGGTCCTCTCAGCTACCAATTCCAAGCTGCTTCCAGATTGGGTCGACTCTGGCTTTGACGGCTTCATCCATTTCGATCAGATCGGGCCAGGGCCGATCGAAGCCTTCTTCAGGCCATTTCTTAGTCGCATCGATTCCGACCTTTGAGCCATAGTTCGGGAGGCGGCTGGAGTGATCAAGCGAGTCGATAGGGCCAAACGTAAACTGCATGTCGCGCTCGGGGTCGATGTTGTTTAGAGCACGAAATGCTACGTTGCCGTGGTCTTGCACATCCACATCGTGGTCGACCACAACGATGCACTTCGTGAACATCGCTTGGCCGAGCCCCCAAATCGCGCTCATTACTTTACGCGCGTGGCCGGGGTACGATTTGCGAATCGATACCAGCATCAGATTGTGGAAGATGCCTTCGGCCGGCATCGACATGTCAACGACCTCTGGAAGCTGCAATCGAAGCAACGGCAAGAAAACTCGCTCGATCGTTTTGCCCATGTAGAAGTCTTCCATCGGCGGCTGACCGACGATGGTTGTCGCGTAGATCGGGTTCTCTCGCTGAGTGATGCATTCCACGTGAAAGACCGGATACTCATCCGCCAGGGAATAATAGCCGGTGTGATCTCCGAATGGTCCCTCGGTGCGAGTCTCGCCGAGCGTCACATAGCCTTCGAGAACAATTTCGGCATTCGCCGGCACCTCGATGTCCACGGTCTTGCACTTCACCATTTCGACAGGCTTGTTTCGCATGAAACCGGCGAACAGCATCTCATCTAGATCGGGCGGTAAAGGCAGAATCGCGGAAAACATCGTCGCGGGGTCGGCGCCGATCGCGACCGCTACGTCCATTCGCGTTTCCTGACCTTCCGCCAATAACCGGCGGTAGTGTTCGGCACCCTGCTTATGGGTCTGCCAATGCATGCCGGTCGTGCGCTCATCAAAAATTTGCAGCCGATACATGCCGCAGTTGCGTTTGCCTGTGATGGGGTTTTTCGAAAACACCATCGGCAGCGTAATAAAGGGTCCCGCGTCTTGCGGCCAACAAGTCAGAACGGGATAGTCACGAAGGGAGAAGCCTTCAGTCTTCACAACCTGTTGGCAAGCACCGGAGCGCACCTCGCGCGGGAAGAAGCTGCCCATCTCAGCCAGTTTCGGCAGCATCTTAAGTTTGCCGACGAGACCCTGCGGAGTTTTCATTTCCAGATAGTCAGCGATGCGGTTGGCGATCGACTGCAGATCGTCGACCTCAAGCGCCAATTCCATCTTTCGCATCGACGCGAATGAATTGATCAGCACCGGCATCGAATGGCCGCGAGGATTTTCGAACAGCAGTGCCGGGCCGTTGTTCTTCACGGCTCGATCAGCTAACTCGGTAATCTCAAGCACGGGGTCGACCTCGGCCGTCACGCGCTTAAGCTCGCCGTTCTTTTCAAGCGCGTCGATAAAACTTCGCAGATCGGGGTAGGCCATGGCAGTTGTAGACCTCCACGCTATCAAACGGGGCGTCGCGCGCACTTCCCTGATCCGTCGGCAGGCATTCTTCGCGAGTGCCCACAATGCTTGGTCGCCTGTAACAGTAGGCCATTCATGCTTTTTTAGGAGATACATTCGCGACAGCCGGTGGGTGCGCTCCGTTGCCGCGGAAGATCTCGCGTTTGAGCCGCGCGCGCGGCTCAAACGCAACTCACGCCGGATTTGGGACACTTTCGATCGCCTCGTGGTGGAAAATGCGGGCTAGACTAAAAAGCGCCATGTATCGCGCAACGCCCGTTGTTCACGTATTCTGCCTACTTTCGCTAGCGGCGAACGTTGCCGGTGCGGACGCGATATTGGTTGGCGCCGGCGACATCGCGCGCTGTGGGAGTCGCTTGGCGGGCGCGCGGGCCACAGCGGCGGTCCTCGACGACGTGATCAAAGACCACCCCGAGGCCGTTATCTTCACCGTCGGGGACAACGCCTATCGTCGGGGTACAGCGAGTGAATTTCGAAAGTGCTATGACCCGACTTTGGGCCGTCACCGCGAACGCACCCGTCCGTCGGTTGGCAACCATGAATATAAGTCGAAAGGCGCGGTGCCGTATTACGAATACTTCGGTGAAGCCGCCGGTCCGGCCGGAAAAGGCTACTACAGCTACTCTCTGGGTTCGTGGCACGTGATCGCGTTGAACAGCGTTTGTGACGAAGTTGGCTGCGATGAGAATGCCGAACAGTACGGCTGGCTTGAACGCGATCTTGAACAGTCCACCAGCGGCTGCACGGTTGCGTACTTTCACCATCCACTATTCAGTTCAGGTAAACACGGCGGCGAAAAGGAGATGAAGCCGATCTACGAGTTGCTCTACAAACATGGTGTCGAATTGGTGCTAGCCGGGCATGAGCACCACTACGAGCGGTTTGCGCCCCAAGACCCTGACGGCCGAGCTGACCCGGAGAAAGGTATTCGGCAATTTATCGTCGGCACCGGCGGGCGCGAGCATCGCCGTATCGGTAAACCAAAACCCAACAGCGAGGTTCGAGACCGCACGTCATACGGCGTTCTAGTACTTAGTTGCGTAAGTTAGAATATTTACTGGCGAGGGGACGAGGGGCGACGACGGTCTTGGTCCATTCGAACGGAGTAGCCTTGGAGTTGTAGACGCGGACGAAGCTGTCGATGGCCTCGCGCACCTGCCGGGGGGAAGTGAAACTCGCCCCCCGCAAGGCGCGGCGGCTCAGAATCGAAAACCACACCTCAACCTGATTCATCCACGAACTGTAGGTCGGCGTGTAGTGAAAATGGATGTTCGCATGACGTTGCAGCCAGCGGTCATTTTTGGGCTTGTGAGTGTTCAAGTTATCCAAGATGATGTGGATCTCGCGGCCTTCGTGGATGGCCGCGATGTGGTTCATGAAGTCGAGAAACTCGCGACGCCGTCGGCGCCAATAGTGTCCGGCGATGATGAATCCGGTAGCCACTTCCAGCGCGGCGAAAAGCGGCGTCGTGCCGTGCCGCCTGTAGCCGTGCGAGAAGCCCGTCAAGGCCTTGCCGTTGGGCAAGCGTAGCCAGCCCTGCGCTCGCTCCAAGGCCTGGATGCTCGGCTTCTCGTCGACCGCGAGCACCACGGCGTTTTCCGGCGGGCTGAGGTAGAGTCCGACAATGTCGGCGGCCTTGCGAGCGAACTCCGGGTCGGTTGACAAACACCAACTGCGCCGCCGCCGCAAGGACACGCCGAGCTGCCGCAGTACGCGCCAGACTTGATGCTTGCTGACGTCGCCGAGAGCTTCCGCGAGCAGTTCGCCTGTCCAAGTGGCGTGCCCTTCGGGCGGAGCTTCGTCGAGTTGGCAGAGGATGCGTTTGCGCGTCGCTTGGTCGTACCGCGCGGGCCTGCCGGAACGCGCTTGATCGCATAATCCCGCCAGACGTTGCTGGGCGAAGCGGGTGCGCCATTTCGACACGCGCGCCGCCGGGGATCCCAGTTGCCGGGCGATCTCGGCGGTCGAGGTAGCGGCGGCCGCCGGCAGCACAATGCGAGCGCGCTCCACCATGCGCCGTTCGGACTTGTGGCCGCGCACCCAGAGTCGCAGCGTCTCTTCTTCCTCGGCGTTCAGTCGAATCACCGTTGCCGGTCTTGCCATACCGACATTTTACAGTTAAAGGCCTTACTTTCGCAAGTTAGTACTAGGGCTCAATCTTAAGGCCGACAGCTACGACTGGCCGACAGCTACGACTGGAAGTTTCTGCCAATTGAGGGCTATTCGTTTACGGATGAGGGCAGCGGCCGCTGTCACTAGCCCGCTCGATACACCCAACGCCCACGAAAATAACCCGAGCTGTCGAAACAATTTAGAACAGATTTATATCAGAATCCACCTCAATTATCTCAAGGTGTACGACACTTTGAAGATAAGATGAGTTTAGGCTGTCAACCCTATCAAATAGAGTGACTTGTCCGTCAGCGGAGACGGATCGGGAAGATTCGTGGTGATTCTACCCCACTGGCAGTTCGAAAACGTTTCGTTTGCAGTATGCGAAATCGAAGTACGACATTACTATTTCTTGCCGCTGTGGCCGCCATGTCGGCCTTGGGGATTTCTCAACGTGCACGAGCCGTGACGCAGCGAGAGCTCTGCGCCACGGCGAAGAGAAATGCCGACGCCGCAGTCGAACTAGACAAGCGAGCCGAATTTCTCAATCTCTTTGCGGAAACGCATTACTCGATTGATCCGCAGATAGCCTGCGGCTATGCCCGGCAGGCTCGGGTCGAAGCAACCCGGCACAACAGACGCGGGCTCGAAGCCCAAGCCCTCAATCAGCTTGCTCGCTGCGCGATCGATAGCTTCGATTTTCGTCGAGCAGACGATCTACTGGAGCGTGCGCACACGCTAGCGGCGTCTGAGGGCGATAATCGCGCAATCGCGAGAAACAATATATTTCGGGCTCAACTTGCTCTTCGCTCGCGAGAGGGAGGCCTGGCGGAGAGTATCGAATCGCTGGACGCCGCCTTTACATTGGCGGAAGAGATCGAAGATCCGAGTACGCAGATCGAGGCGTTGTTGGTCGAGTCTGAGCTCTACTACGCTTTTCGCGACCGTCAGCTCTATTTAGAAGCACTCGGGCTTGCGGCGCAGCTTGCCACCACCTCAGCGGTACCGGAGTGGAGTTACGTGCCGGCCTTTCACTTGGCCGCGGTAGCATCGGCGGACGGTGATCGCAACGAGCAGCTTCGCCAGTACAAGAATGTCTGCGGCCGGTTACGGAGCGAGGGGATGACTTGGCGTTGGGCGTATTTCGTAACAAATCTTGCCCGCACTCAGCGGGCGCTTGGGAAACTTGACGAAGCTCTCGAATCGTTAGCGCTATCGGCTGAAGGTTTCGCCCTGACTAGCACCGGACGTCACTATTCTCTGGATAAGCAATTTGGACGCTACTACCAGGCGATTGGCGATTGGGACTCCGCTCGTTCGCATTACCGCACACTCTTAGAAACCCACGAGCGCTGGGAGAACGCAGTTGGTCAAATCGAAAATCTAAGAGCATTGGCCGAGGTAGAAATAGCAGCGCACGATGTCGATACAGCAGTCTCGCTGCTCGGCCAGGCTTTGCAGATCGCCAACAACATCGACGATTCATACCGCCAGCGGTCGATCGTTTTAGAGTTGGCGCGGATAGACGAATCGATGGGTAATCCGGCCCAAGCGTACGCCAAAATGGCGACCGCGAACACGCTGTCAATCAAGCACGAGAAGGACCTCGTGGAGAACGCAAAGGCAAAAATGAACGGGCGACTAAGGGCACTGGAATTACGGAGTCAGAAGCGTGTACTCCTTGCGGAGAACAAGACTCGTGAAACTCAGACGATCGTGCTTGCCTTTGCATTCTTGCTCGCCTGCGCGGTCGTCGGCGCAAGTCTCTACTACGCCCGGACACTTGGGAAACAGAAGGCTCAGCTTTCAATTCAGGGCGGCCAGTTGCGCGACGCACGTGATCGATTCGATCAGTTGCATGGCGAAAAGGTCGACCTGATTAAGATCTTGGCTCACGACATGAGAGGCGCGGTTACGGAGATCGTACTGACCTCTGAAGTGATGGGTTCGCAGTTGCGTGGCGGCAACCTCGACGGCATACGCGAGCTTGTTTTTGGCAACTTCACTTGGCCCACTTCGGCGGTTTATTTTGGCCCCCCTGTAAACGGGCCTCTAAGTCATTGATTTCAGGTCACCTCCTTTCGTTTTTGGGGACGTGGTCCGGAGCGGAGCCCGAAGGGCGAAGCGCAGGACGATGTCCCCAAAAACGAGCGCCCTCCTTGCTACCGCCCTCGCTTCTTCTTCGCCAGCGTCCTACGAAAGCGGTAGGACTCCTCGCCCGTCTCGATGATGTGAGCGCGGTCGGTAATGCGATCCAACAGCGCCTTACATAGCCGAGCGTTCGGAATCACCTTTGTCCACTCGGAGAACGGCAGGTTGGTCGTCAGCATTAGAGCCGCCTTTTCCGCGCGATCAGCGATGACTTGGAACAAGAACTCTGCTCCCACCTCCGCCAGCGGCACGTAACCCACTTCGTCGATCGCGATCAGCTCGTAGCGCGACCAGCGTGCGAGCACTCGACTCAGCTGCATTTGCTGCTTGGCTTCGACGAGTTCGTTGACCAGCGCCGACGCCGTGGTGAAGCGCACCCGCCGTTTCTGCAGGCAGGCCGCCACGCACAGGCCCGTCATCAGGTGGGTCTTGCCCGTGCCGCAATCGCCGAGAAACAGGATCGGTTCCGAACTCTCGATGTAGCCGCCTTCGGCCAACTCGGTTAGCTGCGGGGCCGAGACCGCCTTCGTCTCGGAGAAGTCGAACTCCTCGAGCGTCTTCATGCGAGGCAGCCGCGCTTCGCGTAAGCGACGATCCACCGTACGTCGCTCGCGCTCTTCCAACTCCGCGCTTAGCAGCGCTTCGAGATAGCCGACCGGCGTTTGTCTCTCGCGTATGGCTTGTTTGGCCAACGTCTCGAATTGCGCGCCCACCGTCGCCAGCCGCAGCAGCTTGCACTGTTGTTGGATGGCCTGCACCGCCAGGCTTTCGTTGGGGGCGCTGGATTTGCGGGCGCTCATTGCACCGCCTCCGCCGCCAGCAACTGATCGTAGTTCGTCAGCGTCGGCAAGGGCCGCTCAAAGCGTTCCAGCTCCGGCGCCACCAGCGGCGGCTGAGCTAGCCGTTCGAGGCACTGCGAGGTCAGCAAGTAACGCACCGCCGCCTGATCGCAGCAGCCGCACTCGAGCGCTTTCTCGATCGCCTCGCTCAGCTTGTCCCAACCGTGGCGTTTGCCCTCTTGCAACAGCTCGATCATCTGTTGCGTCCCCGCTTGCTTGTCATGGCGCTGGATCAACTTCGCCCATAACGTGTCGTAGCTCGCCGGCCAACGCCCGGCTTGGCGCCATTGTTCCAGCGGCGTCGAGCCCGCCAGCGCTCCCGGCTTGTGGGCCAATACGTCGAGGTAATGCTCCAAATTAAAGATCTTCTGCTGCCGAGAGTAGCTGCGCTCATGTCGCGCGATGCGACGACCTTCGTGCCAGACCTCGACCGACTCGGCGTAGATCTTCGCCTGCGCCCTGGTTCCCGGACGCAGCGGCGTCGAGTAGAAGTTCGTGCGCACCTTGACGCAGCCTGTCGCGTCAACCTTCGGGAAGCTCGACACTTCGATCTCAAAGCCTTCCGCCGCCAACCCCAACAGCCGCTCGCGTTCGATCAGCATTCCCTCGCCGACCGTTTGCGCCCGTCCGGCGACCGTGCGCGCTTCGTCTTCGCGGCAGCCTTCGAGCAGCTTGCTGTTGAGCTCGTCCAGCGTCTTGGCTTCAGGCAGCGGCACCCAGTGGTTGCGGCGGTAACGTCTCACCTCGCCTTCCACGCCCCCTTTCTCGTTGCCTTTCCCCGGCGTGCAGAACTCGGAGGCGAAGCGCCAATGCGAACGAAAAGCCACGAAGCGCGCCGTCTCCTCGCGTCGCGCGCCGCGCAGAATCCGCTTCACCGCCGAAGAGAGATTATCGTACCTCAATGTCCGAAACACCCCGCCAAAGTAGGCCAAGGCCAACTCGTGCGCTTCCAGAAACGCCTGCTGCGTCGCGCGCCGATAGGCGCGATGAAAGGCCGCGCCGCTCGCCATCGAGCGCATCGTGAACACTTGCAGCTTCACGCGCTCGCCGTCCATCTCGGCCCACGACTCGTACCAGTCCACCTGCGCTTCTTGGCCCCAGTCGTAGCTTTGCGGCACGAACGTCTCGCGCTTCTCCAATCCCAACTCGCGCTTGCGCTCTTGAACGTACTGCCGCACCGTGCGCTCGGCCACTTCGCAACTGGTTTCCTCCCGTATCCGGTTCCAGATACGGTGCGCCGTGTGACGCTGCTTACGCGGCGCCTTGCGGTCCTCTTTGAGAATGCGGTCGATGAACCCCACCGCCGGCGCCAGCTTGGCGCGCCGTCGCGCCGGCTTCTTGCGCGGCGGCGGCAGCGCGCTGGCTACCGCCTCGCGCACCATCCGCCGGTGCACGCCCAGCTTGCGCGCCACCCCCTTGATCGTCCCCACGCCGAATTCGTACTCGCGTCGAATCTCTTCGAATAGTTCCACTTTGCTCCTCCAGTCCAATTCGTTCCTCCGTTGCGGGCGATTCCCGCAAACAGAGTATCCGTTGATTGTTCTAGGGGGGCCAAATCAGGGCGCCGAAAGGGGCCAATTCAGAATGCCAAACTCACGAGCTGTCCGGCCGTTTCGCTCAGATGGCCTCACGGCTCAAGAATCAACTCGAAAAATTGCTATCTTGGGCGCAGTCGTCGGAGGACTCGTCAATCATGAGATCCGACGAAATCGATCTGGCCGGTATCGCCGAGGAGTGCGCTGACGATCTGGCTCCCGTCCTCTCAAATAAGGGCTTGAAGCTTGAAACGCAATTTGAGACGTGCCCGGCGGTACCGGCTGATCCTGATGCGGTCCGCGTGATCATCAACAATCTAGTCCTTAACGCATACAAGTGTTCAAGAAGGGGCGCTGTGGTCGAGTTGCGGGTGCGCCAAGTTGCTGACGCGGTGGAGATTTGGGTTCGAGACTTCGGTTCTGGAATGGACTCCAAACAGCTGGGGATCGTCCGCAGCCGCTCGCCGCTTGAGAGCAAACCGGGAACCGATAGCGAACTTGGACTGGGGGTCGGCCTTTCCCTGGTGCGACGCCTAACGGACCGTATGGGGGCTGAACTCCGCATAGAGAGCTCGCCCGGCCAGGGCACTGTCGCGGTCGTCCGCTTCAGCCGGGGACAAAGCCGCCAAGCGGCGGCGTAGTTTTCAGTGTTTCGGATGGCTGGTCTCAGCCCGGCGGAATGCTTGGTGCTTCCGCTACTCGCAGTCTTCGTGTTCGCGGCGTATCGCCCGCGCGAGTTTGCGAGGCGTTTCGTGCCGCCCGCGAGCGCCCAGTCACTTGCGGCGATACGGATACTCGCTTGCCTGGTAATGCTGGGCTACGTGCTCAGTAGCGACCTCTCGTCGACTGCGCGGCTGCCGCGAGAGCTACTGGTTCCAATGGGGCTGATCAGCTTGCTCGGTCAGGTTCCTGGCTTTTCGTCGTTCCTGTTGAGAACGGCGGAGCGAAACTAGACCATAGAGCGGCGAATCGAAGCTGCTTTTGGGCGGAGTAAAAGTAGACCGTCCGAGTGGTCCAGCGAACATTCCTGTGGTGTTTGTGGGACACGAGAGGGATGTATCGCGTGGAGCTATACGCTCAAGTACGGCGCAGTGTCTTTGTCGAAGGGCTCAGTGAGCGCGAGGCCGCCAAACGGTTTGGCCTGGCGCGAGGGACGGTGCGCAAGATGTTGCGCTACGCCACTCCGCCGGGCTATCGGCGGCGCCAACCAGCGCAGAGGCCGAAGCTGGATCCCTTCACCGGAATCGTCGATCAGATCCTCATCGACGATCAGGAACGTCCGAAGAAACAACGCCACACCGCAAAACGCATCTTCGACCGCTTGCGCGACGAGTACGATTTCACCGGCGGTTACACGATCGTCAAGGACTATGTTCGCGACAAGAAGCTCGGCGGGCAAGAGATGTTCGTGCCGCTGGTGCATCCGGCGGGCGATGCCCAGGCCGACTGCGGTGAAGCTCTGGTGGTCATTGACGGCGTACAGCGCAAGGCGCACTACTTGGTGGTCGATCTGCCGCCTAGCGATGACGCTTTCGTAAAAGCTTTCCCGGCCGCGACGACGGAAGCGTTTTGCGAGGGGCACAACGCAGCGTTTCGGTACTTCGGCGGCGTGCCACGCAGCATCCTCTACGACAACACGACCTTGGCGCTGGCGAGGATTCTGGGCGACGGCAGGCGCAAGCGGACCAGGGTGTTCAGTGAACTGCAGTCGCACTATTTATTCTCCGATCGTTTCGGGCGTCCGGGCAAAGGCAACGACAAGGGAAAGGTGGAAGGACTGGTCGGTTATGCCCGGCGGAACTTCATGGTGCCGGCGCCAAGGTTTCCAAGCTGGGAAGCGTTCAACGAGCAGCTCGAAGCGCAGTGCCTCAACAATCGTAAGCGGCGCTTGCGGCGGCACACCGAAACGATTGAGGAACGTTTCAAGCGTGACCGCCAAGCGTTGTTGCCCTTGCCGCCCACGCCCTATGACGCCTGCGACAAACGCACCACGCGGGTGACGTCGCTGTCATTGGTGCGCTATCGCGCCAACGACTACTCGGTGCCCACACGCTACGGACATCGCCAGGTGTTGCTGAAAGGCTACGTCGATGAAATCGTGATCTGTTGTGGCAGCGAAGAGATCGCGCGCCACCGGCGCAGTTACGAACGCGAAGAGTTGATCTTCGATCCGCTGCATTACCTAGCACTGCTGGAACGCAAGACCAACGCGCTCGATCAAGCGGCCCCGTTGGCGGGCTGGGAGCTGCCCGAACAGTTCCCGTGCTTGAGACGTTTGCTCGAGGCACGGTTGGGAAAGCCAGGCAAGCGCGAGTACGTGCGGGTATTGCGATGACTGGAGGACTTCCGATTCGAGCACGTTGCCGCGGCGGTGCGCCAAGCCTGCGAGTTGGGAGCGATTGGCTTGGATGCAGTCAGGCACTTAGTGCTGTGCCGCATCGAGCAACGGCCGCCGCGCTTGGACTTGACGAAGTATCCGCACCTGCCGGCAGCCCAGGTGGAGCAAACCTCCGCTGCGGACTATTTGGCACTGCCGGCACAAGGAGGGGGGTAATGGCGAGGTCGAAACTTCTGCTCGAAGCGCATTTGAAAGCGTTGCGGCTGCCAACCTTCCTGCGCGAGTACGACAAACTGGCGCGGCAATGCGCCGCCGAGAGCTTGGATTCGAGGAGCTTCCTGCAACAACTCTGCGAGCTGGAACTGCTCGACCGTGAACAGCGGGCCACCGAGCGCCGCAGCAAGGCCGCGAAGTTTCCCGTGACCAAGAGTCTGGACACTTTCGACTTCCCGTCCTTGCCGGCGTTGAACAAGAAGCTGGTGCTGGAACTGGCGCGCTGTGAGTTTATCGACCGCCGCGAAAACGTGCCGGCACTGGGTAATTCCGGCACGGGCAAAACGCACATCGGCTTGGCGTTGGGACTGGCGGCTTGTCAGCGCGGCTATCGAACACGCTTCACAACAGCGGCGGCACTGGTCAATGAGCTGCTCGAAGCCCGAGATGAACGGCGCTTGCTGCGATGTCAAAAGCAGTTGGCCAAGCAGGATCTGCTGATCGTCGATGAACTGGGCTACGTGCCGCTATCGAAGACCGGAGCGGAGTTATTGTTCGAAGTGTTTTCCCAGCGCTACGAACAGGGCTCGACGCTGGTCACCTCGAATCTGCCGTTTAACGAATGGACGGAGGTCTTCGGCTCCGAGCGGCTGACCGGCGCCCTGCTCGATCGCCTCACGCACCACGTTCATATTCTAGAGCTGAACGGCGAAAGCTTCCGTCTGATCCAGAGCAAGAAGAAGCGGGCTCACTCTTTGGGCTGACCCACCGGCCACTCGCCCGGTTTTCGTGGGACGGCCTCCACTACGCCTGGGCCGCCCTAAAGGGCGACCGCAGGCTCCGTTCCAGCCGTCCCACGAAAACCGCTACCCCTTCACCAACTGGTCTACTTTTGCTCCGCCGAAGTGGTCCAAATTTACTCCGCCCTTGACATCCTGTCGACCGCTTTCGCACTGGGGTGTTTCCAAGTCGCCACGGGTGTTCTGTTGCTGCTTGGGGCTGTGGGTTGGCGCGCTCGCGTCTCAATGCCTCTAGCGGCGCTCTCGACCCTGGTTTACGTCGGAATCTTTTGGCACTATACGTACTTCTTTCATCAGTGTTTGATCGGTATCTACGTGCTCGTGGCCGTTTCTCTCGCACCTTGCGCGGACGCCTGGTCGTTCGATTGCGCGGCCCGGCGCACCACTCTAAAGTCGACCGACGTGTATGGGTGGTCGCGCTATCTCTGTTGGATCGTCGTCGCGCTGCCCTACTTTTTGGCTGGGCTCAGCAAGCTCAGGGGGGCGGGGTTGAGCTGGTGGTGGCCCGACAATCTTCGAGGCAAAATATTTCGCGATACGCTCTCAGACGGCTTGCTGAACTGGGACCTCGGCTTGCTGCTTGTCGACGCCCCGGACGCAATATTCGCAGCAATTGGCCTGTTTACCCTCTCGCTAGAGCTTTGCTTCGTTTCTGTGTTGTTTTCCAGAGCAGCCCGCCAGGTGCTTCCGCTGCTTGTGATTGGGCTCCATCTGGGCATTCTTTTGCTGCAAGACTTCATTTTCATTGACGCCGTGTTTATGCAGCTAGTCTTTTATGGCGTACGCAGTCACGCTCGCAAGGCGGATAGGTGTTCTCACGAAGGATTTGCACTGCGTGTGTTTGTTGCCAGCGCCACGTTGACGGTCGGATGGCTAGCCCATGTGGAGTACTATCCGATCAGCTCATGGAAGATGTACGCCGGGTCCAAGACATCTCACGAGGTCACCTACGAGCGGGTCTGGGCGGAGCACGCGACCGATGGCTGGATCCTGGCGCCCTATGCGGACTGCTTCCCCGCTCCTTCGCACAATCCGTACATCCATGTCGTTCCCAAAGCGATTGACGCCACTGGGTTGGCCAATGCCGGGGCCTTTTTGAATGCTTGCCGCAATGAACTAAACGACGGATTGCCGGCAGCCGAACACATTCTTCGCTGGCGCGTCGAACGCCGCCGCTGGAATCACGAACGTGAACCAGCGATTCCACCCTATGGCAAACTGGTCGCCGAGCGGCTAATTGACTAATCACGCCCGCAGGCATACGATAGCTTCTAGCATGATTCGCAAGTCAATCCTTCTAACTTTGGCAGTCCTGGCCGTAGCATTCGCTGCCGACAATTATCCGAAGCTCAAGTACGAACTGGATGCCACTTGGCCGCAGTTGCCGGCGGGCACGCATTTGCTCGCCGCGGCATCAGTCGCCGTTGATGGTGACGACAACGTCTATGTTTTTCATCGCGGAACCAATCCCATCCAGGTATTCGATCGCCGCGGGCGCTTCGTTCGCGAGTTTGGAAAGGACCTATTCACCAACGCTCACGGACTAACTATCGACCATGAAGGCAACCTTTGGACCGTCGACAACGGGTCGAACTTCGTGGCGAAGATGGACACCGACGGCCGAGTCAAGATGATCCTGGGCACGCGCGGGAGCGCCGGCGAATCCCCCGTACTATTTGACAAGCCGACTGACTGCTTTATCGCGCCGAACGGCGATATCTACGTGTCGGACGGCTATGGAAACTCACGCATCGCCAAATTCGACAAAGACGGCAATTTTCTTACGGCCTGGGGCAAGAAGGGCGTCAACCCGGGTGAGTTTAATATTCCGCACTCGATCACGCTAGACAAAGACGGGCTGGTCTAGGTCGCCGACCGCGAGAATTACCGGATTCAAATTTTCAATTCCGACGGGCGCTTCCTGAAGGCCTGGACCCATGTTGGTTCGCCCTGGGGCCTATTTATGACCGACGATGGGCTGTTCATGTCAGACGGTTACAACGACCGGGTTCTCAAACTTGATCTCGAAGGGAAAATCCTGGGGTCGCTAGGTGGGCCGGGCAGTTCACCTGGAAAATTTCGGTTTCCCCATCATCTGGCGCTCGACTCGAATGGAGCGATGTACGTGGCGGAAATTCTGAACTTGCGGGCCCAACGATTCACCCCAATTGTCGAGCCCTAGACCGGATTGGTTGCTGCCTGGGGAGGAATGCGGGCGATCGGCGGGGCAGGAGGGCGTACCCGCTTTGCGTCCTAGGGTTGCACCCTAGTACTTAGTTGCGTAAGTTAGAATATTTACTGGCGAGGGGACGAGGGGCTACGACGGTCTTGGTCCATTCGAACGGAGTAGCCTTGGAGTTGTAGACGCGGACGAAGCTGTCGATGGCCTCGCGCACCTGCCGGGGGGAAGTGAAACTCGCCCCCCGCAAGGCGCGGCGGCTCAGAATCGAAAACCACACCTCAACCTGATTCATCCACGAACTGTAGGTCGGCGTGTAGTGAAAATGGATGTTCGCATGACGTTGCAGCCAGCGGTCATTTTTGGGCTTGTGAGTGTTCAAGTTATCCAAGATGATGTGGATCTCGCGGCCTTCGTGGATGGCCGCGATGTGGTTCATGAAGTCGAGAAACTCGCGACGCCGTCGGCGCCAATAGTGTCCGGCGATGATGAATCCGGTAGCCACTTCCAGCGCGGCGAAAAGCGGCGTCGTGCCGTGCCGCCTGTAGCCGTGCGAGAAGCCCGTCAAGGCCTTGCCGTTGGGCAAGCGTAGCCAGCCCTGCGCTCGCTCCAAGGCCTGGATGCTCGGCTTCTCGTCGACCGCGAGCACCACGGCGTTTTCCGGCGGGCTGAGGTAGAGTCCGACAATGTCGGCGGCCTTGCGAGCGAACTCCGGGTCGGTTGACAAACACCAACTGCGCCGCCGCCGCAAGGACACGCCGAGCTGCCGCAGTACGCGCCAGACTTGATGCTTGCTGACGTCGCCGAGAGCTTCCGCGAGCAGTTCGCCTGTCCAAGTGGCGTGCCCTTCGGGCGGAGCTTCGTCGAGTTGGCAGAGGATGCGTTTGCGCGTCGCTTGGTCGTACCGCGCGGGCCTGCCGGAACGCGCTTGATCGCATAATCCCGCCAGACGTTGCTGGGCGAAGCGGGTGCGCCATTTCGACACGCGCGCCGCCGGGGATCCCAGTTGCCGGGCGATCTCGGCGGTCGAGGTAGCGGCGGCCGCCAGCAGCACAATGCGAGCGCGCTCCACCATGCGCCGTTCGGACTTGTGGCCGCGCACCCAGAGTCGCAGCGTCTCTTCTTCCTCGGCGTTCAGTCGAATCACCGTTGCCGGTCTTGCCATACCGACATTTTACAGTTAAAGGCCTTACTTTCGCAAGTTAGTACTAGGCGAATGCAAAGGCCACCCCTTTCGGGGTTCAGTTTCTGAGTCTTCGCGCACAGTCGTTCGCGCTTGTTAGATACCGACAACTACGCGATCGCGCGATTCAAGTAGTGGAGAAACGGGGCGATCGCTTTGAAATGCTTCGTTATCGTCTTGGCGATGTTCGGCGATTCGACCTCGCCGGCTGGTAGCGTTGCACCGGCTAAAAACTGCTTGTAGACCAAGAGGTCAGCCCCCGGATGATCCTGCGGAAATCCCTTCGGGATACGCTTGAGTTGTTCACCCTCGATGTTTGTGAAGAGTTTCTTGAATGTTCGACCTTTAATGATTGCTCTAAGCTCATCTGGGTTGGCGGCGATCTGTTGGCGGATTTTCAGCAATTCTGTCGACCCGGGCGCATACACACCGCCGCCGACAAGCAGTTCGTCGGCCGAGAAATGGAAGTAAAACCCGGCGCCCGCATGTTTTTCCGGACCCCTAAACGCAAACACGGCGGCAACGTGAGTCTTGTAGGGGCTCTTATCCTTTGAGAACCTTACGTCGCGGTAAATGCGATAGACCGCCCTCTTGGGGTCAGTCACGTATCCCGGCGAGTACTCATCGAGTTCAGTTCCGATCTCGTGAACCAACTCGATCAGCGGCGCACGCACTGATTCTTCGTACTTGGCCTTATTAGCGAGAAACCAATCGCGGTTGTTGTTTTTTCGAAGTGCTTGCAGAAATTTCCGGGCAGCGGGGGAGAAACCCTTGAAGCGTGTCGACATACCCTATGTTAACCGAAATGTTAAATAGAGTGCGTTTTTTGCCCTGACAATTGGACTAAGTCGCCGGGGCGTCTGGTTGAGCAGGAGCTTCGACATCCGCTGCCGGCGCAGCCGTCGCCACAGGATCTTCCTTTGTCTTCGCCGGTTTAGTCTGCTCTTTTTTAGGGCCGATCATGATGCTCATTGATCGGCCTTCCATGCGCGGCAGCGACTCGGGATTTCCGAATTCCGCTAGATCTTTTGTCAGGTCTTTGAGAATCCGCTCACCAATGTTGGCGTGCGTGATTTCTCGACCGCGAAAGAAGATTGTCGCCTTTACCTTCTTGCCTTCTTGAAGAAACCGTAGTGCGTGGTTCTTCTTGAAGTCGTAGTCATGCTGATCGGTGTTCGGCCGAAACTTCACCTCTTTGATCTCGATGCGGTGTTGTTTCTTTTTGGCCTCGTTCTTTTTCTTTTTCTCGATGTAAGTATATTCGCCGTAGTCAATCACCTTTGCCACTGGCGGATCGGCGTTCGGTGAAACCACGACAAGATCGAGTCCGAGATCTTTGGCCCGCCGGATGCCGTCTTGCGTCGACATTACCGTCGTCTCTCCATCAGGAAAAACAATGCGAACTTCGCGGGCGCGAATGGTCTCGTTTACATTCTGTCTGCGAACCCTTCGGAAAGGGCGTAAACGTCTACGAAAAATGAGTCATCTCCTACATATCGATTTGAGGGATTGGTCCGTGCGCTGTAAAGCAAAAAAGGACCACAGTGCCCCACGACACGTAGCCCCCGTCGATTCATCATTCTGTCAACAGCGCTTCAAGTTGCAATACGTCTCTGCGCTAGATGCCAAGAAGAGGCACTTCACGCCACGTTAGCGTCACTTATCTTATCACGAAAGCAATTTTGTCAAGTCCTTACGAATCAAAAGTTTCTGTCAGATTGATCTAGGCAGATTTGGCTGTTGACAACTAAAATCAGTCCCGTCTAGCATAAGGTTGAGGTTGGCTACGCCGCCCGGTTAAATCCAAATGATTAAGTACGATATCGTCAACCACGTTGTGAACCGCACGGGACTGAGCAAGACGAAAGCCGAGATGGCTGTCGAAACGGTCTTTGAATCGATGAAGCGCGCAATGGAAACGGGCGAGCGGATCGAGTTGCGAGGTTTTGGTGTGTTTAACATTCGGCCGCGAAAGACTGGCATCGGCCGCAACCCCCGGACTGGCGAGGAAGTGATTATCCCGCCAGGTAAAGCTGTTCGCTTCAAGCCGGGCAAAGATCTACAGTCACTCTAGGCGAGCGCCGGGGGGGATCGGTGCGCTCGTCCCTAATCTAGCCCGCAATCCATTTGCTTGGTAGGGGACAAGCAACACGAGGGTTAGTCAAGGTGGAGAGATTACGAGATGCCATGTGCCAGTCCCCGCCCGAAAGTCGTTCTTCTTCCGTTTGGCACAATACGCCGTCTGTGTCGTCGCCGTAACTCTTGGGTTGAAGTTTCGGGTCAGCCCGCCCACCTTGGTTGGAAGGATCTTTCAAGGGTGAAACCTGAGATACCAAAGCGGCGACGTTGCGCTTTGCAGTACCGAGCCGCGTCGCCGTGCGGTGCGGTGCACACGTCGCAGGGAGGACCGCACCGCGAGGCGGCGCGGCTCGGTACTGCGAAGGGTTTCGTCCAACTAGCAGCTTGGATGGCAGCTTGAAAAGATCAAGTTGCGGGTCAGGCGTACTTCTGCGTCGTCGGTGTAATGATCATTTCGGGGATGCACGCTCTGGGGTGCAGCGTCGCCACCAACAAGGCGGCTTGGGCCAAGTCCTCGGGCTGCAACATCGCCGCCCTGCGATCGGCGTCGGGAACAACCGGGCGATTTTCCAAAATCGGAGTATTGACTTCACCCGGACAGATTACGCAGGAGCGAATACCACGGTCGCCTTCTTCCAAGTGGGCGGCTAGACCTAGCGACCTCACTCCATGCTTGCTAGCGCTATAGCCCGCTCCAGCGATCGTTGCCGTACGGACTCCCGCCGTCGACGACACGGTGATGAGCACTCCATCTCGACGCTCGCGCATAGCGGGTAGTACGGCGCGCATCAGATAGAACGGCCCGTTGAGATTCACTTCGACCATCCGTTCGAAGTCTTCAGGGGAAACCTTGTCGAGCGCGCGATCGCGCACGTTCGTTCCAGCGTTGTTGACCAAAATGTCGATCTGGGGCAACGTCACCAGTGCCGAAGCGACCATCGCCTCGACGGCCTCGCGATCCGAAACGTCTAAGGCGTAAGGGTGCAGCCGCTCGCCTGCCGCGCCCGCTTGCTCCTTTGACTTCTCGAGCTTCGCCAGCGTACGGCCAACTGTTACGACGGTCGCGCCCTCTTCGGCGAAACAGCGGGCAATCGCCTCGCCAATTCCGCTTCCGGCGCCGGTTACGATCGCGCCTTTTCCCTCTAGCCTCATGTCGTACCTCCAGTGTGAGTGAACGGGACACAGCCCCGCTCAGCGAAGAGGCAATGTTAGCGCAGTTTGCTCTCGTCGGGGCCAACAGAGCGTAAGAGGTGTTTCTTGATCACCACCGCCGTGCCGTCTGCGTCGGACCGAACCGTCATGCCCTGAGCGAACAAGGTCACGACTGTATCGGTGTCTTCGACTTCTTCAAGTTGAACCGCCAACTCAATTCGAGCGCCCACGGATAGCCGATCTTCCGACTTGAACAGCAGGCCTCCGTTGCTGATGTTGACGGTACGACCCTGACCGCTCGTCGAGATTTCACCGTTCTGAAGGGCGAACTCAAGCGGACGCTGAATCGAGTACCGTGTCGCACGCGAACGCATCGCTTCTTAAGTGTTGACGCCGCGTCGACCGTGCCGCAATGGTACAGAGCTCTCAATCTGACGGGTACGTCAGTTTGCGACAATTGAAACGAACGGGCCCCTAGTTTAGATTTACTCAGCGAACGATGCCATCCGGAAACTCCGCGAAACAGACCGTCGTCGTCATCGAAGACGATCTGGACCTGTGTACGCTGCTCGAATACAATCTCACGCGTTCTGGGTACAACGTGCGAGCGCAACATAGCATTGCCGGTGCCCTGGAAGCGATCGAAGAGTCGGCTGCAAGCCTGATTATTCTCGACGTAATGCTTCCCGACGGCGACGGATTTGATTTCTGTCGCAAACTCCGCCGAGACCCAAATCTTGACCACGTTCCGATCTTGTTTCTCACTGCCCGTTCTCAAGAAATCGACCGCGTACTTGGCCTCGAGATTGGCGGCGACGACTACATCACGAAGCCGTTTAGCCCGCGCGAGCTTGTCGCCAGGGTCAAGGCGCACCTGCGTCGCGACCGTCCTGAGCGATCGCCGGAGCCCTCAGCCGGCTCATTGGAAGCTGGTGGTTTGAGTATCGACAGAGAGTCCCGCCGCGTCAGCCTTGACGGAAAGCCGTTGGAACTCACCGCGACGGAGTTCTCTATTCTGGAGTTTTTTTGGACCAACCCCGGACGAGCTTACACGCGCGAGCAACTTCTAGATCAAGTATGGGGAACCGCCCATCACGTGACGCCGCGAAACGTAGATGTTCACATTCGTCGCCTGCGCGAACGGCTGGAATCGGAACCAAACAGCCCGAAGTGGATCCAGACGGTACGCGGATACGGCTACCGCTTTGAAATTCCGCAATGACCGCGAGAGTCTTTTTCAAACTTGCCCTGTTGACGACACTGCCGCTCGCTGTTGCGGCATTCTCGGTGCAGTACTTCGTCGCGCGCATCACTGTTTCGAATCTGGAAGAAAGTCTTGAGCGGGGGCTACGAGAGAAGGCCCGGCTCGCAGAGTTGACTTTAGACGGCCTTGAGCCGGCGGCGTACCAACGTTCAGTCAAAGACCTTGCAGAGCGGTCGCAGGCACGGGTCACCGTTATTGACGCCCAGGGTACAGTCCTCGCCGACTCCGAAGCCCAGCCCGCTTCGATGGAGAATCACGCCGGACGCCCTGAATTCGCGCAGGCGCTGCGAGGGGAGCCAGCCGTCAGTCGGCGGCTTAGCTCCACCGTGGGAATCGATTTCTTGTACGTAGCCGTTCCCATGGCGGGAGGCCGCGCGATCCGGCTAGCGCTGCCACTGTCGGACGTGGCCGCGAACGTCGGAGAAACTCGCTCACGAATCACCGAGATTACGATCTACGTCGTGTTGCCGTTAATCTTGATTACCGCTCTGTTCGCGCGTCGCATGTCAGGTCAACTGTCGAAGATCATTGCCTTTTCGAATGAGCTGGCAAATGGAAACTTCGACGTGGCTCTGGGCAGAACTTCTCGCGGCAATCTTGCAGAGCTAGACGATCTCGGCGAAAGTCTGCAATCGACGGCCGGCAAATTGCGCTCTACGTTTAATCAGCTACAAGACGAGAGATCGCGTTTCGCGGCCGCCGTGAATGGGATCGGCGAGGGAATCCTCGTAGCCGACCGAAAACGCCGAATCGTGCTTTTCAATCCTGCTATCGAGCAGATGTTTCCAGACGAAAACTTAACGCCCAACGCCGCACTCGATGACTGGTCGAACAAAGAGATTCCGCGGCTGTTTGAACAAGCCATCGAGAGGGGAGGAACGACTTCGCTCGATCTCGACATCAGCGAACCGACAGAGCGATCGTGGCGGGTGTCGTGCGCCCCGATTACGGGAAAGAAGGGAAAAGTTCAGGCCGTCGCCGCGGTATTTCACGATGTCACTGAGCTCGAGCGCGTCGACCGCATGCGACGCGACTTCGTAATCAACGTGTCTCACGAGCTGAGAACGCCGCTCGCGGTTATCAGCGGCTACGCCGAGACACTACTCGACGGCGCGCTGGACGACCCGGAGACCAGCCGCCGCTTTGTGAAGATCTTGTGGCAAAACTCGCAGCGACTCACACAGCTTACGTCAGATCTCATGGCGCTCTCACAGATCGAGGGCAAGACCCGTGAGTTCGAATTCACGCCCCAGCCTGTCACCGATCTGTTAAGTCAGGCAGCCGATGGAATTAGTCCGCTGCTCGAGAAGAAATCTATTGAACTCGAAGTGATGCCGGCTGCTGAAGACGTCAGTCTTGCGTGCGACGCCGGCGCGATCCAGCAGATATTGGGAAATTTGATCGACAACGCGGTCAAGTACACTCCTGACGGCGGGAAAATCACGATCGGCGCCCGAGAGCGAGCGACGAAGATCGAGTTCTTCGTCAAAGACACAGGGATCGGAATTCCAGCGGAGCACATCCCCAGACTTTTCGAGCGTTTCTACCGGGTTGATACCGCGCGATCACGTGAACTCGGTGGAACTGGTCTTGGGCTAGCAATTGTGAAACACCTGGTGCTGGCGCATCACGGCGCCGTGTGGGTCGAAAGTGAACCCGAGGCCGGGTCAACGTTTTGGTTTTCGCTACCATTGCAACCACGCCTGGCGGCGGCCGAAAACGTCGACACACGTCAAGCCGCGCTCTTTTAGCCCCGCATTTTCACTCGCCACGTGGTGAGAAATGCGGGCCGTGCCCACAGTGGATACGCTGCAGGCGCGTTATCATAACCAGGATTTAGCAAAAGGAGTTCGCAAGATGTCGCCGGCCTCTTCCCTACGTTTAGTCCTCGTCGTTTGTCTCTCGGTTGGCTGCCTTATCGGCGCGCGGGCGGCAGGTCAGTTCAGAGAGATATTCGACGGCACGTCGTTAAAAGGCTGGCAAGGCGACAGCCGTCTTTGGAGCGTGCAGAACGGCACGATCGTGGGACAAACTAGCGACGATGACCCGATCGATAAGAACTCTTTTTTGGTATGGCGGCAGGGAGAGGTCGACGACTTCGAATTGAAGTTCGACTACAAGATTACCGGTGGCAACTCGGGGGTCCAGTATCGAGCGTTTCAGAAACCTAAGGAGTGGGGCCCATTTGTGATGGGTGGGCCACAGGCTGATTTCGAAGCCGGCAAACGTCACAGCGGAGGCCTCTACGGAGAGCGCTCTAGAGGGATTTTGGCCAAGCGAGGAGAGAAAGTGCTGGTTGGCCCTGACCACAAGCCGACTGTGGTCGGATCGGTCGGCGACGCGGTAGAGTTGCAATCGCACATCAACTTGGAAGACTGGAACAGCTTTCATTTGATCGTTCGCGGCAACCGCTACATCCATAAGATCAACGGCCACGTGATGGTTGACGTTACCGACGACGACCCCGCCGCGCCCCGCTCCGGTTTGCTTGGCTTGCAAGTTCACCGCGGCCCGGCAATGAAGATTGAGTTCCGAAAGCTGCTGCTTAAGCGCTTGCGAATGGACGCGAAAAAAAAGGTTGTGTTGGTAGGAGGCGTTAAGAGCCACGGCTACGGCGCACACGAGCACAACGCCGGCGTCGACTTGCTGGCGAAGGCGCTCAATGCCAATCAGAACGGTATCCACGCGGTGGCCCACCACGACGGAAACCCATCCGACCCGACGGCTCTCGACAACGCCGACGCCGTCATTATTTACGCCGACGGTGGAATCCGGCATCCGTGGCATTCCTACATGCGCAACATCGACCAGGCGGCCCGACGCGGCGTTGGGATCGGCGCCCTCCACTTCGGCGTAGAAGTGCCCATTGGAGAACTGGGAAAGAAATTCTTGGATTGGATTGGCGGCTACTACGAGCCGTGGTGGTCGGTGAATCCGCACTGGGATCCAGAGAAGGTCGAGCTAGCCTCGGATCACCCCATCACGAACGGCGTCAAGCCATTCGTAGTCAACGACGAGTGGTATTTCAATATGCGTTTTCGGCCCGACATGGAAGGCGTGACGCCGATCCTCACAGCCGTTCCGCCTATGTCGACCATGGCACGTCCCGACGGTGAGCACTCGGGCAACCCTCACGTTAGAGAAATGACGAAGCGCGGCGACCGACAGACGTTAGTGTGGGCAACTGAGAACCCCGGGGGCGGCCGCGGGTTCGGATTTACCGGCGGCCACAACCACTGGAACTGGGCGCACCCGGATTTTCGCAAGTTAGTGTTGAACGCCGCGGCCTGGCTGGCCGGCGCGAATATTCCCGCAAACGGAATCCCGTCAGCGAGCTTAAGTCTCGAAGAGCTTCAGGCCGGACAAGACTACTTGCCGTGGGGCAAATACAAGCGCGCCGAGGTGGAGAAGAATCTTAGGGACTGGCAGTAGCGGCAGGGTCAGTCCGTCATATCTAAGCGCGTAGCGCGCCCGCCAACGATGCCGAGCGCCCGCTCCCCGTTGAGGATCGCAACTAACTCTTGGCCGAACATCTCGATTGTTCCGGTATGCAGCAGGCCGGATGCGCGCAGGTCATCGACACTCGCGAAGCTGCCCCGCAGTAGACCGAGCATGGCGCCGTTCTCAACTAGAAACCGCAACGGAACCTTGTTCTCGGCGGCTAGGGAGGTCAAGAAACACTTCAGGACCGTGAGTGCGGCAGCCTCGTTTGACGATGGCTCATCCTTCTTTGGCGGTTCCTCGTACTCTTCCAGTGGAACGGACTCGCCCCTTCGAATTGCAGCTAAAATCGGCTCCGCACCATACTGACGCAACTTCGGACCAAGCCCACGAAAGTTTTGCAGATCGTCAGCTGCTTTAGGCCTCGCAACCGCGAGTTTGGCGAGCACCTGGTCACCAGCCAACCAGCGTCGCGGAATGTCCTTCTGTCGAACGTGCTGCTCTCGCCAGATGACGAGTTCCTTCAGCACCGCGTAGCTGGCTGCACCAAGCCGACTGCCGGCGGCGATCTTGCGGGTCAGCGCGGACGTATCAAACTCGGCCCGCGTGGCGTTTCCAAATTCGGCTGAGAGTGACATGGCCCAGTCGACGCGCTTCAAAGCCCGAAGGTCCTTCGACAAACGTTCCGCCGCCTCAACCAAATAGACAACGTCGTCAGCGGCGTATTCGATCATCGGCTGAGGCAGCGGACGTTTCATCCAATTGGTCCGAGAGTGACCCTTTGACAGATTGACGCCGATCAATTTACTCAACAGAGGCGACAGACCGATCTGGTCGCCGCGGCCGGTTAGAGCTGCCCCGATCGCCGTATCGAGGATCGGCTCGACGACCATGCCGTAGGCCCTGTGAATGCACTCCTGGTCTTGCTCGACCGCGTGAGCGACCTTGATCGTGTCTGGAGCCGCGAAGACATCAAGAAGCGGCTGCATCTCCGCGTGAGACAGAGCCAGCGGATCGATAACCCAGGATTGTTCACGATCGGCAACCTGGATTAGAGAAAGCTGCGGATAGAACGTTTTCTCCCGCATGAACTCGGTGTCGAATGCAATCACGTCTTGCTTCGCGAGCCGCGCCGCGACTTTTGCGAGTTGGGCCGCTTGATCGACGAACTTGGTTCGAACCGGTTTTGTTGTGGAAGCGGGGGCGGGCAAAGCTGGGGACGCCACAGCCGTGTTCGGGTGGGCGAGGATCAGGATAACATTCCGGCTATAGCCCGCATTTCTCGCCACCTGACGGCGAAGGCACGCGATAGGTGCGCCACTACTTCGTTGCGCTCGATCCCGAGTGCTCGACGGACTGCAAGAGTACGCCTCCGCGCCCCGACCGTCGCCCGTCTCGTATTAACGCACCTCGCACGCACTTTCGCTCGCCACGTGGGGACAAATGCGGGCTAAACCTACCCTCGTTGAAAGCATGGGGGGTGGGACGGTTAACCGAGGCGTCGCGGCTCTCGCCAGCGCGCAATTCGTTGACGGGGTACGCCCAAGAAGTAGCCGAGAATGCAGAGCTGATTGATCGAAGTCATGCGCCAAATGCCTATCCGCCGCCAGCGTCTCGTGGACGTGACCGCCACCGCATCGGCAATTGCCACTCGGCCAAGTTTCTTGAGACGCACAATCAGATCGAAGTCCTCCATAGCGGGACTCCCCGGGAATCGGCCGGCTCTTTCGAAAATGTCCTTCGTGACGAAAATTGCTTGGTCGCCATACGGCAGCTGGAATAGTTTACAGCGAAGGGCGACAATGCGCTCGACCAGACCCAACTGCCATCCGGCACCATCCAAGCGAAATCGGAAAGCTCCGGCTACGACCCCGTTCATCGCCAAGGTCCGTAGGATCACGTCCCCGAAATCGCTTGGCAATTTGGTGTCGGCGTGCAGGAACAAAAGCACAGATCCCGTTGCGTTTGCAGCACCGAGGTTCTGCTGCGTTCCACGATTTGCGACAGATTTGAGGACTTTCGCGCCGTACGATTTTGCGATCGCGACGGTCTCATCGTGACTGCCACCGTCGACGACGATAACTTCGACAACGCCGGGGGCCTTTACTTGGGCGATTGCAGAGGCGATTCGCTCCGCTTCATTCAGCGTCGGGACAATTACCGAAATCGTCGCAGCCATCAAATCGCCAATTCTTCAGCATTGTCGCAGCCGCGCGACCTACGGGACTTTTACCACGGACTGCTAGCGGCGCAACTCTAGAATTTTGTCGAATAGGTTCTTCACAAAAGGTGTTAGACGCGTTCGGTTGTAGGCATCGGCCGCCTTCTTGATCGCCTCGGCCTGCGTGGGGTAGGGATGAATCGTCTTGGCGATCGAAGCGAGGCCGACGCCGCCAATCATTGCCGTCGTAATCTCGGAAATCATCTCACCCGCATGGCGTGCAACGATCGTCGCGCCGAGAATTTCGTCCGATCCCTTCTTGCAGTGGATCTTTACAAAACCATCAGTCTCACTTTCGAGGATGGCGCGATCGACCGTCGACATGTCGACCTTGTAGCTGTCAATGGCAATTCCCTTTTTGTCGGCATCATGCTCGTAAAGGCCAACATGCGCGATTTCCGGATCAGTGTAAGTGCACCATGGAATCGTCAGCGCGCTTGTGCGGCCGCGCCCGAAGAAAAGCGCGTTGCCGATGACAATTCGCGCCAGCGCGTCGGCTGTGTGGGTGAACTTGTAGGCAAAACAAACGTCACCGGCGGCATAAATGTCGGAGTTTGATGTCCGCAAGAAATCGTCGACTTCCACGCCGCGTTTGTCGTATTTCACGCCGGCGGTTTCAAGCCCCAAATTGTCGACGTTTGGCGCGCGGCCGACTCCCACCAAAATTTCGTCAACGCGTAGTTCCGACCGCGGGCCGCCCTCGGTGCCTTCAAGTTCGATGACTTTCTCTTGTCCGTCTTTGCGGACATTTACTGTGTTCTGGCAACAATTTAAATGGACGCCGTCTCGAATCAGCGACTGCTCGATGATCGTCGCCGCGTCGCGGTCTTCGCGGCCCAAGATGCCGCGCTGGTTTTCCAAAATAGTGACTTCAGAGCCAAAACGCGCAAACGATTGCGCCAGCTCTACACCGATCGGCCCGGCACCGATTACGGCAAGTCGAGGCGGTAATTCCGTCAGTGAAAACACAGACTCATTCGTCAACGCGCCAACATCCCAAAGCCCTGGGATGGGCAGCCGCGCGGCGCGTGCGCCAGTCGCAATGCAGGCCTTCGAGAACTCTAGCGTCGCCCCTTCGACCTCAACTGTATTTCGCCCTGTGAACGTCGCGTTGCCGATGTAGACATCAACACCCAACTCGGTAAAACGCGCCGCCGAGTCATGGTGGCTGATGCCCGCGCGTAGCCGCCGCATGCGCTCCATCATTTTTCCGAAGTCGAACTTGATGCCGCCTGGAATCTCGATCCCAAATTCGGCGGCGTCTCGGACTTCAGCCATCGCGTGGGCCGCGCGGATCAGCGCCTTCGACGGAACACAGCCAACGTTGAGGCAATCGCCACCCATTAAATTGCGCTCGATGAGCGCCACCTTCGCACCAAGCCCGGCGGCTCCTACTGCTGTGACGAGGCCGGCAGTGCCCGCGCCGACAACGACCATGTTGTAGCGGCCGCTCGGCGTTGGGTTCACCCAGTCCGAGGGGTGGACGTGGCTGACAAGTAGGCGATTGTGCTCGTCGAGAGGGCGGGCCTCGCTGATCTCTTCGACCGGAATCGGCATGTCTTGTTTCCTCAGTCGTAGTCAGGGCAAAGGCAGTTCGCGCGTGAGCGCGTTAAGAGCTGGGAGGCGCGTTGAACCCGCGCTGCTCGTTCAGCGACCAGTCGTAGTCAAGCCAACGAATCGTGACGTTCTTGCCGGCGGCTATCGATTGCTTAAGAAGTGGCGAGTATTCCGCCGCGGCCGCAAGAACCGAGCCATGAACCTGCTCAAAATCGCCACCGTACCAACTATAGAGCTGCGTCAATGAAACTTCATTAGAATCTGGATCGAAGCGAAACCAGCGATCACCAGCATGCACTTTCGTCGTCTGATCGGCAATCTGAGCCTCGACTCGCTCCCCTACATACGCCTCATTGCGCAGGAACGGGCAGCCAACGGCGGCGCAAACAAGCACGAAGTGGACGCGAGGCTCACGAAAGTTTGGCCGAATCAGCTCATGCTCGATCTGATCGAGACTGTACGTCGCGCCCGCAAGTTTCCAGCGAACCGCCTCCCAACGCTCGTCGACCGGAATCGATTCGATTGAGTCAAGGGGGTAGTGATCGAGAATCAACCGCAGGGTAAAGGCGTTGTACGCATTGATCAGCAGCGCCAGTTTCCCATCGCGCCCCAAGCGCTCAAACGGTGCATCGGCTAGTTCTGCGATATACGCGTCCAACCCGGCGCTATTCTCCGCGAGCGCCGCATAAGCGACGAAGCCTTCATCATCGACGTACTCGCGTAGTACCTCGTCAAACAACCCGTGGTTGAATGCAGCCGAGCCGGCTTCACCCTCGTAGGCTTCGTGCAAGGCAACCTCGGGCGGCAGCAACCAGCCCTCGAGAGCATCGCGGTTTTGATACGCATACAACGCGGAACTGAAAAGTAGCAGGGAAATCGCCGCGAACACGGCAGCGCCCAAAGCAGAAGGAGGCTGACTCGCTTCGGGCGTGATCTCGTCAGTGGGATCTTCGACGGCCGCAGTGTGTTTTTTAATTGCCTTCGAAGCAACCTTGGTGATGTAGAGAGTCACGATCACCGTCGCAACCAAGCCAACTCCCTGCAATACGAGCGTAGCCGTATCCGCTCCGCCGCCAGACGCTGTCGAGGCCGCCTGACCTCCGATATAGCCGAAATAGACGTACATAAACGTCCCCGGCAGCATAAAGATTGAACTCGCGACCAGGCAGGGCCAAAACCGAATTGAACTCACACCGTAGAGATAGTTCTGGACGTTGAATGGAAACGCTGGTGATAGCCGCATCAACGCGACAATCTTCCAGCCTTTTTCGCCGAGGGCTCTGTCGATGGCGCCAAACTTCGGGTTGTTATTCGCCATCTGCTCAACTCGTGAACGAGCAAAGTAACGAGCAATCAAAAAAGAAAAGGCAACCGTGAGGGTCGCGCCAACCCACACCGTCAGCGTGCCTATCGCCAGCCCGAAAATCGCCCCTGCCACCAGCGTTAGCGCCGACGCGGGCAAAAAAATCGTGGCGGCGACCGCGTACACCAAAGCGAAAATTGCAGGACCCCAGAACCCTAGCCCCTGGATCCATACCTGCAATATGTCGAACACTTGGTCGACCGGCAAGGCCCTAACGAACAGCACAAAGGAAGCAACGAGCAACGCGAGCGAAACCCAGCGCGCATTTCGAATCCAGCCTGGTTGTGTATCGTCCATAGATCCGAGCTACCCCTCGCCTGTTACATTCGCAACGTCAAGCGTCAAGGTTATGGGCATCCGCAAGCTACTTCTCGTCCTTGCGGCGACCGCGGCCAATCTGCGTCATTCCGCAGTCAATCAGAATCGTTTCCGAGGTAATCGCTGTCGCGTCCGCGGCAAGAAATAGCACGGTGGTCGCAACTTCCTCGGCGGTAGCTATCTTTTTCAACGGCGAAACTTTGCGTGAAAGCTCAAATGCTTCCTTCGGCCAACCGGCAAAGCGAGTTTCAATCAGTCCGGGGGCAATCGCGTTGACCCGAATTTCGGGGGCCAACGCCCGAGCGAGGCACTTCGTCATGTTCATCATCGCCGCCTTCGACGCCGAGTACACGATCGAGCTACCGGCCGCCGTAAACGCCGAGGCCGATGTATTGTTCACAATCGACCCACCGCCGTTCCTAAGCATCAGCGGAACCGCGGCGCGAACGCAATAGAATGCGCCCCGCAAGTTCGTATTAAGGGTGCGATCCCAGATTTCGTCAGTCAATTGGTCGAGTTCCCAGTGTGGAGTAACCTTGCTCCAGCCGGCGTTATTGACCAGGACATCGAGCCGTCCCCAGCGCTCGTCGACCTCAGCGATCATGGCCTTCACCTGAGCTTCGTCCGACACGCTAGCCTGGATCGCGACCGCCGTGCCGCCGTCGGCCTCGATCTCGGCGACGACTTCTTCAGACTCAGTCCGCGAGGCGCGGTAGTTCACAACGATTTTTGCCCCTTCGGCCGCCAAACATTTCGATATCGCGCGGCCCATCCCGGTCCCGCCACCGGTCACAATCGCGACTTTATCCTTCAGTTTCATTCGTACTCCTCGGTTGACCAGTTTAGCCGGACATGGCCCTGATCCGTCACGAGCTGTGCTAGCCTAGCCTGAGTCGAGAGGCTAAGCCGCATTTCTCAGCACCTGACGGCGAAGGCACGCGATAGGTGCGCCACTACTTCGTTGCGCTCGATCGCGGGTGCTCGACGGACTGCAAACAGTATGCCTCGGCGCGCCGAACGTCGCCTGCCTCTTATTGACGCACCTCTCAGGCACATTCGCTCGCCTCGCCGCGAGATATGTGGGCTAAAGGAGTATTTATGAATTTTCGTTTTCTGGTTTGTATCGCACTGCTGGCAACGATCCCTGCTTGGGCCGATCACCATGGCGAAGTGAAGTTCTGGTCAAGCGGCGACTTGAAGGCCCTACCCGCCGACCTGCAAGCGGCCCTCGATGCCGCACCGAAGGATCAAGTTCCGTATAGCCAGGGCGTTTCGCCGCGTCATCTGCTCGACGAGCGGGAAGGAGCCCAGCACTACATGGATGTCGTTCACCGCGAACGCAGCGGCCTTGCCGAGTCGCACGACGTGAAGACCGACTTGTACGTTGTCTTAGCAGGTTCGGGCACGGTCGTCGTGGGTGGGGAAATGCCGGGTCGACGCGAAATGCAAACGCGGCCGGGAGAGTGGCGCGCACCCAAGATTGAGGGTGGCAAGAAATATCCCCTCAAGCCCGGTGACATGATCAACATTCCATCGAAAACGCCCCATCAGTTGTTACTTGAAGACGGCTCGAAGATCACATACCTGATCATCAAAATCATCGACTAGGAGATTAGTGTGGCCCCGTACTTCCTTTACCTCCTCTTGGCCGGCAGCGTGGCGGTTCTCAACGCGCAACCGGCCTGCCCCTGGTGCGGTCCGGGTGGCGGCGGCCCAGCCGTCAGCCTTGAGGGCGTTGTCGACATGCACGTCCACAGCGCTCCCGACAGCGGACCGCGCTCGATCGGGGCGTTGCAGATTGCGCGTATTGCGCGTGATGCCGGCATGCGCGCGCTCTTGCTGAAAAACCACTACACGCCTACCGCCGGCCTGGCGTTCGTCGTGGAGCGCGCTGTGCCGGGCATTCGAGTGTTCGGCGGCGTCGCGCTCAACTCATCGATGGGTGTCAACGCCACCGCGGTCGAACACATGGCATCGACTACCGGCGGCCACGGCCAAGTCGTTTGGATGCCCACCTTCGATTCCGAGCACTACCATCGCGTCGATCGCCCTAATCCCAACTTCGTTCCTGTTTCAAAGAGCGGCAGGCTGCTGCCGGAAGTTCTGGCAGTTCTCGACAAGATCGCCGAACATGACCTGGTGCTCGCGACGGGACACTCCGCCCCCGATGAATCGATGATGCTGATTCGCGAAGCCCGTAAGCGCGGCATCACGAAAATCCTCGTCACCCACCCTCTACCTCCGCCAGTCTCGATGTCGATCGAGATGCAAAAAGAAGCGGCCAGCCTTGGGGCGCTGCTCGAATATCCGGTCGGCACGTCGCTCGCAACCTACCCATCCTGGAATGCGAGTGGCGATGAAAAGTTCAACGCATACGTGGCGGCAATGCGCGCCGTTGGCCCCAGCAACATTGTTCTTTCGAGCGATCTCGGTCAGCCGATGAACCCGATCCACACCGACGGTCTAGTCGGCTTCATCGGCAAGCTGCTGCGAGCGGGTTTCACTCAAGCCGACATCGACAAAATGACGAAAACAAACCCAGCTCGGCTACTCGGTCTGTAGTCGATGACGGTTGTCGACGAGCACGCGATCATTCGCGTCGCCGGGTGGAGGAAATACCCCTGGCTGGTCCATGGATTCTCGACCCGCTCGACGGGCGACTTTCTCGACTGGCCGAGCGACGAAGTGATAACGCAGGCTTTCGGAGGAGGTAACGCGACGGCGACGCTTCGCCAGATACACTCCGGGCGTGTCGTGCGAGCGGACTCCGGCTGGGGGAACGAGCGGCCCGAGGCGGACGCGGTTGTGACGGCTCAGGCAGGGGTGCTCACCGGCGTGCGCACGGCGGACTGCGTGCCCGTACTGCTCGTCGATCCCGTTCGCAAAGCGGTCGCCGGAGTGCTCGAAAACTCGCTCGATCAGCTCTCGGAACACTTCGGATCGCGCTCGGCCGATCTCGAGGCCGCAACCGGTCCGGCTATTGGAAGCTGTTGTTTCGAAGTTGGGCCGGAGGTGGCATCGCAGTTCCCGACCGAGTTTGTTTCGGCGAAAAAGCCACGACCTCATATCGACCTTTCTGAGTATGTTCGAGCATTGCTGATCGACCGAGGAGTTTCGAACGTCACGCGCGTTGCTGAGTGCACAATGTGTCATCCCGATCGATACTACTCTTATCGCGGGCAGGGCGCTGCCACGGGCCGTATGATTTCTGTCGTCGGCGTGCGCTGAGCGGCTATTCTCGTGAGATGGCGTTCGAGCTTGGCGACATTCTGATCTCCTCGGCAGAGATCGAGGAGACGGTGGCGTCCCTCGGGGAACAGATTAGCCGCGACTATCCTGATGGCCGCTTGCGCCTGATTGTCGCTCTCAAGGGCGCTTATCTTTTTGCCGCCGATCTCGCGCGCGCCATCGATCGTGACGTTTCGATTGATTTCCTACGAGCGTCAAGCTATGGCGCCGAAACCGAGACCTCAGGCCAAGTTGTGATTTCCCGTGATCTCGAGCTCAACCTGGCCGGCTCGCACGCGCTACTCGTCGAAGATATCGTCGACACGGGCCACACGGCCCAGGCCCTCATCGCGCACCTCAGTCAGCGCGGGGCAGAATCCGTGCGGGTAGCGGCTCTGGTAAGTAAGCTTTCACGTCGCGTCGTCGACGTCACAATCGACTACGTAGGTTTCGAAATCTCGAACATGTTCATCGTCGGCTACGGCATGGACTACGATCAACGCTACCGGAATCTACGCGATATCAGACTGTTGACCGACGATGGACGCGACATATGAAAGTTGAATAGTCCTCTTTTCCAATTGAAAGATGAGCCTGAAGGAGAGAGGCGAAGCAGCTGCGGGTTGAGGGGGATTATAGCGTGAGTTGAGGTCGGCGGCTACAGCTATTTGTGGCTTCGTAGGGCGGGGTGAGGGGGATTGCATAAGGGGGAAGGGGCGGCACCCCAATCCCCCTTTGCAGCCATCCCAGGCGAGACCCCACGGCCGTCTTCGGACGTGGGCCGGAGGAGCCGACAACGCCTCGGGTCGGGGCGTTGTCTAGCGCGTGCGCCAGCAGATCGCGAGGTCTTTGCAGACGCGTTGCAGTTCGTTGCGCTGAGCGTCGAGTTGCTCGGCAAACTCGGTGTCGGAACAAGTGTCCGCTCGCGCTTGGAGCTTCTTGAGCGAGCGATCCGCGCGCAGGCCGCGCTGCTCGGCGGGCAGGCTGAGCAGCTTTTCCCACGGCGTGCTCCACTCGGCGTACACCTTGCGCAACTTGCCGCGGCGGTCTCGGCGCTCGCTGGCGAAAGCGCATGGGCGATGAAAATTCAAGTACGGGTTGAGCCACTGGCGGTAGAAGGTGTCGATCGCCTGCGTCGCTTCCGAGGGCAAAAACTGGTAGCCCATCCACTTGCGCACCACCGCGCCGTTCTTGGTTTCGACCAAGGCATTGTCGTTCGAACGGCGCGCGCGAGACTTCGTAAATTCAATTCGCAACTTCTCGAGCAGTTTAGCGGTTTGATGGTTGACGAATTCGCTGCCATTGTCGGAGTGAAAGCCGCGAACGATAAATGGAAATTGTTCCAAAAGGCCTTCCAGCAAGGGAATGAGGTGATTTTCGTTGATGCGTTGGACGCAGCCGACGGCCTGCCACTGCGTCACTTCGTCGACCACATTGATGCTGTAGGCGCCTTTTTCGCCTTCCTGTTCGGGCGAGTGCACGGTGTCGATGCGCAGGTAGCCCGGACGTCCTCGCGGCTCGGGTTGGCGGCGTTCGCCGATCGCAACGGGCGTGGGACGGGTCTTGTCGAGATGCAAACTGTGACGTTGGTAGACGGCTCTTTTTCGCAAGTTGTACAGCTGGCCCACGGACAATTCGGCCAGGCGTCGAAACTCTTTGCGGCCGTAGATCTGGAACTCGCGTTGGAGAATGCGGCGGGTGGCCGGCCCCGAGAGGCGCTGATGAACTCGATCGACGTGCGCCAGTAAGACGCTGTCGGCGCGTGTGTACTTGCTGGGAAAACGGCGCCGCCGATAGGCCCTCGGACGGACGCAACGCGTGTGCAAGAACTGTCCGATCAGGCGGGTGAGTTGCGCGCGGCTTAAGCCCGTGAGCTTAGCGAGATAACGCCGCAGGAGACCCTTGACGGAGCGCTTCTGGTCGGCATAGTGATGCCGCTTCAAGACGCTTTCGACGAGCGCATATTTGTCGCTTCGATTGCCGCCCTCGAAGGCGACGGATTGGCACCCGTCGAGAAAACACTCGATCTGCTCCAGACTCAGCGATTCGGCTTGCTGCACGGCGACTCCCATCGCCCGCAGCTGCTCTGTTCCTGACCACCCAACGGATCCCCGTCAGGCTCATCTTGTATTGGACAAGACGTAGTCGTACTAGGGCACGGCGCATATGATAAACTGTAGAAATCCTTAAGGTGTGAATACTGAGGGCTTAAATCAAAGTTTGCCGCCCCTAGATCGTTTCATCCCACCGCAAGTTTTTTAGCCGGCCGGCCGCTCACACAAACAACAAGGCATAAGTAGATGGGTAAGGTTGTCATTATCGGGCACCGAGGAGCCGATGGTCTCCCCGAGAACACGATTCCAAGCTTTGAACGGGCTCTGGAACAAGGCGCCGACGGCTTCGAGCTTGATGTTAGGAAGTCCGGCGATGGCCAGCTTGTGGTTGTTCATGGCTCCGTGGTCGGCCCTCACTCGGTTCAGTCCACCGCATTTGAGGAGTTCCGCGACCTCGGCGACGGGTTTCAGATTCCGCTGTTCGAAGACGTACTGAGACAGTTTGGGAAAAAGACCTTCATGGACATTGAGCTCAAGACCGGCGGCTTTGAGGAAGAGGCCGTTGCTCTGATCAAGAAGAGAGCAAAAGTATCGAAGATGATGGTCAGCGGGTTCGACACTGACTCGCTCAACAAGGTCCACGAGCTTTGCCCTGAACTTCGCCTGGGCTTCATCTACAACCGCACACAAGTCGAAGAGTCGAGGCACAACAGCCCGATCGATGTCGTAATTCCGCAGTTTCGCTTGGCCTCCCGCGAACTCATCACCGACGTGCATGATGAAGAGCTACAGGTTTACGCCTGGACCGTGAATGAAGAGTCGGAAATGAACCGGCTCATTTCGCTTGGCGTCGATGGCATGATCACCGACCAGCCCGCGAAACTGGCAGCCGTTCTCGGGCGCTAGTTTGCTCTAAACGCGAACCGAGCCACGGATGGACGGTCCGTGCTGATAGCCCATCTCGCCAAGCATGGAGTTCGCGTCCATGGCTCCGAAACCCCGCTCCCGCAGAACGGCAAATTCCTTGCGCTGCAATAATGGTTGACTTCGGTTAACCATGGGCATTCTCGACAAATTCAATTTACAGGGCAAGACGGCCCTTGTTACAGGCTGCCGGCGGGGCATCGGCATGGCATACGCGCTGGCTCTCGCCGAGGCCGGCGCAGATATTATCGGGGTCAGCCACAGCCTGTCGGACCAGGACGAAGTTGTCCGCCGAGTCAGCGAGCTCGGACGGTCGTTTAGCGCATTCGCTTGCGATTTTTCGGAGCGGCCGAAACTGCTTGAATTCATCGAACTGGTTAAGCGCGAGCATCCCCAAATTGATATTTTGGTCAACAACGCGGGGACGATTCGTCGCTCACCCGCCGTCGAGCATTCCGACGAGGACTGGGACCACGTAATGGAGGTGAACCTCAATGCGCAGTTCGTACTTGCGCGCGAGATCGGCAAGGCCATGGTTCAGCGCGGCGCCGGGAAAATTATCTTCACAGCTTCGCTGCTCAGTTACCAAGGCGGCCTAACAGTGCCAAGCTACGCAGCGAGCAAGGGCGGAATTCCGCAGCTCGCGATGGCTTTGTCGAACGAGTGGTCGTCAAAAGGAGTCTGCGTGAACTGCATCGCGCCGGGGTACATTCGCACCGATGTAACCGACGCGCTGCAGAAAGATCCCGTGCGGAATCCGGCAATCCTCTCACGAATTCCAACTGGGCGCTGGGGCGAACCAGACGACTTGCGCGGCGCCGTCGTGTTTCTCGCCTCCGCGGCCGCGGACTACGTGACAGGCATAACGATTCCAGTAGACGGCGGTTGGCTCGGGCGCTAGCAGCCCGTGGTAAGAGTCAGGCGATCCACGGGACTTTTGCCACGGACTGCTAGCCCGGAATTCGCCAAAGAGTACGATGAAGTCAAGATGGATCGCGACGAACTCCTTCTAGCGGGCCGAGAATACCTGTTCCCCGCGGTATTTCACTACTTTGACGAACCGCTTGTCATCGAGCGCGCCAAGAACCAGTTCGTGTGGGATTCCGAGGGTCGCCAATATCTAGACTTCTTCGGCGGCATCGTTACAGTCAGCGTTGGCCACCAAAACGACCGTGTGAATCAGGCGATTCACGAACAAGTCGAGCGGCTACAGCACGTCTCAACGTTGTTCGCGACCGAGCCTCAGATCGCCCTCGCGAAACGCATTGCCGAGGTCTCTCCCGACCGCAAGCTCACAAAGTCGTTTTTTACCAACAGCGGGACTGAAGCGAACGAAACCGCGATTCAGCTTGCTCGTTGCTACACCGGAAATAGCGAAATCGTGGCGCTGCGACACGGCTATCACGGTCGAACCTCCACCGGGCGCGCTCTGACGGGCCAGAGGATATGGCGCGGGTCGGCCGTCCCACCGGGTGACGTTGTTCTTGCTCACAACGCCTACTGTTACCGCTGCCCATTCGCAAAAACATATCCGGAATGCGACATACAGTGTGCGCAAGACGTCAAGGAGTTAATCGAAACGTCGACGTCCGGCGAAGTGGCTGCCTTTATTGCCGAGCCTATCCAAGGTTCGGGTGGCTTCATCACCCCGCCGCCTGAATACTTCAAGATCGTAGAAAACATCGTACGCGACCACGGCGGTATCTTCATCAGCGATGAAGTGCAAACCGGATGGGGGCGCACCGGCGGAAAGTGGTTCGGTATCGAGCAGTACGACGTTGTTCCGGACGTAATGACGATGGCCAAGGGTCTCGGGAACGGGATGCCGATTGGAGCAACAACCGCTCGGGCCGAGATCGCTGACTCGCTGGACTACACAACGCTCTCGACTTTCGGTGGAAATCCCGTTACTACGGCAGCCGCGAAGGCGGTCATTGATTTCATTGAGGACGAGAACTTACTCGCCAATTGTGAAACAGTGGGCGACTACCTCAACGATGGGCTATTGGAATTACAGCGCCGGTATCCCGTTATCGGAGACGTTCGCGGAATGGGACTGCTGCGGGGCTTGGAACTCGTCAGCGATCCCGTCTCGAAGCAGCCGGCGGCTAACGAGACGGCGGGACTAATGGAGGCCGCGCGACGGCAGGGACTGCTAATAGGCAAAGGTGGACTGTACGGGAATGTGATCCGGATCAGCCCTCCAATGAACGTATCTACGGCAGATGTAGACGAGTTCTTGGAGCGGATTGGTCGTGCTTTCGATGCGCTGCTGAAGTGAGCGCGGGATGAGATGCTGACTGCGCGCTTACTGCTAGAAAAACGTGTCTGGAATACCGGTCCCAAATCTGTCTGTTTACACGCGATGATTTCGAACCGGATCGGTCGAGGCGTGGGCGGAAGTCTCCGCTTTCCTATGACTTGGTAGACGGTTTGAAGGCGAGCGCGGACTTCCGTCCACGCCTCTGTTTCTTCGGGCCGGGCTATGTTGTCAAAGTATCAGGTGCGAGCCCGGTGCTAGCCGTCAGCTTCTAAAGAAAAAGTCTTCAGCCGACGGCTGCGACTCGGGTGGCGGAGTTTTCGCAGCGCCTTCGCTTCGATTTGGCGGATGCGTTCTCGAGTCACCGCAAAGCTCTGACCAACTTCTTCAAGCGTACGCTCGCTACCGTCGTAGAGCCCAAAACGCATCTTGATTGCGCGTTCCTCACGGGGCGTCAAAGTCTTGAGAACCTGCGCCGTTTGCTGACGCAAATTGAGGTTGATGACGGCGTCGGATGGGGACTCGTTGTCGCAGTCTTCGATAAAGTCACCGAGGTGCGAATCGTCTTCTTCACCTACAGGGGTTTCGATGGAGACGGGTTCCTGCGCGATCTTCATGACCTTGCGAACCTTCTCGACTGTCAGATCAAGATAGTCGGCTAGTTCTTCAGTTGTGGGCTCGCGTCCGAGCTCTTGCACCAGTCGCCGCGAGGTCCGGATCATCTTGTTGATCGTCTCGATAATATGGACCGGAATGCGAATCGTGCGCGCCTGATCGGCAATCGCGCGAGTGATCGCCTGGCGGATCCACCAGGTAGCGTAAGTCGAAAACTTGTACCCGCGTTGATACTCAAATTTCTCGACCGCCTTCATCAGGCCGATGTTGCCTTCCTGGATCAAATCCAAGAAATGCATACCGCGGTTGACGTAGCGCTTCGCGATCGAAACCACAAGCCGCAGATTGGCTTCGATGAGTTCTTGCGTGGCGACGTCAGCGATCGCTCGTCCTCGCCGAATGATTTGAAGCGTCTGCCGGAGTTCGGAGGAGCGTGCGTCTAGTGAAGATTCAAGCTCATCGATGCCCGCCTGAGTCTCATAAATAACGGTCTTGAGATTACGAACGTTTTCGCCTGAATCACCCTCTTTTTCCAGATCACGCTGCGCCAGAGCGGCGGTCCTTTCAAGCGTTTTGAGCGAAGTTGCGGCGTCCGAAATTACAGCGACGATTCGCGCGATCTCAAGTTTGGTTAGATCGAGGCGTCGTATGACCTGCGAAATTTTGACATGTATCCGCGCGTATTGGTATCGGAGCTTTTTGTTCGCGGCCCCCTTGCGGGAGCCGGCCGCCAACCTAAGTTTCTCTTCGATCTTGTCCCTAGCTCGTTCGAGCCGCTCGATTTCCGACAGCCCGTCCAGCACGAATTTTATCCGCGCGGTGGTGTGCTCCTCCGACATCTCTTCGACACTGACCAACTCGCGAATCAATACGTCGCGATTCTCTAGGCGGGTCGGAATCGATTTGAGTTCAAGTACCGTGATCGGACAGCGCGAGACCGCTCTAAGAACCCGGCGCCGTCCCCGTTCGATGCGTTTTGCAATCTCCACCTCGCCTTCGCGGGTAAGCAGAGGCGACGCGCCCATTTCACGCAGATAGGTGCGAACTGGGTCAGTACTTTTGTCGGGTTCTCCTGGCGTAAGGTCCAGTTCCGGCGCGGCGTCAGCATCATCAGCGTCGACATCTTCTTCGTCGGATTCTAGATCGACAAGCGCTACAACTGGGTCGACTACTAGGTCTTCGGCAGTGGCGGATTCGTTACTCGGTTCTTCCGCTTGTTCCGAATTTGTGGAAGACGTTTTATCGACGGGAATCACCAATTCGGCTAAGAAGCCTTGGACGTCGGGTAAGGTGAGAACGGCGGAGCGAAACTAGACCATAGAGCGGCGAATCGAAGCTGCTTTTGGGCGGAGTAAAAGTAGACCGTCCGAGTGGTCCAGCGAACATTCCTGTGGTGTTTGTGGGACACGAGAGGGATGTATCGCGTGGAGCTATACGCTCAAGTACGGCGCAGTGTCTTTGTCGAAGGGCTCAGTGAGCGCGAGGCCGCCAAACGGTTTGGCCTGGCGCGAGGGACGGTGCGCAAGATGTTGCGCTACGCCACTCCGCCGGGCTATCGGCGGCGCCAACCAGCGCAGAGGCCGAAGCTGGATCCCTTCACCGGAATCGTCGATCAGATCCTCAGCGACGATCAGGAACGTCCGAAGAAACAACGCCACACCGCAAAACGCATCTTCGACCGCTTGCGCGACGAGTACGATTTCACCGGCGGTTACACGATCGTCAAGGACTATGTTCGCGACAAGAAGCTCGGCGGGCAAGAGATGTTCGTGCCGCTGGTGCATCCGGCGGGCGATGCCCAGGCCGACTGCGGTGAAGCTCTGGTGGTCATTGACGGCGTACAGCGCAAGGCGCACTACTTGGTGGTCGATCTGCCGCCTAGCGATGACGCTTTCGTAAAAGCTTTCCCGGCCGCGACGACGGAAGCGTTTTGCGAGGGGCACAACGCAGCGTTTCGGTACTTCGGCGGCGTGCCACGCAGCATCCTCTACGACAACACGACCTTGGCGCTGGCGAGGATTCTGGGCGACGGCAGGCGCAAGCGGACCAGGGTGTTCAGTGAACTGCAGTCGCACTATTTATTCTCCGATCGTTTCGGGCGTCCGGGCAAAGGCAACGACAAGGGAAAGGTGGAAGGACTGGTCGGTTATGCCCGGCGGAACTTCATGGTGCCGGCGCCAAGGTTTCCAAGCTGGGAAGCGTTCAACGAGCAGCTCGAAGCGCAGTGCCTCAACAATCGTAAGCGGCGCTTGCGGCGGCACACCGAAACGATTGAGGAACGTTTCAAGCGTGACCGCCAAGCGTTGTTGCCCTTGCCGCCCACGCCCTATGACGCCTGCGACAAACGCACCACGCGGGTGCCGTCGCTGTCATTGGTGCGCTATCGCGCCAACGACTACGCGGTGCCCACACGCTACGGACATCGCCAGGTGTTGCTGAAAGGCTACGTCGATGAAATCGTGATCTGTTGTGGCAGCGAAGAGATCGCGCGCCACCGGCGCAGTTACGAACGCGAAGAGTTGATCTTCGATCCGCTGCATTACCTAGCACTGCTGGAACGCAAGACCAACGCGCTCGATCAAGCGGCCCCGTTGGCGGGCTGGGAGCTGCCCGAACAGTTCCCGTGCTTGAGACGTTTGCTCGAGGCACGGTTGGGAAAGCCAGGCAAGCGCGAGTACGTGCAGGTATTGCGATGACTGGAGGACTTCCGATTCGAGCACGTTGCCGCGGCGCTGCGCCAAGCCTGCGAGTTGGGAGCGATTGGCTTGGATGCAGTCAGGCACTTAGTGCTGTGCCGCATCGAGCAACGGCCGCCGCGCTTGGACTTGACGAAGTATCCGCAGCTGCCGGCAGCCCAGGTGGAGCAAACCTCCGCTGCGGACTATTTGGCACTGCCGGCACAAGGAGGGGGGTAATGGCGAGGTCGAAACTTCTGCTCGAAGCGCATTTGAAAGCGTTGCGGCTGCCAACCTTCCTGCGCGAGTACGACAAACTGGCGCGGCAATGCGCCGCCGAGAGCTTGGATTCGAGGAGCTTCCTGCAACAACTCTGCGAGCTGGAACTGCTCGACCGTGAACAGCGGGCCACCGAGCGCCGCAGCAAGGCCGCGAAGTTTCCCGTGACCAAGAGTCTGGACACTTTCGACTTCCCGTCCTTGCCGGCGTTGAACAAGAAGCTGGTGCTGGAACTGGCGCGCTGTGAGTTTATCGACCGCCGCGAAAACGTGCCGGCACTGGGTAATTCCGGCACGGGCAAAACGCACATCGGCTTGGCGTTGGGACTGGCGGCTTGTCAGCGCGGCTATCGAACACGCTTCACAACAGCGGCGGCACTGGTCAATGAGCTGCTCGAAGCCCGAGATGAACGGCGCTTGCTGCGATGTCAAAAGCAGTTGGCCAAGCAGGATCTGCTGATCGTCGATGAACTGGGCTACGTGCCGCTATCGAAGACCGGAGCGGAGTTATTGTTCGAAGTGTTTTCCCAGCGCTACGAACAGGGCTCGACGCTGGTCACCTCGAATCTGCCGTTTAACGAATGGACGGAGGTCTTCGGCTCCGAGCGGCTGACCGGCGCCCTGCTCGATCGCCTCACGCACCACGTTCATATTCTAGAGCTGAACGGCGAAAGCTTCCGTCTGATCCAGAGCAAGAAGAAGCGGGCTCACTCTTTGGGCTGACCCACCGGCCACTCGCCCGGTTTTCGTGGGACGGCCTCCACTACGCCTGGGCCGCCCTAAAGGGCGACCGCAGGCTCCGTTCCAGCCGTCCCACGAAAACCGCTACCCCTTCACCAACTGGTCTACTTTTGCTCCGCCGAAGTGGTCCAAATTTACTCCGCCCTTGACAGTAAGGGGTCGGTTGGGGTTTTCGTTGTATTTGCCACAGACGATTGCGCTTTACCCCGCGTGTTTCTTCAGGGGTGCCTACAGTCTAGCGCAGGGCAAAAGTCGGCTGACACATTCGGCTCCGTAGGAGCCCTATGTCCTGAACCCAATTTTTTCGAGAAGTTCGCCGTAGGTAACGCTTACTCGGGCCTTAGGCCCGGAGCATTTCATGAACCCGATTTAGCAAACATTACGGCAGAAAGTGGCGATTCGATTATTCGGAATCAGCCCCTTCGGCAATCTTGCGCTTCATCAAATTGTCAACGCTCTTGACTGTATAGCCGACGGAGCGCAACACCTCTTTGGTGTGCTCGCCTCGTGACGGAGCATCGCCTGAGACTACGCCCGGCGTGTCGCTCAGTTTCGGAAACACTCCAAGCTGCTCATAGACGCCGCCGTCTTTTGTCTTCGTGGGAATAATCATGTGCCGCTGGCGAATTTGCTCGTCTTGCACGGCGTGAGAGATGTCGCGCACTTCGGTGACGCAAACGTCCTGACCCTCGAAAATCTCCATCCATTCGGCGACTTCCTTTTTCTGGAATACTCGCGTGAGCTCGGCCATCAGTACCTGCTGGCGGTCACCGTCGGCGTACTGGTCATCGACTAGATCGTCGCGCCCCACGGCCGTGCAGAGAGCTTTCCAAAACTTGGGCTCAAGCGCACCGACAGCCAGGTAACGGCCGTTGCGCGCGGGATAAATGTTGTAGCAAGCGTATTGGCCAAAAAGACGCTCATTGCCACGTTTCGGTTTACGCTTTGTGGTCGTGTAGTTAGCCACTTGACCCGGCAGCAACCCCAAAACCCCGTCGAGCATGGCGATATCGATCATCTGGCCCTTGCCCGTGGATTTTCGTGAATGCAGCGCTAGCAGGATGCCAATAACCGTGGGCAGCGAGCCTGCCGCGACGTCAGCGATTTGGGCGCCCGGCAACGAAGGCATTCCTTCGGTTGAACCGATCAGGTCGAGCATTCCGCCAAGCGAAATGTAGTTCAGATCGTGGCCTGCAAGCTGTGAATACGGCCCCTCTTGCCCATAACCGGTCAGCGCGGCGTAGATCAGCTTTGGGTTGAGGCGATGAAGTTTCTTATACCCGAGGCCCAAGCCGTCCATCACGCCGGGACGAAAGCCGTCGATGACGATGTCCGTTTTTCTTGCGAGCGCCAAGAACGCTTCCTTGCCTTTCGCGTGCTTCAGGTTGATGGCCACGCTCTTCTTGCCGCGGTTGATGGTTTCGAATACCGCACCCACCCCGTTAATTTGCGGATGGCTCTCGCGAGCGTAGTCGCCTTCGCGGGGACGCTCGATCTTGATGACCTCGGCGCCAAAGTTGGCCAAGATCGCGCTGGCGTAAGGTCCGGGGAGTAGCCGGCTCAGATCAAGCACTCTGATGCCATCGAGCGGCCTGCGCCCGACCTTGATCGGCTTGGGAGCCCGTCTCGGCTCGACTGGCTCGGCGATGGTCCTTCTGGCTGATTTCTTGGCCGCTCGTTCAATCATCGGTCCGGGCAGCCGGCCCTTTTTTAGGCTGCTCTGCGGCGCCTTGGCCTTGGCTGTACTCTTGGCTGGCGCGCTAGCGGTCTTTTTTGCAGCTTTCTGCGTGACTTTTTTTGTAGCCATGGTGAATGGGTCCTCTTGCCGCAGCCTGTATGTCTCTTAAAATCCGATACTTATGGAACAAATTCCAAGTGACCGATCCAGGGCAGCCTGATTCGCGGCTGACGACCTGGGGGAAAGGTTTGGAGACGATTTGCTAGCAAGAATTCAGCCGACTGGCCGGTGGCCTCGCTATGAGCCTGAGGGATGCAATTGTCCCATTATAGCAGATTTTTCGCCGATTTGCAGCTATCAAGTGGCCGCGCGACGACCCCTGAGATTGTGCCAACTTATTGTTTCCGTTGAGGTTGTAGGCGGGCTAGCCCGCATTTCTCACCACCTGACAGCGAAAGCACGCGATAGGTGCGCCACTACTTCGTTGCGCTCGGTCGCGAGTGCTAGACGGACTGCAAGAGTACGCCTTCGCGCGCCTCGTACTGAAGCACCTCTCACGCACTTTCGCTCGCCATGTGGTGAGAAATGTGGGCGAGAGCTCATCTAGGCCGAGCGGACCAACTCGCTCCAGAGCGCTTGATAGAACTTCAGATAGCGATCGGGCTCGCAACTCCCCGGGGATTCGACCAGAGTATAGCGTTCGTATCGAATGCCCTTGAGTAGGTGGAATAGTTCCCGATATGGGTAGTCGGGCAGATCGTGGATGTGCACGCTAAGAATATGTTCTTTCAATAGTTCAAAGCTCTCCCGGACTGAGCCGTTCTTGATATCGGTCGGGTTGCAGTTCCAACAGACGCCGACATTCTTGTGACCGCAGGCATCGATGATTGCCTTCATCCGGCGCGGCTCAGAGGTATCGCGCCCATGCACTTCTACCCAGATCTCAACGCCGTAGCGCTCGCCGATCTCGCCGCATTCGCGGAGCGAGTCGCCAATTCGGCGGATCGTAACGTCTTCCGGAACGCCCTCGGGCAGACCGTTTGGCCGCACTTTGACTCCCCAGCAACCGAGATCGTGAGCGAGCTTGACGAACTGCTCGGTCTCCTCGACATTCGCTCTCCTCACGGCCTCATCCGGTGACTGAAACTCGCAAGCCGAGCCGAGGCTGAGCAGGCGCACCTTGCTTCTTGCGAAACGATCGCGGACGCGCTCGATCTGCTGGGTCGAGATCCCGGGTTCAACGCCGTGCATATGGGTACTTCGAAGCTCGACAGCCTCGAAGCTTGCGGCCTCGAGCTTTTCGATGATGGTTTCGATGTCCCACTTATTGGCGATGTTGTAGGTGACGAGTCCGAGTCTCATGGCGGCCTCCTTACTTGAGATGGCTGTCGAACCAAGCGAAAAGTGCTTCTTCAGCCTGTTTGGCGTATTCGGCCTTACGGAAGCCGTGGTCGGCCCCCTTGAGTGTTAGCAGTTCCGACTCGACGCCGTTTTTCTTGAGGGCATCATGAATCCAAACCCCCTGCTCATAAGCGACATAACGATCGGCGGTGCCGTGAATCGTGAGGGTCGAAGCGGCGTTGGGGGTGACCCAATACATCGGCGACGAGCGGATGTGGTTTTCGCGAGCCTGCTCGACGTTTCCACCGAGATAGAGTGGCAAGACCTCATGAGCGTCAACGCTCTTGCCGTATGACTCAGTGAAATCGGTGGCTCCATAGTAGTTGACGACGGTCTGAACGGCACTTGACTGATCGAGGTTTGGTCCGCTGCCCTCGAACTCATCAACATCGGAGGTTGTGCCCAGCATCAAGACTAGAGTGCCGCCCGCCGAGCCTCCAGTTGCGCCAATGCGATTGGGGTCGAGTTTATATTTTTTGGCATGCCCCCGCAGAAAGCGTACGGCGGCCTTGACGTCGTGGACATGGGCCGGGAACTGGTACTTCGGGCTTAGGCGATAAGATGCCGTTGCCGCCACGTAGCCTCGCTGCGCAAGTTTCCAGACGAGTTCGTGATATCGATCGCGGCTACCCGCGCGAAAGCCGCCGCCGTGGATGCAGAGCACAGCGGGGAAAGGGCCTTGCCCGGATTTCGGGACAGCTATGTCGAGCTGAACCGGCTCGCCTACGGCTGAATACTCGACGTTTGTATGCCAGTCGATACTCTCGGGCGGCTCTTGCGCAGCGAGAGAGAGCGCGAACGCTAGGTATAAAATCCATCTCATCATTGGAGTGGATGATAGCAAGGCGGATGCTGCCGGCGGCCTAGCGCATTTTCAGTAACGGCGTAGACCGCTCTTGAATGAAAAGCGGTGATGCCGGCAATTTCTTGAGACTAGATTCCGCTGTCCGAAATCGCAGGCGCGACTGTGAAGGAGTGGTCATGGGCCTGACGGCCCACCTAAAGTGATGAAAACGCAGCTGATAGCCACTTCGGAGCCGGGACCGCCAGGGGCTGTGAAAAACCCTCGAATAGCTCTGCGGTCGTCCGAGGGTGCGACATGTCGCACCCCTACAGCGCTGATAACACGCAAGTTATTTGTAGGGGCATACCAATCTGCTACGCCCGTTTTTTCACAGCCCCCCAGGAAGCGGGTTGTCCCAACCGCCCCAAAATAACCTGCGTTTTCGACGGAGTGCGGTGGCGAAGGGTGAACTGGGAAAGTTGAGTCGCGTCCCGTTGAGGAATGATCAGCAGGTCCCAACTCAGCCTATTCCAGAAAGCTGCTTCGCCACCGCACTCCTTCACAGTCGCGCCTCCGATTTTCACGGGCTTGGTGCTGGGGCACGCAGTCTGTGCCATTCCTGAATATGCCCTAGCCTGCGAGAGCCGCCCAGCGCCGCATTACCCAGCCCCGGATTCGAAAGATGAATTACTCGACCGCGACCCGCATATCACTTGGGATCCGAATCACGCGATCCGGCTCGACAAATAACCACATCAACGCGCTGACAACGTAGTACCCCGCCGATATCAGCAACGGCAATTGCCAAGAACCTGTACGGTCGACCATCAGCCCGATCAGCCACGGCGCGAGCGCTCCGCCGACTTGGCCCAGCGAATTCATCGCGCCCGAGACGACGCCGGCGTTCGATCCGCCGATATCGAGACAGGTCGCCCAAGTTATTGCCAAGATCAGTTCCGCCGCCCCAAAACTGATCGCCAAACAAATCAGCGCCAGCGTGTCGTTTTTCAATACGGCGGCTAGCGCCACGAACGCGGCCGCAATGATCAGCCCAACCATTGCCGGCAGCCGCCGCGCGATCTTGAGTCCAAACTTCGGCGTCAAGCGGTCGCTCAGCCAGCCGCCCATCAAGTTAGCTACGGCTCCGCACAATAACACCGCAGCCGCTACCGGACCCACATCGACTAGCTCCACCCCGCGTTCATTCTGCAGGTAAGTCGGCAGCCATTGAATGTAGAAGTACAGTCCCCAGGTGTACCCGGAGTACATCGCCGACAACGCCCAAATGTTCCGATTGGTGATGAGCGCCATCCATGGCGTAGCTCTACGATGAGTTTCGATGTGGCGTCCGCTTTGGATCAGCGAGAGTTCATCGCCGCTGACGCTCGGATGCTCCGCCGGATCGTTGTGGAACCAGCTTCGCCAGCCCAGCGCCCAAATAATCCCGAGGACCGCGAAAATCCAATACGTCGCGCGCCAACCGTAGCGAGACATCAAGGCAATGACGATCCACGAAGTCATCGCAAATCCTAAACGGCTGCCGAACATGATGACGGCCTGCGCTCGGGCGCGTTCGCGCGTCGGAAACCAGTACGAAATCGCCGAAGTACAGCCCGGAAACGCACCCGCTTCGCCGCAACCAAACAGAAACCGAATTGCGATCAAGCTAGTTAAGTTCCAGGCCACACCAGTCAGGGCGGTGAAGGCCGACCACCAGATCACGATCCGCGTAAGAAGAGAGCGGGCCCCAAATCGATCAGCCAAGAAGCCACCGGGAATCTCGAAAAGAATGTAGCCGAGGATAAAAAACGAGCCGGCGCGGCCGAGCTGTTCGTTAGTCAGGCCCAGCTCGTCGGACATCAGCCCGGCGGTCGTGCTGAAGCAGACGCGGTCAATATAGGTGACCATCATCAGCACGAACATGAACCCCAAGACTCGGTAGCGCGTAGGCATGCTGTGTCAGCTTAGTTCGTCCGCGTTATGGGACAAATGCTCGAATTGCACGGCCAGCGCCACCTTCGACTACAAACGATTCCGCCTCGGCCGGGATCAAGAACGCGTCGCCTCGCTCGAACGGTGTCTCGTTAACCGACCCCGAGCCCTCGATCATGATTAGAATGTGCGCTCGTTGCGGATCAGCGCGGTAGGCGAAGCCGCCGCGCCAAGTGAGCCGCTCGCCGCTGAAGTAGTCACACTGCGCCAGGCGCTCAATACGGCACTCGCCGTCACTCAGCAGTTCCGCGCTGGTGGGCGAAGGCCTCGAGCGAACGTCGGTGACCTTCGCGGCTTGATCGATGTGTAGCGGACGCGGCCGGCCGTCATCGCCAACGCGGCCGAAATCGTAAAAGCGATACGTGAGGTCGGAGTTCTGCTGGATCTCGCAGATCACAACACCCTCGCCAAGCGTATGGATCGTGCCCGGCGGAACAAAGACCGTCTGCCCGGCGCAAACCGGCACCCAGCGTAAATATTTCTCGATCTCCTTGGAGCGGGCCGAAGCCGCTAGATCCGACGGCGATAAATCTTCGGTCAGGCCTAGCGCGATGCACGCGTCAGGCTTGGCGGCAAGCACGTACCACATCTCCGTTTTCCCCGGACCGTCTTCGTGCTCGATCGCATACGCGTCATTGGGGTGCACTTGAACCGAAAGTTTTTGAGACGGAAATAACAGCTTGGTCAGTATCGGAAAGTAGGGGTTTTTGCCGGCACCGTCCGCAGCGGCCGAGGGATCGGCCGACCGCCTCCGCAATTTCGACGCCTGGTAGCCGCTACCCATCAACCGCGGCCCATACTCCGCTAACAGACTACCGATCGAGCGACCGTCAAACGAGCCCCCGATCACCGTATTTTGCTCGTACGTGTACCAGGCTTCGCCAATCGGCCGATCAATGTCACCAAATATGGGGGCAAGATTCGTCGAACCCCAGATCTTCTCCTTGAACCGCGGATTGAACTTGAGCGGTTCGAGCGGTGTCACGAAAGCTCTTGAATGAATTTGTCGATCCGAGCGATACCGCGCTTCAAATCTTCCATTGAAGCGGCGTACGAAATGCGGACCTGCTCACGCGTGCCAAACGCCTCGGCGGGAACAACCGCGACGTAGGCATCGGCCAAGAGTTTCTTCGCAAAATCCATTGGCGATTCGATGCCGCCTTTGCCGAATGTGCAACTGATGTTGGGGTAGGCGTAAAAGGCCCCACCCGGCTCGGCGCAAGTAACACCTGGAATTGCGCGCAACGCGGCGATAACGTACTCGCGGCGTTCGCGATATTTTCCAAGCATCTCAGCGATCGACCCCTGCGGACCAGTCAGCGCCTCGATTGCCGCCTTTTGTGCGATCGACGTCGGATTTGATGTCGAGTGGCTTTGCAGCTTGTTTATGTTTTGGATGAGTTCACGCGGGGCGAGTACGTAGCCCAATCGCCAGCCCGTCATCGCAAACGTTTTGGAAAGCGACCCAATCACAATCACGTTAGGCTTAGCCCCGGGGAGCGAGGCAACCGAAAATGGCGCGGAGTTGTAGACAAAGTGGCAGTAGCACTCGTCACTCATGAGCAAAATTCCGCGGCTCGACGTGACTTCGTAAATTTTCTCGAACTCGGCGCGTTCGACCACTGCTCCCGACGGGTTGCTCGGCGAATTGACGATCACCATCTTTGTCTTGTCAGTGATCGCGCTTTCGATGTCGGCCGCTGTGAGCGAAAAACCGTTAGATTCTTGCGTCTCAACCTGTACCGGCGTACCACCGTGGTACTTGATCACGTCGTAAAACGTCACCCAGTACGGGGACGGCAGCACAACGTCGTCGCCCTCGTCGATTAAAGCCGCCATGCAGTTGAATATGGCGTGCTTGCCGCCCACGGTAGCAATGCATTCGTTCGGCTCGTAGGCCGTTGCGAAATCGCGCGCGTGCCAGGCGGTGATCGCCTGTTTGAGTTCGGGAATGCCTCCCGCCGGGGTGTAGCGAGTAAAATTCTCGTCGAGGGCCCGAATCGCCGCCTGCTTGATATTTTCGGGGGTTGGAAAGTCGGGCTCGCCGGCGCCAAACGCGACGACGTCAACCCCTTCGCGCTTGAGGCGGCCGGCCTCGGCGGACACCGCCATCGTTGCAGACTCGCTGATACGCGAGATCCGATTAGTAAACTCCATCACCCCAGATTACAAACTTCCGGCAGCTATCGCTCGATGGCTCGCAAACGCTCGGCGACGCGAGGCGGCACTAGGCTGTCGATGTCGCCGCCATGACTGGCAACTTCTTTGACAAGATGGGAACTGAGGTAGCTGTACTTCACCGACGGCAGCATGAATATGGTCTCAAGCGAAGGCTCAAGTTTTCGATTCATTAACGCCATCTGCAATTCATACTCGTAGTCAGACACGGCACGAATGCCGCGCAAGATGAGCTTTGCGCCTTTGTCGCGGGCGAAATCCACAAGCAGGCCGTCGAAGCTGTCGACCGTAACGTTTGCGAAACCTGAAACAGCGTCTCTAACGAACTCCAGTCGCTCTGCAAGCGCGAACGTCGCGCGTTTCGAGTCATGCTGCAACGCCGCGACGATCAACTCGTCAAACTGCTTCGATGCGCGTTCGATCAAATCAAGATGGCCATTTGTGATCGGGTCGAACGAGCCCGGATAGATGGCGACGCGGCGTTCCGGCACGAAGGCTATTGTAGCCAGTTAGCCGAAACCCGTTCGTTGCGGAATCGGCCGTCACGTCCGAACTCGGCATATCTCGCGGATCACACGCAACTCATGCCGGATTTGGCCGGAACTGGCGTACATAACTTTCTTACGGACGGATTTGGGTTTGTCCCCCGTGGCACGCGCTCAAGTCCGTTCACCCGCCGGTCGATTAACGACTGGTACGGAACGTTTCCGCGCCGCCGCAAGTGCCGCAATCTCTCAGCGTAGCCGCCACCAACCGCCTGAACGCAGCCGTGCCGATCGCCATCATGGCGGTCGTCCTGATGATGATCTTGCCGGTCCCGTCGTTCCTGCTTGACCTGCTGATTTCCATCAACATCACGCTCTCCGTAGTCACTCTCGTCACAACGATGTATATCCATCGGCCGGTCGAGCTTAGTGTCTACCCATCCCTGCTCTTATTGCTTACGCTGCTTCGGCTAGCCCTCAACATTTCGAGTACGCGCCTGATTCTGCTGCACGGCCACGATGGAACGAACGCCGCCGGCCGCGTCATTGAGGCTTTCGGCAACTTCGTTGTGGGCGGCAACTTCATCATCGGAATCGTCATCTTCATCCTGTTGATCTCGATTCAGTACGTCGTCATCAACCACGGCGCCGTCCGCATCTCCGAAGTCACTGCGCGATTTACGTTAGATGCGCTTCCTGGCAAGCAGATGAGCATCGATTCCGATCTCAACTCCGGACTCATCGATGAAGTGGAGGCGCGGCGCCGCCGTCACGAAGTCTCCAGCGAAGCCGAATTCTACGGCGCGATGGACGGTGCGGTCCGCTTCACCCAACGCGACGCGATCGCCAGCATCATCATCACCGTTGTCAACATCTTGGCCGGGTTCCTCATTGGAGCGCTGGTGCATGACCTACCGATCTCTGAAGCTCTAGAGATGTACACCGTCTTGACCGTAGGTGACGGCCTAGTCTCGGTGCTCCCCGCTCTACTCATTTCCGTATCCGGCGGCATCATTACCACGCGAGCCGCGGGCGACGGCAGTCTCGGGGTTGATTTTGGGAAGCAAATATTATTCAAGCCCGAGCCGCTGCTAATTGCGGCCGGCGTCATGGGCGCCATGGCAATCGTTCCAGGCCTGCCGACAGTCCCGTTCCTGCTGCTGGGTGGCACGGTCGGCGGACTTGGTTGGAACGCCCGTCGAAATCTCGCGCAGTCCGAAATACAGCAGCTGCCGGCACCGCAGGAGCCTGAGGAAGAAGGCGTCTCCTCGCTACTGCGGGTCGAGCCGCTGAGCATCGAAGTGGGCCTGGGGCTGGTAAAAATGGTCGACGCGGCACAAGGCGGATCGCTGCTGAAAAGAATCGCTGGGGTCCGTCGCCAACTGGCGTCCGATCTAGGCTTCGTTTTGCCTCCGGTCAGAGTGACAGACAATCTAGCCCTCAAATCCCGCGAGTACGTCGTGTTGCTAAAAGGCGCTGAAATCGATCGCTTTGAGTTGCAGCCGAACTCCGAACTCGCCATTAACCCGGGTAAAGCGCAGGGCAAACTCGATGGCACGCCCTGCCGAGAACCTGCCTTCGGTCTGGACGCCATTTGGATTCCAGCCGATCAAGTAGATAAGGCCCGTCTGATGGGTTACACAGTCGTCGATCCGGCCAACGTAGTCGCTACGCATCTCACCGAGGTGACGCGCCGCTATTGCCATGAACTGTTCAGCCATCAGGACGCCGCGTCATATGTCGACCGCGTGAAGGAGGAGAGTCCGAAGTTGGTGGAAGACTTAGTTCCAAAGTTGGCGTCGTTGACGTTGGTCCATCGGCTACTCCAGAACCTGCTGAAGGAGCGCGTTCCTATACGTGACGCCACAACCATATTAGAGGCCGTCGCCGAGGGCGCGGGCGTCACGAAAAACATCACGCTGCTAACAGAGTTTGTGCGGCAATCCATAGCCAGGGTACTCGTACGGCCCTATCTCAACGATCGCCAGCAACTACCGGCCTACTTACTCAGTGGCGCCGTTGAACAGGTCATTCAGGCAGCGGTCGAACACAACGACCAGTCGTCGAGGCTGACCCTGTCCCCGCAGCAGATTCAAGACGCCTTTCAGAAGATTCAAACGGTAGTCGGCAGCCTACAAGGCCCGACAGTATTGCTTTGCTCGGCGGGAGCACGCTTCGCGGTACGACAGATCGTCGAGGCCGAGCTGCCGCTATTAGCCGTGCTCTCGCATGCGGAGATCCCTCCCCAGGTCGAAGTCGTTTCCCTCGGTGTCACCGGCTAGCAGAAAGGAAATTGTCAAATGCGGCTAAAAACTTACTTCAGCGACTCGGTACAAGCCGCGGTTCGGATCGCCAAGATTGAACTCGGCGATCAAGCCGTCCTACTGGGGTCAAAACAAGCCCCTGGCGGTGGCGATTCGAGCTACGAGGTAACCTTCGGTACGGTTGAGAGCCCGACCGAAATCGAAACTGGACCGGCAGCCATTCCACATTGGAAGCGCTTCATTCCTAGAGACTTGGCGGTCCTTGCCCCCGAAGTGACGGACACCGCCGAAGAGCTATACAAAGACCAAGAGTGGCAAAAACTAAAGGCCGGAGTTGATGATCTGTGTCGCATCATCAGCGCCGTTGATCCAGCGACAGCGAGTAGAACCAGTGAAGACGGTGAAGACCTAAGCCGCTCGCGTCAGCAAGCGGTTTTCCAGAACCAATCAATCGATTCAAAGCGAGTACCGCCGCCCCGCCCGCCCTCTCGGCGCAGTGGTTCGCCGATCCAAGAAGAGTGACACGCCAAAGATGTACGCCAAAGCATCACAACCAGCCGGCAGCAAACGAAACGATCCGGAGCGCGAACGTCTGATCGTCGAGCATCTTCCGCAGGTCAAACTAATCGCCTCACGCATACGCGACAAACTGCCCGACAGTGTGGCGCTCGACGACCTCATTAGCGCCGGAGTTCTAGGTCTGATCAGCGCCGTCGACCATTTCGATGCCGATCACAAAGTCAAGTTGAAAACATACGCCGAGCACAAGATCCGAGGAGCAATTCTCGACAGCCTCCGCTCGCTCGATTGGGCGCCCCGCAACAAGCGAAAGAAATCGAAGATGATCGAGGCGGCAATCTCAACGGGAGAGAAGAAGCTTCACCGTTCACCGACTGAGGAAGAGGTTGCGCTCGAACTGCAAGTTTCTCTCAAGGAATACCGCCGCTGGCTGGTCGAAATCCGCGGGATCAACATCGCACCGATGGAGCAGGGTCCTACTGGCGATAGCGATGGAAGCGACGTCTTGCGCTTCGTCTCACAGGATGAAGACGAATGGCCGTCGCATTTGTTCGAGCGCGCGGAATTGCGCCGTCTGATCGCCTCAATGATCGAAAATCTGCCCGAAGTCGAGCGCACGATTATCACGCTGTACTACCGCAAGGAATTCACGCTTAGGCAGATCGCGACAATCGTGAACCTCCACGAAACACGGGTTTCGCAGTTGAAATCACAGGCGATCTTGCGCATGCGCTCGGGCATACGCACCAAGTGGCCGAAGTAGTGCTGACCAAAATAGGGCGTCATCGAAGTGGTGGATACCAAACTCTCACAAGAGGAAATCGATCGGCTATTACTCGAAAGCGCCGGCAATCTCGAGTCGCTTCTACAGTCGACTGCCGTCAGCTACGATTTCCGCCGACCCGACCGCATTCCCAAGGAGCAAATGCGCTCGATCCACCTCATGCACGACTTCTTGGCTCGCAATCTGGCCTCGACGCTCGGTGCCTATCTGCGCGCGTATGTTACCGCGAGCCTGGTTTCGGTGGAGCAACTTTCGTTCAGCGAGTTTGTTCAGTACCTTCCCTCGCCCACCGCGATATCGAGCGTAGCGATGTCGCCGGTGGAGGGCAGCGCGGTGCTGGAACTCAATCCGTCGCTGGTGTTCCCGATCCTCGACATCTTGCTGGGCGGCACGGGCGAATCCTCGATGGAATCTCGCGAGATGACCGAGATCGAGCAAAGCGTTATCGAAGGCGTGCTGCGGCTGATTCTTCACGACCTAAAAGAAGCCTGGTCCTCCGTGGCCAACGTCGACTTCAAAGTGGCCAGCACGGACACCCAACCGCACATGGTGCAGATTCTTTCGCCCAACGAGGCCGTTGTGGCGATTGGCTTCGAGATCACGGTCGGTGAAAATCGGGGCATGATGAACTTCGGCATCCCCTCAATCTTGGTCAAAATGATGGGCCAACGCTTTGAACAGCAATGGTCGATCGGGAGCCGCAGCTCTGCTCTCGGTGAGGCTCGCCCGATGGAGAGCATCTCAAGGCAGATCCCTCTAACCCTTGACCCTCGGGTGACGGGTGCACGAATGACCGTTCGGTCGCTGCTTGCGATGGAACGCGGCGACGTCGTGTCGCTCGACATTCCCGTCCGCCGGCCCGTCAGCATTCTTGTAGATGGAATCAGTAAGTTCGAGGGCGAGGTCGTTCTGTCCGGCAGCGTCCGCGGCGTCATGATCCACGGCGAAGTAAGGCCGGACCCACCGCAGGTGGCGACCGACTGAGCCAATGGCGGACTCTTGGAGTAGCAGCCCGGTTGAACACTGGCTCACGGCCGCTTTTGCGAAGTCGTTGGAGACCGTCGTACGTTCGCGCAACACGAGCCCCGACCAGGCGCCGTTCGCGCTCACGCCCGTCAAGGCTAGCGCGGAGCTCTGGAGCCAATGGACAGAACCGATCTGGCTAGACGTCGCCTGCGAGGGAGCCGAAGGTGCTGCCGTGCGCATCGGCTGCGTCGGCGAAACCACCGTCGCACTCACTAGATATCTTGGGCTCGATGCCGACAGCGCCGCGTCGCTCAAAACGTATACCGATGTCGTATCGCAGTCCGCACTCGGCATGGCCGGGGCCGTCGGTTCCAAACTTGGTCGAGCTATTGAATTTCAACCCGCCACTAGCTCCGAGCCCCCTGACAATGTGATCGACGCTGTCGAATATCGGCTGGACATCGAGGGCGTCCCGCAGGCCATAGCACTCGTCCCAAACGCCGCGTTCGTAAAATTGCTCAACGCAACGAAGAAGTCCGCGTCTACAACAAATGGCGTCAGTCGAGAGCTAGCGAAGACTAAACTAGGTTCGAGCGACGCTAGCGAACTTCCAGAAAACCTCGCCCTTTTGATGGACGTTGACTTAGATCTAGCCGTCAGCTTCGGAAGCACGGTGATGCCGCTCGAAGCTGTGCTGCAGCTCGGTCCCGGAGCGATCGTCGAACTCAATCGCGGCGCCTCCGATCCAGTAGATTTGCTGATCAATAATTCAGTGATAGCCAGAGGCGAAGTTGTGGTCGTCGACGGCAACTACGGCGTACGCGTGACCCACATCGTCAGTACCAGCGAGCGTATCGCAAAGGTGCTTTAGCCGGCCTCGACAACTTTATCCGACCCCTCGGCTCGCACGCGAAAGCTTCCAGTCCCGGCCGATCGCATCCGCCGCAACGATCGCATCGACCACCATTTCCGGCGTTACGTTGAAAGGCTCATTGTGGATCGTTTCACCCTCCGCCGTGGACCGTCTCGCAATCGCGTCGAGCGTTTCTCGGGGAACCTCGTTGAGGCCGATATCAGCGAGGCAGACGGCCAAACCAACCTCGCTAGAAAACGTCAGCACTTCCTCGACGATCGAGCGCGGCCGGCCTTCGAGAACCAATTGCACTAGTGTGCCAAACGCTACCTTTTCGCCGTGAAAGTAGTCGTGAGTCCCGGGCACCACCGTGAGTCCGTTGTGGATGGCGTGCGCCGCCGCCAATCCTGACGACTCAAATCCTAGGCCAGAGAGCAACGTGTTTGCTTCCACCAGACGCTCGAGGGCCGGCGTCACGACGTGGTTCTCGACAGCACGACGGGCGGCGTCTCCATCCGCAAGTAACGTCTTGTAGCAAAGCTCGGCCAGCGCAAGCGCGCTCTGTGTTGACGCTCCGCCCCGCATGTTTTTGATGTGACCCGCGACGCAAGTCTGAGCCTCGAACAAGGTTGCAAGCGCATCGCCCATGCCGGCGACGAGCAGTCGCGCCGGACCGTGCGCTATGACTTGCGTGTCTACCAGCACCAGCTCCGGATTCTTGGCGTAAAATCGGTACTCCTCGAAAACGCCCTCGTCTGAATAAATCACCGAAAGCGCGGAGCACGGCGCATCGCTTGAAGCCACGGTCGGGCAATTGACCACGGGCAAATCGAGGTCCGCCGCCACGGCCCGCGCCGCATCAAGCACCTTACCGCCGCCGCTTCCGACGATGACATTGGCCTTGGCCTTCATCGCGGACTGCTTCACGCGCTCGATCTCGGCCAAACTGCATTCGCCACCGAAAAGATGCTCAGTGAACTCGATATGCGCTTCGTAGAAGGTCTTTTGCCAAGTCCCCGCAAGCAAGCGCGCGGCGGTACCGCCAGCCAACAGTAAGGCCGGACCACGAAGTCCGATCGAGAGCATTTCTCGCCCCAGCGACGCGGTTGCGTTGCGGCCCTGGGTATACCTCGACGGTGACGAAAAGACAGACAGCATATGGGGGTATTGTATCGACTCGAATCTTACGGTACCGGGGTTTTAGGATAATTTTAAATCCAATAAATCCAACGTCTTAACCCGCATTCTCAGCACCTGACGGTGCAAGCAGGCGGTCGGTGCGCCACTACTTCGTTGCGCTCGATCGCGAGTGCTCGACGGACTGTCAAGTATGCCTCCGCGCGCCGATCGTCGCGCGCCTCGTAATGACGCACCTCCCACGCACTTTCGCTCGCCAGGTGGTGAGCAATGTGGCTAGCGAAAATTTTGGTTTTCGCTGGGATGGGACAGTCCCGCCCGGGGAACCTTGCGCGAGAGGCCCGAACGGACGCAGCTCAAGCGTCGAAATGTCCGGAAATGTCCGGATTTGTCCGGTTTTCTCTAAAAATAGTTGGTGGGAGCGATCCGACATACTCACTATTTGTATTCCGTCAAACACCACAATGCAGAACGAGGAACTCCTCGCATGCTCATGCAAGCCGACCCCCAGTCATTATCATGAATGCCGCCCATTGGCCGGATTTGGCAGGGTTTCTGTGAAATTTCGAGCCTCCTTGCAGGGCTTTCCGCACCCTGCAGGTATAGTGTAAGGCCCGTGTGTCCGGTTTCCGGCCGACCGAATCGCTAGGTTGTTGATTTCAAAGGCAAAAGAAATTTCAAGAGCGCCGGGATAAACCGGCATGTTGTTGGGAATGAAAGAGTCCTACAAGGAAGGAGTTAGCGAGCCACCTTGGCCCCGAGTTTTGCGGACGGCGTCGCGAGGCGACGGTCGAAGCGTAAACAGGGGTGCCGGCGGGCCGGGCTATTGAGCTTCGAAAATTCTTGTCTCAGGGCGCCGACCACGTTTGAAAGATGGGAAGGCAACACGGGCGTTCGCGTGATTCGCGAGTGGACGTCCGGCCCTGCGTAGTCTGAGAACCTGAGCACGTCGAGAAACAACATGCACGAGAACCGGGAGACCTCTGGAGTGTCTCGAGCTGATCGAGACCGGTCCGAGAAGGCGCTAAGCCGAACGGCGGGCATGTACGCTCCAGAGGAGTCTGACTGCGCCGTAGTACCTGTGAACCGACCGAACAAAGAGAGGCAACTCTTGGCGGAGGCCGGGGAGGGAAGGGTGCAGACCAAGGAGAACAGCGAAGGGTCCTACACGAGCCCGACACGGAGCGGGAAAAGAGTGTCCCAAGGACTTGGAGGTGTGCGTCGAACAGCCAAAGAGAGGAGGCAGGAAAGGTTCAGCGCTTTGCTCCACCATCTGAACGTGGATCAACTACGGGAAAGCTTTTACTCGCTACAGAGAAAAGCCGCGCCTGGAGTCGACGGCGTGACGTGGCGGGAGTACGAGACCGGGCTTGAGGATCGACTGGTCGATCTGCACAGCCGGGTGCATCGGGGTAAGTATCGGGCGCAGCCCTCGCGGAGAGTCTATATCGAGAAGGCCGACGGGCGGCAACGTCCGTTGGGCATTGCGGCGCTGGAGGACAAGATCGTCCAACAGGCCGTAGTGACGATCCTCAATCAAATCTATGAGGTCGACTTCAAGGGCTTTTCGTACGGGTTTCGACCGGGACGCGGTCCGCATCAGGCGCTCGATGCGCTGTCGGTGGGGATCGAATCCAAGCGCGTGAACTGGGTGTTGGACTGTGATGTGCGGTCGTTCTTCGACACGGTGTCGCATGAATGGCTGGACAAGTTCATCCGGCACCGCGTGGCCGATTCGAGGGTACTTCGTCTGATCCAGAAATGGCTGAAGGCGGGCATATCCGAGGAGGGCGAATGGTTGGAGACCAAGGTAGGGACTCCGCAAGGGGCGGTGATTTCACCGCTATTAGCGAATATCTATCTTCATTATGTTTTCGATTTGTGGGTGGAAGCCTGGCGCAAGAAAGTGGCAACGGGCGACGTGATCGTCGTTCGTTACGCCGACGACATTGTGGTGGGCTTTGAGCACCGGGTGGAAGCGGAACGGTTTCGGAGAGAGCTTCAAGAACGTTTCGCCAAGTTCGGTCTGGAACTTCATGCGGGCAAGACGCGGTTGATCGAGTTTGGGCGGTTCGCCGCCCAGAACCGGACGAGACGGGGCGAGGGAAAGCCGGCGACCTTCGATTTCTTGGGCTTCACGCATTATTGTGGGAAGCGCAGGAAGACGGGCACGTTTACCGTCTGGCGCAAGACGGTTAAGAGGCGGATGGTGGCGAAGCTGCATCAGTTGAAGGCAGTTCTGCGTCGCCGGATGCACGAGCCGACGGCGCTGGTCGGGGCCTGGCTGAAGCGGGTCGTCGAGGGCTTTTACCAATACCACGCGGTTCCGGGCAACTCGGATCGGCTGGCGTTGTTCCAATACCGGCTGCGCATGCTGTGGCGACGCGTGTTGTTTCGTCGCAGTCAGAAGGGACGCAAGTCCTGGAAGAGACTCAACCGACTGTTGGACCGCTGGATTCCTCGCCCTCGCGTTCTGCATCCTTATCCGCCGGAGCGTTTCTACGCCAATCATCCGAGGTAGGAGCCCAGTGCATTAGCAGTGCACGCTGGGATCTGTGCGGGGGGTGCCGGGCGACCGGCATCCCTACCGCGATAATCGCGATACGGCTCTTGATGTCCCTACCGCGACCGGATAGCTCACCGTTGGCTCGTGAGAAATGCGGGTTAACGCTTCTTTGCGCTGAACACCCAAAAAATTTCGATGTCTCGAGTTTTCGTCCCAAGCTAGCCAACCATCGGAATCGCTCCGAAACCGCCATTTCGAGCACCCTGACGGATAGATGTTGAAACTTTTTTTCACGCTAATCTGACGCGCCGCCAAAACTGCTCAGAGGCCTCTAAATAAGGCGTTAGAGCTGTCTGGCGGGGGTTGTGGCGGGCCTTCGGCACATCGTTTGTGGCAGCGTTTGTTTTCGCCAGCGAACCGCGAAACGCTACAATTGGCCTGTCGTGGTCGGCCACACCGTCAGCCATTACAAGATGCTCGAAAGGCTCGGCGAGGCCGGAACGGGCGAGGTCTTCGAGGCTGAGGATGCGCGAGTCCCACGGGTCGTTGCACTCAAGTTCTTGCTCTCCGGGGCCCTGGACGACAAAAAAAGGAAAGGCCGCGTTCACGCCTTGGTTTTGGTTCCGACCGTCCCGGGGACGCCTGGGCTGCCTTGTCGCCGCCGTTCGCAGCGCGTCTCCGCTAGGCGGGGGACGCCCTGAACGAGCAGGTTCGACACTGTGTTGCGGTTCGACTTAATCGGCTACGTCTTAGGGCAGTTCCTCTTGTTTCTGGCGGTGGCGCTGACGGCGCCAATTCTGTATGGATTGTTGACATCGTCCGGACCGCTTCGGCCGTTGCTGATCTCGTTGTTCATTTGCGCATCGGCCGGCGGTCTTTTGATTTTTCTGCTGCCCTGTCCCACTCGCGAACTTCATCAGCGCGAAGCGCTTTTGTTGGTAACAGCCACTTGGGCTTCGGTGTCTGTTGCAGGCGGCCTCCCGTTCTACCTTTCGCCTGAGTTTCCGAGTTTTACAGACGCATTCTTCGAGGCCGCTTCGGGGTTTTCAGCGTCTGGCGCTACCGTCCTCAATGACGTCGAGCGCCTCGGAAAGCCGGTTCTGTTCTGGCGTTGCCTCACACACTGGTTCGGGGGGATGGGAATCATATTACTCGGGGTGGCCGTCCTCCCTCTCGTCGGACACGGCGGCGTAAGCCTTTATCAAGCTGAGTTCTCTGGCGCGACCTCAGAGAAATTGAAGCCGCGGATTACCGAGACGGCATTGGCGCTGTGGAAAGTGTACTTGGGGCTTTCGCTCGCTTCGTACATCGCCCTGCGCTGGGCGGGAATGGGTAACTTCGATGCGCTGTGCCACACGTTCTCAGTCTTGGGCACCGGCGGCTTCTCGAGCCGCAGCGCCAGCGTCGCGAGTTTCCAGAACCCAGCTGTGGAATACGCGATTATCGCTTTCATGTTCTTAGGCGGAATCAACATGATTCTGCACTACCGGTTTTGGCTGGAGCGAAGCCCTCTCGCGGTACTGGAGGACGTCCAGCTTAGGGCTTACGTCAGCATCCTTCTCATCGCCGGCGTTGTCGCCACGGTTTTGCTTCGTTTTCACAACGGCTATGCTTGGGAGCCTGCGCTCCGCGCCGGTTTCTTTCAAGTCACAGCGATTATGACCACGACAGGACTTGTGACGGACGACTTTGAGCTGTGGCATCCGCTCGGGCAAATGCTGCTTCTAGGTTTGATGTTCGTCGGCGGCTGTACGGGCTCTACGTCGGGCGGTCTCAAGGTTGCGCGTTTGTTGCTGCTCATTAAGGTGGTCGACCGAGAATTCAAGCGTATGGTGAATCGGCACGGCGTGTTTGCGGTTCGTCTCGGATCGCGCGTCATCCCGGAGTCGACGATTCAGAGCTTGCTGAGCCTGGTTTACATTGCCGCCGCCGTCATTTTGTCGGCGTCTCTGTTGCTGGCCTCAATGGGTGTGGACGTCTTGACATCGCTGACCGCGGCTATTGCTGCGGTATTCAACATCGGCCCCGCGTTTGGAGGGGTTGGGCCGTTCGACAACTACGGCTGGCTGCCTGCCGGAGGCAAATGGGTCTTGAGTGTTTGTATGATTGCCGGTCGCCTCGAGTTCTACTCCGCGCTCGTTCTGCTGACGCCTTGGTTCTGGCGCAAATAGGGGGTTGGCTATCGTGCAGGTTCATTCCGGCGGCGCCGAGCATCCTCGATGCGGCGCCGCGCGCGAGGAGCACGAGAAGCTTCCACGCAACACGAGCTAAGCCGGACGGCGGCACCCTTCGCTAGCAGTCCTGCAGACCTCACCTTTGCTGCTCGCTGCGAAAGTGCCGGTGCCACCTCCCGTCCATTCACCGGTCCTTGCAACCCAGTTTACTGGGGCATGGGACAATCCTCGCTTGTGGGTATAGCCGCTGACATTGTTCTCATTGTGGTCGCCGCACTGCTGGGAGGGCTCCTGGCACAGCGCCTTGGGCAACCGCTGCTGGTCGGCTACATCCTGGCCGGGGTGATGGTGGGACCTCATACCGCCGGCCCCACGGTCGTCGAGATCGACGACATCGAGCTGTTGGCGGAAATCGGGGTGGCCCTGTTGCTTTTTGCGCTCGGCCTGGAACTTTCTTTTCGCGACCTGCGGCCGGTGCGGCGCGTGGCGGTCATCGGCGGGCCGATTCAAATTCTGCTGACTGCAGCTTTCGGATATGGCCTCGGCCGCACGGTGCTTGGCTGGGGCCACGAACCCGCGCTTTGGCTGGGAGCCATGTTTTCGCTTTCGAGCACGATGGTCGTGATCAAGATTCTGACGGCGCAGGGGGCCACGCGCAGGCTGAGCAGCCGCGTGATGATCGGGATCCTGGTGGTTCAAGATCTGGCGGTGGCACCGCTGCTCATTCTCTTGCCCAAGCTTGGGGACCTGCAAAACGCTCTGCCCGCGCTCGCACAAGCGCTGTTCCAAGGTGCGCTGTTTTTGGCGGCGATGGTTTTTCTTGGGACAAGGCTCATTCCGGCGCTTCTTAGAAAAGTCGCCGGTTTGAATTCCCGAGAGCTTTTCCTGGTGACGATCGTCGCCCTGGGCTTCGGGGTCGGCTATGGAACTTATCTTTTCGGGCTTTCGTTCGCGCTAGGTGCGTTCGTGGCCGGCATGGTGCTTAGCGAATCCGAATTCAGTCATCAAGCTCTGAGCGACATCGTGCCCCTGCGGGACATCTTCGGGCTGCTCTTCTTTGCGTCGGCCGGGATGCTGCTCGATCTAGCTCTTCTCGGGGCTCACTTTACGCAGGTGGCCGTTACGGTGGGGCTGGTTTTGTTCTTCAAGGCCTCTCTGATCGGGTTGGTGGTTCGTGCCTTTGGCTATTCGGAGATGGTGCCCTGGGCAGTGGGGCTGGGGTTGTCGCAAGTCGGTGAGTTCGCTTTTGTACTGGCTCGCGCCGGGCAAAAGGGGGGCCACCTCACTGAGGAAGAGTATGCACTGGCCTTGACGGTGACCTTGGCGACGATGGTCCTTTCGCCCGGCCTGGCTCGTCTTGCTGAGCCCCTGCATGGTGTGTGGAGACGTTATCGGCCCGTCGAACAGCCCGCGAGCGTGGCCCATGTCCCCTCGCAAGGTCTGGAAGGGCATGTCGTCGTCGCCGGACTGGGGCGCTCAGGGCGAGCGGCAGTGGAAGTCATGCGGCAGGTCGGCCTGCCGTTTGTGGTGATCGAGCTGAATCATGAGAGAGCAGAGACCGCCCGGCGGCAAGGGCTCCCGGTCGTCTGGGGGGACTCTTCAGGAGAGAAGGTACTGGAGGCGGCGGGCGTGCAGAAGGCGAGGCTGCTGTTGGTGGCGTTGCCCGACGCAGTGGGCACACGGCTGACCGTCGAGCAGGCCCGGCGTCTGAATCCCTCCCTTCATGTCGTCGCTCGGGCGCTCTACTATGAGCACCTCAGTGAGCTGAATAAGCTGGGAGTTTACGAGGCCGTGCAGCCGCAGTTTGAAGCCGGCCTGGAACTGGCCCGCCAGGTGCTGCTGCACTATTCGGTTCCAACGCACGAGATTCAGCGCTTCAGTGAAGTTGTCCGTGGAGATCTCTATCAGCCGTTGCGGCAAGGTCCCCTGTCTCGCCGATACAGAGAGCTGCTGACGCATCTGCGCACCGCGGGCGACGCCCTGGAGCTGGATTGGGTGACGATTCCCGAGGCGGCGACAGTTACCGGCTCGACGATTGGAGAAGTTGGCATCCGCAAGAACACCGGCGCGTCGGCAGTAGCGGTCCTGCGGGGCGAAATAGTGACGTCGAACCCCGGGCCGGACTGGGTGATAGAACCAGGGGACATGCTCGCTCTGCTGGGGACGGCCGAGCAGCGAGCGGAGGCGCGGGCGCTGCTAGGGGCAGTCAACGAAGTTGACGAGGTTCAATCTGGGTAAGCGCTTGCGCAGGACACTTCGGCGGGCCAGGACAGATCGAGGCATCACGGCCTATCGGTGACGGCCTATCGGTGACAGTCAGGGATATGATGGCGTGATCAGTGCGGTTCGAGATCTACTGTGATAGATTAGCTTACGAAAGCGATGTCGCGGCAGGCCCGGGTGGTCGCGGAGGGCGTTCCGCATCACGTCACCCAGAGGGGCAATAATCGCCGAGACGTCTTCCTGCTCGAAGACGACCGGCGCTTTTATATTGATGTCTTGCGCGAAAAATGCGCGCGGTTCAGGGTCACCATCCTGGGGTGGTGTCTGATGACGAACCACGTCCATCTGATCGCCGTGCCGCAGCGCGAGGACTCTCTTGCCAAGGCGCTCGGGCAGACCCACTGGCGGCATGCGATGCGATTCAATCAACGCTATCAACGCAGCGGTCACCTGTGGCAGAACCGCTTTTATTCGTGTCCCTTAGGGCGGGATCACCTAGCGCCGGCGTTGGCTTATGTCGACCGCAATCCGGTGCGCGCCGGGCTCGTAGGGAAGGCCGCCGAGTACCCCTGGTCGAGTGCCGCCGCGCATCTAAGCGGTCGTGACGAGGGCGGCTTAATGGACGAGCGGACATGGGCGAAATGGGGTTTTCAGGACGGCTGGGAGGACTTGCTAGCGACCGACTCGGCCGGAAGCGGCGAGGAAGAATTGCGTCGCGCGACGTACGGCGGATTGGCGCTGGGAGATGACGCATTCGTCACAGAATTGGAACAGAAATTACAGCGAAGGCTGCGTCCGAAGCCGCCGGGCCGAGTTCCCAAGGCTGCGGCGCAGGCTACCTCGGGAAAGTGAAAATGAATTCTCTGACTGTCACTGATAGGACTAGTGGCGACCGGCTGGGGGACTCTTCCGGCAATGTTTGCCGCACTCGTCTCGCAGTCGGTCAAACGCGTGACTCTCAAGGGAGCCCCCGACTCCTACCACGAGATCGCCCAAACGGAACTCTACGACTGGCCTTTATCGAGCTTCGTACCCGGCGCCCTCAAAACCTTCGATCTGCCCGACATTCGAACCGAACTCGGCTCCAAACTCCACGAGTCCTAACCCCAAACCACAACTCTTCCCAACGAACGAAACAGGAATCCGCCGGTCGGGGACATCCATGATAGGTATTTGTCAAGGAAAAAATGGCGGCAGGCATTTTCGGGTGACCACAAGCTGGGTTCGCCCGCTTATTAGGTAGGTTTTTCGCGGCGGGGCGGGTTCTGTCCACTGCGCGTCCGTAGGACGCGGCGCAGCGAACGGTTGACAGGTTCCGCGGCGGCGCGTACGTCGACTGTACGCGGGCGAACACGGCGCTCTCCCGCGGGGGAGTTTCTGCTTGTCAGTCCACGACGACTACCTTGCCGAATCGCGTCATTTGGCGCCGTTCGAAAAACGCGGCCAGACATCCATTTGCCACCTCGGGCGCCCGCAAGTGTGATCGCGGGCGCCGTCGCGGAAGATTCAGTTGAGGCCCAAAAACTAGATCCCGCCAGCCCCGAAACAGGCAGCATGGCGTCTACTCACCCGTGGGCTTTCACGCAGTCCCCTTCGTGCGGGGCCCGGCGGGAAATCGTCGTTTCCAACTCGTTACTCGCGCTTCTCGTAGCCCGTGCCACGGCGTTCGACCGCCAACAACAGCGCTACCAGCTTGCGCGCTAGCGCCACCGTCGCCTGGTTGCGGTGGCCGCGCGCGACTTCGTCCGCGTGCAGCCGCGCCAGTTGGTCGTTCCAGCGCGGCGCCAACTTCGCCGCCTCGATCAGCACGTGTTGCAAGTGTCCGTTGCGTTGTTTCGACAGCGGTCCGCGGCGCGACTTGCCGGCCGACTCGTTCAGGCGCGAGCACAGTCCGCAGTAACTCACCGCCTCGTCGATCTTGCCGAAGCGCTTGACGTCGCCTATTTCGAGTGCCCAGGTCAGCGCGGTAATCGCGCCGACTCCGGGGATCGTGCGCAGCAACTCCACGCGCTTGGCGAGCGACGGGTGGGTGAGCAGCTTGTTCTCGATCTTGCGCACGATTGCGAGTGTTGCTTCGACGCGATCACGGCTGACGCCGAGCAGCAGCAGGTCGGTTTCGCAGGCTTCGAGTCGATCGACGAAGGGCTCGAAATATCTCTTGGTGTGCAGTTTCGATTTGGTGTAGGGTTCGCCGAGTTCCATCAACAGCGTGGCGATGCGGTTCTTGTTCCAGACCGCTTGTTGGACGAGGCGGTTGCGAAAGCGCAGCAGGCGGCGCAGCTCGCGTTGTTGGCGCGGCGGCATCCAGACACGCGGCACCAGGTTGGCGCGGGTGAGGTCGGAAAGTTTGCGGCCGTCGAGCTTGTCGCTCTTCTTCTTGGCGCGCGTGATGGCCTCGAGCGACGCCGGATGAGCGACGGCCAGATCCACGGCGTGGGGCTTGAGAGTGTCGTAGATCCAGCCGCTGAACATGGTGGCTTCGAGCGTGCCCTTCCAAGGCGCGGGCCGCGCGGCGGCCCACGCCTCAAGCTCGGGGCGCAGCGCCTGGATCGTGCCTTCGTCAACGATTGTGCCGGCGGCGGTCTTGGCGCAATAGGCAATGGTTTTTTTGTGAACGTCGAGTCCGATAAAGTGCATTTTGTCCTCCTGGGTCTGGGTTTCGGTTCGCCTGCTTGCCGCAGCCGAGCCCGACTTATTATTCCCGCCAGGAGGACGCTTTTTCTTAATCACCTATGCATTGAAACAGGCAACACGAGGGTTCGTCAAGGAGTGGAGATTGCGGGATCTCATGTGCCAGTCCCCGACCGGCGGATTCCTGTATTCGTTCGTTGGGGAGTTGATTTCAGGGGCAAAAGAAATTTAAAACCGAAGAAATCCGCTTGGCGGTCTATCGATGGTTTGGTGGATCTCGAAAGATTCACCAACTTCCGATCGCTATTACCGGCAACAAGAAGAGCACCCAGAATCCCCAGGTGATCAGGCCATAGCCTTGACTGATGAGGGCCACTAGTCCGAATCGATCGGCCACCACACCGCGATTACCAGGACGGCCGCGGCGACGTAGAGCCGAACCGCGGGCGACATCTCGCGGCCTTTCTCGGCCATGACACCCGCGACCCGCTCGTTGAAGCCATGAATCATTCCGGTACCAGTTTCGATGAAAGTGCCGAACAGCACGATCTGAAACCCCACCTGGAAAATCAGCACGTCGACGGCATCTAAGACGGCGACCGCTGGTATCGAAACGTCCAACATCTCTGGGTAGAACGCCAATAGGGAGTTGAAAGGAAAAGGAAGGTGTGAAAGAATTGAGAATCTGGTTGGTTTGGACTATCTAAGTTCTTTTGAATCAGCGCTGAGGATTCGGACAAAGCTATTTTTTCACACCTTCCAGAGCCCTCCAGCGAAGCTGGCACCGGAGTTGATCCGGTCGGGCTAAGCCTCGGGAAAAGCCCGCCGCCGGTCCGCTAAAACTGCCCGCAGCCGCTAAAACGGCGCATCCAGTCACTTTCGGGCGCCTTCAACCGATTCCCAAACAATCGACCCGACCGACTCCAAAACCAGCCCTGACCGCTAACCCGCATTTCTCACCACCTGACGGCGAAAGCACGCGATAAGTGCGCCACTACCTCGTTGCGCTCGATCGTCGTGCTCGACGGACTGTCAAGTACGCCTGCGCGCGCCGACCGTCGCCCGCCTCGTATTGACGCACCTCTCACGCACCTTCGCTCGCCACGTGGTGAGAAATGCGGGCTAATACATCCCACCCGCACGTCGAAAACCGCATTCTTTCACACCTTCCGGTTTCCCTTCAGGTCATATTTCCGGCCCGATCGCGGAGATGGCCGATGTGCTCGACGACGTAGCGGAAGGCGACTACTCCCGCCGGTTGGAGCCGCATTCGGAGGATGAGGTGGGACGTCTCGCTGACTCCGTCAATCGCATGTCAGGCAGGGTCGAGGATGCGATGCAGCAGGTCCAGCACGCGGCGAATCGCGAGACAGCGCAAGCCGCGGAACTGCAGGAGAAAGTAGATTCAATCCTGCGAACTGTAACCGCTGCCGCGGAAGGTGATCTGACTGTCGAGGTGGAGGTCGTCGGCGACGATGTGGTTGGCCGAATGGGCGCGAGATTACGGGCGTTTCTTGCGAGTTTGCGTGACACGGTTTCCGGTCTTGCAAAAAGCTCTCAGCATCTAGCCACCTCCGCCGACGAGCTATCAGCGAGTAGTGCTCAGATGACCGCGACCGCCCAGACGAGTTCGAGTCAGGCAGGCGTCGTATCGAGCGATTCGCGTGCTCGTGGTCGATGACTCTTCGGTTATCCGACGACTCGTGCGAGTGGCGCTAGAAAAGGATGCAGCATTTGAGGTGGCGGGTGTCGCCGCGAACGGAAAGATTGCTCTGGGCATGATCGAAAGGTTGCGTCCGGATGCGCTCACGCTCTACATCGAGATGCCGGAGATGAATGGTCTCGAGACGTTGGAGCAGATTCGCAAACTCTACCCTGAAGTGAGGGTCGTGATGTTCTCTAATCTGACCGTCAGTGGAGCGAAGTATACGTTTGAAGCGTTGGCTCAGGGTGCCGACGACTACGTTGCCAAGCCCGCGAACGTGGCGGCGCACCAGGTCAACGTAGAACGGCTTGGAGATGAACTCACTGCAAAGATCAAGAACCTATTCCAAACCATCGAAGTGCCGATCGAGCAGATCCCGCGTGCGAATGTCAGGGGTCCCAAACACGGAGTTGCGGTCGTAGCGATTGGTGTATCGACCGGTGGCCCAAATGCTCTAGCGGAAATAATCCCCGCGCTGCCTTTGGAATTGCCGTGCCCGGTCGTAGTCACACAACATATGCCGGCGATGTTCACGAGACTCCTGGCGGACCGCCTGAATTCGAAAAGTTCACTGACGGTTGTCGAAGCCGAGCATGACCAACCGGTCGAAGCTGGAAATGTGCTGATCGCTCCCGGCGGTAGGCATCTTTGTTTTCGCCGCCAAGGAACAAAAATTGTCGTGAATCTTACCGATGGCCCCATGGAAAATTCGTGTAAGCCCGCAGTCGACGTGATGTTGCGCTCCGTCTGCGAGATTTGGGGGGGGAGTGCGCTAGCAGTGATCTTAACGGGGATGGGCGAAGACGGGTCGAGTGGCGTCGCGTGCCTAAAACAAGCTGGGTCGACGGTGCTCGCCCAGGACCAAGAATCGAGCGTCGTGTGGGGAATGCCGGGGCATGTGGTGGAGGCTGGGCCGGCCGATCAGGTTCTCCCACTGGATGGCTTCGCCGGTACGATCAAACAGTACAGCTCGGGGGCCGTTCGATGACCTACTCGACTCGACTAAGCGCTACCAACGCGTCTCCGTCAATTTCTAGCGCAAACTTTGGCTTTTTGTGTAGGACCATTTACGACGACTCGGGCATTGTGCTCGACCAATCGAAAATGTATCTCTTTCAGGCGCGCCTGACGCCGCTGGCAAGCAGCGAGGAATTCAAGACACTCGACGACCTATGTGACCTGATCCGTGCGGTTGGCGGACGGCGCATTCGGGACCGCGTTGTCGACGCAATGACCACAAACGAGACCTTATTATTCCGTGATGGCCGACCATTCGACGCGTTACGGGGAAAAATAATCCCTGAATTAACGAGTCGACAGTCGGACCGAACGCTACGGATCTGGTCGGCGACATGCTCGACAGGTCAAGAAGCGTACAGCATTGCAATGATCTGGCGCGAGCTCGATATAGCCGGATGGAGCATGAGACTTGTCGGAACAGATCTATCAGCGAGCGTCCTCGATCAAGCTCGGCAAGGCCGCTACCACCAGCACGAGGTGAAACGAGGGTTGCCACCGGACTACCTGGAAAAGTACTTCGATGCCGAGGGCACTGACTGGACGATTAAGCCCGAGATTCGGGCCATGGTCGAGTGGGAAAAGTTCAATCTTAGAGACAGTATGGCCGCGATGGAGCCGTTCGACATCATATTGTGTCGAAATGTCTTGATCTACTTCGACGACGAAACGAAGGGGCGTATCCTTGAGAACCTGCGCCGTGCGTTGAAGCCTGGTGGCTACCTATTGCTGGGTTCGACGGAGTCAACTCTGTCCACAAATTCACGCTTCAAAAGGCTGGCCGTTGGCTCGGCGAATGCATATCAAAGTATCGCAGCCGGTTGGTGAGCCCTGGGGCGGACGTCTTGTCCAATACAAGATGAGCCTGAAGGGAGGGGTGATTCCAACACAAGATGAGCCTGGAGGTAATTTGGGCAAGGTCGATTAGGAACAGGCAAACTGCGGGCGATGGGAGTCGCCGTGCAGCAAGCCGAATCAGTGAGTCTCGATGAGATCGAGAGTTTTCTTGACGGGTGTGGGTCCGTCGAGTTCCAGGCCGGAAGTCGAGCGGATAAATACGCGCTCGTCGAAGGCGTCCTGAAGAGGCATCATTATGCCGACCAGAAGCGCTCGGTTAAAGGATTGTTGAGACGCTTCCTGAGCAAGCTAACCGGCTTAAGCCGCGCCCAATTGACTCGCCTCATCGGGCAGTTTTTGCGCGAAAAGTGCGTTCGGCCGACAGCCTATCGAAGGCGCCGCTTCCCCACCAAGTACAGCCGCGCCGACATCGTTCTCCTGGCGCATGTCGACCAAGTACAGCAACGTCTCTCCGGGCCGGCGACGCGTCGCATTCTCCAGCGCGAGTTCCAAATCTACAACCGCAAGGAGTTCGAACGCCTTGCCGAACTGTCGGTGGGACACCTCTACAACTTGCGCAAACGCGCCGTCTACCGGCGACACAGTTTGCATCTCGACAAGACTCGACCGACACCCGTGGCGATCGGCGAACGCCGCCAACCCGAGCCGCGAGGACGTCCGGGCTACCTGCGCATCGACACCGTGCACTCGCCCGAACAGGAAGGCGAAAAAGGCGCCTACAGCATCAATGTGGTCGACGAAGTGACGCAGTGGCAGGCCGTCGGCTGCGTCCAACGCATCAACGAAAATCACCTCATTCCCTTGCTGGAAGGCCTTTTGGAACAATTTCCATTTATCGTTCGCGGCTTTCACTCCGACAATGGCAGCGAATTCGTCAACCATCAAACCGCTAAACTGCTCGAGAAGTTGCGAATTGAATTTACGAAGTCTCGCGCGCGCCGTTCGAACGACAATGCCTTGGTCGAAACCAAGAACGGCGCGGTGGTGCGCAAGTGGATGGGCTACCAGTTTTTGCCCTCGGAAGCGACGCAGGCGATCGACACCTTCTACCGCCAGTGGCTCAACCCGTACTTGAATTTTCATCGCCCATGCGCTTTCGCCAGCGAGCGCCGAGACCGCCGCGGCAAGTTGCGCAAGGTGTACGCCGAGTGGAGCACGCCGTGGGAAAAGCTGCTCAGCCTGCCCGCCGAGCAGCGCGGCCTGCGCGCGGATCGCTCGCTCAAGAAGCTCCAAGCGCGAGCGGACACTTGTTCCGACACCGAGTTTGCCGAGCAACTCGACGCTCAGCGCAACGAACTGCAACGCGTCTGCAAAGACCTCGCGATCTGCTGGCGCACGCGCTAGACAACGCCCCGACCCGAGGCGTTGTCGGCTCCTCCGGCCCACGTCCGAAGACGGCCGTGGGGTCTCGCCTGGGATGGCTGCAAAGGGGGATTGGGGTGCCGCCCCTTCCCCCTTATGCAATCCCCCTCACCCCGCCCTACGAAGCCACAAATAGCTGTAGCCGCCGACCTCAACTCACGCTATAATCCCCCTCAACCCGCAGCTGCTTCGCCTCTCTCCTTCAGGCTCATCTTTCAATTGGAAAAGAGGCTCTGGCCTTAGGTATTTCTCGGCCGCCGCTTAAGTAACCGACGGTGGAGGCGCCATTATCGCCATTACGACGAGCCGCTCGGGTCCGGAGTTTTTGAGCGCGTGGGGCTCGTCGGACTTCGCTAGGACCAGGTCGCCGGGGTAGACGTGTTCGCTTTGTTGACCCACAGTAACTACGCCTTCGCCCTCCAGCACATAGTAGAATTTATCCTGTCCGGGGTGGGTATGGAGTTTGTGTTCCTGGCCCGGCTCGAAGCAATTTAGGCCGGCGAATAAGTTCTTGGCGGCAAGCAGATCGGCTTTTGCCATCTTGTCCGCGCGAAACTCGGCGCGGGACGCGATGGAGCGAACAATCATTCAGAACCGAGTTCAGATTGGCCCTCGATGAGGCCGGCGAAACGCTCTTGCTGGTCCGGCTGAAGGAATTGCATGATGCGCCAACGGCCTTCGATCTGATTTTCCTTTACCCGGTTGAGTAGATCGGCTTCGGCCATGATCGTGTCGTCGAGAACGGCTCGCACGTCTTCGACTTGGTCGGGCTGCAATTGCAAATGTCCATTGAGGTCGTTGAGCGTGGCTTCGACGCGGATCGCAATCTTTTCTTCAGCGGAGACCGTCCTGGAAAATATGTACGTGCTCAGAATGCCGGAAGTCAATCCCAACACAAATACAAGGGCCAAGACTGCCCCGGCCTTACCGTGACAGGAATCAAGACGGGCAGACATGATCTTTATCGCCTCGAGACTAGAACAGCGGAAAGCATCGTGTCGCGGTTCATATCAAGGTCGGAACCGAGACGAACGTAGTAGTCGGACACAGCCGGCGGCTGTGCGAGGATTGACTCGGCCATATGGGTCTGCTGCATATTGACACCATCGCGATAGAACGTCGCAACGCCCATTAAAAACAACCAGGCGAAAGCCGCCACAGCGACCCGCCGAAGGATGAATGGCTCCAAAAATACGGCCCAGAACGATGTGTCTTCCTCGTGCTCAATTTGCCGGCGGATACGGGCGTAGAACCCCGGCGAAGGGGCCAGGAAGTCGTCTTCAGCAATGCGCAAGGTCTCGAAGAGGGAAGCATTCTCCACCACCGCCGATAGTTCGGCGACGGCCTCCGGATCGTTCTCCAAACGGCGTTCAAACTCCTTCAGTTGCTCGCCGCCGAGCTGACCGGAAAGATACTCTTCGAGGTTCTCTTTCACAAATCCGTCCATGACCCGCTAAATCCTAACTCCCATGCTCAACAACATCGTTGGTCCCCTGACATTATGACGAATTCTTTAGGCGCTCGCCGTTGTCATCTTGCCGGCGGCTTTCACGAGCTTCTGTCGTGCGCGGAATAGCTTGACCTTAATGGTGTTCTCATTCAATCCCGTCATCTCCGAGAGTTCCTGCACTGAGTGGCCTTCGACTTCTTTTTCAAAGAGCAGCATCCGCTCTTCGGCGCTTACCTTGTAGAGCAACTTGATCAGGTAGTCGCGCTTTTCAGCCTGTTCGCCGAACCCCAAGCCGGGGTTAGTTGCCAGCTCGGAATTCTCGAGTGAGCGATTGTCGGCCTCGCCCATGTCACTCTCATAGACCAGCTTGCGAACCTTTTTCTTTCGCAAGTAGTCGTAGCACTCGTTGACCGCGATCTTGTAGATCCAAGTCGAGAGCGACGAGCGGAAATCGAATTTCCCAAGGGAAAAGTAAATCTTGGTGAAAACTTGCTGTGCGATGTCTTCCGCGTCGTTGCGGCGTCGCAAGATTCGAAATATGATTGCGAAAACCTTATTCTGGTGCAGCTCGACGATCTCGCGGAAAGCCAATTCGTCGCCGCCTTGAGCGCGGCGAACGACGTCGGCTTCCGGGGTGTCCTTGAATGGCACGCGGCTTCTGGTTCCGGTCCGGCTGCCGGATGTGATCTGTCCCGGTAGTGTCGCTGTTATCGTCCCCATAGTGCTGGGTAAGACGCGAGACAGGGCCGATCGGTTCCAATGATCCGTGAACTGACGTTTTAGATTAGCGCAGTGGCGTCTCGACGCGGGTGGGGGCTATCTTACGGGCCGCTCAAGCTGTCTCGAAGGAATTTTGGGCGATCCGTGGTGATCCCGGTAACTCCCATGTCTACAAGGCGTTGCGCGTCGTCAGGGGAGTTGACGGTGTATACGTAGAGTTTCAATCCCAAGATTGATAGCCGATCGACAAATTCTCTTTCGAAAGGACCGTTGAATTTCAGATCCAGCCCGTCTAGACGGCCTTTTTGGGCCCTCTCGATCAAATCGGCGTTGGTTTTCACGCCGTACTCGACTCGCGACTCAGTCGAAAAGCCGAAAAGCCAGCAGGATGGGACATCGGGGAGCCGCCGCTTTGCCGCAACCGCCGTTGCGAAATCGAACGCAATAATCATCACTTGCGAGCGTTGTCCCGAAGCGTCAAGCACCCGCTCGAGCTCCGGCAACACTGTCAGAGGACACTTGATTTCGATCACCAGCATTCTGCCGGCGGGAATGGTTTCGAGAACGGCTTCGAGTGTCGGAATGCGGGTGCCACGCCACCTTGGGTCCTTCCAAGCGCCCACATCGAGGCGCTGAATCTCTTCTAGTGTCTGCTCGTCGACGCGCCGATCTACGCCGCTGACGCGCCTGGTATCAGCGTCATGAATTGCGACAATGCGGCCGTCGCGCGTCTGATGGATGTCGATCTCGACGGCATCCGCCCCGTGCTCCCAGGCGAGCTCGACACTCGGCAGAGTGTTTTCGGGAGCGTCGTGTGATGCTCCACGATGCCCTACGATCTCAACTCCAAGAAGGGCTCCGTTGCTCACGAAGAGCAGAGTAACAGCTAGTATGTTTAAGCTCATAAGGTCGGCTTTTTGTGTCACGGAGTTATCGGGCAGTCCTACGGAGCAAGTCTGGCAGAAGAGCGTCGCCTGCGTCTTGTCCAATACAAGATGAGCCTGAAGGGAGGGGTGATTCCAACACAAGATGAGCCTGGAGGTAATTTGGGCAAGGTCGATTAGGAACAGGCAAACTGCGGGCGATGGGAGTCGCCGTGCAGCAAGCCGAATCAGTGAGTCTCGATGAGATCGAGAGTTTTCTCGACGGGTGTGGGTCCGTCGAGTTCCAGGCCGGAAGTCGAGCGGATAAATACGCGCTCGTCGAAGGCGTCCTGAAGAGGCATCATTATGCCGACCAGAAGCGCTCGGTTAAAGGATTGTTGAGACGCTTCCTGAGCAAGCTAACCGGCTTAAGCCGCGCCCAATTGACTCGCCTCATCGGGCAGTTTTTGCGCGAAAAGTGCGTTCGGCCGACAGCCTATCGAAGGCGCCGCTTCCCCACCAAGTACAGCCGCGCCGACATCGTTCTCCTGGCGCATGTCGACCAAGTACAGCAACGTCTCTCCGGGCCGGCGACGCGTCGCATTCTCCAGCGCGAGTTCCAAATCTACAACCGCAAGGAGTTCGAACGCCTTGCCGAACTGTCGGTGGGACACCTCTACAACTTGCGCAAACGCGCCGTCTACCGGCGACACAGTTTGCATCTCGACAAGACTCGACCGACACCCGTGGCGATCGGCGAACGCCGCCAACCCGAGCCGCGAGGACGTCCGGGCTACCTGCGCATCGACACCGTGCACTCGCCCGAACAGGAAGGTGAAAAAGGCGCCTACAGCATCAACGTGGTCGACGAAGTGACGCAGTGGCAGGCCGTCGGCTGCGTCCAACGCATCAACGAAAACCACCTCATTCCCTTGCTGGAAGGCCTTTTGGAACAATTTCCATTTATCGTTCGCGGCTTTCACTCCGACAATGGCAGCGAATTCGTCAACCATCAAACCGCTAAACTGCTCGAGAAGTTGCGAATTGAATTTACGAAGTCGCGCGCGCGCCGTTCGAACGACAATGCCTTGGTCGAAACCAAGAACGGCGCGGTGGTGCGCAAGTGGATGGGCTACCAGTTTTTGCCCTCGGAAGCGACGCAGGCGATCGACACCTTCTACCGCCAGTGGCTCAACCCGTACTTGAATTTTCATCGCCCATGCGCTTTCGCCAGCGAGCGCCGAGACCGCCGCGGCAAGTTGCGCAAGGTGTACGCCGAGTGGAGCACGCTGTGGGAAAAGCTGCTCAGCCTGCCCGCCGAGCAGCGCGGCCTGCGCGCGGATCGCTCGCTCAAGAAGCTCCAAGCGCGAGCGGACACTTGTTCCGACACCGAGTTTGCCGAGCAACTCGACGCTCAGCGCAACGAACTGCAACGCGTCTGCAAAGACCTCGCGATCTGCTGGCGCACGCGCTAGACAACGCCCCGACCCGAGGCGTTGTCGGCTCCTCCGGCCCACGTCCGAAGACGGCCGTGGGGTCTCGCCTGGGATGGCTGCAAAGGGGGATTGGGGTGCCCGCCCCTTCCCCCTTATGCAATCCCCCTCACCCCGCCCTACGAAGCCACAAATAGCTGTAGCCGCCGACCTCAACTCACGCTATAATCCCCCTCAACCCGCAGCTGCTTCGCCTCTCTCCTTCAGGCTCATCTTTCAATTGGAAAAGAGGCATGCGCATCGAGGCGTGCGTTCGAAAACATGAGTTATACTAGGCGCGGAAAAAAGGAGGGTAGATGCCGTTTTGTAGTAGTTGTGGTACGGACGTAGGTGCCGGAGTAAAGTTTTGCCCAAAATGTGGGACTGCGTCTGATGGCTCTGCTCCGAGCCCTGAGGCATCTGCCCCGCCGAGCACTAGCTCCGCCCTGGCGCCAAGTGCGATCCCCAATGAGAATATGATGGGCGCGGTTGCCTATATCACCATCATCCCAGCGATTTTGTTTCTGGTTATCGAACCGTACAACAAGAACTCGTATATTCGATTCCACAGCTTCCAGTGTCTGTTTTTTGCAGTGGCGGCATTTGTCGTGAACATCGTGTCAGGCATTCTCGGAATGATTCCGTTCGTGGGATGGATCATTGCGATCTTTATTCCGCTGGGGCTAGTGCTGGTATGGGCGTTCCTCGTGTTCAAGGCGTTTAGTGGTGAGCGTTTCAAGTTGCCGGCCATTGGAGACCTAGCGGAAAAACAAGCGGCGAGCGTCTAAAAATAAACCGCCTGTCCCCGCAACAGCCGAGGCGTGGCCGGAAGTCCACGCTTAACCAGCCGCCGTCACTCAACTGACGTTTGGCCTGGTGGCCTTCGGCCAATCTCAGGCCTTAGCCCTGTTTCGTTTTTTCTTTTTGCGCGTCTCGAGCCACTTCACGAGCTGATCGTCGGTCTCGAAAAATAGGTCGTACTTGATGTCATCGGTGAAATACTCGCAAGGGTCGCTCTCGGGTAACCCGTAGTCGCGACAGATTTGCGGTCTCGACTCGTATATTCCGCAGGAGTTGTCTGGCTGCAAGTGGCGGCAGCGGGTACGCACTTCGAGGTACCAATCGTTGTCTTGCATCCAAACCACGACCGCCTCGTGCATCAAATACCAGCGGATGTGATCGAAATCTTCGGCGTGCTCGGGCGTGTCGATTTGAACCGCGAAATACTTACAACAACGAGCCGTGCAAAGGTGGCATGGACCGCCATCTTCCGGCTTAGGATCGTGGGCGGTTACGGGAGAAAAGAGTGTGTTGAGCGAAACGAATGTCGCCGTGTCGATGGGGGCAGTGGTCTTTGGCATCAAGATGCTGGGAACCGTTTGCAATGGCGCAACGGTCGACGCTCACGGTAGGTGCAAGCGTTCATGATACAGCCTTCTACGCACTCTCGATCCGAGTTGCATATCTATAATGAAATCAGGGCTACGCCAATCACGGAAGTACTGGCGAAGTGCGTTGCACCGCACTCCCATTCAGCGTAATGACCACCCTTGACGAACGAACGCGGCTCCTGCGAGAAGCCCTGAATCAACGCATCCTGGTGCTCGACGGCGCTATGGGGACGCAGATTCAAGATCGCGACTTGAGCGCCGAAGAGTTCGGTGGCGCGGCTCTCGAGGGCTGCAACGAAAACCTCGTGCTGACTCGTCCCGACGTGGTCCGTGAAATCCACGCCAACTACTACGCTGCCGGCAGCGACATCGTGGAAACGAACAGCTTCGGTGCGACTTCAATCGTCCTCGCTGAATACGGGCTCGAGGATAAGGTCGCGGAGATCAATCGGGCGGCGGCCCAGATCGCGCGCGCCGCGGCGGACCAGGCTTCGACTGCGCAGAAGCCGCGCTTCGTTGCCGGCTCGATGGGCCCTACGACAAAGGCCATCACTGTTACTGGCGGAGTGACGTTTGGTGAATTGATTGTCAACTTCCGCGATCAAGCAGCGGCGTTAACGGAGGGTGGCTGCGACCTGCTCCTGATGGAGACCTGCCAGGACACTCGCAATGTTAAAGCCGGTTTGATCGGAATTAACGAGGCTTTTGAGCAACTAGGGGTCAATATTCCGGTAGTCGTCTCCGGCACGATCGAGCCGACGGGCACGATGCTGGCCGGCCAGGCCGCGGACGCGTTGGTGGCGTCTCTGCAGCATGTCGACCTGCTCTCGATCGGACTCAATTGTGCGACTGGTCCCGAGTTCATGACCGACCATATCCGCACCATTCATGAAATGGCCGGTTCGATGGTCTCGTGCTACCCGAATGCCGGATTGCCTAACGAGGACGGGCTGTACGTCGAAACACCCGAATCACTCGCACAGTCGCTCGATCGCTTCGTGCGCAACGGTTGGCTGAACTTGATCGGCGGTTGTTGTGGAACCACTCCAGCACACATCAGCGCCATCGCCGAGATGGTCGACGGGCGTGCGCCACGCGAACATCGAGGCAAACGGCAGGCTTATTACAGTGGCATCGAACTCGTGGAGGCTACTGACGACAACCGCCCGCTGCTCGTGGGCGAACGCACGAACGAAGTCGGCTCCCGGAAGTTTAAACGGTTGATTACGGACGAAAAGTACGAAGAGGCCTCTGAGATCGCGCGCGCCCAAGTAAGAAAGGGCGCCCACGTGATCGACATCAATCTTGAGAATCCAGACCGCGATGAACTCGTAGACATCGACGCGTTCTATTCGCAAGTGATTCAAAAGGTAAAAGTGCCGATCATGATCGATTCGACCAGCGCCGAGGCTGTCGAGCGGGCATTGACGTACTGCCAGGGAAAATCGATCATCAACTCGATCAACTTCGAAGACGGTGAAGAGCGATTCGACTGCATCATGCCGCTCATCAAGCGCTACGGAGCTGCGATCGTTGTCGGCTCGATCGACGAAGACAAAGAGCAGGCCCAGGCAATTACGCGAGAGAGAAAGTTGGAAATCGCCGAGCGGGCCCACGAACTTATCACGAACAAGTGGCAGGTCGCGGAAGAAAATATCGTTTTCGACCCACTGGTGTTCCCTTGCGCGACCGGCGACGAAAACTACAGCGGCAGCGCCGTCGAGACCATCGAAGGGCTACGTCTCATCAAAGAAAAGATGCCCCGCACCAAGACCGTGCTCGGCGTCAGCAACGTTAGCTTCGGACTGCCGTCGGCGGCTCGCGAAGTCGTCAACTCCGTGTTCCTCTATCACGCCACGAAGGCCGGCCTGGACATGGCGATTGTCAACACGCAGAAACTCGAGCGCTACGCGGCGATTCCTGATAATGAACGGAAGCTCGCGGAAGATCTATTAGGGAACTATCCGTTCGAAGGATTCGACGCTCCGCGTGACTTTCGCGAACAAACGCGCGAGCAGCGCGCGGAAATCAATCAGCACCACATCGCCAAAATTACCGAGTACTTCCGCGGAGCGTCGAGCCGCATCAAGAAAGACGTATCCAGCCTGTCTCTCGAAGAGCGCCTCGCCAACTATATCGTCGAGGGGACGAAGGAAGGGTTGATTCCCGATTTGGAAACCAAACGGGCTGAGGGTGCCGCCCCGCTCGAGATCATCAACGGCGCGCTGATGGCCGGTATGGGGGAGGTTGGACGGCTATTCAACAACAATGAACTCATCGTCGCCGAGGTGCTGCAGTCGGCTGAAGCAATGAAGTCCGCGGTCGATCACCTCGAGCAGTTTATGGAGAAGGGGACCGACTCAAACAAAGGAAAGATCGTGCTCGCCACCGTTAAGGGCGATGTTCACGACATCGGCAAAAACCTGGTCGAGATCATCCTGTCTAATAACGGCTACACCGTCGTCAATCTGGGCATAAAAGTCCCACCCGAAGACCTCATCAAGGCATGCCGGGAACACCAACCGGATGCGATAGGACTCTCCGGGCTTCTCGTGAAAAGCGCTCAACAAATGGTTGTGACCGCGCAGGACTTCAAGGACGCCGGCGTGCAGGCTCCGCTGCTAGTCGGCGGCGCCGCGCTGAGCCAAAACTTCACGCGCAAGAGAATTGCGCCGGCCTATGAGTCGCTAACTTGCTACGCCAAGGACGCGATGAGTGGCTTGGCGCTACTCGATCGCATCATGGACGACGCACAGCGCGCGGAGGTCGAGATCGAGAACGCTCCGCTCACAGCCGATGGCTCCGAGCGCAACCGCGAGCCCGCGCCCATTTCGACACAACGAAGCTCGCGCGCTCGACCCGACGTTCCGCCGTTGTCTCCGCCGTATACGGAGCGCGTTGTCCGTGACGTCCCACAACTACAAGAGATTTGGTCGTATATCAATCCCGTAATGCTATACACGCGGCACCTCGGGTTCAATGGAAATTTTGAGAAGGCGCTGGCCGACCGCGACCCGAAGGCCCTGGAGTTGCAGTCGATCATCGAAGATCTCAAAGGTGAAGCTGGCGGATTCATGAAGGTGCGAGCGGTTTGGCGCTTCTTCGAGGCTGAGAGTGAGGGCAACAACATCCGCGTTTTTGAGCCCGGCTCTAATGATGTGGCGCACGAATTCACATTTCCGCGGCAACGTCGCGATGACGGGCTTAGCCTGGCTGACTTCGTAGCTCAGCCGAACGGCCATCGTGATACGTTTGCCATGTTCTGCGTCGGCGCGGGGCAGGGTATTCGCGAGCGCTCAGAGGGCTACAAACAACGGGGTGAGTACGTTAAATCGCACGGCATCCAAGCATTGGCAATTGAAACCGCCGAAGCCTGCGCGGAGTGGCTTCATCGTCGCATCCGTGAGGACTGGGGATTTCCAGACTCCGCAGAAACAACGATGCTCGACCGATTCAAATCAAAATATCGAGGTCGGCGCTACAGCTTCGGCTACACGGCGTGCCCTAATCTAGATGATCAAGAGGGTCTATTTAAGTTGCTGAATCCAAATGATATCGGAATTCAGCTAACTGACGGCGCAATGATGGATCCCGAAGCCAGCGTCAGCGCCCTCGTATTCCAGCACCCCGACTGCATCTACTTCGACGTCAACTCCTAAGGTCCCGAATTCTCGGGGGCCGTAGAAATTCGTGGGGTGGGCGCGACCGCACAACACTACAGGGTTAGCCCGCATTTCTCACCAGCCGACGGTGAACGTACGAGTTAGGCGCGCCAATGAGAACGGCGGAGCGAAACTAGACCATAGAGCGGCGAATCGAAGCTGCTTTTGGGCGGAGTAAAAGTAGACCGTCCGAGTGGTCCAGCGAACATTCCTGTGGTGTTTGTGGGACACGAGAGGGATGTATCGCGTGGAGCTATACGCTCAAGTACGGCGCAGTGTCTTTGTCGAAGGGCTCAGTGAGCGCGAGGCCGCCAAACGGTTTGGCCTGGCGCGAGGGACGGTGCGCAAGATGTTGCGCTACGCCACTCCGCCGGGCTATCGGCGGCGCCAACCAGCGCAGAGGCCGAAGCTGGATCCCTTCACCGGAATCGTCGATCAGATCCTCATCGACGATCAGGAACGTCCGAAGAAACAACGCCACACCGCAAAACGCATCTTCGACCGCTTGCGCGACGAGTACGATTTCACCGGCGGTTACACGATCGTCAAGGACTATGTTCGCGACAAGAAGCTCGGCGGGCAAGAGATGTTCGTGCCGCTGGTGCATCCGGCGGGCGATGCCCAGGCCGACTGCGGTGAAGCTCTGGTGTTCATTGACGGCGTACAGCGCAAGGCGCACTACTTGGTGGTCGATCTGCCGCCTAGCGATGACGCTTTCGTAAAAGCTTTCCCGGCCGCGACGACGGAAGCGTTTTGCGAGGGGCACAACGCAGCGTTTCGATACTTCGGCGGCGTGCCACGCAGCATCCTCTACGACAACACGACCTTGGCGCTGGCGAGGATTCTGGGCGACGGCAGGCGCAAGCGGACCAGGGTGTTCAGTGAACTGCAGTCGCACTATTTATTCTCCGATCGTTTCGGGCGTCCGGGCAAAGGCAACGCCAAGGGAAAGGTGGAAGGACTGGTCGGTTATGCCCGGCGGAACTTCATGGTGCCGGCGCCAAGGTTTCCAAGCTGGGAAGCGTTCAACGAGCAGCTCGAAGCGCAGTGCCTCAACAATCGTAAGCGGCGCTTGCCTCTTTTCCAATCGAAAGATGAGCCTGAAGGAGGCAGGCGAAGGTAGCTGTGGGCAGGAGGGATTATAGCTCGGATTGGGGCTTGAGGTTGAAGCCCGTTGTGGGGCCCGTAGGGCGGGGTGAGGGGGATTGCATAAGGGGGAAGTGGCGGCAGCCCCAGTCCCCCTTTGCAGCCATCCCAGGCGAGACCCCACGGCCGTCTTCGGACGTGGGCCGGAGGAGCCGACAACGCCTCGGGTCGGGGCGTTGTCTAGCGCGTGCGCCAGCAGATCGCGAGGTCTTTGCAGACGCGTTGCAGTTCGTTGCGCTGAGCGTCGAGTTGCTCGGCAAACTCGGTGTCGGAACAAGTGTCCGCTCGCGCTTGGAGCTTCTTGAGCGAGCGATCCGCGCGCAGGCCGCGCTGCTCGGCGGGCAGGCTGAGCAGCTTTTCCCACGGCGTGCTCCACTCGGCGTACACCTTGCGCAACTTGCCGCGGCGGTCTCGGCGCTCGCTGGCGAAAGCGCATGGGCGATGAAAATTCAAGTACGGGTTGAGCCACTGGCGGTAGAAGGTGTCGATCGCCTGCGTCGCTTCCGAGGGCAAAAACTGGTAGCCCATCCACTTGCGCACCACCGCGCCGTTCTTGGTTTCGACCAAGGCATTGTCGTTCGAACGGCGCGCGCGAGACTTCGTAAATTCAATTCGCAACTTCTCGAGCAGTTTAGCGGTTTGATGGTTGACGAATTCGCTGCCATTGTCGGAGTGAAAGCCGCGAACGATAAATGGAAATTGTTCCAAAAGGCCTTCCAGCAAGGGAATGAGGTGATTTTCGTTGATGCGTTGGACGCAGCCGACGGCCTGCCACTGCGTCACTTCGTCGACCACATTGATGCTGTAGGTGCCTTTTTCGCCTTCCTGTTCGGGCGAGTGCACGGTGTCGATGCGCAGGTAGCCCGGACGTCCTCGCGGCTCGGGTTGGCGGCGTTCGCCGATCGCAACGGGCGTGGGACGGGTCTTGTCGAGATGCAAACTGTGACGTTGGTAGACGGCTCTTTTTCGCAAGTTGTACAGCTGGCCCACGGACAATTCGGCCAGGCGTCGAAACTCTTTGCGGCCGTAGATCTGGAACTCGCGTTGGAGAATGCGGCGGGTGGCCGGCCCCGAGAGGCGCTGATGAACTCGATCGACGTGCGCCAGTAAGACGCTGTCGGCGCGTGTGTACTTGCTGGGAAAACGGCGCCGCCGATAGGCCCTCGGACGGACGCAACGCGTGTGCAAGAACTGTCCGATCAGGCGGGTGAGTTGCGCGCGGCTTAAGCCCGTGAGCTTAGCGAGATAACGCCGCAGGAGACCCTTGACGGAGCGCTTCTGGTCGGCATAGTGATGCCGCTTCAAGACGCTTTCGACGAGCGCATATTTGTCGCTTCGATTGCCGCCCTCGAAGGCGACGGATTGGCACCCGTCGAGAAAACACTCGATCTGCTCCAGACTCAGCGATTCGGCTTGCTGCACGGCGACTCCCATCGCCCGCAGCTGCTCTGTTCCTGACCACCCAACGGATCCCCGTCAGGCTCATCTTGTATTGGAATCGCCCTCCCCTTCAGGCTCATCTTGTATTGGACAAGACGCTTGCGGCGGCACACCGAAACGATTGAGGAACGTTTCAAGCGTGACCGCCAAGCGTTGTTGCCCTTGCCGCCCACGCCCTATGACGCCTGCGACAAACGCACCACGCGGGTGACGTCGCTGTCATTGGTGCGCTATCGCGCCAACGACTACTCGGTGCCCACACGCTACGGACATCGCCAGGTGTTGCTGAAAGGCTACGTCGATGAAATCGTGATCTGTTGTGGCAGCGAAGAGATCGCGCGCCACCGGCGCAGTTACGAACGCGAAGAGTTGATCTTCGATCCGCTGCATTACCTAGCACTGCTGGAACGCAAGACCAACGCGCTCGATCAAGTGGCCCCGTTGGCGGGCTGGGAGCTGCCCGAACAGTTCCCGTGCTTGAGACGTTTGCTCGAGGCACGGTTGGGAAAGCCAGGCAAGCGCGAGTACGTGCGGGTATTGCGATGACTGGAGGACTTCCGATTCGAGCACGTTGCCGCGGCGGTGCGCCAAGCCTGCGAGTTGGGAGCGATTGGCTTGGATGCAGTCAGGCACTTAGTGCTGTGCCGCATCGAGCAACGGCCGCCGCGCTTGGACTTGACGAAGTATCCGCACCTGCCGGCAGCCCAGGTGGAGCAAACCTCCGCTGCGGACTATTTGGCACTGCCGGCACAAGGAGGGGGGTAATGGCGAGGTCGAAACTTCTGCTCGAAGCGCATTTGAAAGCGTTGCGGCTGCCAACCTTCCTGCGCGAGTACGACAAACTGGCGCGGCAATGCGCCGCCGAGAGCTTGGATTCGAGGAGCTTCCTGCAACAACTCTGCGAGCTGGAACTGCTCGACCGTGAACAGCGGGCCACCGAGCGCCGCAGCAAGGCCGCGAAGTTTCCCGTGACCAAGAGTCTGGACACTTTCGACTTCCCGTCCTTGCCGGCGTTGAACAAGAAGCTGGTGCTGGAACTGGCGCGCTGTGAGTTTATCGACCGCCGCGAAAACGTGCCGGCACTGGGTAATTCCGGCACGGGCAAAACGCACATCGGCTTGGCGTTGGGACTGGCGGCTTGTCAGCGCGGCTATCGAACACGCTTCACAACAGCGGCGGCACTGGTCAATGAGCTGCTCGAAGCCCGAGATGAACGGCGCTTGCTGCGATGTCAAAAGCAGTTGGCCAAGCAGGATCTGCTGATCGTCGATGAACTGGGCTACGTGCCGCTATCGAAGACCGGAGCGGAGTTATTGTTCGAAGTGTTTTCCCAGCGCTACGAACAGGGCTCGACGCTGGTCACCTCGAATCTGCCGTTTAACGAATGGACGGAGGTCTTCGGCTCCGAGCGGCTGACCGGCACCCTGCTCGATCGCCTCACGCACCACGTTCATATTCTAGAGCTGAACGGCGAAAGCTTCCGTCTGATCCAGAGCAAGAAGAAGCGGGCTCACTCTTTGGGCTGACCCACCGGCCACTCGCCCGGTTTTCGTGGGACGGCCTCCACTACGCCTGGGCCGCCCTAAAGGGCGACCGCAGGCTCCGTTCCAGCCGTCCCACGAAAACCGCTACCCCTTCACCAACTGGTCTACTTTTGCTCCGCCGAAGTGGTCCAAATTTACTCCGCCCTTGACACGCCAATACTTCGTTGCGCTCGCTTGCCGTGCTCGACGTACTGTCGAGTACGCCTGCGCGCGCCAAGTGTCGCGCGTCTCGTAATGGCGCACCTTCCACGCACTTTCCCTCGTCGCCTGGTGAGAAATGCGAGCTAGCGCGGCAAACCGAAGTTGATTCGTGGTTCGAACGAAGCCCTATATGCGTTCGGTTTGAGCATCCAGCGGAGGCGAGCGAGTTTCGGGCAGCGGCTCGGCAATGGCCGGCGTAGCCGCCGGGTCAATCAAAGCGCAAAAACTTCTTCCAGTTGCTGCCTTGTTTCGTCGGCTCTTCCTTCTCGATGCCAACAATTTCGCGCGCCAATGCAAGCATGCACCCTCCGAGCTGAGAGGCTGGACTCAAGAGGCCTCCCTTGAGGTAGGCGTCGGTGACGCTTGGATAGTCGTTGGGAAACCGAGCGTGAACCGGGCGGCCGACGGCTTCCTCAATGTCGCGGCTTGGCAAAGCTCCTTTCGCGCCATCGCGATTGAGTAGGAGCAGAATATTTTCTTCCGGCACTCCGCCTTCAACCAAATCCTTAATCCGTCGTCTGGCGAGATGAAGACTCATGACCTCAGGTGTGCAAACCAAATAGACCTTGTCGGCAAATGTCAAGACGTCGCGGCTTGACGAATACAGTGCCGTCGGTAGATCAACAACAACGTAGGGATAGTGTCTACAGGCCGAATCGAAAACGGCCGGCACGTATTGCATCGCTTCGACCGAGATCGATTGGCCGCTGAGCGCGCCCGGAAGCAAGTCGACCCCGTTCCACGGGGTTACGAGTTGCACCCACAATTCGTCCACGATGTCCGGCCGCTCGAACGCTTCTGTCAGCGAGTGTTCGGGGCTGATCCGCAGCCGAAACGCCAATGTGCCGGAGTGGAAATCAAACTCGGTAAGCAGCGTTGGAGAGTCGCCGGGCCCCAGTTTTTTTCCGCCTTCGTCAGGCCTGAGCAGCGACGAAATGGCGTGTGCCACGTGAATAGCGATCGTTGATGCGCCGTTACCACCTTGAACCGGCATGAAGCAAACAAGGCTGTCGCCGCGACCTTGCTCAGAGCCAACGGTCTTTTCAAATCGCCGCTCAAGATGTTTCAAGTCAAACGGCGGCACCAAGAACTCACAGGCCCCCGCCTGCAGCGCTTCCAGCATACCTTCCGGATCGGACTCGCCGTCAAATACGGCCACGACAACCGATGGGTCCTCGTCGACGCAGGCCCTGACAATCGGCAGCGCTTCTTCGCGTTCAAGAAAATCTACGATCACGCCGGCAACGCGATCAGGCCCTGGCACCAGAAGGTCGGCGATCTCAGCGCGACTCGGGTAGTGCTCAATGACCGAAATTTCGCCCGGCAGCGTCGAGCGCTCGATAGCGGGCCGCAACTGCGAGAGCAGGTCCGGATCGGCCGATATAACGAGCAGCTTGTCAGCCATCAGCGGTCCCGACCAAATTGGGCAACGTTAGAATTCGTTGCCCTTATACAACCCGCCGACGTACTGCTCATAACCGTTGTAGGGCAGAGTTGGGCGCATCTCGCCAGTCGGAATGACGCGGTCCATGGCCTGCGACCAGCGCGGATGCGGCCGTTTCGGATTAACGTTCGAATACCAGCCGTACTCGGTCGAGGCGGCTTTGTTCCATAGCGTTGCCGGCCGTTTCTTCGTAAACTCGATTTCCACGATCGATTTGATGCTTTTCAGGCCGTACTTCCACGGGATGATGGCTCGGAACGGAGCCCCATTCTGCTTCGGCAACGGCTTGCCGAATATCCCGGTGCCAAAGAGCGCCAACTCGTTCATCGCTTCTTCTATCGTCAATGCTTCGACATAAGGCCAGTCATAGTGAGGCTGGGATACGATTCCAGGCATCACATTGGGCTGGAACGCCGTGACCATTTTCATGTACTTGGCGGCCGGCTGGGGGTCAACTTCCTTGATCAAAGCTGACATCGGGATGCCGGTCCAGGGTACAGCCATCGCCCACGTTTCGACACACCGAAATCGATAGAGCCGCTCTTCCATTGGAAATCGCCTCAGAATATCGTCGAGATCGTAGGTCTTCGGGTTGTTTACCAACCCCTTGACTTTGACCTTCCAGGGGTCGACTTTGAAGCGGTCAACCATGTCGATGACGCGCTGCTTGTCGAGCGTAAACTCATAAAAATTGTTATACCCCGTGGCTACTTTTTCAGGAGTGATCGGGCGGTCGAGCGTATACTTCGAATTCCTCTCGGCGGGGAAAAGATCACCCGTCCCGGCAGCCGCGAGCGAACTAGGAAGCGTTGAGGCTAAGCCGGCAAAGCCAAGGGACTTAACCAGGTCTCGCCGAGAGTAATAGGCGGGCTCTGAAATTGCCTGATTCTCAGAGATTTCCCATCCCTGGCGAACTTTTGTTAACATGCTGTGCTCCTGGTGGGCGGCGGCTTCGGGGGCTTCGGGCGGGGCAAATACCGTCTGGCTCAGCGTAACATATGAGGGCCTTTTTTCAGGGCGGCTGTGCGCCGCAACGAAGCGTTCAGCAGGATGGATTTGAGATACCCGTGGGGAGAAATATTCGATGCGAATGAAAGCAGCGGTTTGCCGCGAAGTTGGCCGGTTCGAAATCGAGGAAGTTGAACTCGATCAGCCGAAAGATACCGAAATTTTGGTTCAAATGAAGGCGGCCGGAGTCTGCCACTCGGACCTGCATACCTACCGCGGGGAGTTAAGAGCGACACCACCACTGGTGCTTGGCCACGAAGGCGCGGGCGTAGTTGACAAGGTTGGTAGCCGCGTTTCGCGCTTCAAGCCCGGCGACAAGGTCGTCATCAACTGGCTGCCGGCCTGCGAGGCTTGCGCTACATGTCTCAACGGTCGCCACAACTTATGCGAACGACTGGCGCGGACCACATTCAAAGCGTTAATGCTTGACGGTACGACCCGCCTGACCACGACCGACGGCCTGGCCCTAAAACACCTGCTTAGCGCCGCCACAATGGCCGAGTATGCCGTCGTCGACGAGAGCGGCGCGGTGCTCGTTCCTGAAGGCGTTCCGCACGAAGTCGCGGCGGTCGTGGGTTGTGCGGTCGCGACCGGCGTTGGCGCGGTGATCAATACAGCTAATGCCAAACCAGGCTTAGCGGCGGCCGTGATTGGTTGTGGCGGCGTCGGACTCAGCGCAATCCAAGGATGCAAACTAGCCGGCTGCTACCCGATCATTGCGGTCGATGTCATGGAGTCAAAGCTGGAATTCGCCCGCGCGATGGGAGCTACACATAGCATCAACTCCGCGCAGGTCGATCTGGTAGACGCCCTACGTGAGATCACCGGTTTGGGCCCGGAATATATCTTCGACAGCGTTGGCGCTGCCGCGACGATTGAAGTCGCATTGCGCGCGATTCGGCCCGGTGGTACGGCCACGATCGTGGGCCTACACTCGGCTAAGGCTGAGGTCGGAATTTCCGCGGGCGCGCTGGTCCTACAAAACAAGCGCTTGCTCGGATCATTCGTCGGCTCGGTGCGGCCGCGGCTTGACCTACCGATGTTGATGGAACTCTACCTAGGCGGCAAGCTTCAGTTAGACGATCTCATCACCAAGCGCTATCCCCTCGAGGATTTGCCGAAGGCTTTTGATGACATGGAAGCCGGGCACGTCGCGCGGGGCGTACTCGTCTTTTAAGCTTCTTGCGTGCTGTCGCTGTTTAGTCGTCCGCCTGCGCGCCCGCGCCGGCGGAGGACATCTCCGCCCCGGGGTTGCCCATCGTCTCTATTTCGGAGAAGAACACTTTTCGCTCTTCGTCCATGCTCAAGTTGGCAAGCATCACGGCGATCGAATCCTGCAGGCCGACGTTGATGTCGGAACGCGGCCGATTGCCGCTTGCAACGTCGCTCAAGAAGCTAGACAGTTCCGCGTACTCCGGGTCGACGCTCTCTTCGGGCCGCATGATGCCCTTGTTGTAGGCCCAAGTTTTTGCGAAGAACAACTCCTTTTCAATGAAGCTGACTTCATTGGGATTGACGGATTCAGGGTCAATCGGAAATCCTTCGCCTTGTTCCGCGGTGTCGGTACCGACGGTTGAGCCGGCAACCCAGTTCTCTGTCGGAGGCTTTTCCTTAGCCTGAGACTCCATAGTGACCTTCATCGCGTCGGGGTAGAACATGCCATCGCCGTAGGGAATCAGCGTCATCTCGATCGCCCCCTTGGTGCCCAATATGGTCTCGCGGCAACCGTCGCCGGGGACCCTTCGTCCGGCAATGTGGCGGTTCGTCATGATCGAGCTGTATTGCAGTTTCTGGCCGCCAGGGTACTCAAAGATGAGCTGAATGTTGTCGTAAATGTCGCGGCCGTCCTTCCAGTAATCTAGCCCTCCAACGCCCATTACCGACGTCGGATGCGAGTCTAAAAACCAATCTGAGACGTCTACTTGGTGCGACATCAGTTCGGCGCAAAGCCCTCCAGAATACTTGCGATAGAGCCGCCAGTTAAACTGATCCTCGAACTCAGGCTTGGCCTTGCGCCGCCAGTTCGTGTTGCGGTGCCACATGGCCTGGATGTGGGTGACGTCGCCGATCGCGCCGCCGTCGATCATCTCCTTAGCCTTTTGGTAAAACTTGCTGTAACGCCGCTGCAATCCGACTTGAATTGTCAGGCTGGGGTTCGCGGCGTGCAAGGCGCGTAGCTGGTGGACTTCTTCAGGGGTGAAGACGAGCGACTTCTCACAGAAAACGTGCTTGCCTGCTTCGAGAGCGGCCTTAATGACCGGGAAGTGCATGAACAACGGGACAGTGATGAAAACCGCCTCAATGTCTTCTTGCTCGAGAAGTTTGTTGTAGTCGGTGTAGGGAGTAGGGGTGCCCTCAAAGACGTCGAGAGCCTTCTGGAGATTCTTCTCATAGATGTCGCACATGGCGACACACTCGCCGTGATCCATAAACTTCAGGTGGCGCTCTAACAGGCGCCGGCCACGGCTTCCGGGACCGATGAAACCGTACTTGACGGTGCGCCCGGCGGCTTTCGCACTCTGGACAAAAGGACCTTGGCTCAGCGCCGTCGCCGCAACGCCCACCGCGGCAGCGGCCTTTGCGAAATCACGCCGGTTTACAGCAGTCGAATCCATCTTTTGATCGGCCATCGATACCTCCTGAGAAACCCTAAATCCCTCACGGCTAGTCTAGCATCGCAACTGGAAAGTCCGCGATGAAAAGCCATCGCAAATACTAAGGACTTTCCGTTCAGCGCTAGCTTGCCTCGACATACTCAATCGATCCGCTATTCAAGGGGCTGCTTTACGCCAGCGGATCAACGAATACGGCCCGTCGCGCTACGGTATCAAGAGAGCCGTAATCGAACGTTACGACCAGTAGATGCCCAGAGTAACCGTCATCGTCGTGACGTGGAATCAGCGAGCGTTTCTCGAAGAATGTCTGCAGTCGCTGCGCACGCAAACCTTCCAGGATTTCGAACTCGTTGTCGTCGACAACGGATCTAGCGACGGCAGCGCTAAGCTCCTCAGCAGCCTCGCCGATCAGCAACTACGGGTAATCTCAAATGAGGCAAATCGTGGCTTCTGCGCTGCCAATAACCAAGGCATCGCGGCCGCTCGCGGAGAGTTCGTGGCGCTGCTCAACGACGACGCCTCGCCGCAACCCGGCTGGCTGGCGGCAATGCTCGAAGCGGTCGGTTCGGACCCAACTGTCGGAATGGTCGCATCGAAGATCGTCACGTACGGCAATCCCCAAGTCATCGACAAAGTAGGGCATCTCATCTTTCTTGACGGTCAGAACCGTGGGAGAGGTACCGGCGCGATCGATCAGGGCCAGTTCGACAACATACGCGAGACAGCCTGGCCAGATGGCTGTGCAGCCCTCTATCGCGCAACAATGCTCGATGAGATCGGCGGATTCGACGAGGACTTCTTCGCTTACGCGGACGACGCCGAGCTAGGTCTGCGGGCGCGCATCGCCGGCTGGAGAGCTGTTTTCGCGCCGAATGCGGTCGTGCGTCACCGGGTAGGCTCATCGCTTGGCCAATATTCTCTGGAGCGGCTGTTTCTGATAGAACGCAATCGCATTTGGCTCGCCGCAAAGCTTTTCCCATTGCCTCTGCTGCTGCTCAATCCCGCGATTTCGGCCGTTCGCTGGGTCGCGTTCGGCGTGTTTGCCCTGCTCGGTAGGGGTGATTTGCATGCAGCTAGTCACCGTCTGTCGACTGGTTCACTGCTAAAATGCTTTCTGCGTGCTCAAGTGCGTGGATTGCTCGGCGTGCCACGAGTGCTCGGCAAACGAAAGCAAATCAACAACCTACGGAAATTGAGCTCGCTGCAGACGATGCGTTTGCTTTGGCGATTCCGCATCACTTTAAGGGAACTTGTTTCTCAGACTCGTTAGCCTACCGTGTCATCGCTCGTCCTTTCATCGCCGACAACGACTCGGAGCGTCCAAACAGGGTGCCCGCGTTGCCGAACAGAGTCATTTACGACCCTGTTTCAGGGCTCCGACCGGCTGTACGGAACGACCAATCGCACGTTTCGAGTCATCGAGTGCGTGAGCTGCGGTCTAATCCGTCTCGATCCGGCCCCGAGCGCCGCCGAGCTAAAAAATTTCTATCCGGAAAACTATTGGTGGCAAGCAACGCCCTCGACACGCGATCGCCTCGCCGAGCGCTACCGCCAGTTTGTACTTCGAGACCACGTCCGCTTCGTCGAAGGTGCGATTCACGGCCCTGAACCGGTTCTCGACATTGGCTGTGGCGGTGGCTCGCTGCTCCAAGCGTTGCGGACCAGCGATGTATCTGTATGTGGCAGCGACCCTTCGCGCGAGAGCGCCAAACACGTCTGGCGACAGCACCACATCCCAGCGGTCTGCTGCTTGCTTCCTGATGTCCCATTCCAACCAGGCTCGTTTAGCACCGTAACGGCTTTTCATGTCCTCGAACATCTGCCCGATCCGATGGCCGCGTTATCGGCCCTCTGGGACCTCCCGGTGCCGGGAGGGCGCATCGTGATTCAAGTGCCGAACGCCGACTCCTGGCAAACGCTGTTGCTAGGCGAACGATGGAATGGCTTCGACGTACCCCGGCACCTGATCACCTTCCGAATCGAAGATCTGGAAGATCTTTTAGACACCTGCGGATACGAAATCGTCCGCCGAAAGTTCTTCTCTTTACGAGATAACCCAGCCGGACTCGCCACGAGTCTCTGCCCGCAGCTCGATCCGGTGGCGCGTCGCGTGCGCAACATGAAGTCGTCGGTATTTGGCTCGTTTCTGCGAGACGCCTTGTATTTTTCGCTGGTAGTCGCCGCCGTGCCGCTAACACTGCTTGAAGCAGCTGCCGGCGCAGGCTCAACGGTGATGATCGAGGCAGCCCGTCGAGGGGAAGTTTAGTGCTCGAGGCAAGCTTCGGCCGCTATCTGCCAGCCCTCATCAAGAACAGATTAATGCTGGTGGAGGCGCGCATCGACCGCGAGCTTCAGGCGTTCGCGGCGTCGCTCGATGCCCAATCAACGGTTCTCGACGCCGGTTCGGGCGAAGGGCGCCACAAGGCTCACTTCAGCGCCGCCCGGTACATCGGAGTCGACCTCGCGATCGGCGACGAAAGCTGGGACTACCGGACTCTTGACGCCGTGGCGGACCTGAGCGCGTTACCGTTTCAAGACGGCGCATTCGACGCCGCAATCAACATCGTCGTGCTAGAACATACGCAAGACCCTGCTCGAGTCATCGCGGAGCTAGCCCGCGTATTGCGGCCGGGCGGCCGGCTGCTTTTGATCGCTCCCCACGCCTGGGAGGTTCATCAGTCCCCGAACGACTTTTTCCGGTTCACACGCCACGGTCTTTCGCTGTTGTTCGAACGCGCCAATCTGACGCCCTCTCAAATCGACCCAATCGGCGGCTACTTCACGTTGTTAGCCCGGCGCCTGATGAACGGTCTGAATTTCTTTCAAGGCGGCCTGCGCTGGCTGCTATTCCCTTTCGCCGCGGCGGTCGCTGTGTCTTGTGGCCTCGTGTTGCCGGCGTTCGATCAACTCGATTCCGAGCGGAACTTTACCTTGGCGTACGTATGCCTAGTCGAGAAGCGCTAATGATGCAAACGATCCGCATCGCAGCGCTGGCCCTCGCGCTCGCCGGACTCTCGTGCCGAGCACAAGCTCCGCTTGCCACGCCACCGTTGGAGTACCGCCAGGCCGGACAGAGCGCTCTAGGCTGGACCAAACGTTTCGTGGAGCTAGGGCCTCGCGAGGCGGGATCGGAGAAGCTCCGAGCGCAACAAGCACTCATCACTGGCGGCCTCGAAAAGCTCTCATGCAGCGTCGAAGAAGACGCATTTATCGCGACGGCTCCAGTAGGTTCCCTGCGGTTGAAGAACATCATTGCCCGCTTCGGCGATCTCGATGCCGAATCCGTTGTAGTTATTTCAGGGCACTATGACACCCTTCGTGAGAATGGCTTCGTCGGAGCCAACGACGGTGGGTCGTCGGCCGGCCTGCTGATGGCTCTCGCCGAGCGTCTAGACGGCACTGATGCCCCCGCCGTCTGGATAGCATTTCTTGACGGCGAAGAAGCAACGGTCAGTTGGAGCGGCGATGATCACACCTACGGAAGCCGCCATCTCGCGGGCCGCTGGGCCGCTGACGGGACCGCGCGGCGGATCTCGGCGCTAATCAACGTTGACATGATCGGCGACGCCGATTTGTCGTTGCTATACGACGCCAACTCCGACGCCAGGCTGCTCGATCGGGTGTGGATGGTGGCCGACCGGCTGGGCTACGCCGCGCAGTTTCCGCGTAAGACCGGCTACATCGAAGACGACCACGTGTCGTTCGCGGCAGTCGGAATCCCAAGCATCGATCTCATTGACTTCGAGTACGGACCCGGCAACAGCTACTGGCACACCCCAGCCGACACCATAGATAAGCTTTCGGCCAACAGTTTCGCGGTAGTCCTCCATGTGCTCGAGCAAGCAATCGACGAACTAACGCGGTAGGCCAAGTGCTAACGAATCGGTTGTTCGACACCAACAGGTCTGACCATCTAGAGCCGAGCTGTGCCGCCGCGCGGTCTACGCGGTCTACGAGGTCGATGAAAATCGTCTAGAAAAACAACTGCACCACTTCGCCGTCAATCTCCCTCAACGCCGAACGGTTCGGTGGCCAGGATGGGTCGACCAATTCCGCGTCCCACTTCGCCCAAGCGTCCTCAAGTTGTTTGACGATCTCAGGGTTCTCGTCGGCAACATTCGTCCGCTCGCCGATGTCATTCGATAGATCGTAAAGCAAGGTGAGATAGCCGAGTGGCGCGTCCCATTCGTAATCTTTGGCAGGTAGCCGACCCGTCGAATCGTTCGATTCCTCAAGCTTCTGAGCCGACTTGCGGATCTTCCACATCTTCCAATTGCCCCAGCGAACCGCGTGATTCGGCTTCGCCCGCCAGAACAAATACTCGTGCGGTGCGTCGTTGTTTTCACCACGCAGATACGGCAGCAAGTTCACACCGTCTTGCGCGGTTGCGGCCGAGCCCGCCGCTGCTGCAAAGGTAGCGAACAAGTCCAGTGAAATCGCCGGCTGCGCGTAGGTCGTGCCCGCCGGTAGGCGTTCGGGCCACCGCAAGATAAACGGAATCCGAATCCCGCCTTCCCAGTGATATCGCTTGAAGCCGTTCAGCGGACCATTCGAGCACGCCCCATTGACGTATCCCGCACAGCCGTTGTCGCTAAAGAACACGACCAGCGTATTTTCTTCCAAGCCGGCATCCCGCAACTTGGCGGTAACGGCTCCAACCATGTCGTCCAACGACGAAACCATGCCGGCATAGATGCGCTCGTTCAAAGCCTCGATGTGCTTGTAGCGGTCGGTATACTTTTTCGTCGCCTGCAACGGCGTGTGCGGCGTATTCGGCGTCATCATTAAAAAAAATGGCTTGTCCTTATGTCGATCGATAAAGTCGACAGCCTTGTCGGCAAACACGTCGGTGATGTACTCCTCCACCTCGATTTGTTCGAATCCGTCAAAAATCGCGTTCGCGTCGGAGCGCGTGGTCGGGGCATTCTCAACCGGCCACGATTCGACGCCCGGCAGCCTCGAGTCGATGTAGGTCGAGCCCCCGGCAAGCATTCCGAAATACTCGTCAAACCCACGGCTCATAGGGTGGTACTCGCGTTTTTTCCCCTGATGCCACTTGCCCACAAGGCCGGTAGCGTACCCGGCGTCTTTGAGCACGTTCGCGATCGTAGTTTGGTCCGTCGGCAATCCGATTTGCGTATCGCGCCCGGCGACGTTGTACTCGAAACCAAATCGCTGCTGGTAGCGCCCGGTATAGAATCCTGCCCGCGAAGGGCTACATACCGGGTGTGCAACATAGCCATCGGTAAGCCGCACACCCTGCGCCGCCAAAGCATCGATGTTCGGAGTGTCGATAACGGTCCCGCCATTTGCCGACACGTCGCCGTAACCGAGGTCATCCGCCAGAATCACGACGATATTAGGCTTCGCCGGACTTTCCACCGCGGGTGGTCCCGACGAACACGCCACCAAGACCAGCCCCAAAACCAATGCCGCGATAAATCTCATAATCATTAGCCCGCGCCAGTATAGCCCACCCACGCGCCGCGCTGTCGTTTCCCTAGTTGACTTCAACGGCTCACGCAAGCGCCGTTGGGCCTACAATACGCCAAGGGCACCGGCCCGACCTGAGGCAACCTTGTTAAAACGCACTGTATTACATCGCACCCTATTAGCCCTCGCGATCTTCGTGTCGCCAATTTTGTCTTCCGCCGGGACCCGTCCGGTCATCATGGGCACCCGTGGCGTGGTTGTTTCCGGGCATCACGCCGCCAGCGATGCCGGTCTCACCATCCTCAAGGCCGGTGGGAATGCCGTCGACGCGGGTGTCGCTACAGTGTTCGCTCAAGCCGTCACGGAATTCGACCGATTCGGTTTCGGCGGCGAAGTCCCCATCCTCATTTTCAGCGCGGAGCATCAAAAGGTCCTATCGATCAACGGCCATGGGCAAGCTCCGGCAAAGGCCAATCTTGAGTGGTTTCAGCAACGCAACATCGAGGCGGTGCCGGGTGACTGTTTTCTGCCGGCGACCGTTCCGGCGGTCTTGGGCTCGCTGATCAAGGCCTTAGACGAACTTGGCACGATGTCGCTTGCTGAGGTCCTAGCCCCCGCTATCTTCTTGGCCGACAATGGTTTTCCAGCTTATCCGTCGTTCCTCAACCGGCTCAATAGCGTCGCACGCCGTATATCTGAAGAGTGGCCGTCGTCCGCAAAGGTTTTCTTGCCCGGCGGAAGCATGCCCAAAGTCGGCGACATATTTGTCCAGAAGGACTTGGCGCGTACGCTGCAACGCCTGGTGGACGCTGAGGAGGCGGCCTCGTCCGGCGGTCGCGAAGCGGGTCTCCAAGCGGCCTACGATCTCTTCTACCGCGGCGAGATGGCGAGCGAAATCGTCGCCTATCAGAAAGAATTCCAATGCACTGACGCCAACGGAATCACGTCGAACGGGCTGCTCGAAGTCGAAGACTTCGCCGCCTTCGAGCCGCGAGTCGAAGAGCCCGAATCCACCAGCTACCGCGGAGTCGACGTTTACAAAGTCGGATTTTGGTCTCAAGGGCCGGTGCTGTTGCAGACGCTCAATTTGCTTGAAGGCTTCGACATCAAGTCGCTGGGCCACAATACTCCGCAGTACATCCACCTGATTGCCGAGGCGATGAAGCTCGCCTACGCCGATCGCGAGTGGTACTACGGCGACCCCGACTTTGTCGGAGTCCCTGAGGAAGGGCTGCTCTCAAAACAATATGCCGCCGAGCGCCGCAAGTTGATCGACCTCGAGACCGCTTCCCTAAAACTGCGCCCCGGCAACCCCTACCCGTTCCAGCCGGGACAAATGGCGCGCGCCGCCATTCCGGAAACGATCGCCTTTCGCCCCGATCCGCACGGAACAACGGGCACCCGAGTCGCCGACGCGCAAGGCAACGTCTTTTCCGCCACGCCAAGTGGTGGCTGGTTCCCAACCTCGCCAATTCTTGAGGGCTTGGGCTTCGTACTGGGCACTCGCGGCCAAAGCTTTTTCTTGGACGACACTCGCGCCAACAACATTGAGCCGGGCAAGCGCCCGCGGACTACGCTCACTCCGACGCTCGCCGTCAAAGACGGAAAGCCCTTTATGGCGTGGGGGACCCCCGGGGGCGACTCTCAAGATCAGGTCAACCTGCAATTTTTCCTCAACGTCGTCGAATTCGATATGGACATTCAGTCGGCCCTCGACGCCCCGCTTATTCAAATCCTAGACTTCCCGCCGTCGTTCTTTCCACGCAATTCGAGCCCGGGCACGATGCTCGTCGAAACGCGCATGCGAGGAAACATTTTCAAAACACTCGAATCGATGGGCCATACGCTGCGTCCAGCCGGTGACTGGTCGATCGGCGACGCCACCGCGGTGCGAATCGATCTGGATCGCGGAGTCGTTTTCGGCGCCGCCAGCCCACGCCGCGACAAATCCTACGCGCTAGCTTGGTGAGTTGTTACGGGACCCCGAGTTGATCCCGCGTGTGGCGGTCGAGTTGCGCCGCTACAGCCGACAACGTATGCGGATTGTTCAAGAGATTCCGAACGCCAATCGCGCCGTGCTTGGCATAAAGCTGATCGGCCGCGAACAGCGCAAAGTCGTATGCCAACCGAGCCCGCTGGGCAGTCAGGCCCGACCAAGCGCCGCCGGTTGGCCCCAATTTCGGCAACCGACCGTTGCCGCCCGCCGTCTTCAGGCGATCGATCGCGTTCGACGCCAAGCGACGCCCCTCTAAGCGCTGCGCGAGCCCCTCGTGTAGCCAAATCGGCCATTGTCCTTTGCGAGCCAAACAGGCGTGAGAAAACTCGTGAGAAAAAGTTTCGCGAACGTAGTCGTCCACTGCCCCTCCAGGAGGGACGGCGATGTGGATTCGCCCATCGTAGTGCCCGCCGGTCCATTTCTTCACGCCGATTGCGCCGCGATAGTTGTCGCGGCTCTGCACGATGACTTGCAGCCGGTCGGTTACGCGGCATCCAAGCTCAAAACTAATACGGTTTACTTCACGCTCAAACTCATCCATCAGCTTGCGCGCAGCCGGCGCCGGAAGCGTCTCGCCTTCGTATAACAATGTGAAGCGCGAACCCTCGCTGCGAGCGTCGCTCGAAGTGCCGGCAGCCTCGCGCCCGATGCGCATTCGAAGTTGTTCGACCGCGGGCTCCCAGCGAATCGCAAGCGCCCGGTCAAGCAGCCGCGTTGCTTCCGCAAGCTCATTCTGCTGATAAGCGGCAGTCGCCATCAGATACAGCAGCACAAAATTATTGGGGTCCGTCGCCACTGCCGGTTTTAGAATCGCCTCGGCTTCCGCAGCGCGCGTCATCCGCAAGTAGGCCCGTGCCTTTGCGTTGACCACACCGATATCGACGTCCGGAACGCCCTCGGCGTCGAGAATTCTGAGGACGTCTAAGGGCCTGTTCTCTTTAGCGGCCAGCGAAGCCCGTCGCAGAATCTCGAGAAGTTCCGCCGACCCCTGCTCACTGCTTGCCGGCCGCAACGCCGGCTGTACGAGCGCGGGACTCGACACCACTCGCAAGGCCGCGTCCCGTCGAGCGTCCTCGTAGGCCTCAAGCCCTTCAAGAGCCTCCCTAGCGACGTACCCGCGAAATACCCCACCGTCGTGCTGAGCACTTACCGAATAGCAACGGCTGTCAGTCCCCGCCAGCGAGAACCGAAGCTTCACGAGGCTGCCGGCCGGGAGCTGAGTCAGCTCACTATCAGGTGCCGCGCAGCGGTTAAGCAGCGCAGCACCACCGGGCCCTACAATCAATTCCGCTGCAGTCGATACACCGCCAACAAGCAAGCCAACGATCGCGAAACGCAACACAAAGCCATCCTAAGCCGATAGCCGCGCCCGCGTCTCTCCAAGAAACCCCCTACCCAGCAATCGACACCAGCGTCAGAGCCGCAATCGTCAGATTGGGCCTGACATAGCCAGCGTGGTCTTCCGCGGTCCGATGCCGGCCCGCATTTCTCACCGGGCAGTTCAGCCCCGGTTTTCGGCGCCCATGTCGGTATTGCCTGGATGTTTCTGTTGCCACTCCCGTACTTGATTGGCCTCGGTGATTAGGTACAGGCGAATCGCTTCGATCTCATCGGCGCTGAGTGCGTCCGCGAAGCCGGGCATCCCTTTGTCCGCACCTGAGCCGTTGAGCACAATGCCCTTGTACTCGTCGTGAGTCTGCAAGGTCATCAGCCTCAAATCGGGCGCTACGATGGCCGTTTCGGTTGGAATGCCGATGCCGCCGTGGCAGCTCGCGCATTGCGCCTGATAGAGCCGGTCGCCTCTGCGGTACGCTCCGCGGTCGTATTCGATCGCCGGCTGCTCGGGTACGGCTGACGTCAAAACGTCACCAGCCTCTAGGGTCGCGTTGCCGCCGAGCTTGAAAACGAGCACCGTTCCAGCGAAGTCGAGCGACCGCCTGCCGGTGGCAATCGTGGCCACAAATTGGGTGTCGCCGATCTGGTAGCTGATCATCGACGAAGAGAACGAACCCAGCGCGTCGAAGCTCCAGAGCGGCTCGCCGGTGTCGGTATTGCGCACCACGAATTGGCCCGTACCTTCGCCTTGAAAGAGGAGCCCGGTCGTGGTGGCCAACACTCCGCCGTTGAAGACCGACTCAAGCCGATGTCGCCACCTGTACTCACCGGTCAACGGATCGAATGCGCCGAGGAAACCCTTCGAGTCGGGACGGGGCGCGGCTTTTTCTTCCAGCTTGCGGCGATACTCGCCGTCGCCCCATCCGAGGCTCAAGCCCCGCTCACGAATCTTGTAGACGCCTGTTTTGACAAACTCCTCGGCGAGGGAATAGAAGTTCGGGTAGTCGTGATAGTAGAAATACATCACGCCTTGCTGTTCGTCCCACGACTGCGGTTCCCAGTTGTGCGCGCCGGCGTTGGCGGGAAGAATCCATTGCGGATCGGTTTCGTACTTCACGTCGGGGTTTTCGACCGGACGGCCGGTTTCCATGTCGACGTGCGTGGCCCAGGTGATGCCGTCGGTATAGCGATGGGCGCGTAGCAGGTCGCCGTCTTCACGGCCGAGTACGTAGAAGAACCCGTTCTTCGGGGCGTGTAGCAAGACCTTGCGCATGGCGCCATCGACCTCGATCTCGCTGAGGGTGATGTCCATCGCCGAGCTGTAGTCCCAGTTATCGCCGGGCACCGTCTGGTAGTACCAGTTCATGCGGCCGGTTTCGACGTCCACCGAAACAATGGAGCTGAGGAAAAGGTCGTCGCCGCCACCGGGTGAGCGAATGACCCGCGGCCAGGGCGCGCCGTTGCCCACACCGATGTAGAGGCTGCCGAGTTCTTCGTCGTAAACCAGCGAGTTCCAGGCTGTGCCGCCGCCGCCGTACTTCCACCACTCGCCGCCCCAGGTCTTGGCCGCCATCTCCATCTCGGGGTGCTCGAAGGGCTTGCTGGGATCGCCGGGTACCAGGTAAAAGCGCCAGGCCAGCTCGCCGGTCTCGGCGTCATAGGCCGTGACATATCCACGCCGATGACCGGACTCCGAGCTTCCCTGGCCAATGAAAACCTTACCGGCGGCCGCTCGGGGCGCCCCGGTGATATTGAAGCGCCCAAGCGCCGAGGGATGCCAGGTATCGACATCCCACACGAGTTCCCCGGCTGTAGCGTCAATGGCGATCAGCCGGCCGTCGAACGTCCCGACATAGACCTTGCCTTTGTATACGGCCACGCCCCGGTTGTGCGCGGGCCCGCAACAGGCGAGGCGGCTGGAGCTGCGATCCACATCAGGGTCGTAACGCCAGATCTCGGCGCCGGTCTCGGCGTCGAGCGCATAGACGACGCTCCAGCCGTTGCTGACGTACATGACGCGGTCGACGATGATTGGCGTGGCCTGCATGCGCATATTCGCGTCGCCGATTTCGGTGCTCCAGGCCAGGCCGAGCTGGTCAACGTTATCGCGGTTGATCTGGGTCAGTTTTGAAAAGCGTTGCTCTTTGTAGGTTTGGCCGTAGGTGAGCCAACTGCCCGGCTCCGTTTCCGGAGCGGCGATGATCCGGGCGTCGTCGACGTCGCCACGGATGGGCACGGCCTCATTGGTGTTGGTATCGCAGGCGGCCATCGCGACCGCTGCCAGCAAGACCATCCTGGCCGCCAACACGGTTGAACCCGATGATCGCGTCATGCTTCCCGCTCTTCCCGTTGATCAGCGAACCAACGCGTAGATCTTACCAACGTCGCGCTTTGGTACCGAAAATTCCGTAGCGTTGGATGCAGCGCTCAGGGTACGGCTTGAGATCCATAAGGCGCGCGGGGAAGGCATTTCTCTGGTTCATCCGCTGGTTTCCGAGACAACGCTTGTTCAGAGGATTAGAGGAGGGGCGGCTTAGGCGTCGCTGATCGTCGAGCTGAAATAGCCATTGCCGACAAGGGCAGATTTGGCCAGAACGACTCGGCAACCTGGTACCAGAGCGAAAATGTTGAAAATTATTTTCACCCTAAAGTGACGACCACCTTGAATGGCTCAGAACCCCTTAAACAGGGCGTTAGAGCCTTTTGGCGGGGGTTTCGGCACCCTTTGGAATGGAAGTTTGTGGCATCGTTAGTTTCCACCACCTATACAGCCTGCATCGTCTGGGCGGTAAAATCGACGCATCTTGATCGGGACTACGATCAGCCATTACAAGATCCTCGAGAAGGTCGGCTCTGGGGGTATGGGAGAGGTCTGGAAGGCGGAAGACCTCAAGTTGGGCCGCCAGGTTGCGCTGAAGTTCCTCGCCTCGCACCTGGTCTCCGATCCAGAGATCCATAAGCGCTTCGAGCGCGAAGCCAAGGCCGCCGCGTCGCTGAGCCATCCCAACATCTGCACTGTCCACGAGATCGACGAGGCCGACGGCAAGATCTTCCTCGTCATGGAGCTGGTCAAGGGCGAGTCACTTGAGGCCCGCATTGAGAAAGGCCCTCTGTCGCTAAATGAAGCCCTCGACATTGGCCGACAGGTTGCCGATGGGCTACAGGAGGCTCACGCAGCAGGCATCGTCCACCGCGACATCAAGCCCGGCAACATCCTCATCATGCCGGACGGGCGAGCAAAAATCCTCGACTTCGGCCTGGCGCTGCTCACCGAGGGCTCGAAGCTAACCAAGCTAGACGCGACGGTCGGCACAGTGGCCTACATGAGCCCCGAGCAAGCCCAAGGCGGCGAGGTCGATCACCGGTCCGACATCTGGGCGCTTGGGTGTGTGCTCTATGAAATGGTCGCGGGCCAACGCCCCTTTCAAGGCCACTACGACCAAGCCCTTGTCTACTCCATCATCAACGAAGAGCCCGAGCCACTAACCGCCATTCGCACCGGCGTGCCGATGAATCTTGAGTTCGTCGTCAGCAAGGCGCTCGAGAAGGACCCGGCCCGGCGCTACCAGCAGGTCTCGGAGATGGTTCTCGATCTCGAGAACCTCAGACAAAAGCTGGCCTCGGGACGGTCGGCGGTTCACCGTTCCCTGCCGGCGGCGCCCGCCGCCCCGTCGATGGAACTCTCAGGCTACCGTGTGATCGAGAAGGTCGAGACCAAGGGCGACGACAGCATCCTCTATCGCGCCGAGGACATGGCCGAGCGGCGTTTGGTTGCGCTTCGGGTCATGCCGGAATCGGCGGTCAAACAAGAAGAGCAAAAGCAAAAGACTACGCGCTCGGCGCTGTGGGCCCTCGCCGCGTTGAGCGTGATTCTCGCGGCGGCGCTGTCGGCGACACTCTTCTCCGAAGGTGAGACGCCGGCGGGACCGGTCCTCAAATTCTCAATCGAACCCGCCGATATGAAAGCCAACTCCGCCGTCGAGATCTCACCGGACGGTCGTTATGTTGTGTATGGAGGCCTGTCGGATGAGGCACAAACGCTACGGCTCCACGATCTCGCCACGGCGGAAACTCGCACACTCCACGAAGCGAGCAACCTTGGCGATCCCGCCTGGTCGCCGGACAGCCGCTGGATTGCGTTTGAAGAGATAGGGGTCGGCGTCAAGAAGGTTTCGATCGGGGGCGGAGCGCCGGTCACGGTTACGGCTTCGCCGGAGAGCAGTCGCCGCATCTTCGGCGTTGCCTGGAGCCTCTTTTCCGATCGAAAGATGAGCCTGAAGGAGGCAGGCGAAGGTAGCTGTGGGCAGGAGGGATTATAGCTCGGATTGGGGCTTGAGGTTGAAGCCCGTTGTGGGGCCCGTAGGGCGGGGTGAGGGGGATTGCATAAGGGGGAAGGGGCGGCAAGCCCCAGTCCCCCTTTGCAGCCATCCCAGGCGAGACCCCACGGCCGTCTTCGGACGTGGGCCGGAGGAGCCGACAACGCCTCGGGTCGGGGCGTTGTCTAGCGCGTGCGCCAGCAGATCGCGAGGTCTTTGCAGACGCGTTGCAGTTCGTTGCGCTGAGCGTCGAGTTGCTCGGCAAACTCGGTGTCGGAACAAGTGTCCGCTCGCGCTTGGAGCTTCTTGAGCGAGCGATCCGCGCGCAGGCCGCGCTGCTCGGCGGGCAGGCTGAGCAGCTTTTCCCACGGCGTGCTCCACTCGGCGTACACCTTGCGCAACTTGCCGCGGCGGTCTCGGCGCTCGCTGGCGAAAGCGCATGGGCGATGAAAATTCAAGTACGGGTTGAGCCACTGGCGGTAGAAGGTGTCGATCGCCTGCGTCGCTTCCGAGGGCAAAAACTGGTAGCCCATCCACTTGCGCACCACCGCGCCGTTCTTGGTTTCGACCAAGGCATTGTCGTTCGAACGGCGCGCGCGAGACTTCGTAAATTCAATTCGCAACTTCTCGAGCAGTTTAGCGGTTTGATGGTTGACGAATTCGCTGCCATTGTCGGAGTGAAAGCCGCGAACGATAAATGGAAATTGTTCCAAAAGGCCTTCCAGCAAGGGAATGAGGTGATTTTCGTTGATGCGTTGGACGCAGCCGACGGCCTGCCACTGCGTCACTTCGTCGACCACGTTGATGCTGTAGGCGCCTTTTTCGCCTTCCTGTTCGGGCGAGTGCACGGTGTCGATGCGCAGGTAGCCCGGACGTCCTCGCGGCTCGGGTTGGCGGCGTTCGCCGATCGCAACGGGCGTGGGACGGGTCTTGTCGAGGTGCAAACTGTG
>CBDBHI010000070.1:0-35481 GCA_965205595.1 Bryobacterales bacterium | reverse complement strand
CGATTCGTTTGAACGTCGCCCGCGCTTCAAATCATTGGTGGAGGACGCCCGCTACAAGACTGTTTTGAAACGAGAGGATGGGGAATAGTATGGCAACATTGACGATCGTACTTACGTACTACGACGACACAATAATCTTGTCGCCGACGAAGTTTTCCAAACGAGACTACAAGCGCGTCAAATTCAGGAACGAAGTTGAAATTCCGAATCCTAGTGGAACTGGTTCTACACCAACGGAAATTACGTTTCGGCTAAACTCGGCCGGTTCCCGTAATGCGTTCAAAAAAAGCGCCTTCAAAGGAGGGTTGCAGCCCGAGGATGCCAGCTTCGTGGTTCCACACGGAGACGAGACTAACGAATTAAAGATCCGGGGGCATCTAGGAATTAAGAAAATTAGCTCGAGTCCGTCTCACTTCTACCAATACCCACTTTTCCTCAAAATGATCGACCCCGATCTCGAAATCGGTGGTGGTGACGATGGAGACGTCTATATCGAGTGCTGACGATTCTTTCCAAAATCTGGAGGTCCCGGTCTTTTCGCTACGCAACCGTCTGCTGGATCGTGTCGGCCGTGTCGTTCGCCGCCGCAGTACGGGATATGGCTCCAATCGTAGTGGGTTGCGCACTAGTGGATTGTTATCCGGCCAAAAAACCACTTGACTTCTTGGAGTGGACGGTTACCGTTGATGGCTCCGACGCGAGCGCTACGTTGGACTTCGAGACATTCTCGGATGAGGAATTCGGGAATTTGGAATTCGACCGAAGCCTCATTGGGACCGAGGGCAAGGTGCTGGTGCTGGGCGCTCAAACGACACGGATCAAGAACGTACCCCGTGAGCCTATTGGACAACGGGTTGGCGTGGGCGTGGGCGTGCTGCGAAAACAGTCTTCTGGGAACGCTGAGAGCGCGGCCTCGGACGTAACAATTTCGGTCACCCAGAGTATTGGAAGTACCGCCGTATCAACGTACTACACCGTGTCACGATTGAACACGAACATGAATTCGTCCGCGGAAAGCGATTCCGCTGCTGACCGCGTAGTACTAGTCAACAATATCTCCGGCGACGATTCGGTGATTCTTTTTGACGGTAAGGTTCATGGCGATGACGGTTGCGTCTGCAATGAGATGGGGACAACCACAAACACTCTAGAGCTCCCAAACCTGACTGAGCCATCTGAGTGCACGTCATCTCAGTTGAGTGTTTTCTCGGAAGACAACGCCCCGTACTTTAAGCCGCTCGTAGGCTGGTCGGAACTAGAGGAAACCGAGACGGCTAATTTGGCGAACCTCACTCATATTCCAGTGACCGTTTGGGTTGTCGGAGAGGAGATGACGGACCGTGCGTATGACGAGTTCGCCAATATGAACTACCTGCTCAACATCAATAAGTCTGGCGTGCAGTTCGTCCCAACATTCGAGGCAGCGTGGCAGCAGGCTGGGGCCAAAGCGGCAATCGGAGAGGGGTGCCCAACCGAGTTCGGCGAAGACCCGCTACCAATTGGCACGAAGTGGTACACCATCGGGCAAATTAATGTGTATTATGTGCCGACCCCTTCAGCACCTCGCGCTGAAAGATGCGCTGGATCCAGCATTATTTACATAAAGACTGAAGCGACGTTGGCGTCGCTTGCTCATGAGTTTGGTCACGCTCTGGGGCTTGGCCATCGATCTTCCGAACAATACTGCACTGAATACGTGATGCACAAAAAAGGAAATGCGCTGCGGAATACGTATACAGTTGGTCAATCATTTCGGATGACGATCAGCGATCGTTCTTACTTGCCTTTGCACGGGCACTCCGTCGCTGTCCACGGTTTGGCCCGACAAATGAATGCGTTGATGACGTCACGTCCTGCCCCCGTGATACAGCCGACAGTCCATTCGAGCGAGAAGGCAAAAGTAGTTGCAGCGATAAGGATAACGCCGCTGGTCTTCGAAACGTTATCGATTGGTTGGAGTGCGAAGAGTGTTCCGATGGCGAAATCCAGGAACTGCTTAGAGCCAAGCCACGAGCGCGAAAGGCTCTCGAGCAGACAGTCGTGAATGGCCCACCGGATCGAAAATTACGAAGTCTTGCTGGAGCATTGAAAGTGCGACATTCAGAAATAGTGAAATATATCCCGACGCATCCGTATGTCGAACTCCGATCGAATGAACAGGAGTTCTCTGACAGATACGTAGCAATTGAGCGGCAGAACTATCGGACGAGGGCTGCTCGTGGACTGATAGCGTTGAGAGGTAGAAAGACATGGAGATTCTTGAATAGCGTTTGTACCAACGAGCCGCCGAGTCCGACAAAGACAACCTTTCGATTTCTGCTTAGGGGTCTTCGACCAGGAACGCCGGCGTGCGAGTAGATGTATCGTTGCAATGGCAGAAAACCTAGTCGATCCCTGTCGGCGAGATGTCATATCGTGAAGGTCAACCAGCTCTCGGCTCGTAGTCCGACCACATGGCTAGCTCGTTGCCGCTTGGAGCCCCTTAAGCGGCCGTCGCCGAATACCATGTAGTCGCGGTCGTGGTCCTCGACTGTCATCGATACGACAATCGTTTTCGGCCCGGCTCACCGCTACTTCATTCTTGTAGAATCGATCGCGGCCGATCGGAGGCTGGACTTTTATTTAACTGATTTGTTAATAATGGATAGTGGTTGGGACTGCTCCCGGCCTGTCTCTTTTTACTTGCGGAGGAAAATATGTCTGTCAGCGAGATCGCGAATGATCTAGTTAATCTGTGCCGTCAAGGCCAATTCATGGAAGTTATCGAAAAGCACTACGGCGACGGTATCGTGAGCGTCGAGCCCGTGGCGATGCCTGGGATGCCCGCCGAGATGAGCGGTATCGAAGCGATCAAGGGGAAGTCGCAGTGGTGGATTGACAATCACGAGGTCCACAGCGCCGAAGTCACGGGGCCGTATGTGGGCGACGACGGCTTCACCGTGAAGTTTTTTATGGATATCACAAATAAACCGAGCGGCCAGCGGATGCAGATGACCGAAGTTGCGCTGTATTTCGTCAGCGACGGAAAAATCGTTCGCGAGGAGTTTTATTACAACGCCGCGGGTGGCGGAGCTTAAGCGGGCACGACCAAATTCGATCGTTCAAGAAAAAGGGTGCTGACTGGGATTGCCGGTTGGCGCCCTTCATTTTTGGGGTACCGCTCAACCTCGGGTTAGGCGGACTTGGGTGGAATTGCGGTTGAGTTCGAGTACGACTGAGGCGGAACTGCTGGTGAGGTGAGTTTCGGTCAAGATCACTAGAGCGGTGGCGGTGTTTTCGATCGATCGGGTAACGCGGCGCCACTGTTGCGCTTGCCAGCGGCGTAGTTTTTTTAGCGGCAGGTCGGCGAGGTCGAGGATGATGACGCCAAATCCTCCCGCCGAGGCGACTAGATTGAGCGCTTGCCAGGCTTCGTCGGCCTGTTGGCGCTTGAATGCGAGTTGGCGATAGCGCGGCTGTTTGTCGACGTTGCAACGCACCCACAGCAGGCGCTCGAAATCGATGTCGGATTGCTGAGCGGAGCGCGGATCGAAACTGTCGGTGGCATCGATGTAGGCCATCACTTCCTCACGTTCGCCGGCCGCGGCGAGAATGTTGAAGGCTAGGCTGGTACGTCCGGAAGAGGATGGGCCGGTGATTTCGCTGATACGGCCGCGCGGGAGACCCCCGTTGAGCTGGGCGTCCAAGAAGGGAACTCCGGTGGTGGCGGGTTCAAAGTCGAGGGGCTGCGCCTTGGGCAGGGCGCGGCCTAAACCTTTCTGCTGAAGCAGTTGTTGGAGTTCGACAATCTGTGCGGAGGCTGCCATTTATTCGTTTTTTGTTCGCTTATATTGACAGGTTCTGATGGTGCTTGCAAGGGTAGCCGGTATTTCTCAGCAACTGACGGCGAAAGCACGCGAGAGGTGCGCCGCTACTTCGTTGCGCTCGACCGTCGTGCTCGACGGACTGCACAAACCTTCGCTTTTTACGGCGTTCTACCGGCAAAGGAAACGATGCCCAAGGCCGAGCATGTTTCACTGGCACCGTCGAGGGGCTGTATCACTGGAATTGGAATTCTCCGTCCGACTTCCCAATCCATCCCCGTTCGACCGCCGTCGAAACGTCGTAGCCGGCGATTTGTTCCGCTAGGTCGACTGGGATCGACTCATCAAGCAGCAGCTTCATCCAACTCAGCCACGCCGCAGTTCTTACCTAAAGATTGCGTCAAGCGGCTCCTCAACCCCCCAAGATATACTTGAGTCGGCAGCGGTTTTTGATGCAGCGCTACTATTTTGATCACAACGCCACGACCCCGGTTGCGCCCGAGGTTTTGGACGCGATGCTGCCCTATTTGCAGGGTGTTCACGGTAACGCGTCAAGCATTCATAGCTTCGGGCAAGAGGCGCGCCTGGGTGTGGAGAATGCCCGGCGCCAGGTGGCGTCGCTGCTTGGTTGCGCTCCGAAGGATATCGTTTTTACTAGCGGCGGCACGGAGGCCGACAACTTGGCAGTTTTCGGCACGGTGCGGGCGATTCACGAGCGAGGGCGACATGTCATTACTTCGCAAATCGAGCACCCCGCTGTGATCAACGCTTGTGAACAGTTGGAGCGTGAGGGCGCCGCGATCACTTATCTGCCGGTCGCCTCAGACGGTTTAGTCGCGGTCGATGATGTGCGGGCGGCGTTGCGTCCTGAAACAGTGCTGATTTCGATCATGCACGCCAATAACGAGCTGGGAACGATTCAGCCGCTAGCGGATATTTCGAAGATTGCAGTTGAAGCGGGCGTTCGGTTTCACACTGACGGCGTGCAGAGCTGCGGCAAGGTTGCGACCCGCGTCAAGGAGCTTGGCGTCGATTTTTTCAGTCTCAGCGGGCATAAGTTTTACGGACCTAAGGGTGCCGGGGCATTGTACGTTCGCAAGGGGCTGCAGCTCGAAAAGGTGCAGTACGGCGGGCATCATGAGCGCGACCGGCGTCCGGGGACGGAGAATGTCCCTGGTATCGTTGGCCTCGGCGCGGCGGCGGAGCTGGCCCAGAACAATTTGGAGGCCGACGCCAAGCGTATTGCGGCGTTGAGAGATCGCTTGGAATCGGAGGTTCTCGCGACGATCGAGCAGTGCCGCGTGAACGCCGCCGTAGCTTTGCGGGTGCCGAATACGTCGAGCATCCAGTTCGACCATGTTGAGGGCGAAGCGCTGTTGATCGCGCTTGATCTGCGTGGCTGCGCCGTATCGAGCGGCGCGGCATGTTCAAGTGGCGCGGTCGAGCCCTCACACGTGTTAATCGCGGCCGGTCTAAGCCGCAACCAGGCCAAATCGACGCTGCGTTTTTCGCTGGGACGCCAAACTACGCCCGAGCATATCGATGCGCTTGTAAAAGCGCTGACGGAAGTCGTCGCGCATCTGCGGGCGCTTTCACCGGCATATTCGAAATCGGAGACGTGACTTCACGCCCGCGCGCTGCGAACTGGGAGACGAGATGCCATTTAGAATTTACAGCTTGATTTTCGCGACTCTGCTGTCGGGCGTTCAGCTATTCGGTCAGACACCCCTCATCAGCAATCTCCGCGACTTGACGTTTGGGAAGCGACCCGTAGCCGCTCGTGACTTGTTTGAATCACAACGGTCACGCCACCCGAGCCTGAGCCCGGAGTGGCTTGCCGCGATGTCATGGGTCGGTCGCGCGGGCGTGATCAGCGGCAATTGGAACATCGCCGAGACTTATGCGACCGAGACGATCGAGGGCTGTGAGCAATTGCTCAAAACCCGCAAGCTCGACGCCGACGGCGAGGCGCCACTACCGATTGCGCTCGGCGCGGCGATCGAGACCCTCGGAAAGTTTTACGATGCTTTCGGTGATCGCGGACGGGCCGTCGACTATCTCAAAGAGCAGGCCCGCAAGTATGCGGGCACTTCGATCGAGACCCGTATCAACAAGAACCTCAATCTGCTCGATCTCGCGGGCAAGCCCATGCCCGAACTCGACGCGGGTCAGTACCTGACGTCGACGCCGCTGACGAACGCAGCGCTGAAGGGCAAGGTAGCGCTGTTCTTTTTCTGGGCGCACTGGTGCAGCGATTGCAAGATGCAGGAGCCGATCTTAGAGCGGTTTCATGCGCGCTATGCAGAGCGTGGCTTGCGCATTGTTGGGCCTACGCAACTCTACGGCTACGACGGGAATGGGGACACGGCGACTCCGCGGCAGGAGTTGGCTTACATGAAAGGCCCGTATGCTCAGCGTTACCCGATTCCGGAGTGGATGCCGGCTCCGGTTAGCCAGAAGAATTTCGTCAGGTTCGGGGTGAGCTCGACGCCGACGCTCGTGTTGGTGGATCGCTCGGGGATCGTGAGGCTTTACCACCCGGGCCGGATGGCAGAAGCGGATTTGGCGCGGGAGATCGAGGCCCTGTTGTAGCGGCGCCGGGAGCGGCAGTTGGACCGGCCGGCCGCGCGTGCTGGGTCGGGAAAAACGTCGACCTAGAGGTCGACGCTACACGCCGGAGGCGCGCGTCACAAATCCCAGCGAGAGTGCGTGCCTTTCGGCCCGCGCTACACCGGCCTGACCTCGTGCAACAACGACTCGGCCCGCAAGCCACGCATTAAGTTCTCGACCGAATTCTCAGCCATTTTGTTGCGCGTCTCGATGGTCGCACTGCCTAGGTGCGGCATGATCGTGACGTTTTCTAGGCCCAGAAGCAGGTGGTCGCGCGGTAGCGGTTCGGGCTCCGTGACATCTAGGCCGGCGCTGTAAATGCGGTTTTCTTTGAGGGCTTCGTACAGCGCTTGGGTATCGACGATTCCTCCGCGCGAAATGTTGACTAGAGACGCGGAGGGTTTCATCTTCGCCAACGCCTGGGCGTCGATCAGGTTGTGTGTCTCGGCGGTTAGCGGGCAGGAGACCACTACGTAGTCGGCCTGGCGCAGCAACTCTTCGAGCGAGAGATAGGTGGCTTCGAATTCAGCTTCGTCCGACCGCTGACCGCGGTTGTGATAGACGATGCGCATATCGAACCCGCGGGCTCGCTTGGCGATTTCGCACCCGATGTTCCCCATGCCGATGATTCCGACTGTGCTCGAATGGACTTCGCGTCCGTGCATAAACCCTGGGTCGTAGCGTCGGAAATCAGGCGAACGGGCGTAGCGGTCGCCTTCAACCATTCGTCGGGCGGTTGCTAGCAGCAGCGCGAACGCCATGTCGGCGGTGGCGCCGTCGAGAATGCCCGGCGTGTTGCCCACGGGTATGCCACGCGCGGCGGCGTCTGGAACGTTGATGTGATCGACGCCGACACCGTAGTTGCTAATGATGCGCACACCGGTTAGCCGATCGAGCATGGCGCCGTCGACGGGGACATGACCGTAGGTGTAGATGCCGTCAACCGGCTTCTCGCGGCCGTCGAGCGCGACTTCCCAGGGCAGCCACTCGACCTTGCCCGCGCCTAGGTCGAGGATGACTTCATCTAGAGGTCCGTCAGCAATTACCTGAGGTAGCGACATAGCGACCGACTATTGTATCGGTCGCGAAGCAGAGAATGGTGCCGCGGTCAGGCGGCGGTGTCGATTGCTTTCCAGAGGGTGACGCCGTTTTGCGATTGCTGCTCAACACGGCCCTCATGGGACATGTATTCGAGGTGACTTAGACCCTCGGCCATCGCGAAACGTCTGGTTCCGGCCGAACGGTTCTCGCCCCAAATTGCCCCCGCGATCTCGTATGCAGGCAGCGCTCGATCTTTCACGACGTCGAGGACTTGACCGCAGCGTTTGCGGTGGTGTTTGCGAACGCCGGCTATCCATTCACGATGGCCCTCAAATGGCCGACCGTGGGATGGGACCACTTTGTCGACATCTAGCAGCTCCAGTATTCGAAGCGAGTTGAGGTATTCGCCAAGCGGGTTGCCTTGGTAAAACCAGTGCACACCGATATTTGGGGTGGTCCGCTCGAGAATGGCGTCGGTTGAAAACAGTATGTGCTGCTCGGGGCAGTGGAAGCACATCAAAGCGGGCGAATGTCCCGGGGCCATGATGGTCTTGAGCGTGCCACCTACGAATTCGATCGTATCGCCGCCCTCGATCGATTCGTCGGGGACGAGGCGCTCCATGCTATCGGAAACGTTGCCCGCTTCCGCCTTCATGGCGTCAATGTCGACTTGAGGCACGCCGTGCTCTTGCATGTGAGGTTCGGCAAACTCGAAGAACTTATAGCCCGGCTCGCGGGGCTTGACCATGTGAGCCTCGTCAGGATGCATCTGAATCGGCGCTCCCGAGCGACGGCGGAGCTCGGCGGCGGCTCCGATATGATCGGGGTGCATGTGGCTGATAAGGATGCAAGTAATCGCCAGCCAGTCGAGATTGAGGCTCTCGATCGCCGCATCTAGCGACGCTAGTGATTCGTCAGTTTTGAGGCCGGTATCCAACAAAAGATAGCCGCTTGATTGCCGAAAAAGAAACGCATTGACGCTGTTTAACGCCCAAGGTAATGGCAGCCGAATTTGCCATGCGCCTTCGGCGACCGGCCACACCTTTGGAGTTGGTTTTGTGGACGACAATATTATTTGCGGGTGCGCGGGATCGTGGCGCGGGGAAGCCTCATGGTAGCAACGCGAGTTCGCCTATCCTGAGGGTCGTCTTGTCCAATACAAGATGAGCCTGAAGGGAGGGGTGATTCCAACACAAGATGAGCCTGGAGGTAATTTGGGCAAGGTCGATTAGGAACAGGCAAACTGCGGGCGATGGGAGTCGCCGTGCAGCAAGCCGAATCAGTGAGTCTCGATGAGATCGAGAGTTTTCTCGACGGGTGTGGGTCCGTCGAGTTCCAGGCCGGAAGTCGAGCGGATAAATACGCGCTCGTCGAAGGCGTCCTGAAGAGGCATCATTATGCCGACCAGAAGCGCTCGGTTAAAGGATTGTTGAGACGCTTCCTGAGCAAGCTAACCGGCTTAAGCCGCGCCCAATTGACTCGCCTCATCGGGCAGTTTTTGCGCGAAAAGTGCGTTCGGCCGACAGCCTATCGAAGGCGCCGCTTCCCCACCAAGTACAGCCGCGCCGACATCGTTCTCCTGGCGCATGTCGACCAAGTACAGCAACGTCTCTCCGGGCCGGCGACGCGTCGCATTCTCCAGCGCGAGTTCCAAATCTACAACCGCAAGGAGTTCGAACGCCTTGCCGAACTGTCGGTGGGACACCTCTACAACTTGCGCAAACGCGCCGTCTACCGGCGACACAGTTTGCATCTCGACAAGACTCGACCGACACCCGTGGCGATCGGCGAACGCCGCCAACCCGAGCCGCGAGGACGTCCGGGCTACCTGCGCATCGACACCGTGCACTCGCCCGAACAGGAAGGTGAAAAAGGCGCCTACAGCATCAACGTGGTCGACGAAGTGACGCAGTGGCAGGCCGTCGGCTGCGTCCAACGCATCAACGAAAACCACCTCATTCCCTTGCTGGAAGGCCTTTTGGAACAATTTCCATTTATCGTTCGCGGCTTTCACTCCGACAATGGCAGCGAATTCGTCAACCATCAAACCGCTAAACTGCTCGAGAAGTTGCGAATTGAATTTACGAAGTCTCGCGCGCGCCGTTCGAACGACAATGCCTTGGTCGAAACCAAGAACGGCGCGGTGGTGCGCAAGTGGATGGGCTACCAGTTTTTGCCCTCGGAAGCGACGCAGGCGATCGACACCTTCTACCGCCAGTGGCTCAACCCGTACTTGAATTTTCATCGCCCATGCGCTTTCGCCAGCGAGCGCCGAGACCGCCGCGGCAAGTTGCGCAAGGTGTACGCCGAGTGGAGCACGCCGTGGGAAAAGCTGCTCAGCCTGCCCGCCGAGCAGCGCGGCCTGCGCGCGGATCGCTCGCTCAAGAAGCTCCAAGCGCGAGCGGACACTTGTTCCGACACCGAGTTTGCCGAGCAACTCGACGCTCAGCGCAACGAACTGCAACGCGTCTGCAAAGACCTCGCGATCTGCTGGCGCACGCGCTAGACAACGCCCCGACCCGAGGCGTTGTCGGCTCCTCCGGCCCACGTCCGAAGACGGCCGTGGGGTCTCGCCTGGGATGGCTGCAAAGGGGGACTGGGGTGCCGCCCCTTCCCCCTTATGCAATCCCCCTCACCCCGCCCTACGAAGCCACAAATAGCTGTAGCCGCCGACCTCAACTCACGCTATAATCCCCCTCAACCCGCAGCTGCTTCGCCTCTCTCCTTCAGGCTCATCTTTCAATTGGAAAAGAGGGGGTGCAAAGACTCCGAGAGTTTCCTCGATGGTCAGTTCAGTGACGAGTCGAATTAGACAATTGCCGGCCGCGACGTTGCTCGCGGCAGCGCTAGGATTCGTTGCCGCTGGAGTGGGGTGGGCTGTCGAAGGCCCCCCGCCGCTGAAGTGTAGTTCGGAGAACTTTGGTCCGTTTTTGGACTTCGAGTTTCGCTTTTTCGCGGGCGGACAGGTGGGCGTGCCGATTAAACACTATCGAGGGCGGATGCCGTCATTCGAACTACTGCTGACCGTAACTCCGATCGACGGAACGCCCGGTGAGCCGGCTGAACTGCTCGACCAATTTGCGGTCACCCAGCAAATACCCGACGGCGCAAAGGGCGAGATGGTCGTGAGCCCGTCGTTTTCGGTCGGAGAAGGGCGCTACAGCGTCGAGTGGAAACTCGAAGACGATAGCGGTCAGTCGTGCAGCGGTTCTTGGAAGTTCAAAGCAAATCTGTCTAAGGGCCAGAGGGTTGTCGATTTAGCACTGAACCCCGGGCAGATCGTCGAGTCGGGAGTTTATCTGTTTCGCCCCGAGGCGCCGATTGCGCGTCCGCACTTGACCTCGCCCAAAAAAGTGAAAATCTTTGTGAGCATGGATATCCGGCGGCGACGCGGGCGAGTTGCCCGACCGAGCCTGTGGCGACTACATCCTCATTTTTCGACGGTGCGCCAGCTCGCGCGGAGCCAGGGTTTCAACGAATTCTCGGTTGTTTTTTTTAGCTTTGAGGACCAGAAAGTTTTGCATCGGCAAGACTACGAGCCGCGTATCAACTTCCGGCCGATGCGATCAATCATCGGCAAGTTAGATCCCCAAACCGTCGATGTCAATCAACTGGGAAATGGCCGCGAAATGGATTTCTTCGAGAGCCTGCTATCCGACGAACTGTTGATCGGCGATCCACCCGATGCTGTGGTGTTTGTTGGTCAAGAGACGCATTTTGGCACGCAGACTTCTGAGTTCATGCGAAAACGTTTGCGGCAGACTGAGGCGTCGTTCGCGTTTCTCGATACTTCGCGCTTCGCATGGAAAGGCGCCATGGGAAATGTGGTTCGGGCGGTGGATGGAAAAGAGTACAAACTGCGGCAGCCATCAGATCTGCCGAAGGCGTTGGAGTCGATTGAGCGCGACTTGGGCGGCGGCAGCGAACGCATCGTGCGATAGCTGCTCCACTACTTCGTTGCGCGCGACGGTCGCGCACAGCGGGCTGCGAGAATACGCCTCCGCGCGCCAACCTTCGATCGCAACCTGGTGAATAATGCGGGCTAAGATAGTTACCGATGGCCGGACCGATTTGCAGCCTCGCCAACGGCGGCGTCAGTGCCAACTCCAGCCTCACCGGGACCGAGTTTGAAGTCGATCCTCAGGTTCGCTATCGCATCCTCAGGCGTTTCAAAAATATCGCGATGGTCGGGCTGTCGGCGAACCCGATGCGGCCCAGCTACTTCGCCGCGACTTACCTAAAAAACCGCGGTTACAACATCATTCCGGTCAACCCACGTGGGACGGAGATACTGGGCCGACGTTGCTTTGGCTCTTTGAAAGACATTGAATCGCCAGTCGATGTCGTCGATATATTCCGGCCTTCAGAGTATGTTCCGCAAATCGTAGAAGACGCAATCGAAGTCGGCGCAAAGGTCGTATGGATGCAGTTCGGCGTGATCCATAAAGTGGCGGCGCGGCGAGCCCTCGACGCGGGTCTCGAAGTCGTCATGGATCAGTGCATGAAGGTCGAACATGCTCGATTCTTCGGTGGGCTCAACGCGATGGGCCTAAATAGCGGCGTCTTGTCGTCGCGAGGCCGGAGTCCTGGCGATGGCCACAAAGGTCTGGGATAATGGCTGCTCGCGCGTAAGGAGGCTTTCGGCTCATGAAATTCGGCGTCAACACAATGATCTGGTCGGGGGCCTTTGAACCCGAGAAATTTCCGTTCGGAAAGATGAAAGAGGTCGGCGTCGATGGCATTGAAATTCCGGTTTTCGTCCCAGCGGATCTCGACACGGCGGCAGTTCGCAGGACTTGCGAAGAACACGATCTCGCCGTCCATTTCTGTTCCGTAAACCCCGAGGGTATGAACCCGATTAGTGATGACGCTGCTGTGCGCGCCAAGACCATCGAGCACTGGGAAACGTTGATCAAAACCGCGGCCGAGGCGGGTGCCGAACAAATCGCCGGCCCGACATATGCGCCAGTCGGGTATCTGCCAGGCCGTCGCCGCAATCAAGACGAGTGGAAGTGGGGCGTCGAGTTTCACCAAGCCCTGGGGCCGGCGCTCGACGACGCGAACCTAATCCTCGGCGTCGAGCCGCTCAACCGTTTTGAAACGTACTTTTTGAACACAGCCGCCGACGCCGTGAAATTCGTAGGCGAAATCGGCCACTCGAAGATCGGCATCTTGCTTGATACGTTCCACCAGAATATCGAGGACAAAGATGTCGCCGAGGCGTATCGCACGTGCGGAGATCATCTGATCCACGTGCACACTTGCGAGAACGACCGTGGCATTCCAGGCAGCGGCCACGTTGATTGGCCCAACGTGATGAGCGCCATAAAACAGACCGGTTACGACCGCTGGATGACGATCGAGTCGTTCAATTCTCAGATTCCAGAGTTATCGGCGGCAACTGCTATTTGGCGCGATATGGCCCCATCAATGGACGACATCGCGATTGAAGGGACGCGATTCCTCCGCGATCTTTGGTCGAGAACGTAGCCGGCGGGTCGCAGGCCTCGCGACTCCCGTTGAATTCCGAAGCTGAGAGAACCCCTCAGCCCATGGGCTTGCAGTCAGCCCTGTTGGGGCTGCTGGTCGGCGTCGTTCGCGGAGGTAATCAGGTTGCACTGAAGACGGCGTTGACCGCGCTTCCACCCTTGTGGACAGCGTTTGGGCGCATGTCGATTAGCTGCCTCACCGTCGGCCTATGGTCGCGCTCGCAGGGCTACGACTTAAGGCCCGAGCGCGACGAAATCCGCAAGCTCTCGCTGCTGGCCATCATGTTCACCGTGCAGATTTCGATTCTGCACATCGGCGCCGACTATACCTCGCCGGCCTATTCGGTAATTTTGGTCAACATCAACCCCATCCTGGCGAATCTGATCGCACACTTCTACGTCCCTGAAGATCGTCTTTCGCCACAACGAATGTTGGGTCTGCTGATTGCGTTCGGCGGAGTCACGTGGGTGTTTCTCGGAAAGCCTGACCCCACTCTGGCGCCGAATCCAACATTGGGTAACGCCTTGATGGTGATATCCGCTTCGATGGTTGCGGTGCGAACAGTCTATATTCAACGACTAGTCCAAAAGATGCGGCCCGAAAAAGCGGTTTTCTGGCAGATGTTGGTGGCGTTACCTGTATTCTTAGTGGGCGGCGCGTTCGTCGAGGGCGTTGGCGAGCGCGGCCCTCTGGGCTGGCAGCAGATCGGGGCGATGGCGTACCAGGGATTGCTAGTCGGCGGAGTGGGACTGCTGACCTGGATTTACCTCTTGCGCAAACACACCCCAGGAAGCGTTTCGGTGTTTTCGTTCGTCACTCCTTTTTGCGGAGTCTTCGTCAGTTCGATCGTGTTTGGGGAAGAGGTGACGCCACGCCTTGTAACCGGCGTCGCAGCGGTGCTGACAGGAATTTATTTGGTCACTCGCTCTGGCCGGGCGTTACCGGTATCAGAGCCCCGCAGCTAGCCCGCCGTCATCATCTTGCGAATTCGCTCAATGGCCACCTCGATTTGATCGAGTGCCGTAGCATAGCTAAATCGCAGATAGCCTTCGCCAAATTCTCCAAACGCGTCGCCGCCGAGGCAGGCGACGCCGGCTTCCTGCAGGAGTCGCTCCGCCAGATCATTTGAGCTGATTCCGGTGCCGGTGATATTTGGAAATGCGTAAAACGCGCCGCCTGGCTTGGCGCAGCGAAAACCGGGGAGGCTATTGAGGGCGTCGGTAATGAACGCGCTGCGCCGAGCGAACTCCTCGACCATTTCGCGCACATCATCTTGCGGACCACGTAAAGCCTCGATCGCGGCGCGCTGCGTGAAACTCGCGGTACACGATGCGCAGTTGACTTGGAGCATACAAATCGTGCTCACAAGCTGCTCGGGATACACGCCGTAGCCGATGCGCCAACCCGTCATGCGATGGGCCTTTGAAAAACCATCAAGAATGATGGTTTTGTCGGCCATGCCCGGCATCGTGGCGATTGAGGTCGGCTTTTCGCCGAAAACGATTTCACTGTAGATTTCGTCGGAGAGGACGATTAAGTCGCGATCGCGCACCATTTCGGCGATTGCTTTGATGTCGTCCGCCGGGATCGTGCCGCCAGTCGGGTTTTGCGGCGAGTTGAGGATCACCAACTTCGTGCGGTCAGTCAGGCTATTTCGGAAATAGTCGAGGTCGATAGAGAAGCCACGGTCTTCAATCAGCGGAATCGGCATCGGCTTGGCTCCCGCGCAGCCGATCATTGATTCGTACATCGGGAAGCCGGGATTCGGGTAGAGCGCTTCGTCCCCAGGCCCCAAAAGGCCAATCATGGTGTAAAAAAGATTAGGCTTGCCACCAGGCGTTACGACGACTTGCGACTCGTCGACGGAAATGCCTCGCGTCGTTGCGATGTACTCGGCGATAGCCTCGCGCAGTTCGGGGTCGCCCTGGGTCGGGCCGTACTTGGTATAGCCGGCGTCGAGCGCCCGCTTGCCGGCCTCAATAACGTGCGGAGACGTTTGGAAGTCGGGTTCGCCGATCTCCATGTGGACGACATCACGGCCCTGCGCCTCGAGTGCACGGGCCCGGACGAGGACCGCGAAAGCCCCCTCGCCGATGAGCATATTTGTTCGTTCTGCTAGCTGCATATGAGAACTGCAAGTTTAGCAATCCGAGAATCGATGGGTTGACAGACTGGAGACAAGTACTTTACTATTTTAAGTAATATGCAAAAGCGACCACGCCTACGGTCGAACTAGCCGCTTAGAAATCGCTTAGAAACAGGAAGCAGCACTAATGAATACACCTCTGTCAGACCCACGACCTAGCCCTTGGGAATCATTGACGCGGTCGCCATTCGTTCGCCTGGGCGTCGTTGGCTTTCTCGTCATCTGCCTGCAGATTCCGGTGTTATTTATCTATAACCTCGTCACCGAGCGCAACCAGACGCGGCACGAAGCGGTCGACGACATCACTTCGAAGTGGGGTCGCGGACAAGAAGTTTATGGTCCATTCCTGGTAATCCCTTACAGCTACGTGGACGTCGAAAAGGATTCTGAGACTGAAAAGGAGCGATTCGTTGAGCGCACGGCGGTGGCGACGTTCTTGCCCGAGGATTTGCGGATCGCTTCGGACCTCGAGACCGAGGTGCGGCATCGCGGAATCTTCGAGGCGCCAGTGTACTCCTCTTCGACGAAGCTCGAGGGGAGGTTTCTTTCACCGGACTTCGGCCCTTGGAAGGTCGAGGCACGGCGCATCGACTGGCAGCAGGCCCAACTTGTGTTTGAAGTCTCCGACGTCCATGCCGTTCAGAACCGAACCGAATTGAACTGGGCCGGCGAGCAGTTGAGTTTCGAGCCGGGCGCCGGCCTATTCTCGGCACGGCTGCCGGGATTTCATTCGCCGGTTGCGGTGACGGCGGAATCAGAAGAGCTGGAGTTCGCGGTTGAGTTTGATCTCAAGGGCAGCTTCATGTTGCGGTTCGCGCCGCTGGCGAAAAACACCGAAGCGACGCTCAGAGCCGACTGGGCCGATCCGAGCTTTCAAGGCGCGTATCTGCCGACGACTTCGGACGTACGCCCGGATGGATTCGAAGCGACCTGGCGGATCCCGCACTTAGGTCGCAACTATCCACAGAGCTGGACTCGGACCACGTATGCCGAGGAGCCTTGTTGCACGGATAGGGATGGAAACGGAATTCCCCCTTTCCCCAAGCGGTAGTGTCAGGCGATGCGTTCGAACACAGGCCGTCCGAGCGCGGTCATTGTGTTCAGGACTTTTCGGCCGAGTTGGATCTCCGTGATCTGCCTGGAGAAGCTGCGGAATTTGAGTTTGGGGCCGATGACGCTCTTCCAACGGCCCATCTGCGTTTCTATTCGGCTGCGCTGGTTGTACCCTGTTGCCGTCTGCCAGGCCATGCGGCCGTTGCTGCGGATTTGGGCAATATGGCGATCCCGAACGGTCGCATCACGCGCCGATTGCAGGCGGATCACTGCGTCCTTTGGCGGCGGTATGACCACATCCAGGGTCTCCCCATACCGCTGCCTCAGCAGATTTCGTGTGGACGCTCCATCGTAGGCGCCGTCAGCCAGAAAGCCCGTGACCGGGGCATCCAGCTGATCCAGGAGGCTGGGTAAGGCTGTGCTGTCTCCAACGTTATCGTGAGTCAGAGCGGCGCAAACAATCGCCCCGCTGGCGAGGTCCAGTCCGAGGTGGAGCTTGCGCCAGCGGCGGCGTATTCCCTTGGTGTTATGCTTCTGCGCTAGCCATTCGCCCTCGCCGAAGATCTTGAGGCCAGTACTGTCGACCAGCAGATGGATAGGCACAGATCCTGCTTGCCTCATCACCTGAGCGATGCTCACCCCGTTTGCGCGCCGCGACAGCGTGGAGTAATCCGGTACCCGTATATCCAACCCCATGAGCGTGCCGATGGAACCCATCAGCCCCTGTTGAGTTTGGCATTCTGAATTGGCCCCTTTCGGCGCCCTGATTTGGCCCCCCTAGAACAATCAACGGATACTCTGTTTGCGGGAATCGCCCGCAACGGAGGAACGAATTGGACTGGAGGAGCAAAGTGGAACTATTCGAAGAGATTCGACGCGAGTACGAATTCGGCGTGGGGACGATCAAGGGGGTGGCGCGCAAGCTGGGCGTGCACCGGCGGATGGTGCGCGAGGCGGTAGCCAGCGCGCTGCCGCCGCCGCGCAAGAAGCCGGCGCGACGGCGCGCCAAGCTGGCGCCGGCGGTGGGGTTCATCGACCGCATTCTCAAAGAGGACCGCAAGGCGCCGCGTAAGCAGCGTCACACGGCGCACCGTATCTGGAACCGGATACGGGAGGAAACCAGTTGCGAAGTGGCCGAGCGCACGGTGCGGCAGTACGTTCAAGAGCGCAAGCGCGAGTTGGGATTGGAGAAGCGCGAGACGTTCGTGCCGCAAAGCTACGACTGGGGCCAAGAAGCGCAGGTGGACTGGTACGAGTCGTGGGCCGAGATGGACGGCGAGCGCGTGAAGCTGCAAGTGTTCACGATGCGCTCGATGGCGAGCGGCGCGGCCTTTCATCGCGCCTATCGGCGCGCGACGCAGCAGGCGTTTCTGGAAGCGCACGAGCTGGCCTTGGCCTACTTTGGCGGGGTGTTTCGGACATTGAGGTACGATAATCTCTCTTCGGCGGTGAAGCGGATTCTGCGCGGCGCGCGACGCGAGGAGACGGCGCGCTTCGTGGCTTTTCGTTCGCATTGGCGCTTCGCCTCCGAGTTCTGCACGCCGGGGAAAGGCAACGAGAAAGGGGGCGTGGAAGGCGAGGTGAGACGTTACCGCCGCAACCACTGGGTGCCGCTGCCTGAAGCCAAGACGCTGGACGAGCTCAACAGCAAGCTGCTCGAAGGCTGCCGCGAAGACGAAGCGCGCACGGTCGCCGGACGGGCGCAAACGGTCGGCGAGGGAATGCTGATCGAACGCGAGCGGCTGTTGGGGTTGGCGGCGGAAGGCTTTGAGATCGAAGTGTCGAGCTTCCCGAAGGTTGACGCGACAGGCTGCGTCAAGGTGCGCACGAACTTCTACTCGACGCCGCTGCGTCCGGGAACCAGGGCGCAGGCGAAGATCTACGCCGAGTCGGTCGAGGTCTGGCACGAAGGTCGTCGCATCGCGCGACATGAGCGCAGCTACTCTCGGCAGCAGAAGATCTTTAATTTGGAGCATTACCTCGACGTATTGGCCCACAAGCCGGGAGCGCTGGCGGGCTCGACGCCGCTGGAACAATGGCGCCAAGCCGGGCGTTGGCCGGCGAGCTACGACACGTTATGGGCGAAGTTGATCCAGCGCCATGACAAGCAAGCGGGGACGCAACAGATGATCGAGCTGTTGCAAGAGGGCAAACGCCACGGTTGGGACAAGCTGAGCGAGGCGATCGAGAAAGCGCTCGAGTGCGGCTGCTGCGATCAGGCGGCGGTGCGTTACTTGCTGACCTCGCAGTGCCTCGAACGGCTAGCTCAGCCGCCGCTGGTGGCGCCGGAGCTGGAACGCTTTGAGCGGCCCTTGCCGACGCTGACGAACTACGATCAGTTGCTGGCGGCGGAGGCGGTGCAATGAGCGCCCGCAAATCCAGCGCCCCCAACGAAAGCCTGGCGGTGCAGGCCATCCAACAACAGTGCAAGCTGCTGCGGCTGGCGACGGTGGGCGCGCAATTCGAGACGTTGGCCAAACAAGCCATACGCGAGAGACAAACGCCGGTCGGCTATCTCGAAGCGCTGCTAAGCGCGGAGTTGGAAGAGCGCGAGCGACGTACGGTGGATCGTCGCTTACGCGAAGCGCGGCTGCCTCGCATGAAGACGCTCGAGGAGTTCGACTTCTCCGAGACGAAGGCGGTCTCGGCCCCGCAGCTAACCGAGTTGGCCGAAGGCGGCTACATCGAGAGTTCGGAACCGATCCTGTTTCTCGGCGATTGCGGCACGGGCAAGACCCACCTGATGACGGGCCTGTGCGTGGCGGCCTGCCTGCAGAAACGGCGGGTGCGCTTCACCACGGCGTCGGCGCTGGTCAACGAACTCGTCGAAGCCAAGCAGCAAATGCAGCTGAGTCGAGTGCTCGCACGCTGGTCGCGCTACGAGCTGATCGCGATCGACGAAGTGGGTTACGTGCCGCTGGCGGAGGTGGGAGCAGAGTTCTTGTTCCAAGTCATCGCTGATCGCGCGGAAAAGGCGGCTCTAATGCTGACGACCAACCTGCCGTTCTCCGAGTGGACAAAGGTGATTCCGAACGCTCGGCTATGTAAGGCGCTGTTGGATCGCATTACCGACCGCGCTCACATCATCGAGACGGGCGAGGAGTCCTACCGCTTTCGTAGGACGCTGGCGAAGAAGAAGCGAGGGCGGTAGCAAGGAGGGCGCTCGTTTTTGGGGACATCGTCCTGCGCTTCGCCCTTCGGGCTCCGCTCCGGACCACGTCCCCAAAAACGAAAGGAGGTGACCTGGAATCAATGACTTAGAGGCCCGTTTACAGGGGGGCCAAAATAAACCGCCGAAGTGGGCCAAGTGAAGTTGCCAAAAACACCTGTGTCTGACGCAGTCCAAGATGGTATGCCGTGCGCAGCATCAGGCATGTCTCGATCGCCAAATCCGAGTATCTGCGCTGACCACCCCGTGACGTGCGGCGCGGCGCGCTCCACACACTTTGAGCCTCCTCACTGACCCAAATCGTCAGGTCACCCCGTTGGCGCAAGCTCTCGTTATATTCCGCCCAGTTGATCACCCGGTACTGCACCTTATCAAACTTGTGCCGTCGCGCTGCGGTGAACTTATGTGGCATTTAGACTACCCCCAGCGTTGAAAAAACCAATGATAAGACATCCTTCGGGATGATCCATGCAACAAGGTCTCTTTTCGAGGCCAATCCGTACATGGTTTCATCCTTCGTTGCGCGGCTTAAGGCTGAGAACCTAGCGGTCTTTCCCGAGTACGGCCGCAATGGGAAATTCGCACCTATCGTTGGAATGGGGTTGTTGGCAATCGGGTTACGTACTGCTCGGTCAATAGAAAGCGACGGCTCGGATTTTTTGGGGACGGTTGAAATGTACAGCTGGGCTAAGCCCGGTTTGACTAACGTTCCCTAAATATACGCTAATGCTAAATGATATAGAATAATGCCAGACCAAGCAATCTCTGATAATGCGGCGGTAGAAGCCAATAAGGAGCTTCACTAGTGTCCGGTTATAAGTCCCACAGATTCAACTGGTTATAAATTGACTCTGATTTTTCTTGGGACTCGGGATCGCCGAACGCCTGTAAAATGGGCGTTTTCTCGAAAAGCGTCACGCTGAGAATCTGTAGAATTTGGTAGAGACTTGCCTCCAATCCCAGCCTCTTGCGCACGATCGCGACCAACAGGTAAACCGAAACAGCGATCCAGATTTGAGTCTTCACCGCGTTCTCGCTGGTGCCGTAAAACTTCTTGATCCGCAGGTGCTGCTTGATCCACTTGAAGAACAATTCAATCTGCCAGCGCGACTTGTAGATGCGGGCGATGGTCAGCGCCGGGAGCGTGAAGTTGTTGGTCAGGAACTGCAGCCGTTTGTTCGTCGCGGCGTCGAAGTAACTGACTCGCCGCAACGGGTCGGGATAGGCTTTGGCCGATTTGCCGGCAGTGAGAATGACGGTCTGATCCGAGCGAACGCCCGTGGACTTGTCCACCGCATGGGAGTAACGCCGCTGTAGAACGACGTTCTTCTTGGCGCGGACGACAAAGAACGACGAGCAGAGGGTGAACACGAAGAGACGTTCGGAATCGACGTAGGCGCGATCCATGACGTAGAAGGATCCGGGCTCCGGGAGCAACTCGTCGAGGATGTTGACGTCGTGCGTTTTGCTCGGTAATGCGGATAAACGGGGATATTGCCATGTAGATCGAGCAGCGTGTGCATCTTCACGCCTTGCGTTGGCGAAACTTGGCCCGAGGATGTTGACGTCGTGCGTTTTGCCATCGGTAATGCGGATAAACGTTGGGATATTGCCATGTAGATCGAGCAGCGTGTGCATCTTCACCCCAGCCTTGCGTTGGCGAAACTTGGAGGGAAACAGCGCGAGGCACAGGTCGATGGTGGTCGAGTCCAGAGCGTAGAGACTTTGATCGAGATCCACGCCGATCGGATCGCGGGCGTACAAAGGCCGCGCGATGCGAATCAAGACCTGCGCGAAATCGGCATCGATGCGCCAGTCGCGGGACTCGTTGGCGTCGGCCAGTGTCGAACGCGAAACCTTGCCGCGAAACCCCATGTGGTAGAGCTTGGGTTGCACCGAACGCAAGCATGCTTCGATGTCGCGCAGGCTTTCGCGGTAGGTCAACTGGACGAACGCCAGACACAGGAACTGGTCCCAGCAGGAGAATCCGCGAGATTTATGATCGCCGTCGTAGCGGTCGACACAACGACGGAATTCGCGATCCGGAAGGAAGCTGATCAACTGCGCAAACACGGAGCGGCCAACATTCATGAACCATTGTCAGCCGCCGAAAAAACTGCGCCAACCGTCCCTCCCCGTTCAAATCGCGGCAAGCTAAAAACAGACTTAAGCCACTCTAAATAAATCAGTTGCCAGTCGCTCGCCGGTCGTTAGCCGGACACTAGTGAAGGAGCTTAGACAAAAGTACAAGCACCTAGCCCGCTACCTCTATCCAATGTGGTTTGACTGTCAATCGTTTGAGCGCGAATGCGAAACCGCCTGGGATTGGGAGATGGTCTACGAAGTGATACATCCGGCGAAAGCGCGCTCCTTTTTTGCTGGCGTCTTGTGGAAGGGTCTTCGTGCATTGGAGGACCAGAACGGTACAGTTCCCAAAGCGAATCGTGTCCTAGTCCCTGATGGCACCAAACAGGAGCTCCTTCGCTTTTTGACACACGAGGTTGCGAAGTCCGAGCGAACTTTATGGTACTCACGGAAGGCCGGTCGAATGCCGGGTTTACCTGAGCCGCGGGGGTCAAAAGTGCCCTCAAAATCGGATTGGCCAGACGTTAGCGCCAGCGTCGCCAGCTACTCGATCGGACGCAGCCAGCCAATCGATCTATTAATGCTTGCATTAGACAAGTATATGAGACCGATGCCCTTACAGGACACGGGGGCAACGAATGCTGATATTCAGACATTTGAGCGGCGATTGAAGGACGTCCGTGGTGATGTTCCGGACATTAATTCACCCGATGCGATCAATCTTGCCACGATCAAAGCTCGGTCATCTAATCAGGCGAATGAAGTGGCCCTCATTAGCTCGACTAGGGCGGTAGCTAATCAAGGTGGTGAGCTTGTTAGGGATCCTTTTTGGTTCGCGTTAAATAAGAAGATCGCGCAAGAGTATCCTGATCGCGAGGAGAGAGAGCAGCGACTTTCCGAAATGCTCCACCGGGTCTTCACTGCCATTAAGACATCTGGGGCGCCCGCGTTGAACTCCGTTGAAGGGGAGACAGGAACGCCCGAAGATATCGCGCGTGAGTTTAGGACCACCGTGGATACTAGCAGAGTTGGAGCCACGGGCGTCGTTACTCGCCGGCGCAGGGCTGCATATTTTGAGGCGTTCTTATCCAGCTTGGCGGACGACCCAGTTCTTGCCGAGATTTCCGAGTTCCTTGCGGATGCCCAGAGAGAAATCGCAAATCTTGTGAAGCAGGCGACCAAAATCTCAGACGACCGTGTGACTGAATTGTCGTCAGACATGTCGCACGTCAGCAAGGTCAAGGCAAAGGCACACCTCTGCGCACGCCATATTGGCAAGCAGAGTGTTTCCGCAGGCGATCTCGGTCTGCACGCCGAGACCGAATTCGCCGCGTCAGGCGTCCTCCGGTCCAGGGTCGTAGACGATCGCAAAAGTATAGTGCTTTGGACGGAATGCTTCGACAATGTGTTGACCGTTGCTTGGCCCACCCAACACACAGTCGATGATGTTTTAGATCTTATCTTTCGTCGCCGTAGCACCGTTCTCGCATCCATTGCCTGCCAATACGCGGAACGGAGCTCAGAATCAGTAGGCTCCGTGCGGTCCAATGATGAAGCGCAGAAATTCATACGGACAAGGGCGGAGGGCTCGCGTTTGACACTGCTCCGGGTAGACTTCGGCGACATAATAGTTTGGTATGATGAATTTGGCTTATATCGTCAGAGAATGGGGCACCGATCTGGATCGACCTCAACGACTGTGGCTGCGCAAATCCACGACCGATCGGTCTTACATGATGTCGTCAAGCTATTTGATTTGTCAGGAGCAAACTGGAAGTTTTCGGGTGCTATCGAAGAGATGCTGAGCGGCTTGTGGCGCGCTCCCGAGGGAGTTCCACAAAGGCATGTGGAAATTAAACACGAGGAAAAGAAGTGAGTTTGTCGGAGAAACAAGTTAGATTATGGGTTAAAAAGATCGCCGACGCTGATGATATCCCAGTTTGTTGGGACCGAGAAGAAACTGCTCCCGCAGTGAATGGCTACATGTGGCTACTGTCGGAAAGCGATGGCTGCCCTCCGTTGAATGAGAGCAGTCGCTCAGAAGTATGCTGGGCGTGCTCGAACAGGGGGTACTTCAGCATTGACTTCAAAATTGCCGTTACAGCGGACCAAGACGTTGCGGAACACGACTGCACAGGGTGTAAGGAAGTGGTTCTCAAACCAGTATTTTCGAACGGCAAGCCTCGTGTCTGGTGGGACCTGTGCAACCTGCAAGCGAAGGAGAAATCGAAGAAGTTCGATTTGAAATGCATTTGGCATGATAAAGACGCGCCACAGACCGAGGCAGACGCTCAAACCAGAGTTTCGATAACAACCTGAGGCACACGCGAGTACTCGCTTGAATTGGATTTTCCTATTTTTCCCTGACTTGCTTTCTGCGTTTGTTTTTTGCTTACTGGTTTTTTGCAAACCTTATCGTCTCGATGATTCGATGATGGCAGAATTGGAAAAGCGCGTGTGTGGCGCCGCAACGCGGCGGCCGCGACAGAAGGCGAATGCTGCGACATTTGTCGCTGAAAAGTACCGAGTGCACGGTATAAGGCGTTCCGTATGGATCTCGAGCGCGATTTCTCTAAGCGGCGCGCTAGCGGCGACCAGCGAGAAGGGCTACAACGCCGTTGCGCTTGGCTTGCTAATAGCGTGGGCGACTATGTATATCTTTACCGAACACATTCCGGTGAGCAATTCTCTGAGCGGAACGGATACCAGCCAATACAGACGCACGATGGCTGCGGCATTCGTAGTTTTTTGGCTTATTAACGTCAGTGCCAAGATGTATGCATCTATCGAGTGGACCTAGTACTTAGTTGCGTAAGTTAGAATATTTACTGGCGAGGGGACGAGGGGCGACGACGGTCTTGGTCCATTCGAACGGAGTAGCCTTGGAGTTGTAGACGCGGACGAAGCTGTCGATGGCCTCGCGCACCTGCCGGGGGGAAGTGAAACTCGCCCCCCGCAAGGCGCGGCGGCTCAGAATCGAAAACCACACCTCAACCTGATTCATCCACGAACTGTAGGTCGGCGTGTAGTGAAAATGGATGTTCGCATGACGTTGCAGCCAGCGGTCATTTTTGGGCTTGTGAGTGTTCAAGTTATCCAAGATGATGTGGATCTCGCGGCCTTCGTGGATGGCCGCGATGTGGTTCATGAAGTCGAGAAACTCGCGACGCCGTCGGCGCCAATAGTGTCCGGCGATGATGAATCCGGTAGCCACTTCCAGCGCGGCGAAAAGCGGCGTCGTGCCGTGCCGCCTGTAGCCGTGCGAGAAGCCCGTCAAGGCCTTGCCGTTGGGCAAGCGTAGCCAGCCCTGCGCTCGCTCCAAGGCCTGGATGCTCGGCTTCTCGTCGACCGCGAGCACCACGGCGTTTTCCGGCGGGCTGAGGTAGAGTCCGACAATGTCGGCGGCCTTGCGAGCGAACTCCGGGTCGGTTGACAAACACCAACTGCGCCGCCGCCGCAAGGACACGCCGAGCTGCCGCAGTACGCGCCAGACTTGATGCTTGCTGACGTCGCCGAGAGCTTCCGCGAGCAGTTCGCCTGTCCAAGTGGCGTGCCCTTCGGGCGGAGCTTCGTCGAGTTGGCAGAGGATGCGTTTGCGCGTCGCTTGGTCGTACCGCGCGGGCCTGCCGGAACGCGCTTGATCGCATAATCCCGCCAGACGTTGCTGGGCGAAGCGGGTGCGCCATTTCGACACGCGCGCCGCCGGGGATCCCAGTTGCCGGGCGATCTCGGCGGTCGAGGTAGCGGCGGCCGCCAGCAGCACAATGCGAGCGCGCTCCACCATGCGCCGTTCGGACTTGTGGCCGCGCACCCAGAGTCGCAGCGTCTCTTCTTCCTCGGCGTTCAGTCGAATCACCGTTGCCGGTCTTGCCATACCGACATTTTACAGTTAAAGGCCTTACTTTCGCAAGTTAGTACTAGGAGGGCGTTCCAGCCCGCCCCAATCAGACGACGCTTCTGGCTCGCGGGGAACTTGCGGAGCAACGATGAAGCAAGCATACCTTGCACGGACCTTGTTGCATGGATCATCCCGAAGGATGTCTTATCATTGGTTTTTTCAACGCTGGGGGTAGTCTAAATGCCACATAAGTTCACCGCAGCGCGCCGGCACAAGTTTGATAAGGTGCAGTACCGGGTGATCAACTGGGCGGAATATAACGAGAGCTTGCGCCAACGGGGTGACCTGACGATTTGGGTCAGTGAGGAGGCTCAAAGTGTGTGGAGCGCGCCGCGCCGCACGTCACGGGGTGGTCAGCGCAGATACTCGGATTTGGCGATCGAGACATGCCTGATGCTGCGCACGGCATACCATCTTGGACTGCGTCAGACACAGGGGCTTATGGGTTCCATCGGCACGCTCATGGGGTTGGATATACGGGTACCGGATTACTCCACGCTGTCGCGGCGCGCAAACGGGGTGAGCATCGCTCAGGTGATGAGGCAAGCAGGATCTGTGCCTATCCATCTGCTGGTCGACAGTACTGGCCTCAAGATCTTCGGCGAGGGCGAATGGCTAGCGCAGAAGCATAACACCAAGGGAATACGCCGCCGCTGGCGCAAGCTCCACCTCGGACTGGACCTCGCCAGCGGGGCGATTGTTTGCGCCGCTCTGACTCACGATAACGTTGGAGACAGCACAGCCTTACCCAGCCTCCTGGATCAGCTGGATGCCCCGGTCACGGGCTTTCTGGCTGACGGCGCCTACGATGGAGCGTCCACACGAAATCTGCTGAGGCAGCGGTATGGGGAGACCCTGGATGTGGTCATACCGCCGCCAAAGGACGCAGTGATCCGCCTGCAATCGGCGCGTGATGCGACCGTTCGGGATCGCCATATTGCCCAAATCCGCAGCAACGGCCGCATGGCCTGGCAGACGGCAACAGGGTACAACCAGCGCAGCCGAATAGAAACGCAGATGGGCCGTTGGAAGAGCGTCATCGGCCCCAAACTCAAATCCCGCAGCTTCTCCAGGCAGATCACGGAGATCCAACTCGGCCGAAAAGTCCTGAACACAATGACCGCGCTCGGACGGCCTGTGTTCGAACGCATCGCCTGACACTACCGCTTGGGGAAAGGGGGAATTCCGTTTCCATCCCTATCCGTGCAACAAGGCTTCGAAAAGACTGCCGCGTAGAGTTACAGGCCAAATGCCATTCGGATCATCAGACTGGCTAATCACACAACGAACGGCTTCGATAAGATGCACCTGCGAACGGCGAACTAGGTCTTGAGCGAAAACGTCCCCCTTGCTAGCAATATTGACGGTTAGGTGACCTATCATAGTCAAATGTTTTCTTATCCCAAATCCAGGCTCGTGTCCCATCGCATCTTCCATCCGCTCGACGAGGCTGATAGGGTAAGACACACGTTCGATCTGGACTAACTTCGCTACGAACTGATGCTCGTCTGAGGACGCCATACCATCAATACAACGAGTTGCAGCGAGTAGAGCTTTACGGCCTAGCCAAAGTCCGCTACCTTGATCTCCAACACGGCCGCCCCATCCACCTGCGAGTCGAACGCTACCGTCTTCGTGTTTTAGGCAAACTGAAGACCCATGCCCACTTCTAACGACAACGCCTCGATCACCCAGAAACGAGCCAAAAGCTGCTGGCTCGGTGATGTTCGCCACCGAAGCTCGCGAATGTCAAGGCCGGATGAAATATCCTGTTTTCGCCGGTTGAAAATTCCCCACCCTGGTTGCGGTGGTGGTTTTGTGGACCACCACCGTGTTGCTAAGCATGGATCTAGCCGGGGAAGCGGAGGCGGGCAATGCTGGAGAGCAACCCGCCAAGGAATACCCGGCCGCAAACTCATCGAGACGATGAGCGCCGGGAGCGGCGGCCGAGATCGCTCCCGGCTTCTTTTCCGCTGCCCAACGCCCATCGGATCGATAGATTTGCCCATGCCTGAAAAAACTCATCTTCCACTTCCCCCGCTCTTGCGACCAGGGCTCGCCGCGTCAGCCGCATCGACCGTCGGCCGTTCGCCGGACTGATCTTCCGGCCGCGAGAGCAAACCGGCTCTTCGGCGCTCCTTCAAGCGAAAGCTCTCGCCGCGAATGTTCACCGTCGTCGAGTGATGCAACAGTCGATCCAGGATCGCCGTGGCGATGATCGGGTCGGAAAAGATCGAGCCCCAATCGGCGTAGCTCTTGTTCGAGGTCAGGATGATGCTGCCGCGTTCGTAACGCGCGCTGACGAGTTGGAAGAAGATCGTCGCCCCCAGCTCGTCGAGCGGAAGGTAACCCATCTCGTCGACGATCAGCACCTTCGGCGCGAGGTAGATGCGCATCCTTCGTTGTAGCCGTCCTTCGCGGATGGCCTTCGACAGATCGGCGATCAAGTCGTGCGCGGTGATGAAGTAGGCTCCGAAACCGGCTTGGATCGCAGCCTCGGCCAAGGCAACCGAGAGATGCGTCTTGCCAACGCCGGGTGGCCCGAGGAAGATCACGTTGGAGGCTTCGTGCACGAAGCGCAACGTGCGCAGCTCTTGGATTTGGCGCTCGTCGATCGATGGTTGAAAGTCGAAGTCGAACTGTTCGAAAGTCTTGACATAGGGCAGATGCGCGAGCTGTAGACGCGTCTTGAGATAGCGTTGTCGGCGAGCGTCGGCCTCGGCGCTGACGACGTCGAGCAGGAAGTCGGCGTAGGCCGGTTCAGCCTTGGCTGCTTGTTCAAGCAGCGCTTCCAAGCGCTCGTCGATGGTCTTCAGCCCCAGTGCTTCGAGCCGTTCGTGAAGCTGTTCGATGGCGGTCACAGCGCACCTCCGGCGGCGGCGCTTTCGTAAGCCGCTAGCGGCCGCACTTCGACTTGGGGTGCGCCGGCTTGGATGTGAATGCACGTTTTTCCTCCTGGACGCTTGGCGACGTGCAGCGGAATGTCGGCATGATGCTCTTTGCGAACAACGATTTGGTGGCGGTCGTCGATCAACTCGTGAACGGCGATCCGCTCGGCTCCGCGCCATACCTCGAGCCGGCCGGCCAGTTCGCGCAACGAGACTTCGGCGCCGGCGTCTTGCCAGGGAACCGAGTAGCGGTTGGAGCGCCAGGCCACGAAGGCGTCCCGGCTCACACGCCTCGACTCGTCGTCCGCGAGGGGATACGGCGGACGCTTGTCGAGAGACTGCAAGGCGGTCTTTTCAGACTCCCAACTCTCTAACACTTGGCTGTGAGTGGTGCCGTGAACGCGCCGGTTCGAGACCTCCCAGACCCAAGCGTGCAGCTGGTTGTTGAGATCATCCAGGCTCGTCGCCGTGCGTCCGCACAGGAAGTTGCGGCGCACGTACTTGACGCCCGATTCGACCTTGCCCTTGGTCTGCGCGCGGTAAGGTTTGCAGGCCCGCGGGGTGAAGCCCCAATAGTCGGCGAAGTCCTTGAAGGTTTGATTCCACTTGAGCTCGCCGCGCTCGTCGACCCCCTCCAAGACCGTCTTCATGCGGTCGTAGAGGATCTCTTGCGGCACGCCGCCGAGTTGCCGGAAGGCTTGCTCGTGCATGCGCAGCAGCGTCGGCAGCTTCTGGTCGGTCGCCGCGGCGGCCATGATGGCCCGGCTGTGACCGAGCGTGAAGACGAAACCCCAAAGCTTGCGAGTCTTGCCGTCGGCGGTGATCTCGCCGAGATGGCCCCAATCGACCTGAGCCTGTTTGCCTGCGGGCGTTTCAAAGCGCCGCACGGCCACCGTGGTTGCGGCTTCTCGCAACGGCTGTAGGTGATCCTTGAGGATCGTATAGCCGCCCGAGTAGCCGTGTTCTCGCAGCTCACGCAACAGCACGACGGCATTCCAGACGCCGGCCTTGAGGCGCTCTTCGATAAACGGCTTGAAGCGATCCAGCTTGGACGGACGCGGCTTGCACGGGCCGTATCTGGGCGTCGGATCGTCCTGCCTTAAGTACTTGTGAACCGTCTTGCGGTCAAATCCCGTGAGCTCGCTGATCTTGGCGAGGCTCACCCCTTGTCGAACTAATTCTTCGATTTCTTGCACATCTGAACTCCGTAACAGCGCCTTGTATCTCCTGCTTCCAGGGTCGGCTCCGACGCAAGCTACGGGTGGGGAATTTTATTCCGGCGATACGGGGATTCTTACACCGGCGCTGACACGAACGGACACATCCTACGCTCTCGAGATCGTCGAGAAGTCTCCAAGTAGAAAATCGCGGGTCGATACCTGGAACGACGACTGCGATTCGGCGCGCTTCCCTAGCCAGCCGCTTGCCCGAGTTGAGCCCTAAAGTGTCGGCCACCTTCGCTAGCAGCGTCCTAAATACCGCTCTCGGTGCGTCCTCAAGCCGTTCTCGCCACTCGACCCCAAGCGGGTAGCGGTGAAATTGTCCCGAGCTCAGTTGGGGGATAAAGGGCCGGCGGTTCTCAAGCTTGGTTCTCTGGGAGAATCGAGCAAATCTTTAACCACAAAGGAGAACCGCCGTGAAGAAACCGTATCACATTCTTGATTCCGCCAAGCAGCAGCGGCTGAGGCCCGAGGAGCTCACGCGTCTGCTCAGCCAAAACGCGCAGCTCATGCTGCCCCTCGTCGAACTCATCGAACAATGCCAGGGAGCCGTCGACGAGGTCATCGACGTCACCGGCCGCGCCGCCATCCAAGCCGTGCTCGAACTCTCTGCCCAGCAGGTCACCGGAGGCGAACTCGCCCAACCCGGCAAGAAGCGCGACGGCGACGTGCTGCGCTGGGGACGGCAATCGGGCCGCGTGAATCTAAGCGATCGCAAGCTGCGGGTGGCCAAGCCGCGCTTGCGCAAACGCTCCGGCGGCGAGGTCAAAGTGCCCGCCTACGAATCCCTGCAAGACGACGAGCGGCTAGGCTCGCGCATGCTGGATATCTTGATGAAAGGCGTCTCGACGCGTCAGTATGCGGGAGTAATCGGCGAAATGGCCGACACCGTCGGCGTGTCTAAATCGGCGATAAGTCGCGACACCATCGAGGCTGCGGAAAAGAAAATCGACGAACTATTCGCGCGCCGTTTCGATGACGTGGACTTGCTGGTGATCTACGTGGACGGCCTGATTTTCTCGGGACACACGGTTTTAGCGGCCGTGGGGGTGGACGCGGAAGGGAACAAGCACGTACTGGGCTTGCAACACGCGGCGACGGAGAACGCGGCGGCGGCCGAGGACCTGTTGACAGGCTTGGTCGAGCGTGGAGTCTCGCCCGCGAAAAAGAGGCTTTTTGTACTCGATGGATCGAAGGCTTTACGCGCGGCAGTGCACAAAATCTTTGGTGACGCCCCGGTGCAGCGTTGTCGCGCCCACAAGCTGCGCAACGTTCTCGACAGGCTGCCGAAGGCCGAACAGGATCAGGCCAAAGCGGCAATCCGCGCGGCCTGGCGGCTCGAAGCCAAGGACGGTCAAGCGCGGCTCAAGAAGCTGGCCGAATGGTACGCGGGCGACTGGCCCGAGGCGGCGGCGAGTTTGCGCGAGGGTCTCGAGGAGTGTTTCACGATCAATCGCCTGGGATTGCCGCCGTCGTTGCATCGTTGTCTGGCGACGACCAACATCGTCGAGAGTCCGAACGCCGGCGTGCGGCGGAGGACACGTCGCGTGACGCGCTGGAAGGATGCTTCGATGGTGCGCCGTTGGGCGGCGGCGGCATTCCTGGATACCGAGAAAAACTTCCGCAAGATCATGGGCTATAAGGATCTCTGGATGCTCGAAGCCGTCCTCAATCCAACCGACTCCGCCGAACCGAAAGTCGCCTAGTACAATGCCCCTCTACACCGCCGCTCCTCAACCCTCAACTACGACTGGGACTAGCTCGTAGCGGTGGAAAATCACCTCATTCCCGCCGTCACCGACGGCGACAGCTAACGCCTCGGTTACGTGGCAGAGGAGCCCAACGACTATGTCTCTTTCCGAGTCCGCCACAGACCTGCCCTCCAATGATGCAACCATCAGGAAACACTATGGGAAGGAGCCCGACCCGGTGAACACAAGTCGACCGCGCCTATAGCAGAAACTCATGCGTATTATTTGATTGCACATCGGTGAGACACCAATTAGAACCTAGGAGTATAACCAGATTGAATAGACGTCGCAACTAAGGTGCCCCCTTTTGTCGTCGCAAATAGAAATGTCCCGTTCGCAAGCCGGATAGAAATGACCGCTCTTGCGCTAAGCGCTTGAATCAATTCGCCTAGCTTATCAGATTAACGGGTAACGGGACCGGGTAACGGTGGGTAACGGGACGCGGGTAACGGGTTAACGGGACGGAGCTCTTAACATTGCAAATCGCCTTGAGACCCGGGCATCGTACTGCTCGGGCGGTGGGCTCTGAGAGTGGCCTAATGGGTATATCACATTGATTCAAAGCAAGTTGCCCTAGTTGTAAAGGGCTCCGTTCCCGTTAGCGTCTCCCCGTTAGCGGACGAGCGGCGCATGCTGTCAAACCTCTACCTCGGCCTCATCAAAGACGCCAGTGTCGGCGAAGAGGCTCGCGGCATCGTGCTGCAAGCCCTTTTCGCACGCTCTGACACCGGTCTTCCAACGCCGAGAAACAAAATTACAGCGTGCACTTGCCACGATCGGTTAGATATCTGTGCGAAATTCTCAGCGTGGCCAAGAACCATGTCCAGAGACAAATAGATAAACGGGAGCAAAGACGCTAGTAGCCACTGCGCTTGCACTGAGTGAATCCAGCCTCGCCACCATTTCGCCAAGAATTTTTTCTCCCGCTGCTTCGACGTTGAGCTGGTACAGAATTAACCTTTCCGGGCCGCCGTGTCAACTGTTAAAAAGAGTTGTGTTGCTGCTGTTCTGTGTTGCTGCTTTATTGCAGTGACATCGTACCGCCATTCTGCTAATCTGTCAATGGCAGAAAGGCAATCCTCCGTGCCGGAAGAACTCAAGAGGACAAATGTTCGACTTCCCAAGAGCATGCACACGAAGCTGCGACATCTTTCGATCGACTGTGGTGATTCCGTAGAGAAAATCGTTCGCGAAGCAATCGAAACACACCTTAACTTGGTCGACAGACCAGACCACGGATCAGTCGAACCGGTTGCGGCTCCAATCGGATTGGAGACCGCGACGTTAGAGCAGATCAAACGACTGGTCGACCCTATCGAAGGGATCAAAGCCGCAGTAACCGAGGCGCTTGGTCGAGACGGTCAGGCATCGTCGGCTTCGGCATCTACATATCTCGATGCTCTGCCCGCCGCTACGGCGATATTCGATCTGACCGGACGTTTGACATGGTGCAACTCTAGATTTGCCTACTTGGCGGGGGCCCCGCGGGCCGAGCTTCTCGGCCAAACAACCCAGGCGATCTTCAATCTTGAGGCCGAGGACCCGATTGTGGTGCATATGTCCGAAGCACTTGAGTCCGGGGACCGCCACGAATCGTTCGAGACGCTGACCCATCAGCGCGGTCTGATTCGGCGGCAGACGGTGTTATTTCCCATTTACGAATCGAATGAGCGATATCTTGGCGCACTGTACCTCGCGCACGGCCAAGCTGATGCATCTGAAGTTCGTTCCACCGCGACGCGAGAGCGAGTTGGCAATGGCTGACAAAGCGATGGAAAGCTACAAGCAGTATCGCTGGATCGTTCGCGATCCCCGCCTACTGGGAGGCGCGCTCGCGGTTCGCGATACGAGGCTGTCGGTGCAGCTAGTCTTGGAATGCATGGCCAATGGGATGGACTTGAGCGACATAAACACTGCATACGCTACTAACTTAGATCCGTCCGTAGTTCGTGAAATTCTACTGGTCGCCGCGGAACTGAGCCAACCCGAACGTGTGGCTGTTGGATGAAAATGTAAACGTTGCCGCCGCGGCTTTTCTGCGAAACGTCGGAATCGAGGTGGCGACAGTTCACGACTATAGCTGGAATGGCTTGATTGACGACGAGTTGATCCGGAGCGCGGTCACGACTGGATTTTCTTGCATTGTGACGAACGATCGGACGTTCGCGCGGGAAGCCGCAAGCACGCTGAAGCTGTTTCCCGAGATTTCGATCGTGTTGTTGAAATTGCCGCAACTACCATCGGAGAAATGGATAAAACTGTTTGCGGAGGCGTGGTCGGCGGAAGTAATCAGTCCACAACCGCAGACGGTAGTCGAGTGGCCTTCAGCGAAAGCCGGGACGTTGCAGTCGCCTCGGCACAGCGATTAGTTGGCGTGCTGGGACTTTGGTGATGGGACTTTGGGGACTTTGGTGACGTAGCCCGAATAGCACTGAGTCCTCATTTCAAAGGCCTTCGCGGCATGACTAACGCGCTGCAAAGACTGGTATCGTACGTATCCCACCGCGATAACGGGACTTCGCGGCTTGAGTTCGGGCTCCGTCCCCAACCACCCTTCATCGAGTTTGCTGGTTGCGTAGTGCGCCGTCGCGCCGATCAGCTTGACGCCGCGTTCGTAGGCCTGATGGTAGGGCTTTCCACCTTGAAACGCCGGTAGGAACGAGTGGTGAATGTTGATCACCGGAACGCCAACAGCTTCCAGAAACTCCGGCGTCAAGATCTGCATATAGCGCGCCATCACGACGACATCGATTTCTTTCTCGCGAAGCAACTCGACCTCGGCTGTTTCCTGCTCGCGCTTGTTCTCGCTGTTGATATCAAAAGCCCGGAATTCTACTTCGAATTGCCGCGCGGTCTCGCCGTGAAGGGGTGATTCGAGATCACGAGCGGAATCTCGCATTCTAGTTCTCCCGCTCGCCGACGCCATAGCAGATCGTGCAGACAGTGGTCGTACTTCGAAACGAAGATCGCCATCCGAGGACATCGATCGCCGTAGGCGAGTTGCGTACGCATCGAGAAGCGCTCGGCAACTTCGCCGATCGCCCGCTCAAGCGATGTTTTGTCAGTATGCAGGCGCGATAGATCGAAGCGAATTCGTTGAAAGAATTGCTCTTCAATCGTGTCGGTGTGCTGGTCGGCGTCTAGGATGTTGGCGCCGTGGCCGTAGAGCACCTGTGCCAGCGCCGCAACGATACCGCGCTGGTCTTGGCACGAAACCAGGAGATTCGCGATGTTTGCGCGAGGTAATTCACTCATTCTTCGGGTCTTACCGAGAAACGATGGCGCTGGGTCACGACTGCTCGACGCGCTGCGATATGTTACGGGGCGCCAGCCACTGCTCGATTCCGGCGAGCGTATGAGAGAATTGTCGATCGCGGCAACCGAGGAGAATTGGCATGAAAGTTGGTGGAAAAGTCGTCGTCGTAACCGGAGCCGCTCGTGGAATCGGCCGTGCCATGGCCGACCGTTTCGTCAAAGAAGGCGCAAAGGCAGTCGTCGCGTCCGATGTTGACGCGGCGGAACTCGAGTCGATGGCATCGGAAACCGGGGCGCTGGCGATTTCCGCCGACGTCACCTCCGAAGCGTCCCTCAACCACCTGATTGCACAAGCCGAATCGCGCTTCGGTGCGATCGACCTTTTCTGTTCGAACGCCGGCATTTCGCACCCCGGCGGAGTCGAACTTTCGAACGCTGATTTCGAGCGGGTCTTCGACGTCAACTACCGCTCACACCTTTACGCGGCGCGCAATCTTGTCCCCAAGATGACGGCCCGTGGTGATGGGTACTTGCTGAATACAGCATCGGCCGCGGGCGTCCTCACACAAATTGGTTCGGCGCCCTACGCTGTCACCAAACACGCCGCCGTCGCGCTGGCGGAATGGCTATCGGTGACCCACGGCGACGAGGGACTGAAAGTATCGGTGCTGTGTCCACAAGGCGTTCGCACCCGCCTACTGCTTGGCCACGATGGCAAGCGCGAAAACTTCCTGATCCCCGGAGCGATGGAGCCGGCCGACGTTGCGCAGTGCGTGGTTGAGGGTCTTGATGACGAGCGCTTTTTGATCTTGCCGCACCCAGAAGTCTCCGAGTTCATTCGCCGCAAGGCGAGCGATCCGAATCGCTGGATCCGAGGCATGCGCAAGTTGCAAGCGCGCATCCGCGAGAACGCGGCAACCGCGATTGGCCGCTAAGCCGCTAAACTTGGCGCGTATGCGGTCGAACGTTGAAAGTCGATTTGAATCTTTGTACCTGGGCCTGAGAATCGCGTTTGGCCTGGTCGCCCTTGTCGCCGGCGCCTCTTCGCAAACCGCCGGTCCGGCAAACGGCT
>CBDBHI010000069.1:0-22750 GCA_965205595.1 Bryobacterales bacterium | reverse complement strand
AAGATTCCAAATCGGATGCTCGCCGTGTGGTGTGGCCGCTCGTCCATGTCCGTTCCTAGGTCACTATAGCACCGAATCGCCGCAGTTCGATCGATTCAGGTCGCTTCATAACATCCCTGTAATCAGTTAGCTAGACGTGCAGATCGTTCTCTGATTTTTTCCGGGAATCGTACGGGCACTGTCCATGGACCGGCGGGCTGAACTGCCCCAGTCTGGCCTCACCACGCACCGAGGTGAGCGCCATGACTCGACAAATCTTCCGACTGACCGCCATGTACATAATCCCGTTTGCGCTGCAATTATCGGCGAGCACCGACTCAGCGTCAACTGGGGAAAATGGACTCGGATTGACCATCCGACTCTACGACTACGCGAAGCCGGGACCCACGATCCTCGAATTCGCCAAGCAAGAGGCCTCTCGTATTCTTGACGCCGCGAACGTCGCCGTAGTTTGGCTCGATTGCCCGCTGACGATGGAGGGCCGGAAGGAGAATTCAGCCTGTAGCGAGAGCCTCTTTTCCAATCGAAAGATGAGCCTGCAGGAGGCAGGCGAAGGTAGCTGTGGGCAGGAGGGATTATAGCTCGGATTGGGGCTTGAGGTTGAAGCCCGTTGTGGGGCCCGTAGGGCGGGGTGAGGGGGATTGCATAAGGGGGAAGGGGCGGCAGCCCCAGTCCCCCTTTGCAGCCATCCCAGGCGAGACCCCACGGCCGTCTTCGGACGTGGGCCGGAGGAGCCGACAACGCCTCGGGTCGGGGCGTTGTCTAGCGCGTGCGCCAGCAGATCGCGAGGTCTTTGCAGACGCGTTGCAGTTCGTTGCGCTGAGCGTCGAGTTGCTCGGCAAACTCGGTGTCGGAACAAGTGTCCGCTCGCGCTTGGAGCTTCTTGAGCGAGCGATCCGCGCGCAGGCCGCGCTGCTCGGCGGGCAGGCTGAGCAGCTTTTCCCACGGCGTGCTCCACTCGGCGTACACCTTGCGCAACTTGCCGCGGCGGTCTCGGCGCTCGCTGGCGAAAGCGCATGGGCGATGAAAATTCAAGTACGGGTTGAGCCACTGGCGGTAGAAGGTGTCGATCGCCTGCGTCGCTTCCGAGGGCAAAAACTGGTAGCCCATCCACTTGCGCACCACCGCGCCGTTCTTGGTTTCGACCAAGGCATTGTCGTTCGAACGGCGCGCGCGAGACTTCGTAAATTCAATTCGCAACTTCTCGAGCAGTTTAGCGGTTTGATGGTTGACGAATTCGCTGCCATTGTCGGAGTGAAAGCCGCGAACGATAAATGGAAATTGTTCCAAAAGGCCTTCCAGCAAGGGAATGAGGTGATTTTCGTTGATGCGTTGGACGCAGCCGACGGCCTGCCACTGCGTCACTTCGTCGACCACATTGATGCTGTAGGCGCCTTTTTCGCCTTCCTGTTCGGGCGAGTGCACGGTGTCGATGCGCAGGTAGCCCGGACGTCCTCGCGGCTCGGGTTGGCGGCGTTCGCCGATCGCAACGGGCGTGGGACGGGTCTTGTCGAGATGCAAACTGTGACGTTGGTAGACGGCTCTTTTTCGCAAGTTGTACAGCTGGCCCACGGACAATTCGGCCAGGCGTCGAAACTCTTTGCGGCCGTAGATCTGGAACTCGCGTTGGAGAATGCGGCGGGTGGCCGGCCCCGAGAGGCGCTGATGAACTCGATCGACGTGCGCCAGTAAGACGCTGTCGGCGCGTGTGTACTTGCTGGGAAAACGGCGCCGCCGATAGGCCCTCGGACGGACGCAACGCGTGTGCAAGAACTGTCCGATCAGGCGGGTGAGTTGCGCGCGGCTTAAGCCCGTGAGCTTAGCGAGATAACGCCGCAGGAGACCCTTGACGGAGCGCTTCTGGTCGGCATAGTGATGCCGCTTCAAGACGCTTTCGACGAGCGCATATTTGTCGCTTCGATTGCCGCCCTCGAAGGCGACGGATTGGCACCCGTCGAGAAAACACTCGATCTGCTCCAGACTCAGCGATTCGGCTTGCTGCACGGCGACTCCCATCGCCCGCAGCTGCTCTGTTCCTGACCACCCAACGGATCCCCGTCAGGCTCATCTTGTATTGGAATCGCCCTCCCCTTCAGGCTCATCTTGTATTGGACAAGACGATAGCCCCGAGCCAACCGACGTCTTGATTCGAATCCTTCCTCCTGCGATGCACCCCAAGGCCGTCAGCGGGCCCGGCACGCTCGGCCATGCGCTGATAGGCCGAGATGTGAGAACACCGACAATTGCCTCGGTTTTATTCGGGAACGTCGAGCGCCTAGCTTGGGCTCGTGACATCGACTCCAGCTATGGTGTGATCCACCGGTCCGTTCCAGTGGGCCGTTACCTAGGAATACTGCTCGGACATGTGATCGCCCATGAGATCGGTCACCTCTTGCTTGAGAGCAATCGGCACAGCCGGCGAGGCCTGATGCTGTCGTATTGGGACCCGGGAGTCACGAAGCAGGCCATATTGCGGCGTCTACATTTCAACCAATCGCAAGCTAAGACGATCAGACGAAACATGGCGAGACGAACGCGTCTCTCGGTCACCACAATACTATTCGAGCGTCTAGTCCGCTAGCAGCTCACGAAATCGGAACCGCGGCGCGAGCCCGCTCGACCGACCACCCGGACAACTCCGTCGAAAGATTGCCGCCCTCTGGGTTTCGACTCATTGCGTTCGGGGAGCGGGTAGGCGAGCTGTTCGGTTCAAGGAGAGTCGGAGAGGGTGATCTTCAGCTACGAATTTTTTTGAGGCGTGGTACGTTTCGCAGTACAGTTCATCTTCCGTTTTGAGGGCGGCGATGCGCACGACGTGAAGCTGGTCGACTACCAGTAGAGAAAGGACGAAACCATGCCCATGAAGAACCCACCACACCCCGGCGTCTCGGTCAGGATTAACTGTTTGGAGCCGCTCGGCCTCACCGTGACCGAAGCGGCTAAGAGGCTCGGCGTTAGCCGCGCCGCGCTCTCGCGTCTGGTCAACGAGCAGGCGGGTGTTTCGCCCGAGATGGCGATCCGCTTCGAAAAAGCGGGCTGGTCAACGGCCGATTCCTGGATTAGGATGCAGGCCGCCTACGATCTCGCACGGGCGAGAGAGAGCGAAGACCAGATCACCGTGGTGGGCTTCACGCCGCAACCGGTGTCGTGAAGCGCCATTCCCGTGCGGTGCGGTGCACCCGTCGCAGAGAGGACCGCACCGCGAGGCGGCGCGGCTCGGTACTGCGAAGGGATTTGTCCAACAAGCAGCTTGGCTGGCAGCTCGAAAAATCACGTTTCGGGTTAGTAGCGCCTTCGGCTGCGGCGGATCTGCATAGAAAGAAACTCGGTGCGGCATCAGCGTGGATTGGAGGCGACGGGTGGTGCGGTGGTCGCAACTTTACAGTTGCGGTACCGATGCTTCGGTTCGTTGTTTCCTTTGCATTCGCTAGACATGTGAGGTTTCCGGTCAGGCCGTTCGCGGCTCGGCGCCGTCGCACTAAGCGCGCTCCCATCTTCAGATTCACCTGGTGATTGCTACAATTTTTCGACTGTGTTGAAAACTCGACCTGATTGGCTTGAGCCGCTTTTCCCTTGGGAGCAGCGCTCGATTGTCGTTAACGGGCGGCGAATGTCTTATATCGATGAGGGTCCTCGCGATGGGCGTCCGGTGCTGCTGCTTTCTGGGAACCCGACTTGGGGGTTTCTGTACCGCGACTTCATCGAGCCGCTCACCGCCGCCGGGTACCGCGCCATCGCTCCTGACTGGATCGGGGCGGGCTACTCCGACCACCCGCCCAATGACAGCGAGCTGACCTTCGCGCACCACGTTGCCGATCTTGTCTCGCTGCTCGACCAGCTCGACTTGCGCGGCTTCGTAATCGTTGGGCAAGACTGGGGCGGTCCGCAGGGGATGCTCGCGGCCCTACAGCGTGTTGAACGGTTTTCCGCTGCTGTGCTGATGAGTACTTGGCTTTTCACCGGCACGCTGAGCAAATTTCATCGCAGCCCCAAACCCTGGACCACCTGGCATGCGCCGCTGATCGGACCGTACATGATGAAGCGCCACAAAGTGCTTTCGCACAATGGCGCGACTGCGCTCACCGTGCGCGGCATGACGGACGATGAGGCGCGGGCGTACCACCACGTCTACGACGAGATCGAGTCCGACGCGGTGGTGATGACCTGGCCGCGAACGATTCCCGTCGTCGAAGGCGATCGCGGTTGGCACGACATGAAGGCGCTGGAGGGACGGCTCGACGAACTTGCCGATATCCCAGTGGCCTTGTTCTGGGCGCCCGAAGATCCGGTGTTCACGATGGAGACATTGGAGCGCATGAGGCAGGTTTTGCCGCATGCCGAGGAGCCCTTGCTGTTCGACCGCGCGCGGCATTTCATGCAAGACGACCGGGGGCCGGATATTGCTCCGGCGATTGTTGCGTTTCTAAACCGTCGGCTCGGGGGTAACTCGTGAAATTTATCGAACCCCTGCCGGGCGAGCTCGATCATCTGCGCCCAGACCCACTGATTTTCGAACAAGAGTTGGACTTTTTGCCTCAGGCCGCTGAGTCGCTCGAACGAGCTGTGGGCGGGCGCTCGGGGCGTTTCTACTGGCGCTCCGATCATGACCATCTCTACTGCCTAGAGTTGGGGGATTTGGGGCGCGGGCACCCGAGTACGGCGACGGTTTTTGGCCACTGGGATCGCTATGAGCCGCGTCCGCCGGAACATGAAATTGACCGCGACTTGATGGCGTTTAACCTGTGGTTTGCCGCGATTGCGGATTTGGATCCGGAGGCGGTGGCGAAAGTCGCGGCGCGGGGCGAGTTGCCTGTGGAGTGGCCCGAGGGCTCGGTACTGCGAACCCCTCCGGAGCGCTTCAGTGATCTGCCTGGATTCGACTACGAGCCGAAATACATCGACGTCGAAGGGCTGCGGATGGCCTACGTCGAGGCAGGCGAAGGCGACCCAATTCTGCTGCTGCATGGCGAGCCGACGTGGGGGTATTTGTATCGGCATATGATTCCGGCGCTCTCGAAAATCGGGCGGGTGGTGGTGCCCGATCTGATCGGTTTTGGACGCTCGGACAAGCCTACCGCGCCAAATGCTTACAGCTATCGCGCGCACGTTCGCTGGGTTCGCAAGTTTATTGAGCAGCTTGACCTCAAGACGATCACGCTGGTCTGCCAGAACTGGGGTGGCTTGATTGGACTACGGGTGCTGGCTGAAAATAGCGGGCGTTTTGCTCGCTTGGTCGCGACGCACACTAGTCTTACCGACACCACGAAAAAGCCCAACGAGGCGTTCCGCAAGTGGCGTGGATTCTCGCAGAAAACACCATCCATGGATGTGCCCCGAATGATGGCGCGGACGCTGGTAAAACGGCGCGACGCGATTACGAAGGAAGAACTCGCCGCATACGGGGCGCCATTCCCTGGGCCTGAATACCAGCGCGCGGCGCTGATGTTTCCGCGGCTGGTTCCGGTTCACCCTAATCACCCCGGCGCTTTCTACGCTGCTCGGGCGATAGAACAACTGCGGCAAATCGAGATTCCGACTTTCCTACCGTGGGGCGACTCCGACCCCATCACGGGCCGCTGGCGCGAGCCGATGAAGCGGATATTTTCCAATGCGGAAACTGCCGACTTGCCAGGCGGCGGCCATTTCATCCAAGAAGACTACGGAGTCGAACTGGCCGACATGATTGTCGATTGGATGGGGCGCCTAGATAGCCAGGGGCTCTGATAGGATGGCCGCTTGGCGACGATCTACCTAGTTCGGCACGGCAAGGCCTCGGCCGGATTCGATACACACTTAGACCCGGGTCTCGATAAAATTGGCCGCGCGCAGGCGCAAGCGACGGCGGACGTTCTAGAGCCGCTGGGGCCGCTCTCGATCTATTCGAGCCCGCTGGCCCGTGCGCTCGAGACCGCGCGCCCGCTGGCTGAACGATGGGGCGTTACGCCGTCGATCGAACCTCGCGTGGCCGAGATTCCGTCGCCGTCGAACGATCCCGCGGACCGCGGCCGCTGGCTTCGCGGTGTGATGACGCAGCGCTGGTCCGTGGTGAGCCCTGAATTACAAGACTGGCGACGAGCGATGATCGACTGCGCTTGTAGCTATCCGACGGATTGCGTGGTGTTCTGCCACTTCGTAGCAATCAACGTAATCGTCGGCGCCGCGACCGGAGTGGACAAGGTGATCTCATTCCGCCCCGGCAACGGTTCGGTGACGAAGATTTGCGTGGCGAAAAGAGAGCTGAGTCTGATCGAGCTCGGCCTGGAAGCATCGACGCGGGTCAATTAGTCGGCCACGCAATGATTACGGCCTTTCGCTCTCCAGGTGGTGAGAAATGCGGGTCAACCGAAAGCCATCGCTAATAGTGCTCCGAAGGCGGCGGGCGCTGCTATCGCGAGACAGTTGAAACAACTCGCCGCAAATGGCATCATGATCTTGGATATGCGTTTCGCGTAGCTCACTGCGGGTGCTCTTGATAAATCCTGAACACTACCGGCGTGGTCGCATCCTCGCTAGAAATCGACTGCTGACGTTCGAGGCCACCGAGTTGGATAGCAACAGGCCCGTTTACGTCCATATATTTCCCGCCGGAAGAGGTGACTTTCGAGCCCAACTGACGAACGATATTTTGGCCTGGCTCAACGACGAGCTACGCGTAGAGGAACACAAGGGCAGCGCATACATCGCCTCGCCCGCCACGGCGGAGCACCTCGATATCGTGAGCTATGTCCAAGAAGCTGTAGAACGTGCCCGCGGCAAGTACGAGACGGCAATTACGAAAATATCGAGTGCGGTCGACAACGAAACGGCTGAGTACCCGACGACCGCGCTGTAGCCCTACTTAATTGGCGAAAACGGCAAACCCGCCAGGTGGGTGTTCGAGACCGTGGAAACCACCTCGGCATTCGTCCATTTCGGAATAACCTTAATACGATTCCAGCCCTCGCTCGTTGCAAAGGTCTTCCAAGCCTCGCCGCGTGCGTCCATATCGTCGTAGTAGGTCATGTACGTAATGTTCGGCATTCGGGAGCCAACGATCGTGTCGGCAAAGATTAATGGATTGATTCCACTATCTCGAAAGATCTGGATTTCTTCTTCGTTGAACATGCGCGTCTTCTCGCGAGTATCGCGAAACGTTTCCTGCTCATAAACACGCAGATCAAACACACGTGGTTTGTCGGCCTTGGCGGGCACCTCGATTTTCTTCATGCCGTCGAATGCACGTAACAGCCAGCTCTCGACACGATCGTATTGGGGATAGTCCTGCGACCCAAAGTCGTCGGCCGCCTTTGTCCATTTCTTGTCGGCGGCGCGGGCGGCGCGTTTTTCTCCCATGTCAGCGAGTGAGTCAAAAACCGAGAGCGCGTAAACCCTAGGGGTGTGTTCGCCCAGCGTCACCCGAAAATATCCCTGCGCGGCGATACCGGTACGTTTGGTCATCGGCAAATGCTCGGACTCCATGAACCCGGTGAGCCGCCCGTATTGATCGGTCTTCGAATTGCGCATCCAGTAGCAGCGCAACTCGTAAATCTGGTTGTCATCGCCGGCGCCATCGGCCGCCGCGGCGGAAGCGGCCGCCAAACCGGCGGCGGAAGAAGATGCAATAAAATTTCGTCGATCCATGGTCACCGTTATACCACTCGACCCTGATGTTCAGAGCGCAATGCCGATGCTGCTCGCGAAAGATCTGAACGCCGAGATTCCTCGATTTCACTCTGCCTATCGCGTTCAATTGTGCTTTACTATTCCGTGGGGTCGGGCTCTGTTTCCTCCTCTTTGGTTTGGCCGCCACGTTAGGAAGCATCTTGGCCCCTCTTGTTTCCCGCCACTACCCACGCTTCCGGCGCCCGCGCACGACGGGGTAGAATCGTCAGGTCATGGTTAGCGCTTCGCGGATTTTTCTACGTCTCGCCTTCGCACTCGCTCTTTCAGCGCCGGCCGATGCCGAGCAGTGGAGCCGGTTTCGCGGACCCAACGGATCTGGAGTTTCCAGCGACACCGGTTTTCCAACCGAGTTTGGTCCGTCGAAGAATCTTGTGTGGAAGACCAAAGTTCGAGCCGGTAAGTCGTCTCCGGTACTCAACGAGAAGCACCTATTTCTGACGTCCGCGACAGACGAGAAATTGACCACGCATTGCTTTGACCGTAAGACCGGCAAGCTGTTGTGGGAAAGCTCGATCGATCGCCCAAGACAAGTATTCAACCATCCGCTCAATGAACCGGCTGCCGCATCAGCCGTAACGGACGGCGAGAATGTCTACAACTTTTTTGAGGACTGGGGCCTCGTGTCATACGGCTCCGACGGCAAATTACGGTGGAAGACGCCGCTCGGCCCGTTCAGCAACAACCAAGGGATCGGCACCTCACCGATATTCTTCGAAGGCCGTATCATCTTGCAAATCGACCAGGCCGTCGACTCCTACATCGCTGCCTTCGACGCTTCAAATGGGGAAACGGTTTGGCAGACGACGCGCGGTGAGCACGAAGGCTGGGCGACGCCTATTATTTATCGCGACGGTGACCAGCCGCCACATCTGTTAACGGTCGGCGACGGCCTATTCGGTGCGCACGAAACGACCAGCGGCAAGCGGACCCTCAACGAATTCAAGCTCGGCGGGTATGTCGTCGCGAGCCCCGCACTAGAGGGAAATGTCCTAGTCGCGTACGGTTACAACATTGCGGGTCATTCCAATTACGACAAACTACTCTCCACACGCGACGCCAACGGCGACGGCGTGCTCTCGGCGGGTGAGTATACGGACTCATTTTTCACAGGACTGGCAAACTTTCGTGGCAACCAAGACGGCGTCATCCAACGCGAAGAGTGGGACGTCGTCGAGAGGACTTACGGCGGCCCATCGCGGCTGTCGGCGATCCGCCTCACAGGAATCAAGGACGGCGCAGTGCAGTCGGAAGAACTTTGGAACTACGAGCGCAGCTTCCAGGGCGTGATCCCCTCGCCATTGCTCTATCGAGGTGTTTTATATTTCGCGAAGAATGGCGGAATCTTTACAGCCATGGATGCCCAGACCGGAGAGATGCTAAAACAGGGTCGGCTGCGCGACGCCATCGACGGATATTCTTCGTCGCCAGTCGCCGCGGACGGCAAAATTTTCGTGGCCAGCGAGTCCGGAATCGTATCGGTCGTAAAAGCAGTGGGCAACTGGGAGATACTGGCCGTCAATAGGCTCGAGGGCGAGATATTTGCAACGCCAGCGCTATCTAGCGGCAAGATCTTCGTGCGCACCAGCGAGTGGCTTTACTGCTTCGGAGAATAGGGCGTGGCGCCCGTTGAACGCCGCGCCCCTGGAACAACTACTATTCGCTAACTTGAGCAATCGCGCGATGGACGGTTGATCGCACAATCGTCCGGGTGTTTTGGGTTTTCTCCATGACCCAGTCGAGTCTGAGATCAGGATGTGTCTGCTCAAAAGCCTTCTCGTAGCCCGGCGTGGCGCCGAGTTTATCGAGACCGTCAAGAACATTTACGGTAGCGGCGTTGTAATTAAGATCGTCGCCCGAGGGAGACACCATGGCGTACGCGAACCAGGCCTTGATGGGGCCACCCTTCGCGCGCGCTTCATGGACGGGCTTAAATATGCGCGTTTCGAGTTCGGCCCAGTCAGCAACAGGTTCGGCGAGCATGCGGTTAATCGTAAAGTAGTCCCCGACCGCAACATCTCCAAACCCGTCAACCACGCGCCAAAGCGACGAACTGATAACTCGAGCGGATGATCGGAATTGAGCGCTAGATTTCTGCTGATCGACGCCGGCCTTCTCACTGGCCGTCGCCGAACCCAGTGCGACGTCGCTGGGAGCACCCCGATAGGTTCGGGACGTAATGAAATCACATTCGGCAGTCTCGCCAATCGGAATAACAGTGGCGTTCGCGCCCCACGCGATTTGATTGCTTTCAGCGATTCTTGCCTTAGCCAGCTTGGGGGCCGTCTCTGTTAGGAATTCCCGCAACTCGGCGCGCTTGCTAGGCTGAGCTTTGTAGCAGACGGTGTACATAAAGATTGACTCTTGGCCAGCGGCAGGAACTGGTGACCCAATAAACAGGGCGGCCAGTAAGCTCATCGTCAGACCCACGGTCGTCGAAATACGATACTTCATCAATAACTCCTCCTTAAAACTTGGACTGGTACTTCAATAGAAACGAGGTTCGGGTACTGAAACCGCACTCGAACCTCGCTGTAACCGCCGCAGACACGCAAACATCACGCGACCCGCTAAGCAGGTGACATTCGGCGCTCGCACGCTCGTTGTCGCTGCCCTCTCCAAAGCATTACTTCCACGATTCGCATTTGCGAACTATGGCGGCTCTACGGAATCGATTGATCAGATTGCACGTCGAGAACCAATCGCCCATTGGCGCAACCACGGTCCGTTGAGTCCTCGTAAACTCAACAAGTTAGATGGAATTTAGCCAGCGCGAAGCCTTTCCGGAGCGGATGAGAGTGCCAACCGGCGGATCCCGACGTCAACGACCGTAGTCACTATTGATCGGCAGACGGTTCAGGCACCAGTTCGAAGTAATAGGAGCTTACGACGTCATTCGAGAAGACCAACGTGACGGCCGGAAATATCTTTTCAGCCCGCGCCACTTCGTAGCCATAGCGCCAATGGACTCCAGCTGGGTCCTCGGTGGCTACTTCCGGAGGGCCGAGTGCGTTGCGCACATCGGTCTGGCTGCGCTGCCATACGAGTTCGCGAAATACCTCTTCGTCGAAGACTTTCGCTCCGCAGCAGAGTCCCACATCGACGTAGACGCCAGGATCTCGTGTCCCCGAACGGCACTCGACAACTTTCGCCTCGATGACGGTTGGCGCCCGCGTCGAGCGCGGAACGGCAGCCTCGCAAGCTTTGCGGTAATGAGCGCTTCCAAGCGAACTCTCGGCATCGGCGCGGATTGCGCCACAGTTTTCAGCCTCGGGGTAATGTAGATTCCTTGCCCGCGCGCTCGTCCGAAAGAGCGGGCACGGCGGCGCGGCGCCTCGAACGGTTGAAGGAGTCTTTAGCGGCAAGTCGACCACAGCAGGGCAGCACACCTCGACATCGAGAAACACTCCCCTGCCATCAGTGGCCAGACATTTCGTCACCTCCGCGCGAGAGACGGTCGCGGGTAACAGAGATTCTTGATCTAGGGTCTGACAGGCGCGGCGGTAGTGCAGACTGGTGAGGCGATCCTCAGCCAGAGCAGTCGCTGTTTCACAGCTTTGATCGGGGAAGTTTAGATTAGTCACCGAGGTTGCAGCCTCTCCTGACAAACACGGCGCTCGGACGGCGGGCTCCGCTTCGATTTGGGCCTGCGACGGAGGTTGCGGCAGATCAGAGCAAGCGACCAGGCAGCAGATTGCAAATACCCAACTAGCTGTATGTGTCGCTCTTTGCACTGCGGCCTCTAATTCGAAAAATTTTATCTAGCTACAGGGTCTATGCGAAATGAGCGCGGCGCCACGGTGGAGCGGGATCCCCGTGCCGCTCGGTCCCATGCTTGGTCAAGTCCGCTACGATGGTACTCCGTCCTTGAAGTGATCGTGTGCAGAGGGGTCTGTCCGCGGATTGGACGGCAAGATCCTTGTCTACGACTAGAGTCACATATAAACCAAAGCTACCCAAGCTCTACAGCAAGGTCGGCGGCATAGCCGATCACTCCATCGTTCTGTATGACGTGGGGGCAAGTGGCGGTTTGGACGAACACTGGCTGGGGTTTGGAGAAGTGCTGCAAGCGGTTGGATTCGATCCTTTGGTAACCGAGATCGAACGACTAAATCGGGAGAATCAGAACCCCAACTTCAGCTTTATCGACGCTTTCATTGGCGGCCCTAACGATGCTGAGCAGACTAAACCCACACCAAGCAAAGGCAACTATTCATTCGAACGGACTAGTGCCGCCGAAGCGGGGCGTGTCGTCGATCAGCACTATGCAACGGAGGTCTTCAATCGCGGCGCACCGGTGGTTTGGTCAAAACGGAGACTCAGTCTCGATAAATTCACCGCGGACAACGATGTCAACTCAGTCGACTTCATCAAAGTTGATACCGACGGCGAAGACTTTGCAGTTCTTGAGGGCTCCATCGATACTCTGCGGCGAACGTCGGTTTTGGGCCTCTCCATAGAAGTCCAGTTCCATGGCGATGTTGGAGACAAGGCGAACGTATTTAGCAACATCGATCGTTTCGTAAGGAATCAGGGCTTCACTCTTTTCGATCTGGAAGTCTATCGATATACACGCGCGGCTCTTCCGGGACAGTTCGCGTATAGCTGTTTCGGACCAACGGTTGACGGCCAGGCGCAGTACGGGGACGCCGTCTATTTCCGCGATCTGGCCGATCCAGAATACAGCAGGAAGTTTGAATTCGAACTAACGCCTGCAAAGATTTTGAAATGCGTCTGCCTGCTCGAGGGCTTCGGCCAGAACGACTCCGCCGCCGAACTTCTGCTTGCCCATCGAAAGACTGTCGAGTCCCACATCGACCTCTCCGAGTGGCTTGACACCTTGACGCCCTCGGCGGCGAACTACGAGGAACATGTCGGCCGATTTCGAAACGACCCGCAGTCGTTCATGAAGTCGGCGGACTCGTCTGAAAGTTCAAGTCCTTCGCCGAACCCGCGGGATTCGTCCTAACGTCAACTTTTGCCATTCTCAATCTTCCAGTTTCTCGCTCGGCCGACACTGCCACTGGGGTGGCCCGACAAGGTTGCGCTTCTGTAGGACGGACCTCCATTCAAGCAGCTCCCAAGTCTAAATGCGTCACACTTTAGGTGGCTCTATGGACCCCTATACCTTGAAGAAAATTCTAGCTCCGCTGCTGTCGCCGCTGCCGCAGGCCCTAATCTGGTTGGCTGTAGGCGTCCTGCTGTTGTGGTTTAGCCGAAGGCAGCATTTGGGTAAGCTGCTGGTAACCGGCAGTATGACCCTACTAGTAATCACGTGTTCTCCGCCATTTGCGCAATGGCCCATTTTGCAGGCCTTCGGCGATGCCGAGTCCCAAGAAAAATCAGACCCAATTTATAACCAGTTGAATCTGTGGGACTTATAACCGGACACTAGTGGCCTTTCGCATATCGGCGATCGCGTCGCAGACTCGATCCGGATCAAGATTCCCGGTCTCGAGATCGACGTCGACGAAGACCGGCAGCCCTCGCTCGTATTGCAGGCAGTTGGACGAAGCTACGAACGAAAACGGACTGGTAATCGCGAGATCGCCGTCGGTAATTCCCGCTGCGATTACTGCCACGTGTAGAGCGCTCGTGCCAGAGTTCAGACCGGCTGCAAACGAGGAACCGACGTACTTCGCGCGGCGCTGCTCGAACATCTCAAGCCGCGGCCCGATACTCAAGTGTCCGCTTGCGAGGACCTCGCTTACGGCCTGTCGCTCTTCATGTCCCAAGTCCGATCCCGACATGCCTGGCGAAACGAACGGTTCGTCCGAGAAATCAGCGGGGGTTTTGGGGCTGTTCTGTTGAATGGTGCTCACGCCGAAGTTGTTCCCTGCTCTACTTTTAACGGCGATCGATAAGCTGGGAAGAAATCTCCCGAGAGTTTGTGCCCGCTGCGAGCCTGGACTGCCGCAGACAGTCGATCGCAAATTGGCTGATTGTGCACGCGGCGATATGTATAGAAGTCAGCCCGTAGCTTTGAAAAGCTTGCCTTGAACCGCATTATGCCATCGTCGCCATGTCGGAACGCCGTCCGCAGAAGACACAAGCGTGGGCAACACCATATTCACTTGCGAGTGCCGGGTCGATTGCGTCGGCCTTTGCCGGATCGGATGGCCCAACCAATAGAAATCTTGCCTCGGGAAATCTCCGCAGTATTATCCTCGCTGCCTGCAGGAATTCTCGAACGCCCTTCTCCTCGACGAGCCTGCCGACAAAGCCGACAACGGGACTACCGCTTGGGATCGAAAACTCCGCCAGCAATGAATCGGTGGCGGGTGGGTCGACTCGATCGGGATCGAACTGACTGACGTCGATGCCATTTCCGAGCCGCCGGATTTTCTGAGACTCGCAGATTCCGTCGCGGACCGCAGTCTCTACATCCTCTGAGTTTTGAGACAAAATTAGGTCCGAACATCTCGACGGGATTACGACGACTGCTACATGGCTCATCAATTTTCGGACGTCCCCGCGCGAACCGAGTAGTTGCACGCGATCTGTCAGTTTCATCTCGGCGAGCAGATCCGTGCATTGCTGACGCATAGGCCCATCGCCGGCGATGAGAACTTGCGCCCGCGGTCGCTGCTCAAGCAGGGGAGGAAGCGCGCGAAGTAGAATGTCAGGACCCTTCGCAAATTCGAGCCGTCCGACAAATAGTATGGATTCCGACTGTTCATCCAATCCGAACTGATCGCGAAGCGCGGTTGCCGAGTCCGACTCGTTGCTTGAGGCGGATGGTTGAACGGCATTCGGAATCACTTCAACTCGAGGGAAGCCACTGGATTAGGGCTCGGGATACCGCTGAGCTGACGGCTACGATCGCGTCGTAGCGACTATAGATCCAGGAATCGAGTATCCGCAGTACCCTGTGCTTTCTCCGCCGATTGAAGGTGCTGTGCTCTGAGAAAACAAGCTTTGGCTTTGGGGCTGAACGTGTGGCTAGCGCCGCGAACAAGCTTGCCGGAAACAGATGTGCATGAACGATGTCGAACTTGCCGCGCGCGATGACGCGCGACAGCCGTGTTACGGCACGGGGATCGAACTTGCGGCGGCGTGCGTAGTCGGCGATTCGCGGGTCGATGTTGAGGTTGTGCGCGCGGACGCCCGCGCGGCGCAGTTCCTCTGCTAGCGGCCCGTCGTGGTAGACCGTACAGATCTCGACGTCGCAGTTCTTCGACCCGAGGGCGAGAGTCGAGTTCACTAAGCTCCTCTCTGCGCCGCCGACAAGAAGGCTGTTGATCACGTGGAGTACGCGTATTCGGCGAGTCTTTGCGCGCGCGGAGCTGGGCGTCGACGCGAGCGCGTTCGTCATGGTCGCTTCAGGCGCGGGAGGCAGGGACATCGGCGGTCTCAAGCGGCAGATGCTGGTCCGGAGGAAACTGGCGGTATGGCGCCGCGGAAGCGCCTGAGCTGTTCCGCGAGTAATCTTACAGGCCAGATAGTCTTGGCGCGAAAGACGCGGTCAGAGTTATCGCGATAGATACCGGCACGTCGCAGTGAATAGCGGGTTAGCGGGATTCCCGCGCACGGAGGAGTTACAACTCCCCACTCATACTCGGCGCTCTTCACTGCTTCGATCGTTCTGGAATCGACGCTCCCTCGGGGGTACGAGAACGACGACACTTCATGCTGAAGCTGATCTTCGATCACTCGTTTGGACTCGGTAATCTCCGCGCGAAGGGTATCGGCGGGGAGTGCGGCGAAACAGTCGGGATGGCTGCAGGAATGAGATCCGATCTCGAAGCCGGCAGCGGTCATTTCCTTGCACTGCTCCCAAATGATTGGCTGAAATGCTTCGCCACTGGCGTCTGAGCGGACTTTGTGTTCGTCCCACCAAAATGGGCGGTCGGCTCCGACCATGTTGGACACGACGAAAATGGTTGCCACGAAACCGAGTTCCTGAAGTATCGGAAACGCGGTGGAATAGTTGTCGCGATAGCCGTCGTCGAAGGTGACAATCAGGGTGCGATTGTTTGGCTGAGCGTCGGCGCGGTCGTCGCTGATGCTGTGATAGGCCAAGATTAATGGCCGCGTGGCGCGAACTCGATGACTCATAGAATCGATTGCTTCGCGGTATCCAACTGCCTAGGCGGACCAGAACGCCGCCCAGCTTTTTCGAATCGCGGTCGCCAGCTGATCGGGACCAGAGACGCTCAGTTCGCTGTGATAGACTCCCGCCGAACTGGTAGCGTCGAGGTCCTCGGCGCTGCCCGACGAGCGGACCGCGACGGTGCAGTCGCGCGGAAGCCGTGTGGCCATGAGATCAGCAACGACCTGAGTCAATGTCGGATCAAGCGGAAAATTCTTGATTGCGTCGCGCAGTTCAACCCACTTTTGGTTCTCAACCAATCGAACGACATCAGGGCCGCAACTCGCCACGTGGTTCACGAACGCGGCGGATGAAACACAGACGGCCGGAGGCACATAAATACCGGCCCGAACGGATCGAGCCAGGCGAACGGCTTTCGACCCAAAGTCAGCCGCTTGATCTTCGCCAACTTCACGAAGTTCGACTACCAACGGCTCAAGAGGGGGCGTGATCTTGCTAGCCGTAGAATTCGGCATGGTTCCGCGGGAAGGCGGCCTACGCAACCTGACTGTCCGCGCCTCCTTCGAGGTCCTCATCGTCATCGGCATTGCGCCAATTCGAAAGATATTTTCCCCAAAGCGCCGCCCCGAGCTTGAGCCCCTTCGAAACGCAGTTGTCGGAGTTGACGTACTCCCAGTCGCCAAAGCGGCCGGCCGTAAAGATACCGTTCGCCCGAAACCAATTCTTTATTTCCAGAACTTGCGCCGGGCGCTCTTTGGTGTACACGGGATATCCATACTTGACGTCGATGTGATCGATGTCGACCACGTTACGCGGCGATGAGAGCAATTCGGGATCGCAAAGTAGGTTCACAGTCTGGGGCGCAATCTCTTCTCGCTGGACAAGCTTGTGCGGCGAGACTGATACCTCCGCCATAATTGCTTGACGCGGCTGCGATCGGAGAAAGGCGGAAGAGTTGTGATTGAACGCAATATTATGAGGCGCAATCGCTGGATCGTGAACGTAAACCCGCTGTATTGGTGATCGTGGCGGACCGTCAGCGACTATCAGCTCCACTCTAAGCGACATATATGCAAGCGTGTCAGCTAGCCTGACCAGGTCGCCGGGAGCATCATCGATAATCCGCAGTAGCGACGGCAGTGGAGCAGTCGACACGAGGAACTCCCACTGAATTCCCCTGCCGTCGGCGAACCAAGCGATTCTTCGACGAGGACAAATGCGAACAATCTCTGCATTCGTTCTGATATCCGGCAGTCGGCGGCTGATCGAGCGATAGATTTCTTCGAAGCCCCCGGAGCTCTGCGCCTGCAGGCTGCGGTAAGGCCGCTCGAGCGTATGTGCCCTGTTGTGCGTCGCGGTGAAGACAGTCACCGCGGACAACCCCCAAAGCTCGCGGGACCATGTACGTCTTTACAGCACGATCAGGAGAGAGTCTACAAAAGACGTAACCTGGGAACAGAGGCACCTTGAGCGCCTTTATCCGGTCGGACCAGACCCGGCGCGACCTGTAGACCGGGAGTAGCGATTCGTAACCGAGTTCGGCCAATCGCCGATCAACTGCTCGCTCATGTCGGACCGTTACGCGCAGCGCGTACCAAGGGTCATTAAGAATGGCCTGCGTGTTAGTCACAAGTAGTGTTTGGTCGGTCTGCATAAGCTAGTACTAACTTGCGAAAGTAAGGCCTTTAACTGTAAAATGTCGGTATGGCAAGACCGGCAACGGTGATTCGACTGAACGCCGAGGAAGAAGAGACGCTGCGACTCTGGGTGCGCGGCCACAAGTCCGAACGGCGCATGGTGGAGCGCGCTCGCATTGTGCTGCTGGCGGCCGCCGCTACCTCGACCGCCGAGATCGCCCGGCAACTGGGATCCCCGGCGGCGCGCGTGTCGAAATGGCGCACCCGCTTCGCCCAGCAACGTCTGGCGGGATTATGCGATCAAGCGCGTTCCGGCAGGCCCGCGCGGTACGACCAAGCGACGCGCAAACGCATCCTCTGCCAACTCGACGAAGCTCCGCCCGAAGGGCACGCCACTTGGACAGGCGAACTGCTCGCGGAAGCTCTCGGCGACGTCAGCAAGCATCAAGTCTGGCGCGTACTGCGGCAGCTCGGCGTGTCCTTGCGGCGGCGGCGCAGTTGGTGTTTGTCAACCGACCCGGAGTTCGCTCGCAAGGCCGCCGACATTGTCGGACTCTACCTCAGCCCGCCGGAAAACGCCGTGGTGCTCGCGGTCGACGAGAAGCCGAGCATCCAGGCCTTGGAGCGAGCGCAGGGCTGGCTACGCTTGCCCAACGGCAAGGCCTTGACGGGCTTCTCGCACGGCTACAGGCGGCACGGCACGACGCCGCTTTTCGCCGCGCTGGAAGTGGCTACCGGATTCATCATCGCCGGACACTATTGGCGCCGACGGCGTCGCGAGTTTCTCGACTTCATGAACCACATCGCGGCCATCCACGAAGGCCGCGAGATCCACATCATCTTGGATAACTTGAACACTCACAAGCCCAAAAATGACCGCTGGCTGCAACGTCATGCGAACATCCATTTTCACTACACGCCGACCTACAGTTCGTGGATGAATCAGGTTGAGGTGTGGTTTTCGATTCTGAGCCGCCGCGCCTTGCGGGGGGCGAGTTTCACTTCCCCCCGGCAGGTGCGCGAGGCCATCGACAGCTTCGTCCGCGTCTACAACTCCAAGGCTACTCCGTTCGAATGGACCAAGACCGTCGTCGCCCCTCGTCCCCTCGCCAGTAAATATTCTAACTTACGCAACTAAGTACTAGTCGCTTATATGGTGTTTTGGGTAGAGATCGATCTAGCCTGTCCATCTAATAGGTAATTTGGACAGAGCTGCCGCTATACTGACTCCCATATAGCTGGCTCTCAGGCTGCCTTCAGTGCCAGCCTCGAATCCGCCTGGGGTAGTACCGCAACGCGAACCTTGCCGCGGTGTTTTACCTCACGACAACCATCGACGCCTTGTAAAGGTAAACTAGCTCGTCCCAGGCTCCTCACGACGGCCGTTTTTCAGCGCGGACGCATAGGCTGAAGATCGCAGCGCAACCACTTGCCCGCACCGAGGCTGAGGAGCGAACTAGCGGAGCAATCAGCATTGGCGAAATGCACATTTTGGGAATTCACAATTCTGGCTGGACCACATCGGCTGCGATTTTCGACGATCAGCGCTTGATCGCGGCTTGTCCCGAGGAGCGTCTAGATCGCCAGAAATACAGCAGACACTTCCCGATTCAGGCCATCAAATATTACCTGGAAGTGGCCGAAGTCTCCATCACTGACATCGATCACATCGCCGCGGCATGGAATCCGGGCGTAAACGGGGCGGCCCGATACCGTGGCGGCTTTTCCGAGAGACTGCGGTTTGCTGGAGAGTGGCTGTACTCGGTCCCTAACCACGTACTCGGCAGGATGCTGGAAACGGACGTCCTCAGAACCGAGCAGGTGTTTTCTCTGCCAGAGTCGGACCTACGGCTTCAGTATGTCGATCACCACGATGCGCATGCGGCGACGGCATTCTATCCCTCAGCTTTTGAGGAGAGTGCGATCTTCACCACCGACGGATACGGCGAGCGCACGTGTACGTCCTGGAAGTTTGGTCACGCGGGGGCAATCAACAGGTTGCGTGAGATCCATTTTCCGCACTCGATTGGGTCTTTCTACTCGGCGATCACAGAGTTTCTGGGATTCCACCCAGACGGAGATGAATGGAAGGTAATGGGCATGTCCGCGTACGGGGACCCGTCGCGCTACCGCGAGCAGTTTGCCCGTCTCTTTGAGCTGAAGACCGCCGGCAACTACGAGTTGGACCTGAACTATTTCAATCACTACAACTTCGACGCCTCTTCGATGATTAGTCATAAGTTCCTGGAATTGTTTGGCGCAGCAAGGACGCCCGCCGGCGAACTCGAGCAACGGCACTAACTCATCGCGGCTGCTGCGCAAGAGGCTCTCGAAACGATCGTGTTTCACTGCCTAAATGAGCTTCATGAGATGACCGGCAGTCGTTACTAAAGAACCCCAGGGTCGATACCGAGATTAGCCATCCGTACTTTGGGCCGGAATTCTCAAACGGGGAAATCGAAGACACCTTGCGTCGTTACGGGCTCTCTTTTCGCCGTTCGGAATCAATCGTCCTCGAAACCGCTCGCAGCATCGCTGACGGCAACGTCGTAGCCTGGTTCCAAGGCAGGATGGAATTTGGCCAGAGAGCTCTAGGAAATCGATCGATCCTGGCTGATCCGCGTGACCACGCTATGAAGGATCGGCTCAACGCGGCGGTGAAGTACCGTGAAGGATTCCGACCATTTGCGCCATCAATCTTGGCTGAAGACGTTCGAGATTATTTCGATGTCGGACCCAACTGTTCAGTTCCCTTTATGGAGCGAGTTTGCAAGGTGCGCGAAGAGAAACGATCGTTGATTCCCGCCGTGGTTCACGAGGACGGGACGGGCCGCGTGCAAACGGTCGAACGACAGAATAACCCTCGCTTCTACGATTTACTTGCAGAGTTCAAGCGCATAACCGGGATCCCGGTGCTGGTGAACACCTCGTTCAACGTGAAGGGCGAACCGATCGTCCGCGCTCCATCAGATGCGGTTCGCACTTTTTATACGTCTGGGCTAGACCAACTAGTGATGGGCGACTTCGTGGTGGAAAAGTCGTAGAAAGTGGCGCTGGGCGCGACTTCGATGAATGGGGCCGTGAGTCCCGTCGATTCCGACTTCTGGCAAGTTTTCTTGCCGGCAAAGTGGCAGTAGTCGGCGCCCGACCGCACCCACCCGCAACGGCCCCAACAGCTCAATCCAGCAGTGCCAAACCCTTGCTACCCTGCTCACAATCGGGTCGCCTGACGTTGGGACTGAATACGGATCGTGGTGCTAATCTAATCGAGTGGATAGCCCATACTTATCCGTCGTAGTAGCGTCCCGTAATGATGATCATGGCCTCAATCTGCGTCGCCGGATGCAGATTTTCGTAACCGGATTGGCTGCGCAAGCAGATCGTTTTTGCGTTCCGATCGAACTTATTATGGTCGAGTGGAACCCCCCACCCGAGAAACCCGGATTGGCGCAAGCGCTCATCTGGACGGAGACCGAGTGGGTAGAGAGCCGCATCATTCAGGTTCCCGCAGAGTTGCACCGTCGGTACAAGCATTCTGAAGGCTTGCCTTTGTACCAGATGATCGCCAAGAACGTCGGTATTCGGCGTTCGCGCGGCGAGTTTGTGTTAGCTACAAACATCGACTTGCTGTTTTCGGATGAACTGTTCGAGTTTCTGGCCGATCGAAGACTGAGTCCAGGCAAGATGTATCGTGTGGACCGCTGGGACGCTGATGAGAACGTCCCGCTCGAAGCAACTATCGACGAGCAGTTGGCCTACTGCGCCACCCATTTGCTGCGGATCAATGGGCGGGGAGAGAGCTTTCCGGTTACTGCAACGGGTGAGCGAATCGTTGATACCGCCGACATCAACGTGGCGGATCCAGCGGAACTGGCGGGGTCTCTAAGCAGCGCGGCCAGACGTTCGACGGTTGACGCTCAGGATACGGTCGACCTCAAAAACTCGACCGCGGTCGATCCGCGCAACGCGAAAAAGAAGGGACCAGAGCAGGCTGAAGCCCACAATCAACTTTCGACCAAAGAGGATTCTGTCGCGCTGCTCAGCGGCTTTTATCAGCTTGAACGCGGATATGACGAGACATATCGGTGGGCGTCGTCGGTTGTTGCCGTCAACGTAAAGGCCGCACGGCCCGGCCGAGAAGTCTATCTTGACGTTGACCCGACCGCGGAACTTGGACCGGTGGCTTTGCATTTTCGTCTAGACAAGTGGGACGCGGTTGCCACCGTCGATAAACGGTCGGTCGTTAAGCTTCGGGCTCATTTCCCAGTCGGCGGCAGCGCGCGAATCGAAATCAGAGTCACCAACGCCGACCAAACGAAGCGTCTATCGGTCGATCCGCGAGACCTTGGCTACCGGGTGTACTCAATAGGTTGCACTGCAGCATTTTCGGCGAATTCCGAGGTTGGCCGCGGGCTATCCGTTTCAGTTGCCCCCCGCCACGCCGCGAGCGTTCTGGAGCGAATTCAGAGGTTGTGGAACCTATGGAGATCGGGAACTCCAGGCGTGCGGCTTACGTTACCCGTTCCCCGTGCATTGATGTCACGCCTGCGCCCGCGGTTCGACAACAACGACCTCAGCTTTGCCATTACGGGGGCTATCGAAGAGCAGATCGATCGCTCTCAAACCCCTCACTCGCAAATTAATGCCAACGGCATTCAGCCGACGGGAACAACCCAAGAAGAGGCACCAATACCCGAAACGGATGAGGTTCGCTCCGGCGCGGACTACCTCCATACGAATGCGTGCGGCGACTTTACACTAATGTCGCGCGAAGATTGGTGCGACCTCCGCGGCTATCCCGAATGGGACATGTACTCGATGAACATTGACTCAGCGCTGTGCATTTCGGCCGCCCGAGCAGGCATCGAAGAGATCTTTCTCACAGCCAGGGTCTACCATATTGAGCACGAGGTGGGATCAGGCTATTCTCCCGAAGGCCAGCAGGTACTTTGGGAGCGGCTCCGCAAGAAGGGAATCGGTTGGATCGAGTTCCAGGAGATCTATGACTGGGATCGTCAACTGCGACGGCTCGGTTCTACGATGATCTTCAATCGGCGCGACTGGGGTCTGATCGAACATGATCTACCCGACGAGACCGTTTCTGGAGCGCGTGTTGAAACCGAGCCCTCCCTCGCGTCACAATAGTCCCGATACCTCTTTCGGAGGGCCCCATTCATAAATGAGACTCGCAATTTTTGGGCTCGGCAAGTTAGGCGCGCCCTTAGCCGCTGTGTATGCACAGGCAGGCCACGACATCGTCGGAGTTGATCCAAGTCCAGAAACCATCGCCGGGATCAATAGTCGCCATCCGTCATTCGAAGAACCTGGTCCCGCGGAGATGATTCTCAATAACCGTGAGCGGATTACGGCGATCCACGACGGAATTACGGCGACGCGAGAG
>CBDBHI010000068.1:0-18956 GCA_965205595.1 Bryobacterales bacterium | reverse complement strand
ATTTCGCGATTTAGATTGCGTTGTCTCTTGGGACAGTCCCGCCTGGTGATGCGGTCCCGCCCCGGTTATGCTGTTAGCTAGACGGGACAGCCTAGGTGAGACTGCCCCGCTGGTTGGTTTGCCTGCTCGTTTCAACTCGACAAACCGATAAAATGGGAGCTCCCAAGTTGCTAAACCTCCGCGTACCAGCGACGTTGTGCGGGCAAGCTTTTTGACAGCAACGCCGGGTTGTCAGCCCGCATTTCTCACCACCTGACGGCGAAAGCACGCGATAGTTGCGCCACTACTTCGTTGCGCTTGATCGCAAGTGCGCGACGGACTGCAAAAGTACGCCTCCGCGCGCCAACCGTCGCCCGCCTCGTACTGACGCACCTCTCGCGTGCTTTCGCTAGCCACGTGGTGAGAAATGCGGGCGGGGAACCTGTTTCAACACTACACCCCGTGTCAAGTTTTTAGGGCCTCTTTTCCAATTGAAAGATGAGCCTGAAGGAGAGAGGCGAGCTAGCTACGGGTGGGGGGATTATAGCGTGAGTTGAGGTCGGCGGCTACAGCTATTTGTGGCTTCGTCGGGCGGGGCAAGGGGGATTGCATAAGGGGGAAGGGGCGCCAGCCCCAATCCCCCTTTGCACACATCCCAGACGAGACTCCATGGCCGTCTTCGGACATGGACCTGAGCATCTCCCTCTCAGTTGCGCCTCTTGCCTATCGCGCGCGCCAGCGGATCGCCAGCTCTTTGCAGACGCGTTGTAATTCGTTCCGCCGAGCATCAAGCTGTTCGGCGAACTGCGTATCCGAGTGCGCGTCGGCTTGCGCCTGCAGTGCGTCGATCGTTTGGTCGCCGCGTAAGCCACGCACTTCCTCGGGCAGGCTGAGCAGCTTTTCCCACGGCGTGCTCCACTCGGCGTACACCTTGCGCAACTTGCCGCGGCGATCGCGCCGCTGGGTGGCGAAGGCGCACGGACGATGAAAGTTCAAGTACGGATTCAGCCACTCGCGGTAGAATTCATCGATCGCACGCGTCGCGTCCGAGGGCAAAAACTGGTATCCCATCCACTTGCGCACGACCGCGCCGTTCTTGGTTTCGACCAAGGCATTGTCGTTCGAACGGCGCGCGCGAGATGCGCGTGAATTCTACTCGCAACTTATCGAGCAATTTGGCGGTTTGATGGTTGATGTATTCGCTGCCATTGTCGGAATGAAAGCCACGCACGTTAAATGGAAATTGCGCGAAAAGTCCTTCCAGCAAGGGGATCAAGTAGTTTTCATTGATGTGTTCGACACAACCGACTCGCCTGCCATTGCGTCACTTCGTCGACCACGTTGATGGTGTAGGCGCCTTTTTCACCTTCCTGTTCGGGCGAGTGCACGGTGTCGATGCGCAGGTAGCCGGGACGCCCGCGCGGCTCGGGTTGGCGGCGTTCGCCGATCGCGACGGGCGTTGGTCGCGTCTTGTCGAGATGCAAACTGTGTCGCCGGTAGACGGCGCGTTTGCGCAAGTTGTAGAGGTGTCCCACCGACAGTTCGGCAAGGCGTTCGAACTCCTTGCGGTTGTAGATTTGGAACTCGCGCTGGAGAATGCGACGCGTCGCCGGCCCGGAGAGACGTTGCTGTACTTGGTCGACATGCGCCAGGAGAACGATGTCGGCGCGGCTGTACTTGGTGGGGAAACGGCGCCGCCGATAGGCTGTCGGCCGAACGCACTTTTCGCGGAAAAACTGCCCGATGAGGCGGGTCAATTGGGCGCGACTTAAGCCGCTGAGCTTGCTGAGGAAGCGCCGCAGCAGTCCCTTGACGGCGCGCGTTTGGTCGGCATAATGATGCCTCTTCAGGACGCCTTCGACGAGCGCGTATTTATCCGCTCGACTTCCGGCCTGGAACTCGACGGACCCACACCCGTCAAGAAAACTCTCGATCTCATCGAGACTCAGTGATTCGGCTTGCTGCACGGCGACTCCCATCGCCCGCAGTTTGCCTGTTCCTAATCGACCTTGCCCAAATCACCTCCAGGCTCATCTTGTATTGGACAAGACGGCCCAGCCGGCTATCGCAGCCGGATGGATGCCGGCAAGTTTGCCGATGCCGTCAAAAGTTCCGGTTTAGCGGTTCAGCGCCAGTTTGATTCGTGGGGGCCCAACGGAGTGCACGACGTCCGTCATTTTGGAGACGTCATTACCGTATTCAGCAAGCCCGCGCACCGATCCGCCGCATCACACTAGCCCACATTTCTCGCCACGTGGCGTGTGAGTGTGCGTGAGAAATGAGGATTGGCGCCCTAGGCTGATGACGCACATCGTCTCGCTATGCTGCTCGCCTGGTATTACCCTACACTCGGCAAGGCGGCACCTTTGAATCGCAGAACGTTCCTAATCGGTGCACCGCTGCTTGGCGCGGCATCGCTTCCAGCGGCGCCGTCGCATCGCATCACGCGAGTAATCTTGTCGCCGATTCAAGGCCGGTTCCACAAGTTCGTCGCGATGAACTCGTACGATGTTCGACCAAAGGGCCATACGTACGAAAACACGCTGGTGCGGGTGCAGACCAGCGCCGGTGTCGAAGGTGTTGGCGTAATGGACTATGCATTGCCCGACGAGCCTTTCGTTAAATCGTTGCAGCAGCTACTTGGCGCTGACCCGATGTCTCTATACAAGATGCGCGACGGGAGAATTGTCGGGCGTTCGAGCAAACTCGACGCCGTGTTAAGCCGATATCAGCACCTCGACGGCCCCCTGTACGACCTGATCGGCAAGCTAACCGACCGCCCATGCTGGCAGTTGATCGGCGACTCGGTGCGCGACCGCGTCGAAGTCTACGACGGGACGCTCTACTTCAGCGATCTTTGGTTTCGGGACCGCGGAGCGAAAGCAGTCGTCGAAGAAGCAGTCGAAGCCGTGCGTATCGGCTACCTAGGAATGAAATTCAAAGTCGGGCGCGGTTCGAAGTGGATGGAGAAAGAAGCGGGGCTCAAACGCGATATCGAGGTTCTCACAACGGTGCGTGAAGCAGTTGGCCCAGGCCCCAAAGTCCTCGCAGACGCCAACAACGGCTATAGCGATAACTTCGAAGGCGCGTGGGAGTTGCTGCGTCAAACCAAGAGCGTAAATCTCTACTGGATGGAGGAGATATTCCCCGAAAACCGAGCCGACTACACCCGCCTGCGCAAGCTCATGGCTGAAGCCGGAATCAAAACCCTAGTCGCCGAAGGAGAGAGCATCCGGCAGACTGAGGACCTGCGGCCGTTACTTGAGCCCGAACCCGTAGTCGACGTCACTCAAATCGACATTCGCCGCGGTGGATTTCTCGACAACTCAGCTTCAGCCCGACTCGCCGAGGCCTCGGGTGTTCAAACGGTCCCTCACAACTGGGGCTCACAAATCGGCCTGTTCATGGGGCTACACCTCGCAAAGGCAGTCAGCAGCGTCGTCGCGGCTGAAGACGATCGCTCAACATGCGACGCGATCACCTCAGAGGGTTATGAGTTCCGAGACGGCCATTACACGGTGTCATCCGAGCCAGGTCTGGGCATCACACTGAACGAAGAAGTTTACGCGGAAAAATACAAAGACGGCGAAACCGTTATCTCGTAGCCGAACTTTCGATCGATCGGCGAATCTAGCTTATTGCGTGATCCATTCCTGGCGACGAGGCCATTTTGGCCCATCCTCGAAAAAGCGAACGCCGCTGCCGATGCGATCGTAGTCACCAAGTTCCGCGCGCCCTCTATCCGCAAGCGCAGTCAGCCGCTCGACCACGTCTGGGTGCTCCGCCACAACGTTAATCTGCTCACCGAGGTCGGATTCCAAGTTGTAAAGCGACAGTTCGCTAACGCCCTCGCGGTACTCCCCCAGAAAAGCTCCACCACGCGAAAGCAGCCAATCCGATTCCTCGATCCCCGGCCGCGCAAACACCAATTTCCATTCGCCGCTGCGAACGGCATGCAGGTGAGTTTCTCGGTAATAGTAGAACGCTTCGTGAGGACTCTTGGCTCCCGGTTCCCCAAGCACGATCGGCGAAATATCACGACCGTCCAGTGTCCGATCCGCCGGCAGCGCCGCGCCGGCCATCGCGATGAACGTTGGCAGCAAGTCCATGGTCGAGGCGACTTCCCCGGTCTCACTGCCGGCCGGCACATAACCGGGTCCCCACATCACAGTTGGAACGCGAATGCCACCCTCCCAAGTCGTGCCTTTCTCGCCACGCAGTGGGCCCGACGAACCGGAGTGCGCGGTGATGTCAGCGGTGTATTGCGGCAGGGAATGGTTACTCCATGGACCGTTGTCAGACGTATACACAACGATCGTGTTCTGGTCTAGCTCCAGTTCCCTGAGCAAGTCGATGATCTCGCCGGTGCTCGAATCGAGCTCTTCGATTACATCGCCGTAGAGGCCACGTTCGGATCGCCCGTCGAATGGCTCCGTCACGCCGAGCACAACATGCGCCATCGTGTGGGCGATGTACAGAAAGAACGGACCATCTTTGTTCTCTCGAATGAACTTCAGCGCCTCGTCGGTGTAACGCCTCGTCAAGTTGTGGACCGGCGCTGATTCCTCAATCTTTTCCTCGTTGCGATGGATCCAGTGCACCTCTCCGCTGTCGTTCGCGCCAACCACGCCAAAGAAATAATCGAACCCTCGACGCACCGGGTTTAGCTCAGGCTTCCACCCGCGTCGACGCTGGGTAATGTCGACTTTACCGATCATTCCTGTTGCGTATCCGGCCTGTTGCAGCACCTTGGGCAACAAAATTTCTTTTTCGTGGACATACGGGAAGCCATTCTTCTCATTGCCGTACTCGCCCACTCGAATTGGATAGCTACCGGTCAGCAGCGCCGTCCGCGAAGGTCCGCAAACCGGCTGGGCGTAAAAGTCAGTAAATTTCATTCCCTCGCGCGCCATCTGGTCGATTCGAGGAGTCTTGAAATCCGTCGCGCCGAACACGCCGAGATCGCCGTAACCCTGGTCGTCCGCGAAGACAATAATGAAATTCGGAGCCTTCGCTGCCTCATCAAGTGGTGGAGACGAACACGCGAAAGTGCCGATGAGAAGAATCAGAAGCAGGAGAACGGGTATAAACCCGCATTTCTCACCAGGTGGCGGGCGAAAGGGCATGAGGGTGTGTCGATACGAGGCGGGCGACGATTGGCGCGCGGAGGCGTACTTGACAGTCCGTCGAGCACTCGCGATCGAGCGCAACGAAGTAGTGGCGCACCTACCGCCTGCTTTCGCCGTCAGGTGGTGAGAAATGCGGGTTAAATTCATAGCGTAGTCTCTCGATGGGTGGATCGTTGCGTGGCACGTGCACTCGAGTACGGTGCCGCCGACTATCAACAGGCAGGCATGATGATACCGTAGGAAATTAAGCATGGCAGAAACAATTAAATATGTCGTTGACCCCGAGGTCACGTTTCAAGAGCTCGGTGATGAGACGGTACTCGTCCACCTAAGCTCAGGAAAGATTCATCACACAAACGCTACAGGCGGACGCGTATGGGAGCTGCTTCATGAGGGCCTCGGCACCGAAGAAATTCTCGAAAGGCTTGCGGGCGAGTTCGAGTCAACCAGCGACAAATTGCGAGCCGATGTCGAGGCGTTTATCCAGAGATTGTCTACTGAACGAATCATCCAGCCGGCTGACCAGGCTTTATGAGTGTTGCCGAAAACGCCGTTCGCGTGAAGCTTCCGGCGTGGCAAGGTTGGATCCGGAAGGGCTCGGATTACCCTTCGGCGATTAGCGAGAAGCCGGACGGTGAGGGCGGCCTGATCATCGAAATGGGTGCGGCCCTCATCAGGCTGCCTAACGAGGAAGAATTAGCGATCAATAGCTGGGTCTGCTCAAAGCAGAAGCTTTGCGTCTTCGCCGGTACGCTATATAACCGCGCTGAATTGGTGGAGGAGTTGTTCGCCGGTGAGCCCTCGTCTACGAGCGACGAACCATGCCCGGCCGAGATCGTGTTGCTCGGCTACCAGCGCTGGGGAAGCGATGTTCTCGACCACTGTGACGGCACGTTCGCGTTAGCAATTTGGGACCAAGAGGAACGGCGGTTACTGTGCGGTCGCGATGCGGTCGGCCTGCACCCTTTCTACTACGCCCACATCGGGTCTGAGTTAGTTTTTTCCTGGGATATCGAAACTGTCCTGTGTCATCCGCTCGTCAGTCGAGATCTGGATCGAGCAGCGGTTGCGGAATTCCTCACCCACCATTTGTCAAGGGCGGAGTAAATTTGGACCACTTCGGCGGAGCAAAAGTAGACCAGTTGGTGAAGGGGTAGCGGTTTTCGTGGGACGGCTGGAACGGAGCCTGCGGTCGCCCTTTAGGGCGGCCCAGGCGTAGTGGAGGCCGTCCCACGAAAACCGGGCGAGTGGCCGGTGGGTCAGCCCAAAGAGTGAGCCCGCTTCTTCTTGCTCTGGATCAGACGGAAGCTTTCGCCGTTCAGCTCTAGAATATGAACGTGGTGCGTGAGGCGATCGAGCAGGGCGCCGGTCAGCCGCTCGGAGCCGAAGACCTCCGTCCATTCGTTAAACGGCAGATTCGAGGTGACCAGCGTCGAGCCCTGTTCGTAGCGCTGGGAAAACACTTCGAACAATAACTCCGCTCCGGTCTTCGATAGCGGCACGTAGCCCAGTTCATCGACGATCAGCAGATCCTGCTTGGCCAACTGCTTTTGACATCGCAGCAAGCGCCGTTCATCTCGGGCTTCGAGCAGCTCATTGACCAGTGCCGCCGCTGTTGTGAAGCGTGTTCGATAGCCGCGCTGACAAGCCGCCAGTCCCAACGCCAAGCCGATGTGCGTTTTGCCCGTGCCGGAATTACCCAGTGCCGGCACGTTTTCGCGGCGGTCGATAAACTCACAGCGCGCCAGTTCCAGCACCAGCTTCTTGTTCAACGCCGGCAAGGACGGGAAGTCGAAAGTGTCCAGACTCTTGGTCACGGGAAACTTCGCGGCCTTGCTGCGGCGCTCGGTGGCCCGCTGTTCACGGTCGAGCAGTTCCAGCTCGCAGAGTTGTTGCAGGAAGCTCCTCGAATCCAAGCTCTCGGCGGCGCATTGCCGCGCCAGTTTGTCGTACTCGCGCAGGAAGGTTGGCAGCCGCAACGCTTTCAAATGCGCTTCGAGCAGAAGTTTCGACCTCGCCATTACCCCCCTCCTTGTGCCGGCAGTGCCAAATAGTCCGCAGCGGAGGTTTGCTCCACCTGGGCTGCCGGCAGCTGCGGATACTTCGTCAAGTCCAAGCGCGGCGGCCGTTGCTCGATGCGGCACAGCACTAAGTGCCTGACTGCATCCAAGCCAATCGCTCCCAACTCGCAGGCTTGGCGCACCGCCGCGGCAACGTGCTCGAATCGGAAGTCCTCCAGTCATCGCAATACCTGCACGTACTCGCGCTTGCCTGGCTTTCCCAACCGTGCCTCGAGCAAACGTCTCAAGCACGGGAACTGTTCGGGCAGCTCCCAGCCCGCCAACGGGGCCGCTTGATCGAGCGCGTTGGTCTTGCGTTCCAGCAGTGCTAGGTAATGCAGCGGATCGAAGATCAACTCTTCGCGTTCGTAACTGCGCCGGTGGCGCGCGATCTCTTCGCTGCCACAACAGATCACGATTTCATCGACGTAGCCTTTCAGCAACACCTGGCGATGTCCGTAGCGTGTGGGCACCGAGTAGTCGTTGGCGCGATAGCGCACCAATGACAGCGACGTCACCCGCGTGGTGCGTTTGTCGCAGGCGTCATAGGGCGTGGGCGGCAAGGGCAACAACGCTTGGCGGTCACGCTTGAAACGTTCCTCAATCGTTTCGGTGTGCCGCCGCAAGCGCCGCTTACGATTGTTGAGGCACTGCGCTTCGAGCTGCTCGTTGAACGCTTCCCAGCTTGGAAACCTTGGCGCCGGCACCATGAAGTTCCGCCGGGCATAACCGACCAGTCCTTCCACCTTTCCCTTGTCGTTGCCTTTGCCCGGACGCCCGAAACGATCGGAGAATAAATAGTGCGACTGCAGTTCACTGAACACCCTGGTCCGCTTGCGCCTGCCGTCGCCCAGAATCCTCGCCAGCGCCAAGGTCGTGTTGTCGTAGAGGATGCTGCGTGGCACGCCGCCGAAGTACCGAAACGCTGCGTTGTGCCCCTCGCAAAACGCTTCCGTCGTCGCGGCCGGGAAAGCTTTTACGAAAGCGTCATCGCTAGGCGGCAGATCGACCACCAAGTAGTGCGCCTTGCGCTGTACGCCGTCAATGACCACCAGAGCTTCACCGCAGTCGGCCTGGGCATCGCCCGCCGGATGCACCAGCGGCACGAACATCTCTTGCCCGCCGAGCTTCTTGTCGCGAACATAGTCCTTGACGATCGTGTAACCGCCGGTGAAATCGTACTCGTCGCGCAAGCGGTCGAAGATGCGTTTTGCGGTGTGGCGTTGTTTCTTCGGACGTTCCTGATCGTCGATGAGGATCTGATCGACGATTCCGGTGAAGGGATCCAGCTTCGGCCTCTGCGCTGGTTGGCGCCGCCGATAGCCCGGCGGAGTGGCGTAGCGCAACATCTTGCGCACCGTCCCTCGCGCCAGGCCAAACCGTTTGGCGGCCTCGCGCTCACTGAGCCCTTCGACAAAGACACTGCGCCGTACTTGAGCGTATAGCTCCACGCGATACATCCCTCTCGTGTCCCACAAACACCACAGGAATGTTCGCTGGACCACTCGGACGGTCTACTTTTACTCCGCCCAAAAGCAGCTTCGATTCGCCGCTCTATGGTCTAGTTTCGCTCCGCCGTTCTCAGATTGGATATTTCTAAAACCCGAACGCCCGCAAGTGGCGCAGCCAACGACCGGGGCTCCGACTGCAAAATTTCTGTCCGCGGCTCGGCAGCTTCCGACGCAAGATCCGTCGGAAGATCATCGAGGCCGGCCGCGTCCCGGCGCGGCCCCGGCACGCTACCGGGCGTCTCGCTCAACTTCAGCGCCACGCCCATTTGAGCCACGCGATCGAAAACCGGGTCCTCCAGCTCGACCAACATTTCGTTGTGCGCGATTTGAGGGTCGTCGAAACTTTCGTCCGTCCAACGCGCGCGCGCATAGGGGACGTCAGCTTCTTCAAACGCAGTGGCCCAGGCCGAGTACGGTTTAGTTCGAATGATCTCTGTCAACTTCGCGCGCAGTTCCAGGGCGTCTTCTAGAACTGGTGGGCGCCCGTCGCCGAACCGCGGATTGGCCAGCAGCTCAGTGAGCCCGGTTACCCGCGCTGCGGACGCGACGAATCCCGGATGCACACATCCAAGCTGCACCCAATTCCCGTCGGCGCACTCGTAACCGCTATAGAAAGGCGCGCTTCCCGACGGGTGCGTTTGGAACGCGTACGGCTCGAAGTTCTCGGCCGTAGCCTTGGGGTGATACAAGAGCGCCCCAGCCAGCAACGAAGTTTCGACCTCGAGGCCTCGTCCGCTCTCTTCGCGAACGTAGAGCGCCGCTGAAATCCCCAGGGCCGCTAGAATCGCCGCGCCGACCGTGGGAAGCGGGTGTACGACGTGTACCGGCGCGGGCCGAAAGCCCGGCATGCTGCTGAGCACGCCGACGCGAGCCAGCACCAACTCATCGATCGCGGGCTCGTCTTTCCAAGGTCCTCGCTTGCCATAGGCCGTAATCGAGCAAGCCACCAGCCGCGGGTTGAGCTGCCGCAGCCAGCCGTATTCGACATAACGCTGACCGCTGTCGGACGGCGGCAAGTCCTCAACCAAAACATCCGCCGCCTCGACCAAACGAACGAACGCATCCGTCGAAGGGTCTCTGCCCGCTTCACCGGGATCAACCCGCTCCATATCGATCCGCGCGCACTCCTTACCGCGATCCCAAACGACAAACCCACCATCGCGAAACGCAGCGGCGTCTCTATCGATGACCCTGATAACTCGCGCGCCATGGTCGCTAAGGAACATCGTCGCCATCGCACCGGCCGCTCCGGTCGTGAGGTCGACAACTGTAAACCCATTGAGTGCGCCCGCCATAGACTCGTCAATCAATCAGAGCGACTCGCGCAACAGCGGCCGCTGAGACAGATAGTCCGTCGCCGTTTCGTGCGCCATTGCGAATTCGAGTAGCCGTTGGTCCTCGCCCATGCGCCCGATAAACTGCATACCCATTGGCCGCTCGGATTCGTCGAAACCGGCAGGCAAACTGACCACCGGTAAGCCCGACAGTGTAGCGCCGATTACGACCTCCATCCATCGATGGTACGTGTCCATCTCTCGGCCGTTGATAGATGTGGGCCAATGAGTCTCAACTGCAAAAGGAAACACCTGCGCGGAAGGCAGCGCCAAGACGTCGTACTGCTGAAGTAACTCCAGTAGCGCGCTGTACCACTCCGATCGCGCAATCCCAGCATCAAACAGTTGCTGGCCGCTTACCCGCAAGCCGCCTTCGAGTTCCCAGACAACCTCGGGCTTCAGCAGCCGGCGCTTGTCGCTCTCGTCGTAGAATTCTTTGAGCCACAAGCAAGACCAATGGCGCAGCACCAGCCAGGTCTCCCACAGCCGACTCATATCGTAGTTAGGCTGACAGTTCTCAACCGTCGCGCCATGCGCTGCGAGCTCACTCAACCTCCGCTCGCAGACCTCCGTCACGCCGCCCTCGGTGGCGAGATAGCCGTCATAGTTGCCCATCCAGCCGATCTTGGTCTCACTCAGCTTGCGTGCTTGGAACTCCTCGTATTCCGCAAGCGAGTCCCGTAGACTCAAGGGCGCTCGCGAGTCAAAGCCCGAAATAGTACCCAGCAGGCGAATCGTGTCCTCAACGTTGCGGCCCATTGTGCCGGCGGTTGCAAGCTGTTGATAGAAAGCGTCAGCCGTTGGAAGACGAGGCACCCGCCCCTGACTCGGACGGTAACCGACAACATTATTGAACCCCGCGGGGTTCCTCAGCGATCCCATCATGTCGCTACCGTCAGCGCACGGCAGCATGTGTGTCGCCAGCCCGGCCGCCGCGCCGCCGCTGCTACCGCCGGCGGTTAACCGCGGGTCATAGGCATTGCGAGTTGGTCCGAATACGCTGTTGTATGTCTGTGAGCCGAGTCCAAATTCCGGCGTATTGGTTTTGCCGATAAAGATAGCGCCACTTGCGCGAATACGACTAACGAAAAGGTCATCCGCCTCAGCGACCGTACCCGCAAAAATTGCCGAGCCCCGGCTCGTCTCAAGCCCCTCGGCGTCGGCAAGGTCTTTAATCGCATGCGGCATGCCGTGCATCCAACCGCAGTACTCGCCGGCGTCAAGCTCACGATCGGCCGCAGCGGCTTGAGCAATCGATCTGTCTTCATCGAGCATGCTGACAATCGCGTTGTAGACGCCGTTGTAGCGATTGATTCGCGCAAGGTACGCCGCCATGACCTCGACGCAAGTTACGTCGCGCCGGCGTATCGCAACCGATAAAGCTGACGCGCTAAATTCAGTGATATCAGAAGGCATCAACTGTCGTAATCCAGAGCCTCGTCACATTCTAGTTCGCCGTGGCAAAACCGATGCGCAGGCTAAACGCGTGCATCCAGACGAATTCGATACAATCAGCCCGCATGCTTCGAATACTCGTTCTCGCCGCGATTTCGCTCGGTGCCCTCATTGCGGGACAGTGGCAGAGGCACACAATTGACGCCTCTTCCCAAGGCGCCGACGGCGTCCGGCTCGCCGATGTCAACGGTGACGGACTGCAAGATATCGCTACCGGCTGGGAGGAAGGCGGTAAAGTACGAGCCTACTTAAATCCGGGTCATAAGAAAGCCCGTGAGCCCTGGCCGGCCGTGACAGTGGGCAGCGTACCCTCCCCGGAAGACGCCGTTTTCGTCGATCTCAACAGAGACGGGGCCGTCGACGTCGTCAGCTCAACCGAAGGGAAGAGCCGGACTCTGTTCGTCCATTGGGCTCCTAGCGAAAACTACCTCGACCCGAGCGGTTGGCGCACCGAACCGCTTCCCTCCTCCGCCGGGATGACGCCATGGATGTACGTGCTGCCGCTCGACAACGAGCGCACCGGCAAGACCGATCTAGTCGCGGGATCCAAAAACGATGCGGGCGCGGTCGGAATCTGGAAGTCGAACGCCAACGACGACAAGCTGAGCTGGCAGCACTGGTACGACGCCGGATGGATCATGTCGTTAATTGCCCGCGATGTCGATGGCGACGGTGACGACGACGTTCTGGCGACAGACCGCAAAGGCGAGATGCGAGGCGCGCTTTGGTTCGAAAACACAGGTCGTGAAGGCCCCTGGCCAAACCATCGCATCGGACCAGTTGACAACCACCAAATCATGTTCCTCCACTACGCCGACCTCGATGGAGACGGGCTCGAAGACGCCGTCGCTGCGGTGCGCGAAGGCCCGATTCTGTTCATCCGTCGACTGCCGGGCAAAGGAGTTCGCTGGGAGACCCACGAAATCGACTTACCGCCCGGCTACGGCACTGGGAAAGCCGTCGCGGTCGGCGACATCAATCTCGACGGCACCCCCGACCTGGTATTTACCTGCGAAAATGCGCACGAAGAACTTTCCGGAGTCGGTTTACTTACGGCCACGGGCGATGCGGCAGGCAAGCCCTGGCAAGCGACTAACGTCGGGGGCCCCGAAGGAGTAAAATTCGACCTGGTTGAACTGCTCGACCTCGACGGCGATGGCGATCTCGACATCCTCACCTGCGAAGAAAGAGACCTCCTCGGGGTGGTCTGGTACGAGAACCCGACGCGTTGATCGCTGCAACGCCTTCGCAAATATTGCTGAAAGCTAATGCTGTGAGTGGACTCGTTTCCGCACGCCTAGTGGCGGTTGTACTTCTACTTTTAGTCCCCGCGAGCGGACTGGGGCAGGAGCAGCCCACGCCTGAACAGCCGGCGCCACAAGCTGAAAACGAAACCGGCGAGGCTGAGTCCGGCGATCGCACGTCGCTCAACTTGCTCGGCGAAGTTGACGCGGAACAGGGCGAAAGCCGTCGAAACGAGAACGTTCAGATCACACTGATAGACAACAACGTGCTGCGGGAATTGACGACCCGCATGGGGACGACAGCAACTGTAACGAGCGAGTTTAAGGTCGATCAGCGGTACTTCGCGACGGAATTCGGACAGCCAATCAAGCGCCCCCCTCACCAAGGCTCGTCACTCGTTTCCGGCCTGTACGGCAACCTGCATTGGACGCACCAAAACAGCATCACCAGCGCTCGATCTTTCTTTCAAGTCGGCAGCGTAAAGCCCGCTCGTGACAACGCCTACGGTTTCACCGTCGCCACCTCGCTGTGGGAAGGCGCCGCCGTCACCGTGAACGCGGAACAGGTGCGATCGCGCGGCAACGTCAACGGAAATGTTCTAGTGCCCGCCCCGGACGAGCGCACGCCTCTGGCAACTGATCCTGCGCGGCGAGCTTACGTGCAAAGGGTCATCGATGCCTACCCGGCAGAACTCCCAAATCGTACCGACATCAACCCCAGAGCGCTGAACACAAACGACATTCAGTCAATCAATAACGATCGCGGTTCGATTCAGCTTGACGAGCGGCCGAACGAAAAAGACAGCCTCACGCTGAAGTACAGCTTCACCGGGCAGCAGGTCGACGCATTCCAACTTGTGGGCGGCCAAAACCCTGACACGACGACGAAGAACCACGACGCCAAGATCACTTGGACTCGCAACTGGTCAGCGGCCACAACAACCGACTTCAGCGTCGGCTACGAACGCGTCGGATCGCTGATTGTGCCGGAAGAGTCCTCGGTCGGGCCGCTCATCCTCACGGGGTTTGTGATCGACTTCTTAGGGCCCAGTTCGAATATTCCAATTGACCGCGCCCAAAATCGTTTTTTCTACGCCGCTCGAGGCCGTCACATCGCCGACAATCACGAGCTAACGTTCGGCGGCGAACTGCTGCGAAGGCACGTGAATGGACGCGAAGCCGAGAGCCACCGAGGCTTATACTTTTTCAGCAACGATTTCGGGCGCGACGCCATTACCAACATTCGCCTCGGCACCCCCAGCGTGTATCGCGTGGCGATCGGCGACCCGCACCGAGGCTTTCGAGACTGGAACATGCAGTTCTACTTGGGCGATCGATGGAGGGCGACAAATCGCCTAACGCTCGACATAGGGTTACGCTACGAACCGGTCACGCGTCCCTCTGAGGTCAACCAGCTCACGAACATTCCCTACGACTGTGACTGCAACAATCTCGCGCCACGCTTCGGGTTGGCGTACAGGCTGGGCGCGCGTCTAGGAGTGCTGCGAGCGGCCTACGGCATCCATTACGGCCAAATCTTCAACGTCACTTTCGGCCAGGCGCGCTTCAGCCCGCCACTTAACCTCAATATCACTGTGCAACGTCCTGATCTCGTCGACCCGCTCGGCAGCCTAGGGCCGGAGGCCTTCGACCCGAACGGGCGCTCAACCGTGTTCTCCATCGACCCGGAGCTAGCGGTGCCCTATTCGCATCAATACAATTTCGATTGGCAACTGCCACTAGTTGGTGACTGGTCGCTCAACCTCGGTTACGTCGGTAGCCGAACGCACAAGCTGCTCACGATGTGGTACGTCAATCGGGCCCGGCCGGTCGACGGCATCGCCCAGATCACCTCAACCGCCAACCAACGCCGGCCCGACTCTCGGTTCTTCGACAATCGCCTCGTTCTGAACGGATCGCGCGGGTACTTTGACGCGGCCAAGATCGTCCTCACCGTTCCAAACTGGAAGGGGCTAACGGTAGGCGCTTCGTATTGGTGGAGCAAGGCGATAGATCTTGGGAATAGCTTCTCAAACACCGCTTCCGGCAGAGATGCGCGGCTCGGACGAAGCCAGACTGAGTTCAACTCACACGCCGAGATGCGTTCAGTCAGCTCATTCGACCAGCCCCACGCATTCTTGCTACGGACAAGCTGGTCGACGCCAAAGGCGCGTGGTGTCATTGCGACACTGCTCGGCGGCTGGCAGCTCAGCACGGTCTTTCTGGCGAAGGCCGGCACGCCGTTTGACATCGCGTCAGGCTCGGACGGCCCGGGCTTTGGGAACGTCGACGGGTCTCCCGGTGATCGGCCAAACATTTTGGAACCGTCGATCTTGGGACGATCGCTAGACAACCCCGACACGTCGTCGGCGCTGCTGCCTGCTTCGGCGTTCGCGTTTATCCAACCGACTGAGACCGCCGGAAGCCTAGGCCGAAATGTATTCAGAAAAGACGGCATCTTCAACATCAACGCCGCGCTATCGCGAACGTGGTCGCTCGGCGGCGATGCAGCACTGACGCTCCGCGCGGAATCGCTGAACTTGTTCAATCACGCGCAATTTGCCGAACCAGGGAAAGAGCTAACTTCCCCAAACTTCGGCCAAATCACTAATACGCTCAACGACGGCCGCGCAGTCAAACTTGCGCTGGAGCTGGCCTTCTGACCCGAAACTTGATTTTTCAAGCTGCCCGCCAAGCTACTTGTTGGACGAAACCGTCCGCGTTTACGAGCCGCGCCGCCTCGCGGTGCGGTCCTTTCTGCGACGTGTGCACCGCACCGCAGGGCCGCGCGGCTCGTAAACACCGAACGGAAGAAGACGGACTTTCGGGCGGGGACTGGCACATTCGATCTCGTAATCTCTCCACCTCGACAAACCCTCGTGTTGCCTGTCCCCTACCCAGCCAGAAATGCGGCCTCGATAGAATGGACCTAGTGGACGGTGTCATTGTTGTAGATAAACCTTCCGGTATCTCGTCGCACGATGCGGTGCGAAAGATGCGCTGGCTCGCCAGGGGAGCGAGATCGGTGAGCGAGATCGGTGACCGAGATCGGTGACGACCGAGATCGGTGACAGCCACCGATCTCATCCAACTCTACCCGATAGCGGCATTTTTCACCTTCGACGTCGGTCCGGGCGGTTTCGGACGCAGCCCGCGGCCGAGTCGAACCTCCATCTCGTCGACAAACTCCTCACTTCCGAACGGCAGACCCGAGTACGTCGCTCGCCTCAACTCGTCGTCGCGAAGACCGGCTGACTCCGTCCGCAATCGCCCAGCCCAATCCGCCGCCAAGCCTTCTTTGTCCCACGCCCACGGGTCAATTAGGCGATCGTCGACAGCGTTCCCGCAGTGCGCCGCCGCGCTCGACCACGGGTAGCGAGTCGCGCTCCCGACGATCGCCGCGCGCAACGGATTCAGATCGACGTAGGCCAATGCCGCGACCAAGTGCGACGGCCCTAAAGGACACGAATAAAAGCGGTTCTGCCACAAGTGTCCCTGGCGGGCATTGCTCTTGTTGAAGTGCATCGTGTAGCGCCAGTGGGCCCGCCCGATCGCCTCGGCCAGTGAGTGCGGCTGCTTCGGAATCGCGATCAGGTGGACGTGATTCGTCATCAGACAGTAGCCCAGGATCGTCAGGCCGTGCTGCCGGGATTTCGCTCGCAAAGCTTCGATGTAGAATCGCCGATCTTCGTCTAGCAGGAAGACATTCTGGCGGTTGTTGCCCCTCTGGGTGATGTGATGCGGAACGCCCTCCGCGACCACCCGGGCTGCGCGTGCCATTGCTCAGTGCGGTCAGACTACCACAGTTCGGTGGCTGTCACCGATCTCGGTCACCGATCTCGTCGTCACCGATCTCGGTCGTCACCGATCTCCTCAAAGGTTGGTGTCCCGAGTGGCCTATTGCGATCCAGTAGAGCGCACAATCGGTAACCTACTCGGATCCTTCTTGAATTCGACTCCAACTGTCGAGCGCGGCCTGGATCTGATCGAGACTGGCGGGGGAGATGAGTTGGTGCCGAACAACGTCGGCCCCCGGCAGTGCGCTGCGAACAACCGGGTACGCGCAGGAGTCACAGAAAATCAGATCCGCTGCACCAATCGAGGTGGGTTGCCGGGGAGAGATCAGCACGCTCCGCAAGGTGTGGCCATTCTCCGCCGCCGGCGCCAACACGCCGCGAGCTGTCTCAAGAAAGTACTCGCTGATCGACGCTACTACGATCAGGGAGGGATGCTCAAGGCGGCGAATCCTTGAGACGTGCTCGGCAGCGGATGAGTAGATCACCGTAATTGCGGGCCGGTTGGCAGGGATTATCGCTTCCAGAGTCGGGACATTGCCGGGGGCAGTCACGAGGAGCGCGCCCAGCAATAGGTCCCGGTCGGCCAGGAGGTCCGCTGCCGAACAAGCATGTATGGGCATGTGGAATTGAGCGCTGAGCTCGGCGGGCATTAAGACCCGCATGCCGGGATCGTCGGACACAAGCAGGATGTGGTCCGGCGGCGCGGAGAGGAGACGATTGCGGAGGTGGTCGATTAGCTGTTGCAGGCTGTAACCGTGTTGGCGGGCCGCCCGGATCGCGGCGTCCACGAATTCGTCGAGCTGGTTTCCGACTTCCGCCTTACGACTGTGCGGTTCGCGAACCACAAACCGGCTTCCCCGACGCTTGACGACTAATTTGGCGAGGACGTAGTCCCGGTAGGCCTCGGTGACTGTGTTGCGGTGAATACCCAGCCGACGGGCTAGCACTCTCGCGCTGGGCAGAGCATCCCCCGGCCGTAACGCCCCGGAACCGATGTGCAGCACGATTTGGGCCGCAACCTGCTCATGGATCGGAACGTCGGACTCGCGGTTGATCTGTATGTCAAGAGCCACGACCAACAGCATTGTGCCACTTCACAAACTGTCACGCCACAGCTAGGCACAAAGTTCTCGCCCACATAAACTTCGGATATGACCGAGGTAGTACCGAAACTCGAAGACGCGAACTCAGACGGCCGCAAGAGTCGACGTAGGAGAATCGCGCTGCTGATCGCAATTAGCGTTCCGTTGCTGGCCGCTGTCCTGCTCTCGCCTCCGATCCCTCAGCCGGCCGAGTACCACGACTTTACCGACCAGCGCCGGCTCGCCGGAATTCCTCATTTCTGGAACGTTATCTCGAATCTTCCTTTCGCCATCATCGGCCTGGCAGGCTGCGCCTGGTTGCTACGTAGGGTTGGCCTGGCTAAAGGCGAACCCTGGGAATGGGCCGCTTACTTTGCGTTTTTCTTCGGCGAGTTCCTGACCTGTTTTGGGTCGGCCTACTACCACATGGCTCCCAGCAACGCGACGCTCGTTTGGGACCGGCTCGTCTTCAGCCTTCTTCTCACATCATTCTTCACGATCATCGTCGCCGAGTTCGTGAGTCGGCGCGCGGGCCGAGTACTGCTCGCCCCCATGCTTCTGACCGGGCTTTTCAGTGTGCTGTGGTGGCACGGGACGGAACTGGACGGAGAAGGAGACCTCCGCCTCTATTTAGTGGTTCAGTTCTACCCCGTACTGGCGATTCCATTTGTCATCGCACTCTTCCGATCGCGCCACAAGCTCGGGCGGATATTCCTGCTGACCTGGGTGCTCTACGGTGTCGCCAAGATCTGTGAGCTGCTTGACCGCCCGCTCTACGAATTGACCGGCATTTGGAGCGGGCACACCTTCAAGCACTTCATTGCCGCCGCCGCTACCGCGTGTGTTCTCTACGCTCTGCGACGGCGGACCGGACAAGAATTTCAGAGGTCGGACGCACCTGCGGCCCAGCCCTAGGGTGGGCCGAACTGAAGGAGAAATCATGGAGTCGCAATCAGATCAGCAAGAGCGATTACGATCGAGCGGGCAGGACTTTGGCTCGGTTTTCAAGGGTCTTGTCATCGCGCTAGGCCTGCCGCTTGGAGGATTCCTTGGGGGGTGATTGGGGTTGATCGGCCTGGAGGGAGGTCTTCTCATCTTCCTATTTTCAATCTATTTGCTACCTGTGGCACTCCTCTACATAGCTTCGTGTTTGTCGTCACGGGGGCGGCCAGGGGACCTTGAAACGGCCGCGGGTGTTCGCGTTGGAGTAGTCATCATCGCATTGATTTTCTTGTGGGGAATATATGAAGGGAGCCAAATTGCCCATGCGTTGTGAAATCCCTCGGAATGCTGTTGGCGTTGCTCGGTGATGCGGCAGCGGGAGATCGTCTGGCCGACCACGACGGGCCCATTCTATCGCCTCAC
>CBDBHI010000067.1:0-342524 GCA_965205595.1 Bryobacterales bacterium | reverse complement strand
TCGACGCTGGGTATTGTGGGGTTGGGTTCGATCGGTGAAGAGATCGGTCGGCGCGGCGGCTGTTTTGGTATGCGAGTGATCGCGGTGGACCCGGTGCGCAACGACGTCCCGCAAGGTGTCGAGGAGATGTGGCGGCCCGACCGGCTAGACGATCTGTTGGAGCAGAGCGACTACGTCGTCATCGCCGCGCCGCACACGCCCGAGACCGCGGGTCTTTTTCGCAGACCATTATTTGAGCGCATGAAGTCGAGCGCCGTGCTGATCAATATCGGGCGCGGCGTCATAGTCGATTTAGACGATCTGACCGCCGCGCTACGAGCGGGCGAAATCGCGGGCGCGGGCACTAGACGTTTACGAAATTGAGCCGCTGCCGTCGGATCATCCGCTGTGGAGTTTCGACAACGTGATTCTGACGCCCCATGTAGCCGGAAACTCTCCGGCCAATCGCCGAACGGCATCTCAACGTAATTATCGAAAACGTTGGACGATTCGTTCGCGGCCAACCGCTAGCAAATGTCGTCGACAAGCGGCGCTGGTTTTAGCCCGCTCTTCCCTGCCCCGCCGACCTACCAAGTGCGCTCGATACCAACGATCTCCGAGCCACTCCCGGCGACTCTCAAATAGACAACGACAGTTTTCGCGGGGTCATCCGCCGTGATCGTCGCGGAATAATACCCAGGTGATTTCGTCTGCGCCGGCAACGCAAAGCCACTCGCGCCATCGATCCCAGTGCTTGTCTCGCGCTGGTTATCAAACACGCTCCAACCAACCGAATACTCGCGCCGCTCGGCAAACCCGTGCTTCACAGCTAAGTCCTCAAATTCGAGCCGTCCGCCCTCGATCCGAAAATCATCTAGCGCCAAAACTTTCTGGAAGTACACTTCGCCGATGCGGTCGCGGCGGCCAATAATATAGTCGCCGAGCAATTTTGTAGCCGCCGGATCGCTGTACTTAGCCAGCTTCACAGCCTCGCGAATGTGCTCGTCGCCGAACGCCATCACCTTCTTCGCGGCCCAGTATTCGTCGTCGGGAAGGCGGTTGACAAACGCGGTCGTCGGGTAGTTTGGCTTCCAGTCCTCGGGTTCAAATGTTGGGAACTCGACCATCCCGAGAGCGCTGTGCTTGCTGTATTTCGCACGGACCCAGCGAGGTAGGTAAATCCCAAGCGAGCCCATTTGCGCCCACATCGGTTTCCACGAGAAGAAGTATGCGTTGCCGTCGCGAGCGGAATTCGACACTACGCTAGCGCTGCCCATAATGGCGCCGAAGTCGATTAGAAAGTGTTTAACAAATCTGCGCCCGTCCTCTTCCACCAGGCTCTCGAGCGTATTGATGGCGCGCGAGTCGCTGTGGTTGAGCCAGGCGCAAAAAACGTTGAGGCCGCGCAAGTCGCGGCGATGCTCATGTTCGACGATGTCGTTTGGATCGTCACTGCGAGTGCCGTAGTAGCGAAACTCTCCCAAAATCTTTCCGGGCAAAAATCGACTGGCAACCGCGCGAACCCGGCCATTCGGCAGGTGCGGGACCCGCCGCAACGCGGCCATCACGTCGCCGCGACTCATCGCAACCTCGGTGCCCGCCGTTCTAATCGTTGTACCTTCGCCGACCACGAGATCCTCGGGATGGAATTCGACCAAGTAGTTTTCAGGGACGTTGTAGCCCAAGGCGTGAAACAGCGACGAACCAATGATGTCCGCGCCGGTCGCCATCTCGGGGTGCTTGATTGGATCGAATTTGATCAGATAATTCTCGCCGGTTGAGTCCTGGATCCGAAATCCCGGCGTAACGCCTTCGGTCTTCGCCGCCTTAATCGTCCACGGCGCGCTCTGGTCGGGAGGGCGCTCGCCGCCAGCCGCTTTACGAATCTCCTCGAGGGTAAACTCGCGCGAGCCGATTCGGTTTGTGAACCAACTATTGTTTGGAACCTCGCCGAGTGTGTTTACCGCCTGCGCCGGAATTGGAGCAACTTTATCGCCGCCGCGCCGTCCGCTGTTTCTGATCTGCTTGTCGCTCGGCTGTTTCTCGCCGAGGTTCGCGAAAAGGTTCGTGAAGAGATCAAAATAATCGTTGAGCTTGCGGTACTTGGCGTCGTCAACCTGTACCGGCGGAGGCATCTCGCGAATCGGATCATCGTCATAGAACTTCGCCGCGGGTAGCAGCAGCGGCAGAAGCAGGAAAATGAGGCTAATCCGTTTCATGACGTCAAGCTCCTAGAACGCCTTCCCAAACTTAAACCACAACTTATACCCCTCGTGGCTTTTTGCGACGTCAATGCGCAAAAACACACTGTTCTGAATATTGAAGCGCCAACCAAGGCCGACCGAGGCCTCAAGATCATGAAAATTGATTTGCGACCGGCGATTCGCAACCTTTCCGGCGTCGAAAAAAACCGCCATATCACGGCCCGAAAAAGCCTCCCAGCGATACTCGGCGTTTAGAATCACCAGATTATTTCCATAGAAGCGGAACTGCTGAAATCCACGCAGATCGTCCGAGCCGCCCAGCACCGGTTGGAGGTAGAAAGGCACGTTTTGGGTACCGGGTCCATAGGTCATGATCGTCTTGCCGCGAAGCGCGATCACGCGGCGGTCATTGAAAAATGGGATGTATTGCTGCGCGTCAATCTCCAGTCGCTGATGACTGTGTTGCTTGATGTCGCGATCGCTGTAGGCAAGAAACCGTGCCGAGTAGAGTCCGCCGTTGCGCGGCGCGCCGGGAAAATCTCGGTTGTCAAAATCGACAAAAAAACCGCCGCGAAGAAAATCTGTTTGGTCCGTCAAGCCGGGCGTCGTCGCGTCCGTGAAGAACTCCCCTAGTTGCGGGTCGCTCGTGTCGTTGCCTGGGCCGGTGTTGAAAAGAACGTAGCCGCCGGTCACGCCCATTCGCAAAGTCTTGAACGGCCTTACGCCTGCGTTGAAATCAACGGAACTCTCCTCTATCCGGAACGTCGTGCCATTTTCGGTCGAGGAGTCTGGGCCTGAGCCGAAGTACTCGAAACGAGGATAGTTGCTGTGTTTGGCGTAGGTATCGAAAAATAAGTGGCCGTTAACGAGGTCCGGTGAGTACAAGCCCACGTCCGCCACCCAAGCCCGGCTGGCCGAACCGGCGATGGATGACTCAAAGCGTAGCGCCCCGCCCGACAACGTCGAGTCGCGATAACCCACTCCAAGCGCGAAGCCTTGTCCCGTCGGTAGCCCGCCAAGCCGGGGAGCGAATCCCTCTCCGCCAACGAGCACCTTCTGTACGAATTCGCCGGACAGTACTTCGTTGATCTTTGCCTCGGTCGGTGACTCCTCCGGCTTGATCGTTTCCGACTTTGCCTCGCGCGCCAGTTCGATCTCTTCGGCGCGTGAAGTCGGCAGTGCCTGCGCGTTGAGCGATACAGCAGTGGCAACCAGAAGAGTGATTAAGAGCCGCATTTCGAAACAAAGTCCCTACCGCTCGTCAGTCAACTCATCAAATGTACGGCCCGCAAAACGGGCGATAAATATCCACGCTAGCAAAATGGCGGCAGTCAACAGCGACAGCCACCTGACGCTCTCGAATCCGGCGAAGAAAGCAGTAATCGCAAGCGAAAGTCCCACGGCGAGCGCCTTCGCGAAGCGCTGCACGAACATATCGATGAAGGCCTTGGCGGAGTACTTTTCCACGCGGCTGGTCGCCGTGTATAGAAGTTCCTTCGCCGACTGGTTGATCGAATAATTGAATCCGTTGTCGAGCGTGTTGAGCGAGCTTCCCACCAGCAGCCCTGGAATGATCATGAATCCGACGGAGCCCCCCTGCGCCGCCAGTGGCATCACCAGCAATGCCACTGTTTGGCCGAAGCGCGTCAGAATGAAACTGGCAAAGAAAAATTGCACGATGAGTCCGAATATATTAGTAAACGCAAATACCTTGGAAAAATATTCCCAAGGTCCGGTCCGTCGACATAATGGACGACTGCCGACGTGAACTGAAAGTCCATGATCGTCGACACCATTTCGTAGAGTCCGACGATCGCGACGATCGATAGCAGATAACGTGATCCAAAGACGAGCCGAGCTCCTTCCGTAACGGCATTGCCGGCGAGCGGTGGTTCTTCGATCGCTTTCGGCAGTTCTTTGGGCACCTTCAGAGAGCGAGCCGCGAACCCCGCGACCACCGCGATTACGAGAGCGATGCTGGTGCAAATAGTCAGCCAGGTAGTTAGCGAAATATCATCCACTTTCGCGGCTACAAAACTCGAGCCCACCGCGCCGCCGGCAACGCCACCAAGCACTATCAGCCCGTACAGCCGTTTTCCTTGGGCCGGCGAGGTGCTGTCGTTGAGGAACGCGAAGAAGGCGGCCAACATCAGGGTGTTGTAGATATCCCCAAAAATGTAGAACGACCAAACCGACGCGCCCTGTGGGTCGACCAGCGTAATTCGAAAAACCAGGTAGATCGCGATGATCAGCCCGGTAAAGGCATAGGTCAGCTTTTCGCGACGCAGATACCGAGACAAATATGCAAATAGCGCGGCGGCGAAAAACGCCACGAACATGTTCCCGATCTTGGCGATCATCTCCGCTTGAGGCGCACTGAATTGTGAGCCTAAAATCTCAATACCGTCAGCGACGTAGTGCCCAATAAAAAGGCTCTTCTTGAGCGGTTTGAGTATCCAGAACGTCGTGATGACGAGGAAAAAGTACGAAAACATCAGCAGAGAACCAGCCCATTCGCCTCTTTTCCAATTGAAAGATGAGCCTGAAGGAGAGAGGCGAAGCAGCTGCGGGTTGAGGGGGATTATAGCGTGAGTTGAGGTCGGCGGCTACAGCTATTTGTGGCTTCGTAGGGCGGGGTGAGGGGGATTGCATAAGGGGGAAGGGGCGGCAGCCCCAATCCCCCTTTGCAGCCATCCCAGGCGAGACCCCACGGCCGTCTTCGGACGTGGGCCGGAGGAGCCGACAACGCCTCGGGTCGGGGCGTTGTCTAGCGCGTGCGCCAGCAGATCGCGAGGTCTTTGCAGACGCGTTGCAGTTCGTTGCGCTGAGCGTCGAGTTGCTCGGCAAACTCGGTGTCGGAACAAGTGTCCGCTCGCGCTTGGAGCTTCTTGAGCGAGCGATCCGCGCGCAGGCCGCGCTGCTCGGCGGGCAGGCTGAGCAGCTTTTCCCACGGCGTGCTCCACTCGGCGTACACCTTGCGCAACTTGCCGCGGCGGTCTCGGCGCTCGCTGGCGAAAGCGCATGGGCGATGAAAATTCAAGTACGGGTTGAGCCACTGGCGGTAGAAGGTGTCGATCGCCTGCGTCGCTTCCGAGGGCAAAAACTGGTAGCCCATCCACTTGCGCACCACCGCGCCGTTCTTGGTTTCGACCAAGGCATTGTCGTTCGAACGGCGCGCGCGAGACTTCGTAAATTCAATTCGCAACTTCTCGAGCAGTTTAGCGGTTTGATGGTTGACGAATTCGCTGCCATTGTCGGAGTGAAAGCCGCGAACGATAAATGGAAATTGTTCCAAAAGGCCTTCCAGCAAGGGAATGAGGTGATTTTCGTTGATGCGTTGGACGCAGCCGACGGCCTGCCACTGCGTCACTTCGTCGACCACATTGATGCTGTAGGCGCCTTTTTCGCCTTCCTGTTCGGGCGAGTGCACGGTGTCGATGCGCAGGTAGCCCGGACGTCCTCGCGGCTCGGGTTGGCGGCGTTCGCCGATCGCAACGGGCGTGGGACGGGTCTTGTCGAGATGCAAACTGTGACGTTGGTAGACGGCTCTTTTTCGCAAGTTGTACAGCTGGCCCACGGACAATTCGGCCAGGCGTCGAAACTCTTTGCGGCCGTAGATCTGGAACTCGCGTTGGAGAATGCGGCGGGTGGCCGGCCCCGAGAGGCGCTGATGAACTCGATCGACGTGCGCCAGTAAGACGCTGTCGGCGCGTGTGTACTTGCTGGGAAAACGGCGCCGCCGATAGGCCCTCGGACGGACGCAACGCGTGTGCAAGAACTGTCCGATCAGGCGGGTGAGTTGCGCGCGGCTTAAGCCCGTGAGCTTAGCGAGATAACGCCGCAGGAGACCCTTGACGGAGCGCTTCTGGTCGGCATAGTGATGCCGCTTCAAGACGCTTTCGACGAGCGCATATTTGTCGCTTCGATTGCCGCCCTCGAAGGCGACGGATTGGCACCCGTCGAGAAAACACTCGATCTGCTCCAGACTCAGCGATTCGGCTTGCTGCACGGCGACTCCCATCGCCCGCAGCTGCTCTGTTCCTGACCACCCAACGGATCCCCGTCAGGCTCATCTTGTATTGGAATCGCCCTCCCCTTCAGGCTCATCTTGTATTGGACAAGACGCCACCGACAGTTCGGCAAGGCGTTCGAACTCCTTGCGGTTGTAGATTTGGAACTCGCGCTGGAGAATGCGACGCGTCGCCGGCCCGGAGAGACGTTGCTGTACTTGGTCGACATGCGCCAGGAGAACGATGTCGGCGCGGCTGTACTTGGTGGGGAAGCGGCGCCTTCGATAGGCTGTCGGCCGAACGCACTTTTCGCGCAAAAACTGCCCGATGAGGCGAGTCAATTGGGCGCGGCTTAAGCCGGTTAGCTTGCTCAGGAAGCGTCTCAACAATCCTTTAACCGAGCGCTTCTGGTCGGCATAATGATGCCTCTTCAGGACGCCTTCGACGAGCGCGTATTTATCCGCTCGACTTCCGGCCTGGAACTCGACGGACCCACACCCGTCGAGAAAACTCTCGATCTCATCGAGACTCACTGATTCGGCTTGCTGCACGGCGACTCCCATCGCCCGCAGTTTGCCTGTTCCTAATCGACCTTGCCCAAATTACCTCCAGGCTCATCTTGTGTTGGAATCACCCCTCCCTTCAGGCTCATCTTGTATTGGACAAGACGTTCGTCGCGGCGAATGTCTAAGATCTGCTAAAGTGGGTTGCCCGACGCCATCGATGCACAGTTGATGATTCTCCCACAACAAAGGATTCACCACCAGTTTTTGTCTGTCGATGGCGCTCGGAAACCAGGTCGCTATCGAATGGCTATTCTGACGGCTCGCTAGGCGCGGGGGCCGTATCCTTGCGTCGCGATCCCGCGTTTGCGCGTTTCCGACGCGGGCGCCGTTTCGGAGGATCGTCTTCCGGGCTTGCAGCGACGGCTTCGGGGTCTTTTGCCGTAGCCGTTTTTCGCCGAGATCGCCGAGCACGCTTCGGCGCGGCGGCGGGCGCTGCTTCTTCCTTCGCCGGTTCCGCCGCTTCCGCCCGTCGAGCGCTGCTGAGTTGATCGCCTTCGAAGTAGCGAAGACCCGTCGCCGCATCGGCTTCAGAGGCCACATAACCCTTGTCTTGTGCCAAGTTGAGCAACTCAGCAAAGTCTTGTACACCGTACTCGATCGGGTCGAAACCAGGAACAGCGGCTAGAACGAGCGCCTCGACCTCACGGCCTGGGATGCCGATGTCTAGCAGTTCGGTGTTGTCCTGCATCACACCGCATAGCACGGCCAAAGCATCGTCTCGTGTTGGCCCGACTCGCGAGTCCTGACGATCGCTCTTGCTCTCTACGACGAAATGTCCTTCCAGCACGTTTACCGTCAAGAAGCCCTTGTCTGCGAGCTTGTCAATAAACCCCTTGAACGATGAACTGCCGTAGTTGCGTTCACTGAATGCTGGATCTAGCTGAAGCACTGTGCTTTTCAGTAATCCCATTTGAGGCACGGAACCACGCATGTCGAGTGAGCGTAGCGCGCGGTCAATCACGGGCAGCGCTTTCTCGGCGGGCAATACCGCACGCTTCGGTCGTTGCAACCGGGCCGACTCGCTACGCGGCGTATTCTGCGGTGAGCTTTCGTAAAGCGACTCATAGCTAATAAACTCGTGACAGTTGCGCTGCAAGATCGTGCTGGTGAACGCCTTGCCACCAACGATGTAGACGCGCTTGTTGTACTGCTTGAGCTTGTTGACCAGCGCCATGAAGTCGCTGTCGCCACTCAAGATGCAAAATGCGTTGATGTGGTCGCTCGTGAAGGCTAGTTCAAGCGCGTCCAAGGCGAGGTTAATGTCCGCGCCATTCTTGTCGCCTCGCGGAGTACTGTCCCGCTGCACCATTTGCACGCCGTTCTCAGTAAACGCCCGCGTGACGGACTGCTGGCGACTCCAGTTGCCATAGGCGACTTTCGAGACGATCTCGCCGCGCTCCTTAAGTCCCTCGAGTACACACTCGACATCGAAGGTTCGATGCAACGTCGACTTCACGCCAATTTCGATATTGTCGAAGTCAATGAAAACCGCAAATTTTAGTCGTTCTTCCACTGGCCCCAGTATAACCGGGTGGGTCAAGCTTCAAACATTTTGGGCGGTATATGTTGCTGCTGCTTATAGCACCACGGCTTAGTGGTTGACAATTTTCACACACAGGCGTAGTCTAATGACGGCGGCAACTCGCCAGGAGACAAACACCATGGGGTGGCACTTTCGATAGCCGCACCGCGCGCGGCGCACACGAGTTTCTCGAACCGATTGTTTGTACAGCAGCGGTACGATTCATACTGCAGTAGTCAGCACGCGACCTGGTGCAAGCTTTTCGACGGGATAGAACCGTTGTGGGCGCGCCACGCATCGAAAAACTTCGTTCGGGGCGTCGAGCGGCTAGGGCTTGATCGCGATTGCATCCCAGACCTCGACCACATCAATCGGCGATTGGCGCCGTTGACTGGATTTCGTGCCGTGGGCGTCGGCGGCTATCTCGAGGCATCAGACTTTTTTAGCTGCTTGGCGGCGAGCGAATTTCCGACAAGTCTAACGATTCGCGACGCAGCAAGCCTGGGCTATCTTCCCGAGCCCGATATATTCCACGACGTTGCCGGACACGTGCCGATGCACACCGACCCGGTTTTCGCCAAGTCGCTGGTCCGATTTGGAAAACTTGCGTCGAGGGTCGCCGGCGACGTTTCCGCTGTTGAAGCACTTGCTAGATTCTTCTGGTTCACGGTGGAGTTTGGACTAATCCAAGAGCGCGGCCGACTTAAAGCGTATGGAAGCGGTCTCATGAGTTCCGCCGGCGAGCTGCGCCATTCAATCGAATCGCAAAATGTAGAGCGGGTTCCGTTCGGTCTAGATCGGGTTCTCCACCAGACGTTCAAGATCGATCACTACCAACCGCTGTTGTTTGTGATCGAGTCGTTCGACCAACTATACGAAGCTGTGGGCGAGGTGGAAGCGCGTTTTTCCCAGGAATCTATTCTTCCATCCTGATTTTGAGCGCTTTGAGGAATGCTTCGTCTTGCTCGGTGAATTCGGTGTCTGCCGCGCTGACAGCGGCCCCTTCAAACTCATCAGCGTCGTCACGCCGATTGAACCCGATCGTAGCCTGCAGCACGAGATACACATCGTAACCTTCGCGTTTGATTTCGCCAATCGCCTCGGCAATGCTTTCGGAATCGTTGACCGACTCGTTGATTGCGTGCCCGAGGCGTTCCATCAAGTCTTTGAGCTGCTTGTCCACGGTTATATTCAGGTGCTGAAATGCTTCAACTACATCATACGACGGCTAGATGAGCGGTCCTGTTTCTGGGACCTTTCGCACACATCCGTCGCCGGCCATATAGGCATCTCGCCCAAGTTTCGTATCGGCTAAGACTTCGTCCTTCTCGAACGTCGTCGTGCCTCTGTCACGATCGAGAGTCCGCGAAGACGTCAATCCAACTACTTCTCCAAGTCACGTGTTACCCGCCGCAGGTCCACGATGAAGTCTTCAGCGAATTGATAGCGCCGATCGGGGCTCTTCGCAAGCGACTTGGTAACAATTCGATCGAGCCGCGCCGGCACTTCCGGTCGCAACGACTTGACCGGCTTGAGCGGCTCATTGACGATCGAGTAAGTCGTCGATAATTCGTGCTCTTCGTCAAACGGTCGAGTCGCTGTAAGCAGTTCGTAAAGAACGACGCCAATCGACCACAAGTCCGACCGATTGTCGATATCAAACCCCCGTACTTGCTCAGGGGACATGTACGACGGCGTGCCGAGCCTGGTTTGGGGCGACGTCAGTTGCGTGCGGCTCAGCCATTTGACGATACCAAAGTCAGTGATTTTGACGATTCCGTCGTGGCTGTAAATCAGGTTGACGGTGCTGATGTCGCGGTGGACGATCAACTTGCGGTGAGCCTCTGCCATGCCTGTCGCCGCCTGTTGCGCGATATCGATGGCCTCGACGATCGGTAGCGGCCCCTCTTGCACTCGATCGAATACGCTCACCCCGTCAACGAACTCCATCGCGATAACCGACTCATTGGCATGCCGAAAGAGTTCGTAAATCGTACAAATGTTTGTGTGGTTAAGGCTCGCGGCGGCTTGAGCCTCGCGCAGGAAGCGGGTCAGGCGACCCTTGTCTCTAGCGAATTCAGGTCGTAGAAACTTCAATGCTACCGGACGATCCAGGGCCGAATCCGTAGCCCGGTAAACGATCCCCATTGAGCCTTCGCCAATCAATTCCTCGATTACGTAGTGGCCAACTCGTTGCCCAAGCCTTGAATCATTCATACAGCGATTCCTTAATGCGCGACTACGTCGAAACGAGCTGAACTTATTGTATCGGGACGGCCCAAAGGATCCGCGGGAACACCATTTTATGACCCCACGCCGCCGCGGCGTCAATCGGAGTCAAGAATCAGAGGCGGGGACGGAAGTCCACGCTTCAGTTCGAAGTGCCCACCGAGTCTGACATCAACGCCTCCCCAAACGGCTACGATAGATGCGGGAAAGCAAAAGGGAGCAAGCAATGAGAAGAAGAGAGCTACTTGCAGGCGCCATCGCACTGCCGCTAGCGGCCGTTCCAAGGGCCGGAACTGGGCCGGTCCGGGTGGGCTTCATGGTGTCAGCCACTCCCACGCCGAGAGCAAACTTAGCATCGCGATCGAGTCTCCCGACTACCAGATCGTAGCCGCTGCGGAGCCCGACCCGGCTCTTCGAAAAAGGTACGAGACGGTTGGCGTCAAGTTCGTCTCGCCAGAATCGCTACTAGGCGATCCCACGATCGAAGCAGTGTTCGTCGAGTCCGCTGTAAGAGATCACGCTCGCCAGGGGCTAGCGGCGCTTCAAGCCGGCAAACATTTGCACCTAGAGAAACCGCCGGCGATCGACGTTGAGTCATTCCGCGCCATCCAAGACCTGGCCACCGAAAAAGACCTCGTTTTGCAGATGGGATACATGTGGCGGCATCACCCAGGTTTCCTGCGAATCTTCGAAGCCGCGCGAAACGGATGGCTCGGCCAAATCTACATGGTGCGCGCGGAGATGAATAAGACCCTCGGCGCCGACAGCAGGGTCGCCTGGGCCGAATTCCGCGGCGGTCACATGTTCGAGCTAGGGCCACACGTGATCGACCCGCTGGTTCGACTGCTAGGTCGCCCCGAGCGCATAACGCCGTTTCTAAAGAAGCTCGGAAACTTCGACGACAATATGGCCGACACGGTCATCGCGGTCTTCGAGTTCCCGCAAGCGATTGGAACCGTCGTGGGCACCTCGCTACAGCCGAATTCAGGCCGCTATCGCGAGTTTGTCGCCTACGGCACCAAGGGGACCATGTCGATTGGCTCGCTTGACAATCCGACGCTCGAAGTCGACTTCTCCGAGCCAACAGGTCCCTATCCCAAGGGCCCCAACATGGTCGAGCTGCCTGATTACACGCGTTACGTCGACGACATGAAAGAGTTTGCCGCGGCCGTCCGAGGCGAATCGAAAATAGCCGTCACCCAGCGCGAAGATCTAATGGTCCAAGAAGCGATCATCGCCGCCTCGGCGATGTGACTAGAGCGATTTCAAGATTGACGTAAACCGATTCTAGACAGCGCTGCACGCACTCTCGTGGGATAGGTTAGGAGTTTGGCTTTATTGGAGGCCGTAATCGAACTACCGAGCCCTCGGATTGCGCGCGAAGCCGTGGAAGCTGAACCCCGACAGGGGTGACGTTTGTATTAGCCCAGGGTGCAGCCCGGGGATTTGAATCGACGACGCGCCTGCGTTCACCCTCAGGTGCTGCGAAATGCGCGCTAGCCGCCTGCCGGCCGACGCAAAAACAGCATCATGGCGCGATAAACCAACACCGCGTTGCCGTGCTGATTCTTGACAGTGTTCTCGAACGTGACGACGCCGCGTTTAACGCCGCGCTCTTCCTTTTCAGCGACCCGGTTGTGGACCTGAATCGTATCTCCGATAAACACCGGCCGAGTGAACCGCAGCGCGTCGACGCCGTAAAACGCCACGACCGCCGGATTCGGGGGAGCCATCCTCACCAACAAGCCAGTCGAAATACTAAAGATCAACGCGCCGTGCGCGATTCGCTTTCCGTAGCCGGACTCCTGCGCGAACAACTCGTCCGTGTGGTGCGGGTTGTGGTCGCCCGACAACCCCGCAAATATCACCAGGTCCGCCTCAGTGATTGTGCGGCGAGGCGATTCCGCCGAGGCTTCGATTTCAAAGTCCTCAAAGTAACGCGTCATTCGTGCGAGCGTTTGCCTTGCAGGAATAAGGCCATTTCGCGATAGCGCCGGTAAATCGGTTCATACGCCCGAGTGTTTTGGCGAGTTGGCGCCACGAGTAGCCCGTCGCGCTCCGCCACGCCCTTCTTCACTCCACCCATCGTGCGTACCGCGGATCGAATGGAACTAAACCCACCGGCGCGCTTGCCGGCAGCGATCGCGCCCAAAATAGCCGATCCAAGAGCCGGCCCCTGCTTTGAGGGATGCACCAGGATGCTTTCGCCGAGCACATCCGCGTAAACCTCGACAATCAAGGGATTGTGATGCGGCAGCCCCCCGGTGGCAATAAATTTCTTCACCGGCACGCCGTGCTCGCGCAATAACTCCACAATCCAGCGCAACCCAAATGCCGAGGCCTCAAGCATCGCCCGATACATGTGTTCGGGACCGTGGTTCAGCGTCAAGCCGCTAAACGATCCGCGCAAATTGCCGTCCATCAGCGGCGTCCGGCAACCATTGAACCAGTCGACGCAGAGCACGCCGTCCGATCCCGGACTCATAGCCGCTGCTGACCTTGAGAGCTTGGTAAGCGTCTTCTCGCCGGTCAGTCGCCGCAGCCAATCAAATGCATCTCCGACCGCCGCTTGGCCGGTTTCATAGCCGTACATGCCCGGCAAAATCCCGTCGCTGACTACCCCGGCCACGCCCGGAACGTATCGGTACTCCGTTGCGTTTAGCATGTGGCAAGAGCTGGTGCCGCAGACCATCACCATCGTCCCAGGATCGGCCGCGCCTACGCCCGGCACACCCGCGTGGGCGTCAATAATTGCCGTGCTCACCGGCGTCCCTTCATCTAAGCCAAGCGTCTTTGCCGCCGCGGTCGATAACGAGCCGGCGCTTTGCCCCGGCGACATCATACGACCCGGCATTTTCGACCGAACGACATCCACCAAATCAGGGTGTAGCGCGCGCAAAAATGGCTTAGAGGGAAATCCGTCACGAGCCGACCACAGTCCCTTGTAGCCGGCCTGACAAGTCGAACGCGCCATCTCATCCGCGGCGCATCCAACCAACTGCCAAACAAGCCAGTCACCGGCCTCAAGCCAAACATCGGCGGCGTGATATACCTCTGGAGCCTGCTCCAGCGTCTCGAGCATTTTCGGGAAAAACCACTCCAGACCGACCGTGCCGCCGTACTGTTTGAGGAACTGCTCGTCGCGTTCGCGGGCGATCCGATTAATACGATCGGTTTGCTCCTTCGCCGCATGATGCTTCCAAAGCTTTGGCCACGCCTGCGGAGTCTTCCGGAACTCGGGCAGCAGGCACAGCGGCGTACCGTCCGCGGTCGTCGGCAGCATCGTGCAGCTCGTAAAGTCCACACCGATGCCGATCACTTTGTTGCTGGTGCTACCCGACCGGCGCAATGCACCGCGGACCGCCTTCGCGGCGGCTTCCATCCAGTCTTCCGGATGCTGCAGCACATAGTCCGCCGGAAGCGGCTCGGCCCGGCCGGCCAACTTTTTCGTTATCTGGCCGTGCTTATACGCGCCGACGGCCGAGCCGCGCTCGGTCCCCTCCAGGTCCACCAACAGCGCGCGCACCGATTCGGTGCCGAAATCTAATCCAAGAGCTAACGCGTTCTTACTAGGCAACTTTCCCGCCTCCGCACATCAAGCGCAGAAAAATATCGTACCGTAGAGCAGGGTCAATTTGAAACATTCGGCGCCAAACAGCCTTGTCCGCGATCTCGCGGCGGGCGAATGTTTTACGCCGGCGCCGCTAACCACGGAGTGTCATTCGACGCCTTTTCCAATCTACCGAGACCCCTAAAGGGATAAGGTCAAACCCTATGAAACTCACCATAACATCTTTTGCGTCAATACTTTGCCTCACAGGATCTCACATGTTACATGCGGAGCCGACGATCAAAGATTCATGGCATCAATGGCGCGGCCCTCACAACAATGGGGTAGCCGAGGGTGACGCCCCGACCAATTTTTCTGCAACTGACAATGTCAAGTGGAAAATCACGATTCCAGGCAAGGGAAACTCCACCCCGGTCGTGTGGGGAGACGTAATGTACCTCACAACCGCTGTTGGGCGAGCTACTCCACAAGCTGCCGCGCAGCCACTTGAAGGCCTCCCTCGCCAAGGGCCCGGCCGCGGCAAAAAAGCCGCTGGCGGCGGCGGTCGGCCCGCTCGCGGCCCGGGCGGCGGAGCCGGTGACCTTGTTGAAACCGACTTTATGGTTATGGCGATCGACAAGAACAGCGGACAAGTTCTGTGGCAAAAAACCGCCGTCACCGCGGTGCCGCACGAAGGCTACCACCGCCAGTACGGCAGCTTCGCCTCAAATTCGCCCATAACCGACGGCGAAACGCTCATCGCGAGCTTCGGATCGCGCGGAGTCTACGCATTCGATATGGACGGCAACTTGAAGTGGAAGAAAAATCTCGGCAAGTTGCGAATGCGATTGGCATTCGGTGAGGGCGTCGCGCCCGCGCTACACGACAAATACCTGATCATCCAAAACGATCACGAAGGCGAGTCGTACATCGTGGTTCTCGACAAAAACAGCGGAGAAGAGCTGTGGCGAGCCCAACGCGACGAGCACAGTAGTTGGCCCCAACCGATCGTCGTTGACTACGATGGCCGCAAGCAGCTCGTCACCAGCTCGGCGAGAGTTCGCAGCTACGACCTTGCGACCGGAGAGTTGATCTGGGAAGCCGGCGGCTTGGGAGCGAACGCGATTCCGGCGGTCATCAACGTTGACAACGAAATGGTCATCGCAATGACGGGCTATCGTGATCCGAATCTGCTCGCCATCAAGTTGGGTGGCCAGGGCGACCTCACTGACAACCCCGAGTACATCAAGTGGACCAACGATCGCGGCAACTCCTATTCCGCCTCCCCGGTGCTGCACGAAGGGATTTTGTATTTCGTCACCGATCGCGGCATGGTGAGTGCCTTCGACGCCAAGACCGGAGAAAAATTCTACCACCAGCAACGTTTGCCCCAGTCGTACACATTCAAGGCATCGCCCGTAGCAGCCAACGGGAAACTCTACCTGGCGGCCGAAGAGGGCGACGTGACCGTATTGAAACTCGGCAAGACCTACGAAGTCCTAGCGACCAACAAAATGGGCGATGAGATGTTCGTTTCGTCGCCAATCATAGTCGGTGGAGACCTCTACCTGCGCAGCCAAGACGAGCTTTTCTGCATCAGCAACGACTGAACGCCATCACGGAAATAGTACGTGGCGCGCGGCGTCGAATTTAGGGAAGCGGCGGAAACTGAACCCCGGTAGGGGTGGCGTTTGAATTAGCCTAGGGTGCAACCCCAGGGCTCAATGTCGACGACGCGCAGGCACTTCCCCCCGCCCACTCTCGATCACTGTAACCGCGGGCGGTAATGTCTTTGAAATTGCTCTAGCCCGCATTTCCAGCCCGGCAATTGTATGATTCGGAAGTGCATAGCGAAGCCTTCGACGTGCGCTCAATCGAGCGGCCCCAGTCCACACTCCTGATCTATTACCTCGTTTCTTCGCTAGCGCTCGGGCCGTTCTTTTGGGCCGTTCTTCTCCCGCGCATTTTCAAGTACGAAACTCTTCGCTATCGCTTCGATGACGAAGGCGTATCCATGAAGTGGGGAATCTTGTTTTTTCGAGAGATCCACCTGACGTATGCCCGCATTCAAGACATCCATCTCCGCAGCAATGTGGTCGAGCGCTGGCTGGGTCTGGCAAGAGTCGAGATTCAGACCGCCAGCGGCAGCGCCGCGGCCGAAATGGTCATCGAAGGGATCGAACAATCAGACCAGGTTCGAGACTTTCTCTACAACAAGATGCGCGGCAACCGCCCGTCTACGGCGGTGCCGTCGGCAACGGCGCCCACCCTCCAACCGGGTGACGATTTAGCCGCGTCATTTCGAGAATTAGCCACCGAGCTACGGGAAGTACGCCAAGCGCTCGCGCGCGTGCGGGGTCGGCTCGATGCCTAGCCCCATCAACGCCGCAATTGCTAATGTGCTTGCGGTGCCGCCCGAGCCCGAGCCGCCGTTTGGCGCCGAAGGATCGCTCCATGTGTTTCGCGCCGCTAAAAACTACCTGCGCTACAAGTTGCTCTCCTGGGCGGTTCGCCAAGCGGGGTTTGTCTTCAGTGTGGCGCTCCTATTTGTGTTCTCGCGCGGTGATTTGCCTGACATGCTTGAGCGCTTCCGCCCGCTGTCGCAGGTCACCCAAGCTTTCTCCGAGCAATCCCAATGGTTCTCCATGGTAGACACGGTAGTCCTCCTGTTTTTCTAATCCAGTTACCGTTCTCATGGCTTCTGGTAGTCCTCGACTACGAATACCGCTGGTACATGATCACCGACCGTAGCCTGCGCATTCGCGAAGGCATCTGGAACGTTCGCGAACAAACGATGACGTTCTCCAACATCCAAAACGTAGAGATCCGCCGTGGCCCCATCCAACGGCTGTTCGCTATCGCGGATCTCGAAGTACGCACCGCGGGAGGAGGATCGGCCGGCAAGCCGACTGGCCAAAATGGCACCGACGCGGCGAATCTTCACGTCGGCTACTTTAGGGGCGTAGCGAACGCGCCAGAGATACGCGAGCTAGTGATGCAGCGTCTGCGCAAAATCGGCGGAACCGGCCTAGGCGACCCCGACGACAAACCGGCCGAGCTTGATCTGATGTCCGCAACAACAGCACTCATCGCCGAAGCAAAGCAACTACGAGCATCTGTATCGAACCTACCCACGAGCTCCTAGATGGACGAAACTTTTAGCGGTACCGAGCCGCGCCGCCTCGCGGTGCGGTCCTCCCTACGACCACCGCGCTACCCCCGACCCCGCCGCCAATCCGGCAATCTTCAAAGCCCCAGCAGACCCATCCGATCGATCCATTCCCCGCGCTGCATCACGTCGTGGATCTTACGAGTATTCGTAATTTCCGCCGACGGATCTGCGTCGAGCACGATCAAGTCCGCGCTCTTGCCTGCTGCGATTGAGCCAAGAGCTTCTCCTGGTTGTCCTAGTAGCTTGGCGCTTACTGACGTCGCGACGGTCAAAACCTCCATCGGAGACAGGCCGGCTTCGACCAGTAGCCGCATTTCGTTATGGCTGCCCCAGCCCATTGGAATCATTCCACCGTTGGAATCTGACCCAAGAGTGATCGTAATCCCAGCCTCGTGAATCTGTCTGAAGAATCTCTTCGCCCGCCCAAACTCTGGCTTTAAGATCGGAAGCAGCGGGTTCCGTAGACGCTCTTCACGCGCGGCATCGTCAGCGAGAATCTGAAGCGTTGCCGCACTCGATGCGGCCATCGCCTCGGGATCGGTGGTCAACTTCGAGGGTCGTTCTAGAAATAGCCAGTTCGACTCAATCACAGTTAGCGTCGACGCGAACGTCGAGCCGTGCTTGCGAGCGGTGTTCAGAAACTTCCCGTCCATTGGTTCCTTGTCCCGCACTGCGTGCAGAAAGTCGGTCATGCCGAGGCTGTCGAGATGATAGAAGTCCTCCTCATCGAAGATGTGCGCGACCGGGACGAGATTGTTCTTCAACGACTCGTCGACGACAGCCTCACGAATGTCTCTAGTGATCTTTGGGATGGAGCCGTACTTTGAGTCGACCCACATTTTCGTAAAGCCGACGTTTTGGGCGGCAAGCTCTCGAACGCCTTCGCGAGCTTCTTCGGGGGTAGTTGGACGCCTGAGATGATCGCGGCCGACCGGGTGCCCCTCCGGATGCGTAAAGCCGGAACCGGCCGTCACGATTACGGGGCCAGGTAGGGTCCCCGTGCTGACCTGGCCGAAGGTCTCGAGGGTCGCGGGCGTGTCAGTGCCGATGCTCCTGACTCCGACGACGCCGAACGCCAACTGCGCGGCAAGTTGTTTGGCGACGTCACCTCCGTAGTGGCTGTGCAGATCAATCAGCCCAGGGATCACCGTCTTGCCGGTCGCATCTACGATCTGCGCACCGTCCGGAACGTCGACGTCGGCGCGGGCTCCAACTGCGACGATCCATGCGCCCTCAATCAAGATCGCTGAGTCGGCCACGGGGGCCGATCCTGTACCGTCGATCAATTTCGCCCCAACTATAGCCGTTAGGCGCGAACCCGGCTCGGAGGACCCGCCACCACAAGCAACGAAAGTCGCCAGTATTAAATAGGCAAGATGACGCCACATTCTATTGAACCCTCCCGCTCGCTACCGCCCCATACTACTCAATCAAGAAATTATTGACATCCCGGACAGTCCATCGACAATCACCACCGAACAGAACAACAATCAGAATCAGAGGCGAGGACGGAAGTCCACGCTTGCCACCTGAGCCACTGATAAGTACTGTACCGGGGTTTTGAAATATTTTTTACGCCTGACAAATCAACAACTTAGCCGTTTCAAGGCCCCGCCAAACCCCCTAAAAACTTGACACGGGGGTGTAGGGTTGAAACAGGTTCCTAAGGGCGTGCAAAGTACAAGCACGGATGCCTATGGAGTTTGCCTGGCTTAAGCGAAAGATGAGACCATCCATCCGGCCCCACGAAAGTGTGGTCACAAAAACGAGGTTTCGGTCCTGGCTGTCCTCGGGGAAAAGAACAACCTAGCAACCCGGCGTTGCTGTCAAAAAGCTTGCCCGCACAACGTCGCCGGTACACGGAGGTTTAGCAACTTGGGAGCTCCCATTTTATCGGTTTGTCGAGTTGAAACGAGCAGGCAAACCAAAGGGCGGGGCAGTCTAATCTAGGCTGTCCCGTCCAACTAACAGCGCAGGGGGAACTGCATCGCGGGGCGGGACTGTCCCATCAGACAACGCAATCTAAACCGCGAAATCGAACCCAGGTGTGGACTGTCCCATCCCAGCGGAACAACCCACGAACCATCGCCATCCGCGAGCCCAAGAACCCAATCACATCGTTTCAAGTAAACCCGATTTTAAGCAAAAACCGGACAAATCCGGACATTTCCGGACATTTCCAAAGTCAACCGCGATACTCGACCGGCCTGTCCACCAATCGAAACGCGGTCAAACGTTGCAACTCAATCCAGCCCTCAACTTGCATCGGGCCACCCGCTCAGCCGATGATGAACAAGGAAGGAGTTCCTTCGTCAATCATGCTTGACGACCCTGGAAGTTGTAGCAATATTGCGCCGCCGCGCTTCGACACCGCCCTTCCAATGGTGATGTCCGCGTGGCTTCTCAGTCATGGCGACGATCCGAGCAGACCCGGTGCGCTTGGTCTATCTCACGGAGCTGACGGGAATGCGCTTGGTGGGCCCGCACGGTACTCGTATTGGCCGGGTCCGCGAAGCAGCCGTTGCTCCGAGGGAGCACCCTCGACGCATCTCCCGTTTCCTTTTTGGACACGGGAACACGAACTTTGCCGTTCGTTGGGACCAGGTCCGCTCAATTTCCGATGAGGGAATCGAACTCTCCGACGACCGTTTCACTCCGTACTACGGCGACGACTATCACCTGCTGCTGACGAAAGATTTGCTTGACCAGCAGATCGTCGACGTCAACGGCCGCAAGGTTGTGCGCGTCAACGATGTCGGGCTGCGAGTTGCCGGCAACGGCGGTGAGCAGTTGTGGGTTCACGAGGTTGGCGTTGGTCTGCAGGGCGCCTTCCGCCGCCTAGCCGAGGGTCTGCTTCCGAACAAAGTCATTCGCGAAATTCAGGAAAAGCTGCAGCCAAACTCGATACCGTGGGAGGCCTGCAACATCGTCGAACCCGATCCGCAGCGCCGCCTGAAGCTGCTCATCTCGCACGATCGCCTTGAACAAATCCATCCGGCCGATCTTGCCGACATCGTCGAAGAGCTCGGCTCCGACGAGCGCGAGGCGTTGTTCGAAACCCTCGACGATGAAGTCGCGGCCGACACGCTCGAGGAGGTTCGCGCCACCGTCAAGACAACCATCTTGCATTCGCTCGACGCTGATCGCGCCGCCGACATCCTAGAAGAGATGGACCCCGCCGAAGCTGCCGACGCCTTGGCTGATCTCGACGAGCGGTCACGCAGGGATATCGTTCGCGACATGGAGCGCGAGCCCGCGGCGGAGGTTTCAGAACTGCTCGGATACGAAGACGATCGAGCAGGCGGCATGATGAGCATGCGCTTTTTCTCACTGCACGAAGACGCTGACGTCGACGATGCCATTCGCGAGCTGAAAGACGAAGAAGCACTGCTCAAACGCATCACGCATATCTTCTTAGTCGACGACGACGGCCATTTAGCGGGTGCCGTTCCTTTAGGGCGGGTGTTGGTGGCCGAGCCCCATCACTCCTTGAGAACTTTAGCGTTTCGAGAGACCGTTCACGTTTCAGTCGACGCTCCCCGCGAGGACATCATTGAGCTGTTTGATAAGTACAACCTTTATGCCCTTCCCGTCGTTGACGAGGAGGCCGCCTCGACGGCGTGATTACCGCTGACGACGTGATTGCCGAGCTGAGCCCGGAAATCGAGCGGGGCCTTTAGATGGCGCTTCTCCGGAATGTCCGCGGCCGTGCGTTAGTATTCCTGGCCGTGCTCGGGCCAGGCTTCATCACCGCTATGGTCGACAACGACGCCGGCGGAATCTTCACTTACTCCGAGGCCGGCGCGCGCTGGGGTTACCTCGCTCTTTGGACATTAATTCCAATCACATTGATGCTCGTCGTCAGCCAGGAAATGTGCGCACGAATGGGTGCCGTAACAGGCAAGGGGCTCTCGGATCTAATTCGCGAGGAGTTCGGACTCCGCACAACCTTCATCGTGATGGTCTTGCTGCTAGTGGTGAATTTCACCAACATCGTCGCCAATTTCGCGGGCATCGCCGGCGCCATGGAATTGCTGCCGGTCAGCCGCTATATCTCGGTCCCGATCGGAGCACTGCTGGTGTGGGTGCTGGTTGTGAAAGGGACGTACCAGAGTGTCGAGAAAATCTTCTTGGTCGCGAGCACATTCTACGTGGCCTACGTAATTTCGGCCGTACTCGTCGAGCCCGATTGGGACGCGGCGATCGCGGCAACCGTGCAACCCGTGATATTGCCCAACGCAGCATACGTTGCGATGTTGATCGGCCTCGTCGGCACGTCCGTTGCGCCTTGGATGCAGTTTTACCTGCAAGCAGCAATCGTCGAAAAAGGCATCGACAGCAAGCAATACGGCGATTCGCGCATGGAAGTCATTATTGGCTGCATCGTGATGGCAGTGATCGCGTTTTTCATCATCGTGGCCAGTGCGGGCGCAATCTGGGAAAACGGCCCGCGCGCTATCGGAGATGTCGCCGAGGCCGCTTTGGCGCTCAAACCGCTCGGCGACTACGCCTTCCCGCTGTTCGCCGGCGGGCTGCTCTTCGCGTCGCTATTTGCCTCGAGTATCTTGCCGCTCTCGACAGCGTACTCGGTCTGCGAAGGCCTAGGATTCGAGTCGGGTGTGGACCGCGATTTCGATGAAGCGCCGGTATTCTACTGGCTCTACACGCTGCTGATCGTCATCGGTGCAGGCGTTGTCCTCATCCCGGGATTCCCGATTGTTCGCATGATTCTGATGTCGCAGGTGCTCAACGGCATCTTGCTGCCCATCGTCTTGATCTTCATAGTCAAGCTCGTTAACAGACGCGACCTTATGCGTGAGTGGACGAACGGCCCGCTGTTCAACCTTGTCGCGTACGCATCGGTCGCGGTGATGATCGCTTTGTCGCTGGCGCTGGCGGGGCTGTCGATTTGAACGGCATGACGTTGACGTTCGTGGCTACGGACGGCTACCTTGGGAGGCCTGTATGCCGTTTGATCTGAACCGGTATTCGGAGGAAGTGCGCTCCGTCTTGGCCGAAGCTGACTCGGGCAGCCGAGCGATGCCACTCGCTCCGCGAGCCCCTTTCGAAGGTCTAGCTCTAACAAAGTTACGGTCGATGAGCGGTGACGATCTGTTCAGAGGCGAGCAAATTGCTTCGCGGCATGACGCCGATTGCGTTCGGAGCGGCCTCTATTTGTATCTCTCGGCTCTCGACGAATCGCACACGATTTCGCAGAGCATCTCAACCGATTCCGGCAGCTACTGGCACGGAATCATGCATCGCCAGGAACCCGACTACTCGAACGCCAAATATTGGTTCAGGCGCGTGGGGCGGCATCCGGTTTTCAGCGAGCTAGAGCAAGCAACCGGTACGGCCTGGGACGGATTCGAATTCGTCGACCGCTGTGAATCCGCCGAGCGGGGACACAGCGACGATCGTGACCAACTTGAGAAGCTACAGCTGCTCGAATGGCAGACCCTGTTCGACCACTGCTACCGGCTGGCCGTCGGGCGGTAAAGCATGTATTTTTTCGGCGTCGACGGTGGCCAGTCCTCGACTCGTGCCGTGATTGGTGATGGCCAGGGCACGATTGTAGGGCGTGGCGCTGCCGGTCCCTGCAATCACGTCGGCGCGAGCGAGGGCGAACGCAAGCTGCTGCGGGTCATGAACGAGGTTGTGGCTACGGCCTGTTCTGACGCGGGGATTTCGAAAGATACGCGCTTCCAGGCCGCCTGCTTCGGGATGAGTGGCGGCCCTGACGACAAGCGCCGAATCTTAGCTGAGGCTGTCAACGCCGAGTCGATAGATGTGGTCAACGATGCCCAGATTGCGCTAGCCGGAGCTGCCGCAGGCGGACCCGGAATCGTTGTCATTGCGGGCACCGGATCGATCGCTTACGGCAAGGGCAAAGACGGCCGCACCGCACGCTCCGGTGGATGGGGATACGTTTTTGGGGACGAGGGTGGGGCGTTCGATATCGTGCGTCGCGCTCTTCGAAAAGCGCTGGCCGCCGAGGAACGATGGGGGCCGTGCACGAAGTTACAAGCGATGTTCCTGACCGCAACATCATCGAACACAGTAAACGAGGCGATGCACAAGTTTTACACGAACCCATGGCCTCGCGACCGCATCGCCAAGCTAGCGCCGCTAGTTGACGAGGCTGCCCAGGATGGCGATGAATGTGCGGTTTTCGTGCTCAATGAGTGCGGGCGCTCATTGGGTGCCTTAGCCGGCCAGGTATACCGGGTTCTCGCCGTCAACCATGCTGAAAATTTGTCGGCTTACCCTATTGGAGGCGTGTTCGAGAGTAAGTTCGTCCGCAATGCTTTCGAAACGGAGTCGCTGACTCAAGGCGTTCACGCCGCGCAATCGAGGCACCAACCCGCGGTCGGCGCACTGATATTGGCCTATGGGCTGCTCGGACGAATCGTCGAAATCAAGGAAACACATGACCCCTGACGCCACCATGCTAGCTCGCGCTCAGCGCCATCTGCGCCGCAAATGCCCTCATATGCGGCGGGTGATCAAGCTCGTTGGTCCTTGCGAGTTGAAGTTAGAACGCGACCGATTCAAGATGCTGGTGCGGTCGATCACTTCGCAGCAAATCTCCGTTCACGCGGCGCGGGCGGTCCAGCGGCGATTGTTAGAAGCGGCGGCGCCCGGGAAGCTTGACCCACCGACAATCTTGCGTCTGGGAGAGGAACGACTCCGTGCGGCGGGCTGCTCGGGCCAAAAGGCTCGCTACATGCTCAGCCTGGCGCAGCACGTTGACTCTGGCGAAATGGAGCTGCGGACAATAGGGCACAAAAGCGACGAGGAAATCATAGCCACGCTGACGAAAATCAAAGGAATCGGTGTTTGGACAGCGCAAATGTTTTTGATGTTCTCGCTTGGCCGCCCAGACGTGTTTCCCCACGACGACCTTGGAATTCGCCAGGCTATCAGGAACTTTCGCCAGCTCGATGAGTTGCCAACGAAGCAGCAATCTCTTGATCTTGCCGAGCCGTGGCGGCCGTACGCGACAGTCGCCAGTTGGTATTGCTGGCGTAGCTTAGACTTGCCGCTCGAAGCCGTTTCGAAATGACGACGGTCGCAGCCGCGCTCATAGAACGCGACAGGAAAATCCTCATCTGCCGACGACGTTCGGACCAAGCCCATGGGGGCAAGTGGGAGTTTCCAGGTGGCAAGGTCGAAAGCGGCGAGACACCGGCCGAGGCGGCGCGGCGCGAGCTGCGCGAGGAGTTGAACGTAGAGGCGACAATCGGACCCGAGATCACTCGCTATGAATACGCTTATCCAGCCAAGAGTTCGATCTTGCTGGTTTTCTTTCAAGTGACGGAGTTCGACGCTGAGCCCGACCCGACACAATTCGCGGAGATTCGCTGGGAACACCCCCGCGACATGCCGCGCTTCGATTTTCTCGAAGGCGATGTCGAGTTCGTTCGACAGCTCGCCGCGGCCGGCGGCTAGGCCTGCCCCGCCTTGCGGCGTTCGCGTTGAGTGAAGAAGTACGTTCCCGCTACGAAATACGCGAGCGTAGGGATGGCGAGTGACGCCTTGAACCCCGCCAGCGCGGCGTCGTACTCACCGATGCTTACGGTCGAGACCGTGACGGCAAGCCACAGACAAACTGCCAATGCTAGAAAAGCAATTCCTCCTGAGATCCACATCGCTGCGGGGCTACCGAGTTCTCTTGGCTCTACCTGCGGTTCCTCGTAGACGGGGGCCGCGGCCGCTTCTTCGCCGACAGGTTCGACCGAACCCGCACCCATTGCGCGAGCCAAGACGATATAGCTGACGGACGCGAAGGCGTACACCGGAATGAACAAATAGAAAAGGTGCAGCGTGCCCGAACGCTCGAGCGTCAACGCCAATGCAATCGAAAGTATCCAAGAAATCAGCGCCGCCCAGTTCAGTCGAAGACCTTTGTGCGAGGCCCAGTACCGCGTTAACCCGAGCCGTGGGAAAAGCCAGTGTTCCGTCAGTACGACGGCGCCGATCGGTGCCAGTAGCAACCCGTAGATGCCGACAAATTCAAGCAGCCCGGTGAAGACAAACGGGAAACAGGCAATTGCGGTGGTCACGACGCCGGCCGTTAGAGTGACCTTAACTCGTGACCAGTTTGGAGTGACTGACTGTAGCGCCAGCCCGACTCGATAAAGCGTGGGGTTTGAGGTCGTCCACCCGGCGATGAGGACTGCCAAAGCTCCCGCCCAGCCAAGTGCTTGATAGCCCACCTCGCCAGAGTCGAGTCCGGCAAGAGGGCGATTCATAATCAGCGCCGCGCCGGCGCCCATCAGTCCCGCGCAAATCCATGCGAGGTAGTGTCCTAAGAACATTCCGAAAACTGAAAACAGTCCGTACGACGCCTTCCGGGCAAAGCGAAACAGCGCCATGTCTGACAGCGCGCCGTGCGCGGCCAAATTGCAGATCCAAGCAAATGCGGCCACTTTCCAAAAGCCCATCGGCTCGCTACCGTCAGGCGTTTGGCCGGTCCACACCACCTGCCGCGCCATCTCAAAGAAACCATCGACCCCGGCCTCGGCGTAGAGCTTGGGCAACGACACGAGCGCGCCGGCGACGAACATCAGGAACATCCAAGGAGCGCACACGGTGGCAAATGTTGCGAGCTTCTTGAAGCCAAGAACCGCCAGTGCGACTACGACGACGCCTACCCCAATTACGACGAGCACGAATCGAAAATCGGTTGGATACCAATTGATCTGGGGGGGAATTCCAAACGGAATCCGAACAGCGGACGCCGAGACCGTGATCATGCATCCACCGAGGACAGCCCAGGCCAAAGCGTTTAGGACGTTGTACATCGACGTGAAGTACGGCCCGCCAATATTTCGGAGATACCAGTAGAGCGTCAGCCGCGTGCTGACCGCGATCGGCGCGCAAACGAACGTCCAAGTCAATACTGCAAGGACGTTTCCGATGACGAGTCCCAGAAAAATGTCTTGGACACTGGCACCCCAATTGACGAACGTGACGCCGATAACGAATTCGGTAGCCGCGACGTGTTCGCCCGCGAAGGCGCCCGCGAAGTATCCGGGGCCGAGAACTTTTGAGTCTGGGATGCGCTCTCGATCGAATTCGTAGAGGCTCGATTTCGCGGCTGGCGCGGCGGGAGTGTTCACTGGGTTTGCTCGTTAAGAAAATGCTAGCGTCGACTTAAGACCTCAGACTCGTAGCGGCGGATTTCTTCCAGCCAAGCGAGCCCTACGGGTACGCCACTGCGCTCACAGTAGGTGTCCCAAACCGCGCCAAACGGCATGGATTTGAGCTCTTCCTGCAGAACTAGGCGCGCAGTGAAGTCTCCCGACAATTCCATATCTCGGAGTTGAGCGGTGGGTTCTAACAGCGCCAACAGTAGCGCCTTGATCATTGCGCGTGTACCGATGACCCAGGCGGCGACGCGGTTAATGCTGGCGTCGAAGAAGTCGAGACCGAGGTGAACACGGGAGAAGTAGTCGCCTCGAACAAGCTCGCTTGCGATGGCACGCAACTCGTCGGAAAGTATGACGACGTGATCGCTATCCCAACGGACCCCTCGGCTGACGTGCAACATAAGCCTGTCGACCCATTGCATTACAGCGGATACTTTGTCGGAGATCACCTCCGTCGGGTGGAAGTGCCCGGCGTCGAGGCAAAGCACCTTGTGGCGCGAAATCGCGTACCCAAGATAAAACTCATGCGAGCCGACGACGTAGCTTTCAGAGCCTAGTCCGAACAGCTTGCATTCGACAGCGTCGAGATTGTGGCTGGGGTCGAGCTGTTCGGCGAAAAGCTCGTCGAGCGCCGCGGTGAGGCGATCGCGTGGGGCCTTGCGGTCCGCCGGCAAGTCCTTGTATCCGTCGGGGATCCAGACATTCGTCACGCACGGCGAGCCTAGCTCGCGGCCGAACGCGGCTCCGATCCGACGGCAGGCCTGGCCGTGTTCGATCCAAAATTGCCGAATGCCGGCATCCGGATGCGCCAGTGTAAAACCGTCGTTGGCTTTCGGGTGGGCGAAGTACGTTGGGTTGAAATCCATCCCAAGCCCAGCGGCTTTTGCCCATTCGATCCAGTTGGCAAAGTGTTCGGGCTTAAGGTCATTTCGTTCGACAGGGTGTCCCCCGGTTTCCGCATAACTGGCGTGAAGGTTAAGCCGGTGCTTGCCAGGAATCAGCGAAAGGGCCTTGTCGATGTCGGAACGCAACTCGCCAGGCGTGCGCGCTCGACCGGGGTAGTTTCCGGTGACCGCGAGGCCGCCACCGACATCCTCGCCGCTATTTTCGAATCCACCAATATCGTCGCCCTGCCAGCAGTGCAGCGAGATGGGAAGTTTCGCGAGCTGCTCAAGAGCAGTCTCCGTATCGACGCCTAGTTCGTCGTAACGATCGCGTGCGGATGAGTAAATCGATTCGGCTGCCAAAGTGGACGATAGGATAGCGAATATGACCTCGACAATGTGCCGAGGCGATTGGACTAACGCCGAACTTGTTGCGCGAGGTATAGGCCCAGCCCGGCGTCACTGATGATTTGCAGTTGCGACTCTAGCCAGTCGAGGTGCGCCTCTTCGGTGATGAGAATACTCTCCAGAAGTTCGCGCGACGCGTCGTCAGAACGCGAGACGGCGATAGCGACTCCCTTATTTGTGCGCTCCACCGTGTCTGTGGTCAGTGCGAGGTCGTTCTTGTGAATCTTGCCAACATCTTTTCCGATTCGAAGCGGAAACATGTCGCGAAGGTTCGGCATCCCCTCAAGAAACAGGATCCGATCGATGAGCTTCTCGGCGTGCTCCATCTGCACGATCGAGTCCTTTCGTATCTGACGGCCGAGGCCCTCGTATCCCCAATCCGAGCACATTCGGGCATGCAAGAACGATTGGTTGATGGCCGTGAGCTCTGACTTGAGCACGGTCTTCAGAGTCTCGAGGACTTTCGGGTGGCCCTTCATCTCTATATCTTAGGCGAGACTTGCGACAGCAATATTTGTGACTCGAACTGCGTAAGAATCTTCATATGAGCCCCGTGTTTGAAGCTTTCTCAATGCCGCAACTAACTCCCGACGATCAGTTGCAACGGGCGACTGATTTCCGCGACGAGATTCGACGGCGCAGATCTGTTCGGCAGTTTTCGTCAGAGCCGGTGTCGTTCGAGGTCATTGAGCGAGCAATCGAGGCAGCATGCTCCGCGCCATCGGGCGCGAACCGCCAGCCTTGGCAATTCGTTGTCGTGGGTGACCCCGACGTCAAACGCAGAATCCGCGACGCGGCCGAAGCGGAGGAGCGCGAAAACTACGAGCGGCGATTTCCAAAAGATTGGTTAGACGACCTGGCGCCATTTGGCACCGACTGGCATAAGGAATTCCTTGAGAACGCCCCGTACCTGATTGCTGTTTTTAGAATCGACTACGGACTTGAGAGAAGCTCCGAGGGCCACCGAAAGTCGAAGCACTACTACGTCTCGGAGTCAGTCGGAATCGCCTGTGGTTTTCTGCTTGCGGCGCTACACCTGGCAGGGCTCGCAACGCTCACCCATACGCCGAGCCCGGTGGGTTTCCTTCGCGAGATCCTTGGGCGCGCGCGACACGAGAGACCGTACCTATTGATTCCAGTCGGCTACCCGGCGGGCGAGGCGATGGTGCCGGTCATTTCGAAAAAACCACTCGCCGAGGTCATGAGTCAGGTTTAAGCAGTTCGACGATCAAGACCATCTCCTCGGTTCGCGCTACCGTCACCGATTCACCGGTGTCGATGACAGCGCTGCTACGGGCCTGCCAAAGCTCCGAGCCCACCTTGACGTAGCCATCCGGGCCAAGGCGTTGCGTCACCACTCCGGTTGAGCCGATCAGGCGCTCAGTCCCCGTCGCAACGTTCGTCTCGTATGAGCTTTTCAACAACGGGTAGAGCAGGGCGTCCTTGACGACCCACATTGCGAGGACAACGGCGCATGCCCAAATCGGCATGCCGAAATAAAGTGCCCCCATCGCAAGTAAACCGGAGGTAATTACGATTCCAGGAATCTGAAACAACCAGTAGCGATAGGAAGTTTTCACCGAGATCCCAACAAAAGAAAACCCCGGACGAAGGCCCGGGGTTCTCGAACATCACAGTCGGCCGACGTGTCTAATTAGTATTTCATCATTGGCGGCGGCTCTTTCGCTTGCGCGAGCGAGGCGAGGGCTCCAAGGCCGCCACCGCCGGCTAGTCCGCCGAGCAGGCCACCAGTGGCCGTCCCGACGACATCTTCTCCAACGCCGAAGTTGGCAGCGGCCGATTGAATAAAGTCTTGAATGTTTGCCATGTGGTTATATTTACCCGCCGGTAAATCTCGGCCAATATATCAAGGTTGTCAACCTGACCGAATTTATCGCACGACGAAGTTTACAAGCTTGTCGGGCACCGCGATCACTTTCACTATCGTCTTGTCCTCAAGCAATGGCTTGAGTTTTTCCGTCCGTTTTGCCAGGGCGGCGAGATCGTCTTTGCCCAAGCCCTTGGTGACGTCCATTCGGTCTCTCAGCTTGCCGTTGACCTGCACGATGACCGCAACGGTGTCTTCGACCAATAGTGCCGCATCGACCTGTGGCCAGGCGACTTCAAGCACGGGGCCTGGTTGGCCGAGTGCGCTCCAAAGCTCCTCAACAATGTGAGGCGCGAATGGACTCAGCAGCAGCGTCAGGTCTTGCACTGCCTGCATTCGAACCGCCGCGGACAGTTCGGACTCCTTGGCGTATAGTTCATTCGTCAATTCCATGATTGCGGCGATCGACGTATTGAAGTGCCAGCGGGATTCGAAGTCCGACGTGACTTTAGCAATCGTTTGGTGCAGCTTTCTAAGGACAGCTTTGTCAGCGGCGTTCCGCGCCTCGGTGCTCGGTTCCACATTCGAATCGGCATGTCGCGTTACGTATCGAAACACCCGCGAAAGAAAGCGCCACGAGCCCTCGACGCCCTCGTCTTGCCAGTCGAGATCGCGGTCGGGTGGTGCCGCAAACAGCGAGAACATTCGCGCCGTATCGGAGCCATATTTTTCAACAAGCTCTTCGGGGCTTACGACGTTGCCGAGATTCTTCGACATCTTGCGGCCATCACGTATGACCATCCCTTGCGTAAACAGCCCCGTTGCCGGCTCGTCCCACGTGATCAACCCAAGATCGCGCATTACTTTCGTAAAAAAGCGGCAGTAGATGAGATGCAACACCGCGTGCTCGACGCCGCCGATGTACTGATCGATCGGAAACCAGGCCGCCGCCTTTTCCTTGGCGTAGGGCGCCTGGTCGTTCCGCGCATCGGTGTAACGATAGAAGTACCAGTTTGAATCCATGAACGTGTCCATGGTGTCGGACTCACGCGAGGCGGCGCCGCCGCACTTGGGGCAGGTGACGTTGACGAATTCCGGCACCCCCTTGAGCGGAGACTCGCCCGGGCCGGTCAGCTCAACGTTCGCCGGCAGCAGCACTGGTAAATCTTTGTCGGGTACCGGCACTACCCCGCATTGGGAGCAGTGAATCATTGGGATCGGCGTACCCCAGTAACGTTGGCGCGAAATTCCCCAATCGCGTAGCCGGTACGTAACCGCGCCTTTGCCAAATCCCTGCTCTTCGGCGATGGCGGTCATTTTTGCCTTGCCGTCCGCGCTTGAAAGCCCCGTAAACTCGCCTGAGTTCGCCATCGTGCCGTACGCGACGTATGCCCCCGTCATGTCGGCCTCGACCGGCAGTTCACCGTTTTCGGGCCGAATCACCGGGACAATTGGGATCTCGTACTTTCGGCAAAATTCAAAGTCGCGCTGGTCGTGCGCGGGAACGGCCATGACTGCGCCAGTGCCATACCCCATCAATACGAAGTCGCCAACCCAGATCGGAACCTTCTCTCCGCTGTAAGGATTGATCGCGAACTTGCCGGTAAAAAATCCTTCTTTTTCGAGGTCATCACGTTCGCGGGCAGCGGCCACATCGGCCATTCTTCTGCCTCGCTCCTCAAAGCCAAATTCCGCGACCAACGGATGCAGTGGCGCGAGAATCAGACACGTCGCGCCAAAGATCGTATCTACGCGCGTCGTGAAGACACGGATATCGGTGTCAGAGCTCTCAAGCATAAAATCGACTTCCGTACCGCTCGACTTGCCAATCCAGTGGCGCTGCATCGAGAGCACGCGCTCTGGCCAGCCCTCTTCGAGTTGATCGAGGTGACTCAGCAATTCTTCGGCATACTCCGTCGTGCGGAAAAACCACTGTTCTAGATCACGCTGCTCAACCTGCGTTTCCTCGTGCCGCCAGCAGCAACCGTCAACGACCTGCTCATTCGCCAGAACCGTCGCACACTCGGGACACCAATTGACCTGCGCCTTCTTGCGGTAGGCCAAACCCTTTTCGTACATGCGAATGAAGAACCATTGATTCCAGCGGTAGTACTCCGGCTCGCAGCTCGACATCTCGCAATCCCAGTCGTAGCTGAAGCCGAACATCGCTAACTGTTCTTTCATCGCGGCGATGTTTGCGCGCGTCCACTCGCCCGGATCGCGCTTGTTTTTTATCGCGGCGTTCTCGGCAGGCAAGCCGAACGAATCCCAGCCCATCGGGTGCAACACGCGAAATCCTTGCATGCGCTTGTAGCGCGCAAGCGCATCACCGATCGAATAGTTCCGCACGTGACCCATGTGCAGTACGCCCGACGGGTAAGGCAACATTTCGAGAACGTAGTACTTGGGTTTCGTTAAATCAGTCGAGGTGCGGTAGACGCCATTTTCGTCCCAATATCGCTGCCACTTCTGCTCGATGTCACTCGGATGATACGACTGCTCGGACATCTACCCAGGTTACTAGTTCGACCGCCGCTACTGACGCAACTCACGCCGGATTTGCGACTTTCTCTTGCGCGTACCAAGAATCCTGACGACCTGGGATAATGGCTAACCAATGACGGACGAGTTCAGGCGTAACGTCCTCGTGACGGTGGCCGCATTGGCCCTCGCGGCGATCGGCGTTATCTCAGCGCAGACCGGTTACAAACCGGTTGTGGAACAATTGGACCAGAAGCCGGTAGAGCAACCGTTGCCGTTTAGCCACAAGGCGCACGTCGCGTTAGGAGTTAAGTGCCGGGATTGTCACGCAATAAAAGACCCCGGTTTTGCAGCAGGCTATCCGCTCGAGGCAACCTGCATGGCTTGTCACGTGGCGATCAAGACCGAGAGCCCGCACATTCAGAAGCTGGCGGAGTTTAGCAAAACCGAGCAGCCGGTACCGTGGGAAAAGATCTATCGCGTGCCGGACTATGTTTGGTTTTCCCACGCCTCACACGTGGAAGACGCGGCTCTCGGTTGTGAAACCTGCCACGGTCCGGTAGCCGAGCGCGAGGCGCTGTTCAAAGAGAAAAAGACTTCGATGCTCTCTTGCATGGAGTGCCACGCGAAACACAGTGCTCCGAACGATTGCGATCTGTGCCACGATCCGGGCTAGAGCGCGTCACTCGTCGAAGTCGACGCGGTGGTCCCATCAACAGCGACGGCGGATTCAAATCAACATCTTCAAGGGTCGAGCTATGGGCAGGCTAAAGTATCTCGAAATTTGAAGCGACGAGATGTTCGCCGATCGTACTCGCGGCACTGCGCTCCGCGGCCTGCAAAACCCGTTCGACTTGCGCCTGACTACTTGAAACGGTCGTCACTCCGACGACGGAATCTTTCCAAGTTGTCTGATGATCCAACTCGGCGACCGCGACATTGTGACGCCGTCGCAGGCGGTCTTTCAATGAGCGCAGAACTTGTCGCTTGTCCTTGAGCGAACGCGCATGCTCGATGCGAATCTCCAAGGTGAGCAGGCCGACGACCGCCATGTGGGCCTATTCCGGTGTTAGTTGACCGGGATGAGTTCGTTGATGTCCTGCTCGACCTCGACCTTTTGGAACATCTCGATCTCGTCACCTTGCTTGACGTCGTTGAATCGCTCGAAGCCAATACCGCATTCCTGGCCCGCGCGCACTTCCTTGACATCGTCCTTGAAGCGCTTGAGCGACTTGAGCTTGCCGGTGTGCACAACAACGTTATCGCGTAGCAATCGAGCGTAGGCGGTGTTCTGAGCCACGCCCTCGGTCATGCGAGAGCCTGCGATCGTACCGACTTTCGATACGTGGAAAATCTCGAGAACTTCGGCGCGTCCCAAGAACTCTTCCTTGATAATCGGTTCAAGCAAGCCCGAAAGGCCCTTCTTGAGTTCGTCGACGAGCTCGTAAATAACCGTGTGCAGGCGGATGTCGATGCCTTCTTTTTCCGCCAGCTTCGTCGCGGAACGCTCTGGTCTAACGTTGAACCCGACGACGATTGCCTTGGCGGTAATCGCAAGCAGAATATCTGATTCCTTGATTGCGCCGACCCCGGAATGAAGCGTACGAACCTTCACCTTGTCGCTGGTCAGCTTTGCCAGAGTATCCCTTAACACCGTCGCGGAGCCCTGTACGTCAGCCTTGAGGACGATCGGCAGTTCCTTGACGTCACCCGCGGCAAGCTGCTCTTGGAACTGCTCAAGCGAGAGACGCGAAGTCTTCGACATGGCCTGATCCCGCGCACGCTCCTCGCGATACTCAGCGATCTTTTTAGCGCGATCGGTGTCAGTTACCACTGAAAGCTGATCGCCGGGCTCGGGAATGTCGTCGAGACCCAGCACCACCACTGCTGACGATGGTCCAGCTTCTTTGACCTGTCTGCCACGGTCGTCCATCATGGCGCGTACGCGTCCCATCACCGCGCCTACGATAAACGTGTCACCCACGCGTAGCGTGCCGTTTTGCGTTAGCACGGTTGCCACCGGGCCCTTACCGCGGTCGAGCTTGGCTTCGAGCACCACTCCGATTGCCGAGCGGCTCGCGTTTGCTTTCAACTCACGCAACTCAGTCACGAGGTTGATCATCTCAAGCAAGTGGTCAACGCCTTCGTGCGTTTTCGCCGAAACGTTGCAAAGTATGGTGTCACCACCCCAGTCTTCAGCTAACAGCCCCCGATCAGACAACTGCTGTTTGGCGCGTTCGGGCTGTGCATTCGGCAAGTCAATCTTGTTAACGGCAACAATGATCGGAACATTCGCCTCGCGGGCGTGGTCGATCGCTTCGAGCGTTTGGGGCATCAGCCCGTCGTCGGCCGCAACGACCAGCACGACGATATCGGTTACCGAGGCGCCCTGGGCGCGCATCTTAGTGAACGCTTCATGCCCAGGAGTGTCGATGAAAACGATCCGCTTGCCATCCTTTTCGACGTGGTAGGCGCCGATGGCCTGCGTGATTCCACCGGCCTCTCGATCGGCGACGTTTGTCTCGCGGACCGCGTCCAACAACGATGTCTTGCCGTGGTCGACATGACCCATCACCGTTACGATTGGCGCGCGGACCTCGACATCTTCAGCGGCCTCGACTTGATCGAGATCGAGCAACGTCTCCTCTTCGAATGTCAGCTCGGTTGCGGACGCGCCGAAAAAGCCGGAGATCTCTTTGATTCCACCGAGGTCCAGTGGCTGGTTGATGGTCGCGAACCTACCTTTTTCGACTAAAGTCTTGATGATCTGATTGGCCTTGATTCCTAGTTTGTCCGCAAGCTCTTTCACAGTGGTGCCATCGGCGGCAAAAATCTCTGTGTTGACAGCTTTAACGACTTCAGCTTTGCGCTTACGCTGCAGTAGCTTTCTCTCGGCCTCAGCCTCGAGATCCCTTCTGCGTGCCTGCGCTGGACGCGGCCTTCGCGAGCCCATTGGCCGCCCACCAGGGCCGGGTCGACCAGGCCCACCGGGCATCGGCGGAGGCATTCCAGGGCCACCCGGGCGGAACCCCGGGAGTGGTGTGCCTGGGCGCCTAGGAACGTATCCGGGAGGCGCGCCGGGCGGCGGGAACGGCATGCCAGGCACCGGCCCTTGGGGCGTTCGTCGCTCGTAAATCGGCTTTCCAGGAACGAGAACGGGCTGGCGGCGGCCTTGGGGTTGCTGAGCTCTCGAGAGCTGCGGTCGTGGCGAACCGGGACCTCTTCCAGCCGGCGCTCCAGGTCTGCCCATAGGAGGTGATTGAGGTTGACCCGGCCCCCTGGGCAGCCGGGCCGCCCGGCCTCGCGCAATTGGAGGACGAACCGGACTTCCGGGTGTCTTGCGGGGTTCAGGCGCGCCGGGCACAGCAGCCGGGGCCACATCTGGAAGCGGGGTGCGTGGACCGCGCGCTACAGGAGTTGATGATGATGCCGGTATCGGGGGAACGGCTTGGCCGGCGGGCGGCACAGCCGCGCCGGCGTTGGAGGGACTTGTTCGCATCGGCGGGGTCGGAATCTTCGGGACGGCTTGACGCAGTTGCGGAGCTGGCGTGATTGGTCTGCCCGGGACCGGCGCGTAAGCAGGCCGCTCGGCGATTTCTTCGATATCTGGGACCTCTAATGGATCCGGCTTTTCGGTCGCAGCTAACGCGTCTTTCTTGGCGGCCTCGGTTGCCGGCTTCGATGCTGGGCGTTCGGCGGCAACATCGCCGGTAGCAGTCGCTGCTGGTTCCGTTACCGCTTCGCTGGGAGCGGCGGACGGCGTCTCGCTAGCCGGGGCTTCGGTTGCAGGCTCCTCTACCTTTTTGAGCGGTGGGCGAAACCGGCCGATCGGAGGACGAAATGGTTTTGCACCACCGCCACCGATCTGGATCGAGGGTCGAGCCGAGGCAGAAGCCGCCCGCCCCTTTTGGGGGGTGGAGCGGCCAACGGATTGGCGACCGCGGTCCGGCAACGGCAGTTCGAGTTCGGCAGTCGAGGCGTCAAGCGCATCCTGCCGAGTTTCTCGAAGCTTATCGCGGACCTTGTTCGCCGTCGCTTCGTCGACGGAACTCGAGTGGGTTTTCTTGTCGACAATGCCTACAGCTGGAAGAACCGCAATTACTTCCGACGCCTTGACCTCCAGCTCCCTAGCTAGTTCATTAATTCGAATCTTCTTGCTCCAGTAACTTTTCTTGCCTATTCCGATGCTGTCAAAGATTTATCTTCGCCACTTAATTTACCGACATCTTCGTCGTTGACGGTTTCACTTTCGACAATCGTGGCGGATTCGGTGGCGTCAATTACAGCCGTACTTGCATCGGCCTCGACGGACGCTTCGGACGAGGCCGGTTCCTCAACCGTTTGAACCAGCATATTCATCTTATCAAAGCGCTGCAACTCACCCTCGTCGAATTCAACAGTTTCGTCGTCGTCTTCTTCGGCTGTTCCGGCACCGGCTTCAGGCACGCCTGGCAGGACGACAGGAACGGCAGGCGCACTCTCCTCAGCTTCGACGCTATCTAAAGCCTCGTCCTTCTGTGCCTTAGCCGCGGCTTCCGCCTCTTCCGCTTCGGCGGCGCGCGCGCCAACAGTCTTCTCAAAGTGCGAGTAGTAACCATTGACGCCTAGTTGAATCTTCTCCACCAGCTCCGCGCCAATGCCAGGCATTGATTGCAACTGTTCCGGCGTCATGTCGGCTAGGGCTTCGACCGTCGCGCCGCCCGACTCAATTAGCCGATCCACGAGACCTTCGCTCAGCCCGTATTCGATGAGGACGCTGACCGGCGTGCCGCCTCCGCTCATCGCCCCCATTGCCTCCTCAACCTCGATGCGCTTCTCGTCCTCGCTCTTGATGTCGATTCGCCACCCGAGCAGTTTCGCGGCGAGGCGAACGTTTTGACCTTTCTTGCCAATTGCTAGCGACAGCTGCATCTCGTCGACAATCACTTCAAGGTGTTTCTCGACCGGATCGAGAAGCACGACGCGACTGATTCTTGCCGGGCTTAGCGCTCGGTGCGCAAGGTCGGTCGTAGATTCCGTGAACTCAATGATGTCGATCTTTTCACCACGAAGCTCACGAATGATTGTCTGCACGCGCATGCCCTTCATGCCGACGCAAGCACCCACCGCATCGACATCGCGATCATGCGATTTTACAGCGATTTTAGTGCGCTCACCGGCCTCGCGGGCGCAAGCCATGATCTCGACCGTATTGTCGTAGATCTCGGGAACTTCCTGTTCAAATAGACGGCGAACGAGGTCTTCGCTCGCTCGCGAAACGATCACGGCTGGACCACGCCCAGCCTTTTCGATCATCTTGATCGCTACCCGAACCCGGTCCCCAATTGAAAAACTTTCTAAGCGCGACTGTTCCCGGCGTGGTAGACGTGCTTCAGTCCTGCCGAGTTCGACAATCAAATCGGGTCCTTCGGTCCGCTTGATTGTGCAGCTCTCCATCGTTCCGATGCGGTCCTCGAACTCGGCGCAGACCGTATCACGCTCGGCTTCGCGAATTTTCTGAAAAATGACCTGCTTGGCCATCTGCGCGGAGATTCTGCCCAGCGGTGCAGTGGGCATCGCGAAACGGATCTCGCCGCCAATGACGGCCTTGGAGTCGATTTTGCGAGCCTGCGCAAGACTGACCTCCTTCGTCGGATCCGCGACGAGGTCGGTCACCGTTTTGACCGCGAATACATCGATTCCGCCTGTCTTGGTGTTGAGCTCAGCTACAAGATCCTCGGTGGATTTATAGTATTTGCGGGCAGCAACGAGCATCGCATCCTTGACGGCCTCCATTACGATGCCAGCATCGATGCCTTTTAGTTCGCTGAGCTGTTCAATCTCCGAATATATTCCGGCAGACATTGATTCAACCTCCGCGTAGCAGCTCTCGTCTGTTGCCTTTCGACAAGACTTCGAGCTGAAACGCTCAAATCTCCACTACTAATCGCGCTTGTTCGATCTCTTCGAGCGCAAAGGCCGTTCGTGACCCACTACTCGTTTCGATCGCAACCCTACCGTCCTGAACCCCCTCGAGCCGACACGTTAGCTGCTTCGTGCCCTCAAACGAATCCCTGAGCCTTATCTTTGCCTTACGACCGGCGAACCGCTGATAGTCCGCCGGCTTAAATAACTTACGGTCAAGTCCCGGTGACGACACCTCTAGGCTGTATTTCTCTGGAAAGAGATCTTCCACATCGAGGATTATAGAAAGCTGGCGCGACACAGTCACGCAGTCCTGGTGGGTGACGCCGTCAGGTTTATCGATGTAAATTCGCAAAACGCCCTGTTTCGATCCACCCTTCCACTCAGCTTCGACCAATTCAAGACCCGCGGAAGACGCAATTCTCTCGACAATCTGTCGAACTTGCGACTCTGATTCTGCGGATCTAAACGCCATAACGGTCCGGACAACAAAAAAGTGGGCCAGAGCCCACTCGTTTGAACGGCCGAAGTAGTCAACCGTCTATTAGTTTAGCGGCGGACGAAGATTTCGGCAAGAGGTGTTCCCGGCATGGGTCAGGACCAGTAGTCGGCTACCCGTATGGCCTCGGAATCGCCAGGCCACGGCGGCATCGTGGTGATTGCGAACGTTAACGCCTCATCGGCGACATTGCGGAATTGAAAGTGGGTGCCGACCGGGATCGATATCGAGGTATCGGGGCGAGTTTCAACAACCTCCTCGTGGTCGCCGGTGGCACGCCAAATTTCCCCCCGTCCACTGAGGCAGTACCAGATCTCGTCGACCGTCTTGTGTCGAACCGCCAACGACGATTGACCCGGCCGCAGTGTGCAGTGAACGGAGCTGCCGCGGTCGGTACCCGCCAAAAAGCGAATCTCAGAACCATCCGGCGCGATACAGTCAGCATCAAGCGAAAGGCTGCGGGTTTCAAATGCCATAAAAGGCATTATCGAAAATCGCAATACCGTTGAACCGGGGCCGGCTGTTCAAGTGGCTACTGACCTCCAGCTTCTCCGGTCGTTTTCGCAAGCCACTAGCCCGCATTTTTCGCCACGTGGGTAGAATCGCGTGCTAGCGGAAGTTGCCTTCGACAATCATCAGATCCGACTCGAGGATTACCTGGCCGGCGAGGGCGCTCTTCCCGTCTGGAGCCACGGAAAAACCGGGAGCGCCCCAGGTCGGCGAGTCCGCTAGCGGAGCTAGCTCCTCCGATTCGTCGGCCCCAAAGCGGCGAATGTAGACCGCCCAACGCTCAAGCCCGTCTTCGCCGATTGCGTCATCGACGTAGTAGATTCCATCGCTGCCAATCGACCAGTTGGCCCAACCCGAAGAAACACCCTCGACAACCGGCTCTGCCGCGCCGGTGGCGATAGACATGCGCCAGATCGCACTTTCTTTACTGCGAGCGCTTGCGTAGTAGAGAAACTCGCCATCGGGCGACTCCGTGCCGTACAATCCAACGCCCTCCGTTACCGATACAGGATCAGATTTCCCGTCGACCGGGGCCTTCCAGAGCTGAGGTGCCCCGGTTCTGTCCGATGCAAAATACACCCATTGGCCGTCCCTCGACCAAGTTGGCACGTAGTCTGAGGCCGGATCGGCAGTGACTCGAACAGGCTCCCCTCCCGAGGCATCGACAACTAAGATTTCGCTGTTGCCATCTACAGTTGAGTCGTACGCAACAAATGCGCTGTCGGGAGACCAGTGCGGACTCCCTGCCCCTCCCGAGAACGTGATTTGGCGAGCATTGGCGCCGTCCACATCGCAGACCCAAATCTCGACAGCGCCAGACCGGCTGGAAGAGAACAAAATCCGCGTTCCGTCAGGCGAGTACTGCGGATTGCCGTCAAAGCGTGTTGAAGATATAAATGGCCGCGCTCGCTGGTCGTCACCAGTTAAGCTGACGCGCACCACATCGTACTGGGACGTCCTCTGCGAAAAAGCTAGACGCGTGCCATCAGCCGATATCGACGGTTCGCTAGCGCTCTCACCGATTTCGAGCTCACGCACATCTCCGTCCAGAGAGGCATACCACAACGAGCGGCGTGCTTCCGGCGAACTGCGCGAATAAATAACCGCGCTCGAACCCGACAGCCAAGTTAAGCCTTCGGGGTATCCCGGCGTCGAATTGAGGGTTTGAGGAGTTCCCCCCGAGGCGGGAACCAGGTAGGCGGCGCCGAGCCAGGGTCCGGTGATCGTTTCGAAGGCAACCGAGGAACCGTCAGGCGAGTAGGCCGGAAAACGAGCTTCTACGGCACCGGCGGGCGCTTCGACGAGAACGCGCTTTTCGCCGCTTTGCACGTCGACCAGCACGATGACGGCCCGAGATGTTTCGCTCGCGACGTCGGGGGCAACGATGTATCTTCCATCGGGTGACCAACTTAAGCCATGTCGAGCGGCCGCCCTCAATGTGGTGATAAGCCGCTCGGGGCCGCCTGGGATTGTACTGACGCGCAACTCGGATTCGGTGTCGCCGGTTTCACGCAGAAATGCGATCGAGCGGCCGTCGGGGGACCACGCCGGGCTCGACTCCCAGGCGGGGTCGTCGGTGATTCGCTCGGGTGAACCGGAGTCTCGGTGTTGTACATAAATGTCGTAGTTGTCGAGCCCAGGACCGTTCCAAGAGAAGGCGAGATGACCGCCATCGGGCGAAAACGCCGGACGCTCTTCTCGTCCGGCGAGGCTGGTGAGCGGTGTTGGTTCGGCGCTCGTGAGCGGTTCCGCTTCGTTCGACGATCGAGTCATCATCAAAAACGATCCCGCCGCGAGCACGACTGCCACGGCCAACAATGCCATTGATGTGCGTCGATTATCTGGAGTGCTCGAAGCCGCCGGCGGGGCAGACTCGCGTGCCTGCAGAGCATCCAAAGCTTGCAGCAGTTCCGACGCGCTCTGAAAGCGCCCTCCCGGCTCCTTTGCAAGCAGCTTCGTCACAATTCCCTGAATTTCGGAGGGGATCTCGTCAGGCAGTGCGGCAGGGTCTTCGTTGACGATCGAATAGAGTACTTCGGTGATATGCCCACCTGCAAACGGCACCGATGCGCTCAGCATCTGATGCAGCGTGACGCCTAATGCCCACAGATCGGATCGCGCGTCGGCGTCGCTGCCGAGCACTTGCTCCGGCGACATATATGCCGCCGTGCCGACCGTTTGGTCAGGTCTGCTGAGCCGCGTGGCTTCGGACAATCGCGCCAGACCGAAGTCCATGATGGTGGCGCGACCATCTGGCGAGACGACGATATTGTCGGGCTTGATATCGCGATGTAAGATACCCTCGGCGTGCGCCGCCCGTAAGCCATCCGCGACTTGGCGGCTGAGGTCAAGAGCTTCCGAGGGTGCAAGCGGGCCTTTCGCGATCAGGTCTTCCAGCGTCTCGCCCTTGAGGAAGGCCATCGCCAAGAAGGGCTTGCCGTCGGCGGTATCGATTTCGAACACCGGACAAATGTTCGGGTGTTGCAGAGCAGCGGCAGCCCGCGCTTCACGCAGAAAGCGCTCTTTGGCCTCGTCGTGGTTAAGCAGATGGGCGGCTAGAAACTTCAGGGCGACGGTGCGTTCGAGCGTGATGTCATACGCCTTGTAAACCACACCCATGCCACCTTCGCCGATCTTTTCGTCGATTCTGTAGTGGCTGATGGTTTGACCGACCAAGATTGGTCAATTTTACCCTTTGGGAGTTTACAACGCCAAGGGGAGTGTTTGACTATGCGGCCACAGTTTCCGCGGAGCTCCTGACGGATGGCGCCGACAGCGAGGCGCCCCCGGCCGATTTCCTAGCAAACACTTCTGTAGCGCCTGTGTTTCACCGAACAGCGGTCTAGCCCAAGAGTTGCGTTAGCTTTTGGTTAAACGCGATTGCTGAAATCCCTAGGAAGAACAAGAAGCACCCGACTAAGCCGGCTTGCATGAACAACGGCATCTGCAACTCCTTCGGCATTAGCTTTCGATTGACGTAGAGCGTATGGAGCGCTGTCGCCCCTAAACCTATGTTTCGCAATGTCCCGGTCACAATCGCGAGCACTAGCGGATCGGGCGTCAGCCGCAACGCGATCAGCCCCCATAAGAAAAACAAGAACATGATTACGTAATAGATGTTCTTGACCTGGTGCCCGTCGAGGTGTTGCACACGGGCGTTGCCGGTCCATATGACGTCGGTCCAGCGGCGCGTGATGCTGTCGATGTCTGATATTTGCCCGGGCGCCAATACGATGAAGCCGCACAGCAACGTCAAGAACCAAAATATTTCGCCAGATCGATCTGCTATACCCCGGGCGGTCATAGCCGCGGCTGCGTGGCCCTCAACTTCAACGCCGGGAATGAACTCAAGCGACAGCATCGAGGGCAGCGCCATGCCCAACATGCAGCCGACGAACCAGACCGCGAGCTGGTCGCGCTGGATATGGTGGAGCCAGCCCTTCCAGCGCTTGAGTGAGTCTTCGTTGATGGCGAACACTTTACCAACGTGGGCTAGTTTCACCGTCTTGCCGCCGACCATACTCGGGATCGCGCCGACCAACGGACCCATTCCCCAGCCTTTGTCGCGTGCGTAGTTCGAAAAACTCATGTTCGACAGCCCGCCGGCGCCGGCAATCGCGGCGAAGGCGGCCAGCGTCGCCCAGTCCACATCACCCTCGGGCATCGACCCGAACTTCACGAATCCTGAAAAGACAGAAAACCAAGTTTCACCGCTCACCATGAACAGCGAGACGAAAGTCAGATATCCCATCACGAGGACGATTTTCGTGACCATCACCTTTTCAATGGAGTTATAGATTTTCCCGCCGAAAATCAGCGGTATGAACGCGGCGGTGAAAATTCCGTACCCCGTCCAGCGAACAATTTGGTCGTCCTCTGGACCGGGAAGTCTGCCAAGAAACGCCGCCGCCAGCGGCACCGCGGCGTTCGATGCGAGGTATGGCCAGATGCCACCGAGGTCGATCAACAAGTAAAAGAACGCCCAAAATTTAGGCCCCGGGGTCGTCCGGAAATAGCCAACAAAAATCGGCTCGCCCGTGTAAAGCGTATAGCGCATCACCGCCAGGTTGTAGAACAACTGGAAGACGATGCTCAGAGTCGCCAGCCACATCAGTTGGCCGCCGTAGCGCGCGGTTACGATAGGGCCGAACAGCCATTCGCCACCGCCAATATTGCTGCCGGCGAGCAGCAGGCCGGGGCCGATTAGTAGCGTCCAGCTTTTGAGGCCAAGTTTCTGAGCGGCGGGTAGTTCCGCTTCTTCCCAGGCTGGAAAAAAGCGAGATGCGAATTCACGAACGTGGCGCGAGTCGCCCTCAGGCATGGCGACGATGGTATCAGAGGGTTGTTGGCGAAACTACCAACGCGGTTCGTCGATTGCCGCGCCTGCTCCGGCGAGCAATTCGATGTCTTCCGCGGACGCAAGGAACTCCGCACCCGGCATACTCATACAGCCCAGGCCGCAGCGGTGGGCCTCAAACAGTTTCGAGAAAATTCGCCGATTCCAGTCGCGTGACTCTTGGCGCGTCGGGAATGAATTCGCGAGGCAAATGCCGCCACCCTCGATCAATGCGAGGAATCCATCAGAGCCGTCAACCTCTTCGGTCACTAGATGAACGATGTCTTTGCCAACCTGATGAATTTCCGACTCGGCCATAGCCATGTAGCCATTGTGCGAGTTTCGCGCAGCCAAAACAAGGGCCTGATGGGTTCATTTTTGTATGGGACTGCCGTACCATTACTTCGTAGGCCATGCAGAAATTTAGCCGTACCGCGGGAGTCGTTATTGCCTGTCTATTACTGAGCGAAATGGCATTCGCAGAGCCGAAATCGTACCAGCCCGCGGCTGGCGATGCGGCCTGGAAAACGTGGTCTACGCGCGAAGAAATCGCCCCGCTCACTCGGCGTGACAGCCAGGTATTTCGCAGCGCGCCTGAGTCGCTGCATATTTCGGGGGACGGAAACGCGGCAGCCCACGGTGGCTGGGTCTACCCGGTCGGGCATGTCGACGCGGGCCGCTGGTACCGATTTAGCGCCTATTTGAAAACTCGCGGCATTGACACGCCGCGGCTTCAAAGTGTCGCGAGGCTCGACTGGAAGACCGCCGAAGGCAAGACCGCCGGCCGCCCGGACTATCCCTTCGAGCGCACAGAGGTAGACGACTGGGTGCGGCTGACGCTAGACGTTCCGGCACCCGAAGGAGCCGCATCCGTTGAGATCCAGCTCAATTTAGCTAACGCCGCCAATGGAGAACTTTGGTGGGATGACGTTTCGTTCGAAGAGATCGACCCACCGCTACCTCGAACAGCCAAAGTTTCCACGATCAACCTACAGCCTCGTCGTACTGGCTCCGCTAAAGAAAGCGTTTCGCGATTTCTCGACGTTATCGAGAGCAAAGTCGAATCTGACGCCGACATCATTTTGTTGCCGGAAGCGATTACGCTCGTCGGCACCGGCCTTACATACGTTGACGTGGCAGAGACGATTCCCGGACCGACCACCGAGAGACTCGCAAAGGCGGCCCAGTCGAAATCGGCATACTTGGTGGCGGGTTTGCTTGAACGCGACGGCCCTGCTGTATACAACACCGCCGTGTTGCTTGACCGCGCCGGCAACCTAGTCGGCAAATACCGCAAGGTCTATCTGCCCCGCGAAGAGATTGAGGGCGGCGTCACGCCGGGCAGCGAGTATCCCGTATTCGAAACCGACTTTGGAAAGGTCGGCATGATGATCTGCTGGGACGCTCAGTATGCCGACCCGGCCCGTGCTTTGGCGCTACGAGGAGCCGAGCTGCTGCTGGTCCCGATTTGGGGTGGCAACGAAGTGCTCGGAAAAGCCCGCGCGATTGAGAACCATGTGTTCATGGCGACGTCTGGATACGGCTACCCGACCTACGTGATGGACCCCCTTGGCGAGACGCTTGCGATCGCTTCCGATGAGGGACAGGTCGCAACCGCCACGATCGATCTAAACCGCCGCTACACCGACGACTGGCTAGGCTGGATGCGTGGTCGGTTTATGCACGAGTTACGAACGGACGTTGCAGTCGAACCGCGGTGAAAGCGTTAGCTGCCGTTCGATTTGCCGAGCTGTAACTTCAGTGCCGCGGACGTCAGAGTGACGTCAGATGGGGGCCGCGGACGGGTAGAAAATTCCGCCGCTCAGCCAACGGCCGCGCTGTGCTCGAACCACTCGGCTGACTCTTCTCCGGGCTCAGGCAAAATCTGCCCGGCCTCCATCGTCCACGAAGCCGGGGCCTCGCTAATTTTGCCGCTAATCTGGTCCGGCGAAATGCCGGCGATCTCGCAGAAGTTATCCAGCAGCCCTGCCAAAATCCGCTGCTTCATCTCGGGGGGCCGGCCGCCGCGATTCCCACCGGCAATAAAATACGGAGTGTCGTACTTCACAAAACCTTGGCCGTGCGAATCGGCGATCTCGGCGTCTTCTCCAACTTCGAGAAATACGACCTGGACAAAATGTCGAGGCGCGGCTGAGATCCCACAATGCACGTCGGTAAACGCGGTCGCGATCTTCTCGCGCTGCTGATACGTCAGCGAACCCTCGGGAATTAAACAACGGTAGAACGGCATATCTTTACCTCCAGCAAGCCAATAACGCCTCAACCGGCCCAATCTTGATCTCGAGCCGAAATCATCAATTCGTCTTCGGAAGCCCCGCTAATACGGCACCACAATTCGCCGATCGACTTGAGCAGCCGACCTCGTGTCTCGGGGTCACATCCATCCGGTATTCGTCCGCGAACCGACGACGTCGTCGACGGCTTTCCGCCGCGAAACCCGAATCCCTTCTTCACCTCTACCCATGACATTTCAAATGGAAGCGCCGCCGGCCCCAAGACATCGCTGCAAGCCGCGCTAATCGCCTTAGCCAGTTGGGGGCGAAGCTCGTCGGCGATACATCCTTGCTGTATCGTGCATTCGAAGCTAGTCATTTCAAAACTATCGTAGGGCGCGAGACCGGGGGATGTCCACAGACGGCTAGAGCATATTAAGGAACGGCATAGACTGCTTGCCCCAGCACCAAGGCCGTGAAAATCGGAGGCACGACTGTAAAGGAGTGCGGTGGCGAAGGGTGAACTGGGAAAGTTGAGTGGCGTCCTGTCGAGGAATAATCAGCAGGACCCAACTCAGCGCATTCCAGAAAGCTGCTTCGCCACCGCACTCCTTTACAGTCGTGCCTCCGATTTCGGACAGCGGAATCTAGTCTCAAGAAATTGCCGGCTTCACCGCTTTTCATTCAAGAGCGGTCTACGCCATAACTAAAAATGCTCTAGTCCCGCTCGGCCATGCGAATCACCGGCGCCAGAAAATTATCCACCGGCGCGTAGTCATCGGTCAACACAAAACCCTTCGAGCGGTCCCGAAGTTTCGCCATATGCTCGGGTGCAAGCAGACCGGCGCTATATTTTTCGTAGTCGAGGCCCTTGAGGTCTAAAAGCTTCGTCGAGGCCACCACGACGAACGTATCCCGCTCATCGTCTTCGTTTGGCCCACCCGGGGATGTGCAAAACGCGTAGACATACGGAAATGACCGCTCCAACGTATTGATCATTGCCCCCAGGAATAGCCCCGAACGGTACACATCAATAACATTCGCGAGCAGCACCGACTCGTCACTCATCAGGCTGCGGAGTTTTTCATTGAATTCGTAGGTCGTTAAATGAAAGGGAGGCGAATAGTGACTAAAGGCATCGCCGTAGACTAAGTCAAACTTCTCGAACTGTTCGCCGCGATCGACACGATGAATCAAATCATCGACGTGATTGCGGGCATCCAAATTAAAAATCTGAATCGGGGTATCGGCCTCAAGATCAAATGTCTCGAATGCCGCTCGCGTCACCGCCGGGTCAATCTCGGCAACCTCGGCATAACCCGAGGGGAAACGCCGCATGTACCAGCGAGGGTAAACGAACCCACCTCCGCCGAGGAACAACGCGCGAGCATCGCCGGCGGGATGCAGCGTGTTGACCGCGACCTCCGTTACACCGGCGTAAATGCGCTCGTAGTCGTAGTGCAAATTGTCGTCGCTGAACGTGTCGACATACGCATGGACCAAGAAATCGAGCGTCATTGAACGCAGACCCGGGTCTCCGACTTCTTCCTCAACGCGGATGTATGAGTACTGAGACTCCTCTTCGAACAACACGTACTCGCTGCTGTAGCTTCGAAAACCAAGTCGTCCGCCGGCGGTCTGTGCCCATTGGAACGGAGCCATCGCCGCCATCAGGCAGGCAATCAGTACGCCGCTCCAGACCCAAGGCAACAGGCTTGACGCGCCGTATGCAATCGCCATTACGAGCAAGACCGCCGAGACCGACAACAACACAGCGATCGTGCCCATTTGGGCAATCAAAAAATACCCGGTCAGAAACGTTCCTACAATGCTTCCGACCGCGCCCCAGGAATAGATGCTTCCAACCGCGCGGCCAAGCTGCCGGCTCACTTCAATCGCCATTTTGGCCGCGACAGGGCTGATCATCCCCAACAAAGTGGAAGGCAGAAAGAACACGGCGAAAACGTGGAAAGCGATGCGGGTCGCCCAGTCCATCTCGCGAAGAATCGCCGCCCCGCCGACGCGGTCGTTCAGTAGCGGAATCAGCAAGCAGGTCGCGGATGCCAGCAGGAACAATGACGACAACGCAGGTTTCGGCGGATAGCGATCGGCAATGCGTCCGCCAATGTAGTTGCCGGCGGCGATCCCGGCAAGCACAATTCCAATCACCGAAGTCCAGGTATAAAGCGAACTACCGACATGGCGCGCAATCAATCGACCGGCAACCAGCTCGACAACCATAATGCATAGGCTGGATATAAAAACCGTCGCGATAGGGACTAACCAGCTCCAACTACGAGGACCGGAACCGGCGGAGTGTTCGGTAGGCATTAGTCCCTAATTTTTGCAACCTAGCCGCAAAGAGATCCAGAGTAGCGCACCCGGCACAACCGACGTTTCGCTCTACGGGCGTCGCAAACTACCATATGTACGTCGACTTCGATTGTCGGCGACGACCGTCGATTGATGCAGCCCACGCCAACATTAACGGAATTTGGTCAGAAATCGTCACTCATCACGAGGCGCGGTCGGCTCATCTCGTCGCTGAGCTTCGCGCAGCCCGGCAAGATCTCAACGAGGTCGTTTCGCAGCAAGTAAAACGCTTTCCGCCGGATCGCACTTGGAACTGGCCGGAAGATCCTCCCAAGGCGCTCGCTCAACTGTTCGACGAGACCGCCGAAGAACTGCTGGAACAAGCGGTTTCGAACTACAGCCTAGTGCGGCCTCAGCGTCGCGCCCTCAAGGCGATGCATGAATACCAAGCGAGCCTAGAGCAACTGGTTCGCGCAGCGCCCGGCGAGATCGTGGTCGCGCCCCGGGAGCTCATCCAGGCGTTCGAATCCGAAGCGAAGTCTTCGCTACGCGCGCGCTTGGCGCAACGTCAATCCAATCAAAAAGCCATGCCGTTGCGCGACATCCTCGTGCATCACTTGCGGGACCAAACGGATGACCTGGCGGCGCTGAACGGCAAGTTTCTGCTGGCGCTTGCCAAAGGCTGTCTGTCACTGATTGAACCGTGGGAAACAGTTCGCCGGGAAGCGTTGAAACGGCTCGAAGGTACGCGCTTTGAAGCAGGGCCCTATCGCCGCCAGACTGACCGTTGGCTGCGGCGGATCTCCGCTAATCGCCGCGCGGCCGAACGTGCCCTCGCGGGGTTCGAGTCGTGGCGAGGGAACTGCCGCGCGCGCCTTGAGCACGCGCTGCTCGCGGGGCGCACGCACGAAGCCGTGCCTGCGGAGCTTCCACTTGGCCAGCTGCCGTTCGCGGCCTACTGGTCGCGACAGCGACAAGCGGTCTCCGCGCAGCTCGATCTCGAGTCGCAATTTGTCTCTCTCGGGCGCGCTACCGTACGGCGCAATCTTGGCGCTCTGGCATCGATGGAGTCGGAGCGTTCGGCCGCGCTTGACGAATTGACCGCCGTCGAAAACTGGCTTGAGAATTGGAGCGGCAAGACAGACGCAAGCTTTCCGCGGCCGGAACTCAGCGTCACCTCTGCAAAGAATCGTTGTTCCGACTGGGTTAGCGATCTCGTCGAATGCGCTAAGCAGAACTTGCCGGCAACAATCGAAGTCGGCGAGCCTCGTGGGGTTCTGCCGGGCTGGCGCGATCCCTGGAAAAGCCTGCACGCCCAGCAACTTTTCAAGAGATCGGTATTGGAGGCTGGCGAAACTTTATTCTCATCGGCTGCCAACGAAGCCGCCGCGGGGCACGCTGGAGTTCTAGTCGAAGTCGAGCGAGTTCGCGAGGTCGTCGCGTTCGGCATAGAGACCGCCGAGTCGGACAGCAAACAGGGCAGTCAAATGGCGGCTGAGGTCGTCGAGAATCTGCTGGCGTCCGTCCGCTACCAAATGGATTCGACGCGGGCCCTCAGCGCCGACGTCCCTCAGAATGTGACGGCTGCGGCGGCTGCGGCGTTTTCGCATGCGTATCTTGTCGCCGAGCAGGGCAGGCTTGGTATTGCCCGGCACGCCGCTCGCCAAGGCTTCGTCCGGTCCCTTCACGGACTTCGCCGCACTGGCCGGCTTACCGCTGAGTGGGGAGAAGATCGTATAAAGGCGATCTATCGGCGACTGCTGGCAGGAATCGGGTGGGAGTACACTCGCGACCGCAAAGTCGAGCGCGTACGAAGACGGGAATACCTCAGCGAAGAGTTAAATGTCGACCTTCGCGGCAAAGAACTACCCCTGATTTATCAGCGGCTTTTCCGCCTGGAGCCGATCGAGGACGCCCGTTTCTTGGTTGGCCGCGACGTCGAACTATCAGCGCTCCAGGAAGCGCGCGAACGTTGGCAGCGCGGCCGCGCCGTGGCCGTCGTGATGACAGGCGAGCGCGGCAGCGGCAAAACGAGCCTGCTGAACTGCAGCATCGCTCAGATTTTCTCCGACTGCGAGGTTGTGCGAGGAGACTTCGACACTCGCATTCGTACCGCGGATGAACTCAAGAGCTTCTTGCGAATTCGACTATCCCTCTCGCCAGACGCCGACCTCCGCGAAGCACTGACTGAACGCAAGCGCGTCATTGTTTTTGAGGAGACCGAGCGCTGCTTCCTGCGCGACAGCGGCGGCTTCGGCGGCATTCGCGAATTGCTGACGCTCGTGAGCGACACCTACCAATCGACGCTATGGATTCTGAGTATCAACGTCGTCGCGTTCGATCTACTCGACGCGATGGTCGGCATGGGAAAGTGTTTTTCGCATCGCGTCAACGCAATGGCGGTTGACGCCGGTGACCTCGAAAGCGCGATTCGATTGCGGCATAATTTTTCCGGGTTGCGACTGCAGTTCTCTGAGCTGCCAGACCACCACGGTGCTCGAAACAAACTCAAACGCGCCGCGGGCCTCGAAGACTCCGCCGACGAAGTCTTCTTCGATTCGATATTCCGCCTATCCGGAGGAGTTTTTCGTTCGGCGTTCGAACTTTGGCAGGCGCAGATTGAGCGATCCGAGGCGGGCATACTTTATATGAAGCATCCCGTGCCTCCAAACTATTCGCAACTTCTAGGGGCGATCGACCACGAAGACATCTTCAGTCTGCACGCGATCTTGCAACATGGCAGTCTCACGGCTGCCGAACACGCCGCGGTTTTTCGCACGACCGAGTCCGAGAGCATGCGCCGGCTTGACCACCTAATTGATCGCGAAATTCTGCAAAAAGACCCGTGCTTCGGCGGTTTCCGAGTTCGGCCCGCGGCCGGTAACTTCGTTCGCATGGCGCTGCACGGCCAGAATCTGATCTAAGGAAAGGGGCAAACCGTGGATGGAGTGCTAGCAAATATCTCATGGACCGGTATAGTCGCTGCCGGCCTTTTGCTGATCGCAGCCGCGGTGTTGCTGAGTTGGATCGGTGGCCTACTCGATTTTTTCACTCAGCGCGTACCAAGAGCACGTTTCTTCTTCAACCGCTTGCGGCCCATTTTGCGGCTGGCAATTTGGGTCATCGTCGCCGTGTCGAGTGTCCGGCTGGTGGTGCCCGACCAGAATGCATTTTTCGCGGCGATGACCGGGCTTGGTCTGGCAGTCGGACTCGGTGCACAGGACCTTATCAAGAATCTAATTGGTGGTCTCGTCGTCCTGACGGATCGCCCCTATCAGCTTGGCGACCGCGTAAAAATCGGAGACGCATACGGCGAGATCAACCACATCGGCTTACGCAGCACGAAGCTTACGACGCCGGACGATACGCTGGTCACGATTCCCAATGCCGACGTCCTGAGCGCTCACATCTATAATTCCAACTCTGGAGTTCCCGATTGCCAGGTGGTCACCGACATTTTTCTCCCTACCGACAGCGACCCAGACGTCGCGCTCGACATAGGGCGTGAAGCGGCATACCTATCGCCATTCACGATTCCGACGAAGCCAGTGGTTGCGCTCATCTCTGATCAGTACGGCGACGGGCCGTTCATGCGGCTGCGAGTGAAGGCGTACGTTCACGAGCATCGATTTGAGTCGGCGATGCAAAGCGACATTACTTCACGCGCGAAGGTGGAGCTAAACAACCGTGGCCTGCTGAACGCTTGGACTCACCAATATGCTGACGTCAGTGCGAATCACCCGGATACCGAACCCAAGGTCACCCCGGCCGGCTAATTCACAAACACCGTAGTCGTGGTCGGCGACTCGATACCGGCGATCTCCAGTCGAATCGTCACTACTCCAGTAAAACCAACCGGTAGCTGGACGTTTACTTGCAGCACCCCAACAAGGCCGGGAGTCATTCCGGCAAACAAGACCGTCGCTTCTTGCCCATTCACAAAGACCTTCACCGGAAGATCCGCGACCGGCAATGGCGCGACGCCCGGGCCGGGTGCGCCGGTCATCAAAGTGGGTGTAACGCTTCCCTGCCCCGTCGCAAACATCTGCACCACGCTGCCACGCTGCGCGGCGTTGACCTCACTATTGAGCGTTGAATCCTGATTGAGTACCGGCGCAAACAGGCCCGGATCCGACTCCCTCACGCTTACCGGAACCACGCCGCTCGTAGCGCCTTCGTATTCGACGCGAACGCCGACCAATTCCAATCCCGCTATCTCAAACGGCGCCTGGACATTCAACTGATCACGTCGTACGAAAAATAGAGGTGCCGGGGTATCACCAAAGAACACGCGCACTCCCGCGAGGGTCGTGCGAAGCTTACCCGTTTCCGGATCGAACGCTGTCGCCGATATACCAGCCTCGGGGCCGGCATTCTGGACGAACAACGAAACGATCTCGCCGGGCGCGATTCCGCCCGCCTGAAACGTCGCGGCGTTCACGATGCCGGCCGATGTCAGCGCCGCCAGTCCGCCGGTAGCATTCCAATTGGCGCCGCCATCGATTGTCTTAAAAACTCCCGCCACGAAGGTTGCCGCATATAGATGGCCGGCCTCGTTAGGATCCACCGCGAGCTGCCTTACAAGGAACGGCTCCAGACCCGAGTCCGCCGCAACCCAGCTATCTCCGCGATTTTCGCTCTTAAACACTCCGTCAGAGGTCGAAATATAAACCGCGTCGTTGGCGTTCTGGTCCGACACAATCGAATTCACGGCCAGCGCGGCATCGCTCGGCAGTCCATCAATCGCAAGGTCAAAGCCCGCACCTCCGTCCGTGCTGCGGAACATGCCAATGGTCGAGCCAATTAGAACCCGACTGCGATCGTTGGGGTCAACCCAGATAGCCGTCAAAGGCGTCGAGCTGGCACCTGAACCGAACCAGCGACTGCCCTCGTCCTCGGTCCAGACGTACTGGTAGGTGGGTGGAAACGAAAACGGGTTTCGTGCGATCACGTAGACTCTTCGAGGGTCGGCGCGGTCAACCTCGATCTCTATAACGTCGAGAAAATTCAACTCGCCAAAGTCGCCGGTAATCTCGTCAAACAAATCCCCGCCGTCGTCGGACCGCAACAGTCCCGATCTCCCGAAAAACTGATCGGTCGAAATGCCGGCATAAAACGTACCGGCGGCGCTGGGGTGTGTAGCGACGTCGAACACCGCGACCTGACTGAACAGTGGCTCCCAATTTGCTCCGCCATCGGAGCTTTTAAACAGCGATCCGTCTCCTTGAAGAAACGGATTGATCGTTCCGCCATACACGACGCTCGGGTCGCCCGGATCGTGCTGCATCGACGTAACTTGAAAAGCTCTGAGTTCCCCACGAGATTCCCGCCAAATTTTTCCGCCCGTGCCCGTTTGGAACATCCCGCCGCCGGCTGTCGATGCCAACACGCTAGCCGACGTGGATGGATCGACCGAGATCGCCATCACATTGGCTCCGTGCATACCAGCCGAGCTGATGCCCCAGCTTGCACCGCCGTTGTCTGAACGAAATACTCCTGTGCCGTTTAGGCCCAGCAGCGCGTAGCTCTCGGTCAGCTCGACGCGGGTGACACTCGCGCGCGGAATTCCCGCGGCAACCGACACCCAATTTTGCCCGCCATCGTCCGTCCGGATGATATTCCCATCGTTGGTCGCTGCGAAAACGATTTGGGAATCGAGCGGAGAAACTGCAGTGTCTTGAAATTGCGCTTGGGGAAATGCAGGACCGGTAAAGTTGTCCCCGCTATTTCCTGTAACAAACAGGCCGCTGGAAGTGGCGAACCAAACCGTTCCCGGAGTCGACACCGAATACGAGACGCCCCCGAAAGTTAGCGGGCCCGAGATCACGTCCTCCCAATTCTCGCCTCCGTTTGTCGTGCGGAAAAGAGTGCCACGCACTTCTTGACCACTTAGGTTTGACGCAAACAACAGGTCCGGATTCGTAGGCGAAGCCGTAATTTCAAAGTACGCGCCCTCAAAAAGGCCGACGCTAGCGGAGACCCAGCCATCGCCACCGTTGAGGCTCTTGAAAATCTGACCGGTGATGCTGCCCGCGAACAAAATATTCGGGTCACTGGGCAGCATCTCAACCGAGAGAATATCGTTGCCTTGCAGTCCATCACCCGCAAATTCCCAAGCCGCGTCGTTTCGAGAACGGTAGACGCCGTCTTCGCGCAAGGCGACGAACTGAACCGTGCTATTACCCGTTACTCGTTGGGTGTCAAAGCTCGGCAGGCCACCATTCGCCTCCTCCCAGGTCTGGCCGGCGGTGTAGCTGATAAAGAAACCCGCATCGGTCGCGGCGAAGACAACGTTTGGATCGTCGGCGGCCGCGACCAAATCGCGAACGGAGCCGCCGGGCGGACCGCCTTGGCCCCAGAGCGTTACGAGCGACAGCAGTGCCAGGAACCAAGCGCGAACCCCTATCCACATCAACCTATGTTGACGCGGATCGAGGCCGAGTAGTTCCTAGCCCGGCTATTTCCCCAGCCGCCGGTGAAAGTACTTGCTAGCCGCATCACTACTTCGTTGCGCTCGCTTGGCGTGCTCGACGTACTGTCAAGTACGCCTGTGCGCGCCAAGTGTCGCACGCCTCATATTGATGCGGCTCCCACACACTTTCTCTCGCCGCCTGGGGAAATAGCCGGGCTGGCGGAACACATTGCTGTGTAAAACCTACACGATTGAGGCTCGTCTGACGCGACCAACCGCTGAACATTCTTGGCCCGCACAACGTAACAAACCTTGACCTGCAACGAAATTCTCTTTGAATATCCCAGTTGGCCCGCTAGTTGCTTGGGTATTGGTTGGAAGCAAGATGTACCAAGTTATATTCACCCTGAGGTCCCGCAAGAACCGGATGGTTCTGCTCGCAGCCGTAATGGCGCTGGGAATCTGGAGCGCGGTTCTCGTGCAACGCGCCGTCAATGCCGACTCTAGTGCCGCTAAGCGCCGCTCGACCGCGCCGACTATCCGAGAGGCACCGACGGAGAGGCCCGCCGCACCAATTGACTCTACGAGGGCGTTGGGCTAGCAGTCCGTGGTAAGAGTCCCGTAGGCCTGCGTGACTTTTACCACGGGCTGCTAGCGATAGCGGTTCAGCGGAATTTCGAAGTAGAACAGTTCTCGCCCGGTTGCAAGATTGACGATTCCCGAAATGTATGCCGTGGCGTCGGCTAGCGGATCGTCCGTGCCTGTCCAATAATAAAAAAAGCCACTCGCAGTGCTCTCGGGTGTTAAGACGGGTGCCTTGAATTCGTTGTCGGTGATCTCAAAACGTGCGAGAGGACCTCTCTTTACACGCGTCCTATTGAGGCCGGGGAGGCCGGGTATCTTTCGCGTCTTTGGCTGATGGCCCTTTGGGTTGAAAAAAGCAAGCTCATCGCCCGTGATAGGCTCTAACCCGTCCCGATCAGCGGTAATGAAGCGTACTTTGAGATTCTTCAACTCGTAGGGCTGCAGCCCAGTATTCGTGATCACAAGCAACAGCGGCATCACGCCATGCTCGTACGGCCTAACCTTGCCGAAGGCACTCTTCTGATCTTTATCCGAATAGAAGGGCTTAACCGCGACGACGAGGTCGCCCTGCGACTGATTCGCCGCATAGCGGCCCGCCGCCTTGGCCTTAAAGCTGCTCTCCGCCGCCGAGGCCATAAGCGCCGAACCAAGCAATAGAGAAAGGCCCAAGACAAATCGATTAAGTTGTGTTGCCATAATACTCAAGAAGCTCGGCCGATCGTCGCTTGTTTTTCTTTCTCTACAACGTTGCCGCCATCCTGCTCGCGCCGGTGGCGGTTCCCTATTGGTTGTTAAGAAGCCGCGCGAAGGGGCAGCCCTGGCGCGGTCTATCTGAACGGCTCGGCTATCTGGGCAGTCTATCGGATCAGACACCTGTCGACTCGATCTGGTTACATGCAGTTTCGGTCGGCGAGGTTCTTTCGGTCGTCCCGGTGCTCCAACAGCTGCGCCGGCGGTTTCCAGACTCGTCACTTTACGTCAGCACGTCGACTGCGACAGGGCGGAAGTTAGCCGACGAGAAACTCGCCGGGCTGGTTGAGGGCGTATTTAGTGCTCCGCTGGAGTTCCCCTGGTGCGTGGCGCGCGTATTTCGAACACTACGGCCAAGGGTACTGATCATTGCCGAAACTGAAATTTGGCCCAACTATTTCTTCCAGGCGAAACGCTTCGGCGCCGAAGTTCTGCTCATCAACGGACGCATGTCCGACCGATCGGCACCGCGCTATCGCGCTCTGAATTGGTTTTTCAAACCTGTACTGCGTGAAGCTGACGCCATATTGACCCAGAGCGAATCCGACCGAGAAAGGTTCATTGCCGCAGGCGCACCTGAGAGAAAGACCCGCGTGGGCGGCAACCTCAAGTACGACTTCGAACTCCCTAATGCTGCTCTTCCCCAAGATATTGAATTCTTCTTTAGAAACGCGGCGCCCGACAAGATCGTGGTTGCCGGCAGCACTCGAGAAGGGGAAGAAGCGCTGCTCGCCCAGACTTTCCGTGATGTTGCTTCCTCCCACCGACGAAGCCTATTCGTCGTTGCGCCTCGCCACCCACAGAGATTCGACGAAGCCGAGCGAGCGTTCGATCAATTTCCAGTCGTTCGACGGTCGATGTTACCGACCGCGACCGTGCCCTCGCTGCCTGCCGTACTGCTGCTCGACAGTCTTGGTGAACTCGCCGCGCTCTACTCCCACGCCGATGTCGTCTTTGTGGGCGGCTCACTCAACGGTTGGGGTGGCCACAACGTTCTTGAGCCGGCGGTAAGTGGCCTGCCGGTGATCGTCGGTCCCAGCATGCAGAATTTCCGCCAGATCACGGATGATTTGCTTGAGGTCGGCGGCCTGTTGCAAGTCGACTCCGCGGATCAGTTGAGCACAGCGTTGAAGCGCTTGCTCAGCAACCCGCGGGAGCGCGCGACTCTTGGCGAGAACGGCCGGCAACTCGCCGCGTCAAAGCGTGGTGCGACGAAAACTTGCGTCGACGAGGCAGAGAAGCTTTTTCATCGGGCTTTGCTCCGTCGTCCGCCGACCTACATTCGCTCGCTCGCGCTACGACCCTTCGCCGCGCTCTGGAGCCTCGCCAGCCGCCTACATCGCAGCATGTACGCTCTAGGCCTTTTGGCCAGAAAGAAACTCAGATCGCCTGTCATCTGCGTCGGCAACTTGACCGTGGGCGGGGTCGGCAAGACTCCCACCGTCGCCTGGCTCGTTGAACAACTTACGCAAGCGAATCGAAAACCCGCCGTGCTCACACGAGGCTACGGGCGCGACAGCGCCCCCGCGATTGAAATTGTCGAGCCGGGGCAAGACATTGATTCACGCAAGATCGGGGACGAGCCGGCGCTGTTGGCGAGACGCTTTCGATCTTCGGCCCCAACGACGATCCTCGGTATCGGGGCTGACCGCTACACGGTCGGTTCCGCGATTGAATCGAAATCTGACAGCGATCTATTTATCCTGGACGATGGGTTTCAGCATTGGAGTTTGGCTCGCGATTTGGACATCGTGCTCATCGACACGACGCAGCCGCTGATTTATGAAAACGTACTTCCTCTAGGGCGACTTCGCGAACCTCTGTCGGGTCTGAAACGCGCCGACGTCATTCTTCTTACGCGAACGAAACCCGAACGAGACTACAGTCGACTTGTCGCGGGCATCCGTCGATGGAACAAATCAGTGCCAGTATTCCGTTCGAGAACGAAGGCGTCGCACCTAACCAGCGCTGACGCTCAGCAGCGATTCCCGCTCGAACACCTACGTGATATGCCCCTTGTGGCGTTTTGCGGCATTGGCAACCCCGGGGCATTTTGGCAGCAGCTCAGCGGTCTAAACTACGAGGTCGCCAGTCGCACGCAATTCAAAGATCACCACCGCTACACCAACTCGGACATCGACCGCATCAACAAGGTTGCAACTGTAGCCGGCGCCGCTGCCGTAGTGACAACAGCAAAAGATCTAATGAACATCGACTCCGCCCAGCGATTCGTGAAACCGATCTACGCTTTGGAAATTGAACTCGAAGTCGACGAGTCAGACGAGCTGCTCACGATCGTCACGAGTTTGTGAAATGGCATCGCGAACTAAAGCACGCATAGCAGCACCCAACTTTCGCCGAAATGCGTGCTAGCCGTTGACCCACTCAGCGAACCGTGTAAACCAGCTTCGGGTATCGCTTGACGTCGCCGGCCGAATAGCACTCGCAGTCGTTAAATCGGCAAGCTCGGGTTCGCCTTGGTCCCGTCTGAGCTGTGCCCACTCCTCAAGAACATTTTCTAGCTGGCGCTTTGGGGCGGCACCCTGAGCTATTAGGTCAACGGCCCGGGCGTAGTTTTCCCCCGCGTCGTCGAGCCGCCCTTGTCGCCGGTAGTAGGCCGCGAGTAGCGCGTATGTGCGGGCAACCTGAGGGTGCTCCTCGCCGTGGCGTCGAGTCCACTTGTCTATCAGAGCTCGGTAGTTTCTCTCTTGCGAGGCTACAGCCTCGGCACGCTGTAGCGCAATCGCGGCTTCTTGGCGCATACCCCTCAGCTGACAAAGCAGTGCTCTGTTTCGGAGCGTCGCGTAGGTTTCGGTGCCCAAGCTTCGGGTTTGCAGCCTCGTTGCTTGCAGCAGACAGGCGTGGGCATCTTCAAGTCGCATGTGCTGGATGTAGAGAAACGCCAATGCGTTCAGTCGACGACCAACGCTCGGTGAGGCGGCACCCAGCGTTGCCAGCTCCAACTGCAAAGCCCGCAGCAGCAATCGCTCGGCGTCGTCGTCTCGCTCCAAATAGATCGCCGCTTCAGCCGCGGAATCAACGTATTTCAACCGCTCGGGATCAAGCTCAATCGCACGTTCAAAATGTTCAAACGCAGCCTCGTGATCGAGACGGCGTAGGGCAAGCTGGGCGGCCCGATACGTGGCTTCCGGAGAGTGCGCGAATGACCCACATGACACTCCGAGCAACCACGTTTCGAGCGTTCGAGCCTGGCCTGAGGCGATCTCGCTCTTCGCGCGCTTGATTAGCTGGTCTGGCGCACCATGCTTAATTGCAAACTCGAGTGCTCGAGAGGCTGACTCGCTGGCCCGACGTAGCCCGTCTGGCCCGTCGAGCAGCGATTCCTCGGCGCCGGCTAATCGCTTCTCGCACATCACGAGATCGGTCAGATCAACCGAGTCCTCCTCGGGAAGCTCTGCTTGCCAAAGATCGTGGCTTCGCTGTAACCAGGCGCGATAGCCTTCTACCCAACCGGCCGGAAGTTCCGACCGAAGACCGAGTTGGGCGTCTGAAGCTTGGAATGATGCCACGGAGTCAGTCGTATTGCGCTTGACGGCTCATCGTTACGGCGAGACGTCGACCATGTTGATCGGCGGAATGTGGACGTGGGTGACCGTCGGTTCGTGGCCCAGAAAGCTCTTGGCCATCTCTAGTGCCTCGTTCATTGAATTGGCGCACTCCCATCCCATTATTTTCGCCGCGGTCTTGTCCTCTGCTCCGACGATGATTACTTTGCCGGAATGCCGCCAGCCGTTCTCTCCCCAGTACCACATGTAAAAAGGATGCACTCCGTGATAGGCGTAGCCGTTGCGATACATATCGCGGTACTCGGCGTTGTGCGCAAACTCCGCCTCGTATTTGCGCTCAAGCTGCAACGCGTCGTTCGTTTCGGGCAAGCAGCGATGGAAAAATTCTTGATAGGCGGCGTGATGCTTCGGGCTGAATTCGTTATACAGCGGATGCGTCAGAATGCACACCCCGCCCTTCCTATAGATCGGCATGCCGCGATACATATTGAAAAAATAGCCGAGCGTGAGACAACGGACGAGCAGCGGGTTCAACGCCGAGTTGACGTTATACGGGCTAATAAATGGAACCCCAAAAACGGCGACATCGGACTGCCCTTGTACCGGTACGCAATATTGCTGATACGTGTACGCAAGGGTTTTTTCGTGAACCGCGTCAGTCGCTCCGGCGTGTACCGCGATCATTTCATAGGGAGCGGGAATGGCGAATAGCAGCTCGCGTTTGGTCTTGCGCGGTAGCACTTTCAGGCCAACTTGCGCGATTTTGGCGGAGACTCTGTCGAGCGTATTCCACTCGTCTTCCGGCTTCGTGAAAAACTTCATCCGCGGGTCGAACATCTGATTGTTGACGACCGTTTCGATGTGGAAGACGTTGAGCTTCTCGTTGACGATACGGCCCATGCGGTTGCAAGAGTCGGTCAGCGGTGACTTAGTGTGGTCGAAGTAAGAATTCGAAGCGCGAATCGTTTCAGGATTGTGGTGCGCCTGCAGCGAGGCGTAATCACACAGCCCGACGCCGACGGATTTATTGCCGCCGTCCATCGGGACCAGGTTGATATTGATATAGATCAGCAGGTCGGATTCGGCGGCGCGACGATTGATGCGCACCTTCTCGCCAAGCTCGGTCTCGCCTAGTTCGACGATGCCGTCGGGATCTTCACCATCGTGGCAATACAGCCGTTTCGGGTAGAAGGTGTTAAATATGTGGTCGCCGACTACCCAGCGAATTTCAAAGGGTTCCATGCGCCGGTGGAACGAGGTGGCGATTATAATGTCGACGTCACTGACGCCGGCGGCGGCTAAATTCTCGAATAGGATTTTGAGCACCGACTGGCGGATGTCGGGCTTCATCATCTTAGGGAGTGGCAGCGAGATGTCGTCGATCGCGATGGTGACTTTCATTCCAGCGCGAAGCTGCGACGCCAGCGGTTCAGCCTGTTCGGGGTGAGCTACCGCGTAGCGGATTGCCGCGTCGCGATCGGCGAGGCCGGGAATTGGCGGCTTGGGATAGATGACACGAGTTCCAGTGGGAAGCTTGACGCGGATTAGATCCTCGCCGTACCAAAGCAGCGTGTCCGCGGAGCGCTCGTCTAGGTGGACTACACAGTCATCGTGGGATACGAGCGCGTTGCGGCCTACGGCGTTGGGCATGGGCTCGCCGAAGTCGAAAGCGGTCGAGGCGGGAAGCGGTTCGGTGGTAGTGGCCATGAAAATTGCGACAACGACGTACCGCCGGAATGACGCTCGGTAACGCTTTCAGTGTGGCGAACAGACCGCGACGCCGCAAGGGGTCGGCGGGTCGCCGTGTCGAGATACAATCAAGTTGCTTTCGGAAGGAAAGCATGCGTTGCATTATCAACCTGAGCAAAAACCCCTCAGCCGACGATCGTTCGTGGAGTCGCTATGCGGCGGGTTTGGGGCTCTGGGCTTGGCCGAGATGCTCCAATCGCAGGCCTCGGCAGCTCCTCTTGGGCCGCACTTCGCGCCGAAGGCCAAGCATGTAATTTTCTTATTTATGACAGGCGGGCCGTCGCAGGTTGATCTGCTCGACCCGAAGCCGGCTTTGTTGAAGTACGAGGGTCAGCGCCCGGAAAACGTCGATCTTAGAACCGAGCGCATGACCGGCGGGCTGCTGCCCTCGCCATTCCAGTTCGCGGCGCACGGGCAAAGCGGCACCGAGGTCAGTGAACTGTTGCCGAATATCGCGAATTCGGTGGATGACCTGTGCGTAATCCGATCGATGTTCACATTTAATCCGACCCATACACCGGCGCGAAATTTGATTCACTCGGGCAACATCGCATCGACGCGCCCGACACTTGGCTCTTGGGTTTCGTACGGTTTGGGCTCGGAGAATCAGAATCTGCCTGGGTTCGTGGCCTTGTGTGATTCAGCGAATCGAAAGTCGCTTTGGCGCTCGGGGTTTCTACCGGCCGAACACCAGGGCACACATTTCAACCACACCGAGACGGATCCAAAAAAAATGATCCGTTACCTGACCAATGACTCGCTCGACGGGACGGCGCAGCGCCAACAGCTCGACTTGCTGAAAGCGCTCAACACGGGGCATCTGGCTTCTACCGGTCCTGATGCGTTTCTCGAGTCGCGTATCACCGCGATGGAGACCGCGTACCGCATGCAGTTTGAGGCGATGGACGCGTTCGACGTTCGCAAGGAGTCAGCGAAGATTCGCCAGGAGTACGGCGACACGCCGTTTGGGAACGGCTGCCTTTTGGCGCGGCGATTAGTCGAGCGCGGTGTGCGCTACGTGCATCTGTTCTCGGGGCCCGGTCAGCCATGGGACGACCATGTGGACATCAACAAGGCCTTACGTGAGCGTTGCCCTGCGATGGACCAAGGCGCGGCGGCCCTGGTGCGCGACCTGAAGAGGAACGGCTTGCTCGACGAAACGTTAGTGGTTTGGGGCGGCGAATTTGGCCGCACGCCGGTATCAGAGGCGGGCGACGGCCGCGACCATAATCCGTACGGATTCACGATGTGGTTGGCCGGTGGCGGAATGAAGCCGGGCGTCTGCCACGGCGCTACCGATGAATTTGGATTCCAGGCGGTCGAAGACCGCGTCGACATCCATGACTTGCATGCGACGATTTTGCACTTGCTTGGTTTCGATCACGAGCGCCTAACCTACCGCTATGCGGGCCGAGACTTTCGATTGACTGACGTAAACGGGCGGGTCCTCAAGGAGCTAATAGCTTGACGTGGCGTGTGGCCGCCGTAGTGGGCGCCGCGCTTTGCGTCGCGATCGGGCTGTCGGCGCAAGACGCGAAAATCGAGTTCTTCGAAAAAAAGATTCGACCGGTGCTCGAAGAGAGCTGCCTGGTCTGTCACTCGTCCGCGCTTGAGCAGCCGATGGGTGGATTGCGACTGGATTCGCGCGACGCCGTGTTGCGCGGTGGTGCGAGCGGTCCGGCGCTGGTTGAGGGCGAGCCCGAGAAGAGTCTGATCATCAAAGCGCTGCATTACTTGGACCCGTCGCTAAAAATGCCGCCAACGGGCAAATTGTCGAACCAGGTCATAGAAAATTTCCGCCAATGGATAGCAGAGGGCGCGAGCGACCCGCGGGACGAGGAGCGCAAAGAGCAGACGGCGCAAGCCGGCGGCCCCGGCACACCAATCGAAGAAGGCCGGCGCTGGTGGGCCTTTCAGCCACTCCGCGAGCAGCTTGCCCCGGCCACAAAGCGGCTTGGTTGGTCACGTCGAAAGATCGACGCGTTCGTTCTCGCCAAGCTTGAAGAGAATGGGCTCGAGCCCTCAAATGAGGCGGACAAACGCACTCTCATTCGGCGAGTTTATCTGGACCTGATCGGCTTGAAGCCGACCTTTGCGGAGGTTGAGGCGTTCGTCGCGGATGACTCGGCGGAAGCATACGACGAGCTAATCGAGCGCTTGCTGGCATCACCGCGCTACGGCGAACGCTGGGGCCGCTACTGGCTTGACGTGGCGCGCTGGGCAGAGGATCACCCGACTCGTGAGGCGACGAATCAGCCGCATCCGTTTGCTTGGCGTTACCGCGATTGGGTGATCGAAGCGATCAACAAAGATCTTCCGTACAACCAGTTTATACGGATGCAGTTCGCCGCCGATCTACTACCTGATTTCGAGCCCAGCGACATGCGCGCGCTTGGCTACATTGGCAACTCGCCGATGTATCACAAAGACCGTCGCCTTTCGCGCGACGTCATCGAGACACTAGCGAGTGATGACTGGGACGAACGCGTCGATGCTGTTTCGCGTGGACTCCTTGGGCTGAGTGTTGCCTGCGCGCGCTGCCACGATCACAAGTTCGACCCGATCACTAACAAGGACTACTATGCGCTCGCCGGCGTGTTCGCCAGTACCTGGCTCGTGAAACGGCCGATCGTCGAAATGGAGCCGGAAGCCGCCGAAAAACTGGTGCGCAAACACGAGCGGCTATACCGGCTCAAGGGCGGGTACGGCAATCTGAACGCCTTCGACACCATTGCTGAAGACGTTCACCCGCGGATTCGCGCCATGAAGGTGGAGTTCGAAGCTCTTGAGAAAGAGTTGGCAAACGATGACACTCCGATGACTCACGCAGTGGTCGATTGGGGCGTCTGGGTCGATGGCCGAACCCCGACGGTGACTTGGTTTGATCTGCGCCCGGGAGAGGCTCGCGACCTGCCGATTTTTATCCGGGGCAACGTAGCTAACACGGGTGAGATCGTTCCCCGCCGCTTTTTAACTGTGCTCGAAGAGGGCGAGCCCCAACCGTTTCGTAAGGGTTCCGGAAGATTAGAATTGGCAGACAAGATTGTCGGCCAGGCGGCTCAGCTAACCGCCCGAGTGTGGGTCAACCGTGTATGGGGCTGGCACTTTGGCGAGCATCTGGTGCGCACGCCGTCGGATTTTGGCACTCAGGGTCAGGCGCCGACGCACCCGCAGTTGCTCGATGATTTGGCGGCGCGGTTTGTTGCCAATGGCTGGTCGTTAAAGTGGTTGCATCGCGAGATTTTGCGGTCGGCGACTTACCGCCAGGCCGCCGCGCGGCGCGATGCTGCGTTCCGGGCCGACCCGACCAATCAGGTGCTGTGGCGGTTCTCGCCGCGGCGTTTAGATATCGAGGCTTGGCGCGACGCGATCTTGCAGACGTCTGGCGAACTTGAGCTTTGGATGGGTGGACCTTCGACTGACATAGAGAAAGAGACCGAGGCGCGCCGCACGGTGTACTCGGAAATTAGCCGCGGCAGGTTGCACCCAATACTTGAGCTCTATGACTTCCCAGATGCGAAGCAGCACACGCCCAAGCGCCAAGAAACGACAACGCCGCTGCAACAGCTTTTCGTTATCAACAGCTCGTGGATGCGAACGCAGGCTGCGAAGTTGGCGGCACAGGTTGACAGCGTGCCGGGTTCCGGCGAGAAAGTGCGGGCGCTCTACCGACGGGCGCTGCTGCGTGAGCCGTCAGCGGAGGAGATTGATTTGGCTTTGCAGTATGTACGGGCGACCGTTGGTGACGCTCAGCGTGACGGCTGGGTGGAGTTCGCGCACGTCCTGCTGGGCACTAACGAATTTATCTTTTTTAACTAGAGATGATGGGGAGTTGGTTGTTAGAATCTCGCGGGTGAGCGAGCGGCTCGAAGCTAAGTCGTCAACAGTCACCAATGCGAACGATCACTTTCTATTCGCGGCCGGGTTGCCATCTTTGTGATGACGCGAAGCTTGCGTTTGCCGCTGCATTTCCGGAGGTCGCAATTGAGGAACTCGATGTCGACTCAGACCCTCAATTGGCCGAACGCTACGGCACTGAAATTCCGGTGGCGATGCTTGGTCGCCAAGAATTATTTCGACATCGATTCGACCTCGCGGCCTGTCGAGCAGCTTTGACTAGAGGAGAGTAATGGCGAACGAATATGCGGTTGAGCTAGCGACTTCGAACATCCGATTCGGCGCGGGCGTGACGCGCGAGTTGGGCATGGAACTTGCCGATCGCGGCATCAAGAAAGTGATGCTGCTGACCGATCGATTTTTGACCGAACTACCGGCGGTCGCAACCGCTCGCTCGGCACTAGACGATGCCGGGATTGAGGTTGAGTTCTACAACGACGTCTCAGTGGAACCGACAGACTCCTCTTTTCGCACGGCTATACAGAAGGCGATCGACATCGAGCCCGAGGCCTTCGTCGCGGTTGGTGGCGGTTCGACGATTGATACCGCTAAGGCCGCGAATTTGTACTCGACCTATCCGGCCGAGTTTTTTGAATACGTCAATCCGCCGATCGGAAAAGGGCGGCCAGTTCCGGGTCCGTTAAAGCCGTTGTTTGCGGTCCCAACGACGGCGGGAACAGGCAGTGAGACTACCGGTGTAGCGATTTTCGATTACGTTGCGATGCACGCAAAGACCGGCATCGCGCATCGTAATTTGAAGCCGACGCTGGGGTTATTAGATCCCGACAACACTGTTACGCTGCCGGCCGCGGTGGCAGCTTCGACAGGTCTTGATGTGCTGTCGCATGCAATCGAGTCGTACACCGCGCTGCCCTATCGTGAGCGCGAGGCTCCGGAGCGGCCGATTTTGCGCCCCGCCTACCAAGGGTCGAACCCGATTAGCGATATATGGGCGTTGCAGGCTTTACGGATGGTTCGCGAGTATTTGCCTCGCGCCGTTGCGAACACTTCCGACGACGAGGCGCGCGGCATGATGCTGCTGGCAGCCGCTTATGCCGGTGTTGGATTCGGTAACGCGGGGGTCCATCTGCCGCACGGAATGTCGTATCCGGTGTCAGGGATGGTGCGCGAGTTTCGGCAGGAGGGCTATCCCACGGATCACCCAATGGTTCCGCATGGGACGTCGGTGATATTGAACGCGCCCGCGACTTTTCGATTCACCGCGGGAGTTTCGCCGAGGCGGCATCTGGAAGCAGCGGCGGCGTTGGGCGCTGACGTTTCGGGTGTGCCGGACGAGGGCGCCGGCGAGGTGCTTGCCGGACGGATCACAGAGTTTATGAGGGAGCTGGGCGTACCCAATGGACTGTCGGCGCTAGGGTATACGACGGCGGATATTCCCGCATTGGCAGAGGGTACTTTGCCACAGCATCGGGTTACTAAGTTGTCGCCGAGGCCGGCTTCGATTGAAGATTTGGCTCGGCTGTTTGAAGATGGCCTCGAGGCTTGGTGATTGGGTTCTTGGGCTCGCGAATGGCGGTGGTTCGTGCGTTCCTTCGCTGGGATGGGACAGTCCACACGTGGGTTCGATTTCGCGGTTTAGATTGCGTTGTCTCATGGGACAGTCCCGCCCCGTGATGCAGTCCCGCCCCGGTTATGCTGTAAGTTAGACGGGACAGCCTAGATTAGACTGCCCCGCCCGTTGGTTTGCCTGCTCGTTTCAACGCGACAAACCGATAAAATGGGAGCTCCCAAGTTGCTAAACCTCCGTGTACCAGCGACGTTGTGCGGGCAAGCTGGTTGACAGCAACGCCGGGTTGCTAGGTTGTTCTTTTCCCCGAGGACAGCCAGGACCGAAACCTCGTTTTTTTGACCACACTTTCATGGGGCCGGATGGATGGTCTCATCTTTCGCTTAAGCCAGGCAAACTCCATAGGCATCTGTGCTTGTACTTTGCACGCCCTTAGGAACCTGTTTCAACACTACACCCCCGTGTCAAGTTTTTAGGGGTCTGGCGGGAACTCAAAACGGCTAAGTTGTTGAGTTTTCAGGTCGAAAAATATTTCAAAACCCCGGTACGGGTGGTCAGCGCCTACTCCACCGCCATCGTCCACTGTTTCGGCGCTATCCAATCCGGTGGATTGGGGCCACCCATGGGAGGCACGCCCCCTTCTTTGCGAATCGAGCGGAACTCCTTTAGCTTTTCGAGCATCCGAGTGACACGCGTGGGCTCTTGCTCGGCGAGATCTCGTTCTTCATTGGGATCGTCACGAATGTTGAAAAGCTCGATGGTTGGAACTTCGGCGGCCGGGCGGTTGGACTGGTAGTAGTCGGGTGGGGCGTCGTCTGGATTGACTCCTAAGATCGGGGGCCCTTGGCGTACGATCTTCCAGTCGCCGTCGATCACAGCGAGCGACTCACTTCCATAACGGTCGTAGAACGAGAAAAATTCGCGCGGTTCGGGCTTGGCCGTGCCGGCAATTACATCGAACATGTCGCTGCCGTCGAGTGGTTCGCCGGGACCGCCTCCTGCGCCCAAGCCGGCAACACGGCGTAGCGTCGGCCAGATGTCGAGGTAGCTCATCGTGCCGCTGACTTCGCGACCGTTGCCGGCCACACCGTTGGGCCAGCGTAGGGCGGAAACGACGCGCGTGCCGCCCTCGTAGACTGTGCCCTTGCCGGCGCGCAGCGGCGAGTTATCCGCGGCGACCTGGCCGCCGTTGTCGCTTGCGAACCACACAAGAGTGTCGGCGGCGATTCCCTTCGAATCGATCACGTCGAGGATTCGGCCGATGGCATCATCGAGCGCGGCAACCATGGCCATGTAAACGCGGCGCCGGTCGTCCTTAACGTTTGCGAAAGGAGGCAGCCATTTCTCTGGAACTTGGAAAGGGGCGTGTGGCGCGTTGAAGGGCACGTAGAGGAAAAACGGCCCGTCGCCGGCGTGGCGCTTGATGTAGTCAACCGACGCGTCCGCGATGAGATCCGTCGAATAGCCTTCGTCGGAGTTGGGCTCAAATCCGCTGTGCCAATCGAGTTCGCCTTCGCGAAGGTGAGTGAAGTAGTCTATGTTTCCGTTGTAGTGGCCTAGAAAAAACTTGAAGCCTTGATTGAGTGGATGATACTTCCGAGTGGCGTGGCCGATATGCCATTTGCCGACCATCCCGCGATTGCGGTAGCCGGCGCGGGCGAGCATCTCGGGCAGCATCTCCTCAGAGGGCGGCACACCAAGTTCGAGGAACGGGCGGCAAACTGCTCGCTGCATGCCGAAGCGAATCGCGTATCGTCCGGTCATCAAGCCCGCGCGCGTGGGGCTGCAGACTGGGCAGGCGTAGTAGCGTTCGAGCTTAACGCCCTCGTTGGCAATGCGATCGATGTTGGGTGTGGGGATTTCTCCGCCGTGATAGCTGACATCGTTCCAGCCTTGGTCGTCGGTCAGGATGAGGACGATGTTGGGCTGAGCGGCGTTGAGACCGAGGGCAAAGACAACGAAGAGGAATAAATGTTGCATCGATAATTTCACAGCACGAGAGTAACAGACGCTCGGCTCGTGGGGAACGAAATGGGGTGGGACGGGAGTGGCGTAAGGTTCACGAGCGGACGTGGTGCCGTGGGCGTGATCCCGTGCGAATGCCGCTTAATGGATCTCGCCGGTTGCGAAGCGCAGCTCGGCCAGCGCTGCTTGCAACTCGTAGCTTGTTGCGGCGGCGGCGGCCTGGGCGGTCTCTTGCTCGCTTTCTGCTTGAGCGAGCTCAACTAGGCTGCCCAACTGTTCGCGATAACGCGCGCGGGCTAGACGGACCGCCTCGCCGGCCAACTCCGCTTGTTGGTCGCGAAGAGGAAGTTTTTGGCTCGCCGCTTGGACTGCGAAATAGGAGATGCGAGTTTCGAGCGCGACTAACTGGCGCAGTTCTTCCAGGCGCAGTTCCGATTGCGCCAGCAGCGCCTGCGCTTCTTCGACCTCTCCTTCGAGCCGGCCAAAGGTTAGTAGCGGCATCGACAGGCCGGCGCCAATTGCGGCGAGACTGCTCAATTGCAGCGGATTGAACCTCGCCCAACCGCCTGTGAAAAAAACTCGAAGCCACGGTTTTCGTTGGGCCTTGGCGAGATTGACGACTGCAGCGGCAGCGTCGCGATGAGCCGTCAGTGAGAGAACGTCGGGGCGTTGATCATAGGCGCGAGTGATCAGTGCGTCGAGGTCGCCTGTCTCTACAGCCGGGGGCTCTGGCTCCTCGAGCGGCCCGATACTTTCGGGCGAAACTCCCATCGCGTAGGCCAGTTGCGCGTTCGCCATATTCATCGTCTCGGCTGCGTCTACTAGGTCGGCCCGAATGGCGGCTAGCCTCGTTTGCGTCATTCCGAACTCGATCTTCGAGCGCATCTCGCCCTCATAGAATGCCTTCGCTTGGCGGGCGGTAAGTTCGCGACTTTCGACGGATTGCCGCACGGCCTTAAGTTCGGCACGACTACGCAACGAATCATAGAAAGCTTTCTCAACTCGCAGCAGCACTTCGGCCTGGGTCGCACCCAAGTCGGCCTCGGCGGCGGCCAGACGTTCTTGCTCAATCGCGATGCTCGACTTCGTTCGACCAAAATCGAGGCCGGGATGGCTCACGTGGGCACCGGTCGCGAAGTTTCGAAAGAACGGCGAATTGGCGATCCCGATCGGATTGAGTCCGTTCATCGCGCCGGACAAGCCAGCCTTTGAAATACCGCTAAAACCTAGTTGCGGCATGCGCCCGGCCCGTGCCGTTCGTAGCCGAGCCTCGGCTGCGTCCACAGCAGAGCGCGCAGTGCCAAGCGACGGATGATTCTCAAGAGCCGCCTGGCGGGCGTCTTCGAGACTCGTCGCCCATGTGGTGGCGGCAAGCAGCAACGCGGCGGTTATCAGTTTCATCTCGGGTGCTTTGCTAGGGCGCATTCTTGACGGGCATGTTGTTTGCCAGCGGGGCGGACGCGCTAACCACGACGGAATCATTCGTAGAAAGTCCGGTCGTGATGCGAACTCGATCGCCCACTTGCAAGCCGACAGTTACGTCGCGAAAGACGGCCTTGCCGCCTTCGACAACGTAGACTCCCTCGCCTTGCAAGGCCTCGACCGGAACAGTGATCGAATCTTTCAATTCGCGCAGTTCAAGCGTCACTCGCGCGGTCATTCCAGGTTTCAAGCGGCCGCCAGAATTTGCGATGTCACACTCGGCGCGTAGAGTCCTGGTGTCGGCGCTTAGCGCGCCCGACGTGCGGGCAACCTTGCCATCGACTGGCTCGGTGCCGACTATCTCGATCGTCGCGGGAGTACCACGGTTTACGAACGCCGCGCCGGTTTCGGGAACGTCGACGACCACGCGAACGCGATCAGTACGAGCCAGCGAGACTAGCGGTGCAGCTTGTGTTCGTGAAGAAGACGCGGCCTGAATTAGGGCCCCGGGGTCGACGAAACGTTCCGTTACGACGCCGCTTATTGGGGCGGAGATCGAGGTGTACTCGGCTAGGCGATTCATCGTCGCGAGCGCGGCGCGGCGGCTTGCGACAGCAGCATCGGCGACGCGCACTTTGGCCTGAGCGGAGCGTAGATGGCTCTCGGTCATGGCGACGCCGGCTGCTGCCTGGTCGACGTCTTGCTGCGCTAACACGTCTTTGTCTCGCTCGCGGATTCCGGCTAGCCGCTTGAAAGTCGCGCGGCGGAAATCCAAATCGGCCGAGTGCTGACCCACCTGTGCTTTCGCCTCTTCGACCGCGGCCTCGGCTTCGATCAGCGCAGCCTTCTTCTCTTCGAGTGAGGCGGCCATTTCAGGCACTTCGATGGTTGCCAGTTGCTGACCCTTGCGGACGCGGTCGCCGAGATCGACGTTTAGAGTTTCGAGATAACCGGTGACCTTGGTGTAAACCGTGACTTGCTCTTCCGCCACGACTGCGCCCGACAACGTGATCGATTCCGCCAGCGTCTCGACTTTGGGCATTACGACAGTTACTCGAACGGTTGTGTCGGCAGTCGACGGCTCTTGCGTTCCCGGAGATGTTCCGCAGGCTGCGGCCATAAGTAGGCTCGAAAGCACGACGACGAATACATGCCGTTCTCGGCGGTGGGGATTCTGGAATGGATTCATGGGGCTCAGTCGCGGGGAGGTCATCACTTCTTGAATTCCCGGTACAACAGCGGGACGACGATCAGAGTCAGGATGGTCGACGTGGTTAGGCCCCCGATTACGGCCCTCGCCAATGGCATGATTGGCTCGGCGGCGTTGAGTGCCGGCGGCATAAGCGCTAAGAGCGCCGTCCCGGTAGTCATCAGAATCGGGCGCAGCCGGACGCGTGCCGACTCGAGCGCCGCGTCGTGGGCGCTCATGCCTTCGGAGCGCAGGCGGTTGGCAAATTCAACCAACAGTGTTGAAGTCGAGGCGGCGATGCCAATCATGAAAATAGTGCCCATAAATGACTGAATGTTGAGAGTTGTGCCGGTTGCCCACAGAATCCAAAGCACGCCAACCAAGCCGAGGGGCACCGACAACATCACGATGAAGGGGTCAAGAAAACTGCGAAACAGCGCCACCATCACGAAGTAGACCAAGACTACCGCTAAAGCGAAACCTAGGGTGAGTCCGCCGAACGATTCCGCCATCGACTCGGTTTCGCCGCGCAGCGTGATCGAGTAGCCCTCGGGGGTTGCAATCTGGGCCAGGCCTCGCTCGATGTCGGCGGCGACACCGCCCACGTCACGGCCGTCAACATTCGCATACACATCGGTCACTCGGCTGATATTGACATGCGTCACCTCGGTAGGCGCGGTCGTGCGGCGAATGGTAGCGATGTTTCGCAGTAGTACCGGCGCGCTCTCCATTGACGTTTCGGGGCGTGGGGCAGCTCGCGATCCGCTCGACGTCAGCATGGCCGTAGGCGCTTGATTTGGCGACGTAATCGGAATGTCCAATATTGAGTCGATCGAGGAGATGTCTTCTTCGCGATATTGCGCACCTACGAAATAGTGATTGCCGTTGCGTTCATCGATCCAGAAGGCCGGGTCGAAGTTCACGCTTGAGTTCAAACTGGCGACGATGTTCTTCACCGCCTCGTCGGCGTTGATTCCCAACAGCGCGGCTTTCTCGCGGTCGAGATCGATCGAAAGTTGGGGGTAGTCAAGCTTCTGCTGGATGCGGACATCGACGGTTCCCGGCACCGCCTGGATCACACCACGCACCTCGCGGGCAAGCTCGGCGGCTTTCGCCAGATCGTTGCCTTGAATCTGGACATTGATCGGCGAGGGCAAGCCGAAGTTGATCGCGGAGCTAATCATCCCGCCGGTCTCGAACGAAAAGTCGAGCAGGGGAAACCGCTCAGCAAGCGAAGAACGCAGCGCTCGGACGTGATCGAATGACGGCGTCGAATGCTCGGGCGTCAGTTGGACCATGAACGTCGAATCCATCGGGCCCGCGTTGCGCGTGTAGGCTGCCGGCCAGTCGTAGAGCACGCCGGTGTTGGAGATTAGCAAATCGAGGTCCGCGCCGATGGCCTCGGTCACAACCTTTTCAACCGCCGCGACCTGCTCTTCAGTTTTTTCGATGCGGGTACCCGACGCTACTCTGACTTGGATCGAAAACTCGCCGGTGTCAAGCTGAGGGAAGAGTTCTTGTCCGATGTTCCAGTACAGCGGCACGGACAGCGCGACGATTATCGCGACGACCAGCAACGTCGGTACTCGGCCGCGCATAGCAGCGCTTAGCAATCGAATGTAGCCCGCCTGCATGCGCTCAAACCCGCCCTCACGCAGGGAACCCGCGCGCAAGAACCGGGTACAGTAGGCGGGCACCACGGTGAGCGCGACAACGTACGACGCCAGCATCGCGAAAGTGACACTCATAGCCAGCGGTGTGAACAAGAACTTCCCGATGCCCGTCAAGAATACTACCGGCGCAAACACGACGATGGTTACGACGGTTGCTACGAGGATCGGAATCCGCACTTCAGCCGCACCGGCGCGGGCCGCTTCGATTGGAGACTTTCCCATGTCGAGGTGGCGATGGGTGTTTTCAAGGACGACGATCGAGTCATCGACCAGGCGACCCACAGCCAGTGCTAGACCTCCCAGCGTCATGGCGTTTAGAGTGTCACCGGTGAAGTACAAACAGGCGATCGCGGCAGTGACCGAGAGCGGAATCGAAAGCATGATGACGCCGGTCGAGCGCAGGCTCCCTATAAACATCCAGATCATCAGGCCGGCCAGCACGGCTCCCAGCGCGGCCTCGCGTTGCAGGCTGCTAATCGCCTTGCGCACGTAGATCGACTGATCGAGAACGACGTCGAGTTTCACTCCTCTAGGGAGACGCTCCAAGATCGTAGACAGAGTTTCTTTAATGCCGTCGACGACGGCGATCGTGTTCGCGCCCGGTTGCCGATAGATCGGGATGTAAACCTGTCGCCGGCCGTTGACTCGAACAATGTTCGACTGGATCTGCGCCGTGTCTTCCACCTCTCCGACATCGCGAATGCTAATCGGGGCGCCACCCTTGCCGATGCGAATTGGGAAGCGATTCATCTCTTCGACATCGCGTACCATGCCGTTGGCGTTGATTTGATAGTCGAACGGGCCGATCTTAGCGTTGCCGGTCGGAATGAATGTGTTGAAGTTCTTTAGCGTGCGAACCACGTCCATCGGCGAAAGGTTGCGCGCGGTAAGTTTGTCACGGTCGACGTAGGCGAGGATGCGGCGAATGCGACCGCCATAAACCGCCGGGGCTATAACGCCCGTGATCCCCTGCAATCGGTTTCGAAGCTCAAAATATGCAATATCGTAAAGCTGCGTTTCGTCGAATGTCTCGCTGCTGACGCTGACCAAGCAGAGCGGGCGGCTGGCCGTCGGGTCGAACGGCATGATCATCGGCGGCACTGTGCCGGGAGGGAGGTAGTACATGTCGGCAATCGCGAGCGAGGACACTTGCGACATCGCGGTATTGGCATCGATGTCGGGCCGGAAGTAATCGCGAACGATCGATACGCCGTTCATCGAGCGAGATTCTTGCCTCGCGATTCCATTAGACTGGCCGGTCCAACGCTCAAGCCGGCTGGTGATGTCCTTTTCCATCACCACTGCCGGCATGCCGGGGTAGAGGGTCAGCACCTGCACCGCGGGCGTAGTGAAGATTGGCAGGATATCGGTCGCGATGCGCGACGCCGCGACTGCGCCTAGTAATAAAACAGTCAGCGCACCAACAACAACCGCGTGCGGATTTTTAAGGGATCCCTGGACCATGCTGCCCGCTTAGCGCCGGTAGTCTACCAGCATAGGTGACGAAACGGAGACGGGGAACTTTTTTGGCATGAGAGCGTATATTCAGGCAGCATGAGTGAGCAAAGATACGATGATCACGGCGAGCAGACCGGGCTCAACCCCGATGGCGGGGCTTCCACGTCGGTTGAGACGGTGCAAGACGAGGGCGTAGTGGCCGACGAGGCGTTCGAGACTCCTTCCGAAGCGACCGAGCCGACGGTTGCGGATGATAGCCCGACGAGTTCCGAGGCTTCGCTATTTTGTCCGCAATGCGGTGCGGCGATGGGCGCGGATGACTCGTTCTGTGGCGGGTGTGGCTGGCGCCTGGGTGAGGTGCCACGGGCGGAGATTGGCGCGGCGGGTCGAGTGGTTGCAAACCCTTCAGGCTTCAACCGGCTCACGGCGCTGCTGCTGTGCTTGTTTCTGGGGGCTCTCGGCGCACACCGTTTTTACGTTGGGAAGATCGGAACCGCGTTATTGTTCCCAATAACGTTGGGTGGATTTCTGGGTGTCTGGTGGATCTATGATTTGGTCATGATCACGACCGGCGAGTTTACTGATTCCGAGGGTCGCCGGCTGCACTACTGGCAGTAGCTCGATTCGTTGAACGTGAGGGTCGCAGTTCACTAGGCCGCGACGTCGTCCCACTCGACGATTCGCTTCTCGTCCATTGCGATCCTGCCCATAATCGCCGTTAGCGTGGCGTACATTCCGTATGTGGCGTTGTTGAGTGGCTCGGAGTTGTCACGAACGTGACCAAAGAACGCGTCGACGGCGGATTGAGTCATATCGCCGCGATCTCCGTCAAATAGCTTGACCGGATCCATGCGCTCTTCGCCGCGCTGCGTCAGCTTGTACTTTGTGCCGGTGGGTAGATCGATCGCGAATTCCGTACCCCAGATTTTTTCTGAGATGCCCGTAAAGCCAGCCGGGTCGATGAAAAGATGGGTGAAACAGAGTCTGACGTCTCCTGGATACTCGTAAATGATGACGTAGTTATCGAATGTCGTTCGACCCATGGGCTGGTCGTGATAGACGTTGATTCCGCCCGACCCCATGGCCCGAATGGGATGCGTTTGCATCGCCCAATTCATGAGATCCATGATGTGTACCGCTTGCTCGACGATCATGTTGCCCGAGCGTGAGACATCAAATAGCCAGGTCTTCTCGCGCGGCAGATCGCGGCCATGGCGGTTGCCCTGCATGTAGGCGACCTTGCCGATGCCGCCACGATGGATTTCTTCGATGGCGGCGCGGCGCGGGGGGTCATAGCGAAGTTGGAATCCAAGCTGAAGTTGACCGCGCGATTGCTGAGCGGCCTTGGCGACGGCGTGGACCTCATCGGCGGTGCGACCCATCGGTTTTTCAAGGTAAAGGTGACGGCCGGACTCTAGCGTCGCTACTGCCATTTCCTTGTGCAGATCAACCGGCGTGGCAATAACAACCGCGTCGATATCATTTCGATCGAGCAACTCACGGTAGTCGCTCAGCAGTGTGGGTGACGAATCTTTCGCGATCGTCGCGCCGCAGTCTCGGGCTTCCGAATCGATGTCACAAACGGCCACGACGCGCACATTCGCCGACTTGACTACACGCGTTAGTACCGCTGATCCGCGGCCACCGACTCCGATAATTCCGACACGAATCTCGTTGTTGGTGTTCTGGGCTTGGAGGAACGCCGGGGCGGACAGGGCGGCCGCCGAAGCGCTCAACAATTCACGCCGTGTGCGGCGGTCTGGGTGGGGCGTTGCAAGGAGCATTTGCAAGAACAGATTAGCGCTTCGGGAGGATTTCGCCAAGCGGCTAGTCGCAACGCTACCCCGAAACTTGATTTTTCAAGCTGCCCGCCAAGCTATTTGTTGGAGGCAACCGTTCGCGATACCGAGTCGCGCCGCCTCGCGGTGCGGTCCTTTCCGCGACGTGTGCACCGCGGCTCGGCGAAGCGCAACGTCACCTCTCTGGAATCTCAAGTTTCTCCCTTGAATGACCCGCCGAACCAAGGCGGGCGGTGGCTGGGCTAGCCCGAAAGATCGCCAACGCTGTCGCCAAGTCCACGCCTCAGCAGCTCGTCGTCGATGCGGCGGTGGTGTTGCAGCTTCTCCTCAGCGGTACAACGATCCCAACTAAATCCGTCTTCTCGAGCCACCAGAGTGCTAACCCAGGCGCGGGCAAACTCGTAGACGCCATCTTGATCCCAGCCGCTGATTACCTCGGCCATGATCTTGATAGGCCCCATGTCGAACGGCCTGGCGCGGCGCAGATACCCGTCGACGGCGAGGGTCTTGAGCAGCAAACAAAGATTCTCAGATTCCTCATCTGAAAGCGTTCGTAGCAGTTCGACGATGTTCCTTAAGAGTTCAGTTTGAACGGTTGATATCGGCGCGGCGCCGCCTTCTAGTACAACGAACTCCGGCTGATTTTGCATCACGTCCCTCTTCGACTCATCGGCTTAAATTCGACGCCGCGGCAGCGTTTCGATACAATTTGCGTATGACGGCGAGACTGCTCGATATCGCCCACGTTCGGTCGGGCGATAAGGGAGACAGCGTCAATATTGGCTTGATCGCAAAGAACCCGGAGCACTACTCTCTGCTGGTACGCGAGGTTACGGCCGAGCGCGTCAAAGAGCACTTCGCAGGAATCTGCAAAGGTCGCGTCGAACGCTACGAAATGCCAAACCTCGGAGCGTTGAATTTCTTACTTCACGAATCGCTCGGCGGCGGGGGCACAGTTTCACTAAGGACCGACGCGCAAGGCAAAACGTTCGGGGCGGCGCTGCTTCGAATGGAGATTGATGCCGGCTGAAGCAACGAAATCAGAGCTCCCGAAACACACCTACGAAAAATCACTACGCTCGCGGAGTACTGCGAGTAAAATAGAAGTTGTCGCCCGTCCGCGCCTGTCTAAGGTCCTCCCACCGAGTCTGGAAATTTTATGAGAAATCGCGTAAAGCAACTCTGCTTCGCCTTGGTCGTCTTTCTTCAATCCGCCTGGGCGGTGCCCGTCATGAGGGTTATCGTTCCAGACGAGCTCAAAAATCCCATTTGGGTCAGCACGGGCACTAATGGTCCGAGTGGACTTATTTTCGAAGTCACCAATGACGGCGACGGGACGCTAAGCCCAACTGTCAGTGGCGGATTCTCACCTTGGTTGACCCCGACGATCGGGGGCCCGTTGGGTTGTATATTTGATTTCCAGCAGTCCTGCCGTCAGGTACGAGTGATGTTCACCACCGCGGGCCTCGCTGCCGGCACCTATGACGGCGAAGTCATTGTTTCCGATCCCGGCGCCGCCAATGCTCCGCAGACTGTACCGATCGAGATATTTGTCGGGGGGAACGTGCCGGACCGCATTGATTTGTATGTGCGTCCGGAAACCAACAATAGCGATTTCGTGGAGTTTCAGACCGCGCCAGGCGCCGCGCCTACATTTAGCGCCGACGTCCCGTTTGTGCGCGTGACTTCCTCTGGGCTGGGGTCATTTCGCAGCGACTTTCATGCCCACAAGGTTACGGCGACTTACCAGGCAGGCCTACCAGTGGGTGATCAGAACGGAACTCTTTTGATTTTGGGCTCATCGGTCGAAAGCGACAACGGAGACGTGCCAATTACAATGCACGTCACGGATGGCCCGATCGCCGCCCCAAGTGCTACCCGCTTGCGATTTACGACCGCTGAGGGCCTGGCCGTGGGCGACCAATTTGTGGCCTTCAATAACCGCGGCGCCGGCGCGTTGGCAGTCACAGCACTGACCGCGACTACTGATAACGGCGGCGGCTGGTTGACGACCGAGGACGCCGGCAACAACCTATTCCGAGTGAAATCCGCGATCGATGGATTGGCGGCCGGCAGGTACACCGGGCGCCTCGCGCTGGAGTCAAACGCGCCGAATGCAATCACGATAGAGGTCGAGTTGATCGTTCAGCCGTTGGCCGGCCCAATTATCGCCTTCCGCGGGGTCGTGAATGGCGCGACTTTTGCGAATAACCGGCCGTTGACTCCGGGTCTAATTACATCGATATTTGGAATCCACGTCGCCAATCAGTTTGCCCTTGCGGGCGCGCTCCCGCTGCCAACGGATTTCAACGGTACGCGGGTTGTCGTTGACGGCATCGATTCTCCCTTGTTCTTCGAATCCTTTGGACAGTTAAACTTCCAGGTGCCGTGGGAGGTTGGGCTGGGGAATAAGCTAGTACTAACTTGCGAAAGTAAGGCCTTTAACTGTAAAATGTCGGTATGGCAAGACCGGCAACGGTGATTCGACTGAACGCCGAGGAAGAAGAGACGCTGCGACTCTGGGTGCGCGGCCACAAGTCCGAACGGCGCATGGTGGAGCGCGCTCGCATTGTGCTGCTGGCGGCCGCCGCTACCTCGACCGCCGAGATCGCCCGGCAACTGGGATCCCCGGCGGCGCGCGTGTCGAAATGGCGCACCCGCTTCGCCCAGCAACGTCTGGCGGGATTATGCGATCAAGCGCGTTCCGGCAGGCCCGCGCGGTACGACCAAGCGACGCGCAAACGCATCCTCTGCCAACTCGACGAAGCTCCGCCCGAAGGGCACGCCACTTGGACAGGCGAACTGCTCGCGGAAGCTCTCGGCGACGTCAGCAAGCATCAAGTCTGGCGCGTACTGCGGCAGCTCGGCGTGTCCTTGCGGCGGCGGCGCAGTTGGTGTTTGTCAACCGACCCGGAGTTCGCTCGCAAGGCCGCCGACATTGTCGGACTCTACCTCAGCCCGCCGGAAAACGCCGTGGTGCTCGCGGTCGACGAGAAGCCGAGCATCCAGGCCTTGGAGCGAGCGCAGGGCTGGCTACGCTTGCCCAACGGCAAGGCCTTGACGGGCTTCTCGCACGGCTACAGGCGGCACGGCACGACGCCGCTTTTCGCCGCGCTGGAAGTGGCTACCGGATTCATCATCGCCGGACACTATTGGCGCCGACGGCGTCGCGAGTTTCTCGACTTCATGAACCACATCGCGGCCATCCACGAAGGCCGCGAGATCCACATCATCTTGGATAACTTGAACACTCACAAGCCCAAAAATGACCGCTGGCTGCAACGTCATGCGAACATCCATTTTCACTACACGCCGACCTACAGTTCGTGGATGAATCAGGTTGAGGTGTGGTTTTCGATTCTGAGCCGCCGCGCCTTGCGGGGGGCGAGTTTCACTTCCCCCCGGCAGGTGCGCGAGGCCATCGACAGCTTCGTCCGCGTCTACAACTCCAAGGCTACTCCGTTCGAATGGACCAAGACCGTCGTCGCCCCTCGTCCCCTCGCCAGTAAATATTCTAACTTACGCAACTAAGTACTAGTCCAAGTTTTTCGTGACGGTCAGGCCGGCAACCAGGCGCTGGTTCCGGTCGAAGGCAAGTCTCCCGGAATTTTCCGTTTGAATATTGCTCAATACGGCGCGATTCGAAACGCCAGTCAAGGAAATTTCCCCCTGCCGACCGCGCTCGGACAGTCAGTGGGAATTGCGGCGGCGCCCGCTCGTCCCGGTGACGTACTTGAGATTTTCGCAACCGGATTGGGAGCCGTTAGCCCTTCAGCTCCTACCGGAAACGGCGCTCCGGCTGGGCCGCTGGCAACGGCGATTGAGCAGCCCGAGGTTCAGTTCGGATTTAGTTTTCCGGCCAAGGTGATTCCACTTTTTGCGGGTCTGACACCGGGGTTCGTTGGACTATTCCAGATCAACGTGATTGTGCCGGTAAACGTGGCGACAAACAATCGGACGTTCGTCACGCTAAATTACACGGACGGTCGGAGAAGCAACACGGTTGAAATCGCGATACAAAAGTAATCGAGTTCGCACCCGTAGAGCTAGGCTTCGATGAGCGTGAGCGCGCCGTCCTTGCGCGACCAACAAACATTCACCACTTCTAGGCCGGCCCGGAACAGCCCGCTGTCGAGCCGCCGGCAGTGGCGCACCTGGGCGCTGCAATCGAAGCAGAGATCGATGTCACCGTCGGACAGTGCAGCGCGAAGGCTAACCCGAGCGCCGGCGGGAAGTTCGACGTAAGTTTCGATGCCGACTCCGGACTCGCTCACGTCGAGCAAGCGTCCCGCGACATCTCGATCGAATTCACGCAGTGTCAACGCAAGCTGGACTGGAAACCTGGGGCGCTCACGAGAGACTTGTCGACGATCGTCCACGGGCCTATCCTCCGTCACAGCTATCGGCAATCTGGCTAAATAACCATATCGACTGGCGCCCAATAGGCGAGAATAAGAGTTGACAGGCGAACTAAGAGTTATTCCACTCGGCGGACTGGGCGAGTTTGGCATGAATATGCTGGCGCTCGAGTCCGGTGACGACATCATCGTTGTTGACGCGGGAATCCTGTTCCCGGGTGTCGAGCAAATGGGGGTCGACGTCATTGTCCCCGACCTGACTTATCTGCTCGACAACCGCGAGCGGGTTCGTGCCTTGATCCTCACCCATGGCCACGAAGACCATATCGGAGCGGTCCGTTACGTCCTTTCGCAGATCGACATTCCGATTTTTGCAACGCCGTTCACGCTGGCGCTGGTAAACCGGCGGCTCAAAGAATACAAACTCGCCGACAAGCCCCGCACAACGACAGTCAAGGCCGGCGAAACGGTCACGGTCGGCTGTTTCAAAATTGAGTTCGTGCACGTTACGCACAGCACGGTAAACTGCGTTGCGCTAGCGATTGAAACCCCCGCCGGTTACATAATTCATACCGCCGACTTCAAGATCGATCAAACTCCGATCGACGGCGGGGTGATGGATCTCACGACGCTTTCTGAGTACGGAAAGCGCGGCGTACTTTTGCTTCTGTCAGATTCCACCAACGTAGGCCGTCGAGGCTTCACGGCTTCGGAGCGAACGGTTGGGCCGGCATTCGCGGACATTTTCATGCGCGCGGAAGAGGCGCTGTATTTCACCTGTTTTTCGTCAGCAACGCATCGAGTGCAGCAGATCATTGACCATTCAGTCGACCACGGCAGAAAGGTCGCCTTGGTGGGTCGCAGCCTGGCGACAGCATCGGAGCTGGCGGCTGACCTCGGATTGCTTCGGCTGCCGCCGGGAACGATGGTGAGGCCGCAAGAACTTACAAACCTGCCTCGTTCGCAGCAGACGATGATTATTGCCGGCAGTCAAGGCGAGCCGCTCTCGTCGCTGTCACGAGCGGCGGTCGGGAAACATCGACACGCGGTTATCGAAGACGGTGACACGGTGGTATTTAGCGCCAAGATGATACCCGGCAATGAGAAGCCGATCTTTCGGCTGATCGATCACCTCTATCGGCGGGGCGCGGACGTTCTCTACGGCGATGAGCACCCCGGCGTTCACGTCTCGGGCCATGCCTCGCAAGAAGAGCTGAAGCTGATCCTCAATCTCGTTAGACCTCAGTATTTCGTGCCTGTCCACGGCGAATTCCGGCAGCTCTCGCAGCACGCCCGCCTAGCGGAACTGGTTCTTGGAAGTGAGTTAGACGAGACCTTCATCCTTGAGAGCGGAGACGTGCTGCAATTCGATGAGTTGGGCGCGCGCAAGCTCCCGGAAAAGGTTCCGGTAGGCCGCGTATTCATCGATGTGGGCACGGGCGACGAAATTGTCGAAGAGTTCGTGATTCGCGACCGCCAGAATCTCTCGGAATTTGGAGTGCTGGTGCCGGTCGTCAGTATCAATCAGCGCACAGGCAAGGCCGACAGCTCGCCCGAGATTATTTCGCGCGGATTCGTGGTTTCGGAGGAGACCGAGACTCTGCTCGCCGGGGCGAGCGACGTCATTGTCGCTACGGTAAACGCCAGCTCGGCGGAGGAACGCAGTGATTGGGGCGTGATGGAAGAAAAGGTCCGCGACGATTTACGGCGCTACCTGGCTAAGAAGACTTCCCGGCAGAGTCGGCCCTTGATCGTACCGGTGATCCTCGAAAGCTAGCGTAGATTGCGGGCTAGTCAGCCGCGCGGGTTTCGATGTGAACTTCCGAATGTAGTGTACGGTGCACTGGACAGCGATCAGCAATCTCTAGCAGCCGAGTTCGTTGCGGTTCGGTCAGATTTCCCACGAGTTTGATTTCGCGGTCAATGTGGTCGATCCGGCCCTCGCTTGTTTCGCAATCGGCGCAATCCTCGGCATGTATCTTTTCATGACGGAGGCTCACCGACACGTTCTCTAATGGCAAGCCCTTGCGGTCGGCATACATTCGAAGCGTCATCGAGGTGCAGGCGCCGAGTCCGGCCAGTAGATAGTCGTAGGGGGAAGGGCCCGCGTCGAGTCCGCCGACCGAAACCGGTTCATCGGCGGCGAGTTCATGGCTCCCCACTCGAACACGATTGAGGAACTTCCCTGCGCCGGTTTCTTCTACGACAACTCGGCCGTCCGCTGGTTGCGCTGCCTGCTGTGGATTTGCATCAACGTACTTTGCGCACCACGCCACCAGTACGTCAGCGACGTATTCCGAATCCTCCGGACGTGTCAGCAGGTGATCCGCGCGATCCAGCGAGACGAAGCTCTTGGGGTGTTTGGCTGCTTGAAATATTTGTGCGGCGTTGTCAATACCCACCGTTTGATCTGTGACCGCGTGCATCACTAGCAACGCCTTGTGCATGTTTTGGATCCGGCTGGTGAGGCTCTGCTCCGCGATGTCGTCGAGAAACTGTTTGCGAATTCGAAACGGCCGCCCGGCTAGCTGCACCTCGGCTTCTCCGTCTCTGATGATCTCCGCGCCCTTGTCCGCAAATAAGTCGGCGACGTGACCGGGATCCGCGGGTGCCCCAATCGTCGCAACCGCTCGCGTCTCAGGAATATTCTCAGCCGCCGCGAGCACGGCGGCGCCGCCGAGGCTATGACCGACCAACAGGGCCGGCGCCTGATGATTTTCGCGCAGCCATGCCGCGGCACTTACGAGATCTTCGACATTCGAAGAAAAGTTCGTATTCGAAAACTCACCTTCGCTGTGCCCGAGCCCGGTAAAGTCGAATCGCAGGACGCTGATACCGCGCGCCGCAAGACCTTTCGAGATGCGCGACGCCGCCGCGATGTCCTTGGAACAGGTAAAACAATGGGCAAATAGCGCGGTTGTACCCGCGCCGGTCAGTGCCTGATCGAAGCGCGCGGCGAGCGCGGTTCCCTGTGATCCAGGGAATTCGATCCTGTCGGTAGCAAAGGCGGACATTTTGGGTTCTCCATGTATGCCGGGTTCTATGTCGCGGCAGGGGTTCTTCGGCACTCAGTTTCGCACTGTGCGGGCTACGGCATAAGCGGCCAGTGGTCGCGTTGGGCCACGTTGACAATCGGTTGCATTGGGTGATAGCTTCGCAATCGGTATGTCTCGAACTGTGAACCGACGTGAAGTGTTCGAACAACTAGCGGGATTGTTCCTCACTTCGCCCCTACTGCTCGCGGCCGACAAGCCGCTGCTGACCGATTCGAAGAAGCTCGCGAACGTCTTCGACTTCCGCGAGTTGGCTAAATCGTTACTCGACCCGGTCGCTTTCGACTACATGGCTGAGGGCGGCAAGGACGAAGTTTCACTCAAGGAAGCGCGACTGGCGTTCAATCGAGTGATTCTGCGTCCTCGATTCCTGACGGACGTTCATAACATCGACTTGTCGACGGAATTCTTAGGCAAGAAGCTGGACTTCCCGATTTTTGTTTGTCCGGCGGGTGGCAAGAATTGCTTCCTCCAGAATGGCGAGGAGGAGACCGCGCGCGGAGCGGCGGCGGCCAACGCCATGTACGTGACAAACGGCGGTGTCGACGATTACCTGGCCACGGGCGACGGGCCTAAATTCTGGTGGCGGTACACAACCGGCGGGCAGTTTCAAACGACCAACATGATGCTCGATTTCGTCGAGCGGCTTGAAGACACCGACTGTAGCGGCATTTGTTTTACAGTCGACAACATGCTGGTGTCGCACCGCGAGCGCTCGATTCACAATGGCCTCGTTCGGACCTGGTGCAATCTCGACCGGATCCCCCGCGACAGCGCCGGCAACCTGACCTATCACGAGGGCGACAGCACTTGGACCACCGGCGAGTTCCCCAGCCGCCCGTTCCCGACGCCAACTTGGGAAACCGTTAAGCAGCTTCGGGACGAAACAGACCTTAAGATAATGCTGAAGGGGCTGATGATCGGCGAAGACGTTAAAAAGGCTGTTGAAGTTGGCGTCGACACTGTGGTTGTCTCGAATCACGGCGCGCGACAGCTCGACCACACAGGCTCGACCATCGAAGCGCTGCCCGAATGCGTCGAGGCCGCCGCCGGAAAAATCCCCGTGCTGGTCGACGGGGGATTTCGGCGCGGAACCGACATCTTGAAAGCGCTGGCGATGGGAGCGACCGCCGTCGGCGTTGCGCGGCCCTACCTTTGGGGGCTGACATGTTTCGGGCACGAAGGCGTGGCCCGCGTTTTGCAACTACTCAAGACCGAGTTGGCGCTTGATATGGGGATGTCGGGCGTCGCGAAAATCGCAGACATCGACCGCTCATTGGTGCGGATTCGCGACTGGGGATATACGGGAGGTCCACTATGACACGACGAACTTTTTCTTTGGCGCTAGGCGCGGCCGGGATGACGGCGGGCACATCATTTGCTGCCGCCATCGATGGGAACAATTATCCGATCCGACGGCGCCGCAAGGTTGAGATTCTGTTCCAATCGCCGGAGGGGCACCCCAACGGACTTGAAGCCACGGAAGACGGCCTTTGGGTCGGCGAGCAGATTAGTGACCGCGCCCATCTGCTGGACTGGGAAACAGGTAAGTCGCTGGTTGCTTATGAAACGCAGTCATCGAACACCAGCGGAATAGCCGCTGGGAACGGTTTGGTTTTTATGGCTGCGAACGGCCCCGGCAAGCTGCGGCCGCGGCGTGCCCATGATGTCGTTAAGGGCGGACGCATCGTCAAACTCGACGCCAAGACAGGCAAACATATCCAAAACTTTCAGACACCTAACGGCGGCGGGCTCCACGGCCTTCTTTGGGCCAAGGATTTCTTGTGGGTGACGCAGTTCAACCCCAACAAGATTTTGAAGACCGATGCCGACGTCAACGTATTCCACGACTTTGACTCGCCACTATCGCGGGCCCACGGCCTGGGTTGGGACGGCGAGTTCATCTGGTGCATGTTCTCGAACGACTACCGGATACTGCGGTTCGACATCAAAACCGGACGCGTTATCGAAGCAATCCAGCTCGACAGCAGCGACCCTGATCCGCATGGCATGACGTGGTGGAACGGCAATCTGTACTACTGCGACGCTGGAATCGCGCCGGGTCACCAGGACAGCAAGAGCAAATTCGCTGGAGCGATCTGCCGCATTCATGTTTAAGGCGCTGGCCGCAGCGCTCATTTTCGCGCTGCCGCTGATTCCGGCTGAACCGGCCGGCAAGATAGTGCGGCCGGCCAACAACGCTTGGTTTCGTGGCGGTGTAATCGACGTCGTTGCGACCGCGCCCTCGGGGACGCTACTGCTTGATGGCGCCGCGATTGAAGCAGAAGAACCGTTTCCCAACGTTTTGCACGCGACGATTGAAGCGACGCCGGGCAGTCACGAGGTGAGTCTGAAATGGGCCGGTGGCGAACAGACGGCGCGAATTTTCGTCGGTGCTTCGGCGCCCATTGGGTATGAGAAGTTCGTATCGCATCCAGCACCGGCGATCGAGTGCGAGAGCTGCCATTCTTTAAGCCGCCGAGGGCTATTTCGCTTTTCGGGAGATTGCTTTGGTTGCCACGTGAAAGATGCATTCGCGAAAGTGCATGGCCATGAGCCGCATGTGCTCGAAAGCTGTGGGCGCTGTCACAACGCCCATGGATCGACGACCGACAAACATCTAGTAATGGCTCAAGAGTTGGCTTGTAAGCAATGCCACAATTGATGTTATGAGTTTCATGAAAGACTGGCTGCCCTTGAAATCGAAATTCGGCCAGCGTAGATTGCGGCAGATACTTTTGACTTGCACCACGGGGTTGACACTCGCGCTGAGTGGTTGCGCTCCGACACCGCCCCCAGCGGTCAGCGGCGAAGCTCTTGCCGAGGCGATTCGAGCGGTCGAAGCCGAGCGTCTGAGCAAGATCGGACTGGCCGCGCTCGACCGCTTTCAACAAACGTGGAACACCTCGGCACTCGAAAGTTTTTCGCAGTCGCTGCACTACCCTCACATGCGGCCTTCGGCCGGTAACTTCGGCCTGTCGCCGACTCCGGTGGACTACATTCAGGCAAGCGACGGGGTCTTCGAGCGTGTCAAGGCGGCAGGGTGGCACCGCAGTCAGTGGAACAACCGCCGGGTGCTTCACGTGTCACGCGACAAGATACACGTTTCCGGGCAATACAGCCGCTATCGCGAGGGTGGCGAACGACTCGCCACGCAGCAGGTGACGTATATCGTTACGCGGCAGGCAGATTCATGGGCCATTCAGGCGCGTTTTGGCACGGGTTTCGTGCAACGCGAGCAGACTGCCCCTGACATTCGAGCCGAGGCGGAGGCCGCTGTGATGGCATACTTCGATGCGTTCAATTCGCTCGATCCAGAACGCTGGGCCGATACGCTGCACTTTCCCCAGGTTCGTCTAAGCTCGTCGGGATACGGGTTCTGGGAGACACGCGCCGAGTTCCTTGCCGGACCCGAGCCGGGGCGGCTGCGAACCTGGCCTGAAACGAGAGTTGATTCGCTTGAAGTCAGTCAAAATGGGCCGACTGGGGCGAATCTTGACATTCGCTACAGCGTGATGAATGAAGACGATGAGGCGCTGTCTACCTACGACGCGGTCTTTCTCGCAACGCTGCGCGACGGTCGCTGGGGAGTGCAAGCGCATTCGACTTACGGTCCATAGACTGAGGCCGCTAGCGGTAAAAAAATTCCACCAAGCTGAGTGGAATCGCGGGCAGGTAGGTCACCATTAGCAGCACTAGCGCCAGCACGCCGACGAAGGCGACGTTGATGCGACTGACGTCCCAGATATCGGCCTTGGCGATGGAGCAGGCCGTTACCAGAACGCTCGCAACGGGCGGAGTCTGCTGGCCGATACCAAGATTGAGTGTCACAACTAGGCCAAAGTGGACAGGATCGATGCCCGCGGCGTGAACGAGCGGCATGACGATTGGTACGACCAGAATGATCGCCGCCGACGAATGTAGAAACAGCCCGATGACGAGAAAAAAAACATTCAACAACACGAGAATCGCCCAACGGTTGGTAGTAAGCCCCAACAGGGATTCCGCGACGGATTGGGGAACCTGCATCGCAGTCAGATGCTCGCCTAGAAGCGCAGACGTCGCCACGAGCATCATCACGACCGCGGTCTGAATCCCTCCGTCGAGCACGGCCTGCCGCATGGACTTGATATCTAACTCGCGATAGACGAGCCCGCCAATTGCGATGGCCGCAACGACAGCTAGCCCAGCGCCCTCGGTAGCGGTGACCCAGCCGGAAAAAATACCCCCGAGAATTATTACGGGCAATAGCAAGGCCCAGGCGGCGTCTCGGAAGCTGGTCTTCAGACGGCTCCACAAGAATTCCTGCTCGACGGGATAGCCGCGTTTGACTGCGATGCGATGCGCGACGAGCATCATCAGGCCGGCGCCGACAATACCGGGAATGATTCCCGCTACAAAGAGCTCCACAACCGAAGCCCCAGCCATCACGGCGTAAAGGATCATCGGAATTGAGGGCGGAATAATCACTGCCAGCGTCGAGGCCGAAGAGGTAACGGCGGCGGCGAAATCGGATGAATACCCAGATCGCTTCATCGCGGGGATCAGGATCGATCCGAGAGCCGCGACATCCGCCACGGCCGAGCCTGATATTTCAGCGAAAAACAGCGAGGCGCCGATGGTCACCATTGCCAGCCCACCGCGTACGAAGCCTATCAGCGCTGAAGTCAAAGCGATCAAGCGGCGTGAAATACCAGTCGCGTTCATCACCGCTCCGGCGAGAATGAACAACGGAATCGCGATCAGCGAAAACTTCGTCGAGCCGTCGTGAAGCGTTAACGGTATGTTCGGCAAATCACGGAGGCCGGTTTCAAGAATCATCCCCCCGACCGCGACTAATCCCAGGGCGACCGCGATGGGGACGTCGATTAGGATCAGCGCAATGAGAGCGAGAATAATGGCGGCGAGCGTCACGGCTGCTCACCCCGCGCTTGCTGCCGCAACGACAAGATTTCAACGATTACGAATAGGGCGGAACCGATTGGAATCGCCGAGTACACAATGCGCGCCGGCAGCCATGGGAGACTTACCAGATACGTGTCGCCAAGCACGGCCATCATCTTCAGGCCCATCCAGGCGGCTAGTGCGAAGAAGCCGACAACAAGGCATTTGCTCGCGAGGAATAAGGCGCGACGGGATCGTCCGCGACACTTTTCGACTAGCTTGGGAAAACCGATGTGCGCGTGGTGAATTGCGGCCAAGGCGGCGCCGTAGAACGTCAGCCAAGCCAGCAGGATGGCGGCGACTTCGTCGTACCAGACGAGTGAGTAGCCGAGCTTGCGAAAGATGACCGCGACAACGACTAGACACGAGAGCGAGACGACGATCGCAATAACGAAGCCCTCAAGAAAGCGCTGAATCGCGTTACGAAGTGGGATCAGATTCATGGGAATGGGACAGGCAACACGAGGGTTTGTGACGGTGTAGAGTATTCGGAATCTCATGTGCCAGTCCCCGACCGGCGGATTCCTGTTTCGTTCGTTGGAAAGAGTATACGTTTCAGGCTAGTTCGAAGCCGAAGCAAGCGCCCTTTCGATCATTTCTTTTCCGCCGGGGACTTCGGCGCCAAACTGCTCAAAAATCGGTTTACCGGCCAATACGAACTGGTCGCGGTTCGCGCGATTCACCTTGATGCCCGATGCTTCGAGCTCGGTCAGTTGGATCGCCTCAAGCTCGATGGCCCGTTCGTAGACGAATGATTGGACTTCTTGCGCGGTCGTCTCTAGCGTCTGGCGTATGTCCGCGGGGAGGGCATTCCAGCGATCGAACCCGGCGATTAAGTAGGCGGGCGCGTAGACGTGACCCGTGAGGCTTAAGTACTCTTGCACTTCGTAAAATTTTTGGCTAGTAATCTGGTTTAGTGGATTTTCTTGGCCATCAATCACACCCGTCTGCAGTGCCATGAAAGTTTCCGACAGCGACATCGGTGTTGGATTGGCTCCGTAGCTTTGAAACAGCCGCACGCGCCAGTGACCGCGCGGAGTGCGCAGTTTGATGCCGGCAAGATCCGAGGGAGCCTCGATTGGACGCTTGCTGTTGGTGATGTGACGAAAGCCATTCTCCCAAACGGCAAGAAGCTTGAAACCTCGTTTTTGCGCGTCGACCGCAAGACGGGGCTTAATGATCTCTTGCTCTATCCGCCGCATATGGCCGCGGTCTTTGACGAGATAGGGCATCTCGAACAAGCCGAAGGATTCCACCGCTGACGACATGATCGTCGACGGCACCGAGAGATCCACGGTGCCTAGTTTCAACTTGATAAGCAGCGTTTCATCGTCACCGAGCTGGCTAGAGCCGAATATTTTTATTTCGGCACGTCCCGCCAGGCTCTCGTTCGCGCGACGAACGAACTCCTCGGCGGATATGGCCACCAGTGACCCTGGCGACGCCACGTGGGCGAGCCGCAGTTCGAGAATGTCGCTTTTGCGGCCGCAGCCTAGATTGAACAGAAATAGGAATACAAATGCGTAGGCCGCGGATCGGATCACTACCAAGGCATCTCGCGCTTGGTGTACCGCCTTCCCTTCTCCGCCGTCGCGAGCGAAGCGCCGGCGCCGATTTTGACACCCTCGTCGATCATCTCGGTGACGTCGTTCTCGCGCACTGTGTTCAAGAACGCGATGTTGCTCTTCTTACAGGCGCTAAGAACGGTCGCTCTCGCTTCGCGCATTTTCGGATGCAACTGGGCGTTACCGACGTGGCCGTCTGGTAGGTCGAGGGAGAGACCCATGTCGCCTGGCCCCCACTCGGCGAATCCGATTCCTGGGACGGCCGCCGACTTTTCCGCGTTCACTAATGCGTGACGATCTTCGATCTTGAGCCCGAGCAGAAATTCACCGTTGGGATTGAGCGGCCAGGGATCGGCTTTTTTTCGGTATTCGTCTCTCGATATGCCCCAAATCTCTGACGCATAGCCTTGGCTGCCGTTTCCGAGTAGTCCTTCGCCGAGCTCGGCCACCACCGGTTTGGCGTCGGGATAGCGGGCGGCGCGAACCATCCATTTGATCGCCTCCGGCTCGCGGGCGTGGCAGAGTAGGATTCCGTGTATGCCGCAGAGAAGCGCCTGTTGCACGACCCAGAAGTTTGCCCGCATGTGCATTTCGTCGATGCCGAGAACGGGTAGGGTGGCGATAACGGCCGGCGTGCGATGCCCACTGCGCGTCGGGCCGCTGTCAGCCAAGCCCTTCATAAAGCCGCGTAACGCGGTGAAGTCAAGAGAACCGTGCTCCATCTCGTAGTTGATGTAGTCGGCGTACGTGCCGGCCGTTTTTACGCCCTCTTCGTAGCCACCGCGACCGCCGGTATAGTAGATCGGCTGTCCGTCGACAAGCAGCTCAACAGCACGGTTGATGCGCTTGGGTTTGTAGTCGGAAGCAACCGGTGCAGCTGCAGAGGCCGCCGCGGCCATCAGGGGAGTCGACAGGAACTGTTTGCGTGTCATGGCCGCACAATAGCGCCGAGCTTGGGTCGTCGTCAAGGCTATTAGCGCTGTTGGGCGGACATTTTTCTCATTTACATACCTCGAAACAACAGCCTAAAATAAAAGCGCTCACACAGGGCGTGTACCAGATTGATTGATCGAACCAGTTCAGTGCCGGCCCGGCCTCGATCGTTGCGGTTCGCAGGCATTCTCATTGCGGCGCTTGTGCCTTCTGGAAGCCCGTTAGTGGCTGGGCCCGCAATCGCACCGGCGGCCCCAAGCCTTTTCAAAGAAAACTGCGTTCAATGCCACAACAAGGCACTCGCGTCGGGCGGCATCAATCTTGAAAAACTGACAAGCGACATTTCGCTGGCTGATGACTTTCGCCATTGGAAAAAAATTGCGGCAGTGCTCGAAGACAAGCGGATGCCTCCGCCTGGTGTTTCGCAGCCGAGCGAATCGCAGCGCAAAAATGCGGCCGAATGGGTTCGAACCAGTCTAAACGCCTACATAGCAGAACACGCGGGCGACCCGGGCGCGGTCACCGTTAGGCGTCTAACGTCGAGCGAATATAGATACACGATTCAGGACCTTACTGGGCTCGATCTCGACGCCACCGTCGACGTTGCGGCGGATTCCGCGGGCGGTGAGGGATTCACTAATTACGGCGGCGTTCAGTTTATGTCCGAGGCGGATCTCGAACGCTACCTGGCGGCCGCCAAACGGGTCGCCGACCACGCCGTTATCGGGACTGGCCCGCTATCGTTTTTCGCGGATCCCGGCATGAGTGGCTTCGAGCTGTCGGCGATCAGCCGAATTCACGACATTTACCGTGAACATGGATTTCGGGCTGTGGCGGCCGAGGGAGGTCGAGCGTTTGGCCTCGAAAAGTACGCTAAGGCATTCTTCGTCGCATGGCAGTATCAACACCGTGGCGACCTCGGAAAGGCCTCCGCGTCACTGGACGAATTAGCAAGAGCCGAACGTTTGAGCCCACAATTTGCTCAGCACGTGTGGACGGTCGTGCAACAGGCCGGCCCGAGCTACCCCACATCAGAGGTTGTTTCTCGCTGGCAAGCGCTGCCCTCGCCTGGGGACCTCGATTCACCCGACGATGTGCGATCCGCCTGTACTGAAATTCAACAGTTCGTCATTAATTGGCCTCGTCGGTTGTTCGCGGCCGGAGATTTAGCCGCGGGCGGGGCCGGCGATGAGCGGGCGTTAGTCATTACCTCTGAATCGCTGACGGCGCAGGTAAAACAGCACCTAAGATTTGGACTCCGCGACCGGGGTCAAGGCGCCGGCGGCGTTTACCTGTCGGTCGTACCGATGAACCCCGGCTCCAGCGCGGTACCGGTTGTTATTTGGCGCGACGCGATGGTTCGAATTATCGATGCTGAACGCGGCCGCGGTGCGACGCAGTCACTACGTGAGGCCCTGCAGCCGGAGGCACGGGAGAAACTTGGGTTCGGACAGCGGCCAGACGGCGGCGCGATTGGTCCTAACGATTTCGTAACCGAGGGGGAAGCCGCGGTATTTTTCGAAGTACCGACTCCACCAGGAGCGAGAGGGCTCGAGTTTAATGTTGATGTCGAGCTCGGCGTCGAGCGGTCAGACGATGCCGTCATGAGAATTGTTATTTCAGACAGCGCGGAAGGATCGAGGGGGCGGCCAACGTGGGCGCTGCTCGCGGACCCGACCAGCGCGGGCTTCGACTCGTGGCGGTCCAATGTGCTTGAATATGCCGCGAATCTGCCACAAACGTCGCACGGCGAGCCGACGCCGTCCGACCGCGACCCGATTCCGGCGCCTTTCAATAACGTTTACAATCAGCCCGAGCGGGACCGCTTCCACTTCAGAGTTAAATACTTCCGCAACGACAATTTTATTGTGGGAAAGATGCTTGACAGCTCGACGCGAAGAGAGCTGGACAACGCCTGGCTCGACCTTAGAGCGTCGTTTGAGTTTCACGACGCGATCCTCGACTTCGTTGACGACAAGTACACGCTTGAGTTAGGTGGTCTTGGAATCGCTGACCTCGACGCCGCTGAAATTGAGGCCATACCCTCGGAGCCAAAAAAGTACGTTAGCGAATTGAGCCTCGACTACGACCGTGTCGTCAATGCGCAATTGGCCGCCCAGCCGGGCCATCTGGAGGATACGCTCCGCCTTGCCGCCCGAGCTTGGCGACGACCACTGTCTGCTGACGAGAATGATGCGCTGCGCGGATTTTATGTTGAAGCAACGGAGCGAGGCGAATTGGATCATCGTTCGGCGATTCGGGCCCTGATTGCGCGCATCTTGGTTGCGCCCTCGTTCTTGTACCGCTGGGAAAACGCGGCGGAGACTTCGCAAGCGAAGTTGCTGACCGACTGGGAAATTGCCAATCGGCTCAGTTACTTCCTTTGGTCGTCCGCTCCAGACGGTAAGCTGCGGACCGCTGCCGACGAAGGCCTGCTTAGCGAACCCGCCGAAGTTACAGCACAACTGCGGCGGATGCTCACGACGCCCAAAGCTCGACGCCTAGCGGTTGAGTTCTTTGGCCAGTGGCTGGGCTTTTACCGTTTCGACCAGTATCGCGGCGTTGACAGCAAGCGCTTCCCAGAATTCGATGACGAATTGAAATCGTCGATGTACGACGAGGCAGTCTCGTTCTTCGACCACGTCATTCGAAACAAGCGGCCGATTCGAGAAATTATTTCGGCTGACTACGGCTTTCTGAACGACCGCCTCGCTGAACATTACGGCCTCGAAGGCGTCACGCTACCGGCGGGAAAAGCTATTTTGGTTGAAGGCGTCGACAAGCATCATCGCGGCGGCCTGGTACGCCTTGGCGCGGTACTGACGGCGACATCGGCTCCGCTTCGGACCAGTCCGGTCAAACGCGGCGACTGGATGCTGCGCCGCATACTCGGCAACCCCACTCCGCCGCCGCCCGCGGATGCCGGTTCCCTGCCTTCCGACGTGCAGGAATTTGGGGGCCAAACCGTGAGGGAACAGCTAGAATCCCATCGCCGCAACCCATCGTGCATGAGTTGCCATTCAAAGATCGATCCGCTGGGTTTCCCTCTTGAAAACTATGACGCCATCGGCAGGTGGCGTAATGAGTACTCCAACGGGCAGCCGATCGACGCCACGACCGAATTTAGCGACGGTACGGAAGTAAACGGCGTCGAAGGTCTGCTTGCAGCCCTTGAGGATCGCGAAGACCAAGTACTCCGGACCTTCGCGACGAAGTTGCTTGGATACGCGCTTGGGCGTACCATAATTGCATCGGACGAACCATTGATTGACAGTTTGGTCGAAAGCGGCGGAGATGCTACGTTCGCCGACCTCGCGACACAGATCGTATCCAGCAAACAGTTTCGGTACCACCAATGAACACTGCGACGTCACGCCGAAATTTTCTAAGAGGAGCGGGCGTTGCGCTCGCCCTGCCTTGGTTTGAATCACTGCCACTGCCGGGGGCGACGACCGACTTGCAGTCCAAACCGCCGCTGCGATTCGCGACGGTCTACTTTTCCAACGGCGTCGAGCCTATCCATTGGTGGGCCAGAGGCGCCGGTAAATCAATGGAAATCGGTCCAGGCCTGGAACCGATGCGGCCTTACCGCGAAGATTTCACCTTCATTCGAGGCCTCTACAATCAGTCCGCCCTGGCGTCATCGAGCCCCCACTTGGGGCGCATGGCCAACATGCTTTCCGGTGAGACCGTTAGTCTTGATCCCGCTGACATCCGGGTCGGCAAGACCATGGATCAAGTGCTGGCACAGCAGCTTGGAGATCGCACCGCGGTGCCGAGCATGGCGCTTGGAATCGAACCCAACGAGTTGCGGCTCGAAGATGGCCTATCGATGATTCTCGGCTCTTGCATTTCGTGGTCGTCAGCCACGAAGCCGGCGACGAAGGAGATTTATCCCGCACGCGCCTTCGACCGATTGGTCGGCGATGGAACAAGCCGCGAGGTCGACCGTAGCATTCTCGATGCGGTCCTCGAAGAAGCGCGGGATCTCGAACACCGCATCAGTAAATCGGACCAGCGCAAACTCGACGAATATCTCGATTCCATCCGCGAAATCGAAAACCGCATCGACAATGCGGCCAGCGAGCAGCACATTGAGGGTTGGCGCCCCACGATCAGCGAACCGAACATGCCGCGGCCGGACGACAAGCTACCGCAGGATGTCCCGCGGCATATGAAGTTGATGATGGACATCATCGTGCTCGCGTTCCAGATGGACAAGACACGCATCGCGACGTGCATGCTCAATAACGATCTTTCGCAAATGAACTTTGGTTTCATCGACGGCGTTGAGGGCGCGCTGCATCTCGACCTGACACATAACGGCAAGTCGCCCGAGCGGGAGGCGATGTATCTAAAGACCAACCAGTTCCACGTCTCGCAGTTTGCATACCTCATTGACAGACTCAAAGACATCGATGAGGGCGGGCAGTCGCTACTCGACAGTTCGATGATTTTGTGTTGCTCGAATTTGTTCGATGGTGACGCGCACGGCGCCGACCAAATGCCAATGCTGCTCGCCGGACGAGGTGGCGGAACGCTTACTCCGGGCCGCGTAGTTGACTATCTGGAAAGCGGCGACGAGAGCCGTCGCGCGTGCAGCCTGTACCTGTCGTTGATGGATCGCATGGGCGTCAAACTCGACCGCTTTGGCGACACCGAAAAACGATTGGTTGAACTCTAGGCGCCGCTTAACAATTGTATTTGGGGGGGGCATGGGCTCACGATCTTCTGAATTTCACCCAGGGTTCCGCTTACGCTCCACCCTGGTCTAATTGAAACGTCACCCCCGCTGGGGGTTCAAGACCACCTGACGGCGAACGCACCCGATAGGCGCGCCGCTCATCGATTGTATTGCGGGGTTGGGCCTCGTAAATCCGCCCACACTTCGTTGCATGCTTCAATCGCTTCGCTCGGCAAATCATCGCAGTCGAATGCCGCTAGGTTTGCCGCTAGATGGTCGAACTTTGAGGCACCTAGGATGACGCAATCTGTGCGGTGCACCACCCATCGCAGTGATAGCTCGACGAGTGAAATCCCTAGACCGTCCGCCACTCGCCGCAAACTCTCGACCGCGTCGAAGTAGGCTTGCTTCCAAAAGCGCTTCTGATACATCGCGTTGCCGTCGAACCGCGTCCCCGGAATTGGCCCGGCCTCTAGCGACTGCTTGCCGCTAAGCAAGCCGCCCGCCAATGGGTTGTAACAAACATTCGTCACGCCGTATCGAGTCGTATACGGCAGGTACTCCGGTTCAATACCGCGTGCCGCGCAGTTGTACATCGGCTGAGCTACGGTCGGAGCTTGAAAGCCTTTTGCCTGTGAAATCGCGGTCATTTCAGCCATCTGCCAGGCTGAGTAGTTCGATGTCGCGATGAAGCGGATCTTTCCCGCGCGGCGCAGTTCGTCCATCGCCCCTAGGGTCTCTTCGATGTCGACATCGTAGTCGGGCATGTGAAGGTAGTAGAGGTCGATATAGTCGGTCCCGAGACGACGTAGACTCTCGTCGGCCGCGTGACGGATTGAATCCGGTGACAGCCCGATATACTCCGTCGGAGTCTTCATCCAGCCACGCACCTTGGTCGCGAGCACGACCTCGGAACGCTTGTCTTTTAATACGCGACCCGTGATTTCTTCTGAAACGCCTTGATTGTAGACGTTCGCGGTGTCGTAGAAGTTCACACCCTGGTCGAGCGCGTAGTCGACCATGCGCTGCGCCTCGTTCTGATCAACCTGCGAGCCAAATGTCATGGTCCCTAGGCAGGCTTTCGAGACGGTTAGGCCGGTCTTTCCGAGCGGGACTGTATTCATTTTTCTGATTTCACCTCGGCCTATGCTAGCATCCGAAATCCGCTCACCACATGGACCAACAAGCGAAACGCCTGGCACTATTTGCCGCCGGAGTCTTGATCATCTGGACCGTACGCATTACCGTGTTTGGGGAGTTTGAACGCCAGTTCTCGACCACTTGGCAGCGCATCGGGGTGTCGACGGTATTTCGCATCGTATTCTTGCTAATTCCGCCGATTCTCTATATTAAGTTGATCGATCGGGGAACGGTGCAAGATGCCTTGGGCCTTTCTCGGCCGTCGCTGAGTTGGGTCGCGGGGACGGTGCTCGTCTGCATTGTTTGGCAGTTGACTGCACTTTCGCTGGGGTTCGACGAAATCGGCCCCAAAGCTCTACGATCCACGGCTGCGGCCGTTGCTAGCGCTCCATTTATCGAGGAGGTCTTGACTCGCGGATTCGCGCTCAACCAGGCGCAACGATTCACGACGTTCTGGAACGCCAATATTCTTTCGGCGCTCTTTTTCGTAGCAATCCACGTGCCCGCTTGGCTCATGATCGACGGCTTAGCCGCGGGTTCGCTGGCCAAGAGCTCACTTTGGGTATTCTGTTTTGGGCTGGCGATGGTCTACCTGCTCAAAGTTTCGAAGACGCTGTGGGTGCCGATCATCGCTCATGCGGGAAATAATTTCATTTCCGACGTCTAGGCGAACCGCTGCATACTCCGACCTACGGGTCGGGCGGCAAGATATCAACACCCTTTTGAATTGAAAATATTTTGGGATCGATTTTGGTGTTGATCTCGTAGCTGCTTGCGAACAACTCGAAGACCTGATCGCCGTCACGCTCGCGCCGAATAACGGAAGGCAGTAGATTCGGGCCAACTTCGCGATAGCGCCCAAACACCGAACGCTCTTCGTAGGGAACACGCGTTTTCGGATCACGCCGCAAATACTGCTGACTGAGTGGCAGGCCATCCGACTGCCGCAAATACACCGAAATCGCCTCACCGTCGGCATCGGTTATATCGACAGCGTCACAGGGTGTGTTGTCGATGATCTCGGTGCCTGTGTAGTAGTAGTACAGCCCGGGCTCGTTCATGCGGTAACGCATGAAAAAGAAGATGTCGCGCCGCGCCGCGAGGCGATATTTTTGCATGTAGTCTTCAGGCTGTGGAGCCGCACCACGATAGGTTATCTCGTACCCTTTCCCATTCAGAAAGAGAGCGTAGTAGTCGCCTTTTTCGGTGTAGACTTCGCGTCGGCTGATCGGGAGCCAATCGGGGTCGGCATCCAGCTTAGCGGCATCGAATCGGTCGTATAGGGTAATGCGCGCGAGGCCTCGAACTTGGCGGTTGTAGAAAGAATACGCGCGGCCGCTACGAACAGAATTTCGAATGCTAAGGAAGGAGTCGCCACCGATTGCTTCAAGCGCCTGCTCGATGAGCCGTTTTCCCTTCTCTTGACGAGTTTCGGCGCTTAGATTCGGCGCGGCCACGGCAATCCCGGGTAGCACCTTCGTAAATTCCCGACGAGTAAGCATATCTGATTTCTGTGACGTTCCCTGAACCCACATTGTTCCACGACCGCGCTCGTAGGGCGACGGGTCGAGCTGACTACATTTTCATTCGCTGCGCTATTCTGCGAATTCGTGGCGTCAGACCACTCAGCAACGGCAGAAGATCCGCGCCTCGCTGCGCTACTTTCGTCACTCGAAAAGCGCTTGCCCGCACTTGCGATTAAGGGGATTCCGGCGCTTCTGGCAACGGTTCCCGATCGCTACACCGCTCTTCAGCGGCTCAACCGTTACTTCTCGGAAGTCCCATGGACGCTGGGTCCCGAGGACTACTCGAGTAATGTTCTCCACGCCGCGCTTACGGTATTCGGAAACAGTCCATTTCTGTCCGATGTCCTGCTGCGATATCCGGAACTACTCCGCTGGGCGATGCTGCCGGAACATCTCTACGGCGTGACTCCAACGGGAGAGCTTCGGTCTGAGTTGGGCGCGATTCGGGTGGATGCAGACGATGCTGAAGCCGCGCAACTGCTGGCTCGATTCAAACGCATGCACATGCTGCGAATCGGCCTACGCGACTTTCTTGGCATCGCCCCCCTCGACGAGATCGCGCGGGAACTCTCAAACCTTGCCGATGCCGTGCTGCAGGGTGCGCATGACCACGTGCGACAGCAACTGGTTCGACGCTTTGGACGCCCGCTTTGCGAAGCTGACACCGGCCCAATCATCTGCTACTTCGTCGTACTAGCGCTCGGAAAACTCGGCGGAGCGGAGCTTAATTACAGCTCCGACATCGATTTGATGTACCTCCATACCGGCGATGGCTACACCTGGGGCCCTGTCAAAACCACGAACCACGACTTCAGTAAGCAATGCGCAACACGGCTGACCAAGGTGTTGTCAATGATGACGACCGAGGGCTTCAACTATAGGGTTGATCTGCGGCTGCGACCGGAAGGCAACGCAGGCGAACTCGTTGTGCCAATGGCCTACGCAGCGAACTACTACTTCAATCGCGCTCGTGATTGGGAGCTACAGATGCTGATTAAGGCGAGACCAGTTGCCGGCGACCTGCGGCTCGGGCAGCACTTCCTCAGCATGGTGACGCCTCGCATCTACCAGACCACGACCGATTTCTCGCAGATTGAGAGCCTCGCCGAATCTAGGGATCGCATCCGAAAGCAACGTGCGCGGGATCAGCGCACAACTATCAACGTCAAGCTTGACCCTGGCGGCATCCGCGACATCGAGTTTCTCGTCCAATGCATGCAGCGTTTATACGGCGGCGTGGACGCGTCGCTGCGCAGCGGTGGAACATTGTTTGCGCTCGATCGGCTACGCGAGAAGGGCTATCTCACGACCCACGATTACGGCCACCTATCCGCTGCCTATCACTACCTCAGAACAATTGAACATCGCCTGCAGCTCCAGGCGAATCAGCAAACGCACACATTGCCGTCGCGCCGCGAATCGTTGCGCCATCTTTCCTGGCAGATGTACGGAACTGAAAGTAGCGACGAGACATCTCGCCTGCTTGAAGAAATACAGGAGCAGTTCGGCAAAGTTAGCGCCGTCTATGATCGGGTGATCCAAAGTCGGCGCTTGCACCAAAATGCGGGCGAGGTTCCAAAGCAGATCACGCCTTCAACGGCGGAGACGCCGACAGAGGAAGTCCACGATGTGGCCCAAGCCAGGGTCGAACCGCCCTCGCAGACGCCGTCGCAACTCCCGCAGCACTTGACTGCAAGACTCGGCGGATCGAGTGCCAAGATCAATCTGCGCCGCGGCGAACGCGCGTTCGAACAGTTTCTGAACAGCGCAGTCGTGCAGCCTGCCGTCATCGATTGTTTAGAGCGGCATCCTCTCGTGATTGATTGTGTCACCGACTTGATGCAGCACAGCCCCCATTTCGCAGCCTACATCGCACGATTCCCCGAGGACGTTGCGGAGCTAGTCGAGGCGGCCGAGGGGAACGAGGACGAGTATCACACTCGAACGGTCCACCCGTACATTGAAGAACTGCTTCACAGCACGGTAAACGCCGATGCAGCCGCGTCTGGCTTGCGCCGGTTCTACCGCCGTCAGATGCTCCGCATCCAAGCACGCAGCATCTTTCGCCGGGAACCCATTTTCACGACACTGTTGCGATCGAGCGACTTGGCGGAATGGATTATTCGTGCCGCCTACGCAATCTCAGTCCGCGACCTACCGGACGGCGAGCGATACGGCGACGGCATGCAGATTGTGGCGCTGGGTAGGCTGGGTATGCGCGAATTCGACCTCGGCTCAGACGCCGACATTGTTTTCGTCGTCCCCGATCGGGAATCCGCGCGCCTGCCACACTGGGCCCGCGTCGCAAATCGCATTATCGATATCGTCGGCAGCTACACCAGCGACGGGCAGATGTTCAGCATGGACCCGCGTTTGCGACCGATGGGGCGGGATGGCGAATTGGTTCAGACCGAAGGCCACTACCTGGACTACTTCGCACAGAAAGCCGAAGCATGGGAAGCGCTGACTTATATGAAGGCGAAAACCATAGCGGGCGATGTTGTCGAAGGTAAGCGATTTCTATCGGACTTGCAGCGAGTGGCTTGGCATCGATTCGGCTTGAGCGACGAGCTATCGACCCTGCTCGTCAAAATGCGCATGAGACTCCAGAAAGACCAGGGCGAAAAGCGACCGATCAAGTCTGGAGCAGGCGGCTACTACGACATCGATTTCATTCTGATGTATTTGCGCCTGCGAGGGGCCGGCGCATTTTTTGAGTCCCTCAATACGCTCGAACGAATCGGCATCATTCACACATCAGAGCTACTCACCGACGCGGACCGCGACGCGCTATTGAGTGCCGCGACATTCTTCCGCTCACTGGATCACGCCATTCGTGTGGCCACGGGATCGTCTTCCAGCGCGCCAACGGCCGAGCAGTGGCAGCGAGAAGTTTTCAGCGAACTCTTAAGTCGCTGGAGCCCCATCCGGCCCGATGGCCGACCGCTGAATTCTTTGCTTGATGAGGTGCGGATGTCAACGCGAGCAATCTTCGAGCGAATCTTCGCCGGCGCATAGTTTTACGCTCGGCAATCGACTCGAAAGCAGCCGGTCGCCTGCCATAATGTGAGCTAGTAATCAACATCATGAAGAGCAAGAATCTTTCACGTCGCCATTTCTTTTTTGGCTCGCTGCTCACAGCCGCAATTCCCGCTGGGGGGTATGGTGCGGTGCCGAGCCTGGGCCGCCTCGGGTATAAATCGCCGAACGAGAAACTCAACATTGCGTCGATTGGCGCCGGTGGTAAAGCCCGCTCCGATATTAAGGGCTGCTCAAGCGAGAACATCGTCGCTCTTGCGGATCCCGATGAAGAGCGCGCCGGCGAATCGTTCGAAGCTTATCCCAAGGCGACACGATATACCGACTTCCGAAAAATGCTTGATAAGCAGGAACGGGAAATCGACGCCGTCATCGTCACGACTCCCGACCATATGCACGGCATGGCATCGATGTGGGCGATGGAGCGCGGAAAATCCGTCTACTGCCAGAAGCCTCTCACGAGAACAATCTGGGAAGCTCGCGAGCTGACTGAGGCTGCGGAGAAATTTGGCGTTGCCACGCAAATGGGCAACCAGGGCTACTCTAACGACGGCACGCGCGAAGCAGCTGAGATCATCTGGTCCGGCGAGATTGGCGAGGTCACCGAGGTCCATGCCTGGACGAATCGGCCGATTTGGCCGCAGGGCGTAGCAAAGATTCCTCCCGCTGAGCCAGTCCCCTCGACGATGGACTGGAATAGCTGGATCGGCATTGCCGACGACCGCCCGTACAGTCCCGCATACGCGCCATTCGATTGGCGAGGCTGGTATGACTTCGGTTGCGGCGCACTTGGCGACATGGCTTGCCACATCCTTGGGTCGGCCAACATGGCGCTTATGCTTGACGCGCCGACCAGTGTCGAAGTCATCAGCCAAGAAGGCAAAAACCCTCACACGTTTCCGACAAAGTCGGTCATTCGCTTCGACTTCCCTGCCCGCAATAACATGCCGCCGGTCAAGGTGTTCTGGTACGACGGGGCGAAAGACGCCGCCTACCGCCCGGACGACCTCAAGGGCGAGCGGCTGATCCCGATCGATCCGCTAGCGAAGCAAAAGCTGCTAGAGAAAGACGATTTGAGCGCTGCCGACATCGCAAAGTTCGAGGCGCGCTCACAGGCGAATGGCGCGTTGTTCAAAGGCTCAAATGGCTATTTGGCGACGGACACCTACGCTGGGAACGTGCACCTACTGCCGAAGACGCGCATGGATTATTTTGAAAATCCACCGGAGCTGCTCACGCGCTCCCCAGGCCACTATCGTGACTGGATTCGCGCGGCCAAGGGTGGCGACCCCTCCTGCTCGAACTTCGGCATCGCCGGCCCATTCACCGAGTGGATCCTACTCGGCGTCCTCGCGCTTCGCTTTAAAGGGAAGCTCGAGTGGGACCGGGAAAAAATGAAGGTAAAGAATCTCGCCGAGGCGAATGAATTCATCAAACCCAGTTTCCGCAAGGGCTGGTCTTGGACCTAAACACAGCTTGACCTCAAGCGACTCATGGCGCCTGGCCGCCAAAATCGCCTGGCGCGAAGCGCGCGCCTCAAGCAGTAAATTTCTCTTCGTTGTGCTTGCGGTTGCGCTCGGCGTGGGCGTGCTGAGCGGCGTGCGCGGATTTTGCGCGGCGTTCCGACAGATGCTGCTGCGCGACGCCAGAATCCTAATGGCCGCTGACATTAGCGCGCGCATCTACCATGAACCGAGTCCCGACGAGCAACGCGCTCTAGACGACCTTGTGTCACGTGGAGCGACGATCACGAATGTCATCGAAACGCCGTCGATGATGAATAGTCCGGCCGTGTCGCGACCGCTGCTGGTTTCGGTAAAAGCCGTCGATCCGACCCACTACCCGTTCTACGGCGAGATCGAGCTCATACCGTCTCAAGATTTGTCGACTGCTCTGACGCCCACCAGCGTGGTCGTGTCAGATGACCTCATTCTTAGACTTGGAGTTGAGGTTGGCGACAGCGTTCGCCTCGGCGATGAGTCATTTCAAATTGCGGGAATCCTGTCGGTTGAACCTGATCGCATGACCGGAAGTATGAACGTCGGCCCTCGCGTCATGCTCTCGGAGCAAGCACTCGACCGCACCGGGTTGATCCGCCTCGGAAGCCGCGCGTCACAGCGGTTTCTAGTAAAGCTTCCTCTCGAAGGCCTCACTGTCGACCAGGCGCGCACAGCTCTTCAAGCCGGCCTACCAGGCTCGCGCGTAGCGGACTTCCGCGAAACGCATCCCACCATCCGCCGAGGTCTTGACCGCGCCACCAATTTTCTTAGCCTAGTCAGCCTGATCGCAATGATCGTGGGCGGCCTGGGTGTCGCCATGGCAATGTACTCGCATCTGCAACAGCGGCTCGACACCATCGCAATCATGAAATGCGTCGGGGCTCGTTCGGCCCAAATCGTTCGCATCTTCGCGCTGCAAGCTCTTGCCCTGGGGACACTCGGAAGCTTGATCGGAGTCGCGGTCGGCCTGATCGTCCAGGGTGCGGCGCCGATCTTCGTGGCGCGATATTTTCCGGGGGCGCCGGCCCTAGAGTGGCAACCGTGGGCGGCGATTCAAGCGGGCTCCGTGGGAGTGCTGACCGCTCTGCTATTCTCGCTGCCGACGCTGTTGAGCATTCGTAACATCCGGCCCGCGTTGATATTCCGGAGAGATATGGAGGGCACGCCTCGCTCTTGGAAAGTTCGCCGGAAAGAGTGGCAAGCGTCTCTTTCAGTAGGAGCAATAATTGTCGCGGCGATGGGCACAATTGCAGCCTGGCTTGGCGACTCGCTGGAACTAGGCGGCTGGTTTGCGCTCGGTCTCGTTGGCAGTCTGGCTGCAATGGGCATCACGGCCTGGGCGCTGCTGCGCGCGCTCAAGGCTCTACCGAACATCCTGCCGATGCGGCTTCCAACGGCACTTCGCCACGGAATCGCAAACCTCTACCGGCCCGGCGTCCACGCCGAGGCCATTCTTGTGGCACTCGGCATTGGCGTCACGTTCACGCTTTCGGTGTACCTCATCCAAACCACGGTGTTGTCGCAACTCATCCGCAGCGCGCCGCCGGACATGCCCAACGTTTTTCTGGTCAACATCACCGAAGAGGAGCGCGGCCCGCTTGAAGAGCTGCTGCGAAACCACCCCGGTGTCAACAGCGACGCCGAGCTGCTTCCGTCCGTCGCGGCCCGCTTGATTTCGATTGATGGTGAAGATCTCGAAAGCCGGCCGCTTCAGGGCTGGAATCGACGCTTTCGTTCGACCCGCGCAATCACCTGGTCGGACCAGTTGCCCGAGGAAATCGAAGTCATCACGGGTGAGTGGTGGGGCGATCAACCGCCCGAGAACGTCGTCTCCGTTCGCGAAGGTTCCGCTGAAGTGCTTGATCTTAGTCTGGGCTCTGTACTCAAATGGCGAATCGGCGCTAAAGAAGTCTCCGCGACCGTGACCGCGACGCACCGCGTCGAGGGAATTCGTCCCGGATCAAGCAACGATTTCGTACTCAATCACGCCGCTCTCGAGGGCTTCCCGACGATCTACTTTGGCGGAATCCGGGTCGACCCTGATCAGGCGGTAGAACTCCAGCGCAAGGCGTTTGAGCTGTTCCCATCCGTAAGCGTGATCAACGCCGCCGACGTACTGAGAATCGTGCAAGAAGTCGTCGATCAGATTTCGGTGGTGATCCGATTCGTCTCGTCATTCGCGATCTTGGCTGGAGTGATCATTTTGGTATCAAGCGTTGTTTCCACACGTTTCCGCCGGATTCGTGAGGTTGCGGTACTCAAGACGTTGGGTGCGACTCGATCGAAGGTCGGACAAATATTTTCCGTCGAGTTTTTAATTCTCGGGACCGTGGCGGGCCTCATCGGCAGCTTTCTGGCGACCGGCTTTTCGGTTGTGCTTTTGGAGCAATTCCTTGAAGCTGAATCCGTCATCGACTGGATGCCCAACGTCGTGACTGTCGTCGCAACCGCACTGATTGCGAACGTTGCCGGCTGGGGCGCCAGCTTCCGAATTCTTGGCCGCAAACCGCTTGAAGTGTTGCGCGGCGAATAACCGCAACAAGCAACTCAGCGCTGCTCGACGACTTCAAAACCGTCCGTGAGTTCGAACGAAATCACGCTCTCCGATCCGATCACTGCCGCGTCGCCGCGAGTCGCCAGAACAACGCCGCCACCGGCGCCCGCTCCGATCGCTCCGCCCTTGGCCGCGCCACTGCCGCCACCCGCAATTGCGCCGATCGCGGCGCCAACACCTGATGCGATGCCGACCTTCACCGCGTCTTTCTTTACCGTTGCTTTCGCCTGAACGACGTGGCGCCCGGTGTTGACGTCGATCCAGCGGCCGTCGGCGAGTTGCAACTGGGTCAGCCGCAGGGACAAGCTAGCCGTGCCTTTGACGCGGCCACCTTGATCAGATTCGGCGACCACGCCCTTGACCGAGGCACCCTTCGCAGCTACAACCCACGTGCCGGATACCAATGGCTGTTCTAGCGACGCGTCGAAAGTATCGCCCGACTTCGCTGACTTGGAAGAAAGTGTCGGAATCGTGCGAACTACAAGATCCGAACCGGCTGCAAACTCGGCCAGCAGGGGCGCGACTTCCTGACTTTCCACGGGTGCTTCGCCGTCAGACTCCGCTGATTCTGAGGCAACGGGGAATCCTTCTCCGCAACCGACGAACAGGACTACGCATGAGACCAGAATGGATAAAATGAAACGTTTCATGGGGGTAGATTCTCCTCTAAATATCCTGAAGAGACGTGCGGTAGAGGGGGCGGGTTTCGAAAATCTACCCCAGATTGACACCGCAACGCATCGTCTGCGACGATCGAAGAAGCTGCGCTGATCCTCAGTAGCTCAATGGTAGAGCATCCGGCTGTTAACCGGAGGGTTGTAGGTTCGAGTCCTACCTGAGGAGCCAATCCTTTCATTGTTTTCTCGATCATCTTGTCGACGCTCCTTTTCGGCGGCAGCCGCTGGGGCAGCCACCGGGTCGAGGATACTATCCATCTTTAGAGCAATTCGGCGAAACTAAACTTTTCGGGCTGCTCATGGGTATTTGCGTTCTAGCCGCCGTGGTTGCTCAATCCCTTCGTCGCGGTCGGCGGTTCCAGGATAAGACCCGTGTCACCGGCTTTTTGGCAAAGCCGCTCGGGCGCAGCTTGGCCGTCAAAACGAAATGTCCGGATTGGGCCGGATTGGGCAGGGTTTCTCTAAAAATCGCCGGCCGGGGCGACCCGCCAGATTTGCCATTTGAATTCCGTCATACTCCACAAATCAGAACGAGGAACTCCTCGCGCGCTCATGCAAGCCGATCCCCAGGCCCTGTCGTGAATGCCGCCCATTGGCCGGATTTGGCAGGGTTTCTGTGAAATTTCGAGCCTCCTTGCAGGGCTTTCCGCTACCTCCAGATATAGTGTAAGGCCCGTGTGTCCGGTTTTCGGCCGACCGTATCGCTAGGTTGCTGATTCCAAAGGCAAAATAAATTTCAAAATCGCGGGACGGCCGTTTGGGCGGGTTCAGCCTTGGCCGTGGCGAGACTCAATCGCCCTCTCTTTTTATGAACATTGAAATCGCTGGAAGCTGCTGATTCATAAAGGCAATGCGGGGTTACGTGAGTGTCCCCGATCGCCCCTTAATTGGGCTCCGTCACGGGTTTCCCGCCTCCGCTTTCCCGGCCGTTTTCAAGTGTGCGGCACGTTCGCGAAAAAGGCTATACTTTTTCAGCGAACGGCAACTGTCCCGCTTTTAAGCTGTCTCAGCTTAGGGGTGCATGCCAGTGCGAGGTTACGTGAGTGTCCCTGATCTCCCCCTGATCTCCTTGGATCTCCTTGAGTGTCCCTGATCTCCTCAATCTCAATTCCCCGGCTCTCATCGTACTAAGCTGGTTTGTGGTTTTCATCCGCCTCAGCTTGCCTCATTCCCGGGATGCTGCTTCCGCGGCCGGCTGAAGCTTCGGGTCCTCTTCGTAGTTCATTGGCTCTCGCGGAACAGCCTCGATTAGGTTCTTCTTCGGGAATGCATCGGTCAGTTCCTGGAGCCTACGGGCCACCTCTGGATAGCGATTCGCCAGGTCGTTCTGCTCAAGCCGATCGTCGCGAATCTTGAAGAGCGCTGACTCGTGTTTCCCTGACTTTGGATCAATGGAACTGACGTATTTCCAATCATCTTGGAAGAACGCCCAGGAATCCTCGTCTCCGATCAATGTGTCCCCTCGTGGGACGTTCTTTCCGGTTCGCAGAGCGGGCCATAGGTTCTCGCCGTACAGCGGTTTTGTGGCTTGTTCTGCAACGCCGCAGGCGGCGGCCAGTGTCGGAAAGAGATCGTGCACGGCGATCATCTGATCAGACTTAGTCCCACTCGGAAGGACCTTCGGCCACTTGAGTGCCGCAGGCACTCGGATGCCGCCTTCGAAGGTGCTTTTCTTGAGGCCCCTCAGCGGAGAATTGCTGCCGCCGGAGTGAGAGACACCGCCGTTGTCGCTAAGCCAAAGAATCAGCGTATTGTCGCTCATCTCTTGCTGGTCCAGAGTCGTGAGAATGGTACCGATTGCCACATCCATCGCATCAACTACCGCAGCGTAGGTGCGCCGAGTTTCGTCCTCAATGTGCAGGTACTTCGCTACCGACTTTGATGGTGCCGCAAGTGGAAAGTGGGGGGCATTGAACGAGACAAAGAGAAATACAGGCTTGTCGGGTTTTCGCTTTTTCAGCAAGCTGACTGCCTCGCGAGCGATGAGATCGGTACTGTAGCCCTCTTCCCGTACCGTGACCCCGTTTCTCTGCCAATCCACACGGCCTTGGTACACATGACTGTAGTAGTCGAGATTGCCGCCGAGGTGTCCATAGAAGTGGTCGAACCCCCTGCTCTGCGGAAAGTCTGATCGATGATCAGCGCCCAGGTGCCACTTGCCGAGGAGCCACGTCTGGTAGCCCGATGCCTGAAAGGATTCCGGCATAAGGTGTTCATCTAAAGGGACGCCGTGAGCGAAGTCTCGGATCGCGGCGACGATGCCCATGGAAACGGGAGATCGCCCCGTCATCAGCGCGGCGCGAGTCGGGCTGCAAGCCGGATAGGCATAGAAGCGGTCTAGTTCGACACCGCCACGGACAATTGTGTCGATGTTGGGAGTTCGGATTTCGCTGCCGTGATAGCCGACGTCATTCCAGCCCAAATCGTCCGCCATCAAAATGACGAGATTCGGTTTTTTGAGTTCAGTCTGGGCGTCCGCCGCAGCCGAGATGATCAGCGCGCTGGCAGCGGCCAAGAGGCAAGGTTTTGCCATGTGGGCTTCCTGATCTCGAAATCGCTGAGCGAACCTGGGACTAGCCGAATGACGATGACAGGTTCAGTGTCCCGTTTTGCGTCAAAATTCGACCGTTCGGTGCGCCATCGTTGGGGCACGCAATCCTACTCCTCCGACGCTGAGATTGTACGACATGCCTGCCTGGAAGCGACGCTAGAGCACGCATGGAGTAGTGATCAACTATTCCTAGTGAAAACAAACGTTACCACAAACTCTCCTTCGAGCGCATATCCAAACGCCCGCTAGAGGGCTCATGTTCCCTATTTATGGGCCTCTCGGCGACTTCGGCCTTTAGCCAGTTGAGCGGGAAATTATTCTTTAGTGGCTATGCGTTGAACGACTGAGATGTCGATTTTGGATCGATTCCGATGATCGGGGCTGAGGGCTCCGGAAGCTGTGAAAAAATAGGCGTCGCCGATACTCTGTTTCGCCAACTTATTTGGTATAATAAGTTATGTCGGAGCAGGGTTCCCCGCGCCACCTCCCCAGCAACCGGTCCCAACACCTTCTGCTGTCGCTCGACGTCGAGCGCCTGATCGCTGACGACCATGTCGCCCGGCGCATCTGGCGCCTCATCTCGTCGCTCGATTTGAGCCGCTTCGAGCGCGACGTTCGCGCCGTCGAGGGCGTCGCCGGACGCCCGTCCCACTCGCCCCAAGTGCTCACTTCCGTCTGGCTCTACGCCTTCACAAAAGGCCTCCATTCGGCGCGCGAAATTGAGCGCCAAATGGACTACGAGCCCGCCTTGCGTTGGCTCACCGGGCTGCATCCGATCAACCACCACACGTTGTCGGATTTCCGCGTCGGCCACGGCCAGGCGCTGCGCGAACTCTTCGAGGACGTGCTTGCACTGATGCTGAAAAAGCGCTTAGTTACTCTCCAACGAGTGGCCGTTGACGGCACCAAGATTCGCGCCGATGTCAACAAGAAAAGCTTTCGCCAAAAAGACAAGATTGAGGAATATCTCAAGTTGGCGCGCGAGCATTTGGACGAACTTGAGCGCCAAGAAGCCGAAGAGCAAACCACCAAAAAGCAGCAGCAAGCCCGACAACGCGCGGCCCAAGACAGAGAAGAGAAGTTGCCAGAAGCACTCGATGAAATCGAGCAGTTGCGGGCCGCCAGGAAGGACAACAAAAGTAAGCAACCACAAGCATCAACGAGCGATCCCGAGGCGCGGTTTATGTGGACCAGCGACAACGCTGTGGCGCCCGCCTACAACGTACAAATCACAGCCGACGGCAAGCATGGATTGATCGCCGACGTCCAGGTTGTCAACGATCCGCAGGACTCTGAGCAACTGCTTGCGGCGATCGACCGGCTCAAAGAGAGACAGGGAGCATATCCCACCGAAGCCCTTGCTGACGGGGGTTACACGAATCATGCGTCGGTAGTGGACAGGGACGAGCGCGGCATCGATTACTACGGAAGTTGGACGGGCAGAAGTGCCAAGCCGACGGGTCTGGGGACGCGGCGTCACGAAGACTACTTTGCCGCTAAGTTCGTTCGGAACGAGGCTGCGGACATGCTGGTTTGCCCGCAAGCGAAGCGCCTGTCGCGCAAAGCAACGCAACATCCGAAGGGGCGCACGATCCGCATCTATCGGGCGCGCGTGGAGGACTGTCGAGAGTGTCCGGTGAAACAGTTGTGCTGTCCGGATTTAAAGCTAAAAAGCGCTGGACGGAGCGTGTCGATTCAAGATTATGACGAGGCGGTGCGGCGCTTTGACGCGAAGATGGAGACGGAGAAAGCGCAAACGATTTACAAGCAACGAGCGCCGTTAATTGAGTTTCCGAATGCCTGGATCAAGACGAAATTCAAGCTGCGACGCTTCTCAACGAGGGGTCTGGCGAAGGTCAGTTGCGAGGCTCACTGGGCGGCGCCGGCGTTCAACCTGCAACGCCTGTTCAAACTGGCACCGGAACTGATCCCGACCGGCTAATCGACCCCCGGAACGCCCCCAAAGGGCCAATCAAAGCGTTCAGAGCCGCCAAAACTGCTCAGCCGGAGGCATGCGAACGGTTCAGCGAGTTTCGGGCAACCTCGAGTATCAACTCAAAAAAGCCACCACCCCCGAAAATGACGCGGCCCTACGGCCAAAAACCGAATTTCTTCACACCTTCCGGAGCCCTTAACAAACGTAAAACGGTCGTCCTGCGATTTCGAAATTTCTTTTGCCTTTGAAATCAGCAACCTAGCGATACGGTCAGCCGGAAACCGGACACACGGGCCTTACACTATACCTGGAGGATGCGGAATGCCCTGCAAGTAGGCTCGAAATTTCACAAAAACCCTGCCAAATCCGGCCACAGCGAGGCATTCATGATGCGGCCGCGAGATTGGCTTGTATGGACACGCGAGGAGTTCCCCATTCTGCTTTGTTATGTTTGACATAATACCATTGTTAAGTATGGCAAATCGCCCCCGACCAGAGATTTTCAGAGAAAACCGGACAAATCCGGACATTTCCGGACATTTGGCCCTTCAGTGAAAGGCAGGGAACTTACCATATTCTCGTGAATCACCGGTTGCAGCGCGCTATTCAACTCGCTCTTGCGGCTTCGCAGCCATTTCACTGACTGCAACCGATATGCTCACACCGGTAACATAGGCTCTGGTCTGAGAGATTCAATGCCTGGCCATGAAGCTACAGATATGCAAACTCATCGAAACACCCGACGAGACTTCCTGGGCACGGCCGGGGCAGCCGCCGTTGCCGCGGGCTTGCACTCAAGCGTGGGTTCGGCGCAGAACAATCAGGGGCGCAAACCGAATGTAGTCGTACTGTTCATCGATGATCTGGGCTTTGGTGATCTCGGCTGTTTCGGGAACAAGCGAATTCCGACGCCGCATATTGATTCCCTGGCGGCTGCCGGCGCGAAGTGCACGATGTCGTACATCACCAATCCGCCATGCTCGCCCAGCCGCTGCTCGCTGATGACTGGAATGTATGCACAACGGTTCGGCAAGTCGGGGATGGCCCGCGGACTGCCTATTCCGGATGATCATCCCACCATGGCCGAGTTCATGCGCGATGCCGGGTATGTGACGGGTCAAGTGGGGAAGTGGGATATTGGTTCGTCCGAGCAGGGCCCGCATAAACGCGGCTTCATGGAAGTGGCGCGGCATGCTCCGGGCTTTCAGTACAACCGGGAATTGGAGGACGGCTCGCCGGTTTATCTCACTGATCTGGTAGGCGACTATATGGCTGAATTCGTCGAGAGAAACTCCGAGAGAAATGCCGAGAAACCATTCTTTCTCTATTTCTCGCCGTTCGCCGTTCACTCGAAAGTCAAGGACACACCGCAGCACTATCGAGATCGCATCGAAGCGGGCGACGGCACCGCGTACGAAGGGGCGGTCGTCGCTGTGGACGATGCGGTCGGAAAGCTGCTTGCCATGCTAAAGAAGCACGATCTCGAAAATGATACGCTCATTTTTCTGACTGGCGACAACGGAGCGAATCTGACGGAGGGCGGATCTTCCGCTCCTTACCGCGGCGGCAAGGGCAAGGGGACGCAGCAAGAAGGCTGGGTGCACACGCCGACGATCATCTCCTGGCCGGGGGTTGTTCCCGCCGGAATCACTTACGACGGCATGATGTGCACCTTGGACTTCTACGCTACGGCAGCCGCGGCTGCTGGAAAGCCCTTACCCGAGCGCTGTGACGGCAAGAACTTGCTGCCGTACCTTAAGGCCGAGAAAGAGGGCGATGTCCACGAGTTTGTCTTCTGGCACAACGCCGACCCTACGGATGCGCCGCGCCGTAATTTGTACGTAGTACGTTGGAAGAACTGGCGTCTCGTCAAGCACCCGGACGGTTGGCGATTGTTCGATTTAAAGAAAGATCCGGAAGAACGGAACGATGTCGCGAAGATGCATCCCGACGCGGTTGACCGTATGCTCGAGCGCTACAGCGCATTCGTCGCCACGCTCCCGCCGCTCAAGCCGAGCGCTGATTACAACGGCGGCGGCGAGGTACCAAAGGGCTGGGGATGGACGATCAGCGAGGGTAAATAGCCCTGCCAGAAACTACGATGACGCGCTTGGCGCTTTACTTCGCGCTCGCCTCCGCCGTATTCATCGGCTGCGGGGCCCAACAATCTGAACCACCCGCGGACCCTCCTCCGAACTTCATCGTCATCTTCGCCGACGACCTTGGCTACGGCGATTTGGGCGGCTACGGCTCGGAGAAGGTCCGAACGCCGCGTCTCGACCGGATGGCGGCCGAGGGAACTCGCTTCACCAATTTCTACGCCGCGGCCCCGTTCTGCAGTCCTTCCCGCTCGTCGATCCTCACGGGAAGATATCCAATCCGGGCCGGAGTTCCGAACGTGCTCTTCCCGACCGAGATGACCGGGCTCGATCCCGAGGAGATCACGGTCGCCGAGATGCTCGCGCCCGCCGGCTACGCCAGCGCTGCGATTGGAAAGTGGCACTTGGGCTATCCCGAGCCCTTCCGCGCCCAGCGTCAAGGATTCGAGTTCTTCTTCGGACTCCCTTATTCCAATGACATGTACAAGAAGCCCGACGGCGAAGAGATGCGGGCCCAGCACGGGCTATGGGAGATCCCGCTTCTCGACAACGACGAAGTCGTCGAGGCGCCGCCGGTGCAAGAAACCCTCACGCAACGCTATACCGCTCGCGCGATCGAGTTCATTCGCTCGAACCGCGACCGACCGTTTTTCCTCTATCTACCACACACGTTTCCGCACAACCCGGTCTACGCTTCGGAAGAATTTCACGGGCGCTCCGAGCACGGACTCTACGCCGACTCGGTCGAGGAGATCGACTGGAGTACGGGAGAGATCCTCGACCTGCTCGACGAGCTAGCGATCGCCGAGCGGACGATGGTCGTCTTCACATCGGACAACGGCCCAACTCGGAATGCGCCCGTGGCGCGCTTTGGGATTCATGCGGGCAGCGGCGACGCCGGTCCGCTACGGGGGTTCAAGGGGAGTACGTTTGAGGGCGGCATGCGCGTTCCCGCAATCTTTCGGCTTCCCGGCGTCATCCCAGCGCGGCGCACAACGGATGAAGTCGCCTCGATTCTCGATCTGCTCCCAACTATCGCCGAGCTGGCGGGCGTCGAGCCGCCGAAAGACCGCGTGATCGATGGCCGCTCGATTGCGGGGCTGTTGCACGGCGAAACCGAGGAAATTGAGGAGCGCCCGTTCTTCTACTATTTTGGCCACCAACTTCAGGCCGTTCGCGTAGGCCGCTGGAAGTTGTTCTTACAGATCGACAATTATCCTTCCATGCCGATTTCGCTGTGGTACCAGATGCTCGACGGTCTCTTCGAGCGACACTACCGGCTTTGGCCGCAGCCACAGCTATACGATCTCGAGGCCGACATCGGGGAAACGACAGACGTTGCGGCGGCGCATCCCGAGGTGGTTGAGCGGATTACGACGATGGCGCGAGAGTTTGACGGGCGGATGCAACGCGACAAACGAGACGTGCCCCTGCTTAGCGAACAAACCGCGGGAAAGTCGGAGCGGGAATAAGAGAGCGAGCAGGGCTAATGCATTGCACGAAGGCGTCTGTCCGGTTCAGTCCCGCGTATGGATGAAGAGAGCTGTCGCGTTCAGATTCCCATCGACCTTGTCGCCGAATCCTGTACGCTCTTACGCTCAGTTGCCAAAGGGCGGGAGCCATTCCTCTTCACTAGTGATTAGAGGTAAGGCGCGACTTGCGGTGAGCCATGAGACTCCGAACGCGACTAAGCCGGCGCACTCGCCGTAGAAGGTAAGTCGAACGATGCGTGAGCTGATAACGTCGTTTAAGAGATTGTCAATGGCAAGTACTAGAATCGACACGACAATTGTGATGCCGCAGACCGCGTAGATATAGGCTCGCAGCTTCGCCTGAGGGTGGCCTTTGCCGAGCGCGCGGTGATAGAACCCATAGCAGAACACCGCTAGAATCACGAACATGACGGCTGCGGAGGTGCCGTGGACGCCGGGAATGATCTGTTCGTAATTTTCGCATTCGCAAGGGAACAGCGCAACGCCGAGGGCCGCAACGGCCGCAATCTTGCTCAGCACCATCTCCCGGGACGAATGTCCGTTGTAGGCAACCAGAAACGCGGATACCGCGAACAGAAATCCTACGAATATATCTCGAGACCAGCCGCCTTCGTGGTAGGAAGCGCTGATCGATTGAATCGGAATGTCCGCGAAGAAATTCGTCAAACTTGCTAGAGATAGCGTCATTACTCCAACTACGAGCTTGATAGTGTGATGATCGATTTCTGATCGGGTGCTTGAAAGCATTGTTACCTTCCTTGCGGTCCGGCGGCCAAGGCCACATTTCTTATCGTGAGTGCTGACTGATTTAACTGATTCGCGTCGCCCGGAATGGGTTGGAAACGGTTAATTAGTTGTTCATCACCATAACACCTAGATTCGATTGAGGAGATCGGGGACAATGGCCAACAGTCAGCGTACGGTGGCTATTCCAACGGTCAGCGGTTGCGGAGTTCCCGCGTGTGATAATGCCCGGGCATGACTTATTCGATTGGGAGTTGTGCCCGTGTGTGTCTCCTACTCTCGACGGTACTGACGCTGGCCGGGCAAGATCGGCCGAATTTCGTCGTCATCTTTGCTGACGACTTGGGCTATGGGGACCTTAGTGGGTATGGCAGCCCTACGATCGCGACGCCACACCTAGATCGCATGGCCGCCGAAGGCCAGAAGTGGACCAATTTCTACGTTGGCGCGGCCATTTGCACGCCGAGCCGCGCGGCGCTGTTGACCGGAAGGCTGCCGATGCGGAGTGGTCTGTCGGGCGGAGTCTTCTTTCCCTATCACGAGGGCGGCTTGCCAGAGAGCGAAATTACGATCGCCGAAATGCTTAAAGACCTAGGGTACGCAACTGGAATCGTCGGCAAATGGCACCTCGGCCACCTGCCTCAATTTCTTCCGACGAACCAGGGCTTCGATAGCTATTTCGGCATTCCCTATTCGAACGATATGGACGGCGTGCCCGGCTCGCCACAGTTCATCAAGGCTTACTTCGACCCCAAGGTCGAATACTGGAACGTCCCGCTGATGCGGAATGAGGAGATTGTCGAAAGGCCTGCGGACCAGACGACGATCACACGGCGCTACACGGAAGAAGCAATCCGTTTCATTGAGAACAACAAAGACGAGCCGTTCTTCCTCTACTTGGCTCACAGCATGCCTCACACTCCGCTCTTCCGCTCTGAAGCCTTCGCGGATCGAAGTGTCGGGGGCAGGTACGGAGATGTTGTCGAGGAAGTCGACTGGTCGGTAAGCCAGGTCCTCGAGACGCTACGAACGACGGGGCTCGCGGAGAAAACGATGGTCGTCTTCACGTCAGACAACGGCCCGTGGTTGCTGATGCAAACGCATGGTGGTTCGGCGGGACCACTCAGAGGCGGCAAACAGAGTACCTGGGAAGGGGGCATGCGAGTGCCCGCGATCTTCTGGTGGCCGGGAACGATCCCATCGCGAACTGTGCGCGAGATGGGTTCGACGCTGGACTTGCTGCCAACGATAGCCGGGCTTGCCGGGGCTAAGATCCCCGCTGACCGCGCGATCGATGGCTTCGATCTTTCAGGGGCTCTACTGGGAACCGCTGAAAGCCCTCGCGACCACATGATCTACTACCGCGATCGCAAAATCTTTGCGGCGCGATCGGGGCCGTACAAGGCGCATTTCATCACACGGAACGGCTATGCCTTTCGCACACCGGAAGAAGCGCACGACCCGCCGCTGCTTTATCACCTACTCAACGACGTGAGCGAGCGGTTAGACATCGCGAAAGATCATCCCGACGTGCTCAAGCGTATCGAGCAGATTGTCGAAGCGCATAGGCAAACGGTCAAAGCGGTCGAGAACCAGTACCTCAAGGGAAAGAATCCGAACCCTCGCCGAATGCCACCACCGGCCCCACCGAGCCGCGGGCCAAAGTGATGTCACTGCGACCGAGAAATTTCTAATGAATTACAAACCGTTTCAGTTCTCCGTAGCCACACTGATGATCATGCTTGCAGGCTGTTCGTCGGGCGGTCCCGAGTTCACGCAGCCGCAGCTCAGCGCGCGAAGTCTCGACGTTCTGACCGTGGGGGGGTATGAGTTCAAAGACCACAACAAGAACGCCAGCCTTGACCCCTATGAAGATTGGCGTCTGCCGGTCGAGGAGCGCGTCGTTGACCTGCTTGACCAAATGACGATTGAAGCGAAAGCCGGCCTGATGGCGCACCCAGCCTTGAGCATGGGGGAGAACGGGACCCTATTCGAACCGGTTCCCGGCGAGGAAGATAAGCGTCCTCCAGGCATGCCTCGATTCCCGCAACCGGGGACGAGCGAGGTCATTCTCAAAAAACAGATCAATCACGTGCTCGTGCGGACCTCAGAACGGCCTGAAGTCATCGCGACTTGGAACAACAACCTCCAGGAGATGGCGGAGACGGCTCGGCTAGGGATTCCGTTAACGATAAGTTCTGATCCGCGCAACGGATTCCGGCACGACCCCGACGCCACGAGCGTTCGGGCGGGGGCTTTCTCGCAATGGCCGGAACAGATCGGCCTGGCGGCGACGGCTGACGCGAAGTTGGTAAGGCGCTTCGGCGAGATCGCGTCCGAAGAGTACCGCGCGGTGGGCATTCGCACAGCGTTGCATCCCATGGCGGACCTCGCCACCGAGCCGCGCTGGGGCCGCATCGTCGGTACTTTCGGCGAGAACGCGGAGCTTTCCGCTGAAATGACCACCGCCTACATCGTTGGATTTCAGGGTGAGGGTGGCCTCGGTCCGACGAGCGTGATCACGATGACGAAGCACTTTCCTGGTGGCGGTCCACAACTCGACGGCCTCGACCCGCACAACGATTTCGGCCAAGAGCAGGTGTATCCAGGCGACAACTTTGACTATCACCTGATCCCGTTCAAGGCCGCCATTGCCGCCGGCGCTGCACAGATCATGCCCTACTACGGCATTCCGACCGACGTCACGAGCGAGAACGTCGCCATGGCATACAACAAAGAAATTATCACGGGAATGTTGCGGGAGCAGCTCGGATTTGACGGCGTGGTGTGTAGCGACTGGGGGATTTTAACTCTGATGCCTTGGGGCGTCAATGAGCTCTCGATTGAAGAGCGCTACGCGAAAGCAATTGATGCCGGAGTCGACCAGTTTGGCGGGGATTCCAATCCAGAACACATCGTCACTCTGGTGACGGGCGGCAGCGTCACAGAGGAACGCATCGACGAGTCGGCTAGGCGCTTGTTGCGAGATAAGTTCAGCCTGGGAGTGTTTGAGAATCCCTACGTCGATCCCGACCGAGCGAAGGAGATTGTTGGCAGTGAGCCGTTCCAGGCGGAGGCCGATACGGCCCAGAGGAAATCGATAGTACTGCTGAAAAATCAAGCAGCCAATGACGCCAAGGCGCTGCCGCTGCAGCACGGCGCCAAGATCTATGTCGAGAACGTGAATCCGCAGGTCGCGGCGCAATACGGGACTGTCGTCGATCAGTTGCAGCAGGCCGACGTTGCCGTCCTTCGCTTACAAACCGCATTCGAAACCCGACCGGGCTTTTTCGGACGTATCCATCTCGGCAGCCTGGCGTTTAGAGGGGACGAGCGAAAGCGTCTTCTGGAAATATTGCGCTCCAAGCCGACCGTAGTCTCCATTCACTTGGATCGACCCGCCGTGATCCCAGAGATCGCGAAGAATGCCGCCGCCGTGTTGGGCACCTTTGGCGCTAGTGATGAAGCGCTGCTTGATGTCGTGTTCGGCAAGTTCAACCCGACTGGTAAGCTGCCGTTCGAATTGCCTTCATCGATGGAAGCCGTTGACGCGCAGTTGGAGGATTTGCCAAGCGACTCAGCCGAGCCACTTTTCGAATATGGCTTCGGCCTGACTTACGAGTCCACGGAATAAATGAAGCCGCATGCTCGCGCCGGCCAAGACGGAACCCGCCCAAACGGTCGTACCGCGATTATCGCGGTAGGGATGCTGTCAAGGGCGGAGTAAATTTGGACCACTTCGGCGGAGCAAAAGTAGACCAGTTGGTGAAGGGGTAGCGGTTTTCGTGGGACGGCTGGAACGGAGCCTGCGGTCGCCCTTTAGGGCGGCCCAGGCGTAGTGGAGGCCGTCCCACGAAAACCGGGCGAGTGGCCGGTGGGTCAGCCCAAAGAGTGAGCCCGCTTCTTCTTGCTCTGGATCAGACGGAAGCTTTCGCCGTTCAGCTCTAGAATATGAACGTGGTGCGTGAGGCGATCGAGCAGGGCGCCGGTCAGCCGCTCGGAGCCGAAGACCTCCGTCCATTCGTTAAACGGCAGATTCGAGGTGACCAGCGTCGAGCCCTGTTCGTAGCGCTGGGAAAACACTTCGAACAATAACTCCGCTCCGGTCTTCGATAGCGGCACGTAGCCCAGTTCATCGACGATCAGCAGATCCTGCTTGGCCAACTGCTTTTGACATCGCAGCAAGCGCCGTTCATCTCGGGCTTCGAGCAGCTCATTGACCAGTGCCGCCGCTGTTGTGAAGCGTGTTCGATAGCCGCGCTGACAAGCCGCCAGTCCCAACGCCAAGCCGATGTGCGTTTTGCCCGTGCCGGAATTACCCAGTGCCGGCACGTTTTCGCGGCGGTCGATAAACTCACAGCGCGCCAGTTCCAGCACCAGCTTCTTGTTCAACGCCGGCAAGGACGGGAAGTCGAAAGTGTCCAGACTCTTGGTCACGGGAAACTTCGCGGCCTTGCTGCGGCGCTCGGTGGCCCGCTGTTCACGGTCGAGCAGTTCCAGCTCGCAGAGTTGTTGCAGGAAGCTCCTCGAATCCAAGCTCTCGGCGGCGCATTGCCGCGCCAGTTTGTCGTACTCGCGCAGGAAGGTTGGCAGCCGCAACGCTTTCAAATGCGCTTCGAGCAGAAGTTTCGACCTCGCCATTACCCCCCTCCTTGTGCCGGCAGTGCCAAATAGTCCGCAGCGGAGGTTTGCTCCACCTGGGCTGCCGGCAGGTGCGGATACTTCGTCAAGTCCAAGCGCGGCGGCCGTTGCTCGATGCGGCACAGCACTAAGTGCCTGACTGCATCCAAGCCAATCGCTCCCAACTCGCAGGCTTGGCGCAGCGCCGCGGCAACGTGCTCGAATCGGAAGTCCTCCAGTCATCGCAATACCTGCACGTACTCGCGCTTGCCTGGCTTTCCCAACCGTGCCTCGAGCAAACGTCTCAAGCACGGGAACTGTTCGGGCAGCTCCCAGCCCGCCAACGGGGCCGCTTGATCGAGCGCGTTGGTCTTGCGTTCCAGCAGTGCTAGGTAATGCAGCGGATCGAAGATCAACTCTTCGCGTTCGTAACTGCGCCGGTGGCGCGCGATCTCTTCGCTGCCACAACAGATCACGATTTCATCGACGTAGCCTTTCAGCAACACCTGGCGATGTCCGTAGCGTGTGGGCACCGCGTAGTCGTTGGCGCGATAGCGCACCAATGACAGCGACGGCACCCGCGTGGTGCGTTTGTCGCAGGCGTCATAGGGCGTGGGCGGCAAGGGCAACAACGCTTGGCGGTCACGCTTGAAACGTTCCTCAATCGTTTCGGTGTGCCGCCGCAAGCGCCGCTTACGATTGTTGAGGCACTGCGCTTCGAGCTGCTCGTTGAACGCTTCCCAGCTTGGAAACCTTGGCGCCGGCACCATGAAGTTCCGCCGGGCATAACCGACCAGTCCTTCCACCTTTCCCTTGTCGTTGCCTTTGCCCGGACGCCCGAAACGATCGGAGAATAAATAGTGCGACTGCAGTTCACTGAACACCCTGGTCCGCTTGCGCCTGCCGTCGCCCAGAATCCTCGCCAGCGCCAAGGTCGTGTTGTCGTAGAGGATGCTGCGTGGCACGCCGCCGAAGTACCGAAACGCTGCGTTGTGCCCCTCGCAAAACGCTTCCGTCGTCGCGGCCGGGAAAGCTTTTACGAAAGCGTCATCGCTAGGCGGCAGATCGACCACCAAGTAGTGCGCCTTGCGCTGTACGCCGTCAATGACCACCAGAGCTTCACCGCAGTCGGCCTGGGCATCGCCCGCCGGATGCACCAGCGGCACGAACATCTCTTGCCCGCCGAGCTTCTTGTCGCGAACATAGTCCTTGACAATCGTGTAACCGCCGGTGAAATCGTACTCGTCGCGCAAGCGGTCGAAGATGCGTTTTGCGGTGTGGCGTTGTTTCTTCGGACGTTCCTGATCGTCGATGAGGATCTGATCGACGATTCCGGTGAAGGGATCCAGCTTCGGCCTCTGCGCTGGTTGGCGCCGCCGATAGCCCGGCGGAGTGGCGTAGCGCAACATCTTGCGCACCGTCCCTCGCGCCAGGCCAAACCGTTTGGCGGCCTCGCGCTCACTGAGCCCTTCGACAAAGACACTGCGCCGTACTTGAGCGTATAGCTCCACGCGATACATCCCTCTCGTGTCCCACAAACACCACAGGAATGTTCGCTGGACCACTCGGACGGTCTACTTTTACTCCGCCCAAAAGCAGCTTCGATTCGCCGCTCTATAGTCTAGTTTCGCTCCGCCGTTCTCAGGATGCCGGTCGCCCGGCACCCCCCGCACAGATCCCAGCGTGCACTGCTAATGCACTGGGCTCCTACCTCGGATGATTGGCGTAGAAACGCTCCGGCGGATAAGGATGCAGAACGCGAGGGCGAGGAATCCAGCGGTCCAACAGTCGGTTGAGTCTCTTCCAGGACTTGCGTCCCTTCTGACTGCGACGAAACAACACGCGTCGCCACAGCATGCGCAGCCGGTATTGGAACAACGCCAGCCGATCCGAGTTGCCCGGAACCGCGTGGTATTGGTAAAAGCCCTCGACGACCCGCTTCAGCCAGGCCCCGACCAGCGCCGTCGGCTCGTGCATCCGGCGACGCAGAACTGCCTTCAACTGATGCAGCTTCGCCACCATCCGCCTCTTAACCGTCTTGCGCCAGACGGTAAACGTGCCCGTCTTCCTGCGCTTCCCACAATAATGCGTGAAGCCCAAGAAATCGAAGGTCGCCGGCTTTCCCTCGCCCCGTCTCGTCCGGTTCTGGGCGGCGAACCGCCCAAACTCGATCAACCGCGTCTTGCCCGCATGAAGTTCCAGACCGAACTTGGCGAAACGTTCTTGAAGCTCTCTCCGAAACCGTTCCGCTTCCACCCGGTGCTCAAAGCCCACCACAATGTCGTCGGCGTAACGAACGACGATCACGTCGCCCGTTGCCACTTTCTTGCGCCAGGCTTCCACCCACAAATCGAAAACATAATGAAGATAGATATTCGCTAATAGCGGTGAAATCACCGCCCCTTGCGGAGTCCCTACCTTGGTCTCCAACCATTCGCCCTCCTCGGATATGCCCGCCTTCAGCCATTTCTGGATCAGACGAAGTACCCTCGAATCGGCCACGCGGTGCCGGATGAACTTGTCCAGCCATTCATGCGACACCGTGTCGAAGAACGACCGCACATCACAGTCCAACACCCAGTTCACGCGCTTGGATTCGATCCCCACCGACAGCGCATCGAGCGCCTGATGCGGACCGCGTCCCGGTCGAAACCCGTACGAAAAGCCCTTGAAGTCGACCTCATAGATTTGATTGAGGATCGTCACTACGGCCTGTTGGACGATCTTGTCCTCCAGCGCCGCAATGCCCAACGGACGTTGCCGCCCGTCGGCCTTCTCGATATAGACTCTCCGCGAGGGCTGCGCCCGATACTTACCCCGATGCACCCGGCTGTGCAGATCGACCAGTCGATCCTCAAGCCCGGTCTCGTACTCCCGCCACGTCACGCCGTCGACTCCAGGCGCGGCTTTTCTCTGTAGCGAGTAAAAGCTTTCCCGTAGTTGATCCACGTTCAGATGGTGGAGCAAAGCGCTGAACCTTTCCTGCCTCCTCTCTTTGGCTGTTCGACGCACACCTCCAAGTCCTTGGGACACTCTTTTCCCGCTCCGTGTCGGGCTCGTGTAGGACCCTTCGCTGTTCTCCTTGGTCTGCACCCTTCCCTCCCCGGCCTCCGCCAAGAGTTGCCTCTCTTTGTTCGGTCGGTTCACAGGTACTACGGCGCAGTCAGACTCCTCTGGAGCGTACATGCCCGCCGTTCGGCTTAGCGCCTTCTCGGACCGGTCTCGATCAGCTCGAGACACTCCAGAGGTCTCCCGGTTCTCGTGCATGTTGTTTCTCGACGTGCTCAGGTTCTCAGACTACGCAGGGCCGGACGTCCACTCGCGAATCACGCGAACGCCCGTGTTGCCTTCCCATCTTTCAAACGTGGTCGGCGCCCTGAGACAAGAATTTTCGAAGCTCAATAGCCCGGCCCGCCGGCACCCCTGTTTACGCTTCGACCGTCGCCTCGCGACGCCGTCCGCAAAACTCGGGGCCAAGGTGGCTCGCTAACTCCTTCCTTGTAGGACTCTTTCATTCCCAACAACATGCCGGTTTATCCCGGCGCTCTTGAAATTTCTTTTGCCTTTGAAATCAACAACCTAGCGATTCGGTCGGCCGGAAACCGGACACACGGGCCTTACACTATACCTGCAGGGTGCGGAAAGCCCTGCAAGGAGGCTCGAAATTTCACAGAAACCCTGCCAAATCCGGCCAATGGGCGGCATTCATAATGCGGCCAGGTGATCGAATTAGGTGAGCACGTAAGGAGCTCCGCGTTCTGCGGGACAGACTCCTAGGACCTTATCGCCAGTCCGGCAGGAGCTGCGAGCCGCCGCATTGGCGACATGGGCGTTTCTCGCAAGTAATCCGGCTTAGCGCCAGAGGCGTGGGAAGGTTCCTACCCGCTTTTAAGTACACACAGGTAGGTATAGACCAGCGATTTCCGAACCGCGAACGGTGGGACTTCCATTACGTTTAGTGAGACCTAGCGAAACACAAACGACGTGGAAACGAGGACCTGACGCGGCCGGCCGATATCGGCCGAATCGCCTGAGGAGACCGCGCCGTTCCAGAAATACTCTTTGTCAAAGATGTTCTGCGCCGCGAGCGTAACGCGAAACGGCCCGCGCCGCCAGGAGACCGACGCATCGACCAGCGTGTAAGCGTTCAATTCGAACGTGTTTCGCTGATCAACCTGCACGGAGCCGACATGTTTGATGTCAGCGGTGATATCGACTGACCGAACTGGCGAGAAGACCGTGCCGCTGTTGAAAACCTGATCCGGTGAGATCGGCAATCGGTTGCCGGTCAGAACGATGTCGCCGCCCTCTTGCTCGATGATAAAGTCGCCGAAACGATTCTTGTAAGCAGCGGCGTTGAAGTACGCCATGAACTTTGAATTTGCGCGCCAGCGAATCGTCGATTCGAATCCCTTGTACTCGTGCTCGCCCGCGTTGGTGGGCAGGAAGAACGGGCCTTGCCGCACCGTCGTGATGATGCCGTCGCGTTTCATCCAGAAGTAGCCCGCTTCGAACGTCAGCGCCCCGCCGAGCGCGCTAGCTTTCACACCACCCTCGTAGTTGTCGACGTCTTCGGGGATCAACTCGAGTTGCTCGTTACTGGGCCGAAGCTGACTTGGCCGGCGAGGCGGCAAAAACGCCTGCGAGTAGGTCCCGTAGATATTCAGCGTCGGTCCCGCGCCATCTTCTACGCCGAACAGCTTGAATGTCGAGCTCACCTTCGGGCTGAACGCGTCAAACGAATCCTCCACGATGGGGCTACCGTCGGTGAATGTCAGGGTGTTGTCGAGCGCCATGCGGTCGTAACGCCCGCCGACAGTCATGACCCAGCGTCTGAGCGGCGCAATCATATATTGCGCGAAGACGCCGGTGATGCCGAGGCGGTAGTCATTCCCGCCAAATCGGAAAAACTGCCAGTCCTCGCTGGGTGGGATCACCGGGTTGAGATAGTTGAGCGTCCAGCCGAACAGGTCAGGGTCGGTAAAGATCAAGTTGCCGGCTGCGAAGCCGGTCGTTTTGTCGTACGACACTCCGAAGATAAAGGAGTTCCGCACGGGTCCTAGCTCTGGTTCGGCCTCGAATCGCAATTCCTGATAATAAATGTCTTCATCGGTCTGCAACTCGAACGGGAACATCGAGAGCGTGGTCGCCTCAAGGTCGAACGGTCCGCCGATTACGTCGCCGTCGTCGACGAACTTGTATTGGATCGGCCTGTAGCCGAACACCTCGACAATTCGCGCCCGCTCGGCTAGTTGGCGGGTGTAGTTCAACGTGAAGCGGGTTTCCTCCTGGTGATAGTTCGTGCCAGGGACGTTCAGACTCGTGCGGCGGTCGAACCTCGGATCGATGTCGCTGAGCAGTCGACCGCCGATGATCGGAACGTTCGTCGGCGTGGCATTGTCCGACCGCACAACGTTGGCGCTAATGCTGCCAAACGACTGGCTGTCGGGAACGAATGTCAACTTGCCAAACGCGGCCGTCTCATCAACGTTGAAGTCAAACGGCCCCGTCCAATACCCCTCATTGTGTTCACGGGCGATCGACGCGTAGTAGCCGCCCCTGCGCTGAATCGGGCCCGACGCCCGAGCGATGCCCTTGAAGAAACCGAACTCGCCCGCGGAAAAATCGACTCGAAACTGATGCTTTGGCGTCGGATCAGCCGTACGTACGTTAATCACACCGCCAACGGCTGTTCGGCCATAGAGAGCGGAATTCGGGCCTCGAACCACCTCGACCGTACTCGTGTTGTTGATCGGCAGATTGACCACACGAGCGCTGTTTCGAGAATCGGTCTGAGGCACGCCGTCGATCAACAAGAGCGTACTGGTGAACTCGTTGCCATCGCGAGGTAAACCGCGAAGCGACACCGACTCGAACGAACCTGCTTGCGTACTGACGGTCACGCCAGGCACGTGCGAGATCGCTTGGGTCAACTCTTGATCCCCACGCAGGTCCATAATCTCTCTCTCGACGATCTCCGTTTGGGCGGGAACCTCGCCAATGCTGAGCGCCGACTTGGTTGCGGTCACCTGAATCCGTTGCAGGATGTTCGGCGTCGGTTCCAACTTGACATCTAGTTCCAGCGTCTGCCCCGCCTCCACCCGAATGTCGCCGACGCGCAGTTCGAGATAGCCCGGAGCATCCACCACAATCGTCGCGACTCCCGCGGCCATGGCATCGATCACGAAGCGGCCGACGGCGTTCGACACGCTCTCCAAATCGCTATCGTCGACACGAACAACCGCTCCAACGACCGCGCGGTTCAGATCGCCTTCGACCACAGTACCCTCTACCCGACCGCTGTTCGCATCCTGGCCGAAAGCTGAACTCAATCCTGCCGAAAGCAGCAGCGACGAGATCCAGATACATCTAGTTTTGCGGCTTTTTGTCAATGCGGCCAATCGAGGAGCGGAGGGTTGCGGAGCCGCGACCGAATGCGAATTCGAATGCGGCGGCGTGGCGAACTTGCGATCGTTCCAACTTCCAGCCTACGGAGCCAATTGTAGCTGTGCGGTGCGGAGCAGCTCAGGATCTCCAGTTGGGCCGTCCCGGTGCCGCCAGGGTAGCCGGACCACGGCTGTGCTGCAACGAATCTCAGACTGCCTTCACGATCGATCCTCCGACTGCGGTGCGACTGCTGATCTCGGCTGGACGGATCGGATCTGACGACGACAAGGCCCGCGTACTGATTGGAGCTCTGGACATACACCTCGAGAACGATGCCGTCGCCAAAGCGTTTTTCGAGTCGGTTGCTCGAATTCGTTCCGATAGCGATCGGAGTCGGGTTCTGCAAGCGGTGGCTACGCGTCCCAACGCTTCGATCAAGACGATGCTACGAGTTGTTGAGTCGGCTGAAGGAATCAGAAGTGATTCCGACAAGTCGAGAGTGATGCTCGAAGTCGCTCGTCTGGCGGGTGCCGATCCTACGGTGTCGGCGCGAATTCGTCGCGCCGCCGGTTCAATCGGCTCCGGCTCGTCTTATCGCCGTGTGCTTTCCGAATTAGGGGACCAGCCAGAGCCCGCAGAGTAGCGGAACTACACCGCCCGGGAGGCGGCGATGCGATAATGGGACAAGGTCGCAGTAAACATGCCATTGGATTCCCTGAAGGTCGACCGGTCGGCGTTTTCCGTCACGACCCTGGACGAGAAAACCGCCGAAGACGACCGCTACTGGCACAGCAAGACTCCCGAGGAGCGCCTCGCGGCGCTTGAGCAGCTTCGACAGATCGTCTACGGCTATGATCCAACTACCGAACGACTTCAAAGAATTTTTGAAGTCGTTGAGCGGTCATGACATTCGCTACCTCCTAGTGGGAGGTTACGCGGTGACCTATCACGGCTACGCTCGGAGCACTGGCGACCTTGATATATGGATTTCACTCGATCGCAGCAACGCGGAGCGGCTTGCCGACTCGATTCGCGAATTTGGCTTCGATGCACCACAGTTAACCCCAGAATTGTTTCTTTCGGAGCGTACGCTCGTGCGGATGGGGCGCCCGCCACTCCAGATTGAGATCTTGTCGTCCGTCTCTGGGCTCGAATTCGACGAGTGCTACGAACATCGCATTATTGAGCGATGGGACGATGTCGACGTAAGTCTAATCAGCTTGGCTGATCTCAGGACTAACAAACGTGCCGCCGCGCGGCCGAAGGACATTGAGGACATCAACCGTTTACCCGAGAAATAGCACTCGGCGGTCCGGCGGAACAGTTGGCTTGGACTGCTAGGATCGTGCCAGCATGAATCACCGCTATTTTTATTCGCTACTCGCGGTTGCAGTGATCGGCATTGGCTCGTCTTGTGATTCGCGCGAACCCGCTGAGCAGAGCGCCGAGGCCGCTCGCCCGAACATTCTGCTTATCGTTTCCGACGACCAGGGCTATAACGACCTTGGCATTTTGGGCAACGGCATCATCACGCCTACGCTCGACCGTCTAGTCAACGAAGGCACACGCCTGACAAATTTTTACGTGTCTTGGCCGGCCTGTACGCCCTCGCGCGCTGCTTTGCTAACCGGCAGGTATCCGCAGCGCAACGGAATTTACGACATGATCCGCAACGAGGCTCCGGACTACGGTTACAAGTACAAGCCCGCGGAATATGACGTCACATTTGAGCGCATCGGTGGAATGGAGACGCGCGAAGTCATCATCCCCAAGATGCTGAAATCCGTCGGCTACAAAAGTGGCATCTACGGCAAGTGGGACCTCGGAACACTCCAGCGGTACCTGCCTACGTCGAGAGGGTTCGATGATTTCTACGGCTTCGTAAATACAGGCATTAACTACTACAGCCACGAGCGGTACGGGGTTCCCAGCATGTATCGCAATCTCGAAAAGACAGAGGAAGACAAAGGCACCTACTGCACCTACCTGTTTGAACGCGAGGCGCTGCGGTTCCTTGACCAGTACGCGGGCGAGGAGCCGTTCTTTCTTTACGTTCCGTTTAATGCGCCACATGGGTCATCTGACCTCGACCCCGAGATCCGCTCGTCCGTGCAGGCCCCGGACGAGTTTAAGCAAATGTATCCGGCGGTTGAGCAGGAGTATCGAGTCGTCGAGAATCACCGCTACGCTGGGCGGACACAGCAAGTAACTCCGCAGGCGCGACAGCGGGACTACCGCGCGGCGGTCACTGCGATGGACGCGGCGGTTGGAAAGATGCTCGATCGCCTGGAAGCGAAGGGGATTCTCGACGATACGATCGTGATTTTCTTTTCAGACAACGGCGGCAGTGGTGGCGCGGTGAACGCACCTCTGCGCGGCAAAAAAGCCGAGACCTGGGAAGGCGGCATTCGTGTTCCGTTTATGATTCGCTGGCCCGGGGGTGGCATTGAGGCGGGTGCCGTCAGCGACGAGTTTCTAACTAGTCTTGAAGTCTTGCCGAGCCTCGCGTCGGCGACCGGCGCGGACTTACCCGCGGGCGTCGTGCTCGACGGATTCGACTGGTGGCCTGTGCTGCGGGGCGATACCGCTTCACCGCGCGAAGAGATGTTTTGGCAACGCAAGAACCGCATCGGCGCTCGCGTCGGCAAATGGAAATGGGTTGTGATGGACGATGGCGAGGGCCTTTTCGATCTCGAGGCGGACATCGGCGAATCTCACGATCTTTCCAAGGAGCGGCCGGACATGTTGGAGATGGTGCAGGAGCGCTATCGCAACTGGGTCAATGAAATGGATTCCGCCGAGCCCCGCGGACCATTCCGTGACTTTTGACGCCGTGGGTGAGATGGGCTGAGAAGGCGCGGCGCTTCGCCATAACCCAGCGCTAGACATCGAGCTAGTCGAAGGCCGCCCCGTTTCTGAGCTTGTTATTTTTAGCCACCCATATCGCGCCCGCCGGTGCGCCGGGCGTCAACCCAAGACCGGCGCCAGGGCCTTCCCCAGATCGTCGGAAGTGAACGGTTTTACCAGCAGAAACGCCGCGCCCAAGTCCATTGCCTGCTGTCGCATTTCCGGCGTGCCTTGCGATGTCACGACGCCGATCTTCACTCCAAGCTTTCTGTCCTTCACGGCTTGAAGGAGTTCGATGCCAGTCATCTCGGGCATCGCCCAGTCACTTAACACCAGTCCAGGAGGGCTATCTTCAATTACATCGAGAGCCTGTTTCCCGTTCACAGCCTCCTCGATCGTATGGTCTCCGTAACCTGCCTGGCGCAAGGTACGCTTGACGATCATGCGCATGGCGCGGCTGTCGTCGACGATTAAAATCCTCATATTTGTTCTCCTTGAGGGACGTGGCGGGAGAGGCGGACTACCGGTTGGGCTAGTCCGTTGCCTCTAACTGGTTATCGACCCAAAACGGGAGAGACTTGCGGAATATCTCGGCAGTCGTCTGTGCCTACTTGCGCCTGGAATCTTACGGCGGTAGAATCCAGGCACTATGGCGCGTGAAGAGACTACTTATGACCCAAATGGCTCGGCGATAGCCTGGAGCCGACGCCTTCTGCTGACGACCGCCGGGCTTGCGGTCGGCTCTGGTTTAGCGGGCACGCGGGGCTTTGCGGCCGCGGCACAAGATAGCGCCGACAAGAAGTTTGGCGGCTACCCGATGGGAATCCACGGCGCCTCGCTGGCCGCGTTCCCAATCAAGGAAGCGGCGCGGATGGTCGCGTCGGACTTGGGGCTTCATCGGATGGAACTGACCGGGGCGCAGATCCGGATGCAGGACGCGAAAGGGGGCCGGTTTCCGGGGCCGGCTGCAACGCCCGAGGAGATCAGCCAACTGCGAAAGTTGCTCGGGTCATTCGACATCACACCTACCGCGTTCGGACCGATTCGGCTAGTGCGCGACGATCCATCGAATCGCGATGTCTTCGGCCGCGCGAAGGCTTTGGGTCTTCGCAATCTCAGCTGCATCCCCGAATTGGACGCTCTCGACAGCCTCGAGGCGCTTGCCGACGAGTTTGGTGTACGGCTGGCGATTCACAACAACGCACCTGGCGCGCCATTTTCTAAAATTTCCGACGTACTGAAAGCGGTCGATGGACGCGGCTCGAATGTGGGAGCTTGTCTCGACATCGGGAATGCCATTCGAGCGTCAGAAGACCCGGCCGGGGCGCTTAGGCGACTCGGTCCACGACTGCTCGGCATTCACCTGAAAGATGTTTCCGGCCGTGACCCGGACAGCGAAGTGATCGTGTTGGGTAAGGGATTTCTCAACGTGCCGGAGTTTTTTGCGACGCTGGCCGAGGTCGGGTTTCCAGAGGATGGAGCACTATCGCTGGAGTACCTGGAAAAGCCGAATGATCCATTGCCGGGGATTCGGGAGGGCCTGCGGATTGCCGCTAACGCGGCTAACGGCTAGCCCGGAGATTGAAGATCGTCGATTTTTGTCATTAAATTCCGATCTCGTCGACTACTGATCACTTTAGGTGAAAGGTCACAGTTTCTGTGGGACAGATTCCGGGGTGCGGAGCCGTCTGGCGGTTTCGCTCGAGGCGCGCTTCGCGCTAGCATGATGCGATGCGCAAGCTTGTCGTTGTAGCTTCACTAACCCTGCTCGTCGCGGTTGGGGTGCTTGCCCAGCCGTATCCAAACCCCTATCGATCAGTCGCCGACTGGGCGAAGCCGCCGGAGGGCCGGCGAATGGGAAGAGTTGGCGACGTCGAGATCGACCCCGACGGCCACCATGTGTGGGCCATCGTTCGCTGTGACCCAGACGCTCGGTTCGGTAGCGAATGTCTCGATTCAGATCTCGATCCGATCCTCAGGTTCGACCCCCAGGGCAACGTCGTTGAAAGTTTTGGAGGTGGGCTGTTTATCTGGCCGCATGGTATGGATATCGATCCGGATGGCAATATTTGGGTGGTCGACGGCATTAGGCCCGAGTGGACTCCGCCGGGCACTCGAGGACATCAGGTCATCAAGTTTAGTCCGACCGGCGAGGTCTTGATGACCTTAGGCACCCCCGGTGTTGCAGGCGACGGCCGGGACCACTTCAACGCACCGTGCGACGTGGTTGTGGCCGCCAACGGCGACGTTTTCGTGACCGACGGTCACGCGGTCGACGGAAATAATCGCGTTGTGAAGTTCTCGAAAGACGGAAAGTTCATCAAGACTTGGGGCAAGACCGGGTACGGGCCGGGCGAACTGCGGCAGCCGCACACGATCGCAATGGACTCCGACGGCCGTGTCTTCGTTGGCGACCGCGATAACTCCCGCATCCAGATCTTCGATCAAGAAGGAAAGCACCTATCCACATGGAGGCAGTTCGGCCGGCCCAGCGGAATTACGTTTGACAAACACGGCAAAATCTACGTTGCGGACTCAACATCAGACAACGAAAAGAACCCCGGTTTTGAATACGGAATTCGTATCGGCGACGTGCGGACCGGTTGGGTGGAGTCGTTCGTTTTGTTCCCCTGGGGCGATCCGCGCGTCGACCGAGGACACGGGGCGGAATGGGTTGCTGTCGACGCCGACGGCAACCTATTCGGCGGTGAGCCGTATACGCGAAGACTTCAGAAGTATGTGCCGGTAAAGCGATAGTAGGGCTAGTTGAATTCAGTGAAAAAGCCAACCGGTGTTGAGCCGGTTGGCTTTTTTGAGGCTCAGCTCGATACTTGAGCTATTTACATGACTTATTACCGGCCTTACCCTTACACTTGTTAGAGCAACACTCACTATTGGCGGTACAAGATGCGCGCTTTGGCTCGCAGACGCCACCGTTGATGGTGATTGAAATGGTGTCGTTGCCACTAGCACCACCACTGTCGACTGCAGTTGACTGAATTGTCCGAGAACCGGTTTCGGTGCTGCAGCTAAACGTCTTGCTTGCGCTTCCTCCAGAGCCGAAGTTCGCAGCGTTGTCGGTCCACGAGATGGCACTGGTTAGGTCGATATCTTCCGTATCGGTTGCCTCACCGGTAAACGAGACTGGAGTGTCGCAATCAAACGTCGAGCCATCGGCCGGGGTTAGGATGGTGACTTCTGGCGGATCGTTGTTGACCTGAATGGTGATCGAGTCCGAGCCCCCGGCTCCACCGCTGTCCGTGACGCTCGCGTCGATCACATGCGATCCCGAATCGAGACATGAATATAATTTGGAGGCGCTCCCGCCTGAGCCGAGGGGATCTCCATTGTCCGTCCAACTCAGACTCGCGGTTAAGGCAGTGTCGTCGTCCTCCGTATCGGTCGCCATTGCAGTGAATTCGACGGTCGCGGGGCAGGTTACGTTCGTTCCGTTCGCTGGCGCGGAAATCGTGACATCCGGAGGATCGTTCGGCGGCGGCGGTTCCCCTCCAACGGCTTCTTTGACGTCAATCCGTCCTTCGCCAAACGTGTTGTTGAGGGCCAGGGTGCCACCACAAGTGCCGGGCCCCAAGTCTACCGCCGCACCGCGTAGCAGAGCTTCAGTGGCGGCGATATCGCCTCGCAGCGCGGGATCGGCCGCCCACATCAGGGCCACCGAGCCGGCGGTGTGTGGGCTCGCCATCGAAGTTCCGCTGAAATTCGAGTAGCTGCTGTCGCCGCTGGCAGTACTCGACCGCACGCTCACGCCCGGTGCGCTGACGTCGGGCTTAACCGGGCCAAAAGCCGAGGGTCCACGCGAGGAAAAGCTAGCGATGTTGTCGCCAATGTCCGTCGCGCCTGAGGCAAACGACTGGAAATAGTCACCAGGCGAACCGGCTGTGCCGCAGTTCGGGCCACTATTGCCATTTGCGAATGCTGGGAAGATGCCGGCCGCTCTCCAACCGTCCACAATTCCCATGTACCAATTGTTACCGCCGCCACCGCTCCAGGAATTGTTGACGATATCGGGCTGGTCGCTGCCGCTACTATCCTCATTGGGATCGAGAATCCATTGACCGCACGTAATCAAGTGACTACCGGAACAACTGTTCGTGGAACAACCTTTACACGAGATCCACTCGGCCTCGGGTGCGACGCCGATCTGGTTGCCAGCGTCGTCGTCGCCAACCATCGTTCCCATCGTGTGGGTGCCGTGGTTATTGTTATCGCAGGGCGTCGCGCCACAAATACTGCTGGGGTCCTTCCAGTTTCCTGAATGGTCGAACGTTCCGTCGCCATTGTTCCCGCGATATTGATCGACAACCGCGTTGTGCGTGTAGCGCACGCCAGTATCGATATTGGCAACAACTATGCCCGCTCCCTTGGTCGTGGGCCATACCTCGGGGGCGCGAATTTTATTAATGCCCCACTCGATCGACTGGACTTCGATGGGTGCCTCCTCTACGATCACGGGCGGAACCGATATAACCGGTTCCGGTTCAATCCGTGAAACTTCAGGTCGCGTCGCCAGTGCGCGTGCTATACCAAGATTGCCGTTGGGCACATAGATTGAGTTGACCACCCAGTAGGAAGTGAAATCCGCACCACGCGCGCGCAATATCGCCTGTACGCCCGCCTGCGTGCGGTTGGCTGTTTCCTGTAGTATCTGCACCACTGCTCGGCCGCGTTGCTCGCGGTCGGGCACCTGAGAAGCTGCGTCAAGCGACGCACTCTCTTGAAACACAACAAAAAATGGCGTTGAGCCGCTCGGGTTGCCTGTAAGAGTGGTTAGCAGGCCGCTTTCGATTTTCGAGTCGGCGGCCGGCTGGGCGGGCAGGACTGCCGCCATCACTAGAGCAATTACCGCAATCGAGCAGAGACGAAGGCGAATAGATGAATTTGGATGAAGTTTCATATTTTTCCTCAAGATTGGTCGATGTTTAACAAGATCGGGCGATCAAGCCTAGCGCTGCTGCTGATTGCGGCATGGCGGAACCGATCTGTCAAAGATTACGTTGACCGTCGGTCGACCTTACCTCGGATCATCAGGCTTCTTCCGGTTGGCGTCAATCGCGTTTTCACCTAGTTTCCTTCGTAGTGTTCGCTAAGCTGGACGCACGATGAGTCTAATTGTTCGAACGCAGAGGCCCGTATCGGTCCCTGGTTTATTTGAACGACGACCCAAAGATCAGGTCCCCCGTGAGGTTCAGTATTCGATCCACGAAATCCCTAGCAGTTTCAGCACTAGTTCCCGTAAGCGCCGGGACGATTAGGGCGCAACGTCCGGCGTCGCCTCGCGGTGAAGCCGCCGTTCAAATCGAAGGCCAATACGAGGGAAATAAATACGTCGGCGGCAAGTGGCTCGCCGTCGATTACGGCCGACCCATTTTGCGTGGACGCAACAGCATTTTCGGCGCCGGTGACTCCTACGGCAACAAGGTGAATGCCGGAGCGCCAATCTGGCGGGCTGGGGCGAATAAAGCGACGCGTTTCTCAACCGAGGCAGACCTCAAGTTCGGCGACAAGGTATTGCCGGCGGGCGAGTACAGCATGTTCGTTGATCTCGAAGCGAACAACTGGACGTTAATCTTTTCGACCTACGGGGCGAAAGACAACTTTCGCGATCCAGGCGACGGGCTTTGGGGCGCCTACGACTACACCGATGCCAAGGATGTGCTCTGCGTGGGCATGGAGGTCGCGGCTCTGCCTGTGTCTTATGAGCAGCTCACGATCGCATTCGTCGATGTATTAAAGACAGGCGGGTCACTGGCCATTCTCTGGGACAAGACGGTTGGATCGGCTAAATTCTCGTTGCAATAGCGCGGCAGTCGGAGGCCGTCAGATCTACTGGTGGAACACGTTTCGTACGGGCCTTACGCTGATATCGAAGGCCACGCACACCTGAACTAGTGTGCGTGCATGCTTGCGTAAACCCGCTCGTACGACTCGGCGGCAACGCCGCCAAGGCGCTTCGCCAGCAACGAGAACGCTTCCGGCCGAAACTCCCAGTCTTTGCTTCGAGGAGCCTGTTCGAGTCGATCGCACAAGTGAATGATCGCCAGGTCTTCGAGATCGTCGTCGGAGACTTCGACGAGTTCGCCAGTGAATCGGTCAAGCATGCGGAATGGAGCGGTGTCGCTGCTAAGCATCTCGTCGAACGAGGCGTAATCGATGGCGCTGTTCAAATACGCCAGCCGTTCGGCTCGCTCTCCGATCAACGCCCGAACCTCCTCACGCTTGTCCAACGGAAGAGCGAATCGCCGGAAGATCTCGGTGCCGTAAATCGAGTGGAACATACCACCGCGACAGACCTCCTCGGAGCAACCCCAGGATTTTAGGTCTCGGTAGACGCCCGCTAAGTGGCCCAGATAGGTTACGTCGGAATGCTCAAGGTCAGCCGCACCGAGGTTGCGGACGTATTGGATCAGATCGTCGAACGTGGATTCCATTATTCGCTGGCGCCTCGCGAGGCATCTTTGCTCAACCAGCCGAGTGAAACGAAAAATTCGTCCATGCGGCGAACCGTGTCGGTGTAAGATGATCCGTCCCCTCGGCCGTGGTTGAAGAATCCGTGAGTCTCGCCTTCGTAGCCTACAAGTTCACAGCGGTTGCCGGCAGCCTTGGCCTTTTCCATATAGATCTGCGCGGTCTTGTAGGGAACCGTTGTGTCAGCCCGGCTGTGGAAAATGATTGTCGGCGGTTGACCGGGTTTGACGTGGTGGTAGGGCGACATCGATTCCGGCTCAGCTCCCATTCGTTCAGCCCGGTCGGCAGCTCGCTCTGGATCGATTTCGTACTTGCCCGGAACTCCGGTCAGGACAGTCGCGGGGTTGAACAGCGCCAATGCGTTTGGCCGCGGGCTTATTGAAGAGTCGCCGGCCGGATCATCGTGCCCCGGAAGCGTAGCAGTCGCCGCCGCAAGGTGGCCACCCGCCGATCCACCGCCCGCCGCAATGCGGTTGGGGTCGATGCCCAGTCGGCCGGCATTCGCTCTTGCCCAGCGCACGGCCGCCTTGGCGTCTTCGACACACTTGTGGGCTTTCACTCCCTGGCGGCTCAAGACTCGGTAGTCGGCGCTCATGGCAACCATTCCACGCGCGGCGAGATGCTTCGCCTGGTTGTGAAACTGCGACGGGGTTCCGCCGCGCCAGCCGCCACCAAAGAAGAACACGATCGCGGGACGCTTGTCGGATGCCTGATGCCCCTCGGGCTCGAATATCCAGACTTTGAGATCCGTTCCTTCGATCGTCTTGTATGTTTCTACCCTTGCTTCGGGCATGTTAGGTGGATAATTTGACTGCTGTTGGGCGGAAGCTACCACTAACAAGAGGAAGGTGGTGATCGCGTAGCGAATCAGCATGGGAGACCTCCTTGGGTCGGATCGGCATCCGAAGACGCCACTCGAATTGTACACGTTCCCGAGCGAAGCGGGACTACCTCGTGTTCAAGAAGCAGTGGCACAGACGCGAGCACGCGCTTCGCTCGGCAGCGTCTGTCTAAGCGCGGACTTCCGTCCGCGCCTCTGCTTGCACGCCTCGAGAATGTACTCGGCGCCGCGACACTGCCCGGTAGAATGGAAGATCGCCCATGACTGGCAACGAGATCCGCGAGAAGTTTCTGCAATTCTTCGAGTCTAAGGGGCACAGCCGCGTTTCGAGTTCGTCACTTGTCCCGGCCAATGACCCGACATTGCTGTTCACCAACGCAGGGATGAACCAGTTTAAGGACGTGTTCCTGGGCGACGAAATTCGCGATTACTCGCGCGCGACGAGTTCTCAAAAATGCGTTCGAGCCGGCGGAAAACACAACGATCTCGAGAACGTAGGCCGTACCCGCAGGCACCACACGTTTTTCGAGATGTTGGGGAACTTTTCCTTCGGCGACTACTTCAAAGAAGACGCCATTCGGTACGCCTGGGAGTTGGTAACCGAGGTTTACGGGCTGCCAAAAGAACGGCTATACGTTACTGTTTTCCGCGAAGACGATGAAGCGGAAGAACTGTGGAAGAGGGTCACTGACATCGGGCACGACCGCATCTTCCGCTGTGACGAAAAAGACAATTTTTGGCAGATGGGCGAGACCGGCCCGTGCGGACCGTGTTCGGAGATTTTCTACGACTTCGGGCCCGCCGGGCTCGAGCCGAGCGAAGAGGATGAGCCGTTCCCGTCTGAGGTTTCGCGATATGTCGAAATCTGGAATCTGGTCTTCATGCAATTCGATCGTGACGCCGATGGGAATCTTACTCCGTTGCCGAAGCCTTCGATCGACACCGGGATGGGGCTTGAGCGAGTCGCCGCGGTCCTGCAAGGCAAGCTGTCGAACTTCGAGACTGATTTGATTCGCCCGATCATCGACCAGGCGGGCGAGTTGCTCGGGCTGCGTTACGGGGAAAGCGATGACGTTGACACTACCTTGCGAATTGTTGCCGACCACGCCAGAGCGGCGGCGTTTCTGGTTCACGACAATGTCGTCCCCCTCCAACGAAGGCCGTGGCTATGTTCTGCGCAAGATCGTCCGACGGGCGCTTCGCCACGCTCGCCTGGCCGGACACGAGGGCCGATTTCTGCACAAGCTGACCGGCTTTGTTGCGGAGCTTATGAAGCCGGGCTACGCGGAACTGCTGGAGTCGGTGGAGCGCGTGGCGCGCGTCGTTGGTGACGAGGAGACGCGTTATCACAAGAGTTTCGCGATGGCGGAACGCGAGTTCGAGAGCGCGCTCAAAGATATTGACACCGGCGCGATACCCGGGGCAACTGTCTTTAAGCTTTACGACACCTACGGTCTGTCGATCGACGAGCAGGAAGAGATGGCTCGCGAGCGGAATCTCACGCTCGACCAAGGCGGCTTTGAAGCCGAGATGGAGCAACAACGAATCCGGGCGCGCGCCAGTTGGAAGGGCGCAAAAACCGCGGCGGTCGCGCCCATATACCAGCAGTTGCTTGATAGCCACAAGACCGAGTTTCTTGGGTACGAACAGATGGCGGCCGACAGCCTAAACGTTGTCGGGTTGATCGTTGATGGCAACGCCGTCGAGTCTGCCGAACCTGGTGTCGCGGCGGAAATTGTTTTGGACCGCACGCCGTTCTATGCAGAGTCGGGTGGTCAGGTGGGCGATCGCGGCATTCTTTCGCGTGGAGTCGATACGGTCGCGCGGATCGACGATGTGCAAGCTCCACTCAAGGGCCTTAACGTACACCAAGCTACGGCCGTGGCGGCAATAAAGCTTGGCGACGTTCTTCGGGGCGAAGTTGACAGCGACCTGCGTGAAGCTACGAAACGCAACCACACCGCGACCCACCTTATGCATGCGGCCTTGCGCAGGGTGCTCGGCACGCATGTAAAACAAGCCGGCAGCGTGGTCGAGCCCGACCGGTTAAGGTTCGACGTAACGCATTTCGCCGCGATCGACGCGGTTGAGATCGCCGAAGTTGAACGCCTGGTCAATCTGGAGATTCTCGTCAACAGCGAGGTAACAACGGACGTCAATGACCTGAACGACGCGGTGCAAAGCGGGGCGATGGCGCTGTTTGGCGAGAAGTACGGGGACAAGGTGCGAGTCGTTTCGATCGGTGGCTTCAGCAAAGAACTATGCGGCGGCATACACGTCTCGCGGACCGGCGACATCGGAGTGTTCAAATTCGTATCGGAATCGAGTAGCTCGGCCGGTGTGCGCCGGATCGAAGCGGTGACTGGAATGGGCGCGTTCGGCCAGTTCAAAGAGTCTACGGACTCGCTTGGCCGTATGGCGTCAATGCTGCGCGTGAGCGAGCCCGGGCTGGTAGAAGCTGTCGAAAAATTGTTGGCCGACCGACGCGAACAGGAAAAGCAGATTGACAGACTGAAAGCGAAGCTTGCACAAGCCGGCGCCGATGACCTCGCTGCCGGCGCGCGCGAAATCAACGGCATGAAGGTCGTCGCAGCCAAACTCGATGGCGTAGGCCGCGAACAACTGCGTTCGCTGGCCGACTCTCTGCGGAATAAGATCGGCTCTGGGCTGGTCGTTTTGGGCACGACGGACAACGGCAAGGTTGCTTTGATCGCAGCCGCTACGAAGGATGTGGCGGGGAGCAAGGTGCACGCGGGCAACGTCGTCGGGGCGGTAGCCAAACTTGTCGGCGGCGGAGGCGGCGGGCGCTCCGATATGGCCGAGGCCGGAGGCAAAGATCCGGCGGCTCTCGCGGCTGCGATAGAAAAAGTCTACGAGATCGTGGCGCCGTAGCTCTCGCCAGAATTTTTTACCACGAAACGAGAATTGCGGGCTCGTTTTAACGAGCGGCCTTGCGCCGGGCCTCGCGTTTCTGGCGTTTAAATTCCTTTTTGTCGAGGAGCTGGATCTTGAATATCACCTCGACGCTCGAAATCACTTCTACGATGTTGCCGTTTAGGCGAGTGGGCGAGTAGCGCCACTGTTTGACTGCTTCGATTGCCGCCGGGGCGAGTAGCGGATGGCCGCTGGTGAGTTTCAGGTCGCGAATCCGGCCGTCAAACGACACGATCGCTTCGAGTTCCACTGTGCCGCTGATCCCCTCCTCGAGCGCGTCGGCGGGATACGCGGGCGAGACACGATGGATCAAGCGCGCGCTCTGTACGCGGCCGCCAACGCGGATCGGCATTGGCGGCGGAGGCGCCATCGAATCGGAGAACGAGCTACCAACAATGCCGTCAGGAACACCCCCGGGGAGCCCACCGAGGACGCCCGAACTCGCCGCCGCTCCCGCTAAGTAGCTGGGAGTAGCGCCCTTGTCGTCGATCAAGGCAACTTTGTCGGGGATCGCCACCGGCTGCTTGAGAATGTCGACAAAGCGGTCTGGAACAATACGAGCGACCGGCGTCACTTGCGGTGGAGCCGGTGGAGGCGGAGGCGCCGGTGGAGCGAGAAAAAACCTTGAGGCCGCCCAGTTATCCAAAGGAATCTCGTACGTGAATACCAGAGGGATCAACAGGATCACTCCGATCGCCGCAATCTGAACCCCCATCGAGAGCGCGAAACTCCAACCGCGGTCGGGCCCGCGCGCGTCGATTATCGAGTGTTCAAACACTTGTCAATCTACTGCTTTAGGCCGCGAGACGACGGACGAGGTTACTTGCCGGGACGCGGTGGACGGCTGGGCCGCATCTCTACGCGGCTGGCAAGATTGCGATCGGGCATTTTAATCAGGTGGACGGCCGTGGCGGCGATCTCCGCGGGTTCCAACTTCCAGTCGGCGCCCTCCATTGTCGAGCTAAACTCCGTCTGCACGCTGCCGGGAAGAATCTGGCTGACGCGGATGTTGTCGTGACGCAGGTCCATCATCGTAGCGTCGGAGAATCCCTTCAGCCCGAACTTCGAGGCGTTGTAGGCGGACGCTGAGGCAAAGGGGTTCTTGCCCGCCAGGCTGCAGATATTCAAGATGAAGCCGCCGCCGCGATTGAGCATGCGGGGGACTGCTAAGCGTGTGCAGTAGAACGGACCGCTGAGATTTGTGTCGATCACGCTGCGCCAGTCCTCAAGGGTCAACTGGTCAACCGGCGCGAATGCTCCAACGCCGGCGTTGTTGATGAGGGCAGCCACATCCCCGAACTTTTCGTCGACGTACTCGAAGAAGGCCTCGACCTCTTCGTAACGGCCGACGTCACATACCCGCCCGATTACTTCACCGCGGGTGCCAAGCGTTTCAAGCGCGGAGGCGACACTTTCTTGGGAGCGCGCGCAGATCGCGACTTTCGCACCTTCATCGAGTAACGCCTCGGCAATCGCCAGACCAATGCCTCGCGAGCCGCCAGTTACGATCGCCGTGTGGCCTCTCAACTCCATGTTCCAGTTCCTTCCGCCGCGTCTCGCGTACGACTCGCGAGGTTAGGTCTCTTCCTAGGTAATGGGCTCAATCTACTACGCTAAAATAGCACTCAGGTGTCCGAAACCGAACCATCCGCTCCCCTGCCGGAAGAGATCCCCACATTCGACGAGCCGCCATCACAGCCGATTCCCGCTGAGGTTAAGCAGGATATCGACCAGCTATGTAACGGATTCGTCGACGAGTTGCGCGCCGACTTAGAGCAGTTCGTTTGCTCCAGCCGCGAGCGCTCAGCTCGCGCGGCTGCAGAGGCCAGGACTAGCGGCCTCGAATCGCTGGCTGAGGCTATCCGCCGCATCCGCTGCGAAGAATCCGTAACAGCGATCGCTACCGCACTGGTTGACACGTCGATCCTATACTGCAGCAGATCGATCTTGCTCATCAATAAGAGTGACAAGATGCTTGGATTCCGCTCCTCGGGAAGCGGGGTTAAACCCTCGGGCGATGCGTTTCAGCGGCTAACTTTCAGCACCGCCACGGCGGTGGCAGTGGCGCACGCCATCGATTCGCGCGATATGGTAACGACGACCGGCTCTTCGAAAAACGTGTCGCCGGAAATCGCCGAGGCATTTGAATACACCGAAGCCGATCGCGTGTTTGTCTATCCGCTGAGGCTTCGCGATAAGGTATTGGCAGTGATACTGATCGATGAAACTGGGGAGACGCCCGTTGAATCCGCCGCGGTGGAAGTTTTGATTTCCACCGCCGAGGCTTGGATCGAGGCCATTGGCTCTCGACGAAAACCAGCTACCACTGCCTAGACATCGTGATAGGCCAAGCTACGAGATTCTGGATCGCGATGGCTCTGGTCGCAGCGTATGCGGCCGGCCAAAACGTCGCCAATCAGCTCTCAGGCGAGCTCACAGAGCTAACCCAGCAGCTGGCAGCTTCGAATGCGCTAGAGAATCGCAACCGGCTGATCGAATTCGCCACTCAGTCAGACGGCCCGGAACAAGGACTAGCATTGTTGGCGGTCGGCCTGGCCGAATACGACGCGAAGAGCTACGCAGAGGCAGCGAAGGTGCTGGGGCGTGCAGAGGGCCACGCCGGAGTCTTAAACGACTACGCAGCTTATTATCTAGCACGTAGCCTTGTGTTGGCGGAGGACTTTGAGTCCGCGCTGCAACCCCTGCGCAATTTCGTCGCCGATCGACCGGAAAGCCGATTCGTGCCTGCATCACGCCGGCTGATCGCCGAAAGCCTGATTCGCTTAGATCGTCTCGAGCAAGCCGATGATCTACTGAAGGACGGTTTTTCGCTCGAACCCGCAGTCCATCGATATCTCTCGGCACGTATCGAGCAGCTCCAAAATAATTCGCTAGAGGCCGTGGCACTCTATCGCGACGTCTACTACAACCACCCGACCAGTAATCAAGCGGAAGCCGCCGAAAAACAACTTGGGGACCTCAGACGGTCGCTGGGCAGCCGTTATCCGAAAGCGACCGCGGAGCAACGCCTGCGACGCGCTGATCTGCTCTACACCGCTAACGAATATGCAAAGTCGGCCTCAGAATATGGATTAGCAATTGCAGCGGGTCTTGGCTCGAATGAGAAGCAGCGCGCGCAAGTTCGCAAGGCTGCCGCCGACTACCACCGACGATGGACGAACACAGCGTACAGTGCACTCGTAAAAATGCAAATCGGCGAACCGGCTCTCGACGCCGAGCGCCTCTACTATTTATGCGCGACCGCTCGCAGAAAGCGGCTGATTACAAAGTTCCTGGCGACGGCGGAGGAGCTGGGCTCGAAGTATCCCAAGTCGCCGTGGTATGAGGAGGCGCTGTTCGCGGTCGGCAACTACTATTTGCTGGACAACAACCCGGCTAAGTATCGCGAGTACTACGGCCGCGCCGCCAAGCTATTTCCCAATGGCAAACACGCCGCCGCCGCGCACTGGAAGGTCACTTGGCGGGCCTATCTCGACGACGACCCGCGGCGCCGGCAACTTCTCGAGGAGCATCTCGATCGGTATCCACAGTCGGGTAGCGCATCGAGCGCGATTTACTGGCTAGGGCGTATCGCCGAGCAAGACGGCCGGCCGGGCCAAGCCCAAAGCCTATACAGCGCGATCATTCAACGCTACCCGCACTACTACTACGCAACGATGGCGCGGCGTCGGCTTGAAGATATCGAAGTTTCCCCGACGATTTCGCGGCGCGGCGAGATTGCGTATCTCACCCGGCTAACGAACCATCTACCGTCGGCAAGACGGATTTCCGCTGGGCCGTCGGGCGAAACTCAGCGGCTCATTGAGCGCGGCTTGCTACTTCACGCGATCGGCCTAAAAGACCTGGCCTCGAAAGAACTACTCACAGCCGACTACCAGGCTCGCGACGCGCATCTAGTCGGCCTAGAGCTAAGTCGGCTGAGCCACGAGGCTGGTGACCATTTCAGGGCAATCCGTTTGATGAAGCGCTACGGATACGGCTATCTGAGGTTCCCATTAGACGCGGTTGATCGCAAGTTCTGGGAGTACCTCTACCCGCTTGGCTGGGAGCGGTCGTTGCGATCGCGGTCTAAAAAGCACGGCCTCGACCCCTATCTAGTGGCCGCGCTCATCAGACAGGAGTCGGAATTCAATCCTTCGGCTCGATCACGCTCGGGCGCACTGGGGCTGATGCAGGTGATGCCAAAAACTGGTGAGTGGCTGTTTGGCCGGCTGGGGATTCCGAACTACTCGAATCGAAAACTGACGCAGCCGGACATCAGCCTCCGACTCGGCACGTTCCATCTCAAAAACGTGATCGATCGTTTCAAGGGTAATCTGGAGTTCGCACTAGCCGGCTACAACGCCGGCGAACATCGCGTCGATACTTGGCGGCCACTGGGAAATTTCGACGAGCCAGGTGAGTTCGTCGAAACCATTCCGTTCAGCGAGACACGCGGCTACGTACAAGCTGTAATTAGAAACCAGGATATGTATCGGCGGCTTTACGACGCACCGTCGTCCCACTAGCGCGTCATCGTCGCAAAGCTAGTAAGCAGTATAAACACCGCAGGCCCCACCGTCACTAGGAATACAACCGGCATGATCAGGAAGAAGATTGGGAAAATCATCTTCACACCGACTTTGTGCGCCAGCTCTTCTGCTCGCTGCTTGCGCCTCGTTCGCATGTAGCGCGCCTGCGTCCGCAGAACTTTCGCGACGCTGGAACCGAAGCGCTCGGCCTGAATGAGGAGGGCCGTCAGTTTCTTTAACTCGGGTTCGCCAGATCGAGCACCGAGGCTCTTGAGCGCTTCGGCTCTACTGACGCCCGTTTGGAGCTCTAGTTCCATCACATCCAACTCGTCAGCGACGACGGGGTGCAGATGGCGCAGATCTTTTGCGGTGTCAGAAAAAGCCTGATTGAGCGAGACGCCGCTTTCGACGGAAATAACGAGCAGATCGATGAAGTCCGGCAAGCCTCGTTTGATTGATTCCAGCCGCTTTTTCGCGCGCCGCCTGAGATAGCGCTCAGGAATCGTGGAGCCGACAAAAGCGGCCATCACCGCGACGAGCGCCGCCATCAACAAATCGCCCGACGTGGCGAGAACGGTGGCAATCATTAGAACCGACAGCACGGCGCCGCACGCTATCTTCGCTCCTGCAAATGTCGACTGTGCAGACTGACCACGAAAGCCCGCGGAAAACAGGAGTTTTTTCGTGGCTGAATCCGCACCCTCGTGTCCAATCGTGCCAGCGACTTGCGACAGAATTCCCGCCCACTGCGGACCGTCGGAACTTTCGATCGATCCTACAGAAGCACCAGAACCACCGGCGTCGAGGGCGGTCGTCTGGCGAAGTACCAACCAGCCGCCTCCAACAAAGAGGGCCAGGATGACGACGAAAAAACCAGCTATAGCGAGGATTAGCATTTCGTCACACTTGGATATCGGCGATCTTCCGAATTACGAAAAAGGCGATCACTTCAGTGCATGCTCCAGCGATCAGCAGTGATTTTCCAACTTCATTGCCGGCCATCACCATGAAGTATTCTGGGCTGACGATCAACATCGCGACGCCGATGAACACAGGTAATAGGCTGAGCACAATTGCCGTGATGCGTCCATTTGCGGTCAGCGCCCGAATCTGCCCCTTGATCGTCGACCGTTCCCGGATCGTGTCGGCCAAGTTTTCAAGCAACTCGTGCAAGCTGCCGCCAGTGCGTTGTTGGGTCATGATCGCTGACACAAAAAAGCGAATGTCGGCGCACGGCGCACGGTCGGCAAGCTTTGCTAGCGCACCCTCCATCGTTGTTCCAAGGTTGTACTCGTCAACTGTCTTCCGTAACTCGGGCGCTAGAGGTTCGTCAATCTCGTCAGCCAAGAGCTCGAGCGCCAAAGGCAGCGAGTGTCCGGCGACTAAAGCCCTAGAAATATAGTCGAGGGCCTCGGGAAGCTGCTCTTCAACGGCGGCCATTCGCTTCCCGCGAAGGTGATTCAACCAAAAGATCGGCACAAAGCCGATGACCGCCGCTAGCGGGATAATCGCGAATATCGGAAGCAAATCAAGGCTGCTCATGCCTACGAGCGTGAGCAGGGACGCCATCGCCATCATAAGAATTGCGCGCCCAACGGTCCATGGCGAATCGGCCTCATCGATCAATCGCTGAATCTTAGCGGTAAACTCCGCTTTCGCCAGAATCACGGCTAGGGAGTCGAGAGCGCTTAGCTGATCGACCTGTAGGATCTCGGGCGATGCCGAAACGCGGCGCTTCTTCCCAACCCACATCCAGGCCACACCCGCGGCAACCGTGACGAACACGAAGGTTAGGCCAAACAGACTCGCGAATGCGATCAACTTCGTCAATCGTCTTCACTCTGCCCGGCTTCAATAAGCGTCTTTGGGATTGGGGACCTGCCCCGTCTGAGGCTTTCCAGGTAGGGTTCTAGCCGGTCGGTCGGTTGGAATCGACCTTCAACCGAGCCGTCGTCCCGCACGCCGAACCGTTCGAAGCGGAACAGCGAGCGGACCTGCACTTCACCGCCCTTCACCCCGTGGGATTCGGCGATTTCGACGATCTTTCGGCGTCCATCGCTCAGCCGCGCCACTTGTACGTATAATTCGACCGCTCCCGCAATCTGCTGGCGGATCGCAGGCAGTGATAGGTTCGAGTTGGCTAGCGCCACCATCATCTCTAAGCGCCCGACCGCGTCGACGCAGCTATTGGCATGAATCGTAGCCAGCGAGCCGTCATGACCCGTATTCATCGCTTGCAGCATGTCGAGAGCTTCTTCGCCGCGCACTTCGCCCAAGATGATGCGATCGGGCCGCATCCTAAGCGAGTTGATGAGAAGCTGACGTTCTCGGATAGCACCCTCGCCTTTGAGATTTGGAGGGCGCGTCTCCATTTTGGCGACGTGCTCCTGTTGGAGCTGCAATTCCGCCGTGTCTTCAATTGTGACGATGCGCTCAGTCGGGCTGATGAATGCGGAGAGCACGTTGAGCAGAGTTGTCTTACCGCTGCCGGTACCACCGACGACGAGAACGTTCTGTCGAGCCCGAACCGCCGCCTGAAGCAATTCCAACATCGGCCGCGTAAGCGCGCCGTTCTCGACGAGGTCGTCAGCGGTAAGCGGATCTTTGGCAAACCGACGGATAGACAGTAACGGACCTTCGTACGCTACGGGCGGGATTACCGCGTTGACGCGCGAACCATCTGGGAGGCGGCAGTCCACCATCGGCGATGATTCGTCGATTCGCCTACCCGCCTGCGCCACGATTTTTTGGATGATACGTACGAGGTGCTGTGTGTCCTTGAATTGGACCGGCGTTTTCTCAAGCTTACCTCGCCGCTCTACATAGACCAGATTGTGCGTCGTGACCAGCACGTCGGAAACGCTCGGGTCTTGCATCAGAGGGTCGAGCGGCCCGAGTCCGAATACCTCGTTGAGAACCTCTTCAACTAGGGCGACCCGGCCGTCGTTATCAAGGCCGTGAGACTCTTCGGCGACGAGCGCCTCAAGCGCGGCGCGTACCTCGCGCCGCATTCTTGGTGCGTCAATTGCCGCCAGCCTGTCTAGATTGATTCGTTCAAGAAGCTTGCGGTGGAGCCGGTGCTTCAGCTCCATGTAGGAAACTGGATTCGTAAGCGAGTTGTCGGTCGAATTTCCCAGCGGGGGAGCCGCGGTGGTGGTAGCCATGGCGAAAATACTCCTCTCTAGTCGTCCGCGGGTACGGGGGCTGGAGTTCCCGAGTGATCAGCCAACGTGGGAGTTACGAGCACAGCCAGTTCCAGTGGTTCCTCGTTTTGGTCGTACTTCGCTGGGAACAACTGTTTCAGGAACGCAGCCGACTCGGATGCCTCGACCAATCCGCGCACCCAAAACGACTGTCCGTTCAGCAACTCGACGACGCACTCAGAGCGCCGCGTCAGCTCACGCTGCAGGCCGTCATCCACGTCACGCGATACGACTACGGTCGAGTTGACCGTCACCCGCAGCTTGCCCTCTTTGTCTAGCTTGGGATGTAGCGATACCTTCAACCCTACCGGGCCAAGATCGGCAGCAGGCTGGGTGCCGGCATCTTGAGTTTCGGCGAGTTTCGACGCTTTTTCGAAATAGACTGGCGAATCGTCGATGGCTAGCAGATTCAGCTCGGCGAAGACCTCAATTTCATTCGCCGCAAGCAGCGAGTCGAGCGGCTCCCGTGGGATCCAACCAGGCCGGAATGTAGAGACTGAAAATGTCTTCGCTGAGATGTTTTCGTCGAGGGCCGACTGCAAAACAATCAAGGCCGCCGGTTTCAAAGCGGCGAACCTCACGGCCAGCGAAATCTGCCCACCAGATTTTGCCGACCGAGCGCTCTTCTCCGCCTGCGGTAGAGAAACGTTTGGGACCGGCGGTGCAACGGCTGGTACCGCGCGGGCGCTTGTCGGGGCTGCGGACGGTGTACGCACAGGCCGCCTAGGCGCTTGGCGAACACTCGGCCGTCCAAATTTCGACCCTCCGAGCGCTACTACGTCATTGAGTGTCGCGCCCAGCGGGGCATCTCTACCTTCGTCGTCGGGATGGCGCAGCGCCAAACGAATTGAGCCGGCGTGGTCCGCGATTGAAAGGGACTCGCTGTGTTTCGACTCCACGAGTAGCGTCACGACTGGAAGTGGGTTCCCGCGGCGAACCCCGCCCGTCTCCTCACGACCGGTAGTTAGCACCTCGACGTTCTGCAGCATCGTACGAATCGACATGAATCTGTCGCCCGGCTTGCGTTGCGAGTCGGCCACCAATACGTCAACGCGATCACCCATCTCGAGCAGTTCTGTAACGCCCGCATACTCTTCAACATGCACCGAGACCGCACGCATGCCAATAGGTATCACCGATGAAATTCCGGCTAAACCCTTTGAAATAAGCGCGTTCGGAACGATCGCGTCACCAGTTTTCACGGGTAGCTTAACAATCTGCCCATCCAACTCCCCGATTCCAGAAAAAGCGCCAGTGGGTGCATCTTCTGCTGGTAGCTGGGCAACCTCAAGATCTTGCGCAGAGAGTCGGTAGCCGCGGGGCAGATCCCGTAATGCAACCACTACGTTGGCCTTCTTGGGCTCGTCATCGAGACCGAGACTATCAGCGATGATGCTGTAGAAAAAAAGTGTCGACGCGGTTGCGGCGACGAGGCCTACTCCTACAATGATCAGTATTTTCCGGTTCATAAATCTCTCCGGTGGACGGACTTCAACTCAACGAGTCAAGCGCCCACTACATACACTTCGGCTAGAGCACCCATGTTCCAGACTATGGGTCGTATGACATAGTGCGGAATCAGTGATTCGACTTAAGACTTTTTGGCAATTCGACCTAACCTAGGTTGCTCTCTAGGGGTCTCTCGAAGCGAATGGTGGAGAATAGAGCAGAGTTCCAGCATGACCCACCTCGCCCTGACTTTTGCTTGCCTCGTTGCTATCGCTCTTCCGCTGTGCGGCGCACCACTAAACGTCGTCGTCGTGCTTGTCGACGACCTCGGCTGGAAGGATTTGGGCTGCCAAGGGTCTGATTTCTACCAAACGCCTAATATCGACAAGCTAGCCGCGACCGGGATGCGCTTTTCCGATGGCTATGCTTCGTGCGCGGTTTGTTCGCCGACCCGCGCCGCGTTGATGACCGGGCGTTCGCCCGCACGGCTCGGCGTAACCGACTGGATACGCTCGGACTTCCAACTTCAAGGGCGCCAATGGCCTAACGTACGTGACCGCAACGGCTACCACAAGCCCGCCAATGAGCAAACGAATCTCATTACACCGGTCAATGAACAACGCCTGCCGCACTCGGAAATCACGCTCGCCGAGATGCTCCGGCCACTTGGTTATCGCAGCGCGTACATTGGGAAATGGCACCTCGGCGGGGAGGGTCATCTGCCAACAGACCAGGGCTTTGACGAAAATTATGGCGGATGGGACTATGGCCAGCCCCCCTCGTATTTCGATCCATACGTCGTACCGGAATGGTTGCCGATGGGCATCCCAACGCTGTCTCCCCGCAAGAAGGGCGAATACTTGACAGACCGCGAGGCCGACGAAGCAGTCGGATTCATCGAGCGAAACAAACACAAGCCGTTCCTGCTGTATATGGCGCACTACGCGGTCCATACGCCGATCCAGGCGAAAAAGAACCTTACGGCCAAGTACGAGACGCTTCGCGATGGAAAAGGCCAAGACGACGCCGTCTACGCAGCGATGGTCCACAGTGTTGACGACGCCATGGGCCGCGTGCTCGACGCCCTCGAGCGCAACGGCCTCACAAGCCGCACCCTGATCGTGTTTACCGGAGACAACGGTGGTCTCGACCGCCAGGGCCGCCCAACAGAAAATGCCCCGCTCAGGAGCGGCAAGGGTTACGCCTATGAGGGAGGACTACGCACGCCTTGGATCGTACGCTGGCCGGGTGTGACCGAGCCGGGATCGGTATCGGCGGAAGCGGTCATCAGCGTGGACCTAATGCCGACAATCGCTGCCGCGCTGGGCACAAGCCCGCCCGTCGACCGCTCAATCGACGGGGTGGATCTGACGCCCGCTCTAAAGGGAGGCGAGCTGCCGTCACGCTCGCTCTACTGGCATTTTCCACACTATCGCCACGGGCCGGGACACGACCCTTACTCTGTGGTCCGCGATGGCGACTGGAAACTGATCAAGTTCTACGATCCACCGAAGAGCGAGCTTTATAACTTGGCGGCGGACTTGTCGGAAACGAAGGACCTCGCCGGAGAGCAGGAATCCAAGGTCCGGGAGTTGGAGCTAAACCTAAGCGCACACCTTGATGCCGTGGGCGCTAGGCTGCCAGTCACGGGTAACTAGCGCAATTTCAGCGAACTCGTAGAGCGTTCGTGAACAACAAGCGCTGGTGTCGGCGACTGGTAGAGACTATACTCTCGAGTCTAGAATCGGAGGCGCGAACATAAGCGAATTCCGTGGCGAATGGTTGACTGGGTGGGTTGTGTCGGATCCTTATGCGGACTGATCAGCAGGACCCGATTCAACGTTTTCCAGAAATCTCCTACGCCACCGCACTTCCTAACGGTCGCGCCTCCGAATTTCATTGGCTTGATGGCGCATACTCGCCGGCGCCAGCTAGCTCGTTCCTAGATATTCGACCGTCACGTTCCCTTCGCGACTGTTGTCGATAGTCAACTGGCGAGACTTGCCGGTAGCCTGAACCCAAATATCGATAGTTGCCGACCCGGCGGGCAATTCGAACTCAGCTTCGGGTGAGCCGCCACTTAATTCTCGAACAGTCTCTTTGCCGTTTACGACCAAATGCATCTCATCGGCCGGCGTATGCTCCGCGAGAACACTAAAGCGGTACCGCCCCGCTCGCTCGATGACTACCGGCCAAGTCGTCGGCTTGCCGTCGACGTAGGTTGAGTCCTGATAGCGGCTCAATAACGCTGGGTTCTCGGCGTCAACCCCAAGATGTATGACTCCGGGCGAAAAACCTCTCGTCGAGCGAACGTCTTCGTACCAAGCCTCGTAAGAGGACTTGAGATCCGCCAAAACCTCAGGCTGGTCGGCTGATAGATCGTGTTGTTCGCCGGGGTCAGCCGCGATGTCATACAGCGCCATCGGAGGATCGCCCTCGAAAGTGAACGCCTCGTCGCTGAACGTCTCAGGGCTCATGACGAGTTTGTAGCGCTCCGTTTCGACAGCCGCGTTTTGGTAGAGCAGCGGAGTCAATCCGCGATGGCACTGGAAGAACAATTTTCGTTCCGGCCAGTCATCGGCACCGTCGAGCAGTGGCATCAGATTCCTGCCGTCGAACGCAGGGCCCGACTCAGCGATACCCGCGACCGCCAACAAAGTTGGGGCAACATCGATGTGCGCCGCGATCCGCGATTCTTGGCGTGGTCTTTCCCACTTGCTCGGCCATTGCCAGAAACTGAGCGCTCGAATGCCACCTTCGTAACTCATCCCCTTGCGCCCGCGAAGCCCCGCTGTATAGCGAGCTTGCTGCGGCCCGTTGTCGCTTAAGAAAACCACGAGTGTATTGTCACGCTGACCACTCGCGTCGAGCGCCGAGAGTAAGCGACCGATGTTGTCGTCGATGTTCTCGACCATGCCGTAGACCCTGGCAGTCGTCTCATCGAGACCCTGGTCGACGTAGGGTTTCAAATAGTCGTCGGCAACAAAGAGCGGAGTGTGCGGCGCGTTAGTTGGCAAATATACGAAAAACGGCCGCTCATCTTTGGCAGCGATGAATTCGAGCGCCGCGTCGAAAAACACGTCCGTACAGTAGCCCTCGGGCGCCGTCTCGTTCCCGTTGCGAAGCACAACATCGTCGAAGTAGTCATTCGTATCGGGATTCGGGTTTTGATCAAGCCCACCTGCTCGGTGCACTAGCGACTCTTCAAAACCCTGGTCCATCGGACGCATTGGATAGTTGTCGCCGAGATGCCACTTCCCAAAAATTCCTGTGCGGTAGCCGGCAGCGCCGAGCCGCTCGGCGATGGTGACTTCTTCGCCGTGCATTTTTGCGCCCCCACGTGACGTGTGAATCACGCCGCTGCGGTAGTAATAGCGGCCGGTCATCAGGCTGGCTCGGGTTGGGGCGCATACGGGGCTTACGTAGAAGCGGGTCAGCTCGACCCCCTCGCGTGCGAACTGATCGAGGTTCGGCGTACGGATCTCGTCGTTCTCGTGGATACCGACATCGCCGTAACCTTGATCGTCGGTGAGGACTACGATGATGTTGGGTCGCGCGGGTCGGGGTGGGCCTCCGCAGGCCCCCAGAGCCGTCAGCAAGATCGCTAACGCAATCAGGCTCTTAATACGTGCAAGATTGTTCATGCCTCGCTCCTTGCCGGCAGCAGCGGTTTGGTCGGGTCAATTTTCAGCCAACAAAGCGCGGAAACAAACGACAGACAGGCGATCAGGGCTAGCGGGAAATTCCAGCCATAGCTTTCGACGAGAGCGCCGTAACCGATGCTCATCACGACGCCGCCGATTTGACCGGCGGTGTTCATTGCTCCACTGATGGTGCCCGAGGCCTCGCGGCCCACGTCAACGCAAACCGCCCAGCTCACCGGCAGCATGAAGTCCGAGGCCGCAAAACCCAGTGCCAGGACCAAGCTCGCAATCACTCGGTCATCGATCGCAAGCGAAAGCAAGATCAGCGCCCCGGCTAAGCCGACGCCTGTCATGCCGATGATACGGCGCCCCCACTTGAGGCCGATCTTCTCGACGAGCCGGTCGCTTAGGGAGCCACTGCCCCAATCAGCGAATGCGGCCAATAAAAATGGCAACGCCGTGTAGGCGGCGAGTTCCGATTTCTCCCAGCCTTTTTCAGCGGAGAGATAGCTAGCCGTCCAAAATAAGTACCAGTTCGACGCGTAGCAGAAAAAGTGATACATGGCCAAAATCGCCCAGAAATTTCCACTCGTAACCACCGCGCCGAACGGTATGTGTGGCTTGCGTGGCGCGGGGGGGCCGATCATTTCTCGCTCGGCCTGGTTGACCGCTGGATTGTCTTCGGGGTAGTCACGGAAGCTGAGCCACCACCAAATCGCCCAAAAGAATCCGAGCACACTGAACGCGTAAAACACGCTGCGCCAACCCCAAGCCTGGATTAGCGGATAAACCAAAAATGGCGATAGCGCTCCACCAAGTCGGCTCGCCATCCAAACGATGCCCTGGGCCCGAGCGCGCTCTTGTGGAGGGAACCAGCGAGAAATAGCGCAAGACGCGTTGGGGTAAGCCCCTGCCTCGCCTGCCCCAAACAGGGCGCGAACAACTAGTAAAGAGAAATAACCACGAACCACGCCAGTGAGCGCCGTAAACACCGACCACCAGACAACGATGCGGGTAAGAATCAGCCGCGGGCCAAAGCGATCACCAAGCCAGCCGCCGGGAATTTCGAAGACACCATACGCCGCGAGAAAGGCGCTAACCACGACTCCCCACTCGGCGGTCGACAATCCCAAGTCCGACTGCATGTCCGGCCCCGCCGAATTGATGCAGACCCGGTCTAAGTAGGTGACAACAGAGAGGAAAAAAAGTCCGACAAGCACCTGTCGCCGGACATTAGTCGCGCGCATCGCGACCCATTATGGCATAGGGTCTTTTGGGATCTGCCAGTTCTCGTCGAAGAACCCGGCGGTCACAACACGGCCGGCAAGCGTCAATACGGCGTAGTCTCCCAGTCGTGGAAATAGCAACGCGTTGGTCCCTCGAAATTCACGTTCGCCGAAGGTGTGGCCGCTATTGAGCACAACGTATCGGTCAGTGTTCAGCGGGTTGGGCGCGATCATCACGAGGATGTGGTTCGCCGCATCGTAGATAGTCTCGCCCACGCGAATCTCCTTCGCATTCCAGACGATCGGCAGCCTCTCGGCGATCTTGGCCAAGACGCGATTGCTCTGAGGGTCGCCGAACAGAACCAGGTGATTCTCGCGGATCGCCGCTTCAGTCAGCTCACCGTCCGCCACGGTTTGTACATCGGCGCGTAGCCACTTAGCGAAATTCGATTGAAAGAGCCCAAGGCGTTCGCTGATCGGCTCGGCGACAGCATGGTTCGAAGATTCGCCGCTAGGCGTGACCGCGATGAAACTGGCGGTAAAAGTGTCATCAATCGGGCCTTGCAGACCGGGCCGTTTGACCGGATGATTGCCCCGCCATTCTTGAAGCGAGGTGGTGGCAAGCCAGGTCCCGTCGTCGCGCTTTAAGCGCAACGACGAAGTCGCATTCGTCGCAACCTCTTGGCCATCAACCTCAAGCCGAGCGCCATCGGGAATGTCGTCAACTCTAAGTCGCGAAATGTTCTGCGTCGAAATCGCAACCCTGCCGTCTTCGCGTAGAGTTCGCACTTCAGAGCGTACATAGTGGTCTGTGAGGCCGTCGATCAGTACTCCAAAGCATCTCGGATAACGCGTGGTGTACGTGACGCAGCGGGTACTCGCCGGATCTCCAAGCTCGCCGCCAAGCGACTCGTCAATAAACCGTTCCGAACGAAGTTTGCTTTCGGGATGAAAACGATGCCCGGTTCTTGGCCCGACCAGAAATTCCGCGTTTAGCGAATTCGTCGTCCAATTGAGCCCTTCTTGATAAAATTGCGCGCCGTCAAGAGCGAGTTGATCGAGGATATTCAGCGAAGCTTGCAACTGCGGATCGTCTTCGCCCCCATACCCGATGAACGGCAAGTTGTAGGCGTTGACGGCGTAGTCGACTGCATCGTAAACGTGCAACGCCGGAAGCTGATACGCCGTAACCGTTTCGTGATCGAGACTTTTCTCCGCGTACACGAGAGTGTCCGTAAAGCCCGCCCCGGCTTCAACCGCGGCCCACCTATCTGGATGGTGCAGACCTAGATGCCAGGCCCCCGCGCCGCCCATCGAAAAACCGCGCAGCACGATCCGTTCGGGGTCAACGTTGTAGTTTGCGACGACGGCCGCAAGCGCTTCGAACACATCTGTTTCGCCGGCCCAGCGGTAGGCGTTGTTGGTTCGGCCAAAGACCTCGAGAATGACGCGGTCCTGGTCGAGCGGAACCAATCGGCCTGGGTCGTGGGTAGCGATAAAACTCACCTCACTGAGCCGGCTGTTGCGCCCGTGGAGCACAACGTCTAGTCGCATCGGCGTCGCCGAATCGTAGCTTTTCGGAATGCTTACAGCGTAGGGCTGAAGGCTGCGGTCGACCGACGAACGATACGCCCGCCGCACCCAACCGTCCGCCGATGTCCAAGGGTGCCGCCCCTGTTCAAGGTCGGTCGCGCGCTCAACACCGACGGCCGCCGCCTCGAGCGCATCGTGAAGATAGTGCCTGCGATAAACTTCCTCGGGAAAACGTAGCTGCCACTCGAGCGCTTTGTGAAAAATCTCGACTTCCGCAATTAGGGCATCGTCAATCTGCCGAGAGCGCAGCCGAACAATCTGGCGCCCCAGCTCTTGAGCGCGGTCTTCGACGAGTCTTAACTCGACGCCGGTGGGGCGATAGGGCTCGTCAGACTGTGCCGAGAGGGTTAGCGCGCAAACGAGAAAGACTACGAATCGCTTCATAAGGACTAGTGTCGAGCAATCGATCCCCTACTTGATCCCCAGCTTCTTCTTTTGCGCCGCCAGCCAGACATCGTATTCCTTCTTCAGCGCCTCTTCACGCGGGCTCGGATACAGCTCGCTCGCCGTATACTTGCCGGTAGCGAGCTTTCCCTTCGTCCATACATCGTGAAGCTCGGTGATCTTAGCCCGCTCGGCAGCCGGCTCAACAACATGTGGCGGCACGAACGTCAGGCCTTCGCGATCACCGACAACCAAGTCGCCAGGCATAACGGTTGTGTTGCCGATCCGAATCGGCACGTTGATGCCCATCAACATCACGTCGCTAATCGCTGAAACATGAAAGCCACGCACGTAGATTGGGATATCGAGCGGATAAATTCCGTCGAGGTCGCGCACCGCGCCGTCAATTACAAAGCCATTGCCCGTCGCGGCATGGATCGCCGTTGCCAAGTTATCGCCGGCAAAAGTTCCGCCATCAATTTTTCCAAATAGGTCGACAACTAAAACGTCACCCGGCTTGAGCGCGTCGATTACTCTCTGGTTGCCATTTTTACCCAAGCCCCTTGCTTTGGCGTCCGACTCGATAATCTCACTGAGGTCAGGGCGCACAGGCATGAAAACCGCCGTCACGGCGCGGCCAATCAACTTCTTTTCGGGGTGAACGATTTGCCATTCGCCCGACCATTGAAAGTGATAACCGGCGCTGCGCAGTGGGCCCCAAAGCATTTCAGATGAGGCGTTACGCAGCCTGTCGACTAGCGAGTCGGGGACCTTCGGCCGGCCGTCGTCGAGGCGGTCAAAAGGATTTTCAGGCGTGTACTTGATTAGCTCGTCTTTGCCGAATCCATCGACTTGACCAAACGAGACGAGAGAAAGCGCGATCGCAATAACAAGCAGCCTCAAAATCATGGCCGAACTTTATCACACAGAGAGTAGCCGCTCGGTCGAATGTACGAACCGAACAATGAGACCGCTCGACCGCCCATGAAAAGAACACGGCAGCGTGTCCGCCATTTGAGCCCGGGCCCGGGCTCAGTCGAGCGCTAAACGTGCCTTTACCGCTTGCTAGATGGGGCCGGCGTTACTGCGTCAGCAGGGTCTTCCCAAGGCCGACATTTCCGGCGCGGTCTCGGACCCGGAAAGCGATCAAGTGCTCGCCCTCAGCGAGTTTGCCGAGGGTGATTGTGAACGACTCCTGTTGTGAATCGATGACGCCATCATCGGAATTCAACGGCCGCCATTTCCCGGCGTCGATGGCGTAGTGCGCGGCACTCAATCCGGAAATCGCATCGACCGCGTCGAATCGCACCTGCGCATCCGCATCATTTGATGAGAGGAAAATGCGGGGCGGCGTATGGTCGATTACGACCGGGTCACTGATCTTCTCATCGGTCAGCGCGCGCCCGGCGGGATTCACTCCGCCGTCATCGACCCGTACTCGAAAATAGTAGCGACCATCGGCCAGCGCATCACTCTCGATCGAAAACTTCGACTCCGCAATCTCGCGCTTAATTGTCTTCCAAGCCGCTTCGCCTTCGCCCCGGAAACCTAGTTCGGCGCGAAGATCGTCACCATCGGGGTCCTCCGCCTTCCAACTCACAGCCAGCTTGCTCTGTGACCCCGCGCCCAGCTCAGTTGCCTTTGTGCTGGTCGTCGGGGCCGAGGCGTCGCCGGCAGCCGACACAGTGATGCTGTAGCTACTGGTAGTATCCGTCGTCGCCCCTTTGGCCGAGCTTGCTCCCGTCGAGTCGCCGGCTTCCGGCAAGACGGTGATTGATCTGACGACGGGCCGGGAATTTTGAGGCAAATAGGTTAGCCGCACGGAGTCCAATACCGACCCAGCGCCGAGCGTCGCCTGCCACTGAATGAAGCGCGCCGCGGGCGAAGTAATCACTGCTCCTTGTGGCCTTCTAATCGGCGCGGACCACGAACTCCAAGTGTCATCCGGCCGATGCGAGTTCCCGCTTCGGGTGCGGATTTCAATCGAAGAGCCATCCGCGGTAGATCCTCGCCAGGTCAAACGGCCCCACTGTGAAACGCCCGAGCTGTCATGAACAGCGGTCTCGAAAACACCGCCCTTCGCGGGGCCGGTTGGAAACCGAAATAAGTTGCCGCCGTGCGCCGAGCCGAGCAACATACCCTCGTCCGTGCTCAACATCGCGGTGATCTGCGGTTGATCGGTCTGTGCAACGAGGCTCAACCGGCGCTGCGCATCGACCTCGTACATTCGCCCATAGCGGTCGCTTGCAAAAATCGCTTTGGACCCGTCCGCGTCCTTGAGCAAAAGCCCCAAGATATTTTCTTCTGTCGAGGACCAGAGCTTCTCCACCGCTTGGCCTGGCTGCAGTCGCAGCACCGCGGCGCGCTCAAGTCCATAACTGACAATCGGCTGCGCATAGCTGATCGTCGATGACGCCTGGGTACTCGCCACAGTGGCCGTGCCCGAAGCGACCTGCACGCCGGCCACTGCTAACTGGGGCTGCGCGGCCACTTGCGCCTGGACACTTTGCAGAACGCGGTCCATGCCGCCGCCCATTGCGGCGAAGTAGATCACGCCGTCTTGGGCCGCCGCGACCGAGCGAATTTCCGGTAAATCAGAATCGTACAACGCGAATGCGCTCGCCTTGCTGTCCACACGGTAAAGAATGCCGGCCGGGTCAGTCCCCGCCAACAGCCGCCCCTCGTTGTCGAGCGCCAGGCTCATTACGTGACGCTGTTTCGAGTCGAACCAGACTTCGCCATTACCCGTGCGATCAACGCGGTAAACCTTGCCCTTATCCCCGGTGCCGACTAGCAGACCGCCGTCGCGATCAAACAACAGCGACCAGATATATGTCTCACCAGGGTCGAAAAACACCTCACCATCGCCAGTCCTCGCAAGCCGATAAACCTTGCCGCTGGGCGAGGTACCCACGTACAGCAGGCCATCCGGCCCCAACGCCATCGCGAATACCTCGATTTCCGGTGCCTTCCAAATCTGCTTTCCGCGACCGTCTTTCGAAACGGCGTACACCGCTCCCTGGTGTCCCGTACCGAAATATATGGTGCCGCCCGGGCCTTCGACGATCGACCAGATCACAGACTGATCTGTTTCGTGAACTGTCGTCACCTCTGGCGCTACCAACAGCCGGCCTTCTCGCTCAAGCGCAATTCGCGTAAATTTGCCGGACAAGAAATCGGAATACTGCGAAAGCTCCCAAGTCTTCGCGGAAGAGGCGCTGATCGAATCGCCATAAACTGCCATGCCGGCGATCACAAGCAGAGCTAAGAACGTCCGCCGGAGTTTCAATTTTGAGTCACCACGAATTGTAGGTCGACGCGACCCCGTACGACGCTGTCGAGTTCACCCAGCACTGATTCGGCCAGCGTCGACGATACGTCCCGAGCGGCACCCACACCGCGACCTTCCGCGGTCTGCAAGACCGCTTGTAGCGAAGCCGGCGGCGCCGGCAAGCGCTCGGAATGGACCCAAAGCGATTGCTTCGGCTGCCAAACGCGGACATACGCCTGATCACTCCGACGCAAGCGGTTAACCAGGCGAATCATTTCCTCCGCGCCGCGCGATTTGCGGCCCGTCAGTAGCCCGCGCCATTCAAGAATATTCAACGACGATGCATCCGACACGGTCACGTTGACAGCGCCGGGCGGCATTGACACAGGAACTTCGTAACGAAAACTGCGCGGCGTCTCGGTACCGTCGGGGCTCTTGATGACTGCCGTAATCTCGACCGAATCGCCTGGTTGAACTTGCGAGCGAGACGACCACGCTCGAACGATCTCGCTGTATCGCTCCTCTGCTGTCGCCTCGATTTCAATATCGATCGACGCAACCTCAAGTTCCGCGAATCCACTTTGCGTGATAAACGCCAGTGGAACGGCTGTGGACAACGCCGCGTCGGCTCCAACGTTGGCGGTGCCTGAATAGATGTCGTCCAAAACGAGGTCGGGCTCGCCCCCCGCGAAGCGAACCTTACCCTTAACGTTGGCTGTCAACGGCCCCAGGGTCCGCTCGGTCGCGTCAATCGCTGAAAAGACCGCAAGCTGAAGCAAAAATGGAGTCAGTTGCGAATCACGTACCAACTCGAGGTTGTATTCATGGTGCCCACCATCGCTAATACGCAACCGAATGTGGCAGGGCACGAGTTGTGGACCGTCGCCCAGTTCGCCGACGATGCCCGCTTCACGATCGAGAAAAATCTTGCCGATTAACCCGCCGGTGCCCGCAAGCTTGAATGAATTATTGAGGTTCGGCACAAGCGTCAACACCGACGCGCGCATCATGGGCAATTCCGCGTCACCGCTCGAAATAAAGCGATGTCCGAACGCGAACACCCGATCGCCATCGACGTGGGTCACGGTGCCAGAAGCGTTGACTTGCAAGTCGCCACGAATGAGCCCGACGCTAATCATCGAGCCCGGCTCAATCGCCCCACCGGGATCGTTGCGAAGACCACCACCCGAGCCCTGCACCGGTCGCAACCCTAATTCGCGAAGCTGATCGCCAAAAACCTCGGACGTTCGTTGGCTAAAACCCGCAAGCGAGACAGGAGTCGCGATGGGCAGAAACTGCGGCTCAACGGCGCTTCGACTTTTGGCCCGAGGAGTTAGCCCAACCGTCTCACGCAATTCGGCAAGCAGGTCAATTGGCACCGCTCGCGCGGCCCGTTCTCGATGCTCAAAGCCCGCGACCATCTGCTCAATCGGTCGAATTCCGGCCACCGGCTCGGTTGCAAACGGGAACGTAAACGCCACGGCGCCCACCAGCCGACCGTCGATGTAGACGGGGCTACCGCTCATTCCGGCCATCACCCCGGTCTGCTCCAGCGGACCGCCCGCCAATCGCCCAATGATCAAAGACTGCTTGGGACCAACGTTCTCTAGAACTCCCAAAATCTCAACATCAAAATCTTCAATCGTCGTGCCGGCAAACACCGTACGGCCCACCGCCAGCATGCCCGCCTCGACATCAGAAAGCGGAAAAAGCTCCTGCGCCGGCAGCACAACCACCAACGTAAGCAGCAATACGAGTCCGCGAAGCACGCCTCATTCTATCGGAGGGGCGCGCGATAACTGATCGACGCGCAGCCGAGCCACGGACGGAAGGTCCGTGCTGATGGCCCAGCACCGTTCCACGGACTTCCCGTCCGCAGCCCCAAAACCGGCTTCAGACGAGTCGCGAGCCGCGCCCTAATGCCCGATTGGAATCCGATCTAGTGCAATTCTCCGAAAAACCTAGCGAACAAGTAGCCTTCTCCGAAATCCGCTCTCTTCGCTATATTGGCCGTGAGGACCATGCTCGACTTCCTCATCTACGGCGGCTTCGGCTACGTTGGCGTAATTTTTCAACTCGCCATGCTGATCCATTTCTTCCGCTTCAGGCCGGAATGGTACTGGTTCTTCGTGATCATTTTCTTCGGCCCACTCGGAGCGGCGGTCTACTTTTTCGTCGATGTGTTCCCAACGATTCGATGGAAGCTTCCCGCCTTTGAAAGGATGGAGCGACGCAAGCGTAAGGCTTGGCTTGAGACCCTGATCAGAGAAAGCCCCTCGCAAGAGGCGCTGTCGGAACTGGCGTTAATCGAAACGAAAGAAGGTCGCAATGAGCGCGCCATTGAGCTATTCGGCGAGGCGCTCGCCCGAGCCGACGACATCGACTGTTTTTACGGCCGCGGCATCGCTCTTCTAAAACTCGGTCGTCATGAAGAAGCCATCACCGACCTCAAACGCGCATTCGACATCGATCCGACGTTTAAATTTCACGAAGTGTCACTCGCGCTTGCCGAGGCGTATGAGACCGCCGGTGACGACGCCAAAGCGGTTCAGATTTACGAGGCAGTCCTCGGTAGGACAACAGTTTCGAGGGCTTACTATCACTACGGACGGTTGTTAGCCAAAGCCGGTGACCCGGACCGCGCTCGCGAGATGATGGACGAAATTCTGTCGAAGCAGCATGGCCTACCGCGCTACCTCAAGCGCCAAGAGCGCCCTTGGGTACGCAAGGCGAAAGCATTTCTCAAGAACAGCCAGGCCGCGGCCTAACCGGCCCGAGCCAGACATAAACAACCTACTCTGGGTGCTTCTTCCACCAAACGTCCGGCTGTCCATCGGCTGATGCGTGAGAATTTGGCTCGACCATCGCCCCATACAGATTTGGACGGCGCGCGCGGATGTACGATTGCCCAGACGCCGTCTCGATCTTTCGAGCATCGAGAGTCCGCGACGGCAATATCGTCGCCAAGCTCGCGGCACTCCGCGACGATTTCGCCGTACGGGTCGAGGATCATCGATCCACCCGGTTTAATAGTGCCGCCATCTAGGCCAATCGGATTCGTATAGACCGCATAGACGCCATTCTCATAGGCTCTCGCCGGAAGCCAGCGCATCAGCCAACCGCGACCCTTGGGGCCATCGAATTCCTGGCGGCAACGAACCGGGTCGAGTTCTCGCCGCTCCCAAACCTCGGGATCAACTGTCCCTCGGCCCGGCATCGGTGAAGGCAAACAGCCTGTCACATGTGGCATCAAGATTATTTCGGCGCCCTGCATCGCGGTCAGACGCACATTCTCTGGGAGGTTGTTGTCGTAACAAATCAAAATCCCAAATCGGCAGTCGAGCAGGTCGAAAACGGTGAATCTATCGCCGCAACTCACTTCTGGGTGGATAAACGCGTGAATCTTGCGATGCTTCGCCAGCACTCCGTCAGCGGAAACGACAACGTACGTATTGAAAAGCTGATCGCCGTCGCGCTCGAGAAGCCCGGCCGCGACAACCGTATTGTGATCTCGCGCAATCGACCGGAGTTCCGCGATCGAATGTCCGTCTGGAACCGCTTCCGCGACGGCTTCAAGCTCGCCGCGGTCGAGACTTTCGAGATAGGAATAGCCGGGTATCGAGCATTCATGAAAACTAACGAGTTCCGCGCCGCGGCCTGCTGCTTCCGCCGTTAATACTCTGATCTGCGAAAGATTGAACGACTTGTTGCCGTCACTCGCCTCAAACTGCACCGCGGCAACGCGAATATCTCGCATAGCAAGACTAGTCTACTCCGCGTCGTTCGAGGTCGAGCAGATAACGCTTACGGTCGATTCCCCCGGCATACCCTGTTAATTTGCCGGAAGACCCAACCACCCGATGACACGGCAAAAATATTGATAGAGGGTTGCGGCCAACAGCCGCCCCCACGGCCCGGCCGGCCGTCGGACGCCCAAGCCAAGCCGCCAGTTCACCGTAGGACCGGGTCTCGCCGGCGGGAATAGCTTCGAGCAACTTCCAGACATGCTCTTGAAACGGAGTTCCTCGAGCCGCAAGCGGCGCCTGGCATGAAAACGCTAGGTCGCCCTCGAAGTAACAAGCCAAATACGCCTCCGCCTGCAGTAGCCAAATATTTCCGTGTCCGGACTTTCGATTTTCGGGCGGGAAACGGCGCTCCATGTCGGCGGTCCTGCACGTCGAAGTAGGCCGCAACCAGCCCCTCGGAACCGGCCAGCAGGTGAATCTTGCCAATCGGGCTACGGAAGCGGCTGGCCTGGATATCCAAGTACCCCACTACACCTCATTGCGGGCTCTGATTGCCATACGGGCCACCCGCGACAGTTAACCCCGCGCCTCTCGCTTGACATTCATTTCGGCGTCCGGCCACGTTTAGCGAGTCCAGATACGCGATTTGAGGAGACAAGAATGAAGCAATCGATCATCGGCGCCATCGTCGCCGGCAGCGCACTCTTCTTCTGGGGGTTTCTTTACTGGGCCTTAACCCGCTGCCCTATGGCGCTTGGAGCCAGCCAACCGACGACGCGGCGCTAGGCGAATCCCTGAAGCAATACTTGCCCGAAACCGGTACCTACTACGTCCCCGGCCCACACCTCGACGACGCCGAGGCTGACAGGCTCCATAAGGCCGGACCGGTAGCGTTTATATTTTTCACACGGGAAGGGATGGACATGATGGACCCGAAGATCATGGGACTCGGCCTCGTCCACGGCACGATTTTCGCGTTCCTCTTGGCCATGCTGCTCGCGAAAGCAGGCCCGGCCGTCGGCTCCTACGCCGCGGCAGTTAAGTTCGGTCTCTTAGTAGGGGTCATTGCAGGGCTTTTCATCCATTTTGGAGACGCGATTTGGTGGCGCGTGGCCTGGGACTGGAAATTTCACACGTTCCTCTACACCGTCACCGCTTTCTTGGTTACCGGCGCGGTGCTGATGAAATTCGTGGGCCGCAAAGCCTGATCGCGGCCGACGAACCGCTAGACAGCGTAACCGCCTCTTTTCCAATCGAAAGATGAGCCTGAAGGAGGCAGGCGAAGGTAGCTGTGGGCAGGAGGGATTATAGCTCGGATTGGGGCTTGAGGTTGAAGCCCGTTGTGGGGCCCGTAGGGCGGGGTGAGGGGGATTGCATAAGGGGGAAGGGGCGGCAGCCCCAGTCCCCCTTTGCAGCCATCCCAGGCGAGACCCCACGGCCGTCTTCGGACGTGGGCCGGAGGAGCCGACAACGCCTCGGGTCGGGGCGTTGTCTAGCGCGTGCGCCAGCAGATCGCGAGGTCTTTGCAGACGCGTTGCAGTTCGTTGCGCTGAGCGTCGAGTTGCTCGGCAAACTCGGTGTCGGAACAAGTGTCCGCTCGCGCTTGGAGCTTCTTGAGCGAGCGATCCGCGCGCAGGCCGCGCTGCTCGGCGGGCAGGCTGAGCAGCTTTTCCCACGGCGTGCTCCACTCGGCGTACACCTTGCGCAACTTGCCGCGGCGGTCTCGGCGCTCGCTGGCGAAAGCGCATGGGCGATGAAAATTCAAGTACGGGTTGAGCCACTGGCGGTAGAAGGTGTCGATCGCCTGCGTCGCTTCCGAGGGCAAAAACTGGTAGCCCATCCACTTGCGCACCACCGCGCCGTTCTTGGTTTCGACCAAGGCATTGTCGTTCGAACGGCGCGCGCGCGACTTCGTAAATTCAATTCGCAACTTCTCGAGCAGTTTAGCGGTTTGATGGTTGACGAATTCGCTGCCATTGTCGGAGTGAAAGCCGCGAACGATAAATGGAAATTGTTCCAAAAGGCCTTCCAGCAAGGGAATGAGGTGATTTTCGTTGATGCGTTGGACGCAGCCGACGGCCTGCCACTGCGTCACTTCGTCGACCACATTGATGCTGTAGGCGCCTTTTTCACCTTCCTGTTCGGGCGAGTGCACGGTGTCGATGCGCAGGTAGCCCGGACGTCCTCGCGGCTCGGGTTGGCGGCGTTCGCCGATCGCAACGGGCGTGGGACGGGTCTTGTCGAGATGCAAACTGTGACGTTGGTAGACGGCTCTTTTTCGCAAGTTGTACAGCTGGCCCACGGACAATTCGGCCAGGCGTCGAAACTCTTTGCGGCCGTAGATCTGGAACTCGCGTTGGAGAATGCGGCGGGTGGCCGGCCCCGAGAGGCGCTGATGAACTCGATCGACGTGCGCCAGTAAGACGCTGTCGGCGCGTGTGTACTTGCTGGGAAAACGGCGCCGCCGATAGGCCCTCGGACGGACGCAACGCGTGTGCAAGAACTGTCCGATCAGGCGGGTGAGTTGCGCGCGGCTTAAGCCCGTGAGCTTAGCGAGATAACGCCGCAGGAGACCCTTGACGGAGCGCTTCTGGTCGGCATAGTGATGCCGCTTCAAGACGCTTTCGACGAGCGCATATTTGTCGCTTCGATTGCCGCCCTCGAAGGCGACGGATTGGCACCCGTCGAGAAAACACTCGATCTGCTCCAGACTCAGCGATTCGGCTTGCTGCACGGCGACTCCCATCGCCCGCAGCTGCTCTGTTCCTGACCACCCAACGGATCCCCGTCAGGCTCATCTTGTATTGGAATCGCCCTCCCCTTCAGGCTCATCTTGTATTGGACAAGACGACCGCAAGGTCCGTACAATGGCCTTTGGTACCCTGGGGTATCTGTATGCGCGTTAGTATTGCCACATTTCTGAGTCTGCTTGTGTGCGTCGCCCCGGCGTTTTCTCAACAGATCGATACCCAAATACTCGGTAGCATCCAAGACCCTAGCGGCGCCGCGGTGAGCAACGCGGCCGTGACGACAACGCACACTGAAACGGGGGCGTCGCGGACGGCCACGACGGGCGCCCGCGGTTTATATGCATTTCCGGCACTGACCCCAGGTGGCTACGCGATCTCGGTGAGCGCACCCGGCTTCAAGCGCTCGATCCGTGAAGCGCTCCAACTTTCGATCGGCGAACAGCTTCGCGCTGACATCGCCCTCGAACTCGGGGCGCAGAGCGACGAGATCACTATCAACGCCGAACCTCCGTTACTCAACGTGGAATCGGCTGCAGTCGGCAACGTCATTCCGAACAACTTCATTGTCAATCTACCTCTGAACGGCCGCAACTTCCTGCAGCTTGCACTGTTAGTTCCGGGCGTGACCACGGCGGCAGTGGGCTCGCCGGGCACCGAACGCGGTCGCTTCGCACTCCAGTCGAACGGCTCGCGCGAATCAGCAAATTCGTTTCTCTACGACGGCGTCTATGCTGTAGATCCCATCCTCAATAGCTTCAGCTTCACGCCTCCCGTCGACGCCGTACACGAGTTCCGCATCCAAACTTCGAACTCCGAAGCCGGCCTTGGGCGCAATAGCGGCGGCCAAATCGCCGTGGCTACCAAGCAAGGAACCAACACGGTCCATGGCACGGTTTACGAGTTTGTCAGGAATGACCGCCTCGACGCGCGCAACTTCTTCAGCCGTCCGGATGACCCGGCCCCCGCCCTGCGCCGCAACCAGTTCGGATTTTCACTCGGCGGCCCCATTGCCAGAAACTCCACATTTTTCTTCGCCGACTACGAGGGTCTCCGAGAGGACCGCGCCGTTACCCGGACAACCAACGTCCCGACGCTCGCGGAACGCTCGGGAGATTTCTCAAGCAGCCCCGGCCAAGCACCGATCAACTTCTTCACGGGGCAGCCATTTTCGAACGGGCAGCTGCCATTTTCCCACCCCATTGGGCAGGGCGTCGCGGGTCTCTACCCCACGCCGAATCGTAGCGCCCAGGGACAAAACTTCGTCGGCGCTCCGCTCAGCGACGACACGTCTAACAAATTTGATATTCGTCTCGATCAGCGAGTCGGCGAACGCGGCCAGCTCGCGGGCCGCTACAGCTTTTCCGACCGCGATCGCTTCGAGCCATTCGCCGCGCAGCAGTTCGCCGCAGTGCCCGGCTACGGTAACGACGTCTTTGAAGGTGGCCAGAATGTGATGCTGTCTGAAACCCACTCGTTCGGTTCCAATTGGGTCAACGAAGCACGCTTCGGCTTCAACCGCATTGGCAACCAGACGCTGCACGAGAATCGTGGAAACAGTATCAACCGTACCGTTGGCCTGCCCGACTTCGCGGACCGTGATCGCGACCTCGGACTGAGCCTCATCCAGGTCACCGGTTTCTCGCCGCTCGGAGGAGAACGAAACAACCCCCAAGAGAGCGATGTAAACGCCTACCAATTCACCGATACCGTGAGCTACTCCAAGGGACGCCATCTTGTGCATGTCGGAGTTGAACACCGCTGGATCGGACAAGACGGCTTCCGCGATGTGCTGTCTCGCGGCGAAATGAGCTTCACGGACCGTGCGTTTACGCAGAATGCATTGGCCGACTTGTTGCTCGGGTTGCCTTCGTTCACACTCGCCGCGCGTAGCGACTCAGTGCAGGCGGCGCGAACCGGGGCAACGAACGCTTTCGCGACAGACAGCTGGCGCGTTTCCCGTGACCTGACGATTTCTCTCGGCCTGCGCTACGAGTACAACCGCCCGGTGTTCGACGCCAACGACGCGGCGTCGGTCTACGATCCCGCGACCTTTTCGATCGTTCAACTCGGCACCGCGGGCATTTCGCGTAGCGGTTATTCCTCTGACAAGAACAACATGGCGCCACGCATCGGCCTGGCTTGGCGGCCGGGCGGTACCGACAAGCTCGTGATCCGCAGCGGCTGGGGTCTCTACTACAACTTCTCCGACCTAGCTACCGGCCAAGGCATCTACTTCAATCCGCCATTCTTCAACTCGTTGCTCTTCTTCCCGTCACAGCAGGCGCCGCTATCGATAGAGAACCCCTGGCCCGAAGGTCAGGCCGCACCGCTGCCGCCCAGCCTGTCGACGTACGACGCGAATTTGCGGACCAGCTACGCGCAGCAGTGGAACTTCTCGATTCAGACCGAGCTATCAAGCGAAGCCGTTCTAACGGTCGGCTACAACGGCTCGCGTGGAACGAAATTGATCGGAGCACGCGATATCAATCAGCCCGCGCCCGGCCCCGCGCAACCGAATTTCCGGCCCCTCCCGCAGTTCTCCGACATCAACCAGATAGCATCCGCGTTTGACTCGACTTACCACAGTCTGCAGACGCAACTTCAGTGCCGATTTCGCAGTGGCCTTACCGGGTTGTTTTCCTACACTTGGTCGAAGTCTCTCGACAACACATCGAATTTCTTTCCATCGGCGGGAGACGCCAGCTTCCCTCAAGACAGCAATAACGTGGGCGCCGAGCGGGGCCGTTCAAGCTTCGACACCCCCCATCGCTTCGTTGGCAGTTTCGCCTATCAGCTACCAATCGGTACTGGAAAACGCTGGCTGGACGGTGTCGCGGGCGGGGCCGCGAAATTGATTAACGGCTGGCAAATCAACAGCATCATGTCGATGCAATCGGGCCAGCCTTACACTCCGTACCTGCCGAGCGATTTCGACAATTCCAACACCGGCCGCTCGATCTTTGGATTCGGCGCCGGCGATCGCCCAAACGTCGTCGGCAACCCGAATCTGTCGAGACCCGACCCGCAACAGTGGTTCAACCCTGGCGCATTCGCGCTGCCCGCGTTCGGTTCCTTTGGCAACGCCGGTCGCAGCGTCATCAACGGACCCGGCCTAGCGAACGTCGATTTCTCGCTACTCAAAGACACACAGATCACCGAGGGCGCAACACTTCAGTTCCGTGCTGAGTTCTTCAACCTCTTGAACACGCCGAATTTCATGAATCCGAACATCTTTTTTGCCACCCCGGGCTTTGGACGCATTCTCGCCGCTCGCGACGGCCGCGAAGTCCAGTTCGGTATCAAACTCATTTTCTAAGCACCACTGAAACGGCGTCACGGGTTCACAACCCAGTCGCTTCCGCCGATGTTATCCTTCGGATCATGCAGTCCTGTTCCACATACGACGACGTTAATTTGATCCTTAGGCTTTACGAACTAAGGCGCGAGGAGCGCATGCGTGAAGCACGCGCCTGGTTCGCAAAATCGTTTCGCGCGGCAACGCTCGAAGAGTTCAACACGATTTGCCCGCCTGGCTCGGAAGAGCACGCCAGCTTCCGCCAGGTGACAACCTATTGGGAAATGGTTTCGTCGTTCGTCAGTGCCGGCGTTCTACAGAAGGGCGTGTTCTTTGAGAACAGTCGGGAACTGCTGGTTGTTTGGGTACGCCTCGAACCGATATTGGCCGAGATGCGGCAGACGTTCAGCGACCCGACTCAATACGGCAATCTCGAAAAGGTCGCGAAGGCCTTCATTGCATGGTGGGAGGAGCGGGCGCCGGGGGCTTTCGAGGCCTTCAAAGCCAGGATCGCTTAGCAGGCCCTACTTCCCCAACTCGAGGATGAGGTTGTACTCGTCTTCGGCCACCGACGTTACCGAAAGCCGCATCTGACGAACTAAGTTCATCTGCTGTAGCCGTGGGTCGGCCTTGATTTGCTTGAGCGTGACGGGCTTCTTGAGTGGCTTCAAGGGCTTGAGATCAACAACCGACCAGCGATTGTCATCCGTCGTAGGGTCCTGATAGTGCTCTCTGATCACCTGCGCTGTACCGACCACTTCGAGGCCTTCGTTGGAATGATAAAAAAGCACCCGATCGCCTTTCTTCATCTCCCGAAGATTGTTGCGGGACTGGTAGTTGCGGACGCCGTCCCAATACGTTGACCCGTCTTTGACGAACTGCTCCCAGGGGTACTTGAACGGTTCGGATTTGACCAGCCAGTAGCTTTTCTTTCGCGCCATCGAACGCGCAGGATAGCAAATTTACCCCAGGCCGCCTCAGATCGCTGATGGACGTCGTGGAGGACTGGATCAGCTTGGCACGGTCGGCGCGTGCCCCATGGAGATATTAAAAATGCTTCAATTGTTTGCCTGCGAGTCGAGCGTACTGCTTGCGGCGACTAAGCACGGATTGGTCAATGTGGAATCCTCGCTCGGTGGATAGTCGGGGATGTTGAAGCGCACCAGCGTGATGGCGAGAGCGAGGGAGGCCAGTAGCGGCCAATACAGCAGCTTAGGAACCAGGTTGTCTTGGTATTGGAAAAGCCGAGATTCGAGATATTTTGAGAATATGATGCAATCGATTGCTACTGCAATTACAGAAATATAAAGTACGAAATAAAAGTATTCCACGTAGAGGATTTCGACGCCCTGTATCTGGTTGCGGAGGTCAATGTGGGATAGAATTGCGACGAAAAAAATGGCAGCCGCGCCCTCTACAGCCGCTAGCGATGTGAAGCCTATGACTTCGTTAAGCTGCGGGTCCCTTGTCGCCACCATGAGGATGGCGAACAGCAGAAAAGCGACCACGATCAGCGGGATGATGTGCGTAACGAAGGCCCCCAGGAAAACCCTTCGTACAACTACGTTGAAATACAACTCTGGGAAACTATGCTGTCCGACATAGTTTTTGATTCCAAAATTGGAGTTGTAGCTATTCAATCGGTAGCCGAAGTAGCTTTTCTCAACATCCCAGCCATTGAGGAAAAAATCTTTTGGGACGCCGGGCAGCAAAAAGGGATTCGTGGAGTCATACGAGTCGAGATCGGGCACCAGAATGATGTTGCGGTCGAAGTCTTGGTGCCAGATTCGCACCCAAACATTCTGGTTGTCGAGCGGATAGCGCGCGTAGTCAAAAACTTCTCTAATCTGCGCTTCCACACGCCAGCCGTATACCGTGTGGTCTTTGCCGTCAGGTCTTTGATAGGCCTCTTGAACGTCGAGAGACTCCGACTCCGGCAGGACGAATCCTTGACGAATTATGCGAGTTTGGTCGGGGTTTTCGATTTGGTCTGGTTTTCCGATTTGGTCGTTATGATAACGCTGCCAAATGTACCCGGTAATCGACAAATCGTTGGCGCCGGAAAACTCCGCGGACTGGATGAAGATGCCGGTGGGGATGTATGTTGGTGGCTCATGGGATGAATTCGAATCACATTCCCGTTGCCGTTCTAGAAACGCGGCCGTGCTACTGCGGGTGAGTAATTGCACAAAGCGCGAATCTTGGTCGAGAGGAGACCTTAGTTCGACGAACCATATCAGCGCGACCCCCGCCAGAAGAAACGTCGAGACGCAAATCGACAGCCCCCAAAGAAGCTTCAGCGTGTCGTCGATTGCGAAACACAGCAGCGAACCCACGGCCATGGATAGCAGCAACGATAGGATCAACACCAGGGACGAAAATTCAGGATTAATGTCGTACAGGCTCTCCGCTATGTCGTCTCGAAAGTGCACCACAACCAACGAGAAAAGAAGTTCAAACATACGATTCTGTCCGGTGTCAGAGTCCTCGTCATTGAACTGGATCTTGGCGAAGCAGACCCATGCATCTTGACCAGTCTTTTCGTTATGAAAATTCGCAACCCCAGGTTTTCCCGACGTCGCCGCACCCCTTGCTGCGGCTAGGGCGTCATGGAACGCCTTGTTCTCCTCTGGCTTCTCGCCAACTGTAGGTATCGCCGTTTGAATTTTGGCCCCGATGAATTCGGCGACCGGATACGCAAGCAGAGTGCCGGCATCGGACAAGATGAAACCGTACCCGATGGCGCCCAGGTCGAGCGACTGGAGGACCCAGCTAACGTCTTCCAGCGAGACCAGACTGGTTACGACGCCGTCCGGCTCAGTCTCGTTTGATGGTGGATAGAAAGGCGTGGAGTACTCGGCGACGAATTTGTTCGTAGCCGCACCATAGTACGGTTCCTTCCAACTGCCCTCATTCTCTTGAAGCGTCAGGTGATACCAGTCTGTATTGGCCTGTGCACTTGTAGCGTTCGTGTAGTCGTAATTGGCTTCGATCGTGTCCGCGACGATCGTTCCGTCGATCTTCTTGTAATAGGGCGCATGGAGCCGAACTCCCCGCTTGAACTTGTCAGGCTTGAAGGCCGCGCTAATTCCAAAGAGCGATGGGTCGAATTTCGGAAATCCTTCAACGTCGAGACCCCGTTCGACGTCGCTTCTCATTCGTTCTTCAAGCCCGTGATATGGGAGATCACCGCTACTCAAGTCGTCGGCCAAGTCTTGGCCGGCTTGCTGAACGGCCCGAAATGGTTTGGCGAGTTTTTCCGCGGCCCGTTTCGTTTCGTCCCTCGCTTTCAGCTCGGCATTCGCCCTAATCTGGAGTTTCGCGGAGAAGTATTGGTAGCCCCACGCGAGTAACACGGCGAGGAAAATCAGCGACGCAATCGATAGAAGTTTGGCAAGCCGCCTAGGCCAAGTAATCGTAGACATCAGATTCACTCGATCCCGCCGCGAGAATATTCTCGCAGGTTTTGAGTGCTTCGGCACGGAATTCGACCTCGCGGCAGAATCCCTCAGCCGGGCAGCACGACGACACTGATCGAAAAATCTGATGTAACTTAATGTGGAATTGTGTTGAGCGAGCAACCGAATGGGCTTATTCTAATCGTGAAGTAGGTGTAACTCATGAGCCGTCGGCTCTGCAGTCTGGCCGGAGTATCCATAGGTACTTCGGTTATGTTCACGGAGTATGTGCCATGACCAAAGACAAGCAAACCGCACGAATCTTGTTCGCGCGTATCGTAGTCGCCATCGCCTTGATAGGTTGCGCGTCGACAAGTTCCGCACAGCCGAGCGACTCGAATGGCCGCATATCTGGGTTAGTGATCGATGAGCAAGGGGCGATTCTTGCGGGTGCCGCGGTCACTCTAACGAATGCGTCTCGAGGCCTCGAACGCAAAACCGTCAGCGACGATTCGGGCCAGTATCGATTCGTATTAGCGGAGCCGGGTGAATACGAAGTCCTTTTTGAATTGGAAAACTTTCAGCCTGAATTGATCCAGGGCGTACGAGTCGGAGTTGGCCAGGTGATTGTTCTCGACGCCGAGCTCCAGGTCGGTCCGATCTTCGAGGTGATGGTTGTAGAGGGCGGCGCGTCTCTGCTGGAACCGGAGAGGTCGCAGCAGGCGACGTCGCTGTTCGACGAATCGATTCGCAACTTGCCGATTGATCGGCGGGACTATTTGACATTCGCGCTCTTGGCGCCCGGCGTGGTCGGCTCGGCCGCGCTCGCCGATGGGACGGATCTGCGAGTCAAACAGACGCCACACAGTGGGCTTTCATTTTTTGGCTCTAACGGTCGAGGAAACTCGGTGAGCGTGGACGGTGGGGAAGTGAATGACGCGTCCGGCGGAGTTCGTTCGACAATCAGCCAAGAGGCGGTCGAAGAATTTCAAATCAACAGAAGTAACTATGCGGCGGAATTCGGCTTCGCCAGCGGAGCTGTAATTAACATTATTTCCAAGGCAGGCACCAACGCCTTCCACGGTACGGCGTTCGGCTACTTTCGCCATCAATCACTCGACGCGGGAGACCCGTTTGCGCGCGTACTTTACGGCGACAGCCTGGTGCGCACGAAGCCCACGTCAAAACGCCAACAGTTCGGCGGATCGCTCGGCGGCGCCCTCCAAAAAGACCGAACGTTTTTCTTTGGGGCGTTTGAGGGACTTGTCAGACGGGAGTCGTCGGTCGTTTCGTTATTGACCGATCGATCGATTTTTGGTCCGACAGCGGCGCAAGAAGCCGTGCTGCAGGTGCTGCCCAGCTCGGCGTCTACGCCGCTGAGACAGGCGCTAACGAGCCCCCAAAGCACGATTGAACTGTTTGAACAGAACTCGGGCGTCTTCCCATTTCGAACCGATAGTTGGCGGTTCTCGTTACGTCTCGATCGCAATTACGGCGATCGGCACCGGCTTTTCTTCCGCCATAGCTATGCCGATACGGATGAAACGAACGGCAATTTGCAGGCGCTGCTCGGAGCGTCTCGCGGCAGTGAAATTGAACAGTTCGACCCGACAACAAATTTCGGCTTGACTACGACGGTCAATTCGAAGATATCCAACGAATTCCGCGCGCAGTGGAATTATCGCCGGTTTAATGTCGAATCGCGTGAGAAGTTTGGCCCCGAACTTCGGATCGGAAATTTCAGAATCTTCAATCGCGACTATCTGCTGCCGAGCCGCAACATCGAGCGACGATACGAGCTGCGGGACAACGTGAGCATTTCAAAGGGTGCACACCTGATCAAGCTGGGAGGCCAAGCGCTCATACGCGGTGCGCATGCCGAAGGGCATGTTTTCTTCGGCGGGCGGTTCACGTTCGGAGACCTTCCCGGCAACTTGCTGCATCCCGCCTTGCCGGCAAGCTTTACGATCAATGCTCTGCAATCGTTCAACCTCGGCCTGGCGCAAACGTTCTTGATTGGATCCGGCGACCCTGTTGTCGCTTCGACGAACTCGACGAGCGGCGTGTATCTCCAAGACAGTTGGAAGGTCCGGCCCAACCTGACGTTGGACTTTGGCGTTCGCTACGAGTTGGATAGTCGGGAGCAGCCGCTGCCGACCGACAAAAACAATATTGCGCCCCGGTTCGCTTTCGCGTGGGATCCGTTCAACGACAAGAAAACGACCGTTCGAGGCGGATACGGGATTTTCTATTCGCCCCACTATTATCAGATCGATTGGGTGGTCAACGCGCTTAATGAAATCGACGGCGACCGACAGATCGCCCAGGTGTTCAGCTCTATTTTGACGCCCGGTCCAGCCGCCGCGAATAATATATTCGCAACGCTACGCGGCAGCGGCGTCATCGGGATTCCGCAGCCGAAGCGGGCACTTGCTGAGGGTGATTTAGAACAGTTTGGGCTCTCGTTTCAACGAACGGGCACTCGTCCGGCGGGTTCGATCTTGTTTGAGCCCGACCCGAATTTTGTCAATCCATACTCGCAACAGTCCAGTCTGTCAATTGAGCGCCAAATGTGGTCTCAGTGGGCGCTGGCGGTTAGCTACAGCTACGTGCGAACTCTAAAACTCGCCAGACAGCGGGATACAAACCTACTGCCGGCGCCAATCGATCCAAACCTAGGAATCCGGGTATGGTCCAATCCCGTTCGAGACTTTCGAGATCCGTTTCTGGGCCAGAGAAACTACGTTGAGTCTTCGGCGAACGCGTTCGACAGCGGAATGACCGTCGAGCTTAGGAAGCGTTTTAGCCGCTCGTTTAGCTTGAATGCGAACTATACGTTGAGCCGGTCGACGGACGAAATAGTCGATTTCAATAATGATTTCGAAGCAAGCGATCAGTCGAATCTACGAGCTGAACGAGCACTGTCGTCATTTGACCAGCGGCACAAGTTCGTTGCTTTTGGGATCTGGGACGCGCCTGTAGGCTTCCGCCTTTCACCCATCTTCCGTACAAATAGCAGCCGCCCGTTCAATCTCCTAGTGGGCTACGATCTCAACCAAGACCGGCACGATACGACTGATCGGCCGGCGTTCGCGGGGAGAAACACCGGGATTGGTCCTGACTTTTGGACATTCGACCTGAGGCTATCTCGGGCGATTCAGCTTGGCGACCGGGCGACGGTTGAAATTTTTGGCGAGGGCTTCAACTTGTTCAACCGTCTCAACTTTGCAAGCGTAAACAACGTCGTGGGTAACATGACCGGACCTTTCAATGTGAATGGAAGACACGATCGACTGCCGAGCGAGCCGCTGGGATTCACCTCGGCGCACAGCCCTCGACGAATTCAGATTGGCGCCCGGCTTACGTTTTGACTTGAAACTTCGAGTTCGGTGTCGATAGGCCAGGCCGCCTCCCTCTATCGCCCTTCTCGATTGATCGACCGGGCAGGTCTGACCCGCGGTTCCCTTCCCGATTGGCCGGGTCAGTCGACCTGTAAGGCGCCCAGCGCCTTGAGCCCCTTGACGTGCTGCTCTACGCTATCGGCTAGATGCTGTTCATGGACGCGAAGCTCGTCGACATAGGCTTCTAAGCTGACGTGCGGTTGGTTTTCCCGAATCCACTCCAGTTCGGAATTGGCCTCGTCGACGCTGCCGAGAACGGCCAGGGCATTTACATTTACCAAACGAGCCAAGAAGAACAGCGGCTGGATTTGAACACTGCGAGCCGCGTCGTTAGCCGCATCCTGGTAGTTCTCCAGACCTTCATGAGTGAGTGACCTGAAATACAGCCAGTAGGGATAGGACGGGTGATCGGCTGTTTCTGTAATTAGCCCGTCAAGGATTCGAATGCTTTCCTCCTGGTCTCCCGGGCCGCGGCGCCAGCCAAGCGCCATTGCCAAATACCCCAAGCGACCAAGTTAAAGGGAGCGATTTCCACGGCGCGTCTTAAAATCGGCACCGCCTTTGACGCTTTGCCGGTGTGGCTGTACACCAAGCCCGAATTCTCAAGCACCTCGGGGTCACCTGGCGCAAGCTTAGTGGCGCGCTCAACGGCTGCGATCGCCTTTTCCCTATCCGCGGCGCGATCGGGACTGACCTGATTGATGACGCATTGAGTTAGATAAAACCCGAGGAAGGCGTGCGCGGGTGCGTAGTCAGGCGCCAACTCGATCGCCTGTCTGAGCAAATTTGAAGCGTCGACCGTCGCATCCGAGTTATACGCTTGGTTCATAAAGTGGTAGGCCTTACGGACCAGCCCCCAGGCATCCAAGCTTTCGGGTGATGCGATACTAGCCCGCTCCGCAGTCGCGCGAATGAGTTGTCCGCCAGTTGCGCCTACGATCGCTTTTGCGATTTCCTCCTGAACCAAAAATAGATTCTCGATTCCCTTCTGGTAGGTGTGAGACCAAACAAGCTTCTCTTCGACGGCATCCGCGAGTTCCGCGACGACGCGGATGCGGTTACCGGCCCTTTGCAGGCTGCCAGTCAGAACGTATCGGACGTGCAGCGTTGACGCTACGGCCGTAAGTGCAGTTGACCGATCTTTAAATCGAAACGTCGCCAACAGCGGCGCAACCCGAACTCCTGGGACCCCCGACAGAGCGCTAACAACTTCGGAGGCGATACCATCAGCCATGAAGCCATCCTCGGGGTCCGCGGAGAGACTTCGGAACGGCATCACGGCGATGGAAGTACTTTCGGACCCGCGCGCGGGTGGGATGCTGAGGTCTTTTGCGTCGTGTGCAAGCGTCGGCGCGGCTGATCTGTTGTCGACCTTAGTCGCCGCGGCAGAGCGATTGGCGGCAAACGTTGGAACTCCGGCTTCAAGTCCTCGAATGTCCGCGGCCATCTCCGCGGCGCTTGCATATCGCGAGTCCCTTTTCTTTGCCAACGCCTTGTCAATAATTTCCTGCAGGCCCTCGGGCGGGTCATTGACGAGGTTCGCGATTGGCGTCGGGTTCTCGTTTACGATGCAATACATCCGAGCGAGTTCATACTCCCCGCTGAATGCCGGCTTCCCGGTGATCATTTCGTAGAGCACCGTGCCCAAAGACCAAATGTCAGTTCTGTGGTCGAGCGTTTCGCCACGAGCTTGCTCGGGAGACATGAAAGCCGCCGTGCCCATAGTCGTTCCGGTTTTCGTAAGGCGACCGGCTCCGGCCATTTGGGCTAGCCCAAAGTCGAGAATGCTAGCGTGACCGTCGTCGGACACGATGATGTTGCTCGGCTTAACATCGCGGTGAACCACGCCGTTCTGATGGGCGTACGCCAGCCCGCCGGCGACCTGCGTAGCGATGTCGAGGGCCTGACCGATCTCGACCCGCCCAGCGATCAAACTTTCGAGCGTTTGGCCTGCCGCGTAAGCCATTGAGAAGAAAATTTGCCCACCCACGTCGTCGATCTCGTGGATAGTGCAAATGTTCGGATGCGAAAGCGCCGCGGCAGCTTGAGCCTCTCGTACGAACCTTTTCCGGTCGTGGCTAGAAACGGATTTCTCAATTAAGAACTTGAGAGCTACGAGACGGTTCAACTTGGTGTCCGTCGCTTTGTAAACGACGCCCATGCCCCCTTCGCCGAGCTTGCCAAGGATTTTGTAGTGGGAAATTGTGTCGCCGACCAACATACTTCAAAAAAACGGAATCAAACCGGTCCAGAAATCGGTCGGGCCTCGGCAATTTGTCCAGGGAGTCGCCCTACGTGGGGCGCTGGGGTTCGCAGTAGCTAGCGCAAACTGTTGATGATCGATCTCCTCTTTCTGATAAGTACAGCCGTCGGGGTCTCCCGCAAACGCCTGAGGAAGTACCTCGCCGACTGGAAATAGTCTACTCGATCAGCACCATCGAGCGCGATTATGACTTGGCGGTTTTTGGGGTCCAGGCGTCTGGTCGCGACACAGGTCTCAGATCCCGATGGAACAATGGCATGATCTCGAGCCGGATCAATAGAGATGGAATGAGGAGGCTGCCCTCGAAAGGCTGAACCTTACCTCGCGATTCGCATCCGAATTGGAGCTTTTGTAGTACTCACGAGCTGTAGCGGCATGTCCCAATCCGTTTCGAATACGTTGACATGCGATTGCTCGTCTTGAATCATCCCAGCGAACGTCCTTAGGTCGACGTGGTATTTCGGGCTCAACTCCAAGTACCCGTTTCAGCGGCGCCGGCGAACTTGCAGCGAATGGTTCCTTGTTCACCTTCATCCCGAACGCACTCGACCGGCAACGAACGCCTCTAGACGATCGGAGGAATGACGCGAAAAGCGTTCGCCCGCTACAATATCTTGAGTGATTGGGACCTCTTCGATTCGGGCGGAGCAGCAAGCAAGTTCTTGCATCCCATCGATGCGTAAGGGGAAAATGGCGTGGTCCGATAAGATCGCGATCCGAAGCAACTGATTTTAGATCTGCTGGAGTGGCGGAATTGGCAGACGCACTGGACTCAAAATCCAGCGGGATTCACTTCCCATGGGGGTTCGACCCCCCCCTCCAGTACCATTCGTTCACCAACGCTCGCATGTAGTTTATCGCAGGCTCTTTGTTTGTTTGAATGGTTGCGGCGCGGTTCGTTTTCGCTTGTCCCGGCGATCGTCCGCGGCTATATCCTCTGGCGTGATCTCATCGCGAACCTTCCTCACGTTCGCGGCGACTCCTAGGGCGCGTTTCACGGTCGGAATCCAAACCACGGGACCCCACTTCGCGTCTCCTAAGCGGCATCCTATCGTCATTGCTCATCTCGATACTGCCGAGGCTAACTAGCGGCTTCAATGTTAAATTGGTCTATACCAACGCAAAAGAGGACTGCCGTGCACAAACCCGTCAATTCCGTTGGAAAACTTTTTGGTCTAACGCTACTCATTGCGTTTTTAACAAGCTGCAATCTGTTCCTCACGCCGCATGATCAAGCTCCGCTCGAACTGAGCAAAGATCAGCTATGGAACTTCATCACCATCGGGGACCCTGCCGGAAACCAGCCGCCTGGGCAACTGCCGGATGATCCGCACTACAAGACGTGGTCCCTTTTTCCCGGACCACCCGACAACCCAAGCGAATTCCTCAACAAGCGCCTCGACCTACCTGTTCATGGACGCTGGGTAAGCGTTTACGCGAATCCGATCGCGAACACGTACGTCTCCGAGTACCTAGCCCGGGTGGACGCCGGCGATGGTGAAGTCCCGCTGGCCGACCTGCCTCCCGGCTCGATCATTGTCAAACTCAACTACGCCAACGTCCAAGAACAAAACGTCATCGCACAGGCGCCGAACCCCGCTGTGTTAACCGTCGCCTATAAGCCGAGTGACGACTTTTGCGAAGCAGGAGTCAAATACAATGGTGTCGCCTGTCTCGGCGGCAATTGGATGTGGGCGTTCTACGGCCTCGAAAGTCCGGTTAACGGCGTCACGCTCCCTCGTGAAGGGCAGGACAAGCCTGTCGCTGAAAATACGCAATCTTTTTGTGTAAACTGCCACGATCCCGGCTCGCGCACGGATTATTTGCGTGGCCTCCAACGGCTTGCCGAGACGGCGGCCCACAAGCAGGGGCCCACCTCCGATCCAGCACTTCCACCGGCGGCGCCTAGCGGCGACCCGTTCTGTGAAAGCATTACACTCACGTCCCATTTTCCCGGCGATGTCTCGCTCGATCCGACCACGATCGACGATCCTGCTCAACGACAAAAGATGTTCGACTGCTTCTCGTGGAGAACGTTTGTCGCCCTCAATTGGCCGGCTCTCAACTCTGAACGCGGCGCCGCCGACACGGCGAAGAGCTTCGGCGACATTACCGACGGTGTTGACACCGTATGGGAGACCTACAAAGCAACTTGGGAAGTATTTCAGCCCGAGAACATCAAGTGGGACCCAATGCAAGAAGGCAATCCAGCGGGCGACTGGAACTCTCCTCGCAGTTTGCCTCCGGACTGCCCATCCGACTCGAACCTGCCTGTCGTGGCAAACGTGACAAAGACCGCTTCGCGCTTCCCCGACAACGTCAACGAGAGCGGCCAAGCCTTCGCAGGAAGCTTCGGAACGCTGACCGACCGCAATGGAGAGTTCGTACGCTATCAGGTTCTTTTCAACGAAACGTCGTTCGACTTCATCGTGCCTAACGCCGCGACCACCAAGCTGTCGCCCTCAGGCCCGCACGACGGCGTTTCAACGGATGTGCCTGACGGCGCCATCGAGGTGAAGTCGTCGTGGAAGGTGCTTTGCCTTGAGGACGACTGCAAGCCACCCGACGATCCCGCCGACTACTACAGCCGCGACGTGTTGTTCTACGAGGCCGAAAAAGGGACCTGCAAGCGAGCCACCGTGGGTCTTACCGGCCTACACGTCATCGGAAAAACATTTTGGGTGCCGCAGTGGATCTGGGCCACCTTCGAGCATGTCAGCAACGCGCCAACTGGACCTACCGAAGACGACAGCTTCAGCTTCTATGATCCCGCCTGTAAGTCGCCCGAACACCCCCTGTTCACGGCGTGCTCGACTCAGCCTTTCCTCGCGCCCAAGAGCGTCGGCGAACACTCTGTTGGCGATCCCTGCTGCTCCAACGGCGAACTGAACCGCTTTCAGGGATTCGGCTTCGGCGACCAGCCCAATCAAGTCACCCGTCTCGACCGCATCGGCGGCTCGGGGTTGAACGAGGCCTTCGCCGCGGAGATCAAAGCAGAAACGCGGGGCAAAAGTCCGTTCTCAAACTACTTTCTCGTCAACACCCAGTGGCCGTTTAACGGCCGCAGGCCTGCCGAAAAAGACGGTGATCCGCTCTACGTCAACAACCAGCTTTGCCGCAGCCAGCAAGACATCTCATCTGACCCGCTGCGACCCGTCAATACTTCTCCGAGCGACTGCTACACGATGGTCCCCACCTTCCTTCGCAATACTTCGATGGAAACTTACATGGCGACTTACGTCGAACAGAACAGTCGCGCAGTACAAGTCTCCAACCGCAGTTGCATGGGCTGTCACGCATCTGGCAACGACTTCAGCTACCTCTGGCTCGACGCGGTCGAGCAAGTCGTTTGCATCGACGACCCAGCGAACGGCTGCAAATGCGAGCAGAGCGACGGACGCTTTGTGCTGGTCTGTAGCGAGCCTTAGCCCAAGCGCTTAGGAGGTTGCATGCCGGCTTCCACGGAGGAATGAGCTGAGGTCCCCACCACCTGACGGCGAACGCACGCGAGAGGTGCGCCACATGGTGAGAAATGCGGACGAGTCGAGTTTTGGCGCCGCATCATATGAGCGAACGCATCTAACTCCCGACATGTCCTGCCGGCGCAGGCTCGCTCGCACCGACTGCGGGCCGTTAGAATGGAGGGCGCCGCACTTCGGGGAGTAGCTGATCTAATCGAATCGGCGCGCTATTTCCACGAAGCGTTCGGCTTCAGGAACCCAAACGAACGCAACCTAGGAGTGCTGTGATGATTTCCAGAAAACTACGCGTGCTCGCGATGGTACTTTTCCTCGCCGGCGCGGCGCTCTGTCAGCGAAGCGACGCACAAACGTTACCCTATCGAGCTGTAGATGTGTGGCCCTTGCCGGCGACCAGCGCCGTCGACGCACCGGGGCCGTGGAACTTTGGCCAGGTTGCGGGCGTGGCGATCAACGCCAATGGCAATGTTCTCGTGCTCCACCGCGGCGCTCACCCGATTTTGGAATTCGAGAGCGGCGGAAAGTTCGTCCGCTCGTGGGGTGACGCGCTGATCAGCGAGGGGAAGGCGTTCACGCTCGCGCCCGAATATCAGGTCGAAGGTCGCACAATCCATTCGGCTGTGTACGGTCCGGCCGGCTGTACCTCATGCGGCGCCCATTCGATTCGCGTCGATAGCGAGGGGAGTATTTGGGTCGTCGACGCTACAGGTCATGTCGTGTACAAAATGAACCAGCAAGAGAAAGTGACCATGCGGTTGGGAACCAGGGGAGTCTCGGGCACCGGTCCCGATAAGTTCAATATGCCGACCGATGTGGCTTTCGCACCCAACGGCGATATCTATGTGAGCGACGGGTACGCGAACGAGCGGGTGGTGAAGTTCTCGCGGCAGGGAAAATACTTGCTGGAGTGGGGCAGGAGGGGATCAGGGCGCGGCGAGTTCACGCTGCCGCACAACCTGGCCATTGACGCGCAGGGAAGAGTCTATGTCACCGATCGAGAGAATCAGCGGATCCAGGTCTTTGACTCCAACGGGAAGTTCTTGACGGAGTGGCCCGGCGTCGGCGGGATTTCAGCGCTCTTCATGACCAAGGATCAACAGCTTTGGGCGGGCGGCACGCTCTTTGATTTGGAAGGGAATCTCATCGGAAAACTGCCTAGCGCCTCAGGCGGGGCGCACGGCCTGGCGGCTACGGATTCTGGAGACGTCTATTCGGCACTTCTCAGTGGCTCCGTCAAGAAATTCGCTAGAGAATGAGGATTGGGAGGTCGACGCCGCCCACCCTCGGGCGCGACGGAGGCCCGCCAGCTAACTGAGGCCGCCGTCGATCGGGAAGACTTGGCCGGTGATGTAGCCCGCGTCGGCGCCGGCGAGAAACAGAGCCAGGTGTGCGACATCGCCCGGGTCGCCGGGCCGTCGCATGGGAATTTGGGCGTACGCCTTTTTGCGCACCTGTTAGGAAAGACTGCTAGTCATGTCCGTTTCGATATACCCCGGCGCGATCGCGTTGACGCGAATGTCGAACCGCGCGACCTCTTTAGCAAGCGCGCGCGTGAACCCGATCATGCCGGCCTTCGAAGCACTGTAATTCGTCTGGCCCGCAGTCCCGGAAATACCGGCGACGCTTGCGATGTTCAGTATCACCCCGCCGCGCCGCAACATGCTTTGCACGGCCTTTTGCGAGTAATAGAAGGTCCCGGTAAGGTTCGTGCCGATGACCACGTGCCAATCTTCCGCTTGCATGCGGTGTAGCGGTCCATCGCGTGTTACGCCGGCATTGTTGATGAGTACTTCGACCGGCCCGGCGAATCTTTCCACCTCTTCAAACACGCGCTCCGTTGCCGTGGGATCCTCAACCGCCGCCTGAACCGCTTTCACACGGCGACCCAGAGCGACCTGCGCCGATTCAAGCTCTGTCGCCGCGTCCGCACCGCTATTGTAGGTAAATACGACCACCTGTCCGGCCTCAGCGAAAACCTCGACCATCGCGCGGCCAATGCCCCGGCTGCCACCTGTAATCAAGACCACAGCCATACTAATAAACCGCCCTAGATGGTATTGAGTTTGAGCCGCGAGCGGCAACAAGGGGTTGTTGCAAAGCAATTGAAACAAGCGACGAAAGCACCCGCTGACGAGTTTGGGTAAAAATTCCAGCGTGTGGCTGGAAGCGCGCGATAACCAATTCTACGCACCAAATCACAGGACCTCGCCGCCAGCGGGCCGATTGCGCCCGTACTGCTCATGCGCATCCACAAATTCGCCCGTCGCAATTGCCGCGCCCATCGACAGTTCTCCACCGAGCAGCGTTGCGGCGATGATTTCGGCCAGGCGCTTAGCTTTCCCATCGCCTACGCAGCCCATCACCTCAAGCATTTCTCGCTGCGTCGCCAAGCCCGTGCCACCACCGACAGTCGCTACTGTGAGCGCCGGCAAAGTCAAACTAGCGTAAACCCCACCCTCACAGGGCTCAAGTTCGGTGATGCCACAGGCGGAATTGGCGACGTTCGCAACGTCTTGTCCAGCGGCGATAAAAATCGCGGTCAGCCCGTTGGCCAAGTGAGCGTTAAACCCGATCGACCCCGCGTGGAGATGCCCGATCACCGTCGAGCGCCACATCAGCAGCATTTCGTCAGCGGTCGCGTGCAGATAGGTGCGCAGAATGCTTTCAGGTAGAAACGCTCCCGCCGTTACGCGCTTGCCCTTGCCGCGCGCAAAAAGAAATCCGCTCGCGCGCTTTTCCGAAGACAGTCCACTAAATATGTGATACCGTTCCACTGGGTAATTTGCGAGAATCCACTCGCAGATCGCATGAGCGGCCTTCGCGATCATGTTCATGCCGTGCGCGTCGCCTGTGGCGAACGCCAAGTTGACAAGCACCCGCCGCCCGACCGGATAACACCGTACTCCGGTCAGCCGGCCGTGAGTCGTGGTGGCGCCGGCGGCCGTCGCGAAGTCGTCAAAGCGGTTGTCCGCCCACTCGATGAACTTGCGCGCGGCGGCAACGTTATCGAAGAAAAAAGCAGGGCTAATGTGGTTCTCGTCGTCGTGGATCTCAACTTGCACTCCGCCCGCCTTCGACAAGGCAAGCATTCCGCGCTCGTAGCTACGCACAAGTGCGCCCTCCGTAGTCGCCATCGGCACATAAAACATCCCGTCTGCGTGCCGGCCCTTAACGACGATTGGGCCGACGACTCCCACCGGCACCTGCGCCACGCCGATCGGATTCTCGATGTTTCCGCGCAGAGCGCACGTGTCGATCGACCCCGAACCCGTATGTTTAAGGTCGGTGCCTGTGCGGTGCTCGACCCATTCGCGGCGCTTGGCTACTTGCTCCGGCCCGTAGCCCTGTCCTCTGAGACGGGGCAGCAGGTCGTCGTGCCCGATTTCGATGCGTTCGTCAGGCATTTACGTTTCGTGAGTCCGGGGTCGAGAAAACCATCGCCGCGCACGGGCCTTGCGGATCAAACGCGGCAACAAGCGCGTTTCGGCCCGCCCCATCAGAGCTCCCTGGTACTAACGCCGACATCCCCATTAGTGCGGCAAACGCGCCACCGGCTCCCATCGTCTCACCTAAATTACGTTTGGGTTGAATCCCTCTTTTCCAATCGAAAGATGAGCCTGCAGGAGGCAGGCGAAGGTAGCTGTGGGCAGGAGGGATTATAGCTCGGATTGGGGCTTGAGGTTGAAGCCCGTTGTGGGGCCCGTAGGGCGGGGTGAGGGGGATTGCATAAGGGGGAAGGGGCGGCAGCCCCAGTCCCCCTTTGCAGCCATCCCAGGCGAGACCCCACGGCCGTCTTCGGACGTGGGCCGGAGGAGCCGACAACGCCTCGGGTCGGGGCGTTGTCTAGCGCGTGCGCCAGCAGATCGCGAGGTCTTTGCAGACGCGTTGCAGTTCGTTGCGCTGAGCGTCGAGTTGCTCGGCAAACTCGGTGTCGGAACAAGTGTCCGCTCGCGCTTGGAGCTTCTTGAGCGAGCGATCCGCGCGCAGGCCGCGCTGCTCGGCGGGCAGGCTGAGCAGCTTTTCCCACGGCGTGCTCCACTCGGCGTACACCTTGCGCAACTTGCCGCGGCGGTCTCGGCGCTCGCTGGCGAAAGCGCATGGGCGATGAAAATTCAAGTACGGGTTGAGCCACTGGCGGTAGAAGGTGTCGATCGCCTGCGTCGCTTCCGAGGGCAAAAACTGGTAGCCCATCCACTTGCGCACCACCGCGCCGTTCTTGGTTTCGACCAAGGCATTGTCGTTCGAACGGCGCGCGCGAGACTTCGTAAATTCAATTCGCAACTTCTCGAGCAGTTTAGCGGTTTGATGGTTGACGAATTCGCTGCCATTGTCGGAGTGAAAGCCGCGAACGATAAATGGAAATTGTTCCAAAAGGCCTTCCAGCAAGGGAATGAGGTGATTTTCGTTGATGCGTTGGACGCAGCCGACGGCCTGCCACTGCGTCACTTCGTCGACCACATTGATGCTGTAGGCGCCTTTTTCGCCTTCCTGTTCGGGCGAGTGCACGGTGTCGATGCGCAGGTAGCCCGGACGTCCTCGCGGCTCGGGTTGGCGGCGTTCGCCGATCGCCACGGGCGTGGGACGGGTCTTGTCGAGATGCAAACTGTGACGTTGGTAGACGGCTCTTTTTCGCAAGTTGTACAGCTGGCCCACGGACAATTCGGCCAGGCGTCGAAACTCTTTGCGGCCGTAGATCTGGAACTCGCGTTGGAGAATGCGGCGGGTGGCCGGCCCCGAGAGGCGCTGATGAACTCGATCGACGTGCGCCAGTAAGACGCTGTCGGCGCGTGTGTACTTGCTGGGAAAACGGCGCCGCCGATAGGCCCTCGGACGGACGCAACGCGTGTGCAAGAACTGTCCGATCAGGCGGGTGAGTTGCGCGCGGCTTAAGCCCGTGAGCTTAGCGAGATAACGCCGCAGGAGACCCTTGACGGAGCGCTTCTGGTCGGCATAGTGATGCCGCTTCAAGACGCTTTCGACGAGCGCATATTTGTCGCTTCGATTGCCGCCCTCGAAGGCGACGGATTGGCACCCGTCGAGAAAACACTCGATCTGTTCCAGACTCAGCGATTCGGCTTGCTGCACGGCGACTCCCATCGCCCGCAGCTGCTCTGTTCCTGACCACCCAACGGATCCCCGTCAGGCTCATCTTGTATTGGAATCGCCCTCCCCTTCAGGCTCATCTTGTATTGGACAAGACGAATCCGAGGAATCGCGCCAATCGCGCTATCGACAGCCTCAGTGATCGCATTCGCATCGATCTCGTCGACGACCGAGTCACCGTTCGCGCTAGAGACGATTACATCGACGTCAGAAGCGGATATCGCAGCACTGTCGAGTGCGGCACGAATCGCCGAGACGGCGGCCTTCGTCCCACCCGCGATCGTGCCCATCTCTCGGCCGGGATGTGCAGAGCCGAACCCCCTGATTCGCGCGAGAGGCGCTTTCCCCGCGGCCGCGGCCGATTCGCCCGCTTCAAGCACAAGCAACGCCGCCCCCTCTGACAGCACATGGGGTGAAAAGCTATGTCCAACCGCCAAGCGCGACTCCTCGCAAAGTTCTTCAAGTCCGCCGGCTACGACAGCCGTCAGCCGGCCCTCGCGCACGAGATTGGCGGCGTAGTCTAGCGCTATGAGTCCCGACGCAAGCCCCGCTGAAATCGTCGAGTTTACGCCCTTCATGCCACTCTTGATACCGACGTGTCCCGACGGCGCGTTGATCACAGTGTTTGGGAAGTGCATCGGGTTGACATACTTGGGGCCGTCGGTCAGCGCACTCCAATCGAAGGCCGTGATCGCATTGACGCTGCCAAACATCGTGCCGGCAACAAGGCCGAGAGATTGGGCGTTGGCATCATCGACAGTAAAACCGGCGTCATCGAGCGCCAATTTCGCAGCCGTCGCCAGCAATAAGGCCGCGCGGCTCATCGCCCGCAAGCCCTTCTTGCCGAGGTGCTCGCGAGGGTCAAACTCCGGCAACGCCGCGGTCGGCCCGTTGAGCACCGGGCCGGCCGCTTGGGCCGCCTCAAACTCCGCTCGGCCAATGCCAATCGGCGACACCACGCCGTAGCCGGTAATGACGATTTCGGGCACTACGCCTCCGCTCGCCCCAGGCATAAAGAGGCATTATTCCCACCAAAGGCATACGCATTATTGAGAATAATTTGAGGATTTGTTTTGCGAGCTTCGTTCGGAACGCAGTCCACTTCGCATTCCGGATCAGGTTCTTCGTAGTTCATTGTCGGGGGGATGACGCCGTCGCGAAGCGCTAGCGAACAGGCTGCCGCCTCGATCGCACTGGCCGCCCCCATCGTATGCCCCAGCATCGACTTGATCGAACTCATCGGTACACGCGTCGGCTCGTCACCTAGCAAGCGTTTGAGCGCGCGCGCCTCAATGCGGTCGTTGGTCGGAGTACCCGTACCATGCGCGCTGATGTAGTCAACATCGTCGACAGATACCCTGGCGGATCGCAACGCGCCCTCCATCGCCTGCAGCGCCCCGTCTCCGTTGGGATGCGCCGCGGTCATGTGATGGGCGTCGCAACTCAGTCCGTAGCCAAGCACCTCGGCATAGATCGTCGCTCCCCGCGCGCGCGCCGTCCGCCAATCCTCGAGGACCAACACCGCCGCGCCTTCGCCGGGAATCATTCCCTTGCGATTGCGGTCAAACGGCCGGCAGCAGTCCGGCGCAATCGCTCCCAGCCGCGCAAAACCCGCGTACGGGATCCGCGAAAAGGCATCCGAGCCACCGGCCAATACCACGTCCGCCGAGCCCGAACGAATCCAGTCAGATCCCGCGGCGACCGCATAGTTGCCGGCTGCGCAGGCCGTGGGAATCACCATCACGCGGCCCTGGCAATCGAACTCGACGGCCACGTGAGATGCAATGAAACTGCAGGAATAACGCCCAAAAGTGGTCTCCGGACTATCAAGTTCCCGCGAGCCCTTTTTGGCGTCGTTGTGGAGTTCGACGAACAACGGCTCGCCTGAAGTCGTTCCCATGCAAACGCTCGTTCGCACAGGCGTGATCTCGTTTTCAGTTAACCCGCAATCTTCGAGCGCCAATCGAGCCGCCGCAATCCCCAACTGCGAGGCGCGGCCCATTTCGGCAAAATCTTGACGGATATAGCGAGTGGGCTCGAAGTCCTTCACCTCGCCGCCAAGTGAGGCCGCGTACTCCGAAGTATCGAATGAGCGGACCGCCGCGATACCCGAGCGGCCGTCAAGAATCGCATTCCAAAATATTTCGCGCCCGATCCCGACAGGAGTTACAAGCCCCAAGCCGGTAATTGCGACGCGTTTCACGAAGCTTGTGCGACTTCGACTTCGCTTCCCTGGTTGAGATAACTCGTGACGACCTCAACAACGTTGTTGACGTTCTGCAACTCGGCAAACTCTTCTTCTGGAATCTCAATGCGATAGGTTTTCGACAGCGACACCATCACCTCAAGCGCCATCAGGGAGTCGAGATCGAGGTCGAGAATGAATGAATCGGTATCGCCAATTTCTTCCGGTTCAGTCTCGGTGACATCGGCCAAAAGTTGCTTTGTCAGCTTACGGATATCATCGGGCGCTGCTGGTGCGGTATTCATGGTGACTTGCCTCTCGCGATTACGCCTTTCCCTTCATTGGCAACATAACAAGTGTTAATTGCAACATCAATACTTTCAACAGTACCACTAGGTAGGCCGGTCCGAACCTAATTTACCGTTAACCGGCGTATTCCCTCACACCCCTGCTGGTTCGAAGTACGAATGAAACCCCGGGTGAATCAGATGTCGAAGTTGAAGGCGCGTCAGTGGCCCTGCGCCCAGGTCGTCACCGTCAAACATCAGGTACCAAGCTCTGCCCTGTTCGGGGTCGATTTCTTGGATCACTATCAGCGGTCCACCGACGCCATTCGGTCGCTCGGCATAGCCGGGCTGCGCAGCTAGTAATCGTCCCGGCGGTGCCTGGTAGCGATCCGTCACCGACCCGGCCACCCACGAAACCGCGACCAGCTCGTCGAAAAACTTCCGGCCGCTCTTACCGGCGGCCGACATGCCTAGCATCCAAAATCTGTCGTACGACGAGCACATTTCGGTAGCCGCGACTGTCGGAAAATCGGGCACGCGGTCGTAATCTAGCTCGGTCCGCTCGACAACCGTCTTCGCTAGCGGGTCAACCACGTAGCGCACCGGACGCGCCCCTGGCGCCTCCACAAATAGATCCGGCAGCGGAGCGTAATGGGGGTAGATTGGCTCATCAATCTCGATCAGATCGACCACCAGCAGTCCGTCTCGCGAAAACGCACTGATATGGTGCAGGCAGTACTTCGACTCGACCTTCACCTCGAATGCCCCGCCCTCCCCTAGAGAGCGCGGGATGAACAGCAACCGGCTACCCCACCAGGGCCTCCAGTCGAGGCTCTCCGAAACCGACTTTCCATGGCGCACGAATCGCTCGGCATTGAGTGTCAGGGGCCCGAGATGAAACACAGCGTAGTCGGGCAACAGGTTGAAGTCGTGGATCGAGCACGGCGCACCGAGACTATGACGCCGGCGGCCGTATCCATTCCGCGCCGGATCGTACGCAAAAAGATTCAGGGTCGGTCTGGACGAGAATGACACGCCAAACGCAACCATGCATCCCGTCGACGGATCGATCTTCGGGTGCGCCGAGACCGGACTGACCTCATTTAACCTCCCGCCGAAATCGAACGAACCTAGCGTCTCGAGCGTGACGGGATCAAGCTCCATCGGCAACGATTGTTCGCCGAACGCCAACAGCCGCCCGCCCAAGGGGCAAACGCTGACGTTGATCGGCGACTCCAGCATGATCCCCTGCCGCAACCGATCACCTTCAAAACTCGTGCCGAACGCGCGATAAACGAACCTCCCCTCGCTGTCTTCGTCGCGCAGCTTCTTACTTTGAACGAAACGCGTGGTATGACGCACACCGTCGTCGCCGAATGAAAGCCGGTGAACCATTCCGTCGCCGTCTAGCCAATGCCTGTATCTCATGCCGGCGCGTTCAAATCGGGCAGGTCCGTTGACGAAGAATGAGCCCCGCAGACCCGCGGGCACCTCGCCCTCGATTTCTTCTACGAGGTACGAATCTTCCTTCGCTTCAAAGAAGAAAGAATGATCAAGCCCAGGCGCGAAATCTTGCACGGCTGTTACTGTGCCACCTTTCCGTGGTTTGCAACCGCGGCTTGCTCCACCGCGAGTTGGCGCTCGAAGTCGATTGCATCAAATGTCCACTTGTAGCGCGTGTCGCTCGAACGCGTTCGCTCATAAAGCTCCTGGAACGCTTGCGGGTCGAACCGCAGAGACCTAAGCTTTAGCCCCCGCACCAAAGCGGCGTTGGTCACCACCGAGGGGTCTCCCACGACCGCCGCGCAAACGTGGACCGCGATGAAACGAGCAAACTCGCGCATCCGTTGATACTGCCCTTCGAGCGCTTCGAGCGCCTCGTCGAGAGGTCGGCCGACTTCATAAAACATCTTTTCCGAGCTGCTGACCGGAGGCATTTCAAGAAAGTCGGTCAACTTGGGTTCGGACATCGCCGCCAACCGCGACTTCTTCCACTGGAAGTAGTCGCTGAGGAACTTGTGCAAACTACGATTTAGCGGTCCCAGCAGCCCGAACTTCCGCAGGAACGGCCCAACGAACTCTTCTTGGGTCAGTAGGCCATTGACGAATGGGAACACATAAAAGCCGAAGTAAATCGACAGCTCCCAGCCGTACTTGAGGGTGAAGCACTCCTGGTCGCCCAGGCAGTCGTAGCTGTTCACGAACGATGGTTCGTAGGCCTCGTACAACACCTGCATCAGCAGTTCCGCGCGTCGGCATTTCGCCTGCAATTCATCGGCGGGACTCTGTATTGCGTCGACAATCAGCGTATTGTGAAACGCAATCAAATCGCTGCCCGGGCTATAAAGCGGATCACTGAACCGCCCCGACATACCACTCATCGCCCAGCATTTGTCACTTATTGTTTGCTTCGCCCCGTATGAGTAGGTGACAAAGCGGCCTTGGTCGACGACGGTTCGCCCCGGGAGGTCTCTAGCGAGTACCGGCCATTTTTTGCAGGCGATCTCAATCATCGACTCGGCGTTTGCCACCTCTGACGGATCGATCACCGCGTGGTCATAGACGAGCCCCAGGCTGGTCTTCCCGTGCAGCGGAATCACCCAAAACCAGCAGCCTTCAGCTAGAAAGTGATTGGTCGCCAGAAACGCCGGGAAATGGCCCGCCTTGCGGCGCTGCGGATCGTGGCGGACTTCGGTCCAAGAGCGGTCGGTTAACTTTTCAACATCGAAAAGCCCATCGACCCAACACCAAGTCGACCCGTGTCGAATCGGGCTGTCGGCGGCGAGCTCCAGGCTATTTTTTAGCCAACTGCCCCGCCCAGTCGTATCGACCAGCCAACGGCAGCGCACTTCACCCGACTTGAAGCGGACGATGTGTTCCCCGCCAGTCTCGGCTAGTTCGACTTGCGGAGAGCTGACTCCGTCGCGATAGGTCACTCGCGAGCTAGAGCAAACGGACTCGAGCAAGTGTTGCTCGAATCGGTTTCGATCGATTTGGAAGTTTGCGATATCAGCTGTCAAGGGCGGAGTAAATTTGGACCACTTCGGCGGAGCAAAAGTAGACCAGTTGGTGAAGGGGTAGCGGTTTTCGTGGGACGGCTGGAACGGAGCCTGCGGTCGCCCTTTAGGGCGGCCCAGGCGTAGTGGAGGCCGTCCCACGAAAACCGGGCGAGTGGCCGGTGGGTCAGCCCAAAGAGTGAGCCCGCTTCTTCTTGCTCTGGATCAGACGGAAGCTTTCGCCGTTCAGCTCTAGAATATGAACGTGGTGCGTGAGGCGATCGAGCAGGGCGCCGGTCAGCCGCTCGGAGCCGAAGACCTCCGTCCATTCGTTAAACGGCAGATTCGAGGTGACCAGCGTCGAGCCCTGTTCGTAGCGCTGGGAAAACACTTCGAACAATAACTCCGCTCCGGTCTTCGATAGCGGCACGTAGCCCAGTTCATCGACGATCAGCAGATCCTGCTTGGCCAACTGCTTTTGACATCGCAGCAAGCGCCGTTCATCTCGGGCTTCGAGCAGCTCATTGACCAGTGCCGCCGCTGTTGTGAAGCGTGTTCGATAGCCGCGCTGACAAGCCGCCAGTCCCAACGCCAAGCCGATGTGCGTTTTGCCCGTGCCGGAATTACCCAGTGCCGGCACGTTTTCGCGGCGGTCGATAAACTCACAGCGCGCCAGTTCCAGCACCAGCTTCTTGTTCAACGCCGGCAAGGACGGGAAGTCGAAAGTGTCCAGACTCTTGGTCACGGGAAACTTCGCGGCCTTGCTGCGGCGCTCGGTGGCCCGCTGTTCACGGTCGAGCAGTTCCAGCTCGCAGAGTTGTTGCAGGAAGCTCCTCGAATCCAAGCTCTCGGCGGCGCATTGCCGCGCCAGTTTGTCGTACTCGCGCAGGAAGGTTGGCAGCCGCAACGCTTTCAAATGCGCTTCGAGCAGAAGTTTCGACCTCGCCATTACCCCCCTCCTTGTGCCGGCAGTGCCAAATAGTCCGCAGCGGAGGTTTGCTCCACCTGGGCTGCCGGCAGGTGCGGATACTTCGTCAAGTCCAAGCGCGGCGGCCGTTGCTCGATGCGGCACAGCACTAAGTGCCTGACTGCATCCAAGCCAATCGCTCCCAACTCGCAGGCTTGGCGCACCGCCGCGGCAACGTGCTCGAATCGGAAGTCCTCCAGTCATCGCAATACCCGCACGTACTCGCGCTTGCCTGGCTTTCCCAACCGTGCCTCGAGCAAACGTCTCAAGCACGGGAACTGTTCGGGCAGCTCCCAGCCCGCCAACGGGGCCGCTTGATCGAGCGCGTTGGTCTTGCGTTCCAGCAGTGCTAGGTAATGCAGCGGATCGAAGATCAACTCTTCGCGTTCGTAACTGCGCCGGTGGCGCGCGATCTCTTCGCTGCCACAACAGATCACGATTTCATCGACGTAGCCTTTCAGCAACACCTGGCGATGTCCGTAGCGTGTGGGCACCGAGTAGTCGTTGGCGCGATAGCGCACCAATGACAGCGACGTCACCCGCGTGGTGCGTTTGTCGCAGGCGTCATAGGGCGTGGGCGGCAAGGGCAACAACGCTTGGCGGTCACGCTTGAAACGTTCCTCAATCGTTTCGGTGTGCCGCCGCAAGCGCCGCTTACGATTGTTGAGGCACTGCGCTTCGAGCTGCTCGTTGAACGCTTCCCAGCTTGGAAACCTTGGCGCCGGCACCATGAAGTTCCGCCGGGCATAACCGACCAGTCCTTCCACCTTTCCCTTGTCGTTGCCTTTGCCCGGACGCCCCAAACGATCGGAGAATAAATAGTGCGACTGCAGTTCACTGAACACCCTGGTCCGCTTGCGCCTGCCGTCGCCCAGAATCCTCGCCAGCGCCAAGGTCGTGTTGTCGTAGAGGATGCTGCGTGGCACGCCGCCGAAGTACCGAAACGCTGCGTTGTGCCCCTCGCAAAACGCTTCCGTCGTCGCGGCCGGGAAAGCTTTTACGAAAGCGTCATCGCTAGGCGGCAGATCGACCACCAAGTAGTGCGCCTTGCGCTGTACGCCGTCAATGACCACCAGAGCTTCACCGCAGTCGGCCTGGGCATCGCCCGCCGGATGCACCAGCGGCACGAACATCTCTTGCCCGCCGAGCTTCTTGTCGCGAACATAGTCCTTGACGATCGTGTAACCGCCGGTGAAATCGTACTCGTCGCGCAAGCGGTCGAAGATGCGTTTTGCGGTGTGGCGTTGTTTCTTCGGACGTTCCTGATCGTCGCTGAGGATCTGATCGACGATTCCGGTGAAGGGATCCAGCTTCGGCCTCTGCGCTGGTTGGCGCCGCCGATAGCCCGGCGGAGTGGCGTAGCGCAACATCTTGCGCACCGTCCCTCGCGCCAGGCCAAACCGTTTGGCGGCCTCGCGCTCACTGAGCCCTTCGACAAAGACACTGCGCCGTACTTGAGCGTATAGCTCCACGCGATACATCCCTCTCGTGTCCCACAAACACCACAGGAATGTTCGCTGGACCACTCGGACGGTCTACTTTTACTCCGCCCAAAAGCAGCTTCGATTCGCCGCTCTATGGTCTAGTTTCGCTCCGCCGTTCTCAATCAGAAACCTTCCGCGCATACGACTTTGAATAGTCCCTAAAATCTGTATCAGGCAGCCCCGGCGTCGGCCAGTAAAATCGCAAATTGAATTTCAAAAAATGCTCGCGGCAGACGTACTCCTCCAGATCGAGCACTTTGCTCAGATAGTACCCACCCACCTGGACGAGTGACTCTCCCACCTTCTGACGCCCTTTCGCGGGGTTCTTTCGCCGGTCAACCAGCAAGACACTGGCTTCCGTTTCTAGTAGCAACTGCCGCGTCAGGCTGAGCCCGGCAAGACCGGCTCCAACGACAACGATGTCGAACCTTTCGGCCACAATCCGTTCTACCATTTATCCGTCAGATCGACGAAGGTCCGGAACAACGTCGCAGTACGCTGCACCTCGAGCGGGAGATCTTGGCTGCTAATTTCCAGCGCGAATTTTTCGCCAGGTTGTGGCGAAACTAGGCGATAGCTTCGCCACCAAGTCGTTGCACTCCGTCGTCGTGCTCGACGGAATGCAAAAGTGCGCCTCTGCGCGCCGACTGTTGCCCAACCCGTCTTGACGATCTCTCACGCACGTTTGCTCGCCAGGTGGCAAAAAATGCGCGCAAGTCGCCGCGCATGCACCACCGTCAGTTCGCGGTCCGCGGATCCAGGACAAGACCCGGTCGCGGGGTTTTTGGTGTCTAGCCGCCCGAGCGGAGCTTGTCCGTCAAATCAAAATGTCCGGATTTGTCCGGTTTTCTGTAAAAATCGCCAGCGATACGTGACTTGCAACACTCAAAATCGTGTTCTGTCGTACCCTGCAATCCAGAACGTGAAATCACTCGCGTGCTCGTGTAATCCGACCCCCAGGCAGCATCATGGATACCGCCCTGCGGCCGGATTTGGCGGTGCATTCCACACTCTCCAGGTATAGTGTAAGACCCGTGGGTACGGTTTCCGGCCGACCGGTTCGCTAGGTTGTTGATGCGCCGTTCAAAGACAAAAGAAATTTCAAAATCGCGGGACGGCTCTTCGGGCGGGTTGCGTCTTGGCTATTGCGAGACCCAATTACCCTGATTCATGAATATTGAGATTGCTGGAAGCTGTTGATTTATAACGACTTTGTCCCGGATCTCTCGCAAGCGAGAGGATTTTGTCGGAACGTAGAGTTCGTTTAAAATCGTTGCATCTGTTAAGGGCTCTGTCCCCCCGCCCCACTATCGATGTTCCCAAGCAGCCCTACTGTGATGGGCATGTGCACCAACGGATTCGATTTAGTGTGAGCCTGCGGTTTGCTTGACGTTGACCGGTGCCTTGGGTCGATCATCTTGATATGTCGATTCTGGTGAAGACCTGCCTGCTGTTGACGATTTCCAACGTCTTCATGACGTTCGCTTGGTACGCACATCTCAAGGAGCTTTCGGCCCGACCACTCTATGTCGCTGTGTTGGCTAGCTGGGGAGTCGCTCTATTCGAATACGCTTTCCAAGTTCCAGCGAACCGGATCGGGTTCGAGGCCCTCAGTCTGGGGCAGTTGAAGGTTCTACAGGAGGCGATCACCTTGACTGTTTTCGTTCCATTCGCCGTGTTATATATGCGGCAACCGCTCAAGCTGGACTACGTTTGGGCCGCTCTATGCCTCGTCGGCGCTGTGTATTTCATGTTTCGCGGCTAGCCCGCATTTCTCACCAGCCAGCGGTGAAAGTACGCGTTAGGCGCGTCATTACTTTGTTGCGCTCGCTTGCCGTGCTCAACGGACTGTCAAGTACGCCTGCGCGCGCCAAGTGTCGCGCGCCTCGTATTGACGCACCTTCCACCCACTATCCCTCGCTGCCTGGTGAGAAATGCGGGCTAGACAGACTCCTCGTCGGCCAATCTCCTTAAACCGTGGCCGGCTCATCGATTACTACGAGACTGTCTCGACCAACCAAACGGGCGCACCGGGACGGCGACAAAGGCTTTTGAGTCTCAAGATCCGATTCTCGGGTGGGCGTCAGCGAGTTACAACACCTGCCGCGACGGACAACGGTTCTTGACGGGCAGTACCGTTCAGGACGAGAACGCTGAGCCGTACAAGATCCGTGCAGTCCAAAACTGGCACGAACATTCCCGTGATCGCTAGCAAGCTAAGTGACATCAGGGGAACCACCTATCGCCCCAGCACCCGAAAGTGTCGGGATATCGCACTTGCTTGAGTAATCGCGTGCTCTGACTGGTTTAGGTCGCGCGGCGGTACAATCTCAGCATCTTGGTCGGCTCAACCATCAGTCATTACAAGATCGTCGAGAAGCTGGGCGAGGGCGGCATGGGGGTGGTGTATAAGGCCCAGGACACGCGGCTTGACAGACCCGTCGCGCTGAAGTTTCTGCCGGCCCAGTTGTTGGGCGACGAAGAAGTCAAAAAGCGTTTCAAGCGGGAAGCAAAAGCTGCCGACGCACTGGACCACTCAAACGTCTGCACTGTCTACGAGATCGACGAAGCGGATAGCAAAACATTCATCTCGATGGCCCTGATTGAGGGTGAATCTCTCGACAAGAAGATCGAGCAAGGGCCGCTGAAACTCGACGAAGCACTCGACATCGGTCAACAGATTGCCAAGGGGTTGGAAGCGGCACATAAAAAGGGTGTTGTTCATCGGGATATCAAGCCCCAGAACATCATGGTCGGCGAGGACGGCCACGTCACGATCATGGACTTCGGGTTAGCTCAACTCACACAGGCCAGTCTGCTCACTAGGCCCGATCAGACCATGGGCACGGTCTTCTACATGAGCCCAGAACAGACTGAGGGCTCAGGTACGGACCACCGCACGGACATCTGGTCGCTTGGCGTTGTGCTCTACGAGATGATCACCGGCCAGAAACCGTTCAAGGGTGACTACGACAAGGCGGTGATGTACTCCATCCTCAACGAGGAGCCCGAGCCGATCACCGCCATCCGCGCCGGCGTGCCGATGGAGTTCGAAGTTGTCGTCGGCAAGTGTCTGGCGAAGGACCCCGTCGACCGCTATGACTCGGCCTCAGACGTTGCCAAGGATCTGCGCTCCTTGGGTGAAAAAACTCAAGTCCGGCAGATCGACGATCATCCCCGCCGTCTCAGCCCCAAGGTCGCGGCATTCCCCGCTCTTGCCATCAGAAGTCTTAACCTACGACTCTACCCTAGGCCACAAGCTTCGCCTGATGTACCTGCTTGCGGCTGGGCTTGCAGTCGCCCTCGCGATCGTCTCCCTTCGTACGAGCGGCGATCGAGAGGACAGGCGTCAGGTGCGCCGCTTTTCCTTCGTACCCGATTTGTTGAGCGGAACCATCTACGACGGCGCCATGCGCAGGGCCGCCATCTCGCCGGATGGACGCTGGATCACATATGTCTCGGAAGACCCAAGCGCTCTTTGGCTGCGTCCCATCGACGAAGAGACGCCTCGCAAACTCGAAGGAACAGAGGGAGCAAAAGCGGGAATGTTTTGGTCTCCGGATAGTCGGTTCATCGGCTTCGCGACTGATCGAAAACTCAAGAAACTCAGTGTGACCGGCGGCATGCCAATTACGCTTTGCGACCTGGCGGGGTCTGTTTGGGCCGGTGGAGCCTGGAGCCCAGACGGCGAATCGATCGTATTCGACTTTCCTGACCTCTACGAGGTGTCGGCGCAAGGCGGCGAACCGCGCATGCTCCTCGAGCGTCTGGGGGTGGGCCAAAACAATCATGAGCCGCACTTTATACCCGGCTCCGGACGCGCGATGCTATTTACGTTCGGCAGTCGGACTGTCCGCACGATCTACCTTTATAACTTTGAAACTGACGAGACCGCAGAGATCGTGGAGGGCTCCAACCCGAACTATTCGCGGTCCGGGCACATCCTTTACCAAACCGCTCCCTTCGGCGGGGAGCTATGGGCGCTACCCTTCTCCTCCGAGACTCTCGAGGTCACCGGTGAGCCCTTTTTCGTGGCACAAAACGTTGCGGATGCGACTATAGCCGCCGCCGACACTTTGGTGACGGTGGATCAATTTGACGGCCCAGACAATCGATTGGTCTGGCGCGACCGCGAGGGGCGAATGGTCGGTTCTGTCGGCCAGCCGCAGGGACCGATGGACAGTCCGTCGATTTCGCCTGACGGGCAGCTAGTCGCAGTCGAAGCGCGAGGCGATCGCGGTGACCCAGGCGATATCTGGCTGCACCAAGTCAACAGCGCGATCAGGCGGCGATTCAGCTTTGAGCAGGGGCGGGTCGGCTATCCGTCGTGGTCCCCGAACGGCGACATGATCGCCTTTATGTCGAACACGGGTCGCGCTAGCGGCCTCGACTTATTGGTCCAGGCGGCGGATGGACGCCGCGAGACTACCGTACTGGCGGCGGGGCCTGACCTTGAAACTTTCGCGGCTTGGTCTTCGGACTCACGAAATATCGTCTACTCAGCCCTGAACCCAGAGACTGGGCGTGATCTCTGGCTTCTCACGCTGGACTCAGGAAAACCGACTGGTGAGCCGAAGGAGTTTCTCGTGACATCGGCAAATGAGCACTACCCACAGATCTCCCCAATTGGCAGATTCGTAGCCCACACCTCGGACGAATCAGGCGAGTCCCAAGTCGTCGTCCGGGAGTTGCTTGGCGGTAGCGGGCAATGGCAGGTCTCGGCCGATGGAGGGCGCCAGCCACGTTGGAGCCGCGACGGGAAGGAGCTGTTCTACGTCGACAATAACAACTGGCTGGTCGCGGTCGAAGTCGCCGTCAGCCCGAGTTTTTCCCTGGGTGAGTCCAAGCCGCTGTTCAATTCCCCCGCCTTTGCCGGTGCCAACTGGAAATACGACGTCTCGCCCGACGGACGCTTCGTCGTAGTTGAAGACGCGCCCAGCGAGGACGGATCACAGGTCGCACTCGCCATCCACATCACCGAAAACTGGTACGAAGAGTTCCGCGAGCGCGAGTAGCACAACGGGTAGAGCAGAAAGGGCTTGGGGACTGATCGCTCGGTTACTACCGAGATATCTCGCTTGCTTGAGTGATCGCGTGCTCTGACCGGTTTAGGTCGCGCGGCGGTACAATCTCAGCATCTTGGTCGGCTCAACCATCAGTCATTACAAGATCGTCGAGAAGCTGGGCGAGGGCGGCATGGGGGTGGTGTATAAGGCCGAGGACACGCGGCTTGACAGACCCGTCGCGCTGAAGTTTCTGCCGGCCCAGCTGTTGGGCGCCGAAGAAGTCAAAAAGCGTTTCAAGCGGGAAGCAAAAGCTGCCGCCGCACTGGACCACTCAAACGTCTGCACTGTCTACGAGATCGACGAAGCGGAGAGCAAAACATTCATCTCGATGGCCCTTGAGGGTAAATCTCTCGACAAGAAGATCGAGCAAGGGCCGCTGAAACTCGACGAAGCACTCGACATCGGTCAACAGATTGCCAAGGGGTTGGAAGCTGCCCACAAGAAGGGCGTTGTTCATCGGGATATCAAGCCGCAGAACATCATGGTCGGCGAGGACGGTCACGTCACGATCATGGATTTTGGGTTGGCACAACTCACACAGGCCAGCCTGCTGACAAGACCCGATCAGACCATGGGGACGACGTTCTACATGAGTCCCGAGCAAACCGAGGGGTCGGGCACTGATCACCGTACGGACATCTGGTCGCTCGGCGTCGTGCTCTACGAGATGATCACCGGCCAACGGCCGTTCAAGGGTGACTACGACAAGGCGGTGATGTACTCGATCCTCAACGAGGAGCCGGAGCCGATGACGGCGCTGCGAACCGGGGTGCCGATGGAACTTGAGATCTTGATCGGCAGGACGCTTTCTAAGGATTCAGCAGAACGGCCCCAAAGTTCATCCGATGTCATCGCTGAGTTGAAATCCTTGGGGAGAAAACTGGACTCCGGGCGCTCTGCGACATTGACCGGCGGAACGCTAGAGCCCAAGCCGACCCCTAGCTTCTCGGAAGCTTCAGACCTGGCGACTCTCACACGCCGCTACAGGTACCTTCAGGCGCTCTTCGCCGCCGTCGCTCTCGCATTCTTCGCTCTTGCTCTTTCGCAATTCAGTGTGTCGGAACCCAGGCCAGCCGTTCGAAAATACGCATTCGAGCCGGTGTCCCTGTATTCAGTCGGCGTGATCACGAGAAGGGCGGCGATTTCTCCTGACGGTCGACACATAGTCTACCTCTCTGGTGAGCAGCCAGCTCGGCTTTGGATCAGGGATCTGGATGAGGAGGTGCCCCGATCGTTGGATGGAACAGAGGGAGCCGAATCGAGACCGTTTTGGTCGCCCGACAGCAGGTTCATCGCGTTTTCTGACGGGGAGCGGCTGAAGAAGGTCCCTGTTGAAGGGGGGCCTGCGACGGACATCTGCGATTTGATCGACTCCATCTACTCTGGCGGGACGTGGTCGCCAGACGGAGACGAGATCGTCTATTCAACCGGGGACCGTGATCTCTACATCGTGTCTTCTAACGGCAGCGAACCGAAACTTCTATCCGAGCCCTTACTAACTGAGAAGGGAGATGCGCATCACGCCCCTCATTTTCTCCCCGCCCAATCACGAGCGATTCTGTACGACGTTGGCAGCCGAGTTGACCGCGACATCGCGGTGGAAGACCTCGAAACTGGCGAGAGGCGAATCCTCGTCAAGGGATCATCGGCATATTACTCGCCATCGGGGCATATCCTGTTCAATCGAAGTCCGGGCAGAAGCGCTCTGTGGGCCCTGCCGTTTTCGCTTGACACCCTCGAACCCACTGCTGAGGCGTTTCCGCTAGGAGAAGGTATCGGCGAGGCGAGTGTATCGAGCGACGGAACACTTGTCTACCTTGATTCAATTCTCGGATCAGAGCAGCATCTGGTCTGGCGAGATCGTTCAGGCGCAGCACTCGGCAAGATCGGCAGTCCGCAGCCGGTCATCCTGTTTCCCGAACTCTCTCCTGACGGGAGCCTAATAGCTGTTGAGGCCTCCGAGGGAGCCGCAGCCGACATCTGGATCCATGAGATTGACCGCAGCATAAAGCGCAGAGTCACCTTCGGCCCGGGGCCGGAACGCTTTCCACTCTGGTCTCCTGTGGGGCGCGAGATAGTCTTCACGTCATATAGGGACAGCAGGGAACTGGATCTGTCCACGTTGACTGTCGGCGCCGCGCGGGCACCGCGCGTGATTTGGTCATCTCCTTCCACAGCAGAGGTTGCCCCGATGGACTGGTCGTCCGACGGTCAGCTATTGCTTTACAGGTTCTCCAACGACTTATGGGTACTGAAGCGAAACGAAGACGGGGAGTATTCGCCAGAGCCCTTCCTTCAAAGCCCCTTCCGTGAAATCAACGCGCAGTTTTCGCCTGATGGGAGCTACGTGGCGTACTGTTCTGACCAGTCTGGCCGGGAGGAAGTCTACGTCGCTAAATTCCCGTCCGGCGACGATCGAAGCCAAGTGTCAGAGCATGGTGGATGCTCCCCGGTATGGCGCCCGGATGGAAGGGAGCTTTTCTTCGTTGCTGGCCAAACGCTCATGGCAGCTTCCGTGACCGAGTCGGGAGCAATTTCGATCGGTACACCGGACGACCTGTTCGCCGAACGAACCATTAGTTCCACCGGGACGCAACCCGCCTTCGACGTCACCGAAGACGGCGAACGGTTCGTTCTAGTTGAAACGTTCCGGCCCAACGACGACGCTCCCCAAGTTGTCCACATCGTCGAAAACTGGTTCGAAGAATTCCGGGAGCGCGAGCGGCCTAACGATTAGGTTAGAAAGGACTTAGGGGTCATTCGCCGGATACCTGGCGAAATATTGCCTTGTGCCGATCAGCACGCGCCTACGCGCTCGTCGGGCTAGAATCTTCGATTGATGCATCAAAGGCACATAGCACTGTCCCTGTGGGTTGCGCTTGCAGCCTGCTCCAGTGATGGAGGGGCTCCGAATCAACCGCCGAACATGGTTTTGATTCCTTCTGGGGAGATTCGAGTTGGCATCGAACCGCGCGAAATTGAATCGCTACTATTGCGCTACAGCCTCACCCGCAGGCAGTTCTTTGAGTCAGCCTCGCCATCGTTCGACGTACGTGTTGATTCTTTCTACCTGGACCGCGCAGAAGTAACGAACAGAGACTTTGCGGATTTCCTCGAGGACAACACTGGATGGCGTATCGACGAGATCGGCGATGAACTCCACAACGGCGACTATCTTTCGCACTGGGATAGCGGTCGAGTTCCGTCTGCACTCGCTGAACAGCCCGTCACTTTTGTAACGTGGCACGCGGCATTGGCGTACGGTGCGTCGAAGGGAGGCCGATTGCCCACCGAGGTGGAGTGGGAGTACGCGGCTAGCAGCGGTGGGAACCGGGACTATCCCTGGGGCAACCAAGAGCCGACTGAAGAGAGGGCCAACTACTCGGCCAGCGGACTGGGGGCGCCTACCGATGTCGCGAGCTATCCGGGCTCCTCCGAGGATCTCTATGATCTTGCGGGGAACGTATGGGAGTACTGCGCCGACTCGTGGCGAGACAAGTACGACGTGGGGCAAGCTGCGACCCCTGCCGATGTGCAGGGTTGGATCCGAGCGCGCAGTTTCCTCGAGTTTGGCGATCGTAGGGTAATCCGTGGCGCAAGTTTCGGCGGTGCTGCGTTTCAGCTCCGCGCAGATTTCCGAGATAGCCACCCCGTCGACGGCGCTGTCGCTCACGTAGGGTTTCGGTGTGCCCAATCCGCGGGCGCTGTCGATACTCCAGACTAGGCTTTGGGTCTCAGACTCTGCCGGTCCTCCGGGGCCAACGAGATCGCTGTCGCAATATCCCGTTGCGTCCAACGATGATCGCTCCGACAATAGCCGACATGTCCGGATCACGGAATCCGCTACCGATGTCCGCGGCCTGCACGAATTGCTGCTGAAACGTGATGGATAACTAGGTTGCGCGACCCACAGCGATACGATGGCTGTATGGTCGCAACGTCCAGACTGCTCAGCCTCGCACCTCGCCCGGTGCCGGCGTTGGAAACGAAGCACCGCCGAATCTGTACTTCTCTGCCGGTACCCGAGTCCATTCCGATTCTCAAGAAGTTGCAGGAGTTGGAGCCGCAGTCGATGGCCGGGCAGCCGCCGATCGTGTGGCATCGCGCCGAGGGCTTCAACGTGTATGACGCCTGGGGTAACAAGTGGATTGACTGGTCGTCGGGAGTGTTGGTCGCCAACGCGGGGCACAGTCACCCCAAAGTCGTTGAGGCGGTCAGGCGTCAGCTCGACCGCCCGTTGATGCACACCTACTGTTTTCCGTCAGAGCCCCGCGCGCGCTTGGTCGAAAAACTGGCTTCTCTGGCACCCGAGGGCCTCGACAAGATTTTCCTTTTGACCACCGGCTCGGAGGCAACCGAATGCTGCATCAAGCTGATGCGCAAGCACGGCGCCGCTGTAGGAGGCGACCGGAAACTCGCGATCGTGACATTCGTCAACGGGTTCCACGGCCGCACGATGGGATCGCAAATGGCCGGCGGTTGGCCGGCTCAAAAAGAGTGGATCGTGAACCTCGATCCGGCCATGGTGCAAGTGCCGTACCCGGACGGCTTCCGGCAACCGGACACATCGTTTGATGTGTTCCTCAGCAGCCTGGCAGAGCAGGGTCTTCGACCGGACCAAGTCGCGGGCGTGATGCTTGAAACCTATCAGGGCGGCAGCGCGCGCTTTGCGCCTGTTGACTACATCCAGCGTCTCGCCGAATGGTGCAAGAATCACGATATTGTGCTGGCGTTTGACGAAGTGCAGGCCGGCTGCGGCCGCACTGGGAGGTTTTGGGGCTTCGAGCACTACGGCGTGACGCCCGACTTGATCGCCTGTGGCAAGGGCATTTCGAGCGGCCTACCGCTTTCCGCCGTAATCGGCCGGCCAGGGCTGATGGATCAGTTTCCGCCAGGCTCGATGACCAGCACGCATACCGGCAACCCGGTTTGCTCGGCAGCAGCGCTCGCCGCCCTCGAAGCCATCATCGAGGAAGATATGGTCTCGAACGCCGCCCGCATCGGTGAAATTCTCGGCGACGAGTTGTCGGGTTTGCAGGCCAAGCACGGTGGCGCCGCGGGTCCGATCGGCGCGGCCGATGCCAAGGGTGCCGTCGCGACGCTTCAGATGGTCGAGCCGGGGACTACAAACCCGCATCCGGAATTCGCCGCGGAGATCGTGCGCGCCGCGATTGATCGCGGAGTGCTGATGTTTTCGCCAGTCGGAACCGGCGGCGGTACGGTCAAAATTTCACCGCCATTGATGACTCCTGAAGATGCCCTTCGCGAGGCGCTGGAAGTGCTCACTGAAGCCTGTGCCGAGGCTCTAGCTTAGAGAAGCTTCCCAGCGCGCGGGCGCCACGTTATCGCTGCTCTTTGGCATAACCCCGGGGGGGGGCTCAATCCCTATGGTCAGTGCTTCGTTGCTTCGCCCCAAACTGCTTTGAGGCGCGCGTCGCGGCCGCAATTCCAGCGATAGACTTTGTAGCGAATCGGATTCTTCTTGTAATAGTCCTGGTGGTAATCCTCCGCCGGATAGAATTGCGCGGCGGGAAGAATCTCGGTAGCGATTGCGCTAGCCGTTTTACCAGCGGCCTCGATCTGAGCGACCAGCGTAGCCTTCGACTCGTTGGCAAGCCGAAACTGTTCGTCACTAAGAGCGATGACTGCCGAAGTGTACTGCGGGCCCTTGTCGCAGAATTGGCCTCGCGGGTCGTACGGATCAATATTGTGCCAAAACACTTCGAGCAGTTCGGCGTAGCTGACGCGGGCGGGATCGAACTTGACTTGAAGGACCTCGCGATGGCCCGTGCGACCGCTCGAGGTCCGTTGGTACGTCGCGTCTTCCTTTGAGCCGCCGGCGTAGCCAGACGTGGTGGACGAGACGCCGTCAAGCGCGTCGAAGGGGCCCTCCATACACCAGAAGCAGCCACCCGCGAATACAGCCGTTCCGGCTGCCTCGTCGGCGTCCGCCGTTGCTCCGGCAGCTGTCATCGTAAGCATTAGAAAAAAGATCGCAAGAGCTGAAAGTCGGCGCATTGATCTATCTCCATTCGTCGCTAAATGCACGTCTTGAGTGTTAGTCGGAATCGCCTGTCGGGGCGAACTTCATCGCCACTCCGTTCATGCAGTAACGCAGACCGGTTGGCTTGGGGCCATCTTCAAAGACGTGGCCAAGATGGCCGCCACAGCGGCGGCAGTGGACCTCGGTGCGGGTCATAAAAAATTTCGTGTCGGTGGTCGTTTCGACCGCGTTGTCGAGTGGCTTCCAGAAACTGGGCCAGCCGGTGCCGCTTTCAAACTTGGTGCCCGATGAAAACAGCGCCAGGTCGCAACCGGCACAAGTGAAAGTGCCTTGGCGCTTTTCGCGGTCGAGGGGGCTGCTGCCGGCTCGTTCAGTTCCCTCCTCGCGCAGGACGGCAAACTGCTCGGGCGTGAGGATCTCGCGCCATTGGTCTTCTGTTTTGGTCACTTCAAATTTCCCCGAAGGTTTCGCCACTGCAATCGAAAGTGCCCCGGCGGCTGCGCTGAGCATACCGAGGGATCGTAGGAATTGTCGTCTCGTTATAGTCATCAGATAAGCTCTCCAGTTGGGATTTCTAAGATTTTGTTATCGACTATTGTTTCGCATTTTGACACGGAAAGGTTACGCATGTAACGCCCGAATTCACGCGGATGCCGAATCGCGAAGCGCTGCGGCGCGGACGTAGCCGAATTCCATTGGTAGATGTTAGAATCAGATTGAGCGGCCCAGGCGGGCCTGTGGCGCAGTTGGGAGCGCGCCTCCATGGCATGGAGGAGGTCGAGGGTTCGAATCCCTCCAGGTCCACCAATCTTTTCATTCGCTCTGCTTCCGGCTGAGAGACTAGCAGGTCTGCGAAGCCCGCGTTACCGCGCGCCAACACCACTTCCTCGTGGGTCCAATTCGTCAAGTCGAATAATCGCCGCGTCCGTAGTAGGGACGGCGATCCTTGAACTGCCCTAACCTGCTGTGCTATGTTGGTTTTGCGGGGTGGAGCAGTCTGGTAGCTCGTTGGGCTCATAACCCAAAGGTCGAAGGTTCAAATCCTTCCCCCGCAACCAACTCACCAACAAGTTAGCACTCGGCGTAACCGCTTGATTCGCGGTTGCTTCTGCTGCTGTCTGGTGCGTTGCCATAGGTGTCCCAGTTCTATCCCTAAAACGGAGGTGACCCCTTAGGGTGACCCCCAAAGCTCTCAATTGACGGGTTCTTCCGTCGTTTCGCGGCCGTCCCGTACAGCCTGAAGATGCCGGCTAAAATGCTCACCGGCTCTAACAATGTCCTCGTCGGACTCCACAACGTAGCCGTCAAAACAGCTATCCGTCCTGTGTCCGATAATCCTCTTGATTCGCGCCCTCTCCCAGCCGCTATCAAGCATGTGGCGTATAGCCGACCGCCTCAGGTCGTGAAAGAGTAGATCGGGGAATCCAGCGATGTCTCTACCCTTAGCCCACGCCTTGCGGTAGTCGACGATCGACCTACCAGCTCGATGTAGAACCCAAGGAACGTCGGGCCAGTCCCGATCGTGCTCTGACTTCGCAATGAGAAGTTCTCTCCGCATGTCGTCGTAGATCGGGGCATTCCCTACCCACTTGTTCGCTGATTGCCGTAGTGGCGGCCTGATGACCCCCGCCGCTAGGTCGACGACCCCACAATCGCGTATCTTGCTCACAGAAACGAGCTGGGTCTTGTCGGACCATACTAGGCCTTTGATCTTGCCCGCACGCCAGCCCGTGTGAAAACCGATGACGTACATCAAGCGAATGGGCTTCGCCAGCGATTCCCGAAGACTCTCGTACTCACCGTTCCTGTAGTCGATGAAGCCCTGGCGCCGGTTGTCGGGGTTGAGTTTATGAATCGCCGGTGCGTTCTTGAAGATGCCTTTCTCGTCCGCAAGATTGAAAGCGCGGATGATGACTTCGAATTCTCTGTCTATCGTCGCGTCTGCGACGCCATCGCGCTCCTCGCGTCCATGTCCGTAAGTCTCTTCGACAAAGGCCGTGGTGACCTTGCTCGGGCTCATGTGGCCCATCGCCGGCCTGAGGTGTTTTAGCCGGGACTTGAGGCTACCGAGCGACTTCCGCAGCTCTTTCTTGCCCCGTGGCCTCTCGTAATCAGCCACAACGAGATCGAACAGCGCGTCCATTGTCAGCTTCGATGGCTTCGCGAACCGCGCGCCCTTGTCTACGTCAGCAAGGAACTGAACCCTGTAGCTCTCGGCTTCTGCCTTGTCCCCCTTGCCCGTTGACACCCATCGACCGTCGTACTTGAAAGATCACGTATTTACTGTCCGGCCGTACTTCTTTCGGCGGGTGAGCTTGCCCATCCCCTTGCGGTATCTCGGCATTATTCGGTTTCCCGCTCGATGAACGCGTCAAGTTCTGCTCGCTCGAACATCACGCGACCGACGACGCGCTTGCTAACCAGCCTACCGGATCGCGCAAGCTCCCGAACCGCCCCATCGGTGCGTCCTAGATACACGGCAGCCTCACGTACGTGGAACAAACGCTTTGCTGTTTGCGGCTGGTATTCAACGAATGCCTCGCGAACGGCACGGTCAACCATGCCCCTGAGAGCGTCTTCAACACTGTACTCGACAACGCTCTCTTCTGACTTTACGCGGTTATCCTATTCACCCGCACCGTCATCAAAACTGGGGTAGTGGTCTCATTGGTTGTGAACTAGGCCGGCCCAGTCAAGGTAGTCTGCGACAGCCTCACTTCGCAAGTCGCGGCCCCTATAGCGGCGTCGCGGGCAATGTTGCCCATGAGCGGCTTCGAGCCGGTGCCGGGCGTGATAGTCGCTTGTGGACCCGCAGCGTCCCAGTAGGCGGGCTCACCAACAGCGACCGGCTCGGCTGCCTTGGGTATGTCGAACACGCCGTCGAGCGCGATCTCCACCGGAGCGCCCGACGCCGCGTCCGTCGCGGCCACTCCAATCAGCGAGCCGACAACTATTACCTCGCCACTCACGACCGCAGCCGGTGCGGTGACTGTCAAGACATTGCCGGGTTGTCTGAAGTTCTTCATCGTCTTGTTCTCCTACTAATCGATACAGGCCACCAAGCGCACCTGCCGGGGGGCCTAGGGTTTCAGTCCGCAGTCACGCTCCAAAATGTCGCGCGCCCGCACGAGTTCATCGAGGGGCCGATAACGTACTCGGCGATCCCGAAATTCGAGCTCTACAGCGGCGCTTTCGATCGCGCTGTTCACGTCATCGAGAGACGCTTGTGCTTCGTTCGCCATTACGGTGTCACCGTTGTGCGGAACCCGCCGCGATAGTCCACAAACCCACCACCAAAGTCGAGACGTGCTCGAATCTCCACGCCGTCGACGTCGAACCCAGCGCGGGTCTCTACTTGCACGCCCTCTTCGCCCGCAAGGTGGGCGTATTCGAGTACTGGCAATGTTGCCGCGTCCGCGAACATATAGAGCTCGTCCGCGCCGTTAACATCGAGCCGAGGGTCAACCACGAGCGAGAACTTCGCTCGGAACGGGTTCGCGTCGGTTACGGTTGTTGGCGCAATGTTCGCCTCAACAATCTGCTCAACTTCCGTTTCGAGCGCCGCCGGTGCCAGCAGCGCCGTAGGCACCGCATTGATTGCGGTTGTGCCGTCGAGACCCTTCATCGTCCGCAGCGCCCTGCGCGCTTCCTCGAACCCGCTCAGCAGTGCTGCTGTTACCAAGCTTGTTACGTTGCCGTGCGCCGCGTCGAAAACCGGGTTTCCGTCTTCGAGGTTGGGGTTTGATTGCAGCAAGTCCACGAGAAACTGAGCTTCAAACTGGTCGGCCGCGACTCCGATGGTCCGTGACGTATCCGTAAAAGCCCCAAGGTCGTCATTAACGATCGCCTGCCGAGTGATGCCGAATACGCGCCCGTAGGTGTCGATCTTGTAAGCCTCTTTCGACTCGCCAATCGAGCCGCGCCGAAACTCGCCGATTCTCAGAACGTGCTTTGTGCGAAAGTCCTGATTCGTGGTTCGCCTCGCAATGGCTTTCACGCCGGACGGCGCGGCCTCATAGGCCCCCCGCAACGTGCGCCGCGCAAAGTCGGCCAAGATGTTCGGGATGTCCGATGTTGTGTGAAGCGCTCGCGTAACGATCGTCGCTTCGCTCATGCCCATCGTTGATATTTGGTTTGCTTCGAGCGACTGGCGTGCAAGGAATGGAATGCTGCTGCCGACAAACGGCCGCGCTGATTCGTCGACCTCGTGCGTCGGGTCGGCCCGAAGGTAGAGCGCGTCCGCCATCGCCCGCGCCCGGAAGTCCGGGTCGTCATGGCCGTTCGGCGAGACTGACGCGGGAATTGCCGAGCGGATAGGCTGTGCCGGTATTTGCCGCTTGAGGTACTCGAATGCTTCGCCCCTCGCCTCATCGGTCGTTAGCTTTCGAGTGATCATGTCGTCGATCGAATCCGCGGGCAAGCCCGCCTCTTTGCCGATCGCGCGAATTTGCGCCTCGGCTTCGTTTGCTGTCGCAGTAGTCATGGTCTTTTTATCTCCGTGGTCTGAGCGCGTCCGCGCCCCAGGGTCTGAGCCGATCGGGGTAAAGCTAATTTCGAGCGGCGTCCACTTCGATGCGACCTTTACGCGCTTGCCGTCCGCGTTTTCTTCGCGTTGCTCGCGCACCAAATAGCCGACGCTCACTTGTCGCAGAATTCCCGATTGAATGTCTCGAACGAAACCGGAAACCTCCGGCCTCTCCGATAGCCGTATCCGGGCTAGTCCCTGCTTTCCATCCGTAGACGCGCTCTCGACGGCGCCGAGCGTCGAATCGAGTTCGCTGCGGTGATCCTTGAGCACCGGAGCGCCGACGAGCCTGCTGGAGTCCATCGCGCCCGTGGACATGTCAAGCCGTTCAAAGAACGGGCCACTCATGTCTCGGCGCTCGACTTCCGCTCCCGTTGAGAACACTACGTCCACAGTCCGCGTCTCAGCGTTGAACGATTGGGGCGCGACTTGCGCCGCTCGTGTGAGAACTTCAGGCCGCTGTTGCATCTTGTGTACCTTCGTTTAAGAATTGCTGGCCCTGTCCCTGCTGAGAGACCCGGCGAGGGTCGGTATCGAGCACGAGCCCGAGCCGATCGGCGTCCGCCGCTTCGGCCGCGAGTTCTGCGTCAACGTCTACGCGATTGCGGCCAAGCTGACGGATAACCTGCGTGCGACTCGCGAAGCCAGCCCTCACTAGACCGACAGCGGCCTTCACTTCTCGCTCGGGATCGAGCAAGTGCATGGCCGGCGCATCCCAATCGAATCCGCGTGCGTAGGCGTCTACGCCGCCGTCAATTAGGGGCAGGCGCCCGCTCAGGATCTCGACAGTGATCCAGCGTCGAAAGGTCGGTTTTAGAAATGTCGCGACGAACCGCCGCTGTTCGGCTTCGACCGATTGCTGAAAACTGACCAAGCCCAACCTTGAACTTGAGTAGTTCGCGTCGGCCAGATCACACGACAACAGCGAGTAGGGCAGTCCCACGCCTGGGGCGATCGCGTGCAAGAGTTGCCTGCGGAATACCGGGTATTCGCGATCCTCGGGCGGCCGGGCGAACTCGACAGATTCACCGTACTTGAGACGCTGCAATGTGCCGGGTTCCAGCGACGCTTCATACGCGCCATCTTCGCCTTGCTGAGACCCCAGAACGTCTTCCGCACTGTAGACGAACGCTGTAAACAATGCCGACGTCTTGTTTCTCACGACGGCAGTTCTGTCGAGCTCTGCCAGTTCCATGAGCTTGCCAACCGAAGGGGCAAGCCAACTCGCGCCACGAACTTGGCCCGCCGTGTCGGTTCTCGCGAGGTGTACAAGTTCTTTCATGGGCCACAGACGCGAGCGCTCAAGCCCAGTCATCCCTTGCGGGTAGCGGTCGAATAACCACAGACCCGATGCGCGTCCAAGTTCATCTAGTTCGACGCCTTCGACGGCGGTAGAGCGAGTGACCGACGAATCAATGAATTCAGCAGGCAGTAATTGCAGTGCAAGTTCGTTGCGGGTTTCGTCGACGCCAAACCGGGTAACCGATTCGCCGTCCCGCACCAAGTGTCTAAATGCCGATCTCTGAATTTCGGTGAAGTCCAGACGGCCCATCATGTCGGCGCGGTCGCTCCATTCAGTCCAGCGCTCTATCACGTTGTCCGCCACGCCGAGCGGAAGCGATGCGCCCGGCCGAATCGAGAAGCCCGTTCCGACGTGTGCATCGACATGGCGGGCGATGATTGCTGCTGCTTCGGTGGAGTTTCTCTCAAGATGCCGCACACGAGAACGCACAAGGCTCGGTGGACCACTTCGCATGAAGTCGGTGGAGATGGCCGGAACGTTCTTGGATTGTCGCGTTGCGGATTGCCAGGCGACGAACGAACCCGTAGGACTAGGCTCATTCGCGAGCCACCCACGCACACGTTGGATCACTCCGGTCACCCCTGGGCTGCCCTCCATGTGTGGCTGCGACCGGTGATAAAAAGTAGGGCGTCCAGAACATCCTGAACGCCCAACGCACAATTGAGGATGTATGGACCCACAAACCGCTGGTTTGTGACTTGTGCGGCCAGGCCTTGATCCGCCGAGGTCATGTATGAACTTCCGCTAGCGCCTCATCGACGCGCAGGACTATTCGAGTCACATCCACGGTTAACAGCCAGTCAAAGCGATTCCGAAGTCGCCGTCCCCGTATCGCGGCATCGAGTTCGTCGGCAGTCTGCTGAGGCGCACCGCGTTCGGAAAAAGCAAAAGCGAACTCTTGCTCTAGTTGGCCGGTGAACCAACATTTTGCGAACTGGTAGCCGATGTCTGCCAGCCAAGAATCTGAGAACTCGTCTGGTGCCGGGGTTATGTCAGCCGGTCGATGGCGCTTGACTCGCACCTTGTAGAGGTTGGGGCCCGTGTCAGCCTCCTGAATCCCAACGAACCAAAGCACTGGGTCGAACTCGTGTTTGTGCGCGAAGTCCGGTGTCTCTTCGCGCTCGGACATGAACGCTTCCCGCACGACAGCCGCGGCCGCTGGCACGTTAAGAGCCCCAGGCTCAGACGAAAGAGTCGCGATAATTGCGGCCTCGTAGACGCCACGCATCGGAATCATTCGCGTGTACCCAGCTCGGGTGAGAACGGCGGAGCGAAACTAGACCATAGAGCGGCGAATCGAAGCTGCTTTTGGGCGGAGTAAAAGTAGACCGTCCGAGTGGTCCAGCGAACATTCCTGTGGTGTTTGTGGGACACGAGAGGGATGTATCGCGTGGAGCTATACGCTCAAGTACGGCGCAGTGTCTTTGTCGAAGGGCTCAGTGAGCGCGAGGCCGCCAAACGGTTTGGCCTGGCGCGAGGGACGGTGCGCAAGATGTTGCGCTACGCCACTCCGCCGGGCTATCGGCGGCGCCAACCAGCGCAGAGGCCGAAGCTGGATCCCTTCACCGGAATCGTCGATCAGATCCTCATCGACGATCAGGAACGTCCGAAGAAACAACGCCACACCGCAAAACGCATCTTCGACCGCTTGCGCGACGAGTACGATTTCACCGGCGGTTACACGATCGTCAAGGACTATGTTCGCGACAAGAAGCTCGGCGGGCAAGAGATGTTCGTGCCGCTGGTGCATCCGGCGGGCGATGCCCAGGCCGACTGCGGTGAAGCTCTGGTGGTCATTGACGGCGTACAGCGCAAGGCGCACTACTTGGTGGTCGATCTGCCGCCTAGCGATGACGCTTTCGTAAAAGCTTTCCCGGCCGCGACGACGGAAGCGTTTTGCGAGGGGCACAACGCAGCGTTTCGGTACTTCGGCGGCGTGCCACGCAGCATCCTCTACGACAACACGACCTTGGCGCTGGCGAGGATTCTGGGCGACGGCAGGCGCAAGCGGACCAGGGTGTTCAGTGAACTGCAGTCGCACTATTTATTCTCCGATCGTTTCGGGCGTCCGGGCAAAGGCAACGACAAGGGAAAGGTGGAAGGACTGGTCGGTTATGCCCGGCGGAACTTCATGGTGCCGGCGCCAAGGTTTCCAAGCTGGGAAGCGTTCAACGAGCAGCTCGAAGCGCAGTGCCTCAACAATCGTAAGCGGCGCTTGCGGCGGCACACCGAAACGATTGAGGAACGTTTCAAGCGTGACCGCCAAGCGTTGTTGCCCTTGCCGCCCACGCCCTATGACGCCTGCGACAAACGCACCACGCGGGTGACGTCGCTGTCATTGGTGCGCTATCGCGCCAACGACTACTCGGTGCCCACACGCTACGGACATCGCCAGGTGTTGCTGAAAGGCTACGTCGATGAAATCGTGATCTGTTGTGGCAGCGAAGAGATCGCGCGCCACCGGCGCAGTTACGAACGCGAAGAGTTGATCTTCGATCCGCTGCATTACCTAGCACTGCTGGAACGCAAGACCAACGCGCTCGATCAAGCGGCCCCGTTGGCGGGCTGGGAGCTGCCCGAACAGTTCCCGTGCTTGAGACGTTTGCTCGAGGCACGGTTGGGAAAGCCAGGCAAGCGCGAGTACGTGCGGGTATTGCGATGACTGGAGGACTTCCGATTCGAGCACGTTGCCGCGGCGGTGCGCCAAGCCTGCGAGTTGGGAGCGATTGGCTTGGATGCAGTCAGGCACTTAGTGCTGTGCCGCATCGAGCAACGGCCGCCGCGCTTGGACTTGACGAAGTATCCGCACCTGCCGGCAGCCCAGGTGGAGCAAACCTCCGCTGCGGACTATTTGGCACTGCCGGCACAAGGAGGGGGGTAATGGCGAGGTCGAAACTTCTGCTCGAAGCGCATTTGAAAGCGTTGCGGCTGCCAACCTTCCTGCGCGAGTACGACAAACTGGCGCGGCAATGCGCCGCCGAGAGCTTGGATTCGAGGAGCTTCCTGCAACAACTCTGCGAGCTGGAACTGCTCGACCGTGAACAGCGGGCCACCGAGCGCCGCAGCAAGGCCGCGAAGTTTCCCGTGACCAAGAGTCTGGACACTTTCGACTTCCCGTCCTTGCCGGCGTTGAACAAGAAGCTGGTGCTGGAACTGGCGCGCTGTGAGTTTATCGACCGCCGCGAAAACGTGCCGGCACTGGGTAATTCCGGCACGGGCAAAACGCACATCGGCTTGGCGTTGGGACTGGCGGCTTGTCAGCGCGGCTATCGAACACGCTTCACAACAGCGGCGGCACTGGTCAATGAGCTGCTCGAAGCCCGAGATGAACGGCGCTTGCTGCGATGTCAAAAGCAGTTGGCCAAGCAGGATCTGCTGATCGTCGATGAACTGGGCTACGTGCCGCTATCGAAGACCGGAGCGGAGTTATTGTTCGAAGTGTTTTCCCAGCGCTACGAACAGGGCTCGACGCTGGTCACCTCGAATCTGCCGTTTAACGAATGGACGGAGGTCTTCGGCTCCGAGCGGCTGACCGGCGCCCTGCTCGATCGCCTCACGCACCACGTTCATATTCTAGAGCTGAACGGCGAAAGCTTCCGTCTGATCCAGAGCAAGAAGAAGCGGGCTCACTCTTTGGGCTGACCCACCGGCCACTCGCCCGGTTTTCGTGGGACGGCCTCCACTACGCCTGGGCCGCCCTAAAGGGCGACCGCAGGCTCCGTTCCAGCCGTCCCACGAAAACCGCTACCCCTTCACCAACTGGTCTACTTTTGCTCCGCCGAAGTGGTCCAAATTTACTCCGCCCTTGACATCGCTCTATGCGCGCAACGACGCGGCGGGGCCGGACAATCCGGGCGGCGTGCTGTTCGACGTCGCGTCGGCCGCGTTGTGGAGCGCCGGCCGGCTACTGTTGCTGCGCGACCTCGCTGCGGACGCCTCTGAGATCGAGCGCTTGCGTCTGGTCCGCGTCACGTCCGTAGAGCTGACTCAAGATGAGCTGTTTGGCATTGATTTGGCCTTGATCCAATGGGACGAGAAGGACGCGCTACCGTTCCATATTCCGCTGTCGGATTTGGAGCTTTCCGGTAATCTGGTCCCAGCCACGGCGGGCGAGTCCCGCACGGCTTCTTTCCGGCTCGGGCCGCTCCAAACGGGCGACCCCGACGACGTGATGCCGGCCGTGGAGCGCGACGGAGCCCTCTACGCCGAGGCTGATGCGGGCCTGCTGAGCCGCCGAGATCCCTGCGACGACACGCAGGCCGCGGCGACCGAGCGCAGCCCTGTCTATTTGCTGAGCCTGCCGGGCTCTGACGAAGACGGAATCGCATTCGCCGACCCGAATGGCGATCCGCGGGCTACGGTCCCTGAAATCATCGTCTACCCCGAAGGCGAAGAAGACGACCCGTGGGAGTTCCGACGCACTCTGCTGCTGTGCGACAGCGACACTCAGGTCTACACGCTCGAAGACGGCATGTGGCGCCGCATCGTCAGCTATTGGCGAGACGGCGAAGAGTATGTGCACCGCGACTACGCCACCAGTACGGGCTACACGGTGCGCTTCGGCGACGGCGAGTTCGGCCGGTTGCCTCCTCGGGATTCTCTCTTCCATGTGGAATACCGGCTCGGGTCCGGAACGCGGGCGAATCTTTCCGCCGGCGCGGTTAGCGCCTTGTCGATTGCGAACCAGACACCTCCGATGATCGGTCCGCTCGACGGCCTGGTCGCAGCCGTCGGAAATCCGTTTCCGATCACGAGCGGCGTCGATCCTGAAACGTCCACCGAGATCAAGCTTCTGACGCCCGAAGCCTACCAGGCCGAGACGCTCTTCGCGGTGCGGCCGGAGGACTACGGCGCCCAGGTCGAGACGCTGGACTTCGTTCAGCGCGCGCAGGGCTCGTTCCGTTGGACGGGCTCCTGGCTCTCGGCAACCACCGCGGCCGATCCGATCGGAGCGTTCAGCCTGAGCGAAGAGAGGCTCGAGAAAGTCGAGAATCTGCTGAATTGCCGCCGTCAGGCCGGGCGCGACGTGATTGTCGCCGATCCGAAGTACGCCAACGTTGACCTGCGCGTAAACGTCTGCGCCAAGCGTTCGGCGTACGCCGGCCAAGTAAAGTCTCGAGTACTGAATGCCTTGTTCAGCCCAACCGGCATGCCCGGAGTCCGGCCCTTCTTTGACGCGGACAACTTCACATTTGGTACGCCGTTGCGGCGCGGCGCGCTTGAGGCCGCAATCATGGCAGTTGGAGGCGTTGAGGCGGTAACAGGCATGGAGTCTCGCATCCACGGCGTGACCGACTTCAGGCCCTTTGATTCGCTGACGTTTGAGGTGGCTGACGACGAGCTGATTCGGCTCGAAAATTCTCTCTTGGTGCCGGAGCGAGGCTCTCTGCGACTGACGGTTGAGGGTGGCGCCTGATGAGTAACTGCTGCGAACCCAAGTCCAATTCGCCGCTCGAGCTACTGCCGGCCGGGCTCTCTTCCTTGCCGCGCCAGCTCGCCGCGTTCCCCGAGATTCGACAGCAACTGCTCGAAAAGCTGGCTGATCCGGACAACGCCGAGCGGCGGCAGGCGCTGGGCGATTGGCGTCCTTCGGATGACGACTTCGGCTTGATGTGGATCGAGATGTGGGCCTATGTCGCCGACGTGCTGGGCTTCTACGACGAACGGATTGCCAACGAGAGCTACCTGGGCACGGCGGTCCGGCGACCCTCGCTGCGCCGCTTAGTGGACGTTCTCGGCTACACGCCCCGGTCTGGAATCGCGGCAACGGCCCAGGTGGCGGCCATCGCCGAAGGGCGTCTTTGGACCACGCTTCCGACCGCGACTGGATTCCGCTCCCGAGGCTTCAACGGGGAGCCCCCGCAAGTCTTCGAGTCGGCGACGGAATCGCTGATCCACCCGCTGAAGAACCAGTGGGAGGTGGCGCCGTTCCAGCGCAGGCCGACGGTTGACTCGAGCAATTTCGAAGGCGACGCCGGAGCCGGGAAGAAGGAGGGCAGCAATGTCAACCGCGTCAATCGCCTGCTTTTCGAGACCCGCGGTTTCGGGTTGGCCGCCGACGAACTGACGCTGATCGACGCGCGCCAGCCGGGCGAGTCGGACTTTAGCGCGCAGGTCTCGCGAGTGACCGCTTCGGAACCGTTCGGCGGCAAGGACGGCAGGAGCTACATCCGCGTCTCGCTCGAGCCGCCGGTGGTCATCGAACCGGACGTGGACTTGTCGACACTGCGCGGGCGACGACCGACCCAGACTGCCGTTGTGACCGCCAACGAGCCGATCGGCGGCGGCAAGGCGAGCGAACTTGCACTCCAGAATATAGCCGGCGGTACGCGGGTCTACTTCGACAAGCCCCCAACGACGTTCCGGCTATCAGACCCGATCGTCGTTGCCCGCAATTTTAGAGGTGACGAGCCGGCGTATTTCCTGGTGACGGTAACGTCCGTCGAGGCGGCAGCGGTTCGCGTCACGAGCATTCCCGCGCAAACCTTCCCGGTCGACGACGCCCCCGACGTCGTCGTTCCCTCCCCTGCGATCGCGGCCACCAAGCTGGTTGTCGCGCCCGCTCTTCCAACCGACTTCCAGACTTCCGGCGAGCTGACCTTCCACCACGACTTTGTTAGCGGTGGCAGCCCCACGAACACGGGCAAGGTCGTGATTACGGCGGATGAGCTTGCCGACCCCGAGGGCGTTCCCATTGACGGACCCGTCGAGCTGCCGCTCGACGTCATCGGCCTGGCATCCGAGGCCGCAGGTCAGGTCAGCCCAACCGAGCAAGTGGTGCGCCAGCAGTTTCTTCTCAGCGACGCCGATGAAGTTGGCCTCGTACTCGATGGTGAGCTGAACCTGAGCAAGAACGGGCGCGCTACGTTTCAAGCGCTAGCCCGCGAGCAAGTGACGGTGGAGCAACTGCGGTTGCCGCTAACGATATTCGGCAATGTGGTCGAGGTCTCGCGGGGCGAAAATGTGCCCGGCGAGGTCCTAGGTAACGGTGACGCCAAACAGGCCAATCAGAAGTTCAAGCTCAAGAAAAAGCCTCTGACCTATCTGCAGATGGCATCGGGCGGCGCCGACGCCACCGCGCAGTCGACGCTCGAGATCTACGTAGACGGCTTGCGGTGGACGAACGTCAAGAGCTTTTTCGGCTGCGGTCCCAGCGACAAGGTCTTCATCGCTCGCCACGACGACGATCAGAATACGCTCGTCACATTCGGCGACGGCGTACGCGGTTCCCGGCTGCCTTCCGGCGTCAAGAACGTCATCGCCTCGTACCGATTCGTCGCGGGCGCGGCGGCGCCACCGGCCAACCACATCAAGCAACTCGCCGCGGCCGTCAAAGGGCTGCGAGGCGTGAAGTCGCCGATCGACGCTCGGGCGGGCAAGGATGCTGACGCACCCGAAGATTTTCGAACCAATGCCCCGCGCACTGCGCTGCTGCTGGGTCGCGCGGTTTCGGCGGTCGACTTCGAGGCGCTGACGGCCGATGCGCCCGGCGTGATCCAAGCCCGAGCCCAGTGGCTGTGGATTCCAGGTCAAATGCAGGCCGGTGTGGTGGTGTACTACATCGGCGAGGCAAACGAATCCGCCATTACCGACACCTTGCGCGCGCAGGGCGATCCGAGCGTGCCAATCTCGGTCGACCAGGCCGAACCGATCGAGTCGACCGCCGCGGTGAGTGTCGAGGTCGACCGGCGCTACGTCAAAGAGAATGTGGCCGAGGAGCTGCGCCGCCTTCTGCTTGACGGAGTCTTGAACCCGGCAAAGGCCTCGATCGGTGGGACGTTCTGGCCTGGAATCATCTACGAAGCTGCCGCCCAGGTGGAAGGCGTGGTGGCGGTTAGTGGTCTGAGCTTCACCAGCGGCTCGCCAACGTTGCAACTGAGCGATAGCGCCGGCAGTTGCATCCCGACCGGCGGATATCTCGATTTCTCTGGCGACGGGTCGGTTATGGTCACGGGGGTCGACGCCAAAGCTCTGCCTCCGATCCGGAAGGGGGTGGTGTGAGCGACGGGATCAAAGCTCGCGACGGCTACGAGCGCTACTACGCGGAGAAACTTTGGCAGCTCGTGCCAGAGGTCTATCGCAACGAAGATGCGAGCGGCGCTTTCCGCCAGATTGTGGAGCTGATCGGAGAACAGGCGGCGGAGTCTCGTCGCTCAATCGACCGGCTGTGGGAAGACCAAAGCATCGAGACCTGCGACGACTGGGCTGTTGCCTACATTGGGGAGCTCGTCGGAGCGCGGCTCGTGTCGACCCAGGACCGCCGCGCCCGTCGGGTTGACGTTGGCAACACCATCCGCTTCCGCCGCCGCCGCGGCACGCCAGATCTCCTCGACACGCTTGCGCGCGCGATGTCGGGTTGGGACGTCGTGCTGGAGGAAGGCTTCCGGGCGCTCGCCCGCACCCGTCATCGCCTTGATCCCCCGCCACAGCGCCGCGGGCTGTTCACGGGGACGCTGTCCGGAGGGGTTGCTGACTTGCGCAATCCAGCCGGTGCGGAGCTGGCCGACACGCCTTTCGATGAGTACTTCCATACGCTAGATGTGCGCTTGCTGCGCGGGAAAAGCGGCCGCTTCGGGCCTCGCAAGCTGAATTTTCACCTATACCGGCTACGGGCATTCGAGATGAAGGGCGTTGACCCGGCGGAGCTGGCGGACCCACAAAACCTGGGATTCTTGCGGACGTACACCATCGACCCCAGTGGCCGGGACATTCCCCTATTCCTCAGCGGCGAAGGCGCCGGCTTCGACGACAAAGCGAACATTACGCGCCAGAACCCAGTCTGCGTCGATCCGTTTGAGTGGCAGGTCTCGCAGCCGATGCGCTGCCGCTTGCTCGGCCACGTCGTTTATCAGATTGGCAGCTCGCACATTCTAGAGCTGCAGCAGCTTGGAAATCCGCCGTTGCCGAGCGACCTTACGGCGCTTGGTCGCGCTCGCGGCGCGCGCTTCCATAGCGAGCCGGCGCTGCGCAGACGACTTCGCGACTTCGGGGCCGCTATCGGCACCAACCCGCCCGACTGGTACGTCAGTCTCGTTGCTCTGAGCTTGGTGGAGGAGAGCGGCAAGTCGCAGCTCTATCCCGAGCAGGTTTCGATCTCGGTCGGCGGTAGCGACATTCCCACGGAGCGAATTTCGTCGGCGAATCTCTCGGACTTGCTCTGCCATCCCGCGCCGGCCGGGCCGCTGGAGCAGCTCCTCATCAACCCGGAATCGGGGCGCTTCGCGACCTCACCGCCTTCGCAGCCGCCCGACTTCGAAACTCGCGTCAAACGTTACTACTATGGGTTCTCGGCGCAGGTCGGGGCCGGCCCGTACAAGCGTCCGGAAATCGAGGTGACTCCCGCGCGCGTCGCTGTGGACGGGGTCGTTCCAGACGGCGGCGAGTTGCAGGGCAACGGCCTTCTCATCAGCGACAACCGCAGCTACGAGCTGGCGATCCAGGCTACGCAGACCCTATCCGAGCCTGCGGCGATCACCGTCGGGCCGGACGGGCGTCCCTTTGTGCGACTGCTCGGTGCCGTTGGCTCGCTGACGCTGCCAACGCTGCAGCCCGCCGCGACCCAGCAATCATTCACCATCGACGGCGGCTGGTACGCCGGCCAAGACCCAGACGCCGAGCTCGGACCCGGTGAGACGTTCGACCTGGTGATCGAGGGCGCGGCGGGAAATACCGAGAACGAGTTTGACTTCGAGCGGTTTGAGATCCAGTACGCCACCCTCGACCCCGGCGGACTACGCGCGGACGGGGTCGTGATCCCTCCCTTGAGGCTATTCGTGCACGCGCGGATCAAGACCCTGCTCATCCGCCGCTCGATCTTGGGGCCGATCGTGGTGGAAAGGGAAGACGCCGCCGACCCGTCCGTAATCGACGAGCTAATCATTTGCGATTCCATCGTCGACGCCTCACAGAGCGCCGCCGGCGTAGCGATCTCCAACCTGTTCGGTCGAGTCTCTCTCGAGTCGACGACGATCTTCGGCGACGTGCGAGCCGACGTGTTAAATGCATCGGACAGCATCGTGGCGGGCCACATCAGGGTGGTAAATAACCAAGAAGGCTGCTTTCGGTTCAGCGCGACCCGTTCCGGTGCCGCGGTCCGCCTGCCGCCGCGCTATCACGACTTTGTCGGGAGTCTCCCGCAGTCGATCTTCAACTTCGCCCGATTTGGCGATCCGCGCTACGCACAACTGTCAGTAGTTGCCCCGAAGGAGATCGGCGAAGGCGCCGAGAACGGCTCGGAAATGGGGGTGTTCTCGCATCTGCTGAATCCGATCCGCCTACGCAGCGTGCGAGGCAAGGTCGACGAATTCGGCCCGGCCGGTCAGTTGGCGCAGTATCTGTTCCAGGGCGATCGCCAGACTGAGTCCTTGATCCTCGCCGGCTCGCTTAACCCGACGCCCCCCGCCGCCGACCTACCGCCGTCGCCTGACCCCGGCGAGACGATTCCCGAGCCGCCGCAACAGGCGCCGCCATTGCCGACGAGCTGCGACGACGACGAGCCGGAAGGCCCTGGCCCCGGGCCTGAGCCCTCGCCGGCGGAGGACTTTGGCGTTGAGATCCCGTTGCTCAACGCCGCCATCAACGGCGCTCCGGAATTCTGGCGCGGCATCGACTGGCTCCCAGCGGCCAATGAGGCGATCGACGTTTCCGCCCCGGCGCTGCCCGGCATTCCGCTCGATAAGGTCGACTACTTGCTCGAGTACGACGCGCGTTTCGGTAGGCCGCCTGAAGATTTCGGCTGGCGACCGGCGAACCCGCGGACGTCGCGGTTCTACACTGTCGAGGGCGAAAGTCTCCACTTCGCCATTCGAGCGGAAGCACCGGCATTTTACACCAAGAATGCTCCTCTCAAGGATGGCGTTCCGGAGCAGCTCCACTCCTACGCGGTGGCGTCGGTGCGCGAAGCCCCGGGGGCCGCTAGGGGAGAAGACGGCGAGAGTTTCGAGATCCAGTTCCAGGCGAACGAGACAGCCAAGCCCGCAATCGGCATGGGCGCCGGCTGGGGCCGTGCCGCCGACGGGTCGCTGTTCCGCTACCGCTCACTCGATGGCGCCAACCGGCTCGCGCCAACCGCGCGGCAACCCTACGACCGTCTGTTGAATGCCTGGCTGACGGTCTCGCTGCAGGCCGATCTGCCGGAAGACCGCGCGTTGATGAGCATCGCCGGTGCGGTCGACCAGCAGCTATTGAGCTGGTTCCGTCGCCCGCGCGGCCGCCCCCGCGGGGCGAGCCTGCAAGCGATGTTCGGGTTTACACGACCCAAAGGACGCGCCGAAGGGCGTCTCCGAAATTTCGTGGTCTCGGGTCCGGGGCGGTTCCTGCGAGTGTGGCTGCGTAGCGTGGCGCCGAGCGATGCGCCGATCCTGCGGCTCGGGTTCGTCGTGGACGGTACGGCGGAAGGCAGCGCGCGCCTTTCGGTTCGATACGCGGACGACCCCAATCGCCGCGCCGCGGTTCCGCCGGACTCGCTTGTCGACCGCACTCTCGTGCTCGGCCCGGCGGACGCCGAGCGGATCACAACCCTCGATTTCCCTCTCGAAAAGGGCCGCCAAGGCCGCCATCTGCTGTTGACGGTCAAGCGGGACGGAGCCCACCCGAAGGACAAGCTGCGCGCCACGCTGCGGCTCGTCTCGGCCCGGCTGCTTGTAACCACAGGAGACCAGCGGTGATCGTACTCGGCCCCATGGATGCGAATCTCAACGGCGCGCCCCCCTACTGGCGGACCGTGAACTGGCGACCCTATACGCGTGCGGCGGCGCCGGCCAACGCGTGCCTGCCGACCTTGCCGTTCGATAAGTGCGATTTGGTTTACGAGTACGACGCGCGCATCCCCAAGGCGCCTCTGCCGGCCGACCAGGGCTGGTCACGCGAGGGCGGGGCGGATTCGGACTGGGTGCACGATCCGGCCCGAGGCGTGTTACGGTTTTCGATCAAAGAAGGCGTCTCGTTCTGGATCCGCGAAGAAAAAGCGGGACGCATAACGCCGGACCGAGCCGTCGCCTGCGGGCTTTTTCTAATCCAACAGGACTCCGGTAACACCCGGCAAGGCGGTCTCGACTTCGTAGTCGAGGCCAGCCGAGACGAAGGCCGAACTCGGGGCATGCGGGCGAACTGGACCAACCGTTTCTTGTACCGCTCGCTCGATGGCGGTAATTTTCTCAAGGTCAGTCAGCCTTCCGCCGAGCCCACACTCCTGCGCGCCTGGCATCAGATGGCCTTAGACGCAGAGCTGAGCGGCGCGGATGTGAACATCGACGGCATCGAGAAGGACGACGGCGGCAAGACGATAGGCAGTCTCGACGGCTTGATCAACAACGACAACCGAAACGCCTTCGGCTACGGAAAAGGCGGAAGCCCGCTCACCCGCGCTGTTTTAGGCAAGACCGACGGCCCGGGGTCCCGTCGAAGGGCTGTTGCGGAATTTCTATGCGTCGTACTCCGGACGTTTCCTGCGCGCGAGCTTTCGAGCGATCACCCTGGGCAAGCGGACCCGGCTGCGCTTCGTGTTCTGCGTGGACGCCGACCCAGGATTCGAGCCCGGCAGCGCCGTGTTTCGGGTCCGCTACGCCACGCCCAGTCAGGGTTTGCGCCCGGCCGAGCTGCCGTCTCGGAACGCGCCATTGGCGATCCGGCAATTTGACGCCGCCAACGTCGGTCGGACCGTCGAGGTTCCCGTAGATCTAGGCAAGAGGATGAAGGCCGGCGAGGAGCTGTGGTTTACCCTGGAGCGCGATTGGCGCCACGAGGCCGACAAGCTGCGCGCCACTGTTCACCTATTGCAGGTCATCGTCGAGGAGGGCTCAGGCCGCAATGCCCGCTGAGGACATTACTAGGCTTCTCGACCCCGCGCCGAAGCGCTACTCCGGCGCGCGGCTGCAGCAGGGGCGCGCTCTAGTCGACTCGGACTACAACGAGGGCCGACGCGCCGACGCGCAAGAGCTGCAGGCCGTCGTCCGCGACGTCGTCGGCGGCAAAGCGGCTCCAGACGAGGGATTCCTGCCGGACCTGAAACCGGGCTTCGAGATCAAGTCGAAACTGGTTCGATTCGGGTCTTTCGTCCAGTCCTTCGTTCTCAACTACAACCTCCGGCCCGGGACGCTTTACGTGGGCGGCTGGCGCTTCGAGCAGGAGGAGTCCGAGCCTGTCGTCTTCCAACGCGAGTACCTGCAGATCGGGCCGGCGACGGCCCCGCGCGCGGCCGTCGGGACGCAGCGCCAGCTCACCTATCTGCGGGGCTGGGAGCAACCGGTCACCGCCGTCGAGGATTCCGAGCTCCTAGAGCCGGCACTCCACGGGGCCGACAGCAGCGTGCGCGTCCGGCGGATGCGGCAGGTCGAGACCCGCCAGGTGGACGCCGCCGACTGTGCGACGGCCTTCGCCGAAGTCTTGGAGGAGCTTGGAGACGGTTCCACCGCCACGTATGATCCGGCGAGCTGCGAGCTACGTTCGAATGCCCGCCTGCGGATGGGCTTCTTCGGTGAAGCGGCGGGCGATTGCGAAGGCTGTGAGCCGGCTCTGCGTGGCAAGTACCTCGGCAGCGAGGATCACACCATCGGGTTGATGCTGGCGACGCCCACGAGTTACGTGTGGGCTTTCGACAACGCAGCGCCGCTGTACCGCGCCAAGCTCAGCGTCGATGCCGGCGGCGGCGCCACGCTAGATATGCTTACCCCGCCCAAGGACAGCTTCCACGAGCCGGTTATGAATCAGGTGGTCGAGATCTTGCCATGGTCGGTGCTGCTCGAGAATGGCCATCCGGCGGGAGGCAAAGCAGCGCTCCAGAGCGTCAGCAACGAGAAGCTCTCCACGCGGGCGGGGTTCTTCGCTGAGGTCGACTCGCCGTATGCGACCGGAAGCCGGAGCTTCCACGCGCGGGTGGATGCGGGCAGCCTGTCGCAAATCGGCGTCTCCATCACCAAGGGGGCCGGCAAGAGCCTGACCAAAGCGCAGCTTAGCGTGAAGACGGGGGCGTCCCCAGCGGCGGAAGTGATCGCGCTTGAGTGGGATCAGGCACACCCGCACGCGGCAGAGCTCAACGCGAACGACCCCTCGACCCCGGAGCTCGAAACCCACGTCTATCTGCGGCTTTGGCACGTCAAGAAACCCGCCGATCCACTAACGATCCCGACCTCGTCCGCGGCGCCTCTGGGGCGCACCGGGCTCGTGCCGAGCTTTAGCGGGTCCGGCCGCCGCGGCAACTTTTGGCGAGTAACCGTACGCACCGAAGCGCGCGACGAGATACTTCCGCTCGCCCTCATGCGCTCGGGCGGCGCGCCGCCTGACGGGCCGCGAGAGGTCGTCGCGCCGATCGCGCTCGTCGAATGGCAGTCGCTGTTCGGAGTGAGCCACAAGGTCGTTTCGTTTGACGACTGCCGCCCCAGCATGCCAGCGATTACCCAGCGAGGCTGCTGCACCTACGTTGTCGGAATCGGGACGTCTGGGCATTTTCACTCGATCCAAGCTGCGCTAAACGCCCTGCCCCACCAAGGCGGGCAAGTCTGCGTATTGCCCGGAACTTACCGCGAGGAGATCCGCCTTGCGGGGGGCGCCCAAGTGACACTGTCGGGCTGTGGCGACGATACGATCCTCTTGTCGCCGGATGAACCGGCGGCGACTGCCCTCGTCTAGCTGCATGGCGAGCCGAGGCCTTCGCGAATAGTCATCGAACGCCTCGCCATCCGCTCCAGCGGGCAGATCGCGGTCCTAGCCGAGGGACACGGAATCGAGCTGCGTGATCTCGAAATCGACGTGCAGCCCACGGGCGAAGAGCAAACGCCCAACGCCATTCGCACGCTGAACGCCGAGCGGCTGCGGGTCTTGAACTGCCAGATTACGATGGCCGGCCGGTTTTCGAATCATGCCGCCGTCTACCTTCATATCCTCGAAGACGCCCTGTTTGAGCGTAACCGCATCGAGACGCGGCCCGAGCCGGAACAGGGTCGCGCGGACTCCTGGGGCGGGGTCCAGATCGCGGGCGGTTCGCGCCGGGTCGAACTGCGCGACAACGAGATCATCGGCGGCCGGGGCCACGGCATCACTCTCGGAAGCGCTCGCTTCCGGGCCCCCGACGGCGGCGAGCTGGGCATCGAAGGCGCCGGCATGGGCCAGAGCGCCGACGCCGAGCCATTCGCGCTGAGCGGCCGCGTCGAGCCGGTCGAGCGCACAGCCGCCGACGGCGAGGAGCTGCTCTACTACCCTGAGCCTGACCCCGCGATCGAGGACCTGCTGATCGCCGCCAACTCCGTCCGCGGCTGCCGCGGCAGTGGGATCGGTGCGCTGGGCGTGGAGATCCTACATGGCGAAGTCGCCGCGAGCGCTCCCCTGTGCATGAGACGCACGACGTTTGCGGTCGTGCGTCTTGTGATCCGCGACAACCGCATCGAAAGCAACGCAATAGGGCTTCCGGGGGAACTGCGTGCCGACCGCACGCGCGGCGGCATCGTCTTGTCGGAGGCGCGGCGGCTCGACATCGTCGGCAATCGCATCGAATCAAACGGCGCGGATTCTGTCGCTGGTTCTGGCTCGGGCCCGATCTGCGGCGTCTACCTGGCCTATGGGAAAGACATCGTCATTGCCGAGAACCGTATCACTGCAAATGGCCACCCGGTGCAGAATGCGGAGGAGGTTGTCGGATTGAGCGGCGGGATCGTCCTACAACCTCCGGCGGAGTTGTCCTTGATTTTCGTGACCCGAGAGGCCGCGGTTCAGCGGGTCTGGCTGCGCCGGAACGTCGTCGAGACGTCGCGTGGGCCGGCGTTGATGCTGGTCGGCGGCGGACCCTGCTCGGCGCTCGCAAATCAATTTGAGACGGCCGGCCAAGGAGGCCGAGGCTCATCCGGCGTGTTGACGGTCAGCGTCTTGCACTCAGGGCGACCTTGGGAAGCCGTCGACATACCCCCGAACGAACCGAGCCCCGCCCGATGGACGCAGCCGGTCGGCTCCCAGGACTACCTCGGCGGGCCCGCCCAGGACATCGAAAGCAGTGGCGGGTTCGTTTTCACAGACAACCAAGTCACCACTCACGTCATTGGCGGGGACGATGTGCCGGCATCGATCCCCGTGCTGATCGCTTCCACCGACAGCGTCGTGATGCTCGCCAATCAACTCAGCGCGGAGGCTCCACGGGGGTCACTCGCGGTCCATTGCTGGGTGATCGGATCGACCGTGACCGCTTCCCACAACCGCATTGCGGAAGGCATCGAAACTACGCGCCTCTCGCTGGTCGCCATGGCACCGATGCTGACGCTCGCGGACGACAACATTCTGACCCACTGCCCGGCCATCTACGGCGGCCGCAACCACGCCAACCCGCTCTACTTCGTTGACGAAGGCAACCTGCATTGGTACCGCATGCAAAATCGCCGCTGCGAGACGCAAGCGACGGGAATGTTCCCATCGCTGCAACGCTTGCTCGACAGGTTTTTCGGCCCGATTGCGGCCACGGAGCCGAGCGTCGGTGACCCTGGGCCGGACCGTTTCGCCATCGACATCGCATTTCGGAGGTTTAACTAAGATGACCTCGACTGATATTTCTCGTCTACTTCTGCAGCCTAAGAAGCACTACACCGGTGCACGCTTGCAGCAGGGGCGTGTCATCGTCGACTCGGATTTCAACGAGGAAGCGCAGCTCGACGACGAAGAGCAACGGCGCATTCTCGGCGACGTGATCGGCCCCACCGGCAGTCCGGACGAGGGCTTCGCCGTCGCTCTCGATGTCGGCGACGAAGTCATCCCACAGCCCGTCTCCTTCAATGCCGGGCCGGCGGTGGACGTGCTGCCCTATCGGCTCGAGCCCGGCACGATCTATGTGGGCGGCCTGCGGTTCGTTCAGGAAGAACGCGAGGTCGGAGGCATCAGCAGCGGCGAGGTCGTTCCCCTGCAGCGGGAGTTCTTGCAGATGGGGCCCGCTGAAGCTCCGCGGGCGCTACCCGGAGAGACCCATACGCAGCTTGCGTACCTGCACGCCTGGGAACAGTGCGACACGGCGACCGAGGATGAGGAGCTGCGCGAGCGCGCCCTCGGTGGTATCGATACCTCCACTCGCGTTCGGCGCATGGCACACGTGCTCGTCGATGAGGTCGAGAACGGCGACGACTGCTTCACGGCGTGGACGAGCGTTCGTCAGCGCATCGAGAACGCAGCGGGAGGAACATTCGACGCGGCCGGAGTCCGGCTGACGTCCTCAGCGCGGCTCCGCCTCAGCTTCGTGCCGGGGGAGGCTCTCGACGCCTGCGCCCCGTGCTCCCCAGACGACCCCGGCCGCTATCTCGGCGCCGCCAACCAAGCGATCCGTATCATGATGGTAGCGCCGGACCGCTACGTTTGGGCCGTCGATAACGCCTCGCCAATCTACCGTGTCCGGGTCGCAGATCCCGACGGTGGCGCGGTGCGGGTCGAGATGCTGACCGAGCCGCGCGACGAGGCGCACTGGCCGCTCCGCAACACTGTGGTCGAGTTCCTTCCCTGGGGCTCATTGCTCGACAACGGCCAGAAGGTCGCTCAAGAACCCGGCGCGTTCCTGCGCGTGGATGAAGGCTTTGACCCCGACTCGAACTCCTTCGGCCTGACTGCGGTCGACGCCCAGCAACTCCAGGCGCTGACGTCCGAATGGGACGCCTCGCACCCGGACCGCCCGCAGCTTCCGAACGATAACGACCCCAACGGCCGTTACCTGTACATGCGAATCTGGCACCGGCTCGACGACGCCGCCGATCCGCTGCTGCTCGATGTTGCGGGTCCCCACAACCTGCTGCTGCGCCAGGGGTTGAACCCGCGGTTCACCGGCTCTGGAAATCCTGGTGACTACTGGGTCGTCGCCGTGCGTCCGAATACCCCACACATCATCGTCCCGTGGGATTTGACGCAAACCGGCGGCGTAGGACCGCACGGACCCGGCCATTTCTACACGCCGTTGTCGCTGATCACGTTCAGGCCTCCCGGGCCCGGCGAAGATGCCAACGCTGAGGTCGTAGAAGCGATCTCGGACTGCCGTCAGCGCTTTCGTCCTCTAGTCGATCGAGACGGCTGCTGCACACACACTGTCGGTGACGGAGTCACCTCAATCGACGACTACAAATCGATCCAGGATGCGGTCGACAATCTGCCCCAGGAAGGCGGCAAGGTCTGCGTTCTCCCTGGAACGTACAGCGAAGAGGTCGTCGTAGGCGTTGACGAGGTGACTATTGAAGGCTGCGGCTCGCAGACGCAAATCAGTACGCCGCCCGGAGAAGATCCTACGGGAGCTCTGTTCCTGATTCGCGCCTCAAGCGTTGAACTGCGGGATTTGACCCTGTCGACCGCCGGTCAAGTCGGCGTTCGGGTCGACGACGCCCCAGAAGGTTCGGCGCCGAGAAGCGGTATCACTCTTGAGGGGCTTGAGATCGCGGCCGATCAACGTGAGGGCCTCGGCGGCAACACTCGCAGTTGCATCGACCTTCGCGGTGTGGACGATGCCGCCGTCCGCGACTGCCGGCTATCGATGAACGGCTCGCTCAGCGACGACGCCGCCCTGTGTGTGCGCGGCTCCAACATCGTAGTCGAGGGCTGCCGCATCGAGAGTCTGCCGGCGGGCAACGCCACGTCTAGCTGCTGGGGCGGTTTGCAGATCGGCGGCGATTCGGAACACATCACCGTCCGCCGCAATCGTATCGCCGGCGGCGTTGGACACGGCATTACGCTGGGCAGCTTGATCTGGGTTTCAGAAACCACTACTCGCACAGACTTTGGGGCCGGGGCCGGCCTACAGGACCCGCAAGAACCTTGTGAGCCTACCGTCGCGACGGTGCAGCCGATCGAGGTCGAGGAAGTCAGCTTCGAAGCCGAAACGGCCGGCGATCTCAGCCACATCCGGATCGTCGACAACACGATCGAGAGTATGGCGGCCAACGGCATCTCTGTGCTCACCATGCTTCCACTGGCTGACGAAGGCGAGGCCGATCGGATTACGACTGACCACATCTCGATCGAGCGCAACCGCATCTTCAACAACGTCGACCAGTCGACCAGCCTCCGCGAGCGCTCGCCTGTCTCCAAGGTCAAGAAGCTCGAGCCTGGCGAAGAAGAGGCCTTCGGGCAATTCGTCGTTTCCCAAATTCCGCCCGCCGGGATCGCGCTCGTCGATGGCGAGCTCATCACTATTCGCGACAACGAGATCCGCGACAACGGGACTGGCTCCCCCGAGCAAATCTCCGGCATCTCGATCCTCTACGGCAACGGAGTCGTGATCGAGAGCAACCGCATCCAGAACAACGGCCTGCGTCAGTCGGGGGCGCTCCCCACGGCCGATTCCACTCGCGCCGGAATATTCGTCTCTCTTGCCGGAATAGCTTCGGACCAGCCTACGCCGGACCAGTCCGATGCGCTTGGCAGCTCGCTGCGAATCCTAGGCAATATCGTCGAGCATCCCAACGGCGGCGCGCTGGCGGTGCGGGCGACCGGGCCGGTTCTCGTCGAGGGGAACTACCTGCTTTCCCAAGGTAATAACGCCACCTCGCAGCAGCCCGGCGTAGCGCAAGCCGTAAAGGTCACCAACATCGGCGCTCCCTGGGAGACGGTCGATCTGCGGCCGGACGAGCCGTCGCCTGACCGCTGGCTGATGCCGGCTCGGACGCCGGAATACCTGCAACGAGACGCGAGCTCAGCGGGCGCCGAGGCACAGCTGGGGCAAGGCGGGCGCGTACTGTTCAACAATAATCACGTCACGCTGAACTGGATCGAACCGAGCAACGTCAGCTCCGGCTTGGCGACGGGCTTCTCCGTGGGGATTTGCTCACTTGACGATGTAACCTGCCACGGCAATCAATTCGCGCTCAACGTCGAGGACCCGGGCGTGAAGAAGAGCGGCGGCAATACGCTCGGCCGCCAACCGCGCATCAGCGCCCACGAAGTCGTGGTCGGCGCGACGGCCAGCACTAGCCACAACCGGGTCTCAGAAGGCGTGAACGACGCGTTGATCTCTCTACTGACCCTTGGCGGCCTACTTGTTTCCTCCACCAGCAATACGACGACGCATTTGAGCTTCGCTTCGACCTGCAATACGTTCACTCCGAGCTCGGATGAACCTCCCTCCGAGGCGCCGGGCGAGCGGGTTGATCGCAGCAACTTGGTCTGGCTGAGGCCTGCGGTTGAGGCCGCCCGGTCTGACCTGGTGTCGCTCTCCAGTGTCCGCGGCATGGCGAATCAGCTCTTTGCGACGCTGTGCAACAGTTGTCTAGGCTTGTCGGTAGGCGAATCCCAAACGTTTACATTCGAGGCTGTCATGGCAGTGTTCGTTCGGGGAACGTCTGATGGTTAACCCGCAATTCTCAGCAAGTGGCGAGCGAAAGTGCCAGAGCGTTACGTCCATACGAGGCGGGCGACGGTTGGCGCGCGGAGGCGCACTTTTGAGGTCCATCGAGCACGACGATAGAGCGCAACGAAGTAGTAGCGCTCCTATCGGCTGCGTTCGCCCTCAGGTGGTGAGAGATGCGGGTTAAGACCGTTTCCGTCTCGCGCACCCGCATAATCCGCGACCCGTGCGGCTGTGCGCAGGCTCGACCGCGGGCGTCTTGTCCAATACAAGATGAGCCTGAAGGGAGGGGTGATTCCAACACAAGATGAGCCTGGAGGTAATTTGGGCAAGGTCGATTAGGAACAGGCAAACTGCGGGCGATGGGAGTCGCCGTGCAGCAAGCCGAATCAGTGAGTCTCGATGAGATCGAGAGTTTTCTCGACGGGTGTGGGTCCGTCGAGTTCCAGGCCGGAAGTCGAGCGGATAAATACGCGCTCGTCGAAGGCGTCCTGAAGAGGCATCATTATGCCGACCAGAAGCGCTCGGTTAAAGGATTGTTGAGACGCTTCCTGAGCAAGCTAACCGGCTTAAGCCGCGCCCAATTGACTCGCCTCATCGGGCAGTTTTTGCGCGAAAAGTGCGTTCGGCCGACAGCCTATCGAAGGCGCCGCTTCCCCACCAAGTACAGCCGCGCCGACATCGTTCTCCTGGCGCATGTCGACCAAGTACAGCAACGTCTCTCCGGGCCGGCGACGCGTCGCATTCTCCAGCGCGAGTTCCAAATCTACAACCGCAAGGAGTTCGAACGCCTTGCCGAACTGTCGGTGGGACACCTCTACAACTTGCGCAAACGCGCCGTCTACCGGCGACACAGTTTGCATCTCGACAAGACTCGACCGACACCCGTGGCGATCGGCGAACGCCGCCAACCCGAGCCGCGAGGACGTCCGGGCTACCTGCGCATCGACACCGTGCACTCGCCCGAACAGGAAGGCGAAAAAGGCGCCTACAGCATCAACGTGGTCGACGAAGTGACGCAGTGGCAGGCCGTCGGCTGCGTCCAACGCATCAACGAAAACCACCTCATTCCCTTGCTGGAAGGGCTTTTGGAACAATTTCCATTTATCGTTCGCGGCTTTCACTCCGACAATGGCAGCGAATTCGTCAACCATCAAACCGCTAAACTGCTCGAGAAGTTGCGAATTGAATTTACGAAGTCGCGCGCGCGCCGTTCGAACGACAATGCCTTGGTCGAAACCAAGAACGGCGCGGTGGTGCGCAAGTGGATGGGCTACCAGTTTTTGCCCTCGGAAGCGACGCAGGCGATCGACACCTTCTACCGCCAGTGGCTCAACCCGTACTTGAATTTTCATCGCCCATGCGCTTTCGCCAGCGAGCGCCGAGACCGCCGCGGCAAGTTGCGCAAGGTGTACGCCGAGTGGAGCACGCCGTGGGAAAAGCTGCTCAGCCTGCCCGCCGAGCAGCGCGGCCTGCGCGCGGATCGCTCGCTCAAGAAGCTCCAAGCGCGAGCGGACACTTGTTCCGACACCGAGTTTGCCGAGCAACTCGACGCTCAGCGCAACGAACTGCAACGCGTCTGCAAAGACCTCGCGATCTGCTGGCGCACGCGCTAGACAACGCCCCGACCCGAGGCGTTGTCGGCTCCTCCGGCCCACGTCCGAAGACGGCCGTGGGGTCTCGCCTGGGATGGCTGCAAAGGGGGACTGGGGTGCCGCCCCTTCCCCCTTATGCAATCCCCCTCACCCCGCCCTACGAAGCCACAAATAGCTGTAGCCGCCGACCTCAACTCACGCTATAATCCCCCTCAACCCGCAGCTGCTTCGCCTCTCTCCTTCAGGCTCATCTTTCAATTGGAAAAGAGGCGGGCGGCGGCCACGGCTTCGGCGCGCTCTTCGTCTGTTGCCGCCCCCGCTCTCGGCGTGCGGCCCGTTGCGGCCGCCGATCTGCCCTGGGTCCAGGCGTGGGCGACTCAACTCGATCTCCCTGCTCCTCGCTCGCGTCGCGTTCGCTCGTTCATTCTGCTCAAAGACCAGGAGCGGATCGGATACATTTCGGCCCGTGAAAGCACGCTCGACGTAGGCAATGGCCTCGAATCGGTGATGTGGATCGTGGCGGCGTTCCTAACCCCGGCGAATCGCGGTCAGGGCTTGATCTTGAAGTACGGTGAGATCCTGTCGCGCGACTACCACCGCTCGGGCGTAGTAGCCGCTCGAATCGCGACCAACAACGCCAGAATGCACAAGATCATGTTGGCCGGCCGCTGGAAGAAAGTGCGCACCACCCGGCGCTTTGTGGACTACATGCTCGAGCTCAATGCGCCCTACCGGGCGGTTCGTAGGAGGTAGGCAAGACACATGGCAGTCTTGGCAGCGAAAAAGCCGGCAACATCCCTCGCCTCCGCGAAAGGGGCCGAATCTGGTGCGCCAAAACGCTTGACCAAGGCGCGCCCCAGGTCTGCCAAGCCACTTCTGCAAGCCAAGCTGACAATCAACGAGCCCAACGACCGCTTTGAACAAGAGGCCGACAGCATTGCAGACCGCGTGATGCATATGCCCGAGAAGCAGACGCGCGTTCCCGGAGCGGCCTCTGGCTCCGCGCCGGGCGATCGATCACGATTGCAGCGCCAGGAGGAAGAGGAGGAGGAAGCGCTGCAGACCTCCCCGCTGCAGCGTCAGGAAGAAGAGGAAGAGGCGCAAACCTTTTCATTGCAGCGCCAAGAAGAGGAAGAGCAACTCCAGACCTCCGCGCTCCAACGCCGGCAGGGTGAAGAAGAGGAAGAAGCCCAGACCGCCTCGCTGCAGCGCCAGGAAGAGGAGGCCCAGGCCAAGAGCCATCGCCGTGGAGCGCCCTGCGTCACGCGCTCGTTCGAAACTAGCCTCAGCGCGCTCCGCGCCGGGGGCGGCCGTCCGCTCGACGCGCCCCTACGCCAGTTCATGGAGAGCCGCTTTGGCCGCGGTCTCGGTGACGTTCGGGTCCACACCGGGCCTGGTCCAGCCGCCTTGGCCAAGCAGGCTAACGCGCGCGCATTCACGGTGGGCCGGCATCTCGTCTTCGGCAGTGGGGAGTACCGCCCAAACGCCGACCAGGGACGCCACCTGATCGCCCACGAGCTCACCCACGTCCTACAGCAGCGCGGAGGGCTGCACAGCGTGCAGCGCGAGGTCTTTCAGCCCGAGGGCGGCGAGCCCACCCCTCGTGCGGACTTGGCACTGCTCGATGAGCTGCGCGAACTCTTCCAGCTCCGCACGCCGTCAGCGCCTCCATCTATTGTCAGTATTGCCGTCGACCTGCTTCGCCAGGGGTTGGCCGGCGACGACGCCACGGTCGGCGTGTTTACGCTGGACAGCCTCCCGGCCGCCGCTACCAGTCGCACGATCGAGTCAGCCGCCTACAGACTAGAACTAGCCGCACAGCAAAGCACGCAAGGAATTGAAACACGCTGGACGCTGACTCGCCGCGACAGCGATCAGTCGATTTCCTCCCCGTCGCAGCTCGTGCCCCGGCAGGGCGATCGCCCTCTGGCTCTGCTCGATGACGCAACTGTTTCCCTGCCTGCGGCCTCGCCGCGTACCTTCTCGCCCGACACTATCGCCGCCGAGCTGGCGAGTCGTCCCAGCGCGGGGGAGGTAGACACAGCAACGCAGACGCGACAGACACCCGCCGGCGGATCGACCTCAGCCACTGATCCGCCGAACACCGTCGCCGAAACACGTCAAGCGTCTCCGACACCAGCCGCGCCGGCCCGGCCGGGCGCGACGAGCGCCGAACAGCAGCCCGCCGAAGACGAACCAGCCCTTCCCGAACGAGCACCAACGTCTCCCGCCGAAGACCCCCAGTTCCAAGCCACGCTGAGGCAGACCAAGCGCGCGCGGAACGCTCAAAGCGACCACGCACCGGCCTCCCAAAAAGGTGAGCAGACGACACAGGGTGGCTACCTGCCCGTCGATGAGCAGCAAAGCAAGAACGACCGCCTCGGCCATCTCGACCAGATCAACGCCGCCGACGACGAGCACGAAAATAGCCGCAAGACCGATGAGGAAGCTCGATTCACTCCCGAGACTTTCAAGAAGCTCTTCCAATCTCATGTCGATCGGATCAAAAGAGAGCTTCCCAAAAATGAATCCGGGGCCAAGCGCTTCAAGCGCGACAAGCCCCTGGAGAAGATGAAGGAGGACGTTCGGCAAGAAGTCGAGACCCAAAACAAAAAAGTCGGCGCCGGCATCTCCAACCAGGTCAAGGTCGACCAGCCGCCCCCTTCCAACGTCACCCCCGACACCCCCGCTGATATCAAGGCCGACCCCACTGGCGAGCCTCCCGCCTCCATCAGGCGCGCCACTGCTGCTCCCAAGCCGCGTGCCGATTGGGAAATCTCGATGGCGAAGGAAAGCGCCTCTCTCGACAAAAAAATGGCCGACGAGGATCTAACTGAAGATCAACTGGCGCAATCGAACGAACCGGACTTCGTTAAAACCCTCGAGACCAAGAAAGAGGCGCAGAGCCAAGCCGCGCAAGCGCCCGAGCGCTACCGCGAACAAGAGGGCCAGACCCTAGCCGCCGCTCAAGGCAAGGCCGCCAAAGCAGGGAAGAAAGGCTTGGGCGGCATGTTCGACACACGCCAAGAGTCCTTCAGCGGCGTCTTTGCCGCGCAGACCGTAACCGCGACGACTGACCAGCTTGCGCAACGAGTGATCCATCAAAAATTCGAAGGAATCTATAGCCAGACCAAAATAGATGTCAACAAGATCCTTGACGACCTCGCGACGGACGTCAATGACATCTTCACCGCCGACGCCGACGCCGCCAAGAGAACTTTCGAGAGCAAAGTCGAATCCAAACTAGACGACATCTACGGATTCACAGTGGTCGACGATTGGCTATTCGGCGAAGACACCGAGGCCATCGAGAAGGCATTCCGCGAAGAGAAAGAGCGGTTCTTGTCGACGATGAACGACACCCTCGACCGAATCGCACGCATCATCGCCCGCCAGCTCAACGCCGCGCTGACCCGCATTAGAAAGGGCAAGACCGATCAGCAGAACTGTTTCGATAGTTTGGACGAGAACCAGCAAAAATTGGCCAAGGGCGCTCTCGAAATGTTTACCGCCCGCTACGACATGCTCGAGGAGAGCGTCGACGAAAAACAAAAGGAGCTCGCCGAATCACTCGCCTCAACGTATGTGAGCAACGTCAAGTCACTGCGCGAATCGTTCGATACGATCAAGGAAGAAGTCAGCCGCGGCTGGATCGGCGGCGCCATTGACGCCATCGCCGCGGTGGCGACCACGGTCAAGAAGCTCGGCGAACTCCTGTGGTCCATCCTGTCGCGAATCGGAGACGTTATCAGCGATATCTTGCGCCACCCGATTCGCTTCCTCGAAAACCTCGGCAAGGGAATTTCGGCGGGCTTCAAGGCATTCATCAGCCAAATTGACGAGCACCTGCTCGGCGCATTCTTCGACTGGATTCGAGGAACAGTGGCGGGGCCCGCTATCCAGATGCCGGCCAAGTTCGATCCGGCCGGCATCTTCAGCTTGGTCTCCCAAGTCCTATCTCTAAGCTTTGAAACGTTCAAGAAAATCGCCGGGCGAGTCTGGGGCAAGAAGGCGGTTGCGCTGATCGAGAAGGGCGAGGCCGTTGGCGAAAAAGGATTGGAAATCTTTCAGCTCGTAAAAATGGGCGGAGTCGGCGCCCTATGGGCCCACATCAAAGAGCTGCTCAGTACGCAGCTCAACGAAGTCTTCGACAAGATCAAGACCACGGTTCTCTACGAGACCATCAAGAAGGTCCTAGCCTTCATTGCCACTCTTTTTACTCCCATAGGCGCCTTCATCAAAGCGGTGCAGGCAATCTACGCGGGCGTCCGTTTCTTAGTCGACAACATCGACCGCATTGTGGAGATCGTCAATGCGTTCCTGAGCTCAGTTGAGCTTGCCGTCAAGGGACAAGTTGGGGCCATCTCAGCCATTGTCGTGAAGGCGCACAAGACTTTTTTGGTGGTCGCAATCGACTTCCTGGCGAAGCTCCTGCGCCTCGGCAAGCTAGACGACAAGGTGCGCCGCATCCTCAAGACCCTGCGCCGCCCCATCGAGCGCGGTATGGAGTGGCTGCTAAAGAAACTCAAGCCGATCGTGCGAAAGCTGATGGCGAAGTTCCAGAAGAAAAACGGGGGATCGAAGAAGGTTCGGGAGGAGAATCGAGCGAAGCTCAAAGACGGTGAAATCGGCGAAGTCATCCCGTTCTCGTCCGCCGAGAGACCCCACACCCTCGGGATCGATCCGAGCACCGGTGTCGCCATGGTGGCGTCAAAAAACCCCGGTCCCGTGGCCAACGTCATTACGGCCGCGGAGAAGGACGATCGATTCAAAGCCGCAGCCAAGAAGGCTAAAGCGCTTAACACTCGCATCAACAAAAAGTCCAAGAAAATTATCAAGCTGCTCAAAGACAAAGCCAAGCTTCCAGAGGCCGAGCGCGAAGACTCGGACGTCGAGAAGGAACTCAAGAAGCTTTCGACCCAGTTGATTATCTTGATGTCAACCGAAGGCGTTTCCTCGGATGATACCGCCACGCCGGAGCGCTTCGGCCAGGCCCGGGCGCTCAAAGCCTTCAACGGCCCAGGTGGGTTTACCGCGGCAACGTGGAAGTCTCGCTTCAAGCTTGAGCAAGGCCAAACCGACAAAGACCTCCAATTCGGCCGGCGCAACAAGATCATCGAACTCCAGTCCGGCAAGAACGTCTTCACGTCTGAAGTCTCCAACGCCGATGTGGTTCGCCTCGGTACGCAGCACGTCTTGTCGAAAGGCCGATCGAGCCCGCGGTTCAAGAAGAAGTTCCGCTTGGCGGATCTGACCGCCTGGCTTCAGAGCAGCACGATTCAAGGCCTACCGCAAGACCCCGGAATCTTCACGCCCGGTCGCGTGCAGGACATCCTTAACCGGCTGATTGCCAGTGGCGGTTTGTTTGTCGAGATCAGCGGAGCCCGGGCCAAATATACTCTCGCGGGCGTCCCACCGGTGCGCGAGCTACCCGCGTCGTGGTCGGGTAAAAATATCCGGCAGAACTACTATATACGTGGTTCCGGCTTTGGTTCCCAATCAACTGCAATCTGGACGGCGGCGAAATCGATAATTTCCACTGCAATCGACGAAGCCAAGAAACTTCCAATCGACCTTTCTGCGTGGAATGGGCTCGTCACCGATGAGATCCGCCCGGCGGCCGACCGCAACAACTTCAAGAAATCGAAGAAAAATACCTACCTCGCCAGAAACGAGTACGATGTTGACCACACGCTCCCGCTAGCAAAGCACTGGGCGGACGGCGGCTTTAATACAACCCAGCCCACTCGGCACAGAATCGCCGGAGGGGCCGGCAACCTCGCGCTGATGCACATGAGCCTGAACCGCTCAAAAGGAGCTGAGGGCGCGACGTATAATCCGAAGCATGTAGGCCCTGCCTTTACCGGTCCCGGCAAGCACCCCCACGAAGCCGACGTGGGCGTTTTGTTCAAGAACTGGCGCTAACCAATCGCTGCCGCGCTGATGCAAATCGAACAAACACACTCCCTTCCGGACATCGGCCAGGTACTGTTCGTCGACGCCGGCAGCCGCATTCTGCTCGGCGGCAGCACCCGCTCCGGAACGGAGTTTTCTCTGGCCGACCTGGAAAGCGAGGACGAGATCTGGCTTTTAGAAGAACCGATCGACGCTCTGCCGATGCGCCGCGTGGGACCAGACCACTTCGCCTTCCCGGCGCGTGACCGAGCCGGCGGTGACCGCGTCGAAGTCCGCCGCATTGAAGACTTCGAGCTAGTTGCGAGCTTCGATCCTGGCGTAGTCGCCGCTCTGGCCGCGGACCCCGCGGGGACGGTTATTGGGGTTGCGGATCGGGAAGGCGCAGTCCGGCTGTGGGACGCCCGTTCCGGCGACGCTATTGCCACCGTCATCGCAAGTGAAGTTCCGGCGGAAGCGTTGTCCTTTAGCTCCGACGGCCGCTGGATCGCCGCCCGCGATATGTCGTTCGACGTTCACATTAACCGCCTCGACCAACCTCCCGACGCCGCACGCCGTCTAGGGCTTTCCGGCGGCATTCCGCTGGTCTTCCATCCACATCTGCCGATCATCGCGGTCGACCTGGGCTCTCAAATCGGGGTGTACGATGTTGAATCTGCAACAAAACTGCGCGAGATCAGCACTCCAGCAGCGTTGAACCTCCAAGCCTCGGAACTGTGCTTTTCTGCTGACGGCAGCCTCTTACTGTCGGGATCGTTCCAAGACGGTGCTCTAGACCTCTGGGACTTCGCCGGCGGCCGCCATTTGGCGCGCATTGGCGAGCTGGGCGACCACGCCTTCAGCCTCGACTTCCATCCAAATGGAGAGAGGTTCTCCGCATGCCGCTCGAATGCCGGGGCTGTCTTCAGTTTAGGCTGACAAACGGTTAAACAGCCTTCAGGACAACGTTCGTCGTGACGAAGCTCCCGGTCCCGTTGTAGATCGGAACCGGGTCCGTAATCCCGGAAACCGGATTCGTCGCCGGCGCCGAGACTTGGAACTTGGCCTGGAACTTCGAGCCTTTCAAGATCAGTGCCCTACCGCCAGACTTTCCCTGAGTCGCTACCTGGTCAACACCCAGCGAGGCGATCGTCAATGTGCCGACGCCGGGAACGCTGAACCCGCCGCTGATGTAGGCGGCGCCGGGCACGACGACGCTCGCTTCGTCGCCTTCCACGCAAGCCGCAATCTGGTTGGACTGGGCTTGTGCCGTTCCCGAGATCGTCCCCGGCACGGGCACGACAATAGCCGGCGGAAAGGGCGCATCGAAAATCGCCTGATCACCACTGAGGATAATGAAATCCATAGGGCCTTTCTGGGCTATCGCGGAGCGCTGCGAACGAGATCGACACTAGAAGCGAAAGTCGATCTCCGCCGCCTCCGTGCGAAATCGTAACACATCCTCCGGCTCAAGGCCTTGGTAGCGTGGACCGCCTGGCGCACCTTGCTGTAATCGTCGATCAGGTGCGCCCGCGTTGGGCGTAGTGACGAGACGAGGATGGATTGAGACGATTCCGAGCTAGCTTGCAATTCCGCGATCGACCACTGTAACGGCAGTTTCTGATTTCTTGAAATTGTCCCGAGCTCAGTTGGGGGATAAAGGGCCGGCGGTTCTCAAGCTTGGTTCTCTGGGAGAATCGAGCAAATCTTTAACCACAAAGGAGAACCGCCGTGAAGAAACCGTATCACATTCTTGATTCCGCCAAGCAGCAGCGGCTGAGGCCCGAGGAGCTCACGCGTCTGCTCAGCCAAAACGCGCAGCTCATGCTGCCCCTCGTCGAACTCATCGAACAATGCCAGGGAGCCGTCGACGAGGTCATCGACGTCACCGGCCGCGCCGCCATCCAAGCCGTGCTCGAACTCTCTGCCCAGCAGGTCACCGGAGGCGAACTCGCCCAACCCGGCAAGAAGCGCGACGGCGACGTGCTGCGCTGGGGACGGCAATCGGGCCGCGTGAATCTAAGCGATCGCAAGCTGCGGGTGGCCAAGCCGCGCTTGCGCAAACGCTCCGGCGGCGAGGTCAAAGTGCCCGCCTACGAATCCCTGCAAGACGACGAGCGGCTAGGCTCGCGCATGCTGGATATCTTGATGAAAGGCGTCTCGACGCGTCAGTATGCGGGAGTAATCGGCGAAATGGCCGACACCGTCGGCGTGTCTAAATCGGCGATAAGTCGCGACACCATCGAGGCTGCGGAAAAGAAAATCGACGAACTATTCGCGCGCCGTTTCGATGACGTGGACTTGCTGGTGATCTACGTGGACGGCCTGATTTTCTCGGGACACACGGTTTTAGCGGCCGTGGGGGTGGACGCGGAAGGGAACAAGCACGTACTGGGCTTGCAACACGCGGCGACGGAGAACGCGGCGGCGGCCGAGGACCTGTTGACAGGCTTGGTCGAGCGTGGAGTCTCGCCCGCGAAAAAGAGGCTTTTTGTACTCGATGGATCGAAGGCTTTACGCGCGGCAGTGCACAAAATCTTTGGTGACGCCCCGGTGCAGCGTTGTCGCGCCCACAAGCTGCGCAACGTTCTCGACAGGCTGCCGAAGGCCGAACAGGATCAGGCCAAAGCGGCAATCCGCGCGGCCTGGCGGCTCGAAGCCAAGGACGGTCAAGCGCGGCTCAAGAAGCTGGCCGAATGGTACGCGGGCGACTGGCCCGAGGCGGCGGCGAGTTTGCGCGAGGGTCTCGAGGAGTGTTTCACGATCAATCGCCTGGGATTGCCGCCGTCGTTGCATCGTTGTCTGGCGACGACCAACATCGTCGAGAGTCCGAACGCCGGCGTGCGGCGGAGGACACGTCGCGTGACGCGCTGGAAGGATGCTTCGATGGTGCGCCGTTGGGCGGCGGCGGCATTCCTGGATACCGAGAAAAACTTCCGCAAGATCATGGGCTATAAGGATCTCTGGATGCTCGAAGCCGTCCTCAATCCAACCGACTCCGCCGAACCGAAAGTCGCCTAGTACAATGCCCCTCTACACCGCCGCTCCTCAACCCTCAACTACGACTGGGACTAGCTCGATTTCTTCGAAAGTGTTCTAGAAGGACTCGACATGTTTGACACCCAAAGTTTCGAAGCGCCGAGAATTGCGGCCTCGACTTACCTCCGACCCTTGGATCCCGACGGGTAAGCAGGCAATTCGTGCGCGGCACACGCAGGCGTACCTAAGAAAGTGAAAATAATGCGAAAGGTTGGTCGGGGCGCGGAGATTTGAACCCCGGACCTCCTGCTCCCAAAGCAGGAAAACCTAATAGACAGCCATTGGCAGTCAAGTTCCATAGGACGACATACCTCATATGAGCTAGTCCCAGTCGTAGTTGAGGGTTGAGGAGCGGCGGTGTAGAGGGGCATTGTACTAGGCGGCGTTTTGCGGGGCGGAGTCGATTGGATTGAGGACGGCTTCGAGCATCCAGAGATCCTTATAGCCCATGATCTTGCGGAAGTTTTTCTCGGTATCCAGGAATGCCGCCGCCGCCCAACGGCGCACCATCGAAGCATCCTTCCAGCGCGTCACGCGACGTGTCTTGCGCCGCACGCCCGCGTTCGGGCTCTCGACGATGTTGGTCGTCGCCAGACAACGATGCAACGACGGCGGCAATCCCAGGCGATTGATCGTGAAACACTCCTCGAGACCCTCGCGCAAACTCGCCGCCGCCTCGGGAGAAAAGGGGACGATGCCCTTTTGGGGTCCGCCTGAAGTTGTGAGATACGGTCGTTGACTCAGTTTCATGACCCGTCAAGCGCGGGTGGTGGCGGTCGGCGTACCGCATCACACCACTCATCGCGGCAATAATCGCCAAGACGTCTTCCTGTCAGACGAAGACCGGCGCCGCTACCAGAATCTGCTCCAAGAACAGCTCCAAGCGTGCGGTGTCTCGCTGCTCGGTTGGTGCTGGATGACCAATCACGTGCATCTCATCGCGGTGCCGCGCCAACCCGACTCGCTTGTGCGGCTCGTCGGAGGTACGCACGCACGTTACGCGCAGGAGTTCAACCGACGCTACAGGCGCAGCCGTCGTCTATGGCAAAGTCGTTTCTTTTCATGTGCTTTAGGGGCTGACCACCTCGTCGACGCGCTCGCCTACGTCGATCGCAACCCACTGCGCGCGGGGCTGGTCGGTGAGGCAACGGCCTACCAGCGGTCGAGCGCCGCAGCGCATGAGACGACAAAAGACGAGTCCGACTTGCTCGACTGGGCCGAGTTTCGCTCGATCCGAGCGATTGCTGATTGGAAGGGGCGACTGTCCCTGACGATCGAGGCGGCGACGCTTGGCCGGCTGCGTCACGCGACGCAGTGCGGCGCCCCGTTTGGTTCGGCGGATTTCGTGAAGGAGCTCGAAGGTCGCTTCAAGCGAAATCTCAAACCCGGTCATCGCGGCCGCCCTCCCAACCAAAGGCTATCGGCCCTCTTTTCCAATCGAAAGATGAGCCTGCAGGAGGCAGGCGAAGGTAGCTGTGGGCAGGAGGGATTATAGCTCGGATTGGGGCTTGAGGTTGAAGCCCGTTGTGGGGCCCGTAGGGCGGGGTGAGGGGGATTGCATAAGGGGGAAGGGGCGGCAGCCCCAGTCCCCCTTTGCAGCCATCCCAGGCGAGACCCCACGGCCGTCTTCGGACGTGGGCCGGAGGAGCCGACAACGCCTCGGGTCGGGGCGTTGTCTAGCGCGTGCGCCAGCAGATCGCGAGGTCTTTGCAGACGCGTTGCAGTTCGTTGCGCTGAGCGTCGAGTTGCTCGGCAAACTCGGTGTCGGAACAAGTGTCCGCTCGCGCTTGGAGCTTCTTGAGCGAGCGATCCGCGCGCAGGCCGCGCTGCTCGGCGGGCAGGCTGAGCAGCTTTTCCCACGGCGTGCTCCACTCGGCGTACACCTTGCGCAACTTGCCGCGGCGGTCTCGGCGCTCGCTGGCGAAAGCGCATGGGCGATGAAAATTCAAGTACGGGTTGAGCCACTGGCGGTAGAAGGTGTCGATCGCCTGCGTCGCTTCCGAGGGCAAAAACTGGTAGCCCATCCACTTGCGCACCACCGCGCCGTTCTTGGTTTCGACCAAGGCATTGTCGTTCGAACGGCGCGCGCGAGACTTCGTAAATTCAATTCGCAACTTCTCGAGCAGTTTAGCGGTTTGATGGTTGACGAATTCGCTGCCATTGTCGGAGTGAAAGCCGCGAACGATAAATGGAAATTGTTCCAAAAGGCCTTCCAGCAAGGGAATGAGGTGATTTTCGTTGATGCGTTGGACGCAGCCGACGGCCTGCCACTGCGTCACTTCGTCGACCACATTGATGCTGTAGGCGCCTTTTTCGCCTTCCTGTTCGGGCGAGTGCACGGTGTCGATGCGCAGGTAGCCCGGACGTCCTCGCGGCTCGGGTTGGCGGCGTTCGCCGATCGCAACGGGCGTGGGACGGGTCTTGTCGAGATGCAAACTGTGACGTTGGTAGACGGCTCTTTTTCGCAAGTTGTACAGCTGGCCCACGGACAATTCGGCCAGGCGTCGAAACTCTTTGCGGCCGTAGATCTGGAACTCGCGTTGGAGAATGCGGCGGGTGGCCGGCCCCGAGAGGCGCTGATGAACTCGATCGACGTGCGCCAGTAAGACGCTGTCGGCGCGTGTGTACTTGCTGGGAAAACGGCGCCGCCGATAGGCCCTCGGACGGACGCAACGCGTGTGCAAGAACTGTCCGATCAGGCGGGTGAGTTGCGCGCGGCTTAAGCCCGTGAGCTTAGCGAGATAACGCCGCAGGAGACCCTTGACGGAGCGCTTCTGGTCGGCATAGTGATGCCGCTTCAAGACGCTTTCGACGAGCGCATATTTGTCGCTTCGATTGCCGCCCTCGAAGGCGACGGATTGGCACCCGTCGAGAAAACACTCGATCTGCTCCAGACTCAGCGATTCGGCTTGCTGCACGGCGACTCCCATCGCCCGCAGCTGCTCTGTTCCTGACCACCCAACGGATCCCCGTCAGGCTCATCTTGTATTGGAATCGCCCTCCCCTTCAGGCTCATCTTGTATTGGACAAGACGCGGCCACCGCGGGATCGTAACCTACTGATATAATGGATGTTGTTCGTGATCGGCACTTGAAAGCAGACAAAAAGGGCATCGTCCCCTTTTTGTCCTTTTTGTCCTAGGCAAAATCTGGCCTTGAAGCATAGCCACTCAAAATTATTTTTCCGCCCAACTGGGAACCTGTCGAAATCGCTAAAAGCCTATAAACAGGGCATTAGAGCCCTCTGGCATGGGTTCTAGCGGGCCCTTTGAGCATCGGTTGTGGCAGCGTTTGTTCCCATTAGGTATCGCGCGGCCAGTTGACCCGGGCGAATGCGGGGCCTCAAGTGCGGTTCTGTGAGTCGACTCGCGCCAATGCGTTGCGAGTCAGGCGGTGTGCGTCTTTCTTAGTGAATCTCATTGGAAGCCCAGTGGCCCGCAGGAGTTGCCTGGGGCTCCACAGGGCCTGCATCAAGCCATCGCTAGAATGTTCGGCTCGACCGATTAGAAGGTGTCCAATCTCATGAGCGATCGCGTGCCCAAGAACGCTCGAACGTTGTGCGAGGGCGCGGTCGGCCAGTATCCGCGCCTTCTCGGTAAAAACTGTCAAGGGCGGAGTAAATTTGGACCACTTCGGCGGAGCAAAAGTAGACCAGTTGGTGAAGGGGTAGCGGTTTTCGTGGGACGGCTGGAACGGAGCCTGCGGTCGCCCTTTAGGGCGGCCCAGGCGTAGTGGAGGCCGTCCCACGAAAACCGGGCGAGTGGCCGGTGGGTCAGCCCAAAGAGTGAGCCCGCTTCTTCTTGCTCTGGATCAGACGGAAGCTTTCGCCGTTCAGCTCTAGAATATGAACGTGGTGCGTGAGGCGATCGAGCAGGGCGCCGGTCAGCCGCTCGGAGCCGAAGACCTCCGTCCATTCGTTAAACGGCAGATTCGAGGTGACCAGCGTCGAGCCCTGTTCGTAGCGCTGGGAAAACACTTCGAACAATAACTCCGCTCCGGTCTTCGATAGCGGCACGTAGCCCAGTTCATCGACGATCAGCAGATCCTGCTTGGCCAACTGCTTTTGACATCGCAGCAAGCGCCGTTCATCTCGGGCTTCGAGCAGCTCATTGACCAGTGCCGCCGCTGTTGTGAAGCGTGTTCGATAGCCGCGCTGACAAGCCGCCAGTCCCAACGCCAAGCCGATGTGCGTTTTGCCCGTGCCGGAATTACCCAGTGCCGGCACGTTTTCGCGGCGGTCGATAAACTCACAGCGCGCCAGTTCCAGCACCAGCTTCTTGTTCAACGCCGGCAAGGACGGGAAGTCGAAAGTGTCCAGACTCTTGGTCACGGGAAACTTCGCGGCCTTGCTGCGGCGCTCGGTGGCCCGCTGTTCACGGTCGAGCAGTTCCAGCTCGCAGAGTTGTTGCAGGAAGCTCCTCGAATCCAAGCTCTCGGCGGCGCATTGCCGCGCCAGTTTGTCGTACTCGCGCAGGAAGGTTGGCAGCCGCAACGCTTTCAAATGCGCTTCGAGCAGAAGTTTCGACCTCGCCATTACCCCCCTCCTTGTGCCGGCAGTGCCAAATAGTCCGCAGCGGAGGTTTGCTCCACCTGGGCTGCCGGCAGGTGCGGATACTTCGTCAAGTCCAAGCGCGGCGGCCGTTGCTCGATGCGGCACAGCACTAAGTGCCTGACTGCATCCAAGCCAATCGCTCCCAACTCGCAGGCTTGGCGCACCGCCGCGGCAACGTGCTCGAATCGGAAGTCCTCCAGTCATCGCAATACCTGCACGTACTCGCGCTTGCCTGGCTTTCCCAACCGTGCCTCGAGCAAACGTCTCAAGCACGGGAACTGTTCGGGCAGCTCCCAGCCCGCCAACGGGGCCGCTTGATCGAGCGCGTTGGTCTTGCGTTCCAGCAGTGCTAGGTAATGCAGCGGATCGAAGATCAACTCTTCGCGTTCGTAACTGCGCCGGTGGCGCGCGATCTCTTCGCTGCCACAACAGATCACGATTTCATCGACGTAGCCTTTCAGCAACACCTGGCGATGTCCGTAGCGTGTGGGCACCGAGTAGTCGTTGGCGCGATAGCGCACCAATGACAGCGACGTCACCCGCGTGGTGCGTTTGTCGCAGGCGTCATAGGGCGTGGGCGGCAAGGGCAACAACGCTTGGCGGTCACGCTTGAAACGTTCCTCAATCGTTTCGGTGTGCCGCCGCAAGCGCCGCTTACGATTGTTGAGGCACTGCGCTTCGAGCTGCTCGTTGAACGCTTCCCAGCTTGGAAACCTTGGCGCCGGCACCATGAAGTTCCGCCGGGCATAACCGACCAGTCCTTCCACCTTTCCCTTGTCGTTGCCTTTGCCCGGACGCCCGAAACGATCGGAGAATAAATAGTGCGACTGCAGTTCACTGAACACCCTGGTCCGCTTGCGCCTGCCGTCGCCCAGAATCCTCGCCAGCGCCAAGGTCGTGTTGTCGTAGAGGATGCTGCGTGGCACGCCGCCGAAGTACCGAAACGCTGCGTTGTGCCCCTCGCAAAACGCTTCCGTCGTCGCGGCCGGGAAAGCTTTTACGAAAGCGTCATCGCTAGGCGGCAGATCGACCACCAAGTAGTGCGCCTTGCGCTGTACGCCGTCAATGACCACCAGAGCTTCACCGCAGTCGGCCTGGGCATCGCCCGCCGGATGCACCAGCGGCACGAACATCTCTTGCCCGCCGAGCTTCTTGTCGCGAACATAGTCCTTGACGATCGTGTAACCGCCGGTGAAATCGTACTCGTCGCGCAAGCGGTCGAAGATGCGTTTTGCGGTGTGGCGTTGTTTCTTCGGACGTTCCTGATCGTCGCTGAGGATCTGATCGACGATTCCGGTGAAGGGATCCAGCTTCGGCCTCTGCGCTGGTTGGCGCCGCCGATAGCCCGGCGGAGTGGCGTAGCGCAACATCTTGCGCACCGTCCCTCGCGCCAGGCCAAACCGTTTGGCGGCCTCGCGCTCACTGAGCCCTTCGACAAAGACACTGCGCCGTACTTGAGCGTATAGCTCCACGCGATACATCCCTCTCGTGTCCCACAAACACCACAGGAATGTTCGCTGGACCACTCGGACGGTCTACTTTTACTCCGCCCAAAAGCAGCTTCGATTCGCCGCTCTATGGTCTAGTTTCGCTCCGCCGTTCTCACCTGTTCTTCGCCGCGAAACAAGCGTCCATCGGATAAGGAAAACTGTGCGAATGCCCCGCTAGACAGAAGGCAGAGGAAGAAGACCCGGATAGCACGGGCTACTCCCAACCGGTTGAGTTGCATAGAGGCAACGGGAGTGCCGTCACCTAGGAGTAGCTTAGTGGCCCACCGTCTCGGGCCACAACAGGCCGGAGTAAATGTTGTCTAAAGTCCGATCAACAGGGGAAAGACCACATACGGTAAAATCAAAAAAGTCGGGGCGTAGCGCAGCCTGGTAGCGCGCCTGCTTCGGGAGCAGGAGGTCCGGAGTTCAAATCTCTGCGCCCCGACCAATATTCTCAGTAAGTTAGAATCCTGCTCTCTCGTTTGGGGTTCCATGAGGGGTTCCATTTAGGCAACCGCCCTTAGATGTCTCTCCGGTTCCGGCCAGACATAGTTGCCAATCTTCTCTGCTGCTCCACTGCGGTCATTCAACTGCGAGTAGACGTCTTGAGTCAACGCTACTGATGAGTGGCCTACCTGATCGCGCATGATTTCGGCTTCAACTCCAGCCTGTCGTCCCCACGTCACGTAGGCACGTCTGAAGTCATGCCAACCGTATGGTGGCACTCCAATCTCCCTCGCAATCGGTTTGATAACTCGTTCGATAGCGGAGTTCAGATCGATGGGAGAGTTCGTCCGTATGGAGAACAAGAAGTCCTCCGGCTCCTTGAACTTGCACTGGTCGGACCACTCTTGGATCAGCTCACACACCTTCGTCGGGACATCGACGACTCTAATTGACTTGGCAAACTTAGCTGTTCCAAGCACTCCACGATAGACTGCTTCGTCAACGCGAATCTTGGAATCCAGCACATCATTACGTCGTAGCGCTGAGAGTTCACCACGGCGAAGGCCACCTAGACCCGCCAGAGCCACGATAGCTTTGTAGGGCTGGGGTAATGCCTCAACATGACGCCGAAAATCCAAGGGTATCGGAATGTGTCGCTCACGGGTAGGAGCCCTTGGAGGCAGCCGTAGACGACCTGACGCTGGATTTGTACCATCTGGCGTCCATCCCCATTCTGCTGACAACGTCATCAAGCCACGTAGTCTAGCCCGTAGGTCATGAACCGACTCCGGCGCTAGATTGTTGCTGGCTCCGGTTAAGAACTCTTGGACATCAGACTTCTCAATCTCGGTAAGTGGCCAGATCCCGAATGTCCCTTGGATTCGTTGAAACGCCCACTCATAACTGTGCTGCGTCGATCGCTTGAGGTTCGGTTTCACAGCCAACCTCCATTGCCGGATCAAATCATTTATCGTCTTTTCCTTGTGTTCCAAACCTGGTTCAACGTCGTTGATCGGTTGCAGGAACTTCAGTGCCTCCTTTCTCGCCTCGGTATGCGTCATTTCATCGACCCTTCCCAAGCACTTAGTCTTTCTCTTTCTCTGGATGCTTCCATCCGGTTGGGCAACGTCGGCGTAGTATCTGATCCTCCATTGCCCTCTCTCTTTCTTCGGTTCGGGAAATTGCCCCCTTCGTCTACGAGCCATCTTTCGCCATCTCCTTTCGGTTGATGGCCCGTCTGATTGGACACGGGGAAGGATAGCAGCAATCGGCTCGAGAAGGTCATTGCTCTGCGGTTCGGGGCTAGTCGACGCCGTGCTGCATAGACTCATGGCACCATCGGCCACGGCTTCGCTTTTCACATTGACGCTTACTGGCATCGCTGTCCGCGGTCTTCCGCGCGGGTGACAATTTGAGCCTCTCAAAATCCATGCCAAGTAGAAATCGCAAGATCCGCACCTAGCCGCAGGTAGCCGCAGAACCGCCCAGGTCGCACCCGCCCGCGTGGTGGTTAGCTCTGTTCTTGAGGTTTGGAAAGAACGTCTCGAACGTAGTTTCGGGCCCTGCTCCACGTCCGGTCGCTCACGATTTCGGCCTTGCGCAAGCACCTGAGGGTGTTTTCGGAGATTGCGATATTGTCGCAGGCCGACTTGAAGTTGTCTTTGTTGAGGGTGATCGCTTCTTCGAGGAGGGCAGCCAGCGTACGGCGATGTTCGGCCGAGGGTTCATCATGCGGCAGTGACTCGAGGGTCGCCAAGCCGGCTCCTGACGTGGCGCCCACTGTGCCCAGTCCGGATCTGTTCAGCTCTTCGACCAGAGCGAGGGCTTCATCCGCAAACCACACCGATGGGTAGGGGGGGCAGCTGCTTGAGCTGCTCGAGTACCACTCGGGCCATTTCGTCGCGAACCGCTCGAACCCCGACAGCTAGGGTGAGTCGCCGTAGAGTCTCTTGCAGGTCCAGTCTGGCGTTGCGCACGCGATCGTGGATCGCTTGAGGCGTGTCGTCGAGCACTTTTCGGTGCTGTTTGGCGCCCACCCGGCTTGCCGTCTCGTGTTTGTCCGCGCTTGTCAGCTGGGTCCCTTGCTGCTCGTATCGCGGCTCGGCGGATTCCAGCGCGTCTCGTCGCTGGCGCAGTTCAGCAATGAGCCCACCGAGGTCGGCCGTAGCGGGCTGAGAGGGCTGCTTTTTGTCAATCGACACGGCAAGGACGGTTCGCAGTCACGCTGGTGGGAATACGAAGCTCCCTGGCCTCGATCCTAGCAGCCAAACCCCACAAATAGAAGTTCAATCGCGTGAACCATTGCTCTCCTCTTTCACCGCTTCGTGGAGTGACCGATAGCGCTTCGACACCTCCCGCAGTCTCGCAACGCGGTACTCGAGGATCTTCCTGACAAGCTTGGGATGCGAGGAAACAGCCGATCTCCAACGCCTTACCGGAGGGTCAAGTTTCGCCCAACTCTTTGGTGCTGCGTACTCGGCTTTGTCTAGCAGCTTGGCGACCTCTCGCAGCCGAGGGCGCCGCCTCCAGTCCTTCCCGATTCTTCTTACGGCTTTCTCGATCGTCCTATATCCACGCACGTCAGGAACCGGCCCTCGGCGCCCCATCCAGGGTTTACGAAGCTGCTTACGCCTCACTGCCGGCAGGTAGCGATCAAGCAAACTCAACATCCGCGGACGTTTCAGCCGAATCGAATCCATGAAGAACGCGGGCCAGTTGAAGCCATACAGCCTCGCCGTAGCGCTTTGAGGCAAGCCGTCCAGCCACAGCTCCAGCTGCCGGCGAAGCGGCAGCGCACCAGGGTCTTCAATCCGGTTCTGAATTCGCAGTGGGTCGTAGAGGAACTGGAATAGCTTCGACGTTAGGAAGTCGCGTGCCTTGAGCAGAGCCTTGTCTCCCTTGACGTAGCGAGATGCGGTCTCCATGCGCAGAGTGAGCGTGATGGTGTCGACGAAACACGGGTCGGGGCACTCGGACAGATCGTATGCCTGGCGGATTTCGCGTAACAGCGTCGCATGGCAGACAGGTTCCCTCTTCCCGAGACCGTCGGTGAAGTTGAAGTCCCTGAAACGGTTTGAGCGGAAATAGAGGTTACGCACGCTAACAGTTCCGCCTACGACCGAAATTCACCCAAAGGGTCGGCGCTTGGGCGTATCTTCGCAGGAGGAGGCGGCTATGATCGTCGCCGAGAAGGGAGAAGTATGCAATCGACGGCGACATTAGTAGGAAGGCTCGCGAGCTGGCTGACGTTGGTTGGCTTGGTGATCACTGCCGCGACGACACAGGCGGTCGCTCAGCAGATTATCACGCAGAAGGCCAAGGACCTCAACAAGAGTTTTGATGCAGACGTCGCTCATTGGGCGGAACGGTTCGAGCACGAGGGCCGAAGCATCTACGACCAGCGTTTTGCGATTCTCGACGAGATGGGACTCAAGCCCGGCATGGTCGTAGCCGACATTGGCGCTGGATCCGGTCTAATCTCGCGACTCATCGCCCGGAGAGTCGCACCGGGCGGCACCGTGTATGCGGTGGATATTGCGAAGAACATGATCGACCACATTGAGAAGACCGCTCGGGAAGAGAAGATCCCAAATCTTAAGGCGGTGCTCGGCAAGCCTCGCTCGCCCTCCCTTCCCCCAAACTCGGTTGACGTGATCTGCATCATCGACGCGTATCACCATTTCGAGCATCCCGCGGCCATGTTGGCGGAGATCCGCAAGGAGCTTCGGTCGGACGGTTTGCTCGTGTTGATCGACTTCAAGCGGATCGAGGGGGTGGCGAGGGACTTCGTCTTGGATATGGTTCGCGCGGGAGAGGGCACGTTCACCGACGAGTTTCTCAACGCTAGTTTTGAACTGACCGAACGGTGGGATGATATGTTTCCAGAGAATTACCTACTGAAGTTCAGGCACCGGCGGCCTGAGGCCGAACCTGCACAGGAGAACATAAGTCCCCAGCCCTGATGTCGGCAGAGTGGCTGCCCGAAAACAAACCATGCGAATGGTACACGCGCTAGTCCACGCTGACAGGCCTTTCGACCTGATGATTCTGCGAGAGTGGGGTCACTGGGGCAGCGAACGGATCGAGCGCTACTGGATGGATCGCGTCGTTGATTATTTCCAGGAACATTTGAAGCCCCGTGGGAATCGAGACTAAGCCGCACAAAACAGAGAACATAGGCTCATCTCTGCTGATTGATGTCGGTAAATCTCATTTCACCGAGCTTCCGATCGATGAAAGCAGACGGCAGGTCTGCTCAGTGCGGATTCCGCTGATGGTGATCAGGTCGGAGCGCAGCGACGCTGGAGTGTTTATCATTCCCGAAGTGATCGGCATGGGTCAAGGGTAAAGGGCATCATCATCTCGTTTCTCCTTGTTTTGAGGCCGTTAGGCGTGGGGTTGCCGGCGCAAAGTTTGCGTGACCAACTTGGTCGGCGGCGGATTGTCTCCAGCGTTGTTCGAATTGGTCGACTTGACGGGCCAGGTGCCGCCAGTAACGGTCGGAGACCGACAGCTCCGTGACCTCGGCAAGCAGACGCGTGAAGTAGCGCAAGCTGGAGATCAATGGCGCTGTGGGATGGTTCAGCAGAGCGACGTACTTACGGGCGCAGCCGAGCAGATAGGCGCGTTCGATCCGCTCAAGCGGCACGCGGCGCTGATGCCATTCGGCGGCGAGCCGCTCATCCGCCGGTCCGAACGTCGCTTGTACGCAGGAACGGCTGAGGAATAACTTGCGGACTTGCTCGACGTAGTTGGCTTGGCTGTTCGATGTCGTTTCGGCAGTCTGCTTGTAATAGGGCCAGAAGCGATCGGCGATCTCGATCGAGCCCATCCGGTGTTGGTTGGGCGCGGGTTGCACTTGGCAGACCCTCTCGAGTCGAAGCTCGCGCAAGTAGCTCGTGAGCGAGCGCGGACTCTTGCCCAGCCGACAAGCCAAGTCGCCGTGCCGGAAACGCAGCCGAGCACTGCGGCGATCAGCGTGGAGGCAGACCCAGACGAATAGCTTGAAGGCGCCGTCGGAGAGCAGTGCCAGAGCTTGTTCGATCTCGCGACCGGCGGCAAAGAAGCCGGTAGAGCGCTTGAGAGTGAGAGGACTCATGTCCGCGCCTCCTCGTCGGGTGAGGTTGTACGAGCGCGCTTCTTGCGTAACGATTCGCCTTCGAGTTCGATGCGGTGGGCGTTGTGCACGAGCCGATCGAGGATGCTGTCGGCTAGGGTGGGGTCGCCGATCTGAGCGTGCCACTTGGCGATGGGCAGTTGACTGGTCAAGATCGTCGAGCGGCGTTGATAACGGTCGTCGCAAACCTCGAGGAAGTCGCGGCGTTCGACCTCGTTCATCGGCGCCATGGCCCAGTCGTCGACGATCAACACGTCGAGGCGGGCGAGCCGCAGCAGTCGACGCGGCAGGCTGCCGTCGGCGCGGGCGATGGCCAGGTCGCGGAACAGTTGCGAGGCGCGAGTATAGAGCGCGCTGTAGCCGTCGCGGCAGGCTTTGTGGGCTAGAGCGCAGGCCAGATAACTTTTTCCGATCCCGGTCGGGCCGAGAAGAAAGATGTTGTGGTGGCTGGGCACCCAGCGCGACTCGGCCGTGAGGCTGCGAATCAGCTTGCGGTCGAGTCCGCGCGAGTGACGCAAGTCGATGTCTTCGACCGCCGCCGAGAGCTTGAACCTGGCTTGGGCCAAGCGCCGGGTCAAGGCGCGATTCTCCTTCCAAGTCCACTGTTGGTCGACCAGCAAGTCGAAGCGTTCCTCGAAGCTGAGGCCGGTCATGTCAGTGTCCTCTTGCTGTTGCTGGAAGGCGTCGGCCATGCCGTTGAGCTTCATCGTGTAGAGCTTTTCGAGAGTCTGTTGGGTCAACATGCGGTCTCCTGTTGGGCGACTAGATCAAGGGTTTGCAGTAGTTGGGCGGGTCGTAGTAGTCCGCTCCGCGGATGTTGTTGTGCTCGACGGGCGCGTTTTCAGGAGGCGACTCTTCGAGCGGCTGCCGCTCTAAGCCGCTTGCCAAGATCGACTTGAGGCTTTGGTAGGAGCAGGCGTCGAAGTGCAACGCCCGCCGCGACGCCGCCTCGACTCGTTCGGTCGAATTCATCTTGCTCAGCCGCAAGATTCCCAAGCAAGAGCGGTAGCCCATCTCGGGATGCGACTTGGCGGCGAGAATCTTCGCGAACACTTCGGCTGTCGAAGGGCCGACGTTGCGCGCCCAATCGATTAGCCGCGAAGGCGTCCACTCCAAGTGCTGTTGGTGCGACTTGGGGCGGTGTTCGTGAACCGTCGTCTGGCGGTAGGGCTCGTGGCTGCGCGGGTGCGAAGCGACACGGCGGCCTTGGTGGAAGATCTCGAGAGTGCGGGCAGCCAAGCGAACTTCCACCCGTTTACCGACGAGTTGATACGGCACCGAGTAGTAATGGCGCTCGACCTCGATGTGGTAGTCAATATTGACGCGCGCCGTCTTCCACTCGCCGAACTCATAGCGCTCGACGGGCAGCGGTTTCAAGGCCGGCCTGTCAAGCGATTGATACAAGCTCTGCCGCGAGCCGGAGCGCTTGCGGAAAGCCCGCCGATTGATCCGCTCGAGCAACTCGGCGATCGCTTGGTTCAACTCCCCGAGCGAGCTGAAGCGTCGCTTGCGCAGCGCCGCCACGATCCAACGTTCGACGACTTGAACGGCGACCTCAGCCTTGGCCTTGTCCCTGGGTTTGCGCGGACGCGCCGGCACGACCGCCACGGAGTAGTGCGCCGCCATCTCCTGGTAACTGCGGTTGAGATCCGGTTCGTAACGACAAGCCCGCGTCACGCCGGAGCGCAGGTTGTCGGGGACGACGATCTCCGGCACGCCCCCGAAGAACTCGAATGCCCGCACGTGCGAGCCCAGCCAGTCCGGCAGTTGCTGACTCCAGGAGGCCTCGGCGTAGCTGTAGGAACTCGCTCCCAGCACCGCCACGAAGATCTGCGCTTGGCGCACCTCGCCCGTTGTAGAATTCTCGACGGGGATCGTCGCTCCGGCGTAGTCGACGAACAGCTTCTCTCCGGCGCGGTGTTCTTGTCGCAGCACCACGTCGAGCTTGCGCCGCCAGCACCGATACAACTCGCAGAAGCGGCTGTAGCGATAGCCGCCCGGGTGCTGCTCGATATACTCCTCCCACAGCAGTTGCAGCGTGACGTACTTGTGGGAGGTGAGCTGTTCGTGAACGACGGCGAAGTCCGGCTCGGACTTCTCGTAACGAGCCTTCACCCGCCGCCGGCCGAACAACCGCACTTCGAGCTGAGCGTCGTCACAATCGGCCGGCAGAGGCCATTTCACACCGGCCGACTCGGCCCGTTTCAGATAGTTGTGAACGCTGCTCTGGCCGATCGAACAACAGCGCGCGATCTCGCGCTGCCCGAGTCCCAGTTGTTGTAGTCGAAGAACTTCTTTGATCTTGCGCATGGACAATCTTTTTTGCGGCAAAACACTTCCTCCACTTCCCAGTGGAGGCCGTCTTGCCGCTCGAGTGTCCAGCGCCGCCCGCTCGCCCATTTCGGGCTCTTGATCGCCATTCCGACAAACCCCGATCAGTGATCGGCATCAGCCCGGAATCGTGAGCACCATCAGCCCGGAATCGTGATCACCTTGCCCCGGATTCCGCAGGCTCAGGCTTGATTTCTGGGCCAGCACTCGAGTAGTCGTCCGAGCAACAGCAATTGGCCAAGGTGGTATGCATTGTGGTCTGCGACTAAGAGCGCCTCGCGAAGCACGGTCTGTCCTTCGCCGTGCGCGATCGGCGCAAACAAATCTACAGACGGGTCGGCCAACACGCGTTTTAATTCGGCGAGGTCCTCACGGAATCGGTCGATGCTTTGGTCCCAAGCATTAGGGGACGGAGGCGTCTCGGAGTCCGGCCAATAGCCGTCGGGGAAATCTGGCGACACGTGCTGTCGGTCCCGGCTGAACTGGAGAATGTCCCACTGACAGATTCGAAGATGTTCAAGCAATTGCCAGGCTGTGTGCGGACATGCCTTCGGCTTGACTGCCTGACGGTCGGGAGGCCAAGCGCGAAGAATTGTTTCGAAGTTGGCGTGGGCATCTTGCCAGTCCAGCACCCGAATCAGGTGTTCCCTCAGTACTTGCTCGTTACTCATTCGAAGCAGTTCGTCCGCGATCAGAATTGACCTTGATAGCTTAGCGGGCCAAGCGGAGAGCTGTGGTCAGGTGGAATGCTGAAGCGCCACGCCCGAGGATCGCAAGCAGGGCTAAGCCATTCGAAGCGGCTGGTTTGTGCAGCCGTACACACTTTGCTGGCAGAAAATCGCCCTGTCTCTAGCGATCCAGTGGGCTGACGCCGGCCAACTTTGAATTGAAGCTGCGGCGGACCCGCTACTCAATGCGCTTCGCAAGCGTGGCGTAACCAGCTTCGGTGAGAGTCAAACTGGTAGCTTGGCCATCCGCATCGGTGTTGAAAGTGAATTGAGCGTCGATGTGCTTTAAGAAATACTTTGTGACACTCTTGGCAAAGATCTGCTTTGTGGGGCCGGCCGTGGTCTGGAGGAAGAGTCGGTTGTCTTCCGCGGTGACTGTCAAAACCATTTGTTCAGTCAGTTGATATCGCCCCACATAGCCTTCGAAGCGCGCCGGGTCAACACGAACCTCGGTGCGCTTCGGCGGCGGCGCAGACAGCGGTTCACTGGAATCGATGAGGTGGCGTCCGATGTCAGTAACGAGAACGTTCATGTTGGAGAGCACGACCACTCCACGGCGGGACTCTCGTGAGAAAGCGATGAATGAACTGAATCCCAGGGTGCGGCCAGCCATCGAAAAGACTTCTTTCCCGTTGTTCACCCGTTCGCCCCAGGCGCGGAGCGCAGCCACGGACCTCTCGGATGCGGGTTGCATGTATCCGAGATTTGCAGCCAAGAAGGTGAGCAAGTCATTGACTGTGGAATGCAGGGCGCCCCCGGCCGTTAGCGCCTGGGGATGGTGTCTCGCAGTCGGTTCTAGCGCCATGTCATGTCCGGTCGCGAGCAGTCCCTCTGCTTCCGGCGATACGGTGAGGGTCGTGTCACTCGTGCCAAGAGGCATGCAGATCCGGTCGACGAGCAGGTCTCCGTAGCTGGACCCGGCACGATGGGCCAACAGTTCTCCAAGGATCGCGAAACCCGCATTGGAGTATTCGCGCTTCGAACCTGGGTCACGCCTCAGCTTGTGATTGGACAGGAACTGAAAGAGGAGTTCGGAATCATAGTCGGCGTAGGGATCGTCGGGGTCGTGTGGGTTCCAGTTGTCAGGCATTCGAGGCAAGCCGGACGTGTGATTCGCCAGGTGTGCCAGAGTGATCGACTTCCCGCCGCGCTCAACCATGTCGGCCAGCAACAGCTCCGTAAAGAGCTTCGTGATCGACCCAATCTCGAAGATCGCGTCGCCATTGACGGCGCGCTCATCCCCGACGCCCAACCTTCCGTGGGCGACAACCCGCCGGCCATCGGGTTCAATGACGCCGACGACGATTCTCACGCCGCGATGCTGCTCATCAACCCGCTCTATCAGGATCCTGCGGATCTCTGAACTCGTGAGAATCGGCGCCGCTACAGACGACTGACTGCATAGGACGGCCGCCAAAAATGTCGTCAAGGCCGCCCAAAGCCACAGCGCAATTCTTGATGAGCGCCTCTCGTCGACCGTTCTCACGCACTCATCCGTGTTCTGCAGCATAGCGAGCTACTCGTTGCCAGTCTAACGGAGAGAAGGCATCTAGGAGGCTGGTTTGGGCGAGCAGGCCATTGGCGCAACCCAACTCCCGGAAGTGTCGCTCTTCGGCAACAGGCGTACCAACTCATAAGCTACACGAATCCAGCAACATACAGACGGCTGGTCGGTCACTAGCGAAAAATCTCACTGACTTGAGTGATCGAGCATTCTGAGCCGTTCGTAGCGCTCGGCGCTACGATTTCAGCATCCTGGGTCGGCACCACGGTCAGCGACTACAAGATCACCAGCTACGGCGGTATAGAAACGGCTCGAGTGCCTCTATGATTGAAGCTCGTAAACGTGAGCCTTCATGTCTATTGCTACGCGGGCCGGAAAGCCAACGAGCGACCAATTCGCTTTGAGCTCGACGGCAACCCCTATTTTGTCGAAGAGATCACCGATCAATGGCACGGCCCCTCAGCAACTTTTTTTAAAATTCGGGCTGACGACGGAAACCTATACACCCTCAGTCACCAATCGATACTCCCCGAGGGCGAGTGGCGACTCGAATCGGTCAAGCAGTTTCGAATCGGACCCGATTGCTAGGGAGTTGGAAAGGGCGGGGAGGCGGGAGGCAGCGCCGACTGTGTTGTGTCTCAAGACTCAATCGCGATTGGAGGAACTTCCGGATTCTTGAGGGTTCGCGGCTATTTGTGAGAACGGCGTCGCCACTCGCAATGACTGCTAGCGTTCACCGTCTAGACCCTAGATGGACCCTTGACGGATTCATCTGGAATGCTACGCTTCCCGTGCGTGTTTGTCAGACATAGCGGACGAGCGCACTTTCCTTCCCTGCCTTTTCTAGGCGACCCACCCCAAAACCAATCAGGAGGATGCCATGAAACTCCTTACCGAGGAGCTGCGGCGGCGTCTGCCGCCCCTCTATAGCCAGGAGAAATCCCGGGACCCAACTGTGCACTGCAGATTTTTCACTGCCGACTCGAACTGGACGTGGTTTGCGACCGAGGGTTCTGAAGAAGACGGCGACTTTCGTTTCTTCGGATACGTCATCGGCTTTGAGGAAGAGTGGGGCTAATTTGCCCTCTCGGAACTCGAATCCGCCTGCGGTCCACTCGGCCTGGCGATCGAACGGGGCCTCTACTTCGAGCCAGGTCCCTTCAGCGCCGTCATTAAACGCTACCGCTCCGAGCACGGAGAGTGATGCCTCTTTCCCGCCCCGACTATTGCTGGTCGGGGCTTTTTTTGCGCCGCTTTGCGCGGGTAGGTCGCCTAGCGTCACGTGACAGCCCACACACGGTCAACACAGCTCGACTACTGTGGGGATTCTTGAATTGATCGACCCGAGTGCAAATGAGGTTGTTGATCTTTGAGGATCCTAACAGCTACAAGATTATCTACAGTGGGTTTTCGGGGAAGCCCGAAAACGACCGTAAGTTATTGAAAATATTGGTCGGGGCGAGAGGATTTAAACCCCCGACTTCCTGCTCCCAAAGCAGGTTCCCCTTGTTGGCCGGAATCGTTTGTTTTCAACTACTTATGATTCAACGATTACGGCTGCTCTGTTGAAACTTGTTGAAATGTGTGGTTCTTGGAGGCTCCTAACAGCTACAAAATTATCTACAGTCTCTTCTAGTCGAAGGCGCTCTCACAGTGCGGACGCCTGCCAGTTCCCTACATATCCATAGCTGTCTTTTCTTATCACAGCGGAAGCGGCGAGCGAAGCTCAAACGAGAGCCGAGTCAGCCCGAAATCGCTCAGCGGCCTTTAAGCAGGGCATTAGAGCTATTTGGTGAGGGGGGCTCGCCGTTCTCTACCTGGAGTTCGTGAAAGCGAGTCTCCGGTAAGCCTTCGAGTTCGTCATAATTGGCAGCGATGACTGAGCGCGCTCGACTGCTGGCTTTCGGCATCCTTTGGTCGATCAGTGGCGCAAGCCTATCTTGTGGTCAGTCCGGCGCCGCTGGCCGACTCGAACGAGATCTGGATGCCATTCGGCACCTTCTCCACGGGGCTGGCCTATCAGCCGCCGTTGCCCGTGATGGCGAGATCCTCTGGAGTGATCAGTGGGGAGCGTCCGATCGAGAGATGGCGAAGCCAGTTAGTGACAATACGCTGTTCCCCATCTTCTCGATTACCAAAACGATGACAGCGGTGCTCTTGATGCGCCAAGTAGAGCGCGGTGTGGCCCATCTTGACCAGCCCATGGCCGACTACCACGCCGACCGGGTGACGCCTCCCGAACAATCAGTTCGGCACGTCGCCAGTCACCTCGGTGATGGCATTCCAGGCAGCGAGTATCTATACAATGGCGAGCGGTTTTCGAGCCTCGCCGAAGTTCTGAGTCAGAACGCCGGCGTAGATTTCCGGCAGCAGCTTGAGAACGATATCTTCGAGCCGCTGGGGCTCCGCGACACCTTCGCGGGTCTCGGGCCGCTCGGTTCCGCCAGAAGAGACGACCTTCTTGCACGCCCCTACCGCTGGGACTCTGTGGAGCGACGCGTGGTCTCGGGTACGCCTGTCAACTCCGGAGTGGACTCATCGTGGAGCGTTATCTCGACGGCCCAAGATGTCGCCCGCTACGGATCGACCGTTCCCATCCTCCTCAAGAAGTCATCTTGGGACGAGATGCTCACTCCGGTGGCGCTCTCAACGGGCGAGCTCTCTCCGCACGGCATCGGTTGGTTCACGCAGAACTACCTTGGGGAAGCTATTGCTTGGCACTGTGGCCAGGAGGAAAGTTTCAGCAGTATCTTGATCCGTCCCCACAGCGACGGACCTAGCTTCGCCGCGCTGGCCAACACAAACGTGATGAGCGACGACGCCCGCCTCTTGGACGGCAATATTGCTCGCTCGTTGCCAGCACTGGCCTTTCTACGGTCGTTCGTGGTGGCGGACCTCGTGGGCGACGACTGCCCGGCTGTCGCCGACATTATCCAAGACTCGACTCTGACTCCAAACGAAAGTGCAGCTTGCCGCGCATACGTAGAGGACGTCCAGTTTGCACTGGCGTTGGCGCATGTCCATCTAGGACACCGACAAGAAGCCCTCGACTACTCTCTCGCAGCGTTCGAGAAGGCTGACCCGCGACACTCGGCCTTCCTGAACTGGTCTTGCTTGTCCGGTTGAACGATCGCGGGTTCGACGAAGTGTCCGCGAGAATCGGCGAAAGCGTTCTCAAGCGACATCCCTATCTCCCGCCAGCAATCTTTTTCGTTGGAACGCTGGCAAGCCAACCCAGAGAGCACGAGCAAGCAATCGAGACATTCACCCGTATCGACCAAGAACCACGAATCGTGCACTGGTCATCGGTGATGGTTTGGTTGGAACTCGGCAAAGCGTTTCAAGCGCGGGAGCCACTACGAGCAAGGGAGTACTTCACACGGATCGTCGAAACAGGTAACAACATTGCTGGCGCAGTCGACCAGGCCCAGGTGGCGCTGTCTTCACTCGAATGAGCGTCTTCCAGTGCTACGCTGCCCGAACGTGAGAACTGGCACAAAGATTGCCGCGAGCTGAGAGGCGCTAACCCGCACAACGCGATCGGGTTGGGCGCTAGTACTTAGTTGCGTAAGTTAGAATATTTACTGGCGAGGGGACGAGGGGCGACGACGGTCTTGGTCCATTCGAACGGAGTAGCCTTGGAGTTGTAGACGCGGACGAAGCTGTCGATGGCCTCGCGCACCTGCCGGGGGGAAGTGAAACTCGCCCCCCGCAAGGCGCGGCGGCTCAGAATCGAAAACCACACCTCAACCTGATTCATCCACGAACTGTAGGTCGGCGTGTAGTGAAAATGGATGTTCGCATGACGTTGCAGCCAGCGGTCATTTTTGGGCTTGTGAGTGTTCAAGTTATCCAAGATGATGTGGATCTCGCGGCCTTCGTGGATGGCCGCGATGTGGTTCATGAAGTCGAGAAACTCGCGACGCCGTCGGCGCCAATAGTGTCCGGCGATGATGAATCCGGTAGCCACTTCCAGCGCGGCGAAAAGCGGCGTCGTGCCGTGCCGCCTGTAGCCGTGCGAGAAGCCCGTCAAGGCCTTGCCGTTGGGCAAGCGTAGCCAGCCCTGCGCTCGCTCCAAGGCCTGGATGCTCGGCTTCTCGTCGACCGCGAGCACCACGGCGTTTTCCGGCGGGCTGAGGTAGAGTCCGACAATGTCGGCGGCCTTGCGAGCGAACTCCGGGTCGGTTGACAAACACCAACTGCGCCGCCGCCGCAAGGACACGCCGAGCTGCCGCAGTACGCGCCAGACTTGATGCTTGCTGACGTCGCCGAGAGCTTCCGCGAGCAGTTCGCCTGTCCAAGTGGCGTGCCCTTCGGGCGGAGCTTCGTCGAGTTGGCAGAGGATGCGTTTGCGCGTCGCTTGGTCGTACCGCGCGGGCCTGCCGGAACGCGCTTGATCGCATAATCCCGCCAGACGTTGCTGGGCGAAGCGGGTGCGCCATTTCGACACGCGCGCCGCCGGGGATCCCAGTTGCCGGGCGATCTCGGCGGTCGAGGTAGCGGCGGCCGCCAGCAGCACAATGCGAGCGCGCTCCACCATGCGCCGTTCGGACTTGTGGCCGCGCACCCAGAGTCGCAGCGTCTCTTCTTCCTCGGCGTTCAGTCGAATCACCGTTGCCGGTCTTGCCATACCGACATTTTACAGTTAAAGGCCTTACTTTCGCAAGTTAGTACTAGTCCGCACTTTAGTGTCGTGATATCGCCCTGCCACTTGAAATCGCACCTGCTAGGTCGCCCTATCGCTCGTCACAGAAACCCACACCACGAGCTCGATTGGACCCAAGTCTGTCTATAGGGGGGCATGGGGGTGGCAGGTTCGAGCGTCATGAAGCTAAATGCCCCTGTCAACGGCTTCTGTCAAATGGGGTTCCCAGGGGTTCCAGGGGTTCCAATTATTCACTGTGCTTTCGTCCGTTGTCCAGTCGTAGTTGAGGGTTGAGAGGCGGCGGTGTAGAGGGGCATTGTACTAGGCGACTTTCGGTTCGGCGGAGTCGGTCGGCTTCGAGCATCCAAAGATCCTTATAGCCCATGATCTTGCGGAAGTTTTTCTCGGTATCAAGGAATGCCGCCGCCGCCCAACGGCGCACCATCGAAGCATCCTTCCAGCGCGTCACGCGACGTGTCCTCCGCCGCACGCCGGCGTTCGGACTCTCGACGATGTTGGTCGTCGCCAGACAACGATGCAACGACGGCGGCAATCCCAGGCGATTGATCGTGAAACACTCCTCGAGACCCTCGCGCAAACTCGCCGCCGCCTCGGGCCAGTCGCCCGCGTACCATTCGGCCAGCTTCTTGAGCCGCGCTTGACCGTCCTTGGCTTCGAGCCGCCAGGCCGCGCGGATTGCCGCTTTGGCCTGATCCTGTTCGGCCTTCGGCAGCCTGTCGAGAACGTTGCGCAGCTTGTGGGCGCGACAACGCTGCACCGGGGCGTCACCAAAGATTTTGTGCACTGCCGCGCGTAAAGCCTTCGATCCATCGAGTACAAAAAGCCTCTTTTTCGCGGGCGAGACTCCACGCTCGACCAAGCCTGTCAACAGGTCCTCGGCCGCCGCCGCGTTCTCCGTCGCCGCGTGTTGCAAGCCCAGTACGTGCTTGTTCCCTTCCGCGTCCACCCCCACGGCCGCTAAAACCGTGTGTCCCGAGAAAATCAGGCCGTCCACGTAGATCACCAGCAAGTCCACGTCATCGAAACGGCGCGCGAATAGTTCGTCGATTTTCTTTTCCGCAGCCTCGATGGTGTCGCGACTTATCGCCGATTTAGACACGCCGACGGTGTCGGCCATTTCGCCGATTACTCCCGCATACTGACGCGTCGAGACGCCTTTCATCAAGATATCCAGCATGCGCGAGCCTAGCCGCTCGTCGTCTTGCAGGGATTCGTAGGCGGGCACTTTGACCTCGCCGCCGGAGCGTTTGCGCAAGCGCGGCTTGGCCACCCGCAGCTTGCGATCGCTTAGATTCACGCGGCCCGATTGCCGTCCCCAGCGCAGCACGTCGCCGTCGCGCTTCTTGCCGGGTTGGGCGAGTTCGCCTCCGGTGACCTGCTGGGCAGAGAGTTCGAGCACGGCTTGGATGGCGGCGCGGCCGGTGACGTCGATGACCTCGTCGACGGCTCCCTGGCATTGTTCGATGAGTTCGACGAGGGGCAGCATGAGCTGCGCGTTTTGGCTGAGCAGACGCGTGAGCTCCTCGGGCCTCAGCCGCTGCTGCTTGGCGGAATCAAGAATGTGATACGGTTTCTTCACGGCGGTTCTCCTTTGTGGTTAAAGATTTGCTCGATTCTCCCAGAGAACCAAGCTTGAGAACCGCCGCCCCTTTATCCCCCAACTGAGCTCGGGACAATTTCTTCCCAGGGGTTCCATTAGGGGTTCCAATTATTCACTGTGCTTTCGTCCGTTGTCCAACCAGACGAGCCTTTAGTTTCAATAGCTTAAAGTCGTACAGACGCCCAATAGCGCCTGCTTCGGGAGCAGGAGGTCCGGAGTTCAAATCTCCGCGCCCCGACCAATCCCTTCAATCACTTACGGATTTTTTACTAGACCCTGGGGTATTCGTGTCCGGCTGGTGTCCGTTTTTCGGCACGCCGAGCGACTACCAGCGCGCAGTTGTGCTTGCGGACCGACGGGTACATCAAACAAGAAAACTCTGCAAAACGCGTGAGTCAGGAACCGACAGAACTGACACTCGAGGTTCTGTCAGTACTGTCAGTTCGTTGCTCGGTCGTTACTGACTTTATTCCCGGACGTGAGGGTTGACTTGAAATCGTTCCGCCGAACGGCCATGACTTGATGGTTCATCAACTTGCCTCTACCAGTCGTGATCGAGCAGGACGTCAAGCGCAAGTCTAGCCGCAGCCCTGGTGGTTAGACCGGACCACTGCGGGCGGTAGACGTCTCGCAGGCTGAACGTCTCCGGCAGCTTTCCAGTCTTTATCTTCGACGCAAGCTCTCGTCCGGCAGTGGTCTCTGGACTCGTTACGCACGCATAAACACGCACGGCGTGACTTTCCAGGTACGCACAGAACTGGATCGCCTGTTCGACATGTGAGATCGAAACAATCAACTCACCAATTTCGTCACCAACGACCGCACGATCTGCCAGCTCGAACAGCAGCACGAGCGATGGCATCAAGGACTTGTATTTCGAGAAATGCGAGGCAAGCGCAGGGTGTAGTTCATCTCCTCGAAGTCGCCCTTTCAGAATGCTATACCATTCATTGAATCGGGTCTGGGCGTCACTGCTGAATCGCCAGGTGTCGACTGGTGACGTTGGAAGCCCGACCAGCGCCTCTAGCACCGCCGCGACCCTTTCGAGAGCCTGCTGATTGCACGGTCGATCCACGAGCCGCCAACTCTTGTCGATGTCGGGCCAAACGATGACTTGTAAGCGCTGCACCAATCCATTCGGCTAAGGCGGCCCCGGTACTCAACGTCCGACTGCCCCTGCTGGATGTCGGATTGACTAGTTCGCGCTGCAACCATTCTGGACAGTCGATGACTCTATTGCTGTCGAAGTCCGGCCACTCATAGGAGACGCCGGACACATGGACTGACGGGGCAACAACGACATAGCCGCCGTCGCCTCGAACATCGATGCTGCGGCCGAGTCCCTCAGTCGACTGCCGATTTCGGACTTGTTTTCCCCAATGCCGAAAAAACAGGTGGTGAGAACGGCGGAGCGAAACTAGACCATAGAGCGGCGAATCGAAGCTGCTTTTGGGCGGAGTAAAAGTAGACCGTCCGAGTGGTCCAGCGAACATTCCTGTGGTGTTTGTGGGACACGAGAGGGATGTATCGCGTGGAGCTATACGCTCAAGTACGGCGCAGTGTCTTTGTCGAAGGGCTCAGTGAGCGCGAGGCCGCCAAACGGTTTGGCCTGGCGCGAGGGACGGTGCGCAAGATGTTGCGCTACGCCACTCCGCCGGGCTATCGGCGGCGCCAACCAGCGCAGAGGCCGAAGCTGGATCCCTTCACCGGAATCGTCGATCAGATCCTCATCGACGATCAGGAACGTCCGAAGAAACAACGCCACACCGCAAAACGCATCTTCGACCGCTTGCGCGACGAGTACGATTTCACCGGCGGTTACACGATCGTCAAGGACTATGTTCGCGACAAGAAGCTCGGCGGGCAAGAGATGTTCGTGCCGCTGGTGCATCCGGCGGGCGATGCCCAGGCCGACTGCGGTGAAGCTCTGGTGGTCATTGACGGCGTACAGCGCAAGGCGCACTACTTGGTGGTCGATCTGCCGCCTAGCGATGACGCTTTCGTAAAAGCTTTCCCGGCCGCGACGACGGAAGCGTTTTGCGAGGGGCACAACGCAGCGTTTCGGTACTTCGGCGGCGTGCCACGCAGCATCCTCTACGACAACACGACCTTGGCGCTGGCGAGGATTCTGGGCGACGGCAGGCGCAAGCGGACCAGGGTGTTCAGTGAACTGCAGTCGCACTATTTATTCTCCGATCGTTTCGGGCGTCCGGGCAAAGGCAACGACAAGGGAAAGGTGGAAGGGACTGGTCGGTTATGCCCGGCGGAACTTCATGGTGCCGGCGCCAAGGTTTCCAAGCTGGGAAGCGTTCAACGAGCAGCTCGAAGCGCAGTGCCTCAACAATCGTAAGCGGCGCTTGCGGCGGCACACCGAAACGATTGAGGAACGTTTCAAGCGTGACCGCCAAGCGTTGTTGCCCTTGCCGCCCACGCCCTATGACGCCTGCGACAAACGCACCACGCGGGTGACGTCGCTGTCATTGGTGCGCTATCGCGCCAACGACTACTCGGTGCCCACACGCTACGGACATCGCCAGGTGTTGCTGAAAGGCTACGTCGATGAAATCGTGATCTGTTGTGGCAGCGAAGAGATCGCGCGCCACCGGCGCAGTTACGAACGCGAAGAGTTGATCTTCGATCCGCTGCATTACCTAGCACTGCTGGAACGCAAGACCAACGCGCTCGATCAAGCGGCCCCGTTGGCGGGCTGGGAGCTGCCCGAACAGTTCCCGTGCTTGAGACGTTTGCTCGAGGCACGGTTGGGAAAGCCAGGCAAGCGCGAGTACGTGCAGGTATTGCGATGACTGGAGGACTTCCGATTCGAGCACGTTGCCGCGGCGGTGCGCCAAGCCTGCGAGTTGGGAGCGATTGGCTTGGATGCAGTCAGGCACTTCGTGCTGTGCCGCATCGAGCAACGGCCGCCGCGCTTGGACTTGACGAAGTATCCGCACCTGCCGGCAGCCCAGGTGGAGCAAACCTCCGCTGCGGACTATTTGGCACTGCCGGCACAAGGAGGGGGGTAATGGCGAGGTCGAAACTTCTGCTCGAAGCGCATTTGAAAGCGTTGCGGCTGCCAACCTTCCTGCGCGAGTACGACAAACTGGCGCGGCAATGCGCCGCCGAGAGCTTGGATTCGAGGAGCTTCCTGCAACAACTCTGCGAGCTGGAACTGCTCGACCGTGAACAGCGGGCCACCGAGCGCCGCAGCAAGGCCGCGAAGTTTCCCGTGACCAAGAGTCTGGACACTTTCGACTTCCCGTCCTTGCCGGCGTTGAACAAGAAGCTGGTGCTGGAACTGGCGCGCTGTGAGTTTATCGACCGCCGCGAAAACGTGCCGGCACTGGGTAATTCCGGCACGGGCAAAACGCACATCGGCTTGGCGTTGGGACTGGCGGCTTGTCAGCGCGGCTATCGAACACGCTTCACAACAGCGGCGGCACTGGTCAATGAGCTGCTCGAAGCCCGAGATGAACGGCGCTTGCTGCGATGTCAAAAGCAGTTGGCCAAGCAGGATCTGCTGATCGTCGATGAACTGGGCTACGTGCCGCTATCGAAGACCGGAGCGGAGTTATTGTTCGAAGTGTTTTCCCAGCGCTACGAACAGGGCTCGACGCTGGTCACCTCGAATCTGCCGTTTAACGAATGGACCGAGGTCTTCGGCTCCGAGCGGCTGACCGGCGCCCTGCTCGATCGCCTCACGCACCACGTTCATATTCTAGAGCTGAACGGCGAAAGCTTCCGTCTGATCCAGAGCAAGAAGAAGCGGGCTCACTCTTTGGGCTGACCCACCGGCCACTCGCCCGGTTTTCGTGGGACGGCCTCCACTACGCCTGGGCCGCCCTAAAGGGCGACCGCAGGCTCCGTTCCAGCCGTCCCACGAAAACCGCTACCCCTTCACCAACTGGTCTACTTTTGCTCCGCCGAAGTGGTCCAAATTTACTCCGCCCTTGACAGGTGGCGCCCGCCACCGCCCGTAAGTTGAGTGAGTGTCTCGAGAATCTCACTTCCATGCGCCGCCCGTAGCAGACCGAGTGAATCGTCTCCACTGTGGCGTGGGTCAATGTTCAGCGTGATCAGTCTGGAAATCATTCCGGTGGCTACACCGATGTTTGCTTGAGGCCACTGGTTCCAATAGCTCGCGATCGTGTCCGGGTCTCTTGTCGCATCGCTGAGACCGTGGGTCGTTCTTGGATGCTTCCCCGGTGATCGACATTCTTCGATTCCGCAAGCACAAATCCCTGTGGCGCTAACCTCGTGGATCGGAAGCACGGCCCATCCGACAGCGGCATAGTCGAGAGCCGCCCTCAAATTAGGTTCCGGTTCAGCGGTTGAGTCGCCAAGATGAAAATCCCAGCAACGGTTCGATTCGTGGACGCGGTTGCGCTCAAACGCGTCAACTCGATTGAATTCTGGGCTCATAGCGAGCTCTCGCGTTGTGAATCGAGCCAGGCAGCGATATCTGACTCGCGAAAGTATACGGAGCGCCCAATCTTCGTTTGGCTGGGGCCCTTTCGAAGGGCCGTCCAGCGGGCGATTGTTCGCTTTGATTTAGACAAGCGCTTGGCTAGATCTGGCAGCTAAATGAGTTCGTCGAGGACTCTATTGACGTCCGAATGCATACGACTGTCGTTGAAGTTCGTCGTACGCATCAGTCTTCAGCCGCCCGGTACAGGGCGGGCAATACCGGCTATGCCGGACATACCGGCTAAAATCAGTCGTTCAGACGCTTTTTTTCGATAGACGGATCAGCCAGGTGGGGTTTTGAGACAAGGAGCAACTCGTGAATCTTGCGAGCGATCTCGGTCGATCGGTGTTTCTCGCCACTCTGCCAGCGTCTAAACGCATTGGGATTCCAGCGTTGGCATAAGAAATGTTTGTCATGAAGATTCCGTCCGTTCTGTCGGCTGTATGGATTGGTCTAAAAATCCTGTACTCGATAGTCTATAGCTGTCGGGGTGGCTGTTGGTCCTATTGCGGATTCCGCTGATGGTGATCACGTCGAGCGCTACGAGTTCGGCGAGTGGAAGGCTTGCTGTCGAACGGTTCGATGTAGCCGTTCTCCCAGCCTCCACCACCTCTCGATGCGGTTGTGGTTGACTACCCATCCTTGCTCGCCCGGGAAGTGCGTCTTCACATCCAAGCTCGCTCGAAGAGCGCGAATACGCTGCTTTAGATAAAAAAGCATGACGAGACACCGTGTATGAACGTCATTACCCCACAAGCCGCACAAGCCCCACAAGACTGTCACAATTCCGAACTCACGCGGCAAATCGCCGTGTCGAGGGGACCCTTCTCTAATGGTTGGTGCGACCGAATTACCCAGACTGCTTCAGCCCCACGCCGCTAGCTTCGGCTCCGTACGGAACCAGGACCTCAGCGGAATCAGTGGCGAGATCGTTCATGGGATGGAGATTTTCAGACAGGTAACGGCGAGCTGGCCCAAAGTCCTTCTATTTGAATGAGTTGTAGCCTGTAGGCCTGAGAGCCGAAACATAAATGACGCCTGCATAAGGCCCGTCTCCGAGATTCACGGATGTCGCCCACCGCGAGCGTTGTTGCGGTCAGTTGGGGAGGGGTAGACGGGGAGCCGGCCCGCCGAGGACGTCCGTGGTTTCATCGAGATAGCAGACGATAATATACTTTATCGTCTAGTAAATCAAGGTTCGACCAGGCCCTGGAACGGACAGTGGTGTCGATGTGAAGGCGGGGCGCTTCAAACGACCTTCTGTCATGGCTTCGGCTCCTGCAGCACGAAACGTTCAACCGTCAGCCCGCTCGGTTCCTCTGCATGTGGCGGGTGAAGTAGACCCTCAACCCGCACGTCTCGACCGGTTGGGCCTTGCTGAGTGAGTTCTTGGAGCTTCTCCCCACCGGCAAGCACGAGTACTTCGTCAAGTCCGGGCACCCGAAGAGCTAGCATGTCCTTCCACTTCTCCAGGCGACCCCGAACCACCAATTCCAGCTTCGGAATTGAGAACCCTGATTTCTTCAGGAACCCACGCACCTTCTCCGGATCGAAACTCTCCTCCCCCTTCGACATGACCACGGCCGTGCCGGCCTTGAAATCTACTGTTGCTTGACCAACGCCATCCAGGCGTTGCAGGGTCTTTTGGACCCCGTGCGCTCAAAGCGGTCAATGCATGCCATCAACTTGGATGACGGCCTTCTCCACTTGCGCAAACGCCGGAACGACGCTAAGCGCCAGCAGTGTGAGCCAAAGCAGTTGTTTCCTGCTCATGATGTTTTCCTCCTATTGCTTAGAGCACGTAACGAAAGCCGAAGACCACGCCGGTCTGCGGCTTGGCTTGGATGCCATTGAGTTTGCGAACGACGGGGATCGGCACCGAGAACTCGAGGATCAGATTTCGCTTCATGAAATACTGCATCCCTGGAGAGATATAGAGCAGCCCGCCACCGGAATTCGCCAGAGCGGCGATCCGGTCCCGGGCTCGGTTGCGCACTTCGGCGTTGAATTCAACAATGCCGAAGACGCCATGTGGGGCGAACCGGCCAATTCCTTTGACCTTGCTGGTGCGGCTTTTTGACGACTCCGGCAAAAACAGATAGGAAAGAGCCACATCGAAGAGCGCCCGATTGCCCACCGTCACGCCGTCGCTGTTTCTCGTCGCCGCCTCATACTGCACGTCTGCGACGATGTTACGTTGTTTGCTCGCCTTGAGAAAAACGAGGTCAGCAAGATAACTCACAGCTTGCGTGCTGAAGCCATTGGAGCCGGTTGGCGCTTGCACGCCGAACTCAGCTGCAAGCCGTGTAAGCCCGCCCGGCTCATTCTTCTTGAGGAGTCCGTCGTACTTGACAAAGAAGCGCGAGTCACCGCGGCCGGTGTTTTCCCCGACTACGAAGGGCGTCACTGCCGTCGCGTGCCAACCGGGCGCGAAGCCATAAACAACCGCGACCGGCTGAATGTAGCGACGCGTCTGAGTGGTCGATCCGTCTCGCACTAGTGTGCGCCGGTCGATGCGGCTGAACGAACGCACCAGAACTTGCTGGTTGAACAGCGTTCGTCCGCCGGGTGCCAAGATCGCCTGGCCTTCAACGCCAGGCGGCCAGATGAGAATTGCGAGCGCACCCATAGACAAGGTGCGCGCTAAACGAAGCAGTTGGGTAAAAGCATTCCCGATACACCCCGTCGCGGCTACAGGGTCAAGCAGAGGACTTCGCTCCTTGCGCAAGCGCTTTACGAACTTTCTCGACGGACGGCCAGCCGGCGCTTGACCCGTTGTCGGCATAGATCCGGCAGCCGTAGCCATAACCTCTATCTTCGGCTTCCGGGCCTTCCAGATCGACGCCGTTGATACGAACGGTGGGCGATCCAATGAAGCGCTTGGCCTGCGCGTCAGCGTCGGATTCCACGGGGATCAACGCTACATCTTCGGGAAGGCCTTCGAGGCGCAGCGCTTCGCGCACGTTCTCAATGGCCTTGAGGTACGAAGGACAGCCGTCAAAATAATAAAGTTCGATATTCATGATTGGGGCTCCTTGAGTTTGGCGCTGTAACCGAGTTCGCCAATGGCAGCGATCAACGTTTCCGCCGAGGTTTGGGAAGGGTCAAAGCGGATGCGCGCCGTCTCCTTCTCGTAATCGACTTCAGCCAGCTTGACGCCCTTCTCGCGCTCTAGCGTCGCCGTCAAGCCTGCCGCGCAGCCGGCGCAGGTCATGCCGTCGACAGAGAAAACCGCGATGGATTGTCCCTCAACGTTGCTTGCGGCCAGAACCGTCTGAGCGCTTGCTGTGTTCCCCGAGAGCACGCCGGAATAGTAGGGAAAGGCCGCAAGCACTGCCACAGCGCCGGTGGCCAGCCAAAGCAACATCGTTTGCTTTCGCTTCTTCTCTGGGCTCACCGCGCAGTTTCCATCTGCACACTCGGCTTCCGATCGCTTGCGATAGTTCATGTAGAACGCGCCAGCCAGCAGCACCGCAGTAAGGCCCAGCAGGTAGGGACGCAAGCCCTCGAACAAGGCGGCTGCGCTGAAACTGCCGATGCCTAGACCGACCGCGGCAAGCGGGCCGATACAGCAGAGCGACGCCAGCCCGGCGGCGGCGATCGAAGCGAAGGTAAGGGACTTGTCTGTCATTGCACTTTTCCTTTTTCATTGAGCGCATCGAGGATGGGGCACTCACTCACCGGACCTTCACCGGAGCACTCATCGGCAAGCCTTGAGAGAACCCGGCGCATGGCCTTCAGCGAGCTGATTTTCTGATCAAGATCGGTCACCTTAGCCAAGGCCTGGTCGCGTACATCCGCGCAACTCGCCCGTTCGCTCACGCGCAGCTCGAGCAACTCCTTGATTTCAGCCAAGGAAAAGCCGAGTTCCTGGGCGCGCTTCACAAAGCGCACGCGGAGCACCGCGTCCTGGGTGTAGACACGGTAATTTGAGCCGTTACGCTCGGGCGGCGAGATCACGCCTTGGCGCTCGTAATAGAGCAGCGTGTCGATCTTAACGCCGGCTCGTTCAGCAACTTTTCCGATCGTTAAGCCAGCCATTCCACCCTCAGTTTAAAGCCCGGACCGTGGTCCGGGGTCAAGTAAAATTTTCGGTTTTAACTCCTGTTACGGGTTGGCGCATCGGCCAGAACAACTGGCAGGCCGCGATCAGTGATGAAACCGAACTACTCATTCTGCTTCGCCCGGCTACAAAGTGCCCTGATGCACAATGAGCCCGCAAAAGGTGGCGACTACAAATGGAAAACCGAAGAATCCTGCTGACAATGATGAGCGGGGCCATGCTGACTACGGGGGCAAGGACCGCGGCGGGTAAGACTTCTAGTTGGGTCACCGGGCCGGCGAGGTAGAGCGGCTTCAGAGGCATTGGGGCAAGGTGCACCTCTACTTCATCGGCGAGACGGATCAGTCGAAGCTTCTAGAGACAATTCAGGTCCATGTGAAACCGGGCCATAGTATGCGCCCGCCGCATAAGCATTCCGAGGAGGAGATTCTTTTGGTGCTTGAGGGCGACGGGGAGTTCCTGGTGGACGGCAAGCCGATCGCTTGATTGGCCGAGGCGATGCTGTACGCGGCTCCGGGAACTATATACATTGACCAGGGGCGTGGCGTGCGGCTTCAAGGTCCCGATGCGTCATTCTTCGGGAAGAGCTGGGCAACCGGGGAAGCCGCTGAAGTCTGTTGTCGCATACTGGCAGCTAACGTCAACCACAATCCGATCATAAAAAGCTGTCTAGGGCCCTATCCTAGTGAACCCCCATCAGGTGCCAAGTACGACTTACGCTGACAGCTACTCACTAAGTTCACGGTTCGATTCCGGGCGCGCTCACCACCCCCGCTTGAGCGGCTTCGTGCCGTGCGGGTTAGTGATCGGCGATGCCGCCGTCTTTGAATCGCAACTGCTGCCGCGTCACTGGCACGTAGGGCCGTCTGGCTCCGACCTCTTCGTTGAAACTAACACCCAGCCCCGGCTTGTCCGGCGGCATTCCGAATCCGTCTTTGAAAACGGGGCCTTGGCCGTAGAAGAATTCCGTCCAGAACGGATCTTGCCTGCCGGAGGAGATCTCTTGAATGGCGAAGTTCGGCGCCGACAAGTCGACATGCAACGAAGCCAGCGTTGAGACCTCGCTTTGCGGGTTGTGAGGCGCGAACTCGACGCGATAGGACTCGGCGATCGTCGCTATCTTCTTCATCTCCAAAATGCCGCCGCAGTGCACCACATCGGGTTGAACGTAGTCCACCAGATGACGCGAGCAAATCTCGGTGAAGCCGTATTTGGTGAACAGCCGCTCGCCGGTGGCCAACGGAATGCGCGTCTTTGAGCGCAGCAGCGCCAGCTCCTCGATGTCTTCGATCTGCGTCGCTTCTTCGACGAAGTAGGGGTTGTAGGGCTCAGCTTGGCGGCAGAAGGAAACCGCCATGGTCGGTGTCGCCTTCCCGTGTACGTCGATGCAGATCGAGAAGTCAGGTCCGACCGCTTCGCGTACAGCTTTGAGGTTCGCAATGCCTTCGCTTACCGCGCCCACCGGATCGATCACGTCGTCGTGAGTCGTCAAGAAGCCGCCCTTACCCGCGTTCCAGCCGGCTACCTTTGCCTCGAGCCAGCTTTCGGCATACCGTTCCGGCGTCGAGCCACCGCCTGGGTGCACGTACATCAGCGCTTTTTCGCGCGCCTTACCGCCGATCAGCTTGTAGATCGGTTGACCAAGCGCTTGGCCTAGGATGTCCCAAAGCGCAATCTCGACCGCCGAGATCGCCGAATTCAAGATCGGCCCGCCTCTCCAACGCGGCCAACGATACATCGCTTGCCAGTGCATCTCGATATCGGTCGGGTCGCGCCCAACCAGATAGCGGTGGTGCTCGTCGATGGCGGCCTTCATCGTCATCGCCTTCGACGTAACCGAACCTTCGCCGACACCGACGATGCCCTGATTCGTGTAGACCTTGCAGTAGACGTAGTTCTTACCGGAGGAGTGGTTGACGATCCAGCTCTTGAGATCGGTCACCTCGAGGTTGAGCGGTTTGGCTTTTTCGCGCGCCTGCGCCAAAAGGCCTTCCGGGCCGCTCAACGCGGCCAGCCCGACCGCGGCGGACCCGCCGGCCAAATGGAAAAAGTCGCGTCGCGACAGCTTGGGGTCTCGAATATCGGCGTCGGTCAACATGGCAAGGCAATTATAGTGCTTCGCCTCGAGAACGACACGAGCAGGCAAACAGACTCACCTGCCGGCGGGAATTATCCTATCCTCGACGAAAGCGCCTGCGCGGCTCGTCGTGGTTTATGCCCTTGCCCTCATACACCGGCCGGGCCGGCGCCTGGTCAACGCGCTGCTCGCGGACGGGGTCCCACAGCATGGTCTTTCCTTCGCGATAGCTGTCGACACCGAGCTTAATCGCGGTCATGATTTTGTAGGCGAAATCCGCGTCGCAATTCGGTTTTTCTCGTGTCCGCATGCAACTCAAGAAATTGGCGATGTGCTCCTCGCCCATCGCGTGCGGCTCGACCTCGACATACATTTTTGACGAACCAGTTTTCTCAGCAAACTCGCTTGCGAATTGCCACTCCGGTTCAACGACGACCGCCATACCGTCAAGGGTAAGCGTGCCTTTATGCCCGTAAATGACCGGCTCCATGTGTTGGTTGCCCGCTGTGTTGGCCATTGAGCTGCCGAGGATGCAGTAGCTATCTTCATACTCAACTGTCGACGTATAGGTGTCGGGCACCTCGCGATCTTTGTGGACATATATGCCGCCGGCACCGCTGACTCGGGTCGGAAATTCGATGCCCATAATTTGACGAAGCGGCGTGAGTCGGTGGTAGAAAAGGTCGGTGGCGATACCGCCGGAATAGTCCCAGTATTTCCGCCAGCGGAAGTAGCGGTCAGCGCTGAATGGGCGCTTGGGGGCCGACCCTAGGAATGATTCCCAGCCGACGTCCTCGGCAGTGGCATCTTCGTCGATCGTATAGTTCCACTCACCGTAAATGCTGTTGCGCGAGTAGTTGGCTTGCGCCCACAGGGGTTGGCCGATCCAGCCGTCTTCAACGAGTTCGCGGGCTTTGAGATGACGTTTGTCGGATGTGTGTTGGCATCCGACTTGCACGACGCCTCCCGTTTCCTTCACCTTTTGTGCGACGGCCTTGGCCTCGGGAATAGTCAACGTGACCGGCTTTTCCACGTAAACGTCTTTGCCGGCGTCGAGTGCGTCGAGCGTCATGGGGGCATGCCAATGGTCCGGCGTGGCAATGAACACGCCGTCGACATCGGAACGAGCCAATAGGTCGTGATAGTCGCGATGTAGCTCTTTCTGCGTCAATCGCGCGGCCTCGAGCGCGGGGTCATTGCGCTTGGAGTAGATATCGCTGATGGCAACGATGTTGACGTCGCCCTTCATCTCTTTGCGCTGATTGATCGAGCGGAGATGGCCTGAACCCCGTCCGCCGACTCCGATCATGCCGATGTTGATGCGGTCGTTCGCGCCGAGAATGCGCTTGGCGGACTGGGCGCTCAGCGGGCGGGCACCAGCCGCTGACGCGACCGCTGCCGCAGCGCTAAGAAACGAGCGTCGAGTGGTTGCGTCACTAGCCATAGCGGAAGTATACACCGCTGATCGCGCGGGTGGACGCTTACAGGAAAGTATCCAGCCGGCGTTTCTCCACACTTAACAGCGACTGCAGGCGATAGATGCGCCACTGAATTTCGCGGGCTCAATGGTGGGGCCTGCGGTCTATGCGTTCGGTGAAAACGCTCTAGAACCCCATTACTTTCAAAACTCGGTGATTGTAGCTGTCTGAGACGTAGAGCGCGCCATCGGCACTCACATAGACACCATGCGGGCGTCTCAACTGGGTCTGTAGCGCGTCGGAAGCGTTCATTGCGTCGCCTGGTTCGCCGGTCCCCATGATCGTTGAGGTCTTCTCGGTCTGGATGTTGTAGCGCCGCAACAGGTGATTTTCCGCATCGGCGATAATCACATTCCCGTTTTGGTCGATACATAGATGCTTAGGCCCATTCAGGTCTGGCGTGATATCTCCCGGCTTGATCAGCGTGCGAATCCGTCCGCTCTTGTCTACGACTCGCAGGGCATTGCCTCGGCGCTCTAGGATGTAGACGTTTCCTTCCGAGTCTACGGTCACCGCGCGCGGGTCGACCAACGGGCTGGCTGCCGCCTGTGCACCATTCTCTGGGACACCCTGCTCGCCATTGCCTGCAACGGTCGACGCGATGCCCGATTGCAGATCGATTCGCCGTACCCGCCGGTTCGTCAGGTCGGCAACGTAGAGGTTCTGGCCGTCTGGAGCAATGTCGATGGCGTAGATCCCGCTAAACGCAGCTTGAGTCGCCGGCCCGCCGGCACCCGCATAGCCCTTCTCGCCGTTACCCGCGACGGTGGTCATCTTCCCGGTCGCCACATCCATCCTCAGCACGCGGTTGTTGTGGGTATCGGCGATAAACATCTGGTCGTGGCTGTTGACAACAATTCCATGCGGCTCGTGGAACGAATCGCCTCCCGCCACCAGCGACGTCCGCCCAGCGCTGTCGATTCGAATTAAGCGGTTGCCCTTGTATTCGATGACGTAGAGATTGTTCGCCCGGTCGAATGCGACGCCAAACGGCTCAACAAACCGTATGTCAGTCGCGCTGACGCCGGGGTCGCCCATGCCACCGCCGGCAACAAGTTCCACGGTTGCAGCCGCCAAGCAAGCGGCAGACACGACGATAAGCAGGGCAATTCGACAAATCGGCATCGGCCCCATCTTACACGAGCTGGAGATAGGGGCCGGCGCCACGAAGGCTTTCTTGACGCTAATTCGCGCCCATGGCGGAGCGATCGACTTCTGACCCATTCAGGTAGACAGCGGCAATTCGCCGAGTGTTTGTGATGTCGTCGAGTGGGTTGGCCTCGAGCACGAGGAAGTCCGCGCGCTTCCCGGTTTCGATGGTGCCCGCATCGGCCAGGCGCAGCAGCGCGGCTGAATTGCGAGTTGCAGCCACGATGACTTGCGCGGCCGTCATACCGGCGGCCACCATGTCTTCCATCTCGATGTGCGGGCCCCATGGCGTGTTGCCGTCAGACCCCACCGCGATGGTGACGCCCTCGGCGCTTAGCCTGGCGAGGTTGCGCGCCTGGATCCCAAAAGCCGCCTGCGCCTCTGGGTTGTCTGTAGCGGCCGCCTGCAGCTTATCGAGCTGCTCGGATGGAACGGAGTTGCTCAACCAGCTTAGGTCCGTCGCGACTCCTCGATTCGGCAGGTTGGGCACCACCACGAAATCCGGGCGCTCCTTGAACAGTTGGATTATTGCTTCGTCCACGTCGATGTCCCGTACGCCGTGCGCAAACGCGTCGATTCCGGCGAGCATCAGACCTTTGGCATCCTCGAGGTTGAAGATATGGGCAGTCACGCGGACGCCGCTCTTGTGGGCTTCGTCGATCACGGCGCCGTACAGCTCGGGCGACAGCTTGGTGTATTTTCCGTCGCGATCATCAACCCAAATCTTGACGAAATCTACCTTTCTAGCCGCTTGCTCCCGAACGGCCTGCCGCGCCTCTTCTTCGGTCGTCACCCAGTAAGGCGTTTCTGACCGTCCAGGCTCGGGCGAGGTAATTCCGACTCCGGCCGATCGGAAGCGGGCCGCGCCGGGAATATCCTCGTCGCGTATCGACAAGTCGCCCGTATCTCGCCCTAGGCTCATGGTGGCGCCGATGCCGTAGTACGCCCGGCGGCGGAGGTCTTCGATCAGACCGTCACGATCCTCGCTGAGGTGGGTGTGGGTATCGATGATTGCGGGCATGACGGTCATGCCGGCCAGATCAACGTGGGTCGCGCCGGCCGGCACTTCCACGTCGTCGGCAGCGCCGACCTGGACGAACTTGCCGCCGTCGACGACGAACGTCGTTTTCTCTATCGGCGCGCCACCGTCGCCGACGATCAATCGCGCGCCTTCGAACACGACGGCATCGCTAGTCGGAGCGGGCGAGCCGCACGACGCGATTGCCAGCGCCGCAAGACAGACCGCAATCTCCAGAACACAGGATTTCTTCATTTTTCGGGACATCGTATTCTCCAAATTGTCGATTGGTCGCCATTCCTAGGCGCAGTCTAGAGGTCAGCCTATTATCTCCACAGACTTGCTTCACGCTAGATCGATCAGATCCAGATCGCTACGTAGGGGTCGAGCAGCAAGACCACGTTGCTCACAATTCACGCTATTCTATCTGAAGTGCTGGGGCGTGCGTAGCGTGCTTTCCCGGCCGTCGGTTCCGGTCACGCGGGCGCACGGTTTTCTCCCGTCCAGATCAACGCCTCGGCAGTGTTCTCTCTGCGGGCGGCGCTGACGTGAAGGCCACAATCGCGGGGCACCGAATGAGTCGCGTATGGGCAAAGTTACAGGATTCATGGAATACTCCCGGCAGGCCACGCCGTATAGGCCTGTCGACGAACGCCTCGGCGACTGGAACGAGGTGATGGACCGGCTGAGCGAGTCGGAGCTCAAGGACCAGGGCGCACGCTGCATGGATTGCGGCATCCCCTTTTGCCACACTGGATGCCCGATCAACAACATCATTCCCGATTGGAACGACCTCGTCTATCGCGATCGTTGGCAAGACGCTTTACGCGAACTGCACTCGACGAACAACTTCCCTGAGTTCACCGGACGTATTTGCCCCGCACCGTGCGAATCCGCCTGCGTGCTCGGTATCAACAACGACCCCGTAAGCATCAAGTCGATTGAAAAAGCTATTGTCGATCGTGGCTGGGAAGAGGGCTGGATCAAGCCCGAACCACCTCACTCGAGGAGCGGCAAAAAGATCGCGATCGTCGGCTCGGGACCAGCCGGGCTAGCCGCCGCGCAGCAACTGAATCGCGCCGGCCACAGCGTCACGGTATTCGAGAAAAACGAGGTGCCCGGTGGATTGATGGTTCTCGGCATCCCCGATTTCAAGATGGAGAAGCATCTCGTCGCCCGGCGCGTCGAGCAGATGGAAGCCGAGGGCGTTGAGTTTAAATGCAACGCTCACATCGGTGTCGAGATCCCGGCGCAGCAGCTCAATGACGAATTCGACGCAATCTTGCTTTCGACCGGCTCTGAGAAACCTCGTGACCTCGCCATTCCGGGGAGAGAGTTCAAAGGCATTCACTTCGCGATGGACTTCTTGCCGCAGCAGAACCGTCGGAATGGTGGCCGTCCGGTCGATCCAAATTTTGACTTAACGGCAAAGGGTAAAAATGTCGTCATAATCGGCGGCGGTGACACCGGGGCGGATTGTCTGGGCACCTCGCGTCGGCAGGGGGCGGTCGGAATTCACCAGTTCGAGTTGCTGCCAAAGCCGCCGCTCGACCGCGATGAGTTGGGCGCTATGCCCTGGCCGCTCTGGCCGTTCACATTCAAGGTCGAGAGCTCGCACCAAGAAGGCGACTCGCGCGACTACGCGGTCAATACCAAGGAATTCATCAGCGACGGCGACGGCAACGTCAAGGCCCTCAAGGCCGTCCGTTTGCGCTGGCCCGATCCCGACCCAATCAGCGGCAAACGCCCGTTCAACTTCGAGGAAGTTCCGGGTTCTGAATTCGAGGTTCCCGCCGACATCGTGCTGCTGGCGATGGGATTCGTCCACCCGGTGCACGAGGGCTTGGTGGAGCAACTAGCAGTCGAAAAAGATCCGCGCGGCAACGTGAAAGCGGAGTATGGAGAATTTCAAACTTCTATCGAAAAAGTCTTTGCGGCGGGCGATGTGCGTCGCGGTCAATCGCTAGTCGTTTGGGCCATCGCCGAAGGCCGCAAGGCCGCGCGCGCTGTGGACATCTACTTAATGGGCCGCAGCGATCTGCCTGCCCACTAGTCCGAACGACGTATTCCGAATCTCCGGCCCTAATCGATGCCCTCTCGGGCGACTTGCCGCGACCGCGTTTTTCTTTGGATGGTCAAAGTCTGCTCCAATACAGTGGAGCAACCATTGTGAGAATCTTCCTACCCAGCGTTTTACTTGTCGGACTGCTAGGCAGTTGTCTGATCCCCGCCGTTTTGGTCGCACAAGACGCTGACTCAACTGGAAGTGCGGACCACCCGCTGATTACGCGCTACGCCGGGTCAGTCATTGACGGCTACGCGATCAATAATTTCGACAGTTTCAGATTGCCGCTCGCAGCCGCCGTTAGGAATGCGGCTGGAAAGCGGGTCCCCTCCAAAAAAGCCGATCTCGAAGGAAAGATCACTCGCATCCTCTACCGCGGACCGGAGGGCCGTTCTACGCTCGAAATTCTGAGGAATTACCGATCGGCACTAGAGCAGGCTGGATTTGAGACGCTATTTTCCTGCGCCGGAGACGACTGTGGCTTCCTTTTCCACTGGACTCTCTACCACGACGAAAAGCAGCGCCTAAAGAATACACGCACCAGCGGTGGCGCATTCGACATTCCGCAAGACATTCGGTATTTTGCCGCGAAAGGGGTTGTCGAGGGTGCCGAGATTCATGTCTCGGTCATGGTCGCCTTCGATGCCGGATTCAGCAAGTTGAGCAAGCGACCGGTGACGTTGCTCGAAGTAATCGAGTCGGAGGCGATGGAAACCGGCATGGTGACCGTAACCGCCGAGGCGATAGCGAAGGGGATTGATGCCGACGGGCATTATTCCATCTACGGGATTTACTTCAGTACCGACAGCGCCGAGATTCGCCCCGAGTCGGCGCTGGCGCTGGAGGAGATTTCGAAGTTGCTTAAGCAGCGCGCGGAGCTAAACGTCCTGGTCGTAGGCCATACCGACAATCGAGGCGATTTCGACCACAACATGGAGCTCTCTAGGCGCCGTGCCGAATCCGTCGTCAAATCCCTGACCGTGAACCACGGCATCGCGACAGCCCGCCTAACAGCGGCTGGGGTCGGCTACCTTGCCCCCGTAGCTACCAATGACAACGACTCAGGCCGCGCCAAGAACCGCCGCGTCGAACTGGTGAAACGCTGACAGCCGCGCGTTGGCCGGCCCCTTGCTATCCTCAGCTCGATGAACCGGCGCGAAGTCCTCACAGCCCTCGGCGGCCTTGCCACATCCCTTTCGTGTAGTCGCTCGGACCGAACGATCATCGGTGTCGCACCTAAAGGAACGTCGTCAATTTTCTGGCAGTCGGTGCACGCCGGCGTCATAGCGGCCGGTGAAAAGTACGACGTCGATATCCTGTGGAACGGCCCGCCGCAAGAAACCGAATACGCGCGACAAATTCAAATCGTCGAATCGATGATTAACAGGCAAGTGGACGGTATTGTGATTTCGCCCTCGGAGAGCACCGCGTTGGTAGGTGTGGTTGAGCGAGCGCACGAGATGGGCATCCCGGTAACGATTTTCGACTCTGGAATCGACACTGAAAACTATGTCTGCTTCGTAGCAACTGACAATGTCGGGGCCGGGCATCTTGCGGCGAAAACGCTCAGCGACCTGCTCGGTGGCGAAGGCAAACTGGCGATGGTGAAGCACGTTCCCGGAAGCGCCTCGACGGGCAACCGGGAGATTGGCTTCCACGCGGCGCTTAAGGAAACGTACACGAAGCTTGAGATCGTCAACGAGCAATACTGCATGTCGGACCGCACCCGCGCCCTAACCGTAACGGAAGACATGATCACAGCCCACCCTGAGCTCGAAGCGATTTTCTGTTCAAGCGAAGCGGCAACGGTCGGCGCGTCTCAGGCGGTAAAGGCGCGCGACATGGCGGGCAAGATTAAGATCGTGGGCTTCGATGCCAGCCCGACGCTGCAGCAAAACCTGCGCGATGGCATCATCGACGCGTTGATCGTCCAAGACCCCTACAACATGGGCTACAAGGGTGTGGAGACGGTCGTGCAAAAGTTGCGTGGCGAAACGCCTCCAAAGCAGATCGACTCGCCGACGCGTGTCGTAACGGCGGAAGATATTGATACGCCTGAGGTGCAGAGATTGCTCAACCCTGATCTCGACCGCGTCTAGTGGCGAATGTAGCTGCCTATCTCAGAGTTGTCGGTAGGATCTTCAGTTCGCGCCCGGCCGCGATCGTCAACTCATACAACTGCATCGAGGCCTTCTCTATCGGGTAGATGTCGGACATGCGAATTGGCGTCCAGCCGTCTTGATCTTGGGGGTCCGGGTCGGCTCCCTTCGCGACGAGGTAGCGAATGATCTCGCAGATTTTTTCCTGAGTCGTCCTGTACGACGTGCCGGTCACCGAGGCGTGCATTACCGTGCGGCCGACTTTTGTTGCGGCACCGACTCTATCGTCCAGGCTATATGCATACTCGATCACTGGGAGCTGGGCGCTCTTGACCGCTTCCATAAGCAACGTCGAGCCGTCCTGGGTGGTTGCCTGGGGATCCGCGCCCGCGGCCACTAGCTGCTTCATGACTTTGACATGGCCGCGCTTGGCCGCTGCGAGCAGTGGTGTAAAGGCCGCGTCGTTGCGACGCATACTGCTCGAACCCTTGAGAGTCTCCAGCGTATTCGTGTGTCGATTGGGCTCGGCGCCGGCCGCGAGCAGCAGAGCTACTGATTCCGAGTCACCAGATTCGGCCGCCGAAAACAACGAGGTACGCCCGTCCTTGTCGGGGACGGAATAGTTTGCACCCGCGTCTAGCAACACCTGAAGCGCCTGCCAGTGACCATAAGCAGCAGCGACATTGACAGGCAATCCGCCGTCCGAAAGCGTTGCATTGGGGTCGGCCGTCGCGCCAAGTAAACTTCTGAGCGAGATCACGTCATCCTTCGTTACCGCGAATGACAGCGCCGAAAATCCTGACTTCGATGTGATGTTCACATCCGCGCCGACATCAACCAGGGCTTTCACAACATCGGAGTGCCCCTCGGATGCCGCCCACATCAACGCGCTCTGCCCGCGCCGCGATTCCGTCGCGTCAAGCAGCGCCCCCTTCTCGACTAGCAACTTCACCGAGGCGGCGAGCCCGGCGCCAGCCGCAAGCATCAGTGGCGTTTCGCCGTTCCACCTCATGGCGTTGGGGTTGGCGCCGACCGTCAGCAGTTTTTCAATCAATTGCGCGTCGCCGTTCGCACAAGCCAGCGTTAGCGGCGTGTCGCCATAGTCGTCGCTGGTGTTGACCTCAGCTCCCGCCGATAGCAGCCGAGCGGCAGTCTCGCGATCCTGTAAATAGACCGCCCAAGCCAACGCAGTTGCGCCATCGGGCAACGTTGCATTGACGTCAACGGCCCCACCCATCAATTCGTCGATCACATGATGATCGCGGTTGCGAACGGCGTCGATTAGGCGAAGATCAGCGCTACTCGCGCCGAAGGCAGTGGTTGATATCAGGAGGGCCGCGAGAACAAGAAGAACCCGTTCAGGTGCGGTCGCGGCTCTGTTGTGTCGGCTCGATAGTTCGCGGCCCACAAGGTGCACGCGACTCTCCCTAGCCAAGTCCTTCGAGCCGGCCGGTGCTGTCGCCGAGTTGCTCTGTCGGCACGCCCGCGTAATCCAGCAAGCTCAGCAACAAGTTATTCATAGGCGTCTCGCGCGCGAACTTAAGGTGCTGCCCACCACGCAATTGCCCTGCGGCGCCGCCAGCGAGAACTAGCGGTAGGTCGTGATGCAGGTGCTGATTGCCATCAGAAATTGAACTGCCATACAGCATCATCGAGTGATCGAGCAGCGTCCCGTCGCCGTCCTCAATCGATTGCATTTTTTCGAGCATGTAGGCAAACATCGACAGGTGAAATTTGTTGATGAGAATTGTTTTTGCGATCTTTTCCGGGTTGTGCTGGTGATGCGTAACGGAGTGGTGTGCATCTGGAACGCCAATTTCGGGATAACTACGGTACGTACCCTCGCGTCCCATCATGAAGCTCGTAACCCGCGTGAGATCGGCCTGGTAGGCCATCACCTGCAGGTCGATCATCAGCTTGGCGTGCTCGGCAAAATCGTCCGGGACGCCGCCTGGCCGCTCGACCGTCGGGAGCGTACGCCCGCTCTGCGCTTCGGCCTTTTCGATGCGCCGCTCTAAGTCGCGGATCGCTTCGACGTATTCTTCGAGCTTGCGCTTGTCGCCCGCGCCTAGCCCTGAGCGAAGTCGCGATAAGTCCTCGCGAACGAAATCGAGAATCGTACGTTGCTCGCGCAGTCGCGCCAGCCGCTCGGCCGGATCAGTGCTTTCGCCATCGCCAAATAGGCGCTCGAACAACCGGCGTGGATTGTCCTCCACCGGATTCGGTGTCGTTGGCGTGCGCCACGAAATCGTATTGGTATAGGCGCAGCTATAACCGGAGTCGCAACCGCCGGCAACACTGGGCTCTTCGGTGCCAACTTCGAGCGAAGCTAACTGGGTGTGCATGCCCAACTTGCGAGCCGCGATCTGATCGGCGGAAACGCCGGCCATAATCCCAGCACCCTCTGTCTTTACCGCGCGACAGCCTGTGAGAAAAGTCGCTCCGGCGCGGGCATGGTCGCCCGGCCCGTCGCCGCCAGGTCGCCCGTTGAGTTGAGCCAATCCGCTGATCGGAATGATTTGTTCGCGAAATGCCTCGAGTCCCTTGAGGGTCCCACTAAATTCAAAACCGCGCCCCTCGCCTTTGGCTGACCATTCGCCCTTCAGGTCCATGATGCCGTTGGGGACATAAACGAACCCCATCCGCACCGCCGGCTTCGTTGCGCGATCGAGTGGCGCAGCTAGCGCCGGAACCATTGCTTCCATAAACGGTAAAGCTACCGTTGCTCCCAATCCACGCAATACTGCACGGCGAGATAGCGACTTTTTGGTGACGATCATGAACCCGAACTCCTTCTCATCTGAAACGGTTTACTCTTCACGACACTGACAATCAGGTTCGCCAGACGGTATTCATTATCGCCCGCCTCGCGAACGATTGCACGGACCGTAGGTTTATCGTAATACTCCAAACCCCGCCCGAGAGCATATGTGAGTAATTTTTCGGAAACTGTCGTTACGAAGGCATCGCGAAATTCGGTCGCTAAAACCCGTCTCAGCCCCTGCGGGCCGTCAAAAGCGATCCCGCCGGGAAGTTCGCCCGAGGCGTCAATCGCGGCCCCGTCGTCGTCGGCTCGCCAGCGGCCGATTGCGTCGTAATTTTCGAGAGCAAAGCCAATCGGATCCATCCGAACATGGCAGGCCGCGCAAGTCGGGCTCTTGCTGTGGAGCGCCATCATCTCACGCAGAGTCCGCTTTTTACCGTCGTGGTTGGCTTCTTCCAACGACGGGATATCGGCTGGCGGCGGTGGCGGAGGCATTCCAAATAAGTTGTCCAGTATCCATTGACCGCGAATTACCACCGACGTTCGATTGGGATATGAAGTAACTGTTAGAACGCTCGCGTGGCCGAGCAGCCCGCCCCGCTGCGAGCCACTCAATGTCACCGGCCGGAACTGCGGCCCAAAAACGTTCTCGACGCCATAGTGTTTCGCGAGGCGCTCGTTGAGAAACGTACCGTCGGACGTTAAAAACTCGAGTACACTGCGATTCTTCTTGAGGATGTCCTCAAAGAACAGCTCAGTTTCGCGTCTCATCGCGAACCGCAATTCGCCGTCAAACTCCGGGAACAGCAGTTCATCGGGCTTCACTTTCGCGACGTTGCGCAACTGAAGCCATTGACCAGCGAAGTTCTCGACCAGCGCACTCGATCGCCGATCGCCTAGCATGCGTTTGACTTGAGCATTGATGACTACCGGCTCGCGTAGACGTCCTTGTTCCGCAAGTGTCAGCAACTCCTCGTCCGGTATGCTGCTCCATAGGAAAAACGACAATCTTGACGCGAGCTCGAGGTCGCTAATCGGATAGGACCTGCCCGGCGCGATGCCTTCAGGGTCTTGTTCAAACCGGAATAGGAAGCTCGGCGAAACTAACAAGGCTTGTACGGCCTTAGCTATCCCGCTCTCAAAGTCGCCATCCGAACGCCTTAGTTGATAAATTGCCATCAACGCGGTGACGTCCGCCTGTTCGATCGGGCGCCGATAAGCTCGCCGCGCCAGACCGGAAATAATTTCGCGCGCGCACGGGGTTTCATCCGCCGAGGCGGCCGGCTTGCACGAGAATATTTTCTGGCGGCTGGGGGTATCGCCAGGTCCACTCGGATTGTATGGCCCCTCGATTGAAATCGACCGGATTTTGAATTGCCCGGAACTATCGGGCATGTCGAAAAGCTCGATGCGTTTGCCGTCTACGCGCACATCAAGTGGAGGGTGGGAGATTTCTGCTGCCGCCGGGTCCGCGGGGCGCGACGACTCGATACGAGATGATTCGCCTGGGAATGTAAACGCGAGTACCCGCATTCCAGCGTCCAGGTTCAGTCGAAGCTGGCGCGATTCGTATTCTGTCCGGCTGTCGCCTCCGTCCAACGCGAGGACAATCTCGTACTCGCCGTCGAGAGGGAAGTAATAGCGGAGGGCGGCGCCGCCGTAAGCGCCCAAGGGTAGATCTTGCCGCGAGCTTGAGCGGTGGCCGGCGTTGAGAAACCCTGTCTCCCGGTCCCGAACGTAGATATCCTTCTGTGGCTTCGATGGCGCCGATCCGACCGCCAAGCGACTGATCCTGCGAGCCGCAAGCATGTACCGATCGAGCAACGCCGGGGATAGCGACAAGACGTCGGCGATATTGTCGAACCCGTAGCCGGAGTCATCGCCGGGAAGCAGGTCGCTGACATCAAGGTCGACCGCCAGCAAATCGCGAACCGCGTTTGCGTACTCCGCGCGATTCAAGCGATGAGCAGGTGGCCGTCCGGGGTTCGGATTTTTTTCCGCCGCTAGATCAAGCGCCTTCTCAAGTTGGGACACGAATCGACCGGAAAGCGCCGCGTCCGGAGCCGGCATTCCGGCCGGAGGCATTTCGCCCGACGCGACTTTGCGGAGCACTTTTTCCCATACGGCGCCGTCTCGGCCGACATTTTCTAAGTCCAGCGGTTCGACCGAGACCCCTGCCGTGCGCGTCGCATTGCTATGGCAAGCGATGCAATATTGGGCGACCAGGGACGCGGCATCGCTGTCTGCCGCGGCGAGGGCGACAGACTGTGCCGCGACCATCAACAATGTCGCGCATCTAGCAATACTATGCGAGGAAACCACCCGGAATCATTCTACCTGGGATCTACCCATGGGCCGTGAACCAAGGCCGGCCCGTCTCGGCTGCCGTCGATTTGGTCGGGACAAACGGGTCGCCTAGGTCTCCGCAATTCGTTCGCTTCCAGGCGATTCGCCGAGCAGCGCTTGCAGGCCGGTATACAATTCGGACATGAGGGAAACCGAGAGCAGTCTCGCCCCTCGCACCGGCTATTCAGCCCAAACGACAATTGCTCTAGAGGTAGCGGACGCGATCAACAACGGGCGTATCCATTTTTGGTGAGCATCGGTGATCAATCCACTGCACAACTCCTTGTCGTCGAATCCACTATCGATATTCGCCGAGTTGTCGCGTTTTGTGCGCGGCGGCTTGTCGGATCTCGATCTTGACAAGAGTCAGACAGTTCAGGCGAACCTTGTCGTTTGGGTGCAGCGAATGGCCGCGCGAGGTATGGATATTGGGGTCCGGAACAGGACTCTGGCAGCAATAAAGGAAGCGTTTCAGGAGCGCAATTTCGAGCCAAAAATCTTTCGCCTTGCCGACCTTACCCGCGTTCAAGATCGCGATCAGCCGGACGAGTTTATCGCGACGAATGAGTCCTGGAAGGGCACTCGGATACGACCGATGAGAACGGTTGATTTGGATCAAGACCTCTCACTCGTAGTTGTCGCCAACGTTAGCGCGGGTAACTTGACAGCGGGCTTAAACTGAGAACGGCGTCAAGTCGATGAGTGTTAAGGCAGTGTCATACAACGAAGTTTCGGGGGCGAAGTCAGCGGCCTATCTATCAATGTGGTCCGCTCTGAATTGGTTCGCAGCCGAAAACCAGAGATCCGAGCCGGCGGAATTTGGGTCTCTTTCGGAGCGTTTAACTGCCGCGGGAGCGATGTTCCATCGCGCCGAAGAGTTACTTGCCGGCGAGCGCGGTCGACAGGCAACTTTCGAAAGCGACCTTATCCGCGACCATCAGGAGTTCCAACGCCGGCTCGACGAGCTTCAGGCGGGAACCGTTTGCGAAGACTTGAAGGAGTATTCAATAACACTTCGCGACGAGGGTCTCCGGTTAAGCCACGAAGCCGTCAACTTCGCCCGAAAGGGCGTCGCGAAGTAGCGCTTCTGAGTAAGACACGTTTCATTCGTGTGAGACGCGCCCTCGGCGGTCTGTAAAGCAATCGAGCAAGTAGACCAACGCCACCAAGGGCGCGATTTGACGTGCTTTCGCCTTGCTGTTTTCGCCAACTCAATCGGAATTCATTTGCCTTGGGTATACCAACTCGAAAGGTCGTGAACTTGGACCGTTCCGTCGGAGCTTTGGAACACAACCAGCGTCTCAGCGAGAACTCTAGCGATCTGATCGGCAGCGACATCCGCAATCATACCGGCGTCGTCTGCCGACGTCACCCAGTATCGAGCATTGATCGCTGTAGCCACCGTCTCGACGTCTCTGTAAGATCGCCGCAACAACTCCAGATCGCCCTTGTAGATCCATGTAGTCAGAGGGACAGCCGGGAGGATAGCTTGCCGGCCAGTGTGTAGATACAGTAAGCCGTCGCCGTACGTAACGAATCGATCGTCGAGATCCGTGCGGCGCTTGATCCAAGAGTAAACTTCAACTTTTTGCTTCGATGCTATTATCCTGCTCTCGAATTGCGCACTTGTCTCAGCTGGGATTGCCCACCAGTACCGATACGAAACAATCACACCGCCAATGACAGCGATTAAGGCGATAGTAAACGCAATGGGTCGCTGAATCGGCCTGGTGCGATCTCGCCATGCCTCAATTAATACCCCTGCAAACCTTCGGACCTCGTTACCAAGGCCCCAGGCAAAACAAGGAAGAAATGGAAATAGAAGGCGCGCAGGAATTGGAAAATTCCAGAGCAATACTATAGACCAATAGAACGGCAGCACAAAGTGAACGGCTCTTGGGTTACGCGCTGCGCCGCGAAAGATGCCGACAAAGACTAGCAGCGAGAAACACGCCGCCAAGCTTGACAACGGTGTAAAATTCAAACCGAGCGGCAATTGAAGGCACATCGCTCCCGGCTGTATTATTGTCAACCGCGCGTTCATATTTATCATGGATACTAGGGTCTGCCAGTCGGGTGTGCTTGCAAGCCAAAACTGAACATAGCTTGAGTAATAACTGAGTGTTCTGAGGAAGATTTCACTCGACCCTTCCGCCTGCGCCCAATCCGCGAGGTGGGTCCCAGCCCACCAGACCCACGATGCTTCGGTTACAACGGCCACGCCAGTGACTGCAATGGCAAACCGATAGTTTCGGCGCCATAAGCCGCACGCGGCGATACCGAGCGCCGCCGCTACTCCAAGTGTTCTCAGCAATATCATTGCGGCGACGGAAAGCAGCAGGCGCACCATGAGACGGCGCTTGTGCCGTTGATCCACAGCGTTCTGAAGGTATCTATCCGCGCAAGTCATCGTGGTGAGCATGAGCCCCGAGAACAAGATGTCTGTGAGTAAAACCGTGCTGAAGGAGATCGTTGATGCGTGAATCGAGCAGATTGCTGTAATCGCGACTGCTGCGGCGCGCGGGCACTCGACACTTCGGGCGAAGTGGTAAGTGGCAAGCAAGAACAAAACGCCGAGCAACACCATTAGGGACTGGGCCCAGATGAGGTTTTCGGGGAAGCTCGGTTCAACTAGCCAGACGACCGACAGCAAAATCGAAAACAAAATTGGGTATTTAGTTTGCGCCGGTTCGCCCGGCAGGTTAGGAATGCGATAGGTGCCGCTTTCCGCTAGCGACTTAGCGCCCTCGAAATACAACATCTCGTCGTGCAGTCCGCCAGCCACCGCCTCAGAGAAGACCGTCCGACAGTTGAAAACGAATACAAGCAGGATTGCCGCCAATATGAGATTTGCGTGGTTTCGTTCCAATTTCATCAACTGGCGTAGTGTGCGGCCGCCTACCGTAACAGCTTAGCGGTCCCTAGACTCTGACTTTGGCAAGTGCGATAGGAGATTAGATCGAGTGAAGGCCATGTTTGAAACTCTCAAGACGGTTTCTTTGGCCGGATTTATGTGATAAGAAAGAGCTGTGAAGAACTTTACGTTGTGCGGCGGTATTGTTGCCCTAATTGCAATTGTGGCTATTTCGTTTGCGGCTGATTCGCCGCCGTCAAACATGACGGTCCCGCACTACGACGACGCCGGGCGCCTTCTCCAGCCGAAAGGCTACAAGACGTGGGTTCACGTCGGCGTCAACCTTGGTATTGGCTACCAGGAGAACACTGAAGAGCCGACCGATCCCGGCCAATTCATGAACGTCTATATGCAGCCGGAATCTTATCGACACTACGAACAAACGGGGCGCTTCCCCGAAAAAACGATGCTTGCGCTGGTGCAATACAAGCCCGAGAAGATGGGCGCTATTGCTCGGACTGGGTTGATGTCAGGTGATCACGTCGGACTTTCGTTTGCGGTTAAAGATTCCGAGAAATTCGAGGAGTCGTGGGCATACTTTGGCTTTGCCACGCGCGAAGGATTTCGAGACGCCGCCGGAAGCGTTTCCGAAGCAAGCCTGCTACAACTGCCACGCCGCGCATGCGAAGGACGAACAACGTGTTTGTGCAGTTCTACCCCTTGCTCCGGGACATTCATGAAAAGCGCGCAACAGCATCGCGCTAGGCCGCGGATCGAAGAAATTCTCGAACCACGCGTCATATCGATCGTTCCGCCGGGCGACTCATCTACAAACCCGCCTACCGCGAAGCGATGAGCGAATCGGAATTACGAGAGGCCTTGGCCGAGCAGCATGACTCGGCTTACGGCTGGGCGCTCCATTGTTGCGGCGGCCGGAGGGACGAGGCGATGGATATTCTGCATAGTGCTTACGTCAAAACGGTCGATGGCCGCGCCGTGTTTAGCGGGCGGTCGATTTTTCGCACTTGGCTGTTCGGAGTGATTCGCAAGTGTGTCCGCGTCGGAGGCGGAGTTTACCGGTCTGCATTGGGATCTGCAGTCAGAGATGGAAGTGATGTCCGGACTGCTCTCGGACTTGGCTACCGACGAAGCAACAGGGCTGCTTCACGAACCTTTCATTGAAGGTATTCCCGAAATGATCGAAAAGCTCGTCGCGGATATTCCAGACGCGCGCATCGGTTTTCGACTTACATTCTCGGCCTCTCCATTCCCGGGAGCGCAAGCACTCCTGGAATGGGTTCGCGAGGACATGGGAGGCCACTGGTATCACTCCGATCTCACAGGGGCGGAAGGGTGGCTATGCCCCGCAATCTTTGAGTACTTCGAGTCGGTGAGAACGGCGGAGCGAAACTAGACCATAGAGCGGCGAATCGAAGCTGCTTTTGGGCGGAGTAAAAGTAGACCGTCCGAGTGGTCCAGCGAACATTCCTGTGGTGTTTGTGGGACACGAGAGGGATGTATCGCGTGGAGCTATACGCTCAAGTACGGCGCAGTGTCTTTGTCGAAGGGCTCAGTGAGCGCGAGGCCCGCCAAACGGTTTGGCCTGGCGCAAGGGACGGTGCGCAAGATGTTGCGCTACGCCACTCCGCCGGGCTATCGGCGGCGCCAACCAGCGCAGAGGCCGAAGCTGGATCCCTTCACCGGAATCGTCGATCAGATCCTCAGCGACGATCAGGAACGTCCGAAGAAACAACGCCACACCGCAAAACGCATCTTCGACCGCTTGCGCGACGAGTACGATTTCACCGGCGGTTACACGATTGTCAAGGACTATGTTCGCGACAAGAAGCTCGGCGGGCAAGAGATGTTCGTGCCGCTGGTGCATCCGGCGGGCGATGCCCAGGCCGACTGCGGTGAAGCTCTGGTGGTCATTGACGGCGTACAGCGCAAGGCGCACTACTTGGTGGTCGATCTGCCGCCTAGCGATGACGCTTTCGTAAAAGCTTTCCCGGCCGAGACGACGGAAGCGTTTTGCGAGGGGCACAACGCAGCGTTTCGGTACTTCGGCGGCGTGCCACGCAGCATCCTCTACGACAACACGACCTTGGCGCTGGCGAGGATTCTGGGCGACGGCAGGCGCAAGCGGACCAGGGTGTTCAGTGAACTGCAGTCGCACTATTTATTCTCCGATCGTTTCGGGCGTCCGGGCAAAGGCAACGACAAGGGAAAGGTGGAAGGACTGGTCGGTTATGCCCGGCGGAACTTCATGGTGCCGGCGCCAAGGTTTCCAAGCTGGGAAGCGTTCAACGAGCAGCTCGAAGCGCAGTGCCTCAACAATCGTAAGCGGCGCTTGCGGCGGCACACCGAAACGATTGAGGAACGTTTCAAGCGTGACCGCCAAGCGTTGTTGCCCTTGCCGCCCACGCCCTATGACGCCTGCGACAAACGCACCACGCGGGTGACGTCGCTGTCATTGGTGCGCTATCGCGCCAACGACTACGCGGTGCCCACACGCTACGGACATCGCCAGGTGTTGCTGAAAGGCTACGTCGATGAAATCGTGATCTGTTGTGGCAGCGAAGAGATCGCGCGCCACCGGCGCAGTTACGAACGCGAAGAGTTGATCTTCGATCCGCTGCATTACCTAGCACTGCTGGAACGCAAGACCAACGCGCTCGATCAAGCGGCCCCGTTGGCGGGCTGGGAGCTGCCCGAACAGTTCCCGTGCTTGAGACGTTTGCTCGAGGCACGGTTGGGAAAGCCAGGCAAGCGCGAGTACGTGCAGGTATTGCGATGACTGGAGGACTTCCGATTCGAGCACGTTGCCGCGGCGCTGCGCCAAGCCTGCGAGTTGGGAGCGATTGGCTTGGATGCAGTCAGGCACTTAGTGCTGTGCCGCATCGAGCAACGGCCGCCGCGCTTGGACTTGACGAAGTATCCGCAGCTGCCGGCAGCCCAGGTGGAGCAAACCTCCGCTGCGGACTATTTGGCACTGCCGGCACAAGGAGGGGGGTAATGGCGAGGTCGAAACTTCTGCTCGAAGCGCATTTGAAAGCGTTGCGGCTGCCAACCTTCCTGCGCGAGTACGACAAACTGGCGCGGCAATGCGCCGCCGAGAGCTTGGATTCGAGGAGCTTCCCGCAACAACTCTGCGAGCTGGAACTGCTCGACCGTGAACAGCGGGCCACCGAGCGCCGCAGCAAGGCCGCGAAGTTTCCCGTGACCAAGAGTCTGGACACTTTCGACTTCCCGTCCTTGCCGGCGTTGAACAAGAAGCTGGTGCTGGAACTGGCGCGCTGTGAGTTTATCGACCGCCGCGAAAACGTGCCGGCACTGGGTAATTCCGGCACGGGCAAAACGCACATCGGCTTGGCGTTGGGACTGGCGGCTTGTCAGCGCGGCTATCGAACACGCTTCACAACAGCGGCGGCACTGGTCAATGAGCTGCTCGAAGCCCGAGATGAACGGCGCTTGCTGCGATGTCAAAAGCAGTTGGCCAAGCAGGATCTGCTGATCGTCGATGAACTGGGCTACGTGCCGCTATCGAAGACCGGAGCGGAGTTATTGTTCGAAGTGTTTTCCCAGCGCTACGAACAGGGCTCGACGCTGGTCACCTCGAATCTGCCGTTTAACGAATGGACCGAGGTCTTCGGCTCCGAGCGGCTGACCGGCGCCCTGCTCGATCGCCTCACGCACCACGTTCATATTCTAGAGCTGAACGGCGAAAGCTTCCGTCTGATCCAGAGCAAGAAGAAGCGGGCTCACTCTTTGGGCTGACCCACCGGCCACTCGCCCGGTTTTCGTGGGACGGCCTCCACTACGCCTGGGCCGCCCTAAAGGGCGACCGCAGGCTCCGTTCCAGCCGTCCCACGAAAACCGCTACCCCTTCACCAACTGGTCTACTTTTGCTCCGCCGAAGTGGTCCAAATTTACTCCGCCCTTGACACTCGGCGGGGGCCAAAATCTTCGTAAAGGCCGACCCACTCGGGCACGGGCAAACTAGTTCGCCGGAAGTGGTGTGACGGCCTGGGCTAAGTAGGCTCTGATCGCCTCGACAGTCTCGCCGTTTTCGGCTGCGATGTCGTGCTCCTCGGCGAGATCGTTGCTCAGATCGAATAGCTCAATCGGCTCCTCTGGACCTTCGCGAACAGCTTTCCACTTGCCCCAGCGGACCGCTTCGGCATTGCCCGGCGTGCCACCCCAGTAAAGGAAGCGATCAACGCGCTCCCGCTCGGCGCCCATCAAAGTCGATAGCACGCTCGTGCCGTCGATAGACTCCGGGCTGTCGAAGCCGATGAGTTCCGCGACCGTGGGGAGAAAGTCGGCGAAATACCAAACGAAATCGCTGGTGCGGCCGGCCGGCACTTTGCCGGGCCAACGAACGATCATTGGCACGCGAATGCCGCCGTCATGCAACGAGCGCTTGTAACCCTGCAGGGGGCCGTTCGAATCGAAGAAAAACGGGTCGTTGCCGCCTTCTCTATGCGGACCGTTGTCGGAAGTAAAAAAGACCAGCGTATTTTCATCGACGCCGTGCTGCTTAAGGGCATCGAAGAGCCGCCCGAGGTCGCGGTCCATGTAGCTGATCATGGCGGCCGTGCCTTTTTGCGGGCCGGGCCAATCTTTGTCCTGGTAGATGCCGGCGTCTGGCACTTCCATGCCGATGCGTTCGCGGTGGTCTCCGAGATCGGCATCGACGCTGTGGATGCCGGGGTCGCCGCCGCCTTCGAGCGTGCCCGCTTCGTTGTTCGCATGTGGAATCGTCAGCGACAAGTACAAGAAAAATGGCTCGGCGGAATGTCCTTCGAGCCAACCCAGCGCTTCTTCCATCAGCTTGTCGTGGGAGTAGTCAAGGCGCGTCGTCGCCACCCCACTCATGCCGTTGTAACGGCTGGATTGTACGATCTTGTTCCGCAACGGCACACGCTCGCCCATCCGCATCAAGAACTCCGGATAGTAGTTGTGCGCGTGGCCCTGGCTGAGGTAGCCATAGAAATAGTCAAACCCTTGCAGCCAGGGTGCGCCCGGCGAATCTTCCATGCCGATTCCCCATTTGCCGACCAGCGCAGTTGAATAACCTTGTCCTTTGAGCAACTCCGCAACTGTGACGTCTTCGTCGAGCAGGCCTGACGTGCCATTGCGGCGCACTCTTGTGTGCCCGGTGTGCTGGCCTGTCATGAGGACGCTGCGGGACGGCGCGCAGACGGTAAAACCGGCGTAAACATCCGTGAACCGCAATCCTTCCGCAGCCATACGGTCGAGGTTGGGGGTTTGGATCTGGGTCTGACCATAAGAGCCAAGATCGCCGTAGCCTAGGTCGTCGGCCATGATCCAGATGATGTTGGGCTTGATTGGCTCGGGCGTGGGCGGTGGAGAGCCGCCACAAGCAGCGAGAAGGGGCAGTAGAAGGCTGAGTGAGCGGATTCGATTCACCGTTCCAGCATATCGCGGGTACACGTCCGCTTCTTCACCACAGCGTTTGGAGCTTGTTGGGTTCTGTCATCGCGAATTCTTTGATCTTTCGATCGTGAGTGATCAACGGGACTTCGAGTGTCATCGCGGTGGCGGCAATGATGCGATCCGCCGGATCGGCCAGCATGTTGCGTGGAATGTCGCGCATTCGACCGGCAATGCTCGAAGTCACGGGAACTTCGACGATCTCGAAAAGCGGATCTGCCAATCCCGCAATAACCCTGTCGAAGGCAGTTGGAAATTCGAATTCCGGCCTATCGAGCTGGTACACGATTTCCGAGATAGTCCAAGCGCTCAGAGCAGTCTTGTGACCCTCCGCCGCCTCATCGTGGATCGCGACGCGTGCGCGTTCGCTCATCCGTGCATCGCCGAACACATACCACAGCACCGCGTGGGTATCAGCGACATACGCGATCATTCGACGCCGTCACCGATGTTGCGGAACATTTCGGCACGGTTTCGCTTGAGATCTTCCTCGCTAGGCGCGGGGCCGAGATCCTTAAGAATTCCCCAGGCGGATTTGAGCGGCAACTTCGAAGTGCCGCTGGCATCAGCCAACACCGATTTTTCGACGAGTCGCCTAACCAACACTTCGAGCGATAGGCCTTCCAGTTGGGCTCGTTCCTTCAACAGATCGCGAATCTCCGCGGTGAGTTGAATGGTGACACCGCGGACGCCTTCGTTCGCTTCCGGTGACATAGTCTCTTTTGCTTTTGCGGGCCCTGCCTCGGGCACTCCTGCTACCTCCAGTGATCGGCCGAAGTCGCCGAATGCTGTTCTGTCGTCATGTTATCAGCGGCGTCAAGGGCATGGCTGTTTGGTAGAATCACGCGTCTATGGGAAATACATTGGATCGACGACGTTTTTTACAGGTCACGGCGGCAGGCGCGGCGGTCGCGGCTTCCGCTTCGAAGGCTCAGGCGGTGGTCACGTCGTTCAATCAGTCCGACTCGTTCTATCACGGGCACGACTGGGAATCGCTCAATCCCGGGTACTGGGAAATCAAGGGCAACGCTTTGCGTCGGCGCGTTCATAGTTACGGCGACCGGGCGCGCAATACCGGGTTCCCCTACCACTACGAGACCCATGGCGCGCGGTTTGGCAGCTACACGATGCCGGTCGACTACGACCCCTCATTGCCGCCGGGGTTCCTGTGGAACCGCAACTGGAATCTTAGCGGCAACTTCGCGCTCGAGATCAAGGGCCACATCGTCGCGCTCCCGCATGAGCCTCGTCAGGGCGACAAGGCCGACTGGAAGATGTATCAGCCCGGATACGGCTTCGTTGGACTAGCGTTTGGTTCGTCCACACAGTACGAATCGTTCGGCCAGGCCGGGGCCCATGGCAAGGCCTCGTGGTTCGCCGCCTGGCGCGACGACGGGCGCTTCGGAATCTATGAGCACGGCTCCGAAACAAGCATCAGCGACGAACGAGCGGTGCGCCCGACTGACGGCAAGAAATTCACTCTCACCGTTGAGGTGAGCGGCAGCGATTCGGCACTCGCAAACGTTACCGCCGAGCTTGCGATCGACGGCAGCGTTGCCGTTCACCGCGTCGAAAAGAACGGCGTGCAACGCCCGAGGTCGACCGAAGGCTACGTCGGTGCCGTAGGCCAAGGGCTGCTTGATTTCGAGATCACGAGCTTCACTGTGGAGCCCGGCGAGAACCAATCGCTGGCTCCCAAACTCAATGATTGCCACTGCTGTTATGCGCTAGGCGACACGCTGCGGCAAGTCGACGGAGACTGGCAGGTTCGTTTCATTAGTCTGTTTCGATCGGACGGCGAAACAGCCGAGGTCCGCATCAGCGATTCCCAAAACCCGGCGGGCGGGTGGGCAAACGTCCCGGCCGCCGGCTCGGCGCCAATCGTCAACAACAACTTCAGGCGCAACACGGCTGTCATTGACGCCAAGCTCCCGGCAAACCCAGCCGACACCGCGCTCTACTACACCGTGTGGAAGGACGGCGTCGATCAGACAGCCGATCCACGCCTCGGAACGGATGCGGTCGGCATCGGGACAGGCCAAGTCGGGCGTCTTCCCGACAGCGGAAACTACGTCGGCAGACTACCGCGCCTACAGGCTCCCTACAAACTCTGCGGACTCTCGTGCCATGCGATCAACGGCGGCGGTCCTAATCTGCCGGACGCTGAGCGCGGCGGCGGATTCTGGGTTCACGACCAACCCACGCCCGAAGCCTACCAACATCTCGACGACTACAACTTCCAAGTGATGATGTGGGAGGACGACGTCTGGTACATGGAGCTGCTGCTCTACCCACCGTCACCCGACGACGCCTACAAAATCGTCACCACGACTCTTTGCGGACCGACTGCTCGCTGGCAGATGATGCGCCACTGGAACACGATTAATCCCGGCGACCACGACTACGGAATGGATGACATCAAAGGCCCCGAGCAGATCGCCATCCGCAACCACGCCGATCTCGGGCAAGACGTCAACTACATGCGCCGGAATTTCCAGATCGTGCACCACCTCGTCACTGGCGACGAGTCGCCCTCGGGCACGACCAACCCCAAAAAATGGCGTCGCTGGAAAATGCCCAATCGAGACTTCAGCCTGCTCATCATCGACAGCCGCCTCTGGCGATCGAGCCAAGATACGAATATCTGGGACGACGAGGGCTGGGGCGACAAGAAAAGCTTGTACAGCCGTACCGATGTCACCCGCAGTCTTCTAGGTGAAGAGCAATTCGCATGGCTGAGTGATACGATTCGCACCGATTCTTCACCGCTGATCTGTCTAACCGGTATCAACGGCATGCACACCATATGGACCGGCGACGGCAGCAAGCCTGGAGCCAAAGCGCGCCTCTTTGAACGCGATCGGGTCGCGGCCGACTATGCCGGATGGGTGTCCGCGGGAGTTGATCGGATTCTCGAAGTACTTGGATCTCGCGATGGAGTAGTTTCGGTCTACGGTGACGTCCACGTGGGAATGATTTTGCGCAACACCGATCATCGCCTCTACGAGTGCTCCTTCGGACCCATCGGCCGCAGCGGTGGACGCGGAGTCAAAGAAGGCTTCGGCCCCAAAATGCAAGACTTCGACGGACGCGACGTTGAGATCAAAGCGCTCTACCACCAGCGGTATGATTCGCCGATGCTCGAGAAGAAAGATGGTCCGTTCTACTGGAATTTCCTGGAGATGGATTTCGACCCTCGCGGTGCCGATCCCCAAATCGGATTGCGAGTTCGCAACTTAGTTGATGCGCCAACAGTGCAACCCCGGGGCGGAGGATCGATCAGCGAATCCGCGTCCCAGACCGGTCGTGAACTGACTTGCGTACTGCCGGTAGTACGGCTGCTAGCGAATGCCGACGTGCTCATCACCGATACCGACGGGCACCCCATTCGTGCCGGTCGAACGCTCGCCGACGGCACCCTTCCAATTCAGGGATTGGTGGGGATTGATCCCGGTCAAGTCGTGATCATGACGGCTCGTAAAGGCGAACAGGTATCCGCGAATGCCGTCAAGACGATAGCCATAGAAGCGTAGCGACGCTGCGGGCGTTACACGATAGCGACGTAGGATGGCCCGTATTCTTCCGCTATTACGCATTGTGTTGTACGAAGCCAGTATGAATTTAGTAGAATTCTGGTCGAGAGTTGGAAAACTGAAGCGGCGATCGTAGCTACGGAGGAACATTTTGGCGAATCAAAAACCCGTCTGGAAAACCTTTCACACAGTCGGCCTAGTACTAACTTGCGAAAGTAAGGCCTTTAACTGTAAAATGTCGGTATGGCAAGACCGGCAACGGTGATTCGACTGAACGCCGAGGAAGAAGAGACGCTGCGACTCTAGGTGCGCGGCCACAAGTCCGAACGGCGCATGGTGGAGCGCGCTCGCATTGTGCTGCTGGCGGCCGCCGCTACCTCGACCGCCGAGATCGCCCGGCAACTGACCTTGTTGCATGGATCATCCCGAAGGATGTCTTATCATTGGTTTTTTCAACGCTGGGGGTAGTCTAAATGCCACATAAGTTCACCGCAGCGCGCCGGCACAAGTTTGATAAGGTGCAGTACCGGGTGATCAACTGGGCGGAATATAACGAGAGCTTGCGCCAACGGGGTGACCTGACGATTTGGGTCAGTGAGGAGGCTCAAAGTGTGTGGAGCGCGCCGCGCCGCACGTCACGGGGTGGTCAGCGCAGATACTCGGATTTGGCGATCGAGACATGCCTGATGCTGCGCACGGCATACCATCTTGGACTGCGTCAGACACAGGGGCTTATGGGTTCCATCGGCACGCTCATGGGGTTGGATATACGGGTACCGGATTACTCCACGCTGTCGCGGCGCGCAAACGGGGTGAGCATCGCTCAGGTGATGAGGCAAGCAGGATCTGTGCCTATCCATCTGCTGGTCGACAGTACTGGCCTCAAGATCTTCGGCGAGGGCGAATGGCTAGCGCAGAAGCATAACACCAAGGGAATACGCCGCCGCTGGCGCAAGCTCCACCTCGGACTGGACCTCGCCAGCGGGGCGATTGTTTGCGCCGCTCTGACTCACGATAACGTTGGAGACAGCACAGCCTTACCCAGCCTCCTGGATCAGCTGGATGCCCCGGTCACGGGCTTTCTGGCTGACGGCGCCTACGATGGAGCGTCCACACGAAATCTGCTGAGGCAGCGGTATGGGGAGACCCTGGATGTGGTCATACCGCCGCCAAAGGACGCAGTGATCCGCCTGCAATCGGCGCGTGATGCGACCGTTCGGGATCGCCATATTGCCCAAATCCGCAGCAACGGCCGCATGGCCTGGCAGACGGCAACAGGGTACAACCAGCGCAGCCGAATAGAAACGCAGATGGGCCGTTGGAAGAGCGTCATCGGCCCCAAACTCAAATCCCGCAGCTTCTCCAGGCAGATCACGGAGATCCAACTCGGCCGAAAAGTCCTGAACACAATGACCGCGCTCGGACGGCCTGTGTTCGAACGCATCGCCTGACGCTACCGCTTGGGGAAAGGGGGTATTCCGTTTCCATCCCTATCCGTGCAACAAGGCTGACTACAACAGCGTTCGGAAGTCGATGGGCCTGGAACCGGTGACGACGTTTCCGCAGATCAACTCAAGTCGCGAGATCCAGTACCGGCTTCAATATGCATATGGAAATGTCGATTCGATCGACGTCTGGGTCGGCTGTTTAGCTGAGGATCACATAGAGGGAACACTGGTCGGGGAGTTGAAGCGCGCCATTTTGGTGGACCAGTTCGAGCGCCTCCGCGACGGCGACCGTTTTTGGTATGGGCGAATCTTTTCGGGCTCGCGTCTGACTGAGCTCGAAGCGACCACCCTGAGCATGGTAATCCGACGCAACACCGAGATCAGCGGTGAGCTGCCGACAAACGTGTTTCTTGAGAACAAGTACTCGCGGCTGATGAATCTGCTGCGCCAGCGTCGGCAAACTTTTCGATAGGTTTCGTTTTCATCTCCGAGGCCCAATTCTACACAGTTTCTATCGCGGGCGGCCCGTTGATGCTGTTTACCTTGGGCTGATCGTTCGACTGATCAAGATGCGCCAATCCTGGCAGCTAGCGAACCAGGTGGTGAAAAAAACGCTTGCTTGAACGACCGTCTGAGATGCCCTCAAAACCCCCGCCAGATGGCTTTAATGTCCTGTCTATAGGCCTTTGAGCGACTTGAAGCTGTCGTCAGGTCTGCGTGAAGATTTATCTTAGTGGCGACTCGTGGAACGACTGGAATAGCGCTAGAAGTCTAGAGCGTGTGCCGCTACCGCGTCTTCGGCCCATTCCAGTCCCACTCCCGGAACATCAGGAATGTGAAGCTCGCTGTCTTTGACCTCGTAAGGTCTTTGCAGAATGGGATCCGCCCAGTCTTGCCATTCGAGCCAGTGTGCGGTCTCCGTCACCCGCATCACGTGCGCCGCCACTTCGGGGTACAGGTGGGTTGACATTGGGACGCCCCATGCGCCGGCGATGCTCGCCGCACGCAACCATCCCGTCACGCCGCCGATGCGCATGAAGTCAGGCATTACCAAGTCACATGCGTTCCGCTGTAGAGCCTTGTGAAGCTCCCGCGGACCATAGAAGTTTTCGCCGATCTGGATCGGCGTTCTTAGATCGGCGGCCAACTTCGCGTAGCCGTCCAAATTGTCGTAAACAATCGGTTCCTCGATCCATGCAAGGCCGAGATCGTCGATTTGCCCGCAGCGTTGCATCGCTTCCGCCAAGTCAAGGCCCTGGTTGAAGTCGATCATCAATTCGACATCAGCACCGAGTAGTTTGCGGACCTCTTCGATGGTGGCGAGGTCCTCCGTGGCCCGCTCCCGTCCGAGCCGCAGCTTGAGTCCTTTGAATCCACCCTCGTCACGCAGTTTGATCGCTTCTTCGGCTGTCTCGGCGGGGGACTTCAGCCAAAGACCGTTGCTGTTGTAGGCCTTCACGGGGCCAACCGATCCTCCGAGCAAGACGCAGAGCGGAATGCCAGCCGCCTTAGCGACCGCGTCCCACGCCGCCATGTCAATTCCGGAAACGGCAATCATCGACATGCCTTCATAACCGACAAAATGGAGGCTTTTCCGCGCCTTATCGTACAGATCCAGAGGAGAGACGCTGTGGCCCTTCAGCATCTCGCCGAGGTCACGGAGGGCCGGGACCAGGTACCGCATTGCCTTCGGCGTATAGGGCTCGAGATAGGCGCGTCCGACTATGCCCTCCTCCGTCTCGAGATCAATGAGGATCAAGGGCCAGTCCGTAATCGTCGCGATGCGAGCCACAACGGGGCGCTCAAGTTTCAACACCACAGGCCTCGCCGTGAGGCTTTTCAGAGTGAGTTTTGATTGCACCATTTATTGCCGACCACGATAGGCCGATTCTAGCGCCGAGCAGCTCGTCTTGTCCAATACAAGATGAGCCTGAAGGGGAGGGCGATTCCAATACAAGATGAGCCTGACGGGGATCCGTTGGGTGGTCAGGAACAGAGCAGCTGCGGGCGATGGGAGTCGCCGTGCAGCAAGCCGAATCGCTGAGTCTGGAGCAGATCGAGTGTTTTCTCGACGGGTGCCAATCCGTCGCCTTCGAGGGCGGCAATCGAAGCGACAAATATGCGCTCGTCGAAAGCGTCTTGAAGCGGCATCACTATGCCGACCAGAAGCGCTCCGTCAAGGGTCTCCTGCGGCGTTATCTCGCTAAGCTCACGGGCTTAAGCCGCGCGCAACTCACCCGCCTGATCGGACAGTTCTTGCACACGCGTTGCGTCCGTCCGAGGGCCTATCGGCGGCGCCGTTTTCCCAGCAAGTACACACGCGCCGACAGCGTCTTACTGGCGCACGTCGATCGAGTTCATCAGCGCCTCTCGGGGCCGGCCACCCGCCGCATTCTCCAACGCGAGTTCCAGATCTACGGCCGCAAAGAGTTTCGACGCCTGGCCGAATTGTCCGTGGGCCAGCTGTACAACTTGCGAAAAAGAGCCGTCTACCAACGTCACAGTTTGCATCTCGACAAGACCCGTCCCACGCCCGTTGCGATCGGCGAACGCCGCCAACCCGAGCCGCGAGGACGTCCGGGCTACCTGCGCATCGACACCGTGCACTCGCCCGAACAGGAAGGCGAAAAAGGCGCCTACAGCATCAATGTGGTCGACGAAGTGACGCAGTGGCAGGCCGTCGGCTGCGTCCAACGCATCAACGAAAACCACCTCATTCCCTTGCTGGAAGGCCTTTTGGAACAATTTCCATTTATCGTTCGCGGCTTTCACTCCGACAATGGCAGCGAATTCGTCAACCATCAAACCGCTAAACTGCTCGAGAAGTTGCGAATTGAATTTACGAAGTCTCGCGCGCGCCGTTCGAACGACAATGCCTTGGTCGAAACCAAGAACGGCGCGGTGGTGCGCAAGTGGATGGGCTACCAGTTTTTGCCCTCGGAAGCGACGCAGGCGATCGACACCTTCTACCGCCAGTGGCTCAACCCGTACTTGAATTTTCATCGCCCATGCGCTTTCGCCAGCGAGCGCCGAGACCGCCGCGGCAAGTTGCGCAAGGTGTACGCCGAGTGGAGCACGCCGTGGGAAAAGCTGCTCAGCCTGCCCGCCGAGCAGCGCGGCCTGCGCGCGGATCGCTCGCTCAAGAAGCTCCAAGCGCGAGCGGACACTTGTTCCGACACCGAGTTTGCCGAGCAACTCGACGCTCAGCGCAACGAACTGCAACGCGTCTGCAAAGACCTCGCGATCTGCTGGCGCACGCGCTAGACAACGCCCCGACCCGAGGCGTTGTCGGCTCCTCCGGCCCACGTCCGAAGACGGCCGTGGGGTCTCGCCTGGGATGGCTGCAAAGGGGGACTGGGGCTGCCGCCCCTTCCCCCTTATGCAATCCCCCTCACCCCGCCCTACGGGCCCCACAACGGGCTTCAACCTCAAGCCCCAATCCGAGCTATAATCCCTCCTGCCCACAGCTACCTTCGCCTGCCTCCTGCAGGCTCATCTTTCGATTGGAAAAGAGGAGCTGTTGGTAACAAACGATGCCACAAACTCTCTACTCAGAGCCCTCCAAAACCCCCGCCAGATGGCTCTAAGGCCCCATTCAAGGGGCTTCGAGAGCTCTTGCGTGGTCGTCACTTCAGCGGGAAGATAATTTACAACATTTTCGCTCTGGCACCACACCACACAGTCGTTCTGGTCAAAACCGCACTTATCGGATTGTGGAGATCCAAACGGCAAAGACCGGACTGCTCGCGCCCCGCCATTCCAGTCTTGAGCAACTTCAGGCCGGCTAGAATTGCCAACTTTCCGACAAATAGAAATTGAGCAAGACTGGCCGCATTAGGCGATTTACCTCTTGGCTCGTCGAATCCAACCCGCCCTTTCCGAATACGAGAGAGGCGCGGAATCGTTCGGGAGTCAAGTACCTCAGATCGTGGGCCGGCAAACCGAACCCCTCGAGCCGCGTGATTGTCGCTTCGATATTTCGAGCTTGACGGTCGCTCTCCCACGCGAGAATCCAACCCCAGTCGCCGAAACTCGGGACGTCATCGTGATACGGCAGCGTCGTGTAGCCGGCAGCCTCCAGCGTTCGCCGGATGCACAAGAATGACTCCTTGGCGTGATAGGGCGATGTCGCCTGAATTGCGAGCATCGCGCCGTCACTGAGTAGGCGGCGCAGCTTGAGGTAGAACTCCAGACTGTAGAGCTTGGTGAGTTCGACGCTGTTCGGGTCCGGCAGATCGATCAAGACGACGTCCTGACCGCCGGGCAATAAGTCGACCAGCCTGTCCGCGTCGACCGTATAGACCGACACGCGAGCGGCTTCCTCAACTCCAGCGGCAAGTCCATCGCTGACGGCGCCGGAGTATTCATAGACCGGAGCCTCGATGCCCGAGGGCGTAACGAGATCGCGAAACGAGGCTTCGACACGAGCGTCCTCGAACGCACGCGCGTTCAGCTCGCTTAGCGTCGGATGCGAGCGTGCCAGTTCAATCATTTCCGGGTCGATATCGACCAGCGTCACCTCGCGGACCGTTGGCTGCTTCAAGACCTCTCGAAGGGCGAGGCCGTCCCCGCCACCAAGCATCAGCACTCGCTCGTTCTGCTCAGCCAGTGTCAGCGCCGGGTGGACCAGCATCTCGTGATAGATGTGCTCGTCGCGACTCGAAAACTGCAGGTTTCCATTGATGAACAAACGGTAGTCGGTTGGATCGGTCGCCGCCGTCATGACGATGTGTTGGTAGCGTGTCGTAAGAGAAACCACGATCGGCCGGTCGTAGAATCGTTGCTCGAACAATTGATTCCAGTCGTCGTTTCGCGCGTATCCAAATGACAACACGACAGCCGTGAGTACGATCGCGGCGAAGGCCGGCAATTTGTGCCTGACGGCCCCGTGGGCCGAAAAATAAAGGTAGGTGACCACCGCGACGGAAAAGTTGATTCCCGCCACAAAGAAGCCGATTTTCGTAAGCGGAAAGTACCTGAGGAGCACGAATACCCATACGAGCGCTCCAACAAACGCGCCGACGTAGTCGGTGGAAAAGACGGTGGCGATGTTCGACTTCAGCTTGGGTACAAACCGCCGATTGATTCGCAGGACTAGCGGGATTTCCAGACCAATCAAGAACCCGATCGACAAAACGAAAAAGTATTGCACTAGCGCAAAGTGGGTCTCCATCGTGGCGTAGGCGCCGTAGACCGCGATCGGAGAGAACCCGCCAAGCAACGCCAATGCGGTCTCGACGGCGAGAAACTTCTCGATCAAATGATCGTCACTCAGTTTGCTCTGCCAATATCCGGCAAAGCCCATCATCAGCATCATCAGCGAGATGGTTACCGAGAACTGCTCGATGCTATTCCCGAGGATATAGCTGGCGACGGTACTGAGGATGCATTCGAAAATGAAGCCGGCGGCGCCGGTAAAGAACATCGAAAGGGCCAGAAGCAGGGTCGCCGTCCTTGGCCGAATCGAAGCGCTCCCCATCAGGGACAGGTTAATCTATCTGCTGGTAGCCTGAACGCTTCGCGTATGCCGTCATACTCCCAGGTATCCCGCAGGCGTTTTCTCCGCGCGGCGGCTGGCGGAGCGGTTAGCGGTTTTCCAGCTTGCCTGCGGCGTCCGCCGAGGCCGATTGAAGGCGGCTTTGCCGATCGCAGCAGCGCCGTCGGCCATCGAATCCGCGACGGCGCCGCCGAGCAATCGATCGAGGAGCGGGTAAAGATTCCGCTGGCCATCGTGGGAGGAGGCATCGCCGGGCTTTCGGCTGCATGGCGATTGGACAAGCTGGGGTTCCGGGATTTCGTTGTTCTAGAGCTAGAGGAGCAGGCAGGGGGGAATTCGCGTTCGGGGGAAGATGCGGGCATGTCATATCCCTGGGGCGCGCACTACGTGCCGTTACCGGATCGCCGCATTCCTCTGGTTCACGAACTATTTGAGGAGCTGGGAGTGCTACAGGACGGGCGCTGGAACCCGGAGCATATTTGCCGCGAGCCTTTGAATCGGCTGTTCATCGACGGCGAGTGGACTGAAGGGCTCGAGCCCGGGCCCGATGCCGCTACAGCGGAAAGAGATCAGTTTGATCGTTTCTGGGATCGGATGGATTTTTACCGTCAGGGAGGCGAGTTCACGATCCCGATCCGCCGTCCCGAGCAGACAGCCGATTTAGATCATCAGTCCATGAAGACTTGGATGGTCGAGGAGGGGTTCTTCTCTGAGCGACTCCACTGGTACGTCGACTATGGCTGCCGGGACGACTATGGAGCTTCTTATTCGGCGGTATCCGCCTGGGCGGGAATTCACTATTTCGCCGCGCGCCCTGAGAATGACATTGGGGTACTCACGTGGCCTGAGGGGAACGGCTGGATCGTCGGCCGGCTGCTTGAGAGGATCGGTAGATTCGTGCGAACCGGGTCGGCTGTGCGGCGAATTCGAGAGCTGCCGGGTGGAGTCGAGATCACGTGCGGCTCAACGGTTTATGAGGCGGAGGCGGTGGTTTTCGCAGCGCCGCTATTCCTGGTTCCCTACCTGATGCCAGAAGTCGCGACGGATCTGCCTTCGCTGTCAGGCTTCACTTACTCGCCGTGGATGGTTGCGAATCTTACGGTGGAAGACCCTCCCGCTGGCGAGGGATTTCCGACTGCTTGGGAGAATATTATCCACGACTCACCGGCGCTGGGGTACTTGAACGCCAACCATCAGATTGGTGGCGACGGCGGCAAGACGATTTGGACCTACTATCGGGCGATGAGCGAAACGAGTCCCGCTCGATCCCGTGCCGACCTTATGAACGGGACGTGGGATAGCCGTCGCGACGAAATCCTTGCGGACCTCGAAAAAGCGCACCCGGGGGTCGCTGATCATGTTGCGCGACTGGATGTGATGCGGTTCGGACACGCCATGATCCGGCCGACTCCGGGTCTCGTGAGCGGCGACGAACGACAACAGATCGAAGACTACGGAGGCCGGGTACAGTTCGGAGCCTCCGACCTGAGCGGTATCTCAATATTCGAAGAGGCGCAGTATCGCGGAGTTCGCGCCGCGGAGCGGTGTTTGGCTCGCCTCGGCTACACGGGGCTGGAGTACGCCTAAACCGCCACCAACGAGCCGATCATGATCGCCAGCGTTACTTGCGCGCAGACCGTTACGGCACAGGCTGCGAGGTTTTGATCTCGCTCGACCTCGATCTGAAGTGTTGTGTTCGGTAAAAGGAATTTGTCGATCAGCATTTGGAACGGGATCAACAGAAAGATTCCAACAGCCGCGGCGATCGCGAAGCCCGTGATCCCCTCGGTCCAGGAGGTGAACGGACCCGAAATCGCGAAGCATAGAATAATGCCCAGCGTAATGAGAGTCCCGCCGAGCATCAGCCCCGCAGCCGCGTTGCCCTGGCGAATCAAGTCGACCATATTGAATGGGGTTACCCATTCGTAGACGAGCGCAAATAAAAGAAGCGCGATTTGGCCCATGCAGAAGAAGGCAAGCGCCGTGGTCCAACCGCCACCCTCGCCATTAAATGAGCCAAAGGCAACGAGCCCAGTTGCGGTAAATACTCCGAACTCCGCTAACCCAACGGCGTTGTTGCCATTTTTGAGTTCCAGCGTATTGTTTACCTTCGGCAAAATAATGTTCTCGGCGATCATTTCCGCCACCATGAGAAACACCAGCAGCAAGACGCAGTAGCCGAGCAGTTCTCCCATGTTTTCGAGAACGACCGCCCAGCCGGCGTCGAATCGAACTACGCCGCCGCTTACGACCCCCGCGAGTCCGAATCCGAACCCAATACTCAGACCGCATCTTCGCAGCGCCACCGCCAAATTGCTGCGCTCCTCGATCTGGTAGTCGGCCGAACGCTCATCCGGCTCGCAATCGGCGGATTGCAGAGCCGCTCGAAATCGTGCATCGCGAAATTTTTTCGCGATCACCAAAATGGCCAATACGAAAAGTGTGTCGACGGCGCCCTGCACCAGGGTTTCAAGAATTAGCATTTTAGATCAATCTCTATTCCGGTTTACTTGCCGCTACCGCCAAACGCTCCACCACGGCTAGCCGGTCCGGCCCCTCGGACCGAGCCGGCCGGGCGGCCAAAACCGCCTGAGCGCCCAAAGTTAGAACCGCTGAAAGTCGACGAACTCTGCGTTCCGCGGCTTCTCGTACCGTAGGCGGGAGCCGCGCTGGTGCCGCCGTAATAGGCGCGCCGCCCGTAGTACCCGCCGTGCCAGCTGTTCCATTCGTTACGGGAGTAGCGATAGGGATTCCCGAAAAGCGTGGAATAGAACAGATAGGGCCCAAGCCACGACCAGACCATTCCGCCACCCCGGCGTTCCCAGCGTCCGTAGCGGCTGTTTCCGACGTAGGCCATTCCGGGTGGGGCGGCATGCGTTAGCTTGTTCTCCTCGAAAACCCCATATGGTTTGGACTCAACATCCATCCCGAGATTGTCGAGGTTCGCAAAGAAAAATGCCGCCGCGACGGGAACCCAGGCAGTCTCGGATACCTCGCCATTTTGGACGATGTGATACTTGTGAAAATATTGCTCCGTCGCGGTCTCGAGCCAGTATTCAGCCTCGTTGTCGCTGCGCGGCCAACGCTCCGTAGAATCAAGTTTCAGGGAGTTCCAGCGATTCGCATCGACACCCGACAGAAGGGAGAAATCATCGGAGATCCACCCCTTCTTGTATCTCGCGAGTGACCCTGGGATCGCATCGAAATGCTCGAAGGTCGGGCTATCCACGGCTCTCGGCGCGTAATCGAGATTGTGGAGGGGCGGTGAGTCGGCGGACTCGTCCCAGCTCTGTCGGCGGATGTTGAGAAGGAAGTCGGCCTTCATGTCGACCAACGTCTTCGAGTAGCTCACCGACAATTCCGCAAGTTTGGCCTCCACCTCGGCGGACAATTGGCCAAAGCCGTCGCGATTCGTTTTGAGGCGATCGACGTCGGTTAGCAGCAGGCCAAGATCGGCGTTTCCGCCCGAGTCGTGCAAGCCAAACTCACGCTCGATGCTTGTAGACGCCGCTTGCGATTCAGCGAGTAAGTCGGCGACAGGCGCGATAACCCGCTGAATGTCAGCCTCGCTGTCAGGGAACTCCCGCGAGGCCTTACTCGCGGTCGCCTGAAGGGCAGGGAAGCCATCGCGGATCACTTCCCAATCGCTCGCGGCGCGTGATCTCAACCCATCAGCGTCGTTGCTTGCTTCTTCGATAAGTTTCCGACGCTCGCTCCACAGACCGCCCCCTTGGCGCGCCGCATCGAGCATCGGCGAGATCTTGTCAAGTGCCTGGAGCAGTTGGCGCCCCTGATCGCCGTCGTTTTGGTCGAGAATCGGCTGTACCTCGGATTGAAAGGTACTATCCGCGAGTGCCAACTGGTTCTCTGCATTGTCGAGGTGCTCGGACCATTGTTCTCTGTCCGCTGCGCGTCCGAACGCTTCATAGGCGTCGGAAGCGCGAAACTGTTCGAAGTCTTTTTGCGAGGCTTCGAGATCCCGAGCTCTGCGGTCAATCGTGTCGCGAGTTTCCTGAGCTTGGCTCAGAACCTGATCCGAGAGCCCGCATCCGCTTAGAGCGAATGACAGCGTTGCGGCGATAAGGGCCAACGTGGCCGTGCTCGTTTGGATGACTTTCATGTTGCGTCAGGCCCTAACAAGTTCCGTCTGTGATGTTACTCGCCCGAGAGTTTCCGGCATAGCGATCCGCGACTGACTGAAGACGACAACGTTTTCCGCTGGATAAACGTGGGCCGAACGTACACTCACTACTGCCGAACTCGCGTCCACCCAAAGAATAGTCTCCGCCGCTCGTGTTTCGTCGACGGACGGAAACTGTAATGACAGCCCAATGCTAGCGACTCCGGCCGCCGCTGCGGTCGCCCGACGCAGATTTGCGAGCGCGCTTTCCGCGTCGTCGAGCGAAATGAGTTCGCTCGCAAACGAATACGAGAATTCGGCAAATCGCTCGGGTGCAACGTCGTCGCCAAGCCGCCACACTCCGACTAGTTGGTGATCGTGTTGCCGGACCGCCTCGGGTCCACACGCCAACACTTCAGTGAGGATTTTATCCCCAATCTCGAATTGAACCGCATGACTCGCCCCGATGATTGAGGCATCGATCGCGCAGGATGTAATTCGAATCCGACGGCGCTCCAACACTGGAAACGTGTTTAGATCGAGCGGGCCCCTGAAAAGCCGAAGCCTCAGATCGCCGCAGCGCTCGTCCTTGTATTCGATCAAGCCTCGCCTCCGGCCAAAAGAACTTCGATCGAGCGTGGATCTATCTTTTCACTCAAGACGACGTTGTGCTCGTAGCCGTCGTCATCATCGCCCCACTCCTCGACCGAGATGTAGGCCTCGTTGGCGTCAGCGGCAAAGAGGTACTGGTGAAACGGTTCGCTTTTCTCATCTCGGATGTAGCTCACAGCGGAGTCCTCATGGTATTCGAAAGTGCGACCGCCGTATCGAACGCGCCCCGACTCCTTTTCTGAGATCTCCCAAAGGTGCTCCTTGTTGTTGATGCCAACCTGCCCGAATGTCAGCTTCTCGCGACTAACGTATACCGAGACCTCGTCTTCCTTTTCCCATTCCAGATATTGCGTCGCGCCGTCGTTGAGGCAGTACAGCGTCAGCTCGGGCCAGCGGTAGCCTTCACGCTCATAGGTAAAGATGCTCTGCACTCGATACGACTTGCGTTCGAATCGAATGTAGCCATCCGCCTCGACATTTTCGATGGAATATTCAAAGCGTTGCGCCGGCGCAACCGGTTTGCGCATCGCGCGGATCGCCGCAAACTGTTCGTCGTAGCAGCGGATGTCCTCGGGGGCGAGTAGAGTATTCATCTACGCCTGTCCCTCCGCCGCCGGCTCCTCGGCCGGCGCTTCGATCATTCCAGTTACGCCCCCGGGGATCTCTGCCGCGGGAAGTTCCCTGGCTGCGGCCAACGCCTCGACTTTCGGTTCGAGAGCCGCGGACATCTTGGTGAGTTCCGCGATACCCGCTCGGGCTTTCTCCGTGCCTGCGCTGCGGATCATCTCCATCTCGTCCATGGCGCCAACTAGGGTGTTGTAGGCGTTCTTCACACTGTCGAGCGCAATGACCGGGTTGTTCTGCATCTCTCCGATCTCTCGCGTCTGCACCCCGATCGACACGGCATTCGCCTCAAGCATCGCGGCCGTACTCTCTTGGACGCTCTTCACGGCGCCGGCGATTTGTTTTTGGTTCGCCAGCGCGGCCTGTATCGACAACCCGACGGTGAGCAAGCTTTGGGTGACCATCACGGTGCGGTCGACTTGTTCGCACAACGTGTCGTTGTTTTGCACTGTCATATCGATGGATGCGAAAAACTGCAAGTTGACCTGTTCCATGGTGCGCAGATCTTGTACGCGCATCGCGACGCGATGCATCATCGCCTGCAATTTTTGTCGCGTCGCGGCATGGTCCGCGTCAACTAACTGATCGTCGATTTTTTGCCACAATAACTCGCCCAAATACGCAGCCTTCTGCACACCGACCTGCGCCTCGGTGACTTGCTCATAGAGCTGATCGAGCTCGGCGTTATCCTGCAACAGCTTATCTTTGCCGTGTCGCAGTCCGTTCATGATGTTGTCGATCTGGGATTGCACCGTCTCGTACTTCATCGCGATCCTCTTGAGGACTTTCCCAACACCCGGGACCTTTCCGAAGAGCTTTGAAATGCCGGTGGGTTGGCCGAGCACTTGCGGATTAATCTCGTCCATCGTCTCGCGCAGTTGCAGCAGCGTCTTTGGGATCTCGCCGCCGTCGCCGTCGAGCTGCTTGAGCATCGTGCCGACTCTGGTCTTGAGAAGGCCGATTTCCTTCGAAGCCTTCTGTTGGTCTTTGACCCCTAGTGCGCTCAGACGCCTGGCAAGTTTACGGTCCTCGGGACTTGTCGTGACTTGCAAGGCCAGTTCGCCGGCCTGCTGCTCAAGCTGAACCGCGGCGGCATCATCGACGCCCTTAGGACGAGTGGGAACTAGGGCGGGAGCTGGCTCTGAAACCGTCTCCGACGGCTCTGGAGCTGCCTCCGCCGGCTCTTGGACTACCTCCGCAGGTGTAGAAGGTTGGGTTGTGTCTGGTTCGCTCATTCAGCTTTCTCCGGTCCTCGTCAAACGCCCTGCACAAATCGGGCCCTGAGGAAGGCCGCTTTTGCCTTGAACTCTCCCAACTTATCGCCTCGAATGAGTTCCGCGACGTTGTCGACTTCCGCCTCGAGCCCGTCGAGGCTCGTCATCAGTTCAGCCTGCCGCTCGTCGCGATCCGCCGCTGAGAGGGCCACAAAGGGGTTCGCAACTTTGGGTAGGTACTCTTTCGCCATTTGGTTCAGGGTCCACGTCAACTCGTGTGTAGGATAGCGTTGATTGATGCCTGGCAAGAGTTCTCGTAGCTTGTCGATAATGCCTTCGAAGCGCGATAGGGCTTGGTCGCCTAATCCTTCCTCACGGATACGAATGTTGAGCTCGATCAGGCCGTCGAGCAGCGCTCGCAACTCTTTGCGCGGGTCACGCTTCGCTGGCTGATCCGCTGTCTTTTTTGAATCGAGGACGCGGTAAACAGCGATCGTCACGAGCGACGCTACGACAGCGCTCACCGCGGACACGATGATCAGCGGGAACAGAAAAAAGGCGACCAACCCGGCGACGAGACCGATCCCGATCGCAAGGAGCCAACGTTTCGGCGACATTTTCATATTTTATTGTTGTCGGGTTCCACTCCAGATTATTTGGGGTGCCGTTATAAGTATCGTCGAAACGGGTCCGTCCGTCTCGTCTTGTCCAATACAAGATGAGCCTGAAGGGGAGGGCGATTCCAATACAAGATGAGCCTGACGGGGATCCGTTGGGTGGTCAGGAACAGAGCAGCTGCGGGCGATGGGAGTCGCCGTGCAGCAAGCCGAATCGCTGAGTCTGGAGCAGATCGAGTGTTTTCTCGACGGGTGCCAATCCGTCGCCTTCGAGGGCGGCAATCGAAGCGACAAATATGCGCTCGTCGAAAGCGTCTTGAAGCGGCATCACTATGCCGACCAGAAGCGCTCCGTCAAGGGTCTCCTGCGGCGTTATCTCGCTAAGCTCACGGGCTTAAGCCGCGCGCAACTCACCCGCCTGATCGGACAGTTCTTGCACACGCGTTGCGTCCGTCCGAGGGCCTATCGGCGGCGCCGTTTTCCCAGCAAGTACACACGCGCCGACAGCGTCTTACTGGCGCACGTCGATCGAGTTCATCAGCGCCTCTCGGGGCCGGCCACCCGCCGCATTCTCCAACGCGAGTTCCAGATCTACGGCCGCAAAGAGTTTCGACGCCTGGCCGAATTGTCCGTGGGCCAGCTGTACAACTTGCGAAAAAGAGCCGTCTACCAACGTCACAGTTTGCATCTCGACAAGACCCGTCCCACGCCCGTGGCGATCGGCGAACGCCGCCAACCCGAGCCGCGAGGACGTCCGGGCTACCTGCGCATCGACACCGTGCACTCGCCCGAACAGGAAGGCGAAAAAGGCGCCTACAGCATCAATGTGGTCGACGAAGTGACGCAGTGGCAGGCCGTCGGCTGCGTCCAACGCATCAACGAAAATCACCTCATTCCCTTGCTGGAAGGCCTTTTGGAACAATTTCCATTTATCGTTCGCGGCTTTCACTCCGACAATGGCAGCGAATTCGTCAACCATCAAACCGCTAAACTGCTCGAGAAGTTGCGAATTGAATTTACGAAGTCTCGCGCGCGCCGTTCGAACGACAATGCCTTGGTCGAAACCAAGAACGGCGCGGTGGTGCGCAAGTGGATGGGCTACCAGTTTTTGCCCTCGGAAGCGACGCAGGCGATCGACACCTTCTACCGCCAGTGGCTCAACCCGTACTTGAATTTTCATCGCCCATGCGCTTTCGCCAGCGAGCGCCGAGACCGCCGCGGCAAGTTGCGCAAGGTGTACGCCGAGTGGAGCACGCCGTGGGAAAAGCTGCTCAGCCTGCCCGCCGAGCAGCGCGGCCTGCGCGCGGATCGCTCGCTCAAGAAGCTCCAAGCGCGAGCGGACACTTGTTCCGACACCGAGTTTGCCGAGCAACTCGACGCTCAGCGCAACGAACTGCAACGCGTCTGCAAAGACCTCGCGATCTGCTGGCGCACGCGCTAGACAACGCCCCGACCCGAGGCGTTGTCGGCTCCTCCGGCCCACGTCCGAAGACGGCCGTGGGGTCTCGCCTGGGATGGCTGCAAAGGGGGACTGGGGCTGCCGCCCCTTCCCCCTTATGCAATCCCCCTCACCCCGCCCTACGGGCCCCACAACGGGCTTCAACCTCAAGCCCCAATCCGAGCTATAATCCCTCCTGCCCACAGCTACCTTCGCCTGCCTCCTGCAGGCTCATCTTTCGATTGGAAAAGAGGCGTCTACGTCTTCTACACGGGCTAGCCCGGAATTTGTTTTTCATTGATGTGCTGAGGAACGACACGGGGCGGACAATCTACTTTATCGAGTGTGTCACTAAACGCATAAAGTAGCACCAGCGAGGCCGCGATCAATGACGAGGTGCCTGCCTGAGTAACGTTCCCGCTAGCCGAAAGGATGAACCGAGCGTGGATTCGCAAAGCAGTGTCGACAGCCGGACCACTCGGGAGCCGTGCGGCTTGGCAAAATTTGGGAGGGCCGGGTAGCATCGGGGTGGAATCTTAGTACAACGCGAAATCCAGAGAGTAATCCGCGGATCAGCCCGGTGTGATTCGCCTTTCGGGACTTACTCCTGCTCGCGGTCGCGGAACTCTTCGTACCAGTTTTGGACGACGCGGATCTGCCGCTCGGCGTCTCCGCTCACGGGTGCACTTATCAGGATCTGCCGGCCATCGAGCGAGAGGTCGTAAGATCCGCCGGGTTCAACGGCTTCTAGCTGAATCGTAGAATGCGTCGATGCGGCTGGTTTAAGTGAAAAAGTTGGGGCGGTCGATACGGATGCAGCTACTAACGTATTTCCCTCTATGTAGAACAACTCCTTGCCATCGCGGCTCCACCGCGGCTGTTCGCCACCGCTCGGTGACACCGTCCACTTGCGGCCGGCGTCGGAAAAGGACCGCACGTAAACTTCGTTTTGGCCGGATTCGTCGGACACGTAGGCTACGTACCGTGAGTCGGGCGAGAACGTTGCTTTAGTCTCGGCGAAGGGTGTCTGCAAGAACGGCCGCGACTCCCATTCGCCGCTGTCACCGGCGCGTTCAAGAAGCCACAGGTCTACCCCGGTCTCGATGTCGATTCGCTCGTAGAGCATTTGGTTGCCGTCCCGCGACCAATCCGGTGACCGCTCGTCTTGCGGTGTGGCCACCAGCGCTCGCGGCTCGCTACTCCCATCCGTGCGGACCGAGAAGATGTCATGGTTGCCCTTCCGATTCGAATAAAACGCTATTTCCTCCCCTGTCGGTGACCAGCCTCTTTTCCGATCGAAAGATGAGCCTGCAGGAGGCAGGCGAAGGTAGCTGTGGGCAGGAGGGATTATAGCTCGGATTGGGGCTTGAGGTTGAAGCCCGTTGTGGGGCCCGTAGGGCGGGGTGAGGGGGATTGCATAAGGGGGAAGGGGCGGCAGCCCCAGTCCCCCTTTGCAGCCATCCCAGGCGAGACCCCACGGCCGTCTTCGGACGTGGGCCGGAGGAGCCGACAACGCCTCGGGTCGGGGCGTTGTCTAGCGCGTGCGCCAGCAGATCGCGAGGTCTTTGCAGACGCGTTGCAGTTCGTTGCGCTGAGCGTCGAGTTGCTCGGCAAACTCGGTGTCGGAACAAGTGTCCGCTCGCGCTTGGAGCTTCTTGAGCGAGCGATCCGCGCGCAGGCCGCGCTGCTCGGCGGGCAGGCTGAGCAGCTTTTCCCACGGCGTGCTCCACTCGGCGTACACCTTGCGCAACTTGCCGCGGCGGTCTCGGCGCTCGCTGGCGAAAGCGCATGGGCGATGAAAATTCAAGTACGGGTTGAGCCACTGGCGGTAGAAGGTGTCGATCGCCTGCGTCGCTTCCGAGGGCAAAAACTGGTAGCCCATCCACTTGCGCACCACCGCGCCGTTCTTGGTTTCGACCAAGGCATTGTCGTTCGAACGGCGCGCGCGAGACTTCGTAAATTCAATTCGCAACTTCTCGAGCAGTTTAGCGGTTTGATGGTTGACGAATTCGCTGCCATTGTCGGAGTGAAAGCCGCGAACGATAAATGGAAATTGTTCCAAAAGGCCTTCCAGCAAGGGAATGAGGTGGTTTTCGTTGATGCGTTGGACGCAGCCGACGGCCTGCCACTGCGTCACTTCGTCGACCACATTGATGCTGTAGGCGCCTTTTTCGCCTTCCTGTTCGGGCGAGTGCACGGTGTCGATGCGCAGGTAGCCCGGACGTCCTCGCGGCTCGGGTTGGCGGCGTTCGCCGATCGCCACGGGCGTGGGACGGGTCTTGTCGAGATGCAAACTGTGACGTTGGTAGACGGCTCTTTTTCGCAAGTTGTACAGCTGGCCCACGGACAATTCGGCCAGGCGTCGAAACTCTTTGCGGCCGTAGATCTGGAACTTGCGTTGGAGAATGCGGCGGGTGGCCGGCCCCGAGAGGCGCTGATGAACTCGATCGACGTGCGCCAGTAAGACGCTGTCGGCGCGTGTGTACTTGCTGGGAAAACGGCGCCGCCGATAGGCCCTCGGACGGACGCAACGCGTGTGCAAGAACTGTCCGATCAGGCGGGTGAGTTGCGCGCGGCTTAAGCCCGTGAGCTTAGCGAGATAACGCCGCAGGAGACCCTTGACGGAGCGCTTCTGGTCGGCATAGTGATGCCGCTTCAAGACGCTTTCGACGAGCGCATATTTGTCGCTTCGATTGCCGCCCTCGAAGGCGACGGATTGGCACCCGTCGAGAAAACACTCGATCTGCTCCAGACTCAGCGATTCGGCTTGCTGCACGGCGACTCCCATCGCCCGCAGCTGCTCTGTTCCTGACCACCCAACGGATCCCCGTCAGGCTCATCTTGTATTGGAATCGCCCTCCCCTTCAGGCTCATCTTGTATTGGACAAGACGCCATCGAGGAGCAAAGTCATCCGCTGGGTCTGTCGTCATGCGAGACTTCACACCCCTCATGATGTCCCAGATCCAAATGTCCAGATTCGAGTTCTGGTTGGCTGAGAAAGCTACCAGACGCCCATCCGGGGAAAGTGCTGGATTGCGAGTTCCGGCCCCTTCACCGGGAAACTGTGTAATGAACGCGGTACTCATACCGTCACGATCGAACCAAGCTAGCTGCCGCTGGTCCGCAGCGCGGTCGACGAAAGTTAGCGTTTGGTCGGCAGCGACTGTTGGCCGTCTTCCGGTGTCGGAAATGGGGAAGGCATCTCCAGTGGCCTTTAAAGTCTTGAGCGAAAAAGGGAGCGCCCAAATTTCATCAGTGACATAATCCGGCTGGAACAATAGATGGCCGCTTGACGAATAGAACGGGAAATTGCCTGACCCAACGATCTCTCGGCGGCCGGTTTCAAGGTCTAGGGCCATCATCGTGTTCTCCCTTGGCGACCCGAACGAGAACACGAGAACCCGCGCTCCCGCTTCGGCGGGCAAGAAGTGAGGCCTAACGATAACTCCCCAGGGCCCTCCTGAAGATCGTTCCTCCGGCGAGATGATCCGCTTGGCCACGCCTCCGGCGGAGGGTACTTCGTAGAGTGCGTAGGGGTCCCTGGAACTGAAAACGATCGATTCGCCATCAGGACTCCAGGTGGCCCCACCCAGTAAGCCGGGCAATTCACAAAGCCGGATTACGAGACCGCCCTGCGCCGACACCTTCATAAGCTGTCCGCCCAAGGAAAACCCTACGAAATCGCTGTCGGGCGACCAGAACGGCGCGCTCGGGGTCAGACCAGCGCCCCGCGTGCCTTCGATCATCCGTGGTTCCTGCTTGTTCAGATCTTGGACCCACAACTCACCCTCAGCCCCTGCCGTAGTAAGGGCGACTTGCTTGCCATCGGCAGAGACAGAGGCGCCAAAGCCTAGCGCCGCCGGGGGCGAGATGGCGAATCGACGCAGAGGTGCCTGCGGAGAGCTCTGTCGCAGATACAGGAAGGATAGGGCGAGAGCGAATAGAACGGTGGCTGCAAGTAAGATTTGGTGGAGTTGGAGCTTCCGCTTCGAAACCACTTTCCCAGACGGGATCGGAGCGGTCTTGACTTGGTGCGAGTCTAGGGACGACGTCGCCGCTGCCAGGTTATTGCTCAGGGCTCTGAGGTCGACGATCAGTTCGTCGGCATGTTGATAGCGCGCGGCAGGGGCCTTCGCCAACGCCTTATTCAATAGATCATCGACCTTGGGAGGTATGCCTCTGCGCTGGGCCGTAACCGGCTCTGGGGCTTCATTGATGATTGAGTAAACGACTGCCTGCTCGTACTCGCCGGGAAAAGGGTGCTTCGCAGTGAGCATCTCATAGAGCACGACTCCCAATGCCCAGATGTCGGTCCTGTGATCGACGGCTTGGCCTTGTGCCTGCTCGGGCGACATGTAGGCCGGCGTTCCCAATGTCGTACCGCTCTTGGTGAGCCTCGTTTTGTCCGCCACCGCAGCCAGGCCGAAGTCCATGATCTTGACGCGGCCGCGCCGGGCGAGCATCACATTCGAGGGCTTGATGTCGCGATGGACCACACTCCGTTCGTGCGCTTCTTGGAGTCCCTCGGCGATCTGGATAGCGATCTCGAGGGCTTCCTCTAAAGGCAGCGGGCGTTCTTTGATCTTCTCGGCCAGGCTGGGCCCGTCGATGCAAGCCATCGCGATGAACGTCCGGCCGTCGTCCTCGTGAATGCCGTACACGGCGCAGACATTGGGATGGTCGAGCGAGGCTGCTGCCTGGGCTTCCCGAATCAGGCGAGCTTTGATTTCTTCTTCGCCAAGCACCTCGCGGGGGAGGAACTTCAGCGCGACAGTCCGTTTGAGGTTAAGATCCTCAGCCTTCCAGACCTCGCCCATGCCACCCTCGCCAAGCTTTTCGAAGACTCTATAGTGGCTGACGGTCTCAGGTATGGGACGGCGGCGATTGTCGGCCTGATCAACGCCTCGGCTGGCCAAGAAGTCCCCTTGTTTGTCGTGTTCGCCGAGCAGTCCCTCGACCCGTTCTCTCAGAGCAGCATCGTCAGCGCATGCACCCTCGACGTAGCCGGCGCGGGCCTCGGCGTCGAACTCGATCGCCCGCTCGAAGATACTCTTCGCTCGCTGGAGCTGGGTGTCCACGCTAGCGGGCCTCCACCGTCAGCTCGGTGCGTAGCCACGCCCGGCCGAAGCTCCACTCGCGCTTGACCGTGCGAGCCGATATTGACATTACTTCGGCCGTCTCGTCGATCGAGAGGCCACCGAAAAAGCGCAGTTCGACGATCTTGTGCGCGCGGGGGAACTCTTGTTCGAGGCGACCCAGCACATCGTCCAAAGCTAGCAACTCGCTAGGTCGGCCCTTATCGAATACGAGCGATTCTTCAAGCTGCATGGGATCGCCGCCACCGCGCTTTTCAGTGTTTCGCGCCCGGGCGTAGTCGATCAAGATTTGGCGCATTACGCGGGCCGCCACGCCAAAGAAGTGTGCACGGTTTTGCCAGGTGACCTTCTGGCTGCCCAGCATTTTCACGTAGGCCTCGTTCACTAGGGCTGTCGGTTGAAGCGTGTGATCGCGTCGATCCCGCCGCAGATATCCGGCCGCCAGTCGTCTCAGCTCACGATACAAGTCGGTCACGAGTTCATCCTCGGCGTCCTTGTCGCCGGCATTGACCTTCCGCAGCACTGCCGAGATATTTCCTGGCACGAGACCGTCTCATTCTAGCCGTAATTCAGTAACCTTCACCATCGTAATCGAACTCATCCGAAACAATTGCAACTAGACCGTTAACGGTCTTTTTGCCTTCGATGGCCCTTTTTGGGAGTTCGTCTCGTTTAACCAGGGCGAGAGCGACGATCCAAAAGTCCGAGCCTGACCCAAGCGTCAATCGGAGGCTCGGCGCGTCGCGCTCATTTCGCGAAAGAAGAAGGAGCAATATCCATGCAGACACCAAAACAATTGATTCGAATAACCACACTAGCCCTGGCCGCCGCAATGATCATCGTTTCGGCCGGAACTCTGAAGGCCACTTCGGTGAGCACCGCAGCGTTGACTTTTCGCTCGAACGGGGAGGTTGTCGGCGAGGGAATGACGTCCACCATCATCCGAGAGCCCAGCGGCGTGACCGTCAACGTTCACACCAACATCGAGCCCGGAACGTACACCGTCTGGCTGGTGATCTTTAACGACCCGACACGCTGCATCAATGTAGGCCCATCGCAGTGCCTACCACCCCCGGCCGGCGGCCCTGATATTCCAGATTCCCTTGTATTTGGGAGCGGTCAAGTAGTCCCTTCGTCTGGGATAGGCAACTTCGCCGTACGCCTCGCCGTCGGCGACACCGACAATGTCATCAAGGGACGGGAGCAATTGGGGCTGACAGACGCCCTGGGCGCCGAGATCTACGTAGTCCTACGCCACCATGGATCAGTGTTGGACGATGCCTTGGAGGCTCAGATCACGACGTTCGGCGGTGGCTGCGACGTGAACGAGTGTGAGGACCTGCAAGCCGCCACGCACGCTCCCGGCGCAGTGACTGAGGAAATACGGAAGCTGAATGAGCTCCAGGCTCTGCTCGCGCGAATCGCTGCCAGGCTCAGTCTGCGGCCCTGACGGCTCCTACGACAAAATTCGGGCTAGCCAGAATACGCTTCACTTGGCAACTTGTCGACCAGCGCTTGGTAGTTCAACCGCCAGGCGCTGGTCAGCGCGGCTCGGTATGGCAAAAGGTTTCGTCCAACACGCGGCTCGTGTTGACGGCTCGAAAATTCAGTTTTGAGTCAGCTTCTAGACTTAGTAGCGGCCGATCGACGTGTCGATCACAACGCTCCAATAATCAATTCCACCCGCAAGGCTACGCACATTCTCGACTCCCTGGTCGCGCAACCAGCGAACCACCTGTAGACTGCGCATGCCGTGGTGGCAGTAGACGACTTGCGGGCGCTCGCAGGCGCGATAGTCATCCAAGTGTTCGGGCGTCTGGTTCATCGGCACCAGCACGCAATCGGCGAGGCGGACAAGCTGGTGCTCAAATGGCTCGCGGCAGTCGACCAAACGAATCTGCTCGCCATTTGCTAGCCGAGCGCTTAACTCCTCGCAGCTAATTTCCGGGTCGTCGCTGGTCATGACTTGTGAACCGGAAACTCCAATGACTCCGTGCGGGCGATCTTCAGAATCGCCTCAATCTGATCCACCACCTGTGGATTCGTGCCGGCGACATTCTTCGTTTCACCAACGTCGTTGGACAGGTCATAAAGTTCTAGTCCAACATCGGCCGAGAGCTTGACCCCTTTCCAATTGCCCATACGAACGGCTCGCTTGTAGCTGCGCTCGTGGAACTCCCAATAGAGGTACTCGTGCCCTTGCTGTGTCTGCCCGAGAAGTGTCGGTTTCACTGAAATGCCATCGCCGTCACGGGGCGCCGGCACGCCGGCCAGGTCGGCGCACGTAGTCAAGATATCCCAGAATGCCCACGGTAGGTCGCTCTCGCTGCCCGCCTCAATGCTGCCCTTCCAACGAGCGATCATGGGCACGCGGATGCCACCCTCATACAAATCACGCTTGATGCCTCGCAATCCGCCACGCGAATCGAAGAACTCCGGGTCGTGGCCCCCTTCGCGATGGGGGCCGTTGTCGCTGGTGAAGAAAATGATCGTGTTTTCGGCGATCCCCAGGTCGTCGAGCTTGTGCATGATGCGGCCTACGTCGCGGTCGAGAAACTCGATCATTGCGGCGAAGCCCTTCTCGGGGTTTGGCCAATCACGGTCACTGTACGAGCCGTAATGTGGCACCTCCATGCCGTCGCCGGTTCGGCGCCCTAACTCGTTGTTGGTATGCGGCACCGCGTACGGCAAATAGAGAAAGAATGGCTTTTCGACAGACCGATCTAAAAAGTCGAGGGCCTTGTCGGTAAACAAGTCATGCGCGAAAGTTCCGCGCGCGCCGCTGCGGTTATTGCCGATGAAAAACTCGGCTTCGTTGTTCCACAGATGTCCGGGAAAATGATCGTGCGCATGCCATTGGCTGAGGTAGCCGAAAAATTCATCAAACCCCTGCGCGTTGGGCCTTCCCAGCGTTAGCGGACCACCGACGCCCCACTTTCCAAACTGAGCGGTGGTGTAGCCCGCCGTCTTAAGAACTTCTGCTACCGTCACGTCGTCGGGGCGCAGTGGCACTTCCGGGTTGCGATTCCCGCGTACCGTCGCGTGCCCGCCGTGCTTGCCGGTCATTAAAACGCAGCGCGAAGGCGCGCAAACAGTTGCTCCCGCGTAAACGTCGGTGAACTTCATCCCCTGCGAACAAAGCCGATCGATATTCGGAGTCTTGATCGTCTCCTGGCCGTAGCAGCCGAGATCGCCGTAACCCAGGTCGTCGGCCATGATGAAAATGATGTTGGGCCGCCGAGGCGCTTGCGCAAACGCGGCGCCGGCTGACCCAGTGCCCAGCAAAGTGCAAAACTGTCGTCGATTCATCGTCGCCCCCTCGCCTCGAATGATAAGCTCGATTCGTAGTCACGCCTACGCGAACGCGTCATTGTAGCGTGCTCGATCAGAACGCAATGCGCTACGAGCGTGAAGATTTCGAAGCCTGGGTCGACAACGCCTGGAGCAGCATCCCCGACCACATCCGAGCACAGTTCTCGAACCTGAGCGTCGTGGTAGAAGACGAGCCGTCGCCTGAGCAACTCCGGGCCGGACGCGTACCGCCGGGCGGCACCTTGCTAGGGCTGTACCAAGGCATTCCGCTCGCCCGCCGAGGTTGGCACTATCAGATGGCGCTACCCGACCGCGTCACTTTGTTTCAAGGACCGCTCGAGCGCCACGCGCGTGGCGATATCCGTCAGGCGATCTATCAAACCCTGTGGCATGAACTCGGCCATCATCTCGGTATGAACGAGGCCGAGGTCCGCGCCGCCGAAAAGCGCAAGTTCGGTTGATTGGGGCCGTTTGGCATCGTGAGCCTCGCTCTAACAGCGTCTTTGAAGCCATACCTGCGGTAGAATTGCGTCGTGATCAATCGCCGAATTTTCTTGCTGTCTTCAACAACCGCCGCGGCCCTCGCTCAATCCGCGAGTGATCGCATCACGCTAGGACTGATCGGCGCAGGCGGGCGCGGGCGCCGTGTGATGACGGAGTTCAAGCGCGATCCCAACCTCAAGGTCCATGCCGTCTGCGACGTCTACGAGCCCAACTTGGAAAGCGGCTTATCCGCCGCCGGTCCCGGCACAAAGGCGTACCGCAACTACAAACGGCTGCTCGACGACAAAGACATCGACGCCGTGCTCATCGCCACCCCGGAGCATTGGCACCACCGCATGACACTCGACGCCATGGCCGCCGGCAAGGATGTATACGTAGAGAAGCCCCTATGTCACACGCCGGAAGAGGGCAGGGAACTCGTCGAGGCTCAGCGCAGTTCCGACCGCATCGTCCAGGTCGGGATGCAGCGGCGCAGCTATAACCTTTACCAAGAAGCGCGCGATTTGAGGCGCGATGGTCGCCTTGGGACCGTCCGGATGGTGCGGACATACTGGCTGAACTCACGCACCGCGCCGCGCCGATTGGAGTTCAAGGGGCCCATCGACTGGCAGCAGTGGGTTGGTCCGGCGCCGAAGGCGGATAAGGACCCTCTGCGATTTTTCAACTGGCGAAGCATAGCTGATTATTCAGGCGGCATCGTTCAGGACCAAGGCGCGCACATCTACGATTCGGTCCATATGATTATGGATGCCGGCTATCCCAGCTCGGTTAATGCGTCCGCACTCAAGCCCCATGTCGAGGGCATGGATCAGCCCGAGTCGGTTATCGTCATCGCCGAGTACCCGCAAGACTTCATGGCGGTGTTTACGATCAACTACAACGCGATGGTTTACGCCCAGCGAGCCGATCAACTCAATGCGTATGACGGCGACATAGCGCGTATGGACATCGGCCGAGAGTTCCTGCGAATTTACGACCGCGGGTCCCCGGACCATGCTTCGTTCGCGAAAGAGCAGCCGGGCGGATTCAACCAGGCAACCATCAATCATGTGATGAATTTCTTGGAGTGCATCCGTACGCGCAATGCACCAAATGCACCGATCGAGAAGGGCTTTCACGCCGCTCTAATCATGCAACTCGCGAACATATCAATTCGCGAAGGGCGCAAGGTTGGCTGGAATGCCGAGACGCTTTCAGTCGTTTGAGCCGCGCGGGTCAAGCCCCAAGAGCTTGCAGCAAGTCGGCGACGATATCTTCGGGGTCTTCGATTCCGACCGACAGCCGCAATAAGTTGTCACCAATTCCAAGCCGGGCGCGATGCTTGGGCGCTAAATTCCGGTGCGAGCTCATCGCAGGGTATGACACCAGCGAATGTACGTCGCCAAGGCTCAACGTGCGCACAACCAATTTCAGCGAATTCAGAAATCGAAACACTTTCTCTCGACCGGCCCCGTCAATCTCGAAACTCACCATCCCACCGAACTGAGTTTCCTCGTTTGAGGACTTTAAAAATAGCCGCGACGCGAGGTCGTAATCAGGGTGCTCGAGCAGCCCTGGGTAGTGCACTTTGCTGATGCGTTCGTCCTGATCCAAAGCCTTCGCCACGATCGCGGCATTTCGGCAATGCGCCTCCATGCGTAGCGGCAGTGTCTTGATGCCTCGCATTGTCAGATAACATTCGAACGGTCCCAAATTGGGCCCTAACGTCCGGCTGAGTGACGTCATCAAATCTGCGTGCTCGTCGTCGGCGACGACGATGCCGCCCAACACGTCGGCGTGACCAGATAGATACTTGGTGCCACTGTGGACTATAAAATCAGCAGCCAGGTCAAGTGCCCGTAAGATCGCCGGCGTAGTAAACGTGCAGTCCGCTACAACTACGGCTCCGTGTCGATGCGCAATCTCAGCGATCTTATCTAGCGCGGTCACCCGTAGTAGTGGATTCGACACCGACTCCACCAGTACGCAGCCCGGCTTCTGCTCCGCAACTACTTTTTCGAACGCCTCTAGATCGCACGGATCGGCAAACCGCGTGTCGACGCCTTGGGGCTCAAAGACGCCCGAAAGCAGCAAGTAGGTTTGGCCAAATAGTTGGTTCGCGGCGACAATACGCTTCGGTCGATCGGCTAGCGCTGTCAGCAGTGCAAGGTGTAGCGCAGACATACCTGACGAGGTAGCCAGCACAGTCCCACCACCCTCGAGCGCAGCGATTTGTTCGTGCAATCCGTCCGAGGTTGGATTGCCGTATCGCGAATATCCATGGCCCTCAGCTTCACCCGCGAAAACCGCCTCGAGTTCCGCGGATGTCTCATAGAAATAACAAGACGCCGCATGAATCGGCGTCGTCGTGGGGACGTACTTCGCGGGCGCTTTGCGGTCACCGGCATGCACCGCGATCGATTCGATCTTCATCGCAGCGCCTGTTCCAAATCGGCAATGATGTCGTCGGCAGCCTCGATACCTGCAGATACGCGCAACATGCTATCGCGAATGCCTAGCTTTTCGCGGCGCTTCGGAGCCATTTGCCGATGCGATGTGGTCGCGGGATGAAGCACCATTGAGTGAACATCTCCGAGGCTCGTCCCGGGGACGATCATGTTTAGGCGATCAACCAGTTTGAATGCGGCAGCTTTTCCTCCCTTCACGTCGAAGCTAACCATGGCTCCGAAGAGTCCGCCGCTCAGCAGCCTGGCGGCAGTTTCGTGATCGGGATGAGATTCTAGCCCGGGATAATGTAAGTCTTCGAGCCCCGAGTTTCCGTCGAGCCATGCAGCAACTTTGGCGGCATTTTCACATTGCCGCTGAATCCTCAAGGGCAACGTCTTCACTCCGCGCATCGTGAAATAAGCGCCAAAGGCGCCTTGGTTGTAGCCCAGCGTTTGCTGAAGCGTTTGAGCCACCTCGTTGTGCTCCTCGCTAGTCAACAGAAATCCGCCTAGTACGTCTCCGTGCCCGGCCAAGTACTTCGTTGCGCTATGTATAACCAGATCCGCGCCGAGGCTCAGTGGCCGCATCAGTAGCGGTGTCGTAAAAGTTGAATCAACAATGAGTAGCGCACCGTTCCGATGGGCAATCTCAGCAACGCTGTCGAGCGCCGGCACGCGCATCAGAGGATTCGAGATCGTCTCGATATACACCGCCGCCGGCTTCGATTCCTTGACGACTTGCTCAAGCCGCTCGAGATCACAGGCGTCGCAAAACGACACATCAACATCGGTAGGGGCGAGCACATCCATCAGAACCTGGATCGTCGCGCCGTAGAGCACATCGGCCGCTACGATCGACTTGTACCGGTCCGTCAGGGCAGTAAGCAGCGCCAAATGCACCGCCGCCATGCCGGACGATGTGGCGATAGAAACTTCGGCGCCTTCGAGAGCCGCGACCTGCTCTTCTACCGCCGAAATCGTAGGATTGCCAAATCGGGCGTAGCTCTGACCGTCTTTTTCGCCGCCAAATACTTCATCGAGATCTTCGATTCGGTCGTAGAAAAAGCTCGAAGCCGAGTAGATCGGCGTCGTGACTGGGGTGAACTCGCCGGGCTTCTTGCGGTCGCCCGCATGCACCGCTAGAGTGTGAGGCTTCATCGAAAAAGGGATGCCCGACACGCACCGTCGGGATCAATATTTGAGTATAGTCGTGGTCCGCGAGAGGTCCGGCTTAGCACCGAATCCGCGAAGCAACCAAAATTTAGGAGCCTGTACCCTTGACGTGGTCCTTTTCAGGGACGGCAACTTCGAGCCGTAAAGCGATTTAACGCCTATCTTATCAATCAGATACAGTTCGCTCCGTCATGCGAGCGTAGTTGATGTCAGTGAGAGAACAGCGTGTAACCGGCAGGTAAATGGGTTCGGCTGACATTCAGTTAAGCCTGGGCGAGCGAAACGAGGTGCGATTGTTTTGGCTGGGGACAGCCGCTTGGTGGTGGGGCGAATGAACCGTGCTAGCATTGCGGGTCTTCCTCTTGTCAGTCCGCGAAACGATGGGCGCAGTAGGGCGTCGCTGGGGAGTCGGGGCAACGCTCGTCATCCTCAGTGCTTGGGTGCTACTGCTCCTTGGCCTTACGCTCGTTCCGTTTAGTCGACATTTGGACTACTTTTCCCGCCATGGTTCCTTCTACCGTCTAGCGATCATTTTCGTCTTGGTATCGCTGGCGGTGTTTTCGTGCTTGTACGCATGGCTGCGTAGACGCCAGGTGTGGCGTTGGGAGCTGAGAATCCTAGTCGGCGCAGTCGTGGGGATTGCGCTGGCACATTCACCGCTGGCAGTTTTCGTTTGCCTTTGGATTGCTGCCGTTAGCTACGCCATCGGGCGTTGGGTCCTTCGACGCTTGTCGCTCGAGTCACCCCCATTGGCGGAGTTGTCATTGTCGATTGGTGTCGGGCTGGGAGCCTTCATTTTGATTCTGATACCGATCGGATTGGTCGGCCTCTACAGCCGCGTGACGTTTCTTGCGGTCATGCTCGCACCGACGCTGATCTTTTGGCGCGAACTGCTCGACCTGCGCTTGCTTCTCGTTGCGATCGACCGAAAGTGGACTACATGCGACGAGCTTCGTTCTCCGTTGATCGGCGTTGGAATCGCATTTGCGCCGGCGTTCGCACTGGCCTTTTTGATGGCAACTCTGGCGCCGTCAATTGCCTACGACGCAATGTCGCACCATTTGCCGGCGGCGCGTCACTACCTGTTAGGTGGGACACTCGAACCACTTCCGCTACTAGAGGGTGCGTTCGACGGAAAATTTCTATTCTTTATGGGGCATTCGGTTGCCTACTCCTACTACCCGCAATCGTTTGAGGAACTCCTGACACTGGCGATGGGACTCGGAGAGCAGCCCGCGGCGCAACTCATCACACCGCTGTTCTTTGCGCTCACGGTACTGATGGCGGCGGCGATTGCCGGCCTTTGCAGGTGTTCGCCGCCCGCGATTGTCGTTGGGATTATTGCCTGCATTTCTCTGCCGTTTGCGAATTGGGTCGGCGCGATCGTTAAGAACGACTACGCGTTGGCATTCTTTATTCTGGCTGCACTGTATTCGGTTCTACGCGCGCTCGACGGCGGTCGCGGCTGGCTTCTCTTGTCGGCATACTTTCTCGGTCTGAGCTTTGGTGTGAAACATGTGGCGTTATTTGGAGCAATTCCAATTGGCCTGCTCGTGCTGAACTGTTTGCGACGCCAGACGCGGCGTTGGCATTTGGCTCTTGCCCTTGCCGCCGTATTCGCAGTGTCCGGTCTCTTCTGGCACGCGCGCACTTTCGCGTTGACCGGGAACGCGTTCTATCCCGCGGGGGCAGAAACTGCCGGCAAGTCACTCGCCTCCGTGTCGGGCTCGAGGCCCTCGCTCTGGACAAGGCATGTGCTCTATCCATGGATCGCTCATTTCGACGGGGGCGAAGTGTTGGAGTCTCCAAGCGCCAACCCACTCGGGTTTTTCTTGCTGTTCTTTTCGATTTGCTGGGTACTGACGCGTCGGCGCGACTACTCAACGACTGACTGGTCGATCCTTTTATTCGTGTGCCTGTACTACCTGTATTGGGTGTACATCTGGGGAGTCTTGCGCTATGCAATCGCTCCTATATTTCTGGTCACGATGATGCTTGCCGCGCGCGTATATGTGGTCGCGACCGTCTTGTCCAATACAAGATGAGCCTGAAGGGGAGGGCGATTCCAATACAAGATGAGCCTGACGGGGATCCGTTGGGTGGTCAGGAACAGAGCAGCTGCGGGCGATGGGAGTCGCCGTGCAGCAAGCCGAATCGCTGAGTCTGGAGCAGATCGAGTGTTTTCTCGACGGGTGCCAATCCGTCGCCTTCGAGGGCGGCAATCGAAGCGACAAATATGCGCTCGTCGAAAGCGTCTTGAAGCGGCATCACTATGCCGACCAGAAGCGCTCCGTCAAGGGTCTCCTGCGGCGTTATCTCGCTAAGCTCACGGGTGAGAACGGCGGAGCGAAACTAGACCATAGAGCGGCGAATCGAAGCTGCTTTTGGGCGGAGTAAAAGTAGACCGTCCGAGTGGTCCAGCGAACATTCCTGTGGTGTTTGTGGGACACGAGAGGGATGTATCGCGTGGAGCTATACGCTCAAGTACGGCGCAGTGTCTTTGTCGAAGGGCTCAGTGAGCGCGAGGCCGCCAAACGGTTTGGCCTGGCGCGAGGGACGGTGCGCAAGATGTTGCGCTACGCCACTCCGCCGGGCTATCGGCGGCGCCAACCAGCGCAGAGGCCGAAGCTGGATCCCTTCACCGGAATCGTCGATCAGATCCTCAGCGACGATCAGGAACGTCCGAAGAAACAACGCCACACCGCAAAACGCATCTTCGACCGCTTGCGCGACGAGTACGATTTCACCGGCGGTTACACGATCGTCAAGGACTATGTTCGCGACAAGAAGCTCGGCGGGCAAGAGATGTTCGTGCCGCTGGTGCATCCGGCGGGCGATGCCCAGGCCGACTGCGGTGAAGCTCTGGTGGTCATTGACGGCGTACAGCGCAAGGCGCACTACTTGGTGGTCGATCTGCCGCCTAGCGATGACGCTTTCGTAAAAGCTTTCCCGGCCGCGACGACGGAAGCGTTTTGCGAGGGGCACAACGCAGCGTTTCGGTACTTCGGCGGCGTGCCACGCAGCATCCTCTACGACAACACGACCTTGGCGCTGGCGAGGATTCTGGGCGACGGCAGGCGCAAGCGGACCAGGGTGTTCAGTGAACTGCAGTCGCACTATTTATTCTCCGATCGTTTCGGGCGTCCGGGCAAAGGCAACGACAAGGGAAAGGTGGAAGGACTGGTCGGTTATGCCCGGCGGAACTTCATGGTGCCGGCGCCAAGGTTTCCAAGCTGGGAAGCGTTCAACGAGCAGCTCGAAGCGCAGTGCCTCAACAATCGTAAGCGGCGCTTGCGGCGGCACACCGAAACGATTGAGGAACGTTTCAAGCGTGACCGCCAAGCGTTGTTGCCCTTGCCGCCCACGCCCTATGACGCCTGCGACAAACGCACCACGCGGGTGACGTCGCTGTCATTGGTGCGCTATCGCGCCAACGACTACTCGGTGCCCACACGCTACGGACATCGCCAGGTGTTGCTGAAAGGCTACGTCGATGAAATCGTGATCTGTTGTGGCAGCGAAGAGATCGCGCGCCACCGGCGCAGTTACGAACGCGAAGAGTTGATCTTCGATCCGCTGCATTACCTAGCACTGCTGGAACGCAAGACCAACGCGCTCGATCAAGCGGCCCCGTTGGCGGGCTGGGAGCTGCCCGAACAGTTCCCGTGCTTGAGACGTTTGCTCGAGGCACGGTTGGGAAAGCCAGGCAAGCGCGAGTACGTGCAGGTATTGCGATGACTGGAGGACTTCCGATTCGAGCACGTTGCCGCGGCGCTGCGCCAAGCCTGCGAGTTGGGAGCGATTGGCTTGGATGCAGTCAGGCACTTAGTGCTGTGCCGCATCGAGCAACGGCCGCCGCGCTTGGACTTGACGAAGTATCCGCACCTGCCGGCAGCCCAGGTGGAGCAAACCTCCGCTGCGGACTATTTGGCACTGCCGGCACAAGGAGGGGGGTAATGGCGAGGTCGAAACTTCTGCTCGAAGCGCATTTGAAAGCGTTGCGGCTGCCAACCTTCCTGCGCGAGTACGACAAACTGGCGCGGCAATGCGCCGCCGAGAGCTTGGATTCGAGGAGCTTCCTGCAACAACTCTGCGAGCTGGAACTGCTCGACCGTGAACAGCGGGCCACCGAGCGCCGCAGCAAGGCCGCGAAGTTTCCCGTGACCAAGAGTCTGGACACTTTCGACTTCCCGTCCTTGCCGGCGTTGAACAAGAAGCTGGTGCTGGAACTGGCGCGCTGTGAGTTTATCGACCGCCGCGAAAACGTGCCGGCACTGGGTAATTCCGGCACGGGCAAAACGCACATCGGCTTGGCGTTGGGACTGGCGGCTTGTCAGCGCGGCTATCGAACACGCTTCACAACAGCGGCGGCACTGGTCAATGAGCTGCTCGAAGCCCGAGATGAACGGCGCTTGCTGCGATGTCAAAAGCAGTTGGCCAAGCAGGATCTGCTGATCGTCGATGAACTGGGCTACGTGCCGCTATCGAAGACCGGAGCGGAGTTATTGTTCGAAGTGTTTTCCCAGCGCTACGAACAGGGCTCGACGCTGGTCACCTCGAATCTGCCGTTTAACGAATGGACGGAGGTCTTCGGCTCCGAGCGGCTGACCGGCGCCCTGCTCGATCGCCTCACGCACCACGTTCATATTCTAGAGCTGAACGGCGAAAGCTTCCGTCTGATCCAGAGCAAGAAGAAGCGGGCTCACTCTTTGGGCTGACCCACCGGCCACTCGCCCGGTTTTCGTGGGACGGCCTCCACTACGCCTGGGCCGCCCTAAAGGGCGACCGCAGGCTCCGTTCCAGCCGTCCCACGAAAACCGCTACCCCTTCACCAACTGGTCTACTTTTGCTCCGCCGAAGTGGTCCAAATTTACTCCGCCCTTGACAGGCAGCCGTAGCGGCGGAACCACGACAGCGTTAAATACGAAGCAGATTCTGCATCAGGAAGCGTACGCCGACATTTCGTTTCGCGAATGGGGATTCTACGATCGAGTCAACTACTCGGTCCGACCGATTCTGCCGTCAGGCGCCGGAATCAATAGCAACCTCCGATACGCCCGAAACGGTTGCTTGGTCGAACGCTGGTTCGCGATCGGAGGCAGTGAGCGTCGATCGATACACTACCGGCTATTAACGAATTACCTGGTTTTCCTGGCGAAGATTCATGGTGTGCCGATGCCCGCGCCGCGCTTTCTGCCGCCCAATGATTTCACTCCGGCGGCACGGGCGTTGGCGGCAGTGCAAGAAGGCGGTGGGCGCGCTAGCATTCAGGGCGTTGCCAGCACGATGGTTCGCGTTGCGCGAGCGGCTCTCGACAATGGATGGGACATCAGCGATGCGATTTTCATCTGCAGCGGCGAGGCACTGACCGAATCCAAGCGCGATCTGATCGTATCGACCGGCGCGAGTATTCGGAGCCAATATTGGATATCGGAGATCGGACCAATTGGATATGGCTGCAACGAGATGGTCCCGGGTTGTGTGCACCTGCTCGAGGATTCCGTTGCGGTTGTCGGCTATCGTCGGAAGGCGCCGTTCTCGGATGTGGAAGTGAATTCTCTACTGCTCACAACACTCCTGCCTCAAACTGCGAATTTCTTCATCAACGTAGAAATGGATGATTGCGGCGAACTGGGCGAGACGTCCTGCGACTGCCACTTTTCCCGACTTGGGCTGCGGAGGCAAGTTCAGAATATTTGGAGTTTTGGAAAACTTACCGGTCAAGGGATGACTCTGGTCGGCAGCGACATCGTCGACGCCCTTGAGCGTGCCTTGCCAGAACGATTTGGTGGCGGCCCCGGCGACTATCAGCTAATAGAGCGGGACAGCGCCGGCCAAACGCAGCTTGAATTGCGGGTGAGTCGTCGGGTGCCGATCGGCGACGTCAGTGAAGTGCGTGGGTATTTTCTGAAGCGACTCGAGGGCTACTACGGCGGCTCGCTCGCCTCAAGAGTTTGGTCGCACAGCGATGGCGTTGACGTGATACATGATGAACCGATCGCGAATCGCGCCGGAAAAGTATCCCCGCTGCACCTGATTTCGAATCGGCCGTCCTAAGATGAGCGCGACCGCCGCGGGAAGAGAACCGCCATCCGACGATCGCGGACGGTTTTCGTTTGGTCCCGGGCTGGTGTTCGCATTAGCCGTATTGGGAACCGGTGATTTTGTATCCAACACCGCGGCTGGAGCGAGCTATGGCTATTCGCTGATCTGGTCGTTGGCGCTGACTCTTGTATTTCGCTACTTCGTTCTAGAAGCCACCGCTCGCTACACGCTTGTTGCGCGCGAAGGCTTGCTTCAGGGGTATGCGCGAGTCGGGAAGTGGCTGGTCCTCGCATTCCTTGTGGTCGCCCTGATTCGTAGGCATACCGGGAACCTCTATGAGTTCCTGTTTATGGGCGAGTTCATGGATTTGGCCGTGCCGCTACCATTTGAACACAGCGCAAGAATCTGGTCGCTACTTTTCATTTCCGCCGGCTTCGCAATCATGTTTTGGGCACGGTATCTGTGGATCGAAACGATCTGCAAGTATCTGATCGCGCTGATGGCAGGCTCGATGCTCGTGCTGGTAGTAGTGAGTCGGCCTGACCTGGGTGCGATCGTCGAAGGGCTGTTTATTCCGCGCATTCCTGATTCAGAGGGTCTATACGAAAGTGTGCTCGTGATCGCGGCGATTATCGGCGCTGAGATTGGTTTGGGGAATGTGACGTATTCGTACTTCGTCCAGCAGAAAGGATGGGACACGGAGGCTCATCTTGGCCGGCAACGCAAAGACCTCCTGCTGAGCATTGTCGTCATGTTTGCGCTGGGTGCCGCGGTGCAGATCGTCGCGGCCGCCCTGCTCAATCCACAAAGTGTGAGTGTTGAGACGACCGAAGACCTCTTAGCGGCGATCTCCGATTCGTTTGGTGCTTTCGGGCGCATCGTATTTGGCTTGGGGCTTTGGGCAGCTTCGTTTACGACCTATGCGGTCGGCGGGGTGGGCTATAGCCTGGCTATGACGGATGCTGTGCGCCAGTGCTTTCCGTCTATGGCTCGCAGCAAAAGGGCGGTCGGTGAGACGCATCGCGACCCGGTGTATCGCGTTCTGGTCTGCTTCATGGCGCTATCCCCGCTGTACGTTTTCTTCACCGATCTCACGCCCGTCGCTTTGGTACTGCTTGCGAACGCAATGTTGCTGCCGGCAATTCCGCTCTTGACGGTTGCACTTGCGCGAATTACGAATGATCGAGCGATGATGGGTAGCTTCGGAAACTCTTGGTTGACGAATGCAGCTCTAGCGCTCTTGATCTTAGTCACTACGTATCTTTCTTACGAGAACGCGCTTCGGTTTTTCGGCGGCGCGTAGTAGGCAAGCGGGCATTGTCAAGTTAGCGAAGGTCAGCAAGAACCCGCTAATCGAATCGCTCAAGCTGGGGCTAGCCCGAATTGCGAAACTGGGGTTGCCCCCATCCGCCAAACATCCAAAATTCTGGAAGCCTGAACACATGACGTCGTCCTCACCAGCGCCGCCAACTCCGAGCGGTACCACGATCTGACCCGCGTTTCTCGCCACCTGACGGCGAATGCAGGCGATAGGTGCGCCACTGCGTGTCTCAATCTAGATACGTTGCGCTCGATCGTCGCCCGCCTCGTAGCGACGCACCCGTCACGCACTTTTGCTCGCCACGTGGTGAGAAATACGGGCTAGAGATTTTTGTCGATACACAGGCACAACTCTCTTCCAAGAATGTCCGGAATGTCCGGAAATGTCCGGATTTGTCCGGTTTTCCCTAAAAATCGCTTGTGGGGGGCGACCCGCCATACTCACCATTTGTATTCCGTCAAACTCTACAGAGCAGAACGTGGAACACCTCTCGCGCTCATGCAAGCCGATCCCCAGTCCCTACCATAAATGCCGCCCATTGGCCGGATTTGGCAGGGTTTCTGTGAAATTTCGAGCCTCCTTGCAGGGCTTTCCGCACCCTGCAGGTATAGTGTAAGGCCCGTGTGTCCGGTTTCCGGCCGACCGAATCGCTAGGTTGTTGATTTCAAAGGCAAAAGAAATTTCAAGAGCGCCGGGATAAACCGGCATGTTGTTGGGAATGAAAGAGTCCTACAAGGAAGGAGTTAGCGAGCCACCTTGGCCCCGAGTTTTGCGGACGGCGTCGCGAGGCGACGGTCGAAGCGTAAACAGGGGTGCCGGCGGGCCGGGCTATTGAGCTTCGAAAATTCTTGTCTCAGGGCGCCGACCACGTTTGAAAGATGGGAAGGCAACACGGGCGTTCGCGTGATTCGCGAGTGGACGTCCGGCCCTGCGTAGTCTGAGAACCTGAGCACGTCGAGAAACAACATGCACGAGAACCGGGAGACCTCTGGAGTGTCTCGAGCTGATCGAGACCGGTCCGAGAAGGCGCTAAGCCGAACGGCGGGCATGTACGCTCCAGAGGAGTCTGACTGCGCCGTAGTACCTGTGAACCGACCGAACAAAGAGAGGCAACTCTTGGCGGAGGCCGGGGAGGGAAGGGTGCAGACCAAGGAGAACAGCGAAGGGTCCTACACGAGCCCGACACGGAGCGGGAAAAGAGTGTCCCAAGGACTTGGAGGTGTGCGTCGAACAGCCAAAGAGAGGAGGCAGGAAAGGTTCAGCGCTTTGCTCCACCATCTGAACGTGGATCAACTACGGGAAAGCTTTTACTCGCTACAGAGAAAAGCCGCGCCTGGAGTCGACGGCGTGACGTGGCGGGAGTACGAGACCGGGCTTGAGGATCGACTGGTCGATCTGCACAGCCGGGTGCATCGGGGTAAGTATCGGGCGCAGCCCTCGCGGAGAGTCTATATCGAGAAGGCCGACGGGCGGCAACGTCCGTTGGGCATTGCGGCGCTGGAGGACAAGATCGTCCAACAGGCCGTAGTGACGATCCTCAATCAAATCTATGAGGTCGACTTCAAGGGCTTTTCGTACGGGTTTCGACCGGGACGCGGTCCGCATCAGGCGCTCGATGCGCTGTCGGTGGGGATCGAATCCAAGCGCGTGAACTGGGTGTTGGACTGTGATGTGCGGTCGTTCTTCGACACGGTGTCGCATGAATGGCTGGACAAGTTCATCCGGCACCGCGTGGCCGATTCGAGGGTACTTCGTCTGATCCAGAAATGGCTGAAGGCGGGCATATCCGAGGAGGGCGAATGGTTGGAGACCAAGGTAGGGACTCCGCAAGGGGCGGTGATTTCACCGCTATTAGCGAATATCTATCTTCATTATGTTTTCGATTTGTGGGTGGAAGCCTGGCGCAAGAAAGTGGCAACGGGCGACGTGATCGTCGTTCGTTACGCCGACGACATTGTGGTGGGCTTTGAGCACCGGGTGGAAGCGGAACGGTTTCGGAGAGAGCTTCAAGAACGTTTCGCCAAGTTCGGTCTGGAACTTCATGCGGGCAAGACGCGGTTGATCGAGTTTGGGCGGTTCGCCGCCCAGAACCGGACGAGACGGGGCGAGGGAAAGCCGGCGACCTTCGATTTCTTGGGCTTCACGCATTATTGTGGGAAGCGCAGGAAGACGGGCACGTTTACCGTCTGGCGCAAGACGGTTAAGAGGCGGATGGTGGCGAAGCTGCATCAGTTGAAGGCAGTTCTGCGTCGCCGGATGCACGAGCCGACGGCGCTGGTCGGGGCCTGGCTGAAGCGGGTCGTCGAGGGCTTTTACCAATACCACGCGGTTCCGGGCAACTCGGATCGGCTGGCGTTGTTCCAATACCGGCTGCGCATGCTGTGGCGACGCGTGTTGTTTCGTCGCAGTCAGAAGGGACGCAAGTCCTGGAAGAGACTCAACCGACTGTTGGACCGCTGGATTCCTCGCCCTCGCGTTCTGCATCCTTATCCGCCGGAGCGTTTCTACGCCAATCATCCGAGGTAGGAGCCCAGTGCATTAGCAGTGCACGCTGGGATCTGTGCGGGGGGTGCCGGGCGACCGGCATCCTGAGAACGGCGGAGCGAAACTAGACCATAGAGCGGCGAATCGAAGCTGCTTTTGGGCGGAGTAAAAGTAGACCGTCCGAGTGGTCCAGCGAACATTCCTGTGGTGTTTGTGGGACACGAGAGGGATGTATCGCGTGGAGCTATACGCTCAAGTACGGCGCAGTGTCTTTGTCGAAGGGCTCAGTGAGCGCGAGGCCGCCAAACGGTTTGGCCTGGCGCGAGGGACGGTGCGCAAGATGTTGCGCTACGCCACTCCGCCGGGCTATCGGCGGCGCCAACCAGCGCAGAGGCCGAAGCTGGATCCCTTCACCGGAATCGTCGATCAGATCCTCATCGACGATCAGGAACGTCCGAAGAAACAACGCCACACCGCAAAACGCATCTTCGACCGCTTGCGCGACGAGTACGATTTCACCGGCGGTTACACGATCGTCAAGGACTATGTTCGCGACAAGAAGCTCGGCGGGCAAGAGATGTTCGTGCCGCTGGTGCATCCGGCGGGCGATGCCCAGGCCGACTGCGGTGAAGCTCTGGTGGTCATTGACGGCGTACAGCGCAAGGCGCACTACTTGGTGGTCGATCTGCCGCCTAGCGATGACGCTTTCGTAAAAGCTTTCCCGGCCGCGACGACGGAAGCGTTTTGCGAGGGGCACAACGCAGCGTTTCGATACTTCGGCGGCGTGCCACGCAGCATCCTCTACGACAACACGACCTTGGCGCTGGCGAGGATTCTGGGCGACGGCAGGCGCAAGCGGACCAGGGTGTTCAGTGAACTGCAGTCGCACTATTTATTCTCCGATCGTTTGGGGCGTCCGGGCAAAGGCAACGACAAGGGAAAGGTGGAAGGACTGGTCGGTTATGCCCGGCGGAACTTCATGGTGCCGGCGCCAAGGTTTCCAAGCTGGGAAGCGTTCAACGAGCAGCTCGAAGCGCAGTGCCTCAACAATCGTAAGCGGCGCTTGCGGCGGCACACCGAAACGATTGAGGAACGTTTCAAGCGTGACCGCCAAGCGTTGTTGCCCTTGCCGCCCACGCCCTATGACGCCTGCGACAAACGCACCACGCGGGTGACGTCGCTGTCATTGGTGCGCTATCGCGCCAACGACTACTCGGTGCCCACACGCTACGGACATCGCCAGGTGTTGCTGAAAGGCTACGTCGATGAAATCGTGATCTGTTGTGGCAGCGAAGAGATCGCGCGCCACCGGCGCAGTTACGAACGCGAAGAGTTGATCTTCGATCCGCTGCATTACCTAGCACTGCTGGAACGCAAGACCAACGCGCTCGATCAAGCGGCCCCCGTTGGCGGGCTGGGAGCTGCCCGAACAGTTCCCGTGCTTGAGACGTTTGCTCGAGGCACGGTTGGGAAAGCCAGGCAAGCGCGAGTACGTGCGGGTATTGCGATGACTGGAGGACTTCCGATTCGAGCACGTTGCCGCGGCGGTGCGCCAAGCCTGCGAGTTGGGAGCGATTGGCTTGGATGCAGTCAGGCACTTAGTGCTGTGCCGCATCGAGCAACGGCCGCCGCGCTTGGACTTGACGAAGTATCCGCAGCTGCCGGCAGCCCAGGTGGAGCAAACCTCCGCTGCGGACTATTTGGCACTGCCGGCACAAGGAGGGGGGTAATGGCGAGGTCGAAACTTCTGCTCGAAGCGCATTTGAAAGCGTTGCGGCTGCCAACCTTCCTGCGCGAGTACGACAAACTGGCGCGGCAATGCGCCGCCGAGAGCTTGGATTCGAGGAGCTTCCTGCAACAACTCTGCGAGCTGGAACTGCTCGACCGTGAACAGCGGGCCACCGAGCGCCGCAGCAAGGCCGCGAAGTTTCCCGTGACCAAGAGTCTGGACACTTTCGACTTCCCGTCCTTGCCGGCGTTGAACAAGAAGCTGGTGCTGGAACTGGCGCGCTGTGAGTTTATCGACCGCCGCGAAAACGTGCCGGCACTGGGTAATTCCGGCACGGGCAAAACGCACATCGGCTTGGCGTTGGGACTGGCGGCTTGTCAGCGCGGCTATCGAACACGCTTCACAACAGCGGCGGCACTGGTCAATGAGCTGCTCGAAGCCCGAGATGAACGGCGCTTGCTGCGATGTCAAAAGCAGTTGGCCAAGCAGGATCTGCTGATCGTCGATGAACTGGGCTACGTGCCGCTATCGAAGACCGGAGCGGAGTTATTGTTCGAAGTGTTTTCCCAGCGCTACGAACAGGGCTCGACGCTGGTCACCTCGAATCTGCCGTTTAACGAATGGACGGAGGTCTTCGGCTCCGAGCGGCTGACCGGCGCCCTGCTCGATCGCCTCACGCACCACGTTCATATTCTAGAGCTGAACGGCGAAAGCTTCCGTCTGATCCAGAGCAAGAAGAAGCGGGCTCACTCTTTGGGCTGACCCACCGGCCACTCGCCCGGTTTTCGTGGGACGGCCTCCACTACGCCTGGGCCGCCCTAAAGGGCGACCGCAGGCTCCGTTCCAGCCGTCCCACGAAAACCGCTACCCCTTCACCAACTGGTCTACTTTTGCTCCGCCGAAGTGGTCCAAATTTACTCCGCCCTTGACAGCATCCCTACCGCGATAATCGCGGTACGACCGTTTGGGCGGGTTCCGTCTTGGCCGGCGCGAGCATGCGGCTTCATTTATTCCGTGGACTCGTAAGTCAGGCCGAAGCCATATTCGAAAAGTGGCTCGGCTGAGTCGCTTGGCAAATCCTCCAACTGCGCGTCAACGGCTTCCATCGATGAAGGCAATTCGAACGGCAGCTTACCAGTCGGGTTGAACTTGCCGAACACGACATCAAGCAGCGCTTCATCACTAGCGCCAAAGGTGCCCAACACGGCGGCGGCATTCTTCGCGATCTCTGGGATCACGGCGGGTCGATCCAAGTGAATGGAGACTACGGTCGGCTTGGAGCGCAATATTTCCAGAAGACGCTTTCGCTCGTCCCCTCTAAACGCCAGGCTGCCGAGATGGATACGTCCGAAAAAGCCCGGTCGGGTTTCGAATGCGGTTTGTAAGCGAAGGACGGCAACGTCGGCCTGCTGCAACTGATCGACGACAGTCCCGTATTGCGCCGCGACCTGCGGATTCACGTTCTCGACATAGATCTTGGCGCCGTGCTGCAGCGGCAGCGCCTTGGCGTCATTGGCTGCTTGATTTTTCAGCAGTACTATCGATTTCCTCTGGGCCGTATCGGCCTCCGCCTGGAACGGCTCACTGCCAACAATCTCCTTCGCTCGGTCGGGATCGACGTAGGGATTCTCAAACACTCCCAGGCTGAACTTATCTCGCAACAAGCGCCTAGCCGACTCGTCGATGCGTTCCTCTGTGACGCTGCCGCCCGTCACCAGAGTGACGATGTGTTCTGGATTGGAATCCCCGCCAAACTGGTCGACTCCGGCATCAATTGCTTTCGCGTAGCGCTCTTCAATCGAGAGCTCATTGACGCCCCAAGGCATCAGAGTTAAAATCCCCCAGTCGCTACACACCACGCCGTCAAATCCGAGCTGCTCCCGCAACATTCCCGTGATAATTTCTTTGTTGTATGCCATGGCGACGTTCTCGCTCGTGACGTCGGTCGGAATGCCGTAGTAGGGCATGATCTGTGCAGCGCCGGCGGCAATGGCGGCCTTGAACGGGATCAGGTGATAGTCAAAGTTGTCGCCTGGATACACCTGCTCTTGGCCGAAATCGTTGTGCGGGTCGAGGCCGTCGAGTTGTGGACCGCCACCAGGAAAGTGCTTCGTCATCGTGATCACGCTCGTCGGACCGAGGCCACCCTCACCCTGAAATCCAACGATGTAGGCGGTGGTCATTTCAGCGGAAAGCTCCGCGTTCTCGCCGAAAGTACCGACGATGCGGCCCCAGCGCGGCTCGGTGGCGAGGTCCGCCATGGGATGCAACGCTGTGCGAATGCCCACCGCGCGGTACTCTTCGGACGCGATCTCGCCGAAGCGCCTTACCAACTTCGCGTCAGCCGTCGCCGCCAGGCCGATCTGTTCCGGCCATTGCGAGAAAGCCCCCGCCCGAACGCTCGTGGCGTCGGGGTCGTGCCGGAATCCGTTGCGCGGATCAGAACTTATCGTTAACGGAATCCCTAGCCGAGCCGTCTCCGCCATCTCCTGGAGGTTGTTGTTCCAAGTCGCGATGACTTCAGGCCGTTCTGAGGTCCGCACGAGCACGTGATTGATCTGTTTTTTGAGAATGACCTCGCTCGTCCCCGGTTGCGGGAATCGAGGCATGCCTGGAGGACGCTTATCTTCCTCGCCGGGAACCGGTTCGAATAGGGTCCCGTTCTCCCCCATGCTCAAGGCTGGGTGCGCCATCAGGCCGGCTTTCGCTTCAATCGTCATTTGGTCAAGCAGGTCAACGACGCGCTCCTCGACCGGCAGACGCCAATCTTCATAGGGGTCAAGGCTGGCGTTCTTGTTGTGGTCTTTGAACTCATACCCCCCCACGGTCAGAACGTCGAGACTTCGCGCGCTGAGCTGCGGCTGCGTGAACTCGGGACCGCCCGACGAACAGCCTGCAAGCATGATCATCAGTGTGGCTACGGAGAACTGAAACGGTTTGTAATTCATTAGAAATTTCTCGGTCGCAGTGACATCACTTTGGCCCGCGGCTCGGTGGGGCCGGTGGTGGCATTCGGCGAGGGTTCGGATTCTTTCCCTTGAGGTACTGGTTCTCGACCGCTTTGACCGTTTGCCTATGCGCTTCGACAATCTGCTCGATACGCTTGAGCACGTCGGGATGATCTTTCGCGATGTCTAACCGCTCGCTCACGTCGTTGAGTAGGTGATAAAGCAGCGGCGGGTCGTGCGCTTCTTCCGGTGTGCGAAAGGCATAGCCGTTCCGTGTGATGAAATGCGCCTTGTACGGCCCCGATCGCGCCGCAAAGATTTTGCGATCGCGGTAGTAGATCATGTGGTCGCGAGGGCTTTCAGCGGTTCCCAGTAGAGCCCCTGAAAGATCGAAGCCATCGATCGCGCGGTCAGCGGGGATCTTAGCCCCGGCAAGCCCGGCTATCGTTGGCAGCAAGTCCAGCGTCGAACCCATCTCGCGCACAGTTCGCGATGGGATCGTTCCCGGCCACCAGAAGATCGCGGGCACTCGCATGCCCCCTTCCCAGGTACTCTGTTTGCCGCCTCTGAGTGGTCCCGCCGAACCACCATGCGTTTGCATCAGCAACCACGGGCCGTTGTCTGACGTGAAGACGACCATCGTTTTCTCCGCGAGCCCCGTCGTTCGTAGCGTCTCGAGGACCTGGCTTACCGACCAGTCGACTTCCTCGACAACATCTCCGTACCTGCCCCCGACACTTCGATCCGCGAAGGCTTCAGAGCGGAAGAGCGGAGTGTGAGGCATGCTGTGAGCCAAGTAGAGGAAGAACGGCTCGTCTTTGTTGTTCTCAATGAAACGGATTGCTTCTTCCGTGTAGCGCCGTGTGATCGTCGTCTGGTCCGCAGGCCTTTCGACAATCTCCTCATTCCGCATCAGCGGGACGTTCCAGTATTCGACCTTGGGGTCGAAGTAAGCCTTGATGAACTGTGGCGAGCCGGGCACGCCGTCATATCGTTCGAATAGGGAATGCCGAAATAGCTATCGAAGCCCTGGTTCGTCGGAAGAAATTGAGGCAGGTGGCCGAGGTGCCATTTGCCGACGATTCCAGTTGCGTACCCTAGG
>CBDBHI010000066.1:0-109661 GCA_965205595.1 Bryobacterales bacterium | reverse complement strand
GACTTCGACCAATCTGGCGCCCTCGGGCGCCTGGCCCCCCCTTCCCGGCGATCCGTCTTGCGAGGCCGTAGCGGCGGCGAGGCATTTGAGATCTTCAACGACCGTCTCGAGGACGTCGACATCTGACAAGAGCTTAGCGGCGATGCTGATCTGCGCGTCGATTTCCGCCTGCTCGCCGGCGCTAAGCACCGCACCGTTTTCAAGGCTGTCGATCGCCGCGTCGCTTACTCCCAAAAAACCGAATTGCGACAGCATCGCGGTTGCTTCCAGTTGCCAGCCGTCCTGGCCGGGGAACTGGTGGCTCAACAGCTTCGTGAGTTCTTGCAGCCGAGCGCCTTTATCAAAGGCGGCGGGCCGCACGTGACGCAGCAGCTCGCTCAAAACTTGAACGAGCCTCGTTGACATTTCAACTACCGCGCGCCGCCCCGCCGTGAGTAGGGCGTGCTGCTTGACCGCGTCGTCTACCGCCTTTGTAATGTCGCTACCCGAGCAGGGCTTGAGGAGCAGTCGAAAAAGGTCGTGGCGATTGACGGCCTCGAGCGATTCTGAGCCACGCTCGGCCCGCGCGGTCAATATGGGCACAAATTCGGAATCCAGCGCCGTCGCTTCGGCAAAGAATTCCGGCCCTTGTAGATAGGGAGCATCATAGTCGGCGATGACCACCGGAAATTCTTGTCCATGCCGCAACAACTCAAGGCCCGCAAGGCTGTCGGTTGCGGTCGTGATATCGAAGCGCCCTCGTAGCGCTCGTTTGAATAGCGTGACGGCCGTCTCGTCGCGGTCGACGATCAATACCTTCTGGAGGGACGCCATTTCATAACTCGAATCGGATGCTAACGGCAACCGGTCTATAGTGCCCCAGTCAGTAGCGGAGTAGTGCCAGGCCGCGCGGCTTAGGGTTCCCCACGCCCTAGTGCTGATAACACAAAAATAGTATTACAAAGAAACTAAGCAAGAACACCGCTATATATCGGAATTTCACTTGACTGACATCCCAGATCGTGTACACTGGGGAAACCGCGCGATCGACAGATCGCCCCCGAGCGCACCATCAAGCCCTTCAAAACGCGCCTTGACAGGCTGATTTTAACGGAATGCGCCTCGCAGGAGAGTTGAGAAGATGGGTGATATTCGAGTAGACTTGGCTGTTCGTTCCGAAGAGGCGACCGACGCCCCGACCAGCCCTAAGGGACTGACCTTTTCGCGGTTTTTTACGAAGGACCTCGAAGACGGCGAAACACCGTATTCGGTCTTGAAGTGGGAGCGCCGAACCGCTTCGATCACGGACGCTAAGGGCAACTCGGTATTTGAGCAGCGCGACATCGACATGCCGGTCGATTGGTCGCAGACAGCCACGAATATCGTGGCCAGTAAGTACTTTCATGGCACAGTCGGACAGGACGATCGCGAAAGCAGCCTCGGCGATCTAGTACACCGCGTCGTCGACACCATCGCCGATTGGGGTGCGTCTGGCAAATACTTCGCCTCACCCGCGGACGTAGAGAATTTCCGTTACGATCTGGCTCACATGATGCTCAACCAAATGGCGAGTTTCAATTCGCCAGTCTGGTTCAACGTCGGTGTGAAGAAAGAGTCGCGTGGTTACGGCTGGGCGTGGGACAAGACTAGCGGCCGCGTCACGACTTTGAACCCGGGTGAACATCGTCCGCAATGCTCGGCCTGCTTCATCAACTCGGTCGACGATTCGCTGGAGTCGATCCTTAACCTCGCAAAGACCGAGGGCATGCTATTCAAATGGGGCTCGGGCGCTGGTTCGAACCTGTCAGCGATCCGCGAAGATGACGCCGGTCTCGCGGGCGGCGGCCGCGCTTCGGGCCCGGTCTCGTTCATGAAAGGCTTCGACGCCTTCGCGGGCGTCATCAAGTCCGGGGGCAAGACACGCCGCGCCGCCAAGATGGTGATACTGAACTCAGATCATCCCGATATTCGCGACTTTATTTGGTGCAAGGCCAACGAAGAGAAGAAGGCCCATGTCTTGATCGCGAACGGTTACGATTCCGCGATCGACGGTGACGCATACACGACAGTTTCTTTCCAAAACGCCAATAACTCCGTCCGTGCGACAGACGAATTTATGGAGTCCGCAACCAGTGATAGCGACTGGTGGACTCGCTCGGTTCTAACTGGTCAGCATAAAGAACGACACAAAGGCAAGCAACTACTGCGTGAAATCGCTGAAGCCACGCATCAGTGCGGCGATCCGGGGATGCAGTTCGACACGACGATCAATCGCTGGAACCCGATCAAGAACACAGCCCGTATCAACGCTTCGAACCCATGCTCGGAGTACATGTTCCTCGACGACTCGGCGTGTAATTTGTCGTCGATCAATGTGATGAGATTCCAACAGCGAGATGGTACCTTCGCGGTCGAAGCGTTCCGGCACGCGGTCGATACGTTGATCATCGCCCAAGAGATATTGGTCGACAGCGCGGCATATCCGACCGAGAAGATCGCCGAAAATTCTCATGCCTTTAGGCCCCTTGGGCTGGGCTACGCCAACCTCGGAGCGCTGTTGATGTCGATGGGCGTCCCGTACGACTCCGATCGCGGTCGCACGAGTGCCGGTTCGATTACAGCGACACTGTGCGGGCAAGCGTATCTGACGAGTGCCCGCATCGCGAAAACGACCGGGCCCTTCCCGGGATACAGCAAGAACCGCGAGCCCTTCCTCGACGTGATCCGCATGCATCGCGACGCAGCGACGCTGCTTGATCACGAGGGCGTGCAAGAAGACCTCCGCAATAGTGCCGAATCCACCTGGCACGAAGCCTACGACGTCGGCAGCCACTACGGCTATCGCAACGGCCAGGTCACGGTTATCGCGCCGACCGGCACGATCGGCTTCATGATGGATTGCGATACGACCGGAGTGGAGCCCGAACTCGCTCTAGTCAAGTACAAAAAGCTAGTTGGCGGCGGACTCATCAAGATCGTCAACAACACTGTGCCCGACGCGCTAATGAAGCTCGGCTACAAGAGCACTCAGATTAACGAGATCGTCAACCACGTCGATTCAACCGGCACCATCGAGGGCGCCCCGCACCTCAAAGACGAAGACCTAGAAGTATTTGACTGTAGTTTCAAAGCGCAGAACGGTGAGCGCACGATTCACTACAAGGGTCACTTGCGCATGATGGGGGCGGTCCAGCCCTTCATCTCGGGCGCCATCTCGAAGACCATCAACATGCCTCAGCAGTCCACTGTCGAAGACATTATGGACGCCTATACCGAGGCGTGGCATCTCGGCCTGAAGGCTGTAGCGATTTATCGCGACGGCTCAAAGATGACCCAGCCGCTGAATACTGGAAAGGACGAGGAAAAGAAAGCTGCCCCCGAGGTGGTTGAGCGAGTGGTCTACCGCCCGCTTCGCCGCAAGCTTCCTGAAGAGCGCCAATCGCTGACTCATAAGTTTTCCGTCGGCGGACACGAAGGCTACATCACAGCCGGGCTCTACGATGACGGTACGCCGGGCGAAATATTTATTCGCATGTCGAAAGAAGGCTCGACAATCAGCGGCCTGATGGATAACTTCGCGACCGCTATTTCGATGGCCCTGCAGTACGGTGTGCCCTTGAAAACGCTAGTCGACAAGTTCCAGCACGTTCGTTTTGAGCCAAGCGGCTGGACGGGCAACAAAGAGATCGCTTACGCGAAATCGATAACTGACTATATTTTCCGCTGGCTTGGGTCGAAATACATCTCAACTGAGTACCAAGTCAGCGAGGTCGGTGAAACACCAAACTTGAAGCCTACCGAGACTGAGCCACAACAGGAGCTGCCGTTCCAAGCTGGGACGACCGCCGACGCGCCGTTTTGCGCCGAATGTGGTTCGATCATGACCGTGAACGGTAGTTGCTACAAATGCGAAAACTGTGGCTCGACTTCGGGCTGCAGCTAGAAGTTTTCTGCTCAATCGAACAACTCATTTAGTCCCTCCTTACGGGCCGGTTTAGCCGGCCCGTTTTTTAGGCGCTGCCAGCCACGGCTCCCTCTTTTCCAATTGAAAGATGAGCCTGAAGGAGAGAGGCGAAGCAGCTGCGGGTTGAGGGGGATTATAGCGTGAGTTGAGGTCGGCGGCTACAGCTATTTGTGGCTTCGTAGGGCGGGGTGAGGGGGATTGCATAAGGGGGAAGGGGCGGCACCCCAATCCCCCTTTGCAGCCATCCCAGGCGAGACCCCACGGCCGTCTTCGGACGTGGGCCGGAGGAGCCGACAACGCCTCGGGTCGGGGCGTTGTCTAGCGCGTGCGCCAGCAGATCGCGAGGTCTTTGCAGACGCGTTGCAGTTCGTTGCGCTGAGCGTCGAGTTGCTCGGCAAACTCGGTGTCGGAACAAGTGTCCGCTCGCGCTTGGAGCTTCTTGAGCGAGCGATCCGCGCGCAGGCCGCGCTGCTCGGCGGGCAGGCTGAGCAGCTTTTCCCACGGCGTGCTCCACTCGGCGTACACCTTGCGCAACTTGCCGCGGCGGTCTCGGCGCTCGCTGGCGAAAGCGCATGGGCGATGAAAATTCAAGTACGGGTTGAGCCACTGGCGGTAGAAGGTGTCGATCGCCTGCGTCGCTTCCGAGGGCAAAAACTGGTAGCCCATCCACTTGCGCACCACCGCGCCGTTCTTGGTTTCGACCAAGGCATTGTCGTTCGAACGGCGCGCGCGAGACTTCGTAAATTCAATTCGCAACTTCTCGAGCAGTTTAGCGGTTTGATGGTTGACGAATTCGCTGCCATTGTCGGAGTGAAAGCCGCGAACGATAAATGGAAATTGTTCCAAAAGGCCTTCCAGCAAGGGAATGAGGTGATTTTCGTTGATGCGTTGGACGCAGCCGACGGCCTGCCACTGCGTCACTTCGTCGACCACGTTGATGCTGTAGGCGCCTTTTTCACCTTCCTGTTCGGGCGAGTGCACGGTGTCGATGCGCAGGTAGCCCGGACGTCCTCGCGGCTCGGGTTGGCGGCGTTCGCCGATCGCCACGGGTGTCGGTCGAGTCTTGTCGAGATGCAAACTGTGTCGCCGGTAGACGGCGCGTTTGCGCAAGTTGTAGAGGTGTCCCACCGACAGTTCGGCAAGGCGTTCGAACTCCTTGCGGTTGTAGATTTGGAACTCGCGCTGGAGAATGCGACGCGTCGCCGGCCCGGAGAGACGTTGCTGTACTTGGTCGACATGCGCCAGGAGAACGATGTCGGCGCGGCTGTACTTGGTGGGGAAGCGGCGCCTTCGATAGGCTGTCGGCCGAACGCACTTTTCGCGCAAAAACTGCCCGATGAGGCGAGTCAATTGGGCGCGGCTTAAGCCGGTTAGCTTGCTCAGGAAGCGTCTCAACAATCCTTTAACCGAGCGCTTCTGGTCGGCATAATGATGCCTCTTCAGGACGCCTTCGACGAGCGCGTATTTATCCGCTCGACTTCCGGCCTGGAACTCGACGGACCCACACCCGTCGAGAAAACTCTCGATCTCATCGAGACTCACTGATTCGGCTTGCTGCACGGCGACTCCCATCGCCCGCAGTTTGCCTGTTCCTAATCGACCTTGCCCAAATTACCTCCAGGCTCATCTTGTGTTGGAATCACCCCTCCCTTCAGGCTCATCTTGTATTGGACAAGACGGCTCGGTTCCCTGCGACGCCCTACGTGCTAATCTGGAAAATTGATCGCGTCGGGCTGATGCCCGCGTGCACCCCCCGTTTTTAGAAACTTCTCCCGCGTGCGGCGCTCCGCCCAAGCACGCGGCGTATAAGAGGCACCGATGTCTGCAATCAGTAACTTACGAGCACTAGAAGTCCTCGATTCACGTGGAAATCCCACCGTACAAGTCGACGCCGCGCTGGAGTCGGGAGCCCGTGGAACAGCACGCGTACCCTCCGGCGCTTCTACGGGCATCAACGAGGCGGTCGAGCTGCGCGACGGCGACAAAGACCGCTATATGGGCAAAGGAGTCTCGAAAGCTGTCGCCAACGTCAACGGCGAAATCTCCGCTGGCCTGAAGGGCACTGACGGCGACGACCAGCGTGGACTAGACGAAAAGCTCATTGCTCTCGACGGCACGCCAAACAAAGGCCGGCTCGGTGCAAATGCTCTGTTAGGTGTCTCGATCGCGGTCGCGCACGCTCGCGCGTCCGAACTTGGGATCCCCCTGTATCGGCGTCTGGCCAACCAGGAGAACTACGTCCTTCCGGTGCCGATGTTCAACATCATGAACGGCGGCCAGCATGCCGACAACAATGTCGACATCCAGGAGTTCATGATCCTGCCGCTAGGTCTGCCGACATTTTCAGAAGGGCTGCGCGCGGCCACTGAGATTTTCCACACCCTTAAGGGAATTCTGAAGTCCAAGGGCTACGGCACGGCGGTTGGTGACGAAGGCGGTTTCGCGCCCGAGCTGAAGTCGAATGAAGAGCCTATGGAACTGCTCGTCGACGCGATCGCGAAGGCGGGCTACAAGCCGGGCGACGACGTCTACATCGGCCTCGACGCCGCCTCAAGCGAGTTCTTCAAAGACGGAGCCTACGTATTCGATCAATCCGACAACAGCAGCCGCGGCGCCGATGAACTAACCCAGATGTGGCTTGACTGGAGCAGCAAGTATCCTCTAATTTCTCTCGAGGATGGGCATTCGGAAATCGATCACGCCGGTTGGAAGTCAGCGACCCCACGCCTAGGCGAAAAAATTCAGCTCGTCGGCGACGATCTATTCGTAACGAACCCCAAGATTTTCAAAGACGGTATCGACAACCAACTTGCCAACTCGATCCTCATCAAGCTCAACCAGATTGGCACCGTGACCGAAACGCTTGACTGCATCGAGATGGCGCGCGCCAACGGATACACATTCATCATTTCGCATCGTTCCGGCGAAACTGCCGACACTACGATCGCGGACTTGGCAGTGGCTTGCGGCGGTGGCCAGATCAAGACCGGCTCGACTTGCCGCAGCGATCGCGTCGCGAAGTACAACCGGCTGCTCGAGATCGAGGCTGAGCTCGGGCCCAACGCTAGCTACGCCGGGCGTGAGGCCTTCAGCCGTTGGATCTGATCGAAAACTCGCCAGGAACGCCGTTTCGCCGCCACCCGCGTTGATGGCTCGCAACGAGATTCCCACTCCCAACCGCTATGGGAAGATAACAGAAGCACTTCCATGGAGAATCCTGTGAACCTGCATGCCCCAGAGCCGCCGAATCAGCCCGCGCTTGAAGACGTCGCGCCAGTGATCGAGCAGCCGGAACCCGAACCCGCCGCGGACGCACCAGAACCGTCAGACTCGCGGCAAGACGAGCAAGCGGCGATGCCTGCCGAGAGCACTGCCGCGCCTCCCACGCCTGAACCTCAACCGCCCGCCGCGCAACCAGCCGCGGCCGCTGCGTCGAGTGCTCCCCCGACAATGCCTGGAGTGGCTCTGCCCGGCGCCGCGCTGCCCGGGGCGGATGACGACGATGACGACTTTGAGATGCCCGACGACGTGGATTACGGGGCGATCGTTCACGCTGAAGCGACGCCGCCCGCCCAGCGGGAGGCAGCTGCTCCGGGGGTAATCACCGGTACCGTGGTCGGTCTCCGCGATGACGGCGTTTTCGTCGACATCAATCGCAAGTCCGAAGCGTTTATGGAGATCAAGCCTGGAGACGACGAAGCTGAGCCGTTAAAGCTCGGCGATAAGCTCGATGTCACAATCAGCGGCACGTCCTCGCAAGGCTACCTGTTGCTCCAAAACCTTAAGGCGCAGCGGCCCAAGGGCTGGTCGCAGCTTGAAGCCGCCTTCGCTTCCGGTGGAAACGTTGTCGGCAAGGTCACCGAGATCATCAAGGGCGGTCTCGCTGTCGAAGTCGGCGTGCGGGCGTTTCTTCCCAGTTCGCGGTCCGGTGAGCGTAGCGACGAGGGGCTGAAGGCGCTCGTCGGTAAGGAGATCCAAGCACGCATCGTGCAGCTTGACGAAGAAGATCGAAACGTCGTCCTCGATCGCAGAGTCATCATCGAAGAAGAGCGCGCAACTCAGCGGACCAAAACTCTGGCCGGGATGGCCCCGGGCGACACGGTGCAAGGAGTCGTTCGAAACTTGCGCAAGTTCGGCGCTTTTGTCGACCTGGGTGGAGTTGACGGACTGCTGCAAGTCAGCGACATAGCCTGGCATCGAGTCAATGATCCGGCTGACGTTTTAAGCGAGGGACAGGAAATCGAAGTAAAGATCCTCAAGATCGAGGAAGAAGGCGCGCGGATTTCGATTGGGCTGAAACAATTGCAGACCGACCCCTGGACCCTCATCGCCGAGAAATTCCATCCTGGTGACCGCATCACCGGCAGCGTAACGCGGCTGAAGGATTTTGGCGCATTTGTCGAGGTCGAGCCTGGCATCGACGGGCTCGTTCACGTGTCGGAGATGTCGTGGAACAAGCGCGTCCGTCACCCCAGTGAAGTGCTCAAGGTCGGCGAGATTGTCGAAGTTTCGGTGCTCGATGTCAAGATCTCTGAGAAGCGAATCTCACTCGGGCTCAAGCAAGCCCTCGGCGACCCCTGGGAGCGCGTAGAAACGGAATATCCGGTCGGAACCGCCGTCACGGGAACGGTCAGAAAAATCGCGACGTTTGGCGCATTCGTCGAGATATTCGCGGGAATGGACGGACTGCTTCATATTTCCGATATCACGTCTGAGAAACGGCTCAACAGCCCCAGTGAGATGTTACGAGAGGGCCAAGAGGTCCGCGTAAAAGTACTTGAAATCGATCGCGAAAAACGACGCCTCAAGCTCGGAATGAAGCAACTCGAGCCAACCGAAATCGATAGCTTCATGAGCGAAGTCGAGGTCGGCGACAAGGTGACCGGACGGGTAGTCAAAGTCCGCGACAGCGTAGCGGTTATCGGAATTGGAGAGGGCGTAACGGCGCGCTGCCACTTGAAGAGTGACGACAGCTCCGGTGGGACTGAGACTTCCGCCCCGGCTGTTGATCTTTCATCGATGACCTTGATGCTCGAAGCCGCCTGGAAGAGTGGTGGAGCTTCCGCCGCGACATCGGCCGACGCCATGGCGGTGGGTTCGATCCACACCTTCACGATTACCAAACTCGATACCGAAAAAGGCTCAATCGAACTCGCCCAGATCTAGAGCATTTTCAGGAGTGGCATAGACTGCGTGCCGCAGCACCAAGCCTCCGATTTCGGACAGCGGAGTCTAGTCTCCAGAAATTGCCGGCTTCACCGCTTTTCATTCAAGAGCGGTCTATGGCACCAGCGAAATTGCTCTAGCGGCGCAACTCCGCCATCAGTGCTCTGACCCCGTCCTCGGCCAAACGCGCGGCGTGTTTAGACTCGTTCGAAAGCCCGTCGAGCGCGGCTTCTACGACGGCCGCGTCGATGGCGGACAACGTAGCGGTGGCGGCATTAGTGAGAAGCTCCGTCAAAGCCGAACCGGCGGCAATCGAGGCCGTGCAGCCGCGCGTCTTGTAGCGCACCTCAGCGATGCGACCACATTCAACGCGAGCGGCCAGCGTGAGAATATCGCCGCATACCGGGTTCTCGACTCGTACCACAATTGCCGGCGGCGGCAGCTCGCCTACGTTGCGAGGATTCTGGAAGTGGTCGAGTAGTCGAGTGCTATACAAGGGCTACTCTCTCACGTCGCGCAACGAGGTCTTGCGGTCGCGAAAATCAACCGTATGAAAAACCAACTCTCGGCGCTCATCGAGTTCGTGCTTTGGGAGCGCGAAACTAGCGGCGATCAGGCCACGCACACTCTCTCCCGGCGGAATATCGTGCCGGTCCGTCATCGGCTCGTCTTTCATGCCGCCGAGTGCCGGGTAGTACTTAAATAGCTGTTCGATGTCGAACACGCTGATAATTTTTCCCGCCAGACGATTACCCTTCGAGTCCACAACTTCCATTTCGCGGCGACCGATCGAAACGTCGTAGTTCGAACTGTTGACGGCCTGGATGTTGATGATTGCTACCGAATTGGACTTGTCCATTCCCAACGTTCGAACCTCGGTGATCTCGCCGCTCAGAGCAGGCGTCGCGCCCGAGTTGTAAAAGATGATTCCGCCGGCAACGATAAGCGCCCCGAGCAGCCCGCCGAATACTTTTGGTCGATTGATTTCCATCCGCTAGAAGGGCACCCGCGCGCCTACTCCGTAAGACGCGCAAATCCGATTCCCAGTGTACAGCGGCGAACTCGCTTTTCACAGCCGAGGCCGGGTCCCTGATCCGTCGGCAAGCATCCTTCGCGGGTGCGCCCCCTTGCCACGGAAGATCTCGCGTTTGAGCCGCGCGCGCTAGGGGGTGTGAAAAAACATCCACCAGCATTGCGAGCGTCGGAGGGTGCGACATGTCGCACCCCTACAACACTGATAACAAGCAAGTTGCTCGTAGGGGCGTAGCTTGCTACGCCCGTTTCTCGAGTTCGCGGAGGTTTCTTCACACCCCCCTAGCAAGCGGTTTCCTCGAAGGCATTGATCCATTCGAGGAAACCGCTTGCTAGCGCGCGCGGCTCAAACGCAACTCACGCAGGATTTGCCCGGAACTTCCGTACATAACTTCGTTACGGACGGATTTGGGCAGGGTCCGCCCGCCATTTCCATCGCGCGCCTCCGTTGACGGGTGGTGAGCTATGCGGGCGAGGCGCTGTTAGTCTACGAAGAGCGTTGTGACGTTGCCCGATCCCACTGCCCTCGTGATTATCGACGTGCAAAACGCCATTGATGATCCCCTGCGCTGGGGTCTCCGCCGCAATAATCCCGCACTCGAGCAAAACCTGACCGCGTTGCTCAGTGCCTGGCGCACTCGGGGCTGGCCGGTTTACCACGTTCAGCATCTTTCAGCCGAATGGGAATCGCCGTATCGGCCCGGTCAGGTCGGTTGCGAGTTCAAGCAAGAAGTGCAGCCGCTAGCCGGCGAGGAACTCATCCAAAAGACAACAAACTCTGCGTTCATTGGGACCGACCTCGAAGCGCGGCTACGAGAGCGGCGGCACAACACGCTCGTGGTTGCCGGCGTGATTACTAACAATTCCGTCGAGGCGACCGTTCGCATGGCCGGAAATCTTGGCTTTGACGTGTTCGTTCCGGCGGACGCCGCAGCGACTTTCGAGAAGAAGGACGTTCGCGGCCAGATCTGGTCCGCCGACGACGTACATTCACTCTCGTTGGCGAATATGCACGGCGAGTATGCGACCGTGACCGACGTTACCGCGGTGCTCGCGGGAATTGCCGCCAACAATCCCTAATCTCGTACTACGATGATTGGATAGGGGAGTTCTCCGCCACCTCTCGGTTTAACTCCTTCATGCAAAAGTTCATCATTATCGGTCCCCAAGGCTCGGGCAAGGGGACGCAAGCACAACTGCTTGCGGAACACTACGAATTCGTCCACATTTCTATCGGCGATATATTTCGCTGGCACGTCGGCCACCACACCAAACTCGGGGCGCGGATCAACCGCATCACGACCGATGGCCTGCTCGTCCCGGACGAAATAGTTTCAACTGTCGTGCGCGAGCGGCTTGAAATGCATGATTGGAATTTCGGCTTCGTTCTCGATGGGTTTCCGCGTACTAGACCCCAGGCATTGTATCTGTTCGAAAACTGGAATCTCGATCGCGCTATCTATCTAGATTTGCCGGACGAGATCGTGCGTGATCGCGTGATGCACCGAGCCAGCGCAGGCAAGGGTGGTGGTTTTACGAAACGAGCTGATGACAACCCCGAATCGCTGGCCACACGTCTGAGGGAATACCACGAGAAGACTCACCCCTTGCTGGAACTGTTCGAAGAACGGCAAATGCTAGTCACAATCGACGCCAACCGGCCCATCGAAGCTGTTTACGACTCGATTGTCGACCGCTTGGGCCTGAAACCATTCGAGACAGACTCGCAGCCTCCTATCGAGGCTGAGCACGAACTGAAACCGGCCTAGGTTCCTCGCCATGTGCGCTAGCGAAACAACGCGTGAATGACGACGTTAACCGACAGCCAAGCGACGACCGCACCGAGCAACCCGATAGTCGGGTGAACCCAAATACGACGAGCCAACCCGTCTGACGATTTGCTGCTCGAGTTGTGTCTCGCCGCCAGGGCGATCAAGTGACCGACGAGTTCATCAGGCAGGACCAAATAGTCTCTGACGCCGATCGCCGGTGGGGTAGTGTCAGGGCCGCTCTCAATCAGCCCGACGAGCATGTCCGCCAGGTCTCCCTGAGCCCCGGGCTTCAATTCGCTTAACGGCTGGATCTGCACCACGACCTTGCGATTATCGGCCTGATTAAGCGGTTCGACAATCAGTAAGCACTAGGTTCCGAAGCGGTAAGATCCCCCTAGTCAAAATTTCGGTACCTACCGACGATCGACTCTTCTTTGCCTCCATCGCTTCGATACGTAGGGGGAAATCCCCACTACGGTTGACGTTCCTGGTAGCGTAGAAAATATGAGTGAACCCGCCGCGAGACCTTCAGGTGTGCATCCGCCCAGCGGCTCCCACGTCGGCCCCAGCATCCGAATCGAAGGCGAGATCAGCGGCGACGAGAGTCTCACTATCGCCGGCCAGGTGGAAGGAAACGTCAATCTGCCATCCGAGCAAGTGGTCGTCGCGCCGGAGGGCCAAGTGAAGGCCAACATCAAGGCCGCGATGATTTCGATTCAGGGTACGGTGCACGGCGATGTCCATGGCTCCCGCCGTGTCGAACTCAGGAAGACCGCGGCGCTTGAGGGTAACTTGACGACCGCTCGCGTCTTCGTCGAAGAAGGTGCGATGTTCCGCGGACGCGTCGACATAGTTCAAGGCGCGACGAAGAACTCCAGTACTTAGCCCTTGGAAACGCGCGGGAACCAGGGCGCGGGCTAATCCCCCAACTCGATCAAGGTCTAATCGCTTCGATGCTCTTAACCACGTCGAGGTAATGGTTCACGACTCGCTGAACTTCAAATCCCGCTGCTCTGACGTTCTCGATGGTAGGCCGATTGACCTCTGGGCCGAGGGTACGTGAAATCGGGTTCATAGCGTGCAGCATCGCGTTGAAGGGAAACCAGCGGCTGCCCGTGTGCTCAAACATTCTGAGTTCACCGCCCGGGCGCAGCACTCGCTTCAGTTGGGTGAGGCCCTCGACCGGTCTTGGTACCGAGCAAAAGGTGCATGAGGTGTAAACCTGGTTGAAGTGCCCGTCGGCGAAATCCAAGTCATGGACGTCCATGTGTTGCAGCTTAATTGCGCCGTCGTAGGCGTCAACCCGCGGCTTTGCCTGTTCGAGCATCTTTTCGCTGATATCGATCCCCGTGATGTCTTGGCCCGGCGGGAAGAACGAAATGTCTAGCCCTGTTCCGACCGCTAGAAAAAGGATCTTGCCTGACATGTGGCTAAACAGCTCCCGCTTGTGGTCACCCCAGCGGCGCTCGGCGGCGCGGGCAGCCAGCCGCTCGTAGCCCACGGCGGCGCGATTCCATTTCTGGCGAGTTACGGCGTCCATTACGAGGTTTCTCCCCGTAGCAGTCCGTTCATCAACAGTGTGAACAGGATCACAGCGAGTCCGACGCCGGCCCCCATCGAAACTGCCGACAGCCCCGACAACGTCATCATGGCGCCGGCCATTCCAGCGACCATCCCGGCAAGCATCGATGGAATCATCACCTCAAAGCATCCAAAGAACGATTGGAACGGCAGGGACACCACGAACGCCACTGCCATGCCCAACAGCATGCCGAGAGGCATCGTCAACACCATCGGCCATGCTTCAGGCCACAGCAGGGCGCTTAACGCCGCCGCGGCGCAGCCAGACGCCAAGGTTGAGAGTAGGTCGCCGGCGAAGAAGAACAGGCGACGGGCGTTCGTCATGGCAGCTCCTGCCCTGTGCTCGGCTCCAGGCCAGTTGCGGCCGCCAAAAATGCACGCACTTTCTCAGGGTCCTTGACACCCGGTTTTTTCTCCAAGCGCGAGCTCGCGTCCACTCCCCACGGGCCGATTTTCCGAATGGCCTCCGCCACACTGGCGCCATCGAGGCCTCCGGAGACCACAATTTTTCCATAACGCTTCGCGTCGAGTGCGAGCGGCCATGGGAATGTCTCGCCTGTCCCACCGTACGCTCCGTCTTTCGCCGAATCGAGCAAAAATGCGTCAACGCTGAAAGCCTCCAGCGCGGCTGCGCGAAATCCCGCTCCTACCCGTACCGCTTTCCAGATTTCAACGCCTTCCGGCAGCTCGTCGCGAATCCATGAGCAGCGGTCAGGCGCTTCAGTGCCATGCAACTGCACCACGTCTAGCCGTGCCGCGTTCACAGTGCTAACGATCGTATCTGGGTCTTCGTCGACGAAGACGCCAACACGGCGCACTTCGCGAGGCACGACCGCGGCAATCATCGCCGCGTGTGGGACGCGTATCGCGCGAGGGCTGCCGGCATAGAAAATCATGCCGATCGCGTTGGCGCCACACTTCACGGCGTGTAGCGCATCGGCCGGCTGTGTAATGCCACAGACTTTCCGAATCTCGGCCTGCACGGGTTCAAGCATGCTTCCAGCGTATCGATTCAGACGAGCACGCCCGCAAAGGCTGAGCTATTCAGACGTTTGCGGAATCGAGGCGGTCTCCCCGTCGGTAATTCCAAACACCCAGCGGATACCTTCAAGCCACATCTTCTGCATGTCATCACGATCCCAAACCGATTCGCGATGGCCGAGCACGCAGCTAAACACCCTGCCTTTGCCAAATTCGCGTACCCATGCCAAGGCGAAGTCGCCGTCTGTTCGAGCAACGTTTTTCTTTGTCAAGTCAACGCTCGAGGTGTCGAGGCTCATCAGCACTCGAATGTTGTCGCGCGAGTAGCGATTGAGCTGGTAAATTTCGTCGGTGATATTGAATGATTTTGGAAAATGTTTTGTGATCGGATGATCGCCGTCGTCCACGCGAACGGTAACTTCTTGGTGCCACGGGTGATGATTGAACGCGCCGCCGACCATCTTGACGTACTCAGGCCAACTCTCACGGAACGAGTCCGTACCGCTGTGGCCCACCAAGATGCCCTTGCCATTTTCTTTGACGAAGCTCATCAAGTCAGCCTTCTGGTCGTCAGTTAGTGGCAGGTCGCCCTGCGTGTAGAAAAAAACAGCATCGAAGTAGTCCAGGTTTTTTCGGTTGCCCCTAAGCTTCTTCTTGGTCACAAGCGTCGTGTCGGTTTGGAACCGGACGTCGAACAGCCCGGTGCGTTCGCCGATCTTCGCCAGGGTGAACATTCCGTGCGAAACCGAATCATGGGCAAACCCTTCCGCTCCCCCGAGCGCAAGAATATGCTTCTTCCCATCCTGCGCTGGCAGTTGACCGGCGAGCACAAAAACGAGGGCAACCGAGATTAGAAAAGTTCGTCTCATGGCCCTAGTAGTTTCGCATATCGAACTCCCCGGCCGAGGCACAAACCTCGTGCCCAGCAACGAGCGTTTCCGTCCAAAGCCAGAAAGAAATGCGGGTTAAAGCCGGTTGATCAATGTCGCAACATAGGCCGCGCCAAAGCCATTGTCGATATTCACCACCGAGACGTTGCTCGAACATGAATTCAACATACCCAGAAGCGCCGATAGCCCGTTGAAACTAGCGCCGTAGCCAACACTGGTGGGTACAGCGATCACGGGGACAGACACCAGGCCACCTACCGCGCTCGGAAGGGCGCCCTCCATCCCCGCACAGCAAATCACCACTCTCGCGCCATTCAGACGCTCCATGTTCGACAGCAATCGGTGGATTCCCGCGACACCGACATCGTAGATTGTGTCGACCTCGTTGCCCATAACCTCCGCCGTCACCTGAGCCTCTTGAGCGACCGGAATGTCGCTGGTGCCGGCGCAGATGATGGCGATCTTCGATTTCCCGCGGAGCTCTCTGTCTCCCCATACCCGTATAGCCGAGGACCGCTGAAAAAACTCCGCCGTGGCATCGAGCTCTCGAACTGCCTCGAACATCGCCTCGCTCGCCCGCGTCACCAGCAAGTTCGGGGATTGCTCCAGGAGTTTTTCTGAAATCGAGCGGACTTCGTCAACCGTCTTGCCGTGCCCCAATATCACCTCGGGCATGCCGTGGCGCAGCGCGCGGTGGTGATCGACCTTGGCGAACCCGAGGTCCTCGAAGGGCAGATGACGGAGTTCAGAAACGGCGGCATCGACATCGCGCGAGCCGCTGCGCACGTCCTCAAGTAAATTACGTAGTTGTTCTTCGTTCATCTCTCAATTGCCGATTGGCGGCGTATACTGTCCAATTTCCAAAACAGGGTCCGGCCCGGCGCCTTTCGGGGTGTCAATCACCTGTACGACCTTTTGCTCCGCGACCGAAACGACCCAAATTTGATCACTATCTTGGACCCCCGCGAAGGCATACTTGCCATCACGTGATAGTGATATCGACAACGGCGGCCCGCCGAGCTTGATATTCGCGATTTGCCGCCCCGTGGCCACATCGGCGATACCAACGGATTCACCGTGCTGCACCGAATAGACCAGCAGGCGTTCGCCCGGTGTAGCGACCACGCGGTTAACGCCTTTGCCGGTCGCGATCGAGCCCGTCACTTTCTTCGTCGCCGTGTCGACAATATCGATGCGGTTGTCGTCCCGGCAGGTCACCCATAGCTTCGAGCCGTCGCGCGAAAGTAGGCTCCCCTGCGGTCCCTTGCCGACCGGTATGAGCTTGAGTTCGCCAGTTACGGAGTTCACGGCTCCTACCGTTCCAGTCGCCGTGTTGGACACATAGCCCCATGCGCCGCGGCTATCGAACGTAACCATGTGCGGGTCGACTCCACCGTTATCAAAGTCGCGAATGACCGCCAACGCATCGAGATCGACCAGCACGATGCGATCGGGGTTCTCTGACGTGACAAAAGCGCGGCTCGATGTCGGATCCAGGCCGATGCCGTGCGGCCGGTGGAATTTGCCCAACGGCAAGACGCCCACCCGCTTTCGAGCCGCAATATCGATCACCGATACGGTGTTTCCGCCTGGGCCGTCGTAGTCCATCCACAGCACGCCGTTGTCGGAGACGTAGGCAAACTTGCCGTCAGCGGAGAGAACCATTTCATGCGGTGTCTCGCCCACGGCAACGCCCGCAACCCGCTCGCCATCCGAGGTATAGAAACCGACCTGGCTGGCCTTTTTCTCAACCACCATCAGAGCGGCGCCGTCCGAGGCTCCGCCAATGGCAAGATTTGCTAAGAAAATCGCGATTATCCAAAAAACCATGAAAAGATCCCCCCGGAACGCTTGATCCGAAGTGCCATTGATTGTACCTTGGTCCCTATGGCCCGCAGTCTCAACAAAGTTATGTTAATCGGACGTCTAGGAAAAGACGCCGAGACGCGCTATACGCCCAGCGGCACAGCCGTCACCAATTTTAGTCTCGCTACGACCTATCGCTCGAAAGACGGACAAACCGGCGAGTGGAAGGAAAGTACCGATTGGCACGACATCGTTTTATGGCGAGCCGACAAGGTCGCTGAATACCTGACGAAAGGTCGTCAGGTCTACATCGAGGGGCGCCTTCAGACGCGCAGTTGGGAAGACCAAAACGGCCAGAAGCGCTACCGCACCGAGGTCGTTGCTGATAATTTCAGTCTGATGTTGCTCGGCGGCCGCGACGGAGGCGGAGGCGGCGACTTCGCCCCGGGCGCGGGAGCGTCCGGCGCACAACCCGCAGGCGGCGCCCAACCCGCCAGCGCCCCCAGCGGCGGCGACGAAATAGGCGACCAAGGAGTCACCGACGACGACGTACCGTTCTAGATTCCGTCGCGTAAATCCACTATCGTCCGGGCACCCCGCCTAGCGGTGCGCCGGGGGATCTTGAAGACGAAAGTGTGAAATAAGGGTCCGTCGGTTTCCATTGTGCGCCACGCAATAACCTGGTTAAGATTTCGAGCCGTGGGAAGGATTCTCAGGACTCTTCTGGATCGTGAAATTCCTCAGGCCAAGGAGATTTCACGGCAAGAATCCGGCGAAAGGCCCCTAAGCCCCTTCGGTTCTATCGATTAGCGCTACTCCCGATCGCACTGCGGAAACCTACTTCTGAAGCACTCTGAGTCCCTGCCCGTAGGGTTTTGAGCCATTCCCATGGGTCGCCAGGCCAGTGGGGAAAGTTGTCGGTGGCTACCCGATCAATGGCCAAGTCGCTTTCCTCGGATCAGTCCATGTTATTATCCGACCGCCCTTCAGGCGCCCAACCATGAATCGAACAAAACGGAATCTGAGTTTCGCGATCACGTTAGCAGTTGTGGGAATAGGGGGCTGCGCTGCCGCAGAGGAAGAAGCGGCCGCGCCCCCCGACGTGGTCGTGATCGTGGCGGATGACCTTGGCTTCGGTGACGTGGGTTACAACGGAAGCGAGATCCGAACCCCGCAGATTGACGCGCTCGCAAGGGAAGGAGTGACGTTCGATCGTTTCTACGTCCACCCGCTTTGTTCTCCGACGCGCTCCGCGCTGATGACGGGTCGCTCGCCACTAAACACGGGAGTCCTGACCGCGCTCGAGCCTTGGTTCGATACCGGACTACCGCTCGACGAGAAGCTCCTGCCGGAGTATTTCCAGGACGCCGGCTACCAGACCTTCGGGGTCGGCAAGTGGCACCTCGGACCGAACAAGAAACCGTACTACCCGCAGAACCGCGGCTTCGATCATTTCTATGGCGGATTGGCCGGCTTCATGAACTACTATCAGCACACGGTTTGGGGCGCGGTCGATTGGCAGCGCAACGGGTCGACCGTGATGGAAGAGGGCTACGCCACGCACCTACAGACCCAAGAGGCCGTCCGCCTGATCGGCGAGAGCGATCCAGAGAGACCGATGTTTCTCTACCAGTCTTACAACGCTCCTCATTCGCCTTTGCAGGCACCGCAAGACGCGATCGAGGCGTACTCCGCGATCGAGGATGAGCATCGCAGGATCTTTGCGGCGATGGTGACGGAATTGGACTCTGGGATTGGCGAACTCCGGGCGGCACTCAGCGAAGCCGGGCGTTCTGACCACGCACTCATCTTCTTCATGAGCGACAACGGAGGATTGGAGAGTGTCGGGGCGGACAACGGTCCGCTGCGGGGTGGGAAATTCAGCGGGTGGGAAGGAGGTATCCGCGTTCCGGCCCTGTTACACTGGCCGGCCAAGGCGCCGGGCGGATCATCCTTCGCCGAAGCTATCTCGGTGGAAGATATGCTGCCGACATTACTGGCCGCTGCAGGAATTTCCGCGGAGCCGCCCAAGTCGCTCGACGGCCGAAACGTTTGGCCCGCGCTCGTCGGGGAAGCTCAGCTGAACAATAAGCCGTTCCCACAGGTCTGGCACTTTCCCCCAGAGCGGGACTACCGATTTGGCTACCTGGATGGTGAATGGAAACTGGTCCAAATGCCCAACCCGGACACTCGGGAACGCGAGCGGGAACTCTTTAACATTGTCCAGGACCCGACCGAGTCGACCGATCTGGCGGCGGACCACCCGGAAATCCTAGAACGGCTCGTCGGTGCATTCGAGGTGCTTCCGAAAGTCGAAATGCACGGCAGACACGCAGCCCCTTTGCCGGTGAGGGGCGCTCCGGGCGGCCCCACGCATCCTCTGCCTGACGAGACACCGCCAAGCAAGACGCCGTACGCCGAAGCTGAGTGGACACGCGTTCCTTAGGACTCTGACGCGGTTACCTTGCGATAACAAACGATCCCGCGAACTCTCCATCTAGGGTACGTAAAAAACCCCGCCAGGGGGCCCAAATGGCCAAGTCCGTGGACCTCGAACGGTTTCAAGTGGTGGGTGGGCACCGGAAAATTAATTGCCAGAATCTATCCGTTGGACTGATCCGCCAAGCAGATCCCAGTACTCAATGCGAAACGACTTGGGTCCACCAAAACCTCGTGATCGGCCGAGCACGTCAGTTTCATGGAAATTCGCCCCCCGATATTTCAACCTTTTCGCCACGGTATAACGCTCCTACACAGCCTGGGCCATTGTGCCCCGGGCCGGTGGCGCGGGGTTCGGTCTAGTGGATTAGCGATTGTGCTTCCCTCAAGTCTGATGGTCGGCCCGTTTTGTGTTACTCTGCCCCTCCGCGGTCTCATTCCTAGAAATCCTCCGTGCTTCTTGAACTCGACGCCATTCAAAAGTCCTTCGGCGGCGTTCACGCCCTAACGCGCGGCAATTTGCATGTCGATGCCGGCGAAGTTCACGCCCTAATCGGCGAGAACGGGGCGGGGAAGTCGACCCTCATGAAGATCGTCGCCGGCATGTATCGCCGTGACGGCGGTGAGATGTGCCTAAAGGGCGAGAGCGTCGACTTCGCACGCCCGGCCGATGCGCATCGGGCCGGCATTTCGATGGTGCACCAGGAATCGCTGCTCGCGCCGCACCTCACCGTCTCAGAGAACGTTTTCTTAGGGCGTGAACTCCTCAACGGTCCGCTCACCGACCAGCGAACCATGGAACAGCAGACGGCGAGCCTGATCGCCGAACACAACTTCCCAATCGAAGCCGGTTGGCGCGTCGAATTCTTGAGCCCGGCCCAAAAGCAACTCGTGGAGATCGTACGCGCCCTGCATAGTGCCGCGTCATTGCTGATTTTTGACGAGCCGACGTCGTCGCTTTCCGAGGCGGAAACCGTCGAGGTGTTCAAGATCGTCCGCCAATTTCGCGATAGCGGCAAGGGCATCATCTACATCACGCATCGTTTGGTCGAACTCGACGAAATCGCCGACACCGTCACCGTTCTGCGCGACGGTGACACCGTCCATTCCTGCTCCTATCGCGATATCACCACCAAGCAAATCGTGCATCACATGGTGGGTCGCGAGGTAGCCTCGATCTACGAACGCGGCAAACTCACGCCGGGCGACGTCAAGCTCAAGGTGGATTTACCCGACGCCAAGTTCGAAGTCCGAGCCGGTGAGATCGTCGGCGTCGCCGGACTGATGGGTGCCGGCCGCACTGAGCTCTGTAAAACCCTCTTCGGAATCACTCCCGCCGCGCAAGGTTCCATCGAAGTCAACGGTCAGCCAACGACAATCAATTCCCCCCGCGACGCCGTCGACGCCGGAATCGCTCTGATCACCGAAGATCGCCAGCAAACCGGGCTAGCGCTCGACCTCCCAATTCGCACCAACATCACCATGGCGAATTTCGACGCGGTCTGCGCGAATGGTCTTGTCCAGGCGGGAACGGAGCAAGAGGTCGCCGAGGGCTACCGTAAGCGCCTTCAGATGCGTGCCGAGTCGGTGCAGCAACTCGCCCGCCAGCTTAGCGGAGGCAACCAACAAAAAGTCGTCATCGCCAAGTGGCTCTTTCAAGACACCGACGTTGTTCTCTTCGACGAACCGACCCGCGGCATCGACGTCGGCGCAAAGGCCGAAGTTTTTTCCCTCATGGACGAAATGGCCAACGAAGGTAAAGCCCTGCTGATGGTCAGCTCAGAGCTGCCCGAGCTGCTGCAGGTGGCCGACCGCATCCTAGTGATGCGCAACGGCGCGATGGTCGCGGAGCTACCGCGCGAGACGACGCAGCAAGAAATTATGCATCACGCGGCCGTAGGGTCGTGACGCCAACGAGAACGAAATGAAACTCCAATCCGGAATGCTGCAACGGCTACTGCCATTTTTCAGCCTCATTGCACTCTTTGTGATCCTGTCGATCGCGTCGCCCTATTTTCTGACGGCGACGAACCTCTCCAGCGTCGTGCGCCAAACGGCCGTGATCAACATCATGGCGCTAGGGATGACGCTCGTAATCGTCTCCGGTGGAATCGACTTGTCGGTCGGCTCAATTCTAGCCTTCGCCGGCGTGATGGGCACCTTGACGATGGTCAGCAACGGCTCGGTTCTTCTTGGCATCGCATCTGGTGTGTTCTTCGGCCTGCTGTGGGGCCTCGCGAACGGCATCATGATCACCAGTCTCCAAATCCCGCCGTTCATCGTGACCCTGGGCACTTTGGGAATCGTACGCGGCTTGACTTTGGTGGTGACCAATGGACTTCCGGTAGTCGGCCTGCCGAAGGCGCACAGCTACCTCGGCGACGGGACAGTCGGTCCGGTGCCGTTCGTGCTCGTGGTTCTGATCGTCTGCGCCGTAATCATGCACGTCGTGCTGCATTCCACTAAGCTCGGCCGCTACACCTACGCAATTGGCAGCAACGAGGAAGCCGCGATTTACGCCGGTATTCCAGTTGCCCGTTACAAAATCGCGATTTACGCGATCGCCGGAATGCTTACGGGACTAGCGGCCATGATCGAAACCTCACGCCTGATGACCGGGCAACCGACGGCCGGTGTTTCCTACGAGCTCCAAGTCATTGCCGCCGTCGTCATCGGTGGCGGCAGTTTAACCGGCGGCGAGGGTACGGTCATCGGCACGCTGATCGGAGCCTTCATCATGGGTCTGCTTTCAAACGGCAGCGACCTACTCGGCGTCAACCCCTACTGGCAGCAAGCAATCATCGGCTCGATTATTATCATGGCCGTGGCGCTAGACGCGGCGCGCAAGCGACGGTTCGCAACGTAAATAAATGGGGGCCAGGAAATGGGATCGAGGGTCGGCCCTATTACCCCTACTCGGCCATCAGAAAGCGCACAATTTCCTGATCGTTCCGAATGATCACGTGCTGGTTCGCATAAGCCGGGTGGGTCCAGTGCACCGCTCCTAATTCCCTCCGCCGATTCGTAGGGTTAGTCGCTTTCAACAACGTCGCGCGGTCGACTTCTTCATACCCCTCTGGCGTAAATTTAGCGATGATCAAATCGCCGCGGTCATTGTTGATGAAATAGCGATCGCCGTTGCGGACAATCTGTCCCGACGCCCAGCGCGCGTTTTCTTCGGTCAGATCAAGACTCTCCCAAACTCGCTTCCCCGTCCGAGCGTCGATGCAGCGCAAGTGCCCGTAGCTCCCAATGCCATAAATGTAATTGCCGTCGACCACGGGCGTCGTGACCAAGGAGTGCAGACCGTCGGTCTCAATCTCGCTGTCGCTGTTGCCTTTCCAAATCAGCTCTGCCGCCGGACGGTCGTCGAGCAAGCGGTACATTCGCGAGCCGTTATAGAATGCCGAAACCAACAACCCGTGTTCGCTGATAACCGGCGTAGCAACTGTCAAACCGGCCTGAATCTTGAATGGCTGACGCCAGTAAACCTTGCCCGTCTCGGGGTTCAACGAAGCAACCTCCGTCGAATGCCAAATGATCAGTTGCCGCACGCCACCCGCTTCGAAAATAATTGGCGGATCATAGCCCGGCTCCGACGTCGCCTCAAGCGAGCGCCAAATTTCCTTGCCCGTCATCTTGTCGAAAGCTACAACTTTCGCGTCAGGAGATCCACCCACCAGGGCAATCAGCCGCGCCCCATCCACGAGCGGCGCTCCGACGAAGCCCCAAGTTGGTAGATCGGCGTCGTAGTCGCTCATGTAGCTGCGATGCCAGATCTCCGAGCCGTCTTTTGCGCGCAAGCAAAACAAGTCCCCCATCGCGCCGAGCACGTAGACTCGTTCGTCGTCGACTGTCGGCGTCGCCCGCGGACCAAGGGCATACTGCAACCCCGTGTAGTCGGCCGCCCATTCCTTCTGCCAGAGAGTTTCGCCGGTCTTTTCGTCGAGGCAAAGAATTCGCTCGGTGCCGGCGCGCGCTTCACCCTTGCGATAGTCCGTCACAAACACCCGCGAGTCCGCGACCGCCGGCCCCGCATATCCGTTGGCTATCGGCTGCGACCAGACCCGCTTCGGACCGCCTTCGGGAAACGTTCGCAAAATGCCTGTTTCGTGCCAGACCCCAAGCCGATCTTTGCCGCGCCACTGCGTCCAGTCGTCCGCTTGCAAAAGGGTTGTCACAACGAGTAGCAAGATCCAGCGCATGTCCCATACATTGTACGGGGCCCTTTCGAGAGTCCGAGCCGCTACAATACCCGCTCATGTCTGAGTCCGCGGCCGAATCACAGCGGCCCGATCCGAAACGCCTGGGCGCGGTCGTTCTATTTGGCCTAGCCGTCTATTGGCTCATCCCACGACCCGCAAGTGTCGAGCCCGAAGGCTGGCGTCTACTCGCGGTTTTTTCGTGCGCGATCGCCGGGCTGGTTATTCGACCGCTGGCTGGCGGCGCGGTGATTCTGATCTGCCTGGTAGCCGCCGTATTGACTGGTGCGCTAGACGTCAAATCCGCACTGTCGGGATACGGCTCAACCGGCGTCTGGCTAGTAGTTGGCGCGTTGCTCATCGCCAGGGCGCTCATTCAGACAGGACTAGCCAAGCGCATTGCACTCTGGTTCGTGCGCCACTTCGGTTCAAAATCCAGCGGCATCGCCTACGCACTGATCTTCAGCGACGTCACGCTGGCAATGATGATCCCGTCGAACACGTCGCGCTCCGGCGGCGTCATCCTACCGATTGCGCGCAGCCTGATCGAACTCTACGGCTCTCACCCCGGAAAAACCGCGGGACTGCTCGGCACCTTTCTCATGGCGGTGATTTATCAAGGCGAGGCTGTGGCCAGCGCCATGTTCCTCACTGGCCAAGCAGGCAACTTCATCGCCGCCGACATCGCCATGTCCGTCGCCAATTACGAACTCTCGTGGGGCCGCTGGGCTCTGGCTGGAATCGTGCCCGGCCTGGTATCAATCATCGGCCTCGTCTGGATCGTCTCGCGACTCCTTCCGCCGGACATTCGAAATACCCCACGCGCAACCGAATTCGCCGAGGAAGAGCTCATCAAGCTAGGCGGCATGGGGCGCGACCAATGGATCACCGTTGGCGTATTCATCACCGTCTGCGGTCTGTGGATGACATCGACGATTCACTCAGTTCCTGTCGCCGTCGCCGCCCTGCTCGGTGCGTCCATCTTGATCCTCACCGGCGTCCTGACCTGGGACGAAGTCATCCGCGAGCACTCCACCTGGGACATCTTCGTCTGGTACGGCGGCGTCATCTCGCTCGGCAATTCGCTAACCGATGCGGGAGTGCCCTCAGCCTTCGCGCAGGCGGTGAGCGGAACGCTAGGCGAAATGCACTGGCTGCCTCTATTAGGCGCAACCATAGTCGTCTACTTCTACGCCCACTATGGGCTGGCAAGCATCACGATGCACATGCTCACGATGCTCCCGCCGTTCTTGCTGTTGTTGCTCGCGCGCGACGCCCCGCTCGGTCTAACCGTGTTTCTTTTCGTCTGCCTTGCGAACCTTTCCGCCGGCCTGACCCATTACGGCACCGTCCCCGCGCCTATATTTTTCTCGCAAGGCTACGTCAGCTTTTCCGACTGGTGGCGCGTCGGCTTCTTGGTTTCCCTTTGGAACATACTTGTCTGGTGCACCGTTGGCGCTGCCTGGTGGAAACTCATCGGCATCTGGTAGCCGCCTCGCGCGCCACTGCCCGTAAGCTACCCTGTTGATCCGTGCCAGTCGCGCTAAGCACCTTCGACTTCGCGATCTTTTTAACCAGTCTCATCGTCGTCATGGCGGTCGGCCTGTGGTCCGGCCGTAAGCAAGAAAGCACCCAAGATTTCTTCCTCGCCGGCAAGAGCATCCCCTGGTGGGGCGTCGCCGGCTCCATTTTCGGCACCAACGTCAGCGCTGAACATCTCGTCGGCATGCTCGGCATCGGCTACTCCATCGGATTCGCGCAATCCCACTTCGAGTACGGCGCCATCGCCGGACTGCTGGTGTTGGCCTTCGTCTTCCTACCGCTCTATCGCAAGATGGGGCTCTACACACTTTCGGAATATCTCACCAAACGCTACGACGAACGCAGCGGCTTCCTGTACTCCGCATTCACAATCATCACCATCGTCATCGTGCGGATGGCCCTCGGCTTCTACATCGGCTCACGTGCCCTTCGCTACCTGCTCAGTGACACGCCATTCGAAATGAGCTACACGGCCGGGATCTTAGTCTTCGCGGTCGTCACCAGCGTCTACACCATCTTCGGTGGACTCACGGCTGTCATCTGGACCGACCTGATTCAGTCGGTCATGCTCTTGCTATCCGGCATCATTGTTGCGTTTTTGGTCTTCTCGCAGCCCGAAATTGGCGGCTTTAGCGCACTCCTCGCCACCGACGCGGCGCTTCCCGAAGCCGATCAAAAATTTCACCTCTACCTGCCCACTGACCACCCCCAACTGCCATGGAGCGGCGTATTCAGTGGACTTTTAATCATTCACATCTTCTATTGGGCAACCAATCAGTTCATTGCCCAACGCGCCTTAGCCGCCCGCAGCGATTTCGACGCCAAGATGGGTATCGTTGCCGCCGGCTACCTGAAACTGTTGGTCCCGTTCGTCTCCGTAGCCACCGGCATCGCGGGCGGACATCTTTTCCAAGCCCGGCTCGCATCCGGTGAAATTGGCGCGCTTCCTCTCCCCGATGACGCCTTTCCACTGCTGGTGAAACTAGTTGTTCCGGTTGGTTACGGCCTAGTCGGCATCATCACCGCCGGGCTGATCGGGGCCATCCTATCAAGCATCGACTCGATGATGAACTCCGGCGCAACGCTGTTCACATTCGATTTCTATAAGCGCTACATCAATCCCAACGCCGACGAGAGCAAGCTCGTATTCGTCGGGAGAGTAACGATCGTAGCGTTCGTAGTTGTTGCCGCCGGAATCGCCGCCGGAATCTACACCCAAGATGCCGGCGACAACTTTTTCCTTAAAGTACCGTCCCAAATCGGCCACATCGTCCCAGGCATCGCCGTCGCGTTTCTTGCGGGCATCCTGTGGCGAGGCGCAAGTGCCGCCGGTTCGTTTTGGGCAATGCTAATTTCGCCCATATTCTCGTTCGCGGTTCAGTGGGGATACAGCGCCTGGATCAGCGCCGCCTACCCGCTCTCGCAATCCCTAGTCGCCGCGCTTGGCTCGGAACTAAACTTTTTGCATAGAACGGCTCTCACGGCGCTATTCGCGCTGGTAGTCATGATCACCCTCAGCCGCTCAAGCGGAGGCCCGAGGCAAGACATCGAGGCCTACACCTGGAAAGGCCATCAACGAGCAATAGCCGCCGAGCCAGTGCGCCCATTCTGGAGAAGCGAACGCCCGTGGGCCTACGGTCTAGGAGCGCTAACAATATCCATGCTGATCTACTTCGCGTAGGCTATGTCTAAAAGCTACGCTCTCGATCGCGTGGGCGGAAGTCCACGCCTGGCACCGACTTCCAGCGGCCCAAAAAATAATCAGCAATGACCGCAGTATCCATCCAGAACGTCTCAAAATCCTTCGCCGGAAGCCCAGCCCCTGTTCTCCAACAAGTCAACCTGAACGCGATCCCCGGCGAAATCCTAGTCCTTTTGGGGGCCTCCGGTTCCGGCAAAACCACCCTACTGCGAACAATCAACGGCCTCGCCAAACCCGACCAAGGCAGTGTCGATGTAGCGGGCCAAGACATCACAACACTAGACCCGACAATCCTGCGCCGCTCAATCGGCTACGTCATCCAAGGCGCCGCCCTTTTCCCGCATATGACCGTCGGCGAGAACATCAGCATCGTGCCCAAACTTCTCGACTGGACAGCAACCCAGATCGAGCCGCGAGTCGACGAACTCCTCGAGCTCGTCCAGCTAGACCCAAACCAATACCGCGGCCGGTTTCCATCCGAACTTTCCGGAGGCGAAAAGCAGCGCATAGGCGTAGCCCGAGCGCTAGCCGCCAAACCTAAACTCCTTCTCATGGACGAGCCCTTCGGAGCCCTCGACCCCGTAACTCGCGATCAACTCCAGACTGACTTCAAGGCCCTCCAGCGCCGACTTGAGCTAACCGTCATCCTCGTCACCCACGACATGACGGAGGCGCTGTTGCTAGCCGACCGCATTGCGATCCTAGCCGCCGGCCAAGTAGCGCAAGTCGGGACGCCCAAAGAGATTCTAGACAACCCGGCGAGCGCGTACATTGAAGAACTCCTGCAGACCCCCCGCCGTCAAGCCAACGAGCTTAAAGGACTGTTCTTGCAGTGAACGGATTCGCGCAAAACGTGAGCGACCTGCCGGCGCTGCTATCCGGCCACCTTCTGATTTCGCTTTGCGCTCTCACAACGGCGGCAGTTATTACTCTCATCCTGGCCGTTGCCGCCGACCGCAGTGAAAGAATCAGACGCACCAGCCTAGCGATCGCGGGAACGATCCAAACCATCCCCGGCCTAGCCCTGCTGGCCCTCATGGTTCCGCTGCTCGGCGGCACAATCGGCTTCGCGCCGGCATACGCGGCGCTAACGCTCTACGCCATCCTGCCTATGCTGCAAAACAGCATCACCGGCCTAGACGAAATCGATCCGACGCTCATCGAAGCCGCCCGCGGCCTAGGCATGAGCGAGCGCCAGATCCTACGCCAAGTCCGCTTTCCCCTGGCCCTGCCCGTGATCATCGCCGGCGTCCGCACCGCAACCGTGTGGGTAGTCGGCATGACGACTCTAGCCACGGCGGTCGGGGCCAACGGTCTCGGAACCTACATTTTCACCGGCCTACAAACCCGCAACCACGCAACGACGCTCTTTGGATGTTTCTTCGCCGCCGCACTCGCGGTCGCACTCGATCAAGCCCTCAGCGCGTGCGAACGCGCCCTGCGAACCCGCCGCTACGGCCGAGCGCGCAACGTCGCTGCCGCGCTCGTAGCCGCGGCTCTAGTCGCAGTCGTCACCGCCCTGCTGCCGACGTTCAAGACGAAACCCGAGCCGACTGCCGGCAGTTCAACTATCCAATCGAAAAGCCCCGTCGCATCCGAACGGCCCCTTCAAGGCTTAACCATCACCACCGGCTCGAAGCCCTTTGTAGAAAGCTACATCCTCGCCGAATTGCTCGCCTTAGAGCTGCAGTCCGCCGGAGCCAGTGTCGACAACCGCCCCAACATGGGTTCAACTATCCTCTTCGACGCACTGAGTCAAAGTGCCGTCGATGCTTACGTCGACTACACCGGAACCATTTGGACGACCATCATGAAGCGCGACCAGCCCGCCCCGCGCGTTCAAACTCAAATCGAGGTAGCCGCCTATCTACTCCAAGAGCACGGAATTGTGATGGTCGGTCCTCTTGGATTCGAAAATACCTACTCCTTGGCGATGCGCCGCGATAACGCCGAGCGCCTTGCGATCAGCTCCATCGCCGACCTAGCCGGCCGCAACCTCAGAGTTGGAGGAGACCCCGAAGCCTTCGGCCGCCCTGAGTGGACCCGTGTTCGCGAGCTCTACAACCTAGGCTCGCTTTCCACGATTGGGATGCAGGCGATCTACATGTTCGACGCCGTCATGGACGAGCAAGTCGACGTGGTAACAGCCTACTCAACCGACGGCCGCATCGCTGCTCACGAGCTACTGGTCCTCGAAGACCCTAAGCAAGCCTTCCCACCCTACGACGCAATCTTGCTCGCTTCGCCCGAGGCCTCGAAAAACCCCGCGCTCATCGACACGCTGTCAAATCTAGTGAGCAAGATCGACGACGACCTCATGCGTGAAACCAACCGAGCAGTCGAAGTTGACGGCGAGACACCCGAATCCGGTGCCGCCAAGCTCTGGGATACCTTGCACCGCGGGCATTACCCCTAAGGTGCCGTTGGTATCCGCAAACGGCGTAGATATGCCCTCGTCCGGATCCCGCGATCGCGCGTTACCTCTTTTCCAATTGAAAGATGAGCCTGAAGGAGAGAGGCGAAGCAGCTGTGGGTTGAGGGGGATTATAGCGTGAGTTGAGGTCGGCGGCTACAGCTATTTGTGGCTTCGTAGGGCGGGGTGAGGGGGATTGCATAAGGGGGAAGGGGCGGCAGCCCAATCCCCCTTTGCAGCCATCCCAGGCGAGACCCCACGGCCGTCTTCGGACGTGGGCCGGAGGAGCCGACAACGCCTCGGGTCGGGGCGTTGTCTAGCGCGTGCGCCAGCAGATCGCGAGGTCTTTGCAGACGCGTTGCAGTTCGTTGCGCTGAGCGTCGAGTTGCTCGGCAAACTCGGTGTCGGAACAAGTGTCCGCTCGCGCTTGGAGCTTCTTGAGCGAGCGATCCGCGCGCAGGCCGCGCTGCTCGGCGGGCAGGCTGAGCAGCTTTTCCCACGGCGTGCTCCACTCGGCGTACACCTTGCGCAACTTGCCGCGGCGGTCTCGGCGCTCGCTGGCGAAAGCGCATGGGCGATGAAAATTCAAGTACGGGTTGAGCCACTGGCGGTAGAAGGTGTCGATCGCCTGCGTCGCTTCCGAGGGCAAAAACTGGTAGCCCATCCACTTGCGCACCACCGCGCCGTTCTTGGTTTCGACCAAGGCATTGTCGTTCGAACGGCGCGCGCGAGACTTCGTAAATTCAATTCGCAACTTCTCGAGCAGTTTAGCGGTTTGATGGTTGACGAATTCGCTGCCATTGTCGGAGTGAAAGCCGCGAACGATAAATGGAAATTGTTCCAAAAGGCCTTCCAGCAAGGGAATGAGGTGGTTTTCGTTGATGCGTTGGACGCAGCCGACGGCCTGCCACTGCGTCACTTCGTCGACCACGTTGATGCTGTAGGCGCCTTTTTCACCTTCCTGTTCGGGCGAGTGCACGGTGTCGATGCGCAGGTAGCCCGGACGTCCTCGCGGCTCGGGTTGGCGGCGTTCGCCGATCGCCACGGGTGTCGGTCGAGTCTTGTCGAGATGCAAACTGTGTCGCCGGTAGACGGCGCGTTTGCGCAAGTTGTAGAGGTGTCCCACCGACAGTTCGGCAAGGCGTTCGAACTCCTTGCGGTTGTAGATTTGGAACTCGCGCTGGAGAATGCGACGCGTCGCCGGCCCGGAGAGACGTTGCTGTACTTGGTCGACATGCGCCAGGAGAACGATGTCGGCGCGGCTGTACTTGGTGGGGAAGCGGCGCCTTCGATAGGCTGTCGGCCGAACGCACTTTTCGCGCAAAAACTGCCCGATGAGGCGAGTCAATTGGGCGCGGCTTAAGCCGGTTAGCTTGCTCAGGAAGCGTCTCAACAATCCTTTAACCGAGCGCTTCTGGTCGGCATAATGATGCCTCTTCAGGACGCCTTCGACGAGCGCGTATTTATCCGCTCGACTTCCGGCCTGGAACTCGACGGACCCACACCCGTCGAGAAAACTCTCGATCTCATCGAGACTCACTGATTCGGCCTGCTGCACGGCGACTCCCATCGCCCGCAGTTTGCCTGTTCCTAATCGACCTTGCCCAAATTACCTCCAGGCTCATCTTGTGTTGGACAAGACGGCTCCGGCCACCATCCACCAGCATCTGTCCCATTCCGACTCGAATCTTTCGACGGCTCATAGCGATCCTTATCTAGGTCAGGGCGATGGAGATCGGAAACCCTGGGAACTGGTCGTCATCCGCGGGCCGCTTGGCGTCAAAGGCGTGTCGCCACATATTGAAGGTCGCGACTAGAGTCTTTCGATCCAGAACCAATACGCCGTGTCCCGAGCCCTTTCGGTGGGCGATTTCTTCCGGATTCATCCCGGCCTGGCCCTCTTTGGTATTGCTGTCCGGATCTGGATTCGCGGCGCCCAGTACGGTCATGCGGTTCCCTAACCCATCTCGGTATCGTCCCGTCCAAACGGGTGCTCCGACCACTGGGTTTTCTCCGGCAGCATCTGGCCGCCACGCCCGAGGGAATCCGTTCGACGTCCCTGGGACCATGAATGCCAGCGGACCATCCTCCCAATCGTCAATGCCATGCTTAACCAGCGATCCGATGTGCTGATCGCCGTGCAGCATGATCACCCCGGCCGCAGCGCTTAGAATCCCGAGCGCCCTATTTCGAGCCTTCTGAGGCCAACCTCCGCAATCGAGGTCGATGAGGCTCCTGCGAAGCATAGCGCCCGAGTGCGTGGTCGCCTTGCAGAAGATCGTTTGCGAGCACACGATTCGGAAGTCGACGTCGCTGCTTTCACCTACCCATCGCCGCAGAAACTCCTCCTGGCGAGGACCAAGCATCTCGGCGTTGTCAACATCGACTACCGCGGGGTCCCGTCGACCCACGGCCCGTTGCTGAGCCGATAGGACGTCGCCTGGGCCTGTCTTGAACTTACGGTCTTCGATCACCGCAAAGCTTGCTCCCCCCCAGCAAAGTTCAGTGAAGCAGACCTCGATCCCGCTGTCGCAGGGTCTCGCATCAACCGGATCTGGCAGGTGCCCAGACTGGGTCCGCTGCACCGCGTTGACCCAGTCGACGTCCATCAGGAATCCTCCGTTTTCAAATCCCTGACCGTCAGGCGAAACGGGCAAGGTACGACCGGACTGGCCCCAGATATTGCCCTGAAACACATCGTGGTCGTCTGGGATGATGATGCTCGGGCGATCCTTCAATATCGATCGCCAGGTCCAGCCGAACTGCCAGTACTTGCGCAGGTAGTCGAGCATCGCCTCTCCAGCCGGCTTACCGCGGGCGACGCCGAACCCGCCGTAGCTTTCATAAATCTGGTCTCCCGCGAAGAACACGATATCCGGGTCTTGAATTGCTACGTTTCTCACGAGTCGACGCTGGGGGAATACCTCGCCGTGATCGCACGAAAAGACGCCTACGCGGAGCTGCTCCTTCTCATTTGGGTCTTTTCGAATTACGCCGCCCCAGTAGCAATCCTCACCTCGCCATGCGTAGACGACGCAGTATTCGATGTCGCGTGAGTCATCCCAATCCTCGATGCGAAACAGCGCCCTGCGCGACAGCGGGTCGATCGCTGCGGAACCCACGGTTGCCCAGGCGCCTCCTTCGTGTTTATCGAGCCGCGCCGTCTGAGGGTCCTCTGATCCGATCGGCGGAAAATGTGCCATGACCTTGAGGGTTCCGCGGCTCAGAGCGTACTGCGTCCACAGAATCGGGCCGAACGTCTGTTCACTATGCTCTTCGAGCTGCGAGCCTCGCAACCGTCTTGTCCAATACAAGATGAGCCTGAAGGGGAGGGCGATTCCAATACAAGATGAGCCTGACGGGGATCCGTTGGGTGGTCAGGAACAGAGCAGCTGCGGGCGATGGGAGTCGCCGTGCAGCAAGCCGAATCGCTGAGTCTGGAGCAGATCGAGTGTTTTCTCGACGGGTGCCAATCCGTCGCCTTCGAGGGCGGCAATCGAAGCGACAAATATGCGCTCGTCGAAAGCGTCTTGAAGCGGCATCACTATGCCGACCAGAAGCGCTCCGTCAAGGGTCTCCTGCGGCGTTATCTCGCTAAGCTCACGGGCTTAAGCCGCGCGCAACTCACCCGCCTGATCGGACAGTTCTTGCACACGCGTTGCGTCCGTCCGAGGGCCTATCGGCGGCGCCGTTTTCCCAGCAAGTACACACGCGCCGACAGCGTCTTACTGGCGCACGTCGATCGAGTTCATCAGCGCCTCTCGGGGCCGGCCACCCGCCGCATTCTCCAACGCGAGTTCCAGATCTACGGCCGCAAAGAGTTTCGACGCCTGGCCGAATTGTCCGTGGGCCAGCTGTACAACTTGCGAAAAAGAGCCGTCTACCAACGTCACAGTTTGCATCTCGACAAGACCCGTCCCACGCCCGTTGCGATCGGCGAACGCCGCCAACCCGAGCCGCGAGGACGTCCGGGCTACCTGCGCATCGACACCGTGCACTCGCCCGAACAGGAAGGTGAAAAAGGCGCCTACAGCATCAACGTGGTCGACGAAGTGACGCAGTGGCAGGCCGTCGGCTGCGTCCAACGCAGCAACGAAAACCACCTCATTCCCTTGCTGGAAGGCCTTTTGGAACAATTTCCATTTATCGTTCGCGGCTTTCACTCCGACAATGGCAGCGAATTCGTCAACCATCAAACCACTAAACTGCTCGAGAAGTTGCGAATTGAATTTACGAAGTCTCGCGCGCGCCGTTCGAACGACAATGCCTTGGTCGAAACCAAGAACGGCGCGGTGGTGCGCAAGTGGATGGGCTACCAGTTTTTGCCCTCGGAAGCGACGCAGGCGATCGACACCTTCTACCGCCAGTGACTCAACCCGTACTTGAATTTTCATCGCCCATGCGCTTTCGCCAGCGAGCGCCGAGACCGCCGCGGCAAGTTGCGCAAGGTGTACGCCGAGTGGAGCACGCCGTGGGAAAAGCTGCTCAGCCTGCCCGCCGAGCAGCGCGGCCTGCGCGCGGATCGCTCGCTCAAGAAGCTCCAAGCGCGAGCGGACACTTATTCCGACACCGAGTTTGCCGAGCAACTCGACGCTCAGCGCAACGAACTGCAACGCGTCTGCAAAGACCTCGCGATCTGCTGGCGCACGCGCTAGACAACGCCCCGACCCGAGGCGTTGTCGGCTCCTCCAGCCCACGTCCGAAGACGGCCGTGGGGTCTCGCCTGGGATGGCTGCAAAGGGGGACTGGGGCTGCCGCCCCTTCCCCCTTATGCAATCCCCCTCACCCCGCCCTACGAAGCCACAAATAGCTGTAGCCGCCGACCTCAACTCACGCTATAATCCCCCTCACCCCGCAGCTGCTTCGCCTCTCTCCTTCAGGCTCATCTTTCAATTGGAAAAGAGGCGACTACCGCTTGCTGACCGCCGATGGAAAAGAGCACTTGCAGGGCGACATCGTGACGACCGGCGCGGGATTCAAGCTCGTTGTGAGCGTAATCGGAACGACGCACCTGCGACAGATCGACATCATCAAGAACCAGGAGTTCTTGCACAACCGACAAAATCTGCCGCAAGAGACGAAATTCACGTTCGTCGACAACGACAAGAAGCCAGGCGAGGATCTGTACTACGTTCGCGTCGTGCAGGACGACAACAATGTCGCCTGGTCATCGCCCATCTGGATTACAACGCGTTAGGAGGAATGGGTAGAACCCGCTCCGTTGCGCTCGCGGCGCTGAAGTCGTGATTGAAATGCTAACGAGCAAGCTTCAGCGGGTTCCCCAAACAGCGCCACAGACGACCGACGGCTACAGTAGCTCGATCTTCTTTGTCGCGAGCACGCCGTCTTTCATCTTGCCGTCAGCGGAGACTTGCAGTTCTTTTTCTTTCTCGCTGGCTTCCAGCGCTGCGATCGCAAGCTTGTTACCTTGCCGTCAAGCTTCACAACTGTGCAGTCAGCCTTGATGATCGCGAAACCGCTTTCCTTGCACGGCCCCGAAACAGCCAAGCCAATGTCCACACGGGCCACCGCGCCAGTTCTCGACCCTACCAGGGGTTCTGCGTTGGCTTGCCAGGCTCGAGGAGTGGCCCCTGCTGGTTGATTCGTACTCGCTTCGGCGCCAACTGGGCATCGGCGGCCACTTTGTTGACATCCAACCGCTGCTCCTCGATCTGCGCGCGGTGTTCGAGTTCCTCTTCGACTCGGTGTTGCGAGCGGTCTCTCGAAGTCTCCTGATCTGACCGACCGCTGCGCTTCAGTCCCGTGATGGCCTATGACCGGGAGGCATATTCTCTTCGAGATACCAGGTGTAGAGGTCGTAGAGGTGGCGCTGGGTTCTGCCGACGATCCCGTGGTTGCGATTTGGATAAGCCATCATTGTGAAACGCTTCTTCTCCTCGATCAGAGCGTTGATCAAGGTCTCGGTGGTTTGGAAGTGAACATTCGAGTCGCCGGTACCGTAGATGAGGAGGAGGTTTCCTTCTAGTACTAACTTGCGAAAGTAAGGCCTTTAACTGTAAAATGTCGGTATGGCAAGACCGGCAACGGTGATTCGACTGAACGCCGAGGAAGAAGAGACGCTGCGACTCTGGGTGCGCGGCCACAAGTCCGAACGGCGCATGGTGGAGCGCGCTCGCATTGTGCTGCTGGCGGCCGCCGCTACCTCGACCGCCGAGATCGCCCGGCAACTGGGATCCCCGGCGGCGCGCGTGTCGAAATGGCGCACCCGCTTCGCCCAGCAACGTCTGGCGGGATTATGCGATCAAGCGCGTTCCGGCAGGCCCGCGCGGTACGACCAAGCGACGCGCAAACGCATCCTCTGCCAACTCGACGAAGCTCCGCCCGAAGGGCACGCCACTTGGACAGGCGAACTGCTCGCGGAAGCTCTCGGCGACGTCAGCAAGCATCAAGTCTGGCGCGTACTGCGGCAGCTCGGCGTGTCCTTGCGGCGGCGGCGCAGTTGGTGTTTGTCAACCGACCCGGAGTTCGCTCGCAAGGCCGCCGACATTGTCGGACTCTACCTCAGCCCGCCGGAAAACGCCGTGGTGCTCGCGGTCGACGAGAAGCCGAGCATCCAGGCCTTGGAGCGAGCGCAGGGCTGGCTACGCTTGCCCAACGGCAAGGCCTTGACGGGCTTCTCGCACGGCTACAGGCGGCACGGCACGACGCCGCTTTTCGCCGCGCTGGAAGTGGCTACCGGATTCATCATCGCCGGACACTATTGGCGCCGACGGCGTCGCGAGTTTCTCGACTTCATGAACCACATCGCGGCCATCCACGAAGGCCGCGAGATCCACATCATCTTGGATAACTTGAACACTCACAAGCCCAAAAATGACCGCTGGCTGCAACGTCATGCGAACATCCATTTTCACTACACGCCGACCTACAGTTCGTGGATGAATCAGGTTGAGGTGTGGTTTTCGATTCTGAGCCGCCGCGCCTTGCGGGGGGCGAGTTTCACTTCCCCCCGGCAGGTGCGCGAGGCCATCGACAGCTTCGTCCGCGTCTACAACTCCAAGGCTACTCCGTTCGAATGGACCAAGACCGTCGTCGCCCCTCGTCCCCTCGCCAGTAAATATTCTAACTTACGCAACTAAGTACTAGGTTGCCGGCGAGGTTGACGGTCGCGGTCTCCTCATAGGCCTCGGGGTTGTCTTGAGGCAGCCCCAAGTATCGCTCGGTGAAGCCGGCGTGATACAAGCTGTGGTGAGTGATCCCCGCACCGGCCATTGCGGTCGAGTACAGCTTGGGGTAGCGCAAGATGAGTTGGGTGCTCATCAGGCCGCCGCCGCTCCAGCCATAGACGCCGACTTTACTCGGGTCGAGATACGGGCGCTCACGGAGCAGACTCCGCAGCGCCGCCGCCTGGTCGTGCGCGGGCAGCACGCCGTGTCGAAGATAGATGATCTTGCGCCAAGCGCTCCCCTTCGGCGCGGGCGTGCCGCGATTGTCCACGCTCATGACGATGTAGCCCCGTTGGGCGAGCATCTGATGCCAGAGGTAGCGCTTGCCGCCCCACTGATCCAGGACGGTTTGTCCCGCCGGCATTCCGTAAACGTAAAACAGAACTGGATATCGACGACTTGGTTCAAAGTCAGGCGGCAGGATCATCCAGGCGTCGAGCTTGACGCCGTCCCCGATGTCAACCTCGAGAAACTCCGGCGAGCGAATGCTCAACTCAGCGACGGCGGACCGAAGCGCCGAGTTGTCGGTGACGACGCGCACAGGTCGGTGCTCGGGCAGCGTGATCACGCTCGTCACCGGTGGCGACTCAATCGTCGAATAGGTATGCAAAGCCCAGCTAGCATCCGGGGAGATGTTGTAGCTGTGGGTCCCCGGCAAGTTGGCTGGGCTCACTCGTTCAGCTTTCGCCGAACCGTCTATTGAAACTCGATAGAGGTAGCGCTGGGTCGGGTTGTCAGGTGAAGCTGTGAAGTAGATCCAACCTTGATCCTCGTCGACGCCTTCTAGACTCAACAGATCCATGGCGGCCGGGGTCAGCGGCTTGGGCGTCCCGCCCTCGCGAGATTGCAGGTAGAGTCGCCTCCATCCGTCGCGTTCGCTCGTCCAAAGAAACCGCTTGCCGACGTTGAGCCAGCGTACTGGTTGAGGCTCAACCCATGCCGAGTCTTCCTCTTGCCAGACAGATCGGACCTTGCCCGATTTGGCGTCCGCGAGAAAGACCTCGACCGAGTTCTGTTTCCGATTGACCTGCTGCACGACGAGATCACTCGCGTTGGCGGCCCACTCGATTTCACGCAGGTAATGGCTTCGGCGGTCGCCGGGGATCTTGAGCCACGTGGTCTTCCCGCCTGAGACGTTGACAACACCCGCTCGTGCAGCGGGCAGAGTTTCTCCTGGCTTCACATGGGGAAACGAGCGGATCTGTGGATAAAGAGAAGCGGTGTAGTTGATGAGCGTAAAGCTCTTCATTCCCTCGATATCAAATTGGATGTAGGCGATGCGTTGACTGTCGGGGCTCCAGCGTAAACCAGAGGTGCTACGTCCGGGGTAAACTCCCTCGGATGTAGCGTTGACAAGCTTCTCCGAGCCGGTTTTCGTCAAGCGCTTGATCTTGCCCGACAGGAAATCTTCGACGTAGAGATCGCGCCCCGCCACGTAGGCCGCCAGACGCCCGTCAGGCGACAGCTGCTCGTCGGAGAGCGGACCGAGATCCGGGCCGAGCCGCCGCAGACTACAAGGGGAGGTGTCGAGCGCCCAGGTTTCGTCGCCGCCCTCCGCACTCAGGAGGAAACGCTTGCGATCCGTTGTCCAGCTGAATCTCCCGACTTGGATCTGAGTCTTGGAGCCGGGAACGACGAGTCGTTCGCTCGGGATGAGAACATCGCCCCGGCCGGACTCCGGATCGCGGAGCAGGATGTTGTTGTTGTCGAGCTCCAGCCAGCCTGCGCCGTCGCCCAACCACCGAGGCGGCGGCGCTTCGATGGAAGCGAACGCGTCTGATTCGAAGATCCGGCCGAGGGTCAGGAGCGAATCGTCGGCAGCGGCAGCGCTCCCGAAGAGCAACAGCAACAGGAGCGCCCGAGACTGCAGAACCATTGAGACCGAAGAAGGCCTGGCAGCTTTAGCCGGCAGCCGCACGGTTCGTGGCAGGGTTGCGGGACGGCGCATGGCGCCGAGTCCTATCACTCGGCGCCTCCTTGGATCTGTGTGCGCTTGGCTTCATACTCCGCCTTGCTTTTATATGGCGGCAGATGGTGGGGCTGTAATTTGAAGGACGTGTCAACAAGGGGGTGCGGGTTTTCGGGGATGCGGCTTGCCAGGTCTCGCCTGATCTCCTCGTACCGCGGATCATCGGCAACGTTGTGCCATTCTTCCGGGTCGCTTTCGAAGTTGTACAACTCCTCGCTGTCGTCGATGTAGCGGATGTAGCTGCAGTCTTCGGTGCGGACGGCGAACTCCGAAAAATCATACGTCGTGATGGCGACGTGGTCCCAGGGCGCACTCGGATCCCGCAGCAGCGGCGCCAGACTACGGCCATCGAGATCCGCCTTCGGCCGCAGTCCAGCTAGATCCAGCAGGGTCGGATAGATGTCCATCAGCGATGTGACGCGGTTGCTGCGGCCGCCAGGGAGCGAACCCTCGGGCAGGCCGGGCGCGCCTTCAGGGACTTTGATCATGAGAACCGTTCGGCCAACGTTGTCCCAAAGCGCGTACTTCCTCCAATGGCGCTTTTCACCCAACTGCCAACCGTGATCCGACCAAAGGACGACGATCGTGTTGTCGGCATAGGGGCTTGCCTCGAGCGCGTCGAGGAGCCGCCCCACAAGCGCGTCGGCAAACGTGATGGACGCGAGGTAGCCCTGGACCGCGCGTTCCCATTGACCGGCTTCGACGACGTGGTCGTGGTAATTGCCGCCCCGAGTGACGACTTCTTTTGCGCGTTCCCCCAGATCGTCTAGGTCCGTTTCCAATCGCTTGGGCAGTTGTATCGAATCTAGCGGAAACATCTCGAAATATTTCTGCGGTACGTACCACGGCAGGTGGGGTCGGTAGATGCCGGCCGCCAGAAAGAAAGGCTTTTCGTGGTCCTGCTGAAGCTTGTCGATCACCCAACTGACGGATTGGTAATCGCCTGTCTCTTCAACCGGCAGGTCGATCGGCGCCCAATCGAAAGCGCCGTACATGTTATGGAACTTCGGCATATTGACCGTCTCGCCGGGCTTGGGCGACTTGTAGTCGGGCATGTGCTTCTGAAGGGATGGGAAGTAGTCGTCCCACGAGGCCGGGTCAGGCATGGAGTTGTGAAAGATCTTGCCCGCGCCCGCTGACCAGTAACCATTCTGAGAAAGGTGCTTGGGCAACGTTACCGCGTGGGGTAAGACCTCGCGCCACACTTGGTAGTTCGAGTACAGCCCGGAGTGAAAAGTATGGAGGCCGGTGAGCAGCGCGGTGCGGGACGGGTTGCAGGCCGGCGAGGCCGTATAGTTCCGAGTGAAGCTGACTGCCTGCTGGGAGAACCTGACAAGGTTCGGCGTCTTCGCTTGAGGGTGCCCGCCAAGAGGTTCGATCCAGTCGTTGAGATCGTCGACCGAGATGAAAAGGATATTCGGCGGCTCCTGTTGGGTCGACGGACCGGCCGAACACCCGACTGCAAGAGCTGCGAGAAAGAACGTAGTCGTACGTAGCATGCTATGGAGTCCCCTATTGTATAGGGCTTACTGCACCTCAGAATCTTGACCCATTCCCGATACTCTCTTCTGCGCGCGGTTCGCCGGGGGCCCGTTTCGGGCCCGGGCTGCAGGCGCGTCGACGTCGCGGATAGCATCCGTACCCTCGCTTTGGGTGGGAAGGGCTATCTGCGCGGGAAGGGCGGCAAGCAGCGACGTCGCCACCAGCGTAATCAGCCGTGTCATCCGAGTCTCTTGTTATCCGTATTCATCGCAGCAAATATGAGTTTGACTTTGACGCAATCACGGAGCCACTGTAGACCGAAGCTTAGCGTCCCTCGCTGGGCAGCGGAGCGTCGAACAAGAGCGCTCGAACGAATTGCGGCGGTGGAGAGCCGAACGATAGGACTTTGTCGTGGTAGTCCTTCAATCGAAAGTCGTCGCCCCACTTACGTTCCGCCTCCCGTCGCATCGACACGTGTTCCAGATAGCCCACGAAGTAGGTCGGTAGTTGCGCCGACGTCAATTGCGCGCGGGTCCACTTGCCCGCAGCCTCGCGTTTCTCCTGGAAGGCATCCTCCACCATGAGGCGCATCGCTTCCTCTCGGGAGGTGCTTCCGCCATCGAGTGTTGGCCCCGCACCCGTAACTCGCTTGGCTGCTAGGATTTAGGACTCGATTTCGGGCGACCAGCCCTGCCGTTGACCAGTCCAGGAGCAATGAAGAGTCTCAGCTGTACAAACAGAGAATGCTCGCTGGAGGGAAAAGCCGCGGCCGCAAGCATCATTCGCCACGGCTTCTACAAGACCAAGCGGGGAAAGCGTCGGCGCTACCGCTGCCGAAGCTGCGGCAGGACCTTCTGCGCGAACACCGGGACGCCTTACCATCGGCTCCAACATCGTCGCGTCACCTTCGACGAGGTCGCCGCGCTCAGCGTCGAGGGCCTAAACAAGTCCGCGATTGCTCGCGTCAAACAAATTGGCTGGAACACGGTCGCTCGCTGGCTCGAAAGGGCCGGTGAACGTTGTGGCCGATTCAACGATCAGGAGATGACGGGACTGCACGTCGAGGAGCTGCAGGCAGATGAGATTCGATCGATCGTCAGTGGCAAGCAACAGCCGCTTTGGGTCTTTGCTGCGATCGACGTCTGGTCTCGGCTATGGCCTGCGACAGTCGTCGGGAGACGCAGCTACCGCAACACGCCGGCGCTGTTGCGGGATGTTGCTAAACGCATGAATCCAGTATGTTTCCCGCTGACTGCCACGGACGGATTTGGGTTCTACGAAAGAGTTGTGCGGCGGGTGTTTGGGACGGCCTGTCTCTACGGTCAAGTGAGCAAGACACGGCGCAAAGATCATGTTGTGAGAGTGGAACGACGAGAGCTGCTCGGCACCGCCTGGCGCTGGGAACAGGCGTTAAGTGACTCCGAGGACTCGGCGAAATTGAACACGTCGTTCATCGAACGGCTCAATCTGACAATCCGACAGGGCTCCGCGTATCTTTGCCGTCGCACGCTCTGCTACGCGCGACGCAGGGAGCGTCTGGAAGCTCACCTTGAGCTGCTGCGCTGCCACTACAACTTCATCCGGCCGCACCGGGCGCTGAAGTTCGGACAAGAAATCAGGACGCCGGCCATGCAGGCTGGCCTAACCAAGCGGCGGCTGACGTTGCGGGAGATCTTCTCGTCGACGATGGCCCTTTTGGCATGGAAGAAGCTCACGTGCGTGTTCGTCCGCTCCGTCAGGTCGGTCATTTACGACGAACCGCGAATGCCTTTGGCGGCTTAGCAACACTCGATGGCGGAAGCACCGAACGCCTTCCCGGCGAGATCCCACAGCGCCAGGTCGGCGGCGCTGATCGCATGCACAACCGCGCCTGCTCGGCCATAGAACAGCGTCGCCCTCCACATCACGTCCCAGAGCTTCTCAATGTCGAGTGGGTTCTTGCCAAGCAGGAGTCTCTTAAGCGCCGGCTCGACGAACGGGCCGGCGGCCGATCCCCCCGCCCGTAACCTTTTAGCCCCTTGTTCGTGCTGATCTCGACCGTGACGCCCCCGAGCGAGCGCTCGGGCATCCACTTTGAGCCGAGACCTCGCTTACCCGTGTACTCAGGATGCATCTCGATGGGGCGGGCCGCCTCGCGAGTGGTCCAGTACGAGCCGGGCGTAGGTTCGTAGCGCGGAAAGGGATTCTTCGGCCGAGTCTGCACGACACGAACGTCGGTGATCTTGAGGTCATCATCCACCGGCCAAGGAGCCGCCTCCGCAGTGTGGCTGGCCGCGAAGCCCGCGCTCAGCCCCATTCCGGCGCACAACCCTTGATGCAAAAATGATCGCCGGCTCAGGCCTCCACTAGTTGAGGTCGTTCGCGGTTCTGGTAACGTCATTTCGACTCTCCTCGGCAGCCGGTATGGTACGCGCCGGCCCGCCGAGTGTCAATTCCTATGGCTACGGCTAAAATCGGAGCCATGCGGTGTGCTTGTCTACTCTTCGTCTGTTCCGCGCTCCTCGGCGCGCAGACCTACGACATTGTCCTCACCGGAGGACGCGTGCTCGATCCCAAAAACGGCGTTGATGCCCCGCTCGACGTGGGCGTGACAGACGGACGCGTGACGGCCGTCGAGGCCAACATCGATCCTTCGGACGCCAATTCGCAAGCACTGCAGGCAAGTCGAGCAGGTAGGCGGCGGCGTCTTGTCCAATACAAGATGAGCCTGAAGGGGAGGGCGATTCCAATACAAGATGAGCCTGACGGGGATCCGTTGGGTGGTCAGGAACAGAGCAGCTGCGGGCGATGGGAGTCGCCGTGCAGCAAGCCGAATCGCTGAGTCTGGAGCAGATCGAGTGTTTTCTCGACGGGTGCCAATCCGTCGCCTTCGAGGGCGGCAATCGAAGCGACAAATATGCGCTCGTCGAAAGCGTCTTGAAGCGGCATCACTATGCCGACCAGAAGCGCTCCGTCAAGGGTCTCCTGCGGCGTTATCTCGCTAAGCTCACGGGCTTAAGCCGCGCGCAACTCACCCGCCTGATCGGACAGTTCTTGCACACGCGTTGCGTCCGTCCGAGGGCCTATCGGCGGCGCCGTTTTCCCAGCAAGTACACACGCGCCGACAGCGTCTTACTGGCGCACGTCGATCGAGTTCATCAGCGCCTCTCGGGGCCGGCCACCCGCCGCATTCTCCAACGCGAGTTCCAGATCTACGGCCGCAAAGAGTTTCGACGCCTGGCCGAATTGTCCGTGGGCCAGCTGTACAACTTGCGAAAAAGAGCCGTCTACCAACGTCACAGTTTGCATCTCGACAAGACCCGTCCCACGCCCGTGGCGATCGGCGAACGCCGCCAACCCGAGCCGCGAGGACGTCCGGGCTACCTGCGCATCGACACCGTGCACTCGCCCGAACAGGAAGGCGAAAAAGGCGCCTACAGCATCAATGTGGTCGACGAAGTGACGCAGTGGCAGGCCGTCGGCTGCGTCCAACGCATCAACGAAAATCACCTCATTCCCTTGCTGGAAGGCCTTTTGGAACAATTTCCATTTATCGTTCGCGGCTTTCACTCCGACAATGGCAGCGAATTCGTCAACCATCAAACCGCTAAACTGCTCGAGAAGTTGCGAATTGAATTTACGAAGTCTCGCGCGCGCCGTTCGAACGACAATGCCTTGGTCGAAACCAAGAACGGCGCGGTGGTGCGCAAGTGGATGGGCTACCAGTTTTTGCCCTCGGAAGCGACGCAGGCGATCGACACCTTCTACCGCCAGTGGCTCAACCCGTACTTGAATTTTCATCGCCCATGCGCTTTCGCCAGCGAGCGCCGAGACCGCCGCGGCAAGTTGCGCAAGGTGTACGCCGAGTGGAGCACGCCGTGGGAAAAGCTGCTCAGCCTGCCCGCCGAGCAGCGCGGCCTGCGCGCGGATCGCTCGCTCAAGAAGCTCCAAGCGCGAGCGGACACTTGTTCCGACACCGAGTTTGCCGAGCAACTCGACGCTCAGCGCAACGAACTGCAACGCGTCTGCAAAGACCTCGCGATCTGCTGGCGCACGCGCTAGACAACGCCCCGACCCGAGGCGTTGTCGGCTCCTCCGGCCCACGTCCGAAGACGGCCGTGGGGTCTCGCCTGGGATGGCTGCAAAGGGGGACTGGGGCTGCCGCCCCTTCCCCCTTATGCAATCCCCCTCACCCCGCCCTACGGGCCCCACAACGGGCTTCAACCTCAAGCCCCAATCCGAGCTATAATCCCTCCTGCCCACAGCTACCTTCGCCTGCCTCCTGCAGGCTCATCTTTCGATTGGAAAAGAGGGCGGTGAAGCTCGACCAGATTCCGTGCACGGGGCCGTCGAGATTCGGCGTCCGCACGTCGCCGTCACGAAACTCCGCGTTCACGATCCCGCGGGACCGGGCCACGGCGAGGAGTTCCGCGTTTCCGTCGATCACGATTACGTGCGCCCCGCGCTCCGCGAGCAAGGCGGCCTGATCGCCTACGGCGCCAACCCAGATCGAGGACGGTCTGCCCAGCGAGCGGAGGCAGCGTGTCGAAGACGCTCGTCCAGGACTCCTAGGTCTTTGCCGAGACCTCGCTCAGGCAGAGCTGTCCGCAACAGAGCCCTGGGCTCGCGCCTGGGGCTCGGCTACCTGCGCTCTACAGCTTGCCCAAATTCACCATGTCTTGTCTCTGCTTCGGCCCCAAACGGCTATCGCGCTCCCGCGCCGTTAGTCCAGATACGCCAGCTCGCTGGAACTCAGCAGAACCTGGGCGTACTCAGCCCATGGCTTGTGCCCGATCTCGGCTTCGCGTCTCCCAAGGAACGTTGACGCCAGGTCGAGTTCGTTAGCCCTAGGGTTACGACCAAGGGCAGCTCGATAGAAGGCGGTGATCCGTTCGGTGGAATCTTCGATGTGCTCGTTTCGGCAAGCGAGCCGCTCGGCCTGATGCTGCATCCAGCTGCTATTGAGGACAAAGAGCTGCTGGACGGGCGTCGTCGTAACTTGCCGCTTGGGATTGTGTTGCGTCGCCAAGGGGAAGTCGTAAAGTTGCAGCACCGAATGGAGCCTCGATCGGCTGATCTTCGAATAGACGGTGCGGCGGGCTAGCCCTTCCAGGTCTACGTCTTGCGACGGTCCCCCCATGTTCAGGTCAAGCTCGCCCGATGCATTGAGAATGGCGTCCCGCCAAACTTCGATCTCGAGACGACGGGGGTTCATTCGCCAAATCCAGCGATTGGTCGGATCGGCCTGCTGGGCGGATTCGATGACACGGCTGGACTGGCGATAAGTGGCCGAGAGCATGATTTCCCGATGCAGCCATTTGAGCGACCAGCCGTTGGCGACGAAACGCGCCGCGAGGTCGTCGAGAAGTTCCGGGTGCGTGGGCGCTTGGCCTTGGGCGCCGAAGTTGGACGGCGTCCGAACCAGGTGTCCGCCGAAGTGCCAGCCCCAGACGCGGTTGACCCACACTCGCGCCGCAAGCGGGGCGGCTTCGGTGACGATCTTGTCCGCCAGCTCTAGCCGCCCGGAGCCTTGCTTAAAAGGTTCCGGTTCGCCCTTGGATAGGACCGTCAAGAACCGTCGTGGAACGATGTCGCCGGTGTTGGCGACGTTGCCGCGAATAAAGACCGGCAAGTCGCGTGCCTGGCCTGGGCGCAGGACCATCCAAGTGACGGTCGGCGTGCTGCCGTCAATCCAGACCCCCCAGTCGACGACCGCCGGGGCGAGCGGCGTCTTGTCTGTCGCAAGTTCCTTTTCCAGCGACTCATACTCGTCCTTCATTGCCTTGACGCGGTCATGGAGGTTTTCCGCGATGGTGCTCAGCACCCGGAGGTTCCCGTACTCGCCCTTGACGCGGTAGAGTCGCTCGTATTTCCAAATCAACTCCCTCTCGCGTTCCGGGTCGAGCTCGACGATGGGGCGCTTGACTTGCCAGGTACTGGCGAAGACGCCGGCGAGGGCGTAGTAGTCCTTGTTGGTGATCGGGTCGAACTTGTGGTCGTGGCAGCGGGCGCAGGCGACAGTCAGACCAAGGAGGCCGCGTGAGACCGCGTCGACACGCTCGTCCCAGTCGTCGCTGGCGATGGTTTCGATGACGTCCCTCGAGAGCCGGCGGTCTTTGTGATAGACGGGGGCGTTGCCGATGTAGCCGAGGGCGCGGATGTCGTCGGGCTTGAACCCCTCAAGCAGGTCCGCGGCGAATTGCATCCGGATGAAGCGGTCGTAGGGGACGTCGGCGTTCATCGCTTCGATGACCCAATCGCGGTAGCGCCAGGCGTACTCGAAGGGCCTATTCGTGGATTCGCTGGTGGGGTGGTCCTCCGCCCAGCGAGCGACATCGAGCCAGTGACGTCCCCATCGCTCGCCGTAGCGAGGCGAGGCGAGTAGGCGGTCGATGAGATCCTCGTACGCGGCCGGAGAGTCGTCGTTGGTGAAGGCCTCGGTTTCTTCGTAGCTGGGCGGAAGCCCAGTCAGATCGAGCGACGCGCGGCGGACCAGCGTATGCCGGTCGGCCTCCGGAGACGGCTGAAAGTCGTTCGCGCGGAGCTTCGAGAGGACGAAAGCATCGACTTTCTTGCGGACACAGTCAGAATCATCCGTGGGCGGCGGCGATTCGCGCAATGGCTGGAAGGCCCACCACTTGCGGCCTTCTTCGATCGGCGTCCCTGGGCCGGCGGGCTTGCTTTGGTCGGAGACCTCGGGCTCTTCGGCGCGCGGGTCTTCAGCACCATCGGATATCCAGGTCTCAAAATCGTCAATCTCGCGATCGGACAGTTTGCCTGTCGGCGGCATCTTCAGCGCCGGGTCGTTGTATCGTAAGGCCTTCAACAGGAGGCTCTGCTCTGGCTGACCAGGCACGAGGGCCGGCCCCGTAGCTCCACCTCGCCTGAAAGCTTCGCGGGAGTCGACCCGCAGGCCGCCCATCGGCTCGTCGAGCTTCGAGGAGTGGCAGGCCTCGCATTTTTCGATCAAGACCGGTCGGATCTTGCGCTCAAAATGCTCGAGTTGCGGTGACTGAGCGAAGGCGACGCATGCCCCACAAAGAAGAGCCCCTAGGCGGGCGTAGGAATGAGTACGCCAGTTGGTTGTAGGGGCGTAGCTTGCTACGCCCGCCTGCCGGAGGATCACGTCAGAATCTCCGACACAACTCGAGCGTGCACGTCCGTCAGCCGGAAATCTCGTCCGGCATAGCGATACGTCAAGCGCTCGTGGTCAAAGCCCAACTGACTCAAGATCGTCGCGTGAAGATCGTGAATGCTAACCCGATTCTCGACGGCTTGGAAACCGAACTCATCGCTGGACCCATGGGCGAGTCCGCCGCGAACGCCGCCGCCGGCCATCCACATCGTAAAGCCATAGGGGTTATGGTCGCGCCCGTCTCCAGACTCCGATACAGGCGTGCGGCCGAACTCGCCGCCCCATACGACGAGCGTCTCGTCGAGCAGGCCGCGTTGCTTGAGGTCGCGGATCAGCGTAGCGGCTCCCTGATCCATATCGGGGCAACGCTCACGGAGATTCTTGTTGATTTCCTTATGGTCGTCCCAGGGTTGGCGGGGCCATAGAAGAGGTGCACGTAGCGGACGCCCTTTTCGACCAGTCGGCGAGCGAGCAGACATCCGTTGGCGAAGTCGGTCGATCCGTATTCTTCACGCACCTTCCGCGGCTCCTGGCGTACGTCGAACACATCCATCGCCTCGAACTGCATGCGATAGGCGGTCTCCATTGCGAGGATTCGTCCCTCGAGAAACGCGTCTTGTCCGACCGAGGCATGGTGATCTTGGTTGAGAGCAGTCAGCAAATCGAGCTGCTGCCGTTGCGCATCGGCGTCGAGCTTGCCGTTGCGCAGATAGCGGATCATTTTCTCGGGGTCGGTTTCGGCGCGGTTGAAATGGGTGCCCTGGTGCTCGGCGGGCAAGAAACCTGATCGCCGGAACAGTCCACCGCTTGAGCTGTTGCTCAGGACGACGAAACCGGGCAAGTTCTTGTTCTCACTGCCGAGCCCGTAAGACACCCACGCTCCCAGTGTGGGCCGCGTGGCCGCGATATTGCCGGTGTGGATCAAGTTGCGAGCCGGCCCGTGCGTTGGGTTGAACGTATGCATCGACCGAATGACGCACAGCTCGTCAACGATGCCGGCAAGATTCGGCAGCAACTCGCTGACTTCGATCCCACTCTGGCCGTGCCTCTTGAATTCGAACGGCGACGGCAGCAAGCCGCCGGTCAGACGTTCGGTCCGCAGGTTGACGTCATCCGGGCGTTGGCCTTCGTACTTGAGCAGCGCGGGTTTGGGGTCGAGCAGATCGACGTGCGAGGGGCCGCCGGGCATAAACAAGAAGATGATGTTCTTCGCCGTCGGGACAAAATGGGGGCCAGTCGGGACAGTTGCCGCCCCGAGATCGTCGGCCAGCATCCCTGTGAGACCGACCGCGCCGAGACCTCCGCAAAGAGATTCAACAAAGGCGCGACGGCTGAGACTTGACTTCTCGGGATGAGAACGCTCGTAAGAGATTATAACCGCGGAATAATCATCCGGGCGGCTCCGGATCAACACCCAGCCCGGTTTGTCGCTCAGATACAGCAATCCGTTCTCGATTCGCTCCCCGGTGTGTCGTCGCGATTGCGGTCCATCGAAGGCGAATTCAATCGACTTCACGGTTTCGGCGTGGAGAGAAGCGGCATGCAGGGTCGCGGCGGTCGAGATGGGGCCCGATGGGTTAACTGTAGTGATTCCAAGTTAGTCCGAGCGTAGACGTACGCCCGGAGCGCCGATGGCGCGCGCGATCTAGCAGCCTGGGATGACAGCCCCAGGAATCGGCCGTAGCAAGTTACGCCCGCGCGTCCAAGATTGCCAATTCTTTCACGCCTGCGGGCCAATCCCCGAATTAGTGGTGCGCCGAGAAGGACTACACTCTAAGCACTTCGCCATGAACCTCCACATCCTCGCTTTGCTTCTGTTCGCGCTGCCGCTGGCGGCCCAGTCCAAACCCAATTTCATCGTCATCTTCGCCGCCGACCTCGGCTACGGGGACCTATCCGCCTTCGGCGCCACCGCACACGAGACGCCGCATCTGGACAAGATGGCTGCCGACGGAATGCGATTGACGGAGTTCTACGTCCCGATGCCGTTCTGCGGTCCGTCTCGGGGCACCTTGCTTACGGGCCGATATCCCTTCCGCACGAAGCTGGTCACCAATCCTACGCCCGATGTCGGCCGGAACGGCGTTGGCTTGGTGCCGTCGGAGATCACGATTGCCGAAGCGCTCAAGCCGCTCGGATACGCCACCTCCGCTGTAGGTAAGTGGCATCTCGGCCATGTCGAGAAGTTCCTGCCGCGCAAGCAGGACTTCGATTAATACTACGGGATCCTCTACTCGAACGACATGCGCCCCGTGCAGCTTGTGGAGAACGAAGCCGTGGTCGAGTATCCAGTCAGGCAAACCGAGCTGACCAAGAAGTATACTCAGCGCTCGCTCGACTTCATTGAGCGCAATCGCGACAAGCCGTTCTTCTTGTACTTGCCGCATAAGCCGCTGGCTGCTTCGGAGGACTTCTACACGCCCGAGACGCCCGATGACCTCTACAGCGATGCGATTCGTGAGTTGGACTGGTCGGTTGGTCAGATCCTTGCGAAAGTGCGAGAGCTCAACTTGGACGAGAACACGTTCGTGTTCTTCACGTCCGACAACGGAGCGACTTTCGGCGGATACAACGGCGGTTTGCGGGCAACCAAGGGCTCGAACTTTGACGGAGGAGTTCACGTCCCCGCAATAGCTTGGTGGCCGGGTATGATTCCAAGCCGGCAGGTCTCGGCCGAGCCGGTGGCCTCGGTAGACGTGTTCGCGACGATCGTCACCTCGGCGGGCGGAAAGCTGCCCGGCGACAGAGTGATCGACGGTCTTGACCTGATGCCGCTGTTTACGGGGAGGACTAAGAAGTCCCCGCATGACGCGATCCTCGCAATGGGCGGCGAAGAATTGAAGCTGGTCCGCTCTAGCCGCTGGAAGCTACATGTCCGGTCGCCTCAGCCGGGGTCTGAGTGCCTCGCGGAATATCCGAGCGACTACAAAGATGCGCGCGGGCCTGACGGGCTGACGATCATTCCCCAATTCGAGCAGCCGAAACGGAATCAGCGTCCAGGGCTGACGACCGCGCCCGAGCCTAAGCCGATGATGCTTTTCGATTTGGAATCTGACCGGGGCGAGCAGCGCGACGTCGCGGCCGAGAACCCCGAGGTCGTGGCGAGGCTGCGGAGATTGTTCGACGAGATGGACGCCCAGACGCCCGACAGCTATCCTCCCCCCGGGCCGCGGTCGCCGGGGATTCTGTGGATCAAGGGCGGCGAGCTTCGCTATGACCAGATGATCAAGCCTGTAGCTGGGAATTAAGGGCGGAGTTACCTTGAGCCGCGACCGGCAGGGGCTGTGAAAAAACCTGGCTGAAACGTAAATAAGAGGGAACGTTTGGATAACCGGGGAAGGGCCTCGGACGCCTTTTATGTATGGGCGAACAGATGCCGTTGCTTGAGCTCGAACAACGGCCCCGCAACGAGTCCTCGGCGGTGCCGCCGATCCCGATTGAACAGTTGAAATTGCGGCGGCCCGATCGGCGCCAGAAAGTATTTTGCGAGATCGAGGTCGAGCATCTCGTTCACTCGCAACATCGCGTGCGCGCGATTTGGGAGTTGACCGGCCAACTCGATCTGCGCCCGTTCGCCGCCGAGGTTGCGCACGCAGCGCAACCTCGGCGGACGCTCGGCCTGGGACCCGCGCTTGCTCGTGGCGGTCTGGATCTGGGCCGACTCCGAAGGCATTTCGTCGGCGCGCGAGATCGAACGGCTGTGCGAGTACCGTCCCGAACCGCAGTGGCTGTGCGGCATGGAAAAGATCAACCACCACACGCTGTCGGACTTTCGGGTTTCGCAAAGCGAAGCGCTGGAGGGGATGTTCACGAACGTGTTGGCGGTGTTGAGCGAAGCGAACTTGATCGATCTCGAACAGCTGGTGGTGGACGGCAGGCGGCTGCGCTCGCAAGGTTCGACGAGTTCGCGGAGGCGGCGGGGAACGATCGAGAAACATCTGGAGCAAGCGAACGCGGTGGTCGAGGAGTTGGGCGCGCAAGCGGAAGACGAGGCCGGCAACAAGCGGCGCGCAAGCGAGCGGATCGCGAGCGCGTCGAGAGGTTGAATGAAGCGTTGGATGACGTGCGGCGGATCGCGAAAGGCCGCGGCGGCAAGAAGAAGAAAAGCGAAGCGCGGGCGAGTGAAACGGAACCGGAGGCGCGGCTGCAACACGAGTCGAACAGCGGCTGGGGAGTGGGCTACAACGCGCAGTTCGCGACGGACGCGAAGGAGAAGATTGTCGTCGGGGTGGAGTTGACGAACAACGCCTCGGACGCGCAACAACTCAAGCCGACGCTTGAGGACATGGAGCGGCGGCTGCAGCAGAAGGCGAAGCAAGTCTTGGCTGATAACGGGTACAACTCGCGAGCGAACATCGCGAGGACGCAAGCGGAAGAAATCGAGTACGTGACGCCGGCTCCGGAGCGGGGCAAGCGCTCGACGGCAGCGGCGCGGGCGGCGGGGATCCAGCCGGAGTTCGAGACACAGTTTTTCATTTACGACGAAAAGACGGACACGTTTCGATGTCCGGCAAACAAAGAGTTGCAATACCGGGGAACAACGACGAAGAGGAAGAGGAGATACCGCTGGTATAGGCAGCGAAGTGGGGAATGCAAAGTTTGTGAATATCGGCTGAAGTGTTGTCCGAAGAGTTACGAGCGGGGACGGACGGCGAGTCGGGCGGAAGAAGACGAGCTGATGGCGAAGCATCGGGAGTGGATGGAGACGCAGCGGGCGAAGGAGGCGTATCGGCGGCGATCGGAGCTGGCGGAGTTTCCGAACGCATGGTTGAAGGAGCGGTTTGGGGTGAGGAAGTTTCGGGTGCGGGGGTTGCGGAAGGCGCGATCGGAGTTACTGTGGGCGATGTTGGCGTACAACGTGAGGGCCTGGATCCGGCTGGTGTGGCAGCAGCCTGAGGGAGGGTGCGCGCCGTTGCCGACGGCGCTGGCCTAGAACCCGCCTGAGGCCGGAAAACGGCCGAAAAAGAGCCCAAGACGGGCCTTGGGAGCGCCCTGAAGGCCTTCGAGACGACAAGTGCCAACAACAGGGCCGCAATCGCGCGAAAAGCATATTGCGACTGCGGACCTCACGAAAAAATCCAACACACGGCCAGGGAGGGTTCTTTCACGGCCCCTAAGGCCCCGGGCGGCCGGCGAACAACACGTGGGTACCGTTTTCGACCAGCGAGACGAAGCGAATTTGCGGAAAGGCGCTGTGGCCGCGGCTTGCGACGCGCAACGGTCCTTGCGGTCCCTGAAGCCGCTGGAGTCCTTCCAGCAAGCACCACGGGTTTTGTAACAATCAATCTGGCAAATAGGTGAACCGGGGAAGGGCGGGTCATTGCTGAGTTTTCACGAAGGGAAGAACCAAACAACCCGTCGAAAGGAGACGACAGCAATGACCCAAGACCACAGTGACAAGATTCAAGAGTTGGCGCCAGAGCTGTTTCGCCAGGACGAAGGCGTGCGGCGATTGCTAGAAACGCTGATCGAATCGGCGATGCAAGCCGAAGGCGAAGAGCATCTCGGAGCTGGGCGTTACGAGCGCAACGCTAGCCGCCGCGGACGACGCAACGCTAGCAAGCCGCGCACACTCAAAACCCGCGGCGGCGAGTTGCATTTCGAAGTGCCGCGGGTGCGCGAGTGCGAGCCTTACAATCCGTCGATGTTTCGACGCCGGCAACGCAGCGAGCGAACGCTGCTGGTGGCCTGCGCCGAGATGTATTTTCAAGGCGTATCCAGGCGCAAGGTCCAGGCGCTGCTCGAAAAGATGTGCGGCTTTGGGATGTCGGCGATGACGGTGTCGCGCATCGCGGCCGAGGTGGATGCCAAGCTCGACGCGGTGCGCGGACGACGGTTGACGGTTGAGTATCCGTACTTGATGGTCGACGCCCGTTACGAGAAAGTGCGGGCGGGCGGGCGGCACGCTCCACACGGAAGCGGTTCTGGTGGTGGCCGGATTCGACGAGCAAGGAGGGCGCGAGATTCTTGATTGGCGCAACGGCGACAGCGAGTCGAGGGAGACAGGGGGATCGGTTTTTCGCGACCTGAAGCAGCGCGGACTCAAGGGAGTGAAGCTCGTAATATCGGACGCGCACAGCGGGATTCGGGCCGCACTGGACAAGCAGCTACAAGGCGTGGCGCGGCAGCGATGTCGGGTGCATTTCAAGCGCGAGATCGGGCGCAAGGTGGCGAGCAAGGAGTATCGCGAAGTGCTGTGTGATCTAGCGGCGGTGTGCGGCGGAGAGGATCGGAAAGAGTGTCCGCGACGGGCGGAGGAGATGGCCCGGAAGTGGGAAGCGAAGAAGCCGAAAGTGGCGGCGATTGGCGTCGACGAACATGAGCGAACGAATGAGGAAGACGATCAAGCAGCGCACGCGAGTGGTGGGGGTATTTCCCAACCGCGCGTCGTGCGAGCGGCTGGTTGGGGCGCTGCTGGCCGAATCGCACGAGCGATGGCAGCTCGCCGAGCGCCCCTATTTCAACATGGAAAATATCGAGGAGGAAATCGAGACGGCACGCGCCGGCGAGCCGGCTTCGTGATACGGCACCGTAGGCGAGCGCAAGGATAAGGGAATAACGCCCATGTTTCGAGTGAAGCCCAAAACGCCCGTCCCGCGATTATCGCGGTAGGGATGCCGGTCGCCCGGCACCCCCCGCACAGATCCCAGCGTGCACTGCTAATGCACTGGGCTCCTACCTCGGATGATTGGCGTAGAAACGCTCCGGCGGATAAGGATGCAGAACGCGAGGGCGAGGAATCCAGCGGTCCAACAGTCGGTTGAGTCTCTTCCAGGACTTGCGTCCCTTCTGACTGCGACGAAACAACACGCGTCGCCACAGCATGCGCAGCCGGTATTGGAACAACGCCAGCCGATCCGAGTTGCCCGGAACCGCGTGGTATTGGTAAAAGCCCTCGACGACCCGCTTCAGCCAGGCCCCGACCAGCGCCGTCGGCTCGTGCATCCGGCGACGCAGAACTGCCTTCAACTGATGCAGCTTCGCCACCATCCGCCTCTTAACCGTCTTGCGCCAGACGGTAAACGTGCCCGTCTTCCTGCGCTTCCCACAATAATGCGTGAAGCCCAAGAAATCGAAGGTCGCCGGCTTTCCCTCGCCCCGTCTCGTCCGGTTCTGGGCGGCGAACCGCCCAAACTCGATCAACCGCGTCTTGCCCGCATGAAGTTCCAGACCGAACTTGGCGAAACGTTCTTGAAGCTCTCTCCGAAACCGTTCCGCTTCCACCCGGTGCTCAAAGCCCACCACAATGTCGTCGGCGTAACGAACGACGATCACGTCGCCCGTTGCCACTTTCTTGCGCCAGGCTTCCACCCACAAATCGAAAACATAATGAAGATAGATATTCGCTAATAGCGGTGAAATCACCGCCCCTTGCGGAGTCCCTACCTTGGTCTCCAACCATTCGCCCTCCTCGGATATGCCCGCCTTCAGCCATTTCTGGATCAGACGAAGTACCCTCGAATCGGCCACGCGGTGCCGGATGAACTTGTCCAGCCATTCATGCGACACCGTGTCGAAGAACGACCGCACATCACAGTCCAACACCCAGTTCACGCGCTTGGATTCGATCCCCACCGACAGCGCATCGAGCGCCTGATGCGGACCGCGTCCCGGTCGAAACCCGTACGAAAAGCCCTTGAAGTCGACCTCATAGATTTGATTGAGGATCGTCACTACGGCCTGTTGGACGATCTTGTCCTCCAGCGCCGCAATGCCCAACGGACGTTGCCGCCCGTCGGCCTTCTCGATATAGACTCTCCGCGAGGGCTGCGCCCGATACTTACCCCGATGCACCCGGCTGTGCAGATCGACCAGTCGATCCTCAAGCCCGGTCTCGTACTCCCGCCACGTCACGCCGTCGACTCCAGGCGCGGCTTTTCTCTGTAGCGAGTAAAAGCTTTCCCGTAGTTGATCCACGTTCAGATGGTGGAGCAAAGCGCTGAACCTTTCCTGCCTCCTCTCTTTGGCTGTTCGACGCACACCTCCAAGTCCTTGGGACACTCTTTTCCCGCTCCGTGTCGGGCTCGTGTAGGACCCTTCGCTGTTCTCCTTGGTCTGCACCCTTCCCTCCCCGGCCTCCGCCAAGAGTTGCCTCTCTTTGTTCGGTCGGTTCACAGGTACTACGGCGCAGTCAGACTCCTCTGGAGCGTACATGCCCGCCGTTCGGCTTAGCGCCTTCTCGGACCGGTCTCGATCAGCTCGAGACACTCCAGAGGTCTCCCGGTTCTCGTGCATGTTGTTTCTCGACGTGCTCAGGTTCTCAGACTACGCAGGGCCGGACGTCCACTCGCGAATCACGCGAACGCCCGTGTTGCCTTCCCATCTTTCAAACGTGGTCGGCGCCCTGAGACAAGAATTTTCGAAGCTCAATAGCCCGGCCCGCCGGCACCCCTGTTTACGCTTCGACCGTCGCCTCGCGACGCCGTCCGCAAAACTCGGGGCCAAGGTGGCTCGCTAACTCCTTCCTTGTAGGACTCTTTCATTCCCAACAACATGCCGGTTTATCCCGGCGCTCTTGAAATATTTTTTCAACCTGAAAATTCAACAACTTAGCTGTTGCAAGGCCCCGCCAGACCCCCTAAAAACTTGACACGCGGGTGTAGGGTTGAACCAGGTTCCTAAGGGCGTGCAAAGTACAAGCACGGATGCCTATGGAGTTTGCCTGGCTTAAGCGAAAGATGAGACCATCCATCCGGCCCCACGAAAGTGTGGTCAAAAAAACGAGGTTTCGGTCCTGGCTGTCCTCGGGGAAAAGAACAACCTAGCAACCCGGCGTTGCTGTCAAGAAGCTTGCCCGCACAACGTCGCTGGTACACGGAGGTTTAGCAACTTGGGAGCTCCCATTTTATCGGTTTGTCGAGTTGAAACGAGCAGGCAAACCAACCGGCGGGGCAGCCTCACCTAGGCTGTCCCGTCTAATCTTACAGCGCAGGGAAAACTGCATCACGGGGCGGGACTGTCCCATCGCAGCGAAGGAACTCACGAACCACCGCCAAGCCCAAGCCCAAGAACCGCGATATCGTGCTGGGTGAGCTCGATTTTTAGAGAAAACCGGACGAATCCGGACATTTCCGGACATTTTCTACATAAAAGCACCGCTGCATCGAGCTCTAGAGGATTTTCAGGAACGGCGTAGACTGCTTGCCCCAGCACCAAGCCCGTGAAAATCAGAGCCGCGACTGTAAGGGAGTGCGGTGGCGAAGCAGCTTTCTGGAATACGCTGAGTTGGGACCTGCTGATCATTCCTCAATAGGGCCCGACTCATCTTTCCCAGTTAACCCTTCGCCACCGCACTCCTTCACAGTCGGTGCGCCAGGACAAGCCTGGTGGATCTAGTTGAATGAAAGGAGTTGACTATGGGAATGGTTCGTTCACCCGTGTAGCCGACCCGGCGTTCGTGGGGGGGGTAACCGCCGCGGACGAATCCGGGGAAGGCGAAGACGTGAGCCGTAACGAAAGTGAATCGCAGATAGGCCTCGTTAAGGAAGTTGAGAGTGGCCAAGCCGCCGACTAGGGGGAAGCCTGCAACCAGCGGTGAAGCAGCGAACATCCGCGGCCGGTGGACTCTCCGGGGTAGATGCGGACAGCGCGTCGAAAGATCCAACGAGGACCCTTGTGCTGAGAGAGATACGGAGGCCCGCAGGGGCAAGTGAGCCGTTCGGAAACGAACGGTCCGCCACGCGGCGCAGGGAAAGCATAACCAGCGCAGGGGCCGGTGCGGGAGTCGGAGGGGCGCATAGTCGCGACGAAGCTCGGTAATGCGAGTGGAGCGAATGGGCCCTGGCGCTTTCATGCTGACGGAGTCAGACAAGCATGCTAATTGCGACAGAAGGGAGAGCCGTTGATGTTCAAAAGATTCCACTTGCTAGCCCGCATTTCTCGCCACGTGGCGAGCGAAAGTGCGTGAGAGGTGCGTCGATACGAGGTGGGCGACGGTCGCCGCGCGGAGGCGTACTCGACAGTACGTCGAGCACTCGCGATCGAGCGCAACGAAGTAGTGGCGCACCTATCGCGCGCTTCCGCCGTCAGGTGGTGAGAAATGCGGGCTAGCCCGGCGATGCCGGAGAAACTCTCTCGTTTGAGACAGAAGCTGGGCCAAAAGGCCAAGCAGCAGCCGGAGTTTCGGTTCTACGCTTTGTACGACCGGATCTATCGGCGCGATGTGTTGGAAGCGGCATGGCGACGGGTGCGCGCGCAAGCGGGCGGTCCCGGGCTCGACGGCGTGACGATCACAGCGATCGGAGCGCAAGAGGGCGGCGCGCGGCGCTTGGTGGATGAACTCCACGTATCGCATCTGCAGATACGAGTTGCGTACCAAGAGCTATCGACCGCAAGCGGTACGCCGTGTCTGGATACCGCAAGCGAACGGGAAGAAGCGCCCGCTGGGCATTCCGACCGTGAGGGACCGGGTGGTGCAAATGGCCGCATTGTTGATCCTGGAGCCGATCTTTGAAGCAGACTTTGAAGATTACTCGTACGGATTTCGGCCGGGCCGCTCGGCGCAGCAAGCGCTGGAGGAGATCCGTGGACATATTCAAGCTGGATATCAAGCGGTATATGACGCGGATTTAGAAGGCTATTTTGACTCGATACCTCACGAGAAACTACTGGCGTGCGTGCGACACCGGATCGCGGATCGCAGTGTCGTGAAGCGGATACGGCTGTGGCTGGAAGCGCCGGTGGTGGAAGAGGGCGAGCACGGAGAAGGGAAGGACCGAGGAGAACGCAGCAAGAAGGGAACGCCGCAGGGTGGAGTGATTTCTCCGCTGTTGGCGAACCTGTACTTGCACGGGTTCGACAAGGTGTTTCTCAGACATCGGGCGAGTCCGGCGCGGGGAGGGAGCGCGAAACTGGTGCGATACGCCGCCGACTTCGTTGTGATGATGAAGGGGCGGGACGTAGCGCTGGAAGCGTTTATCGAAGAGAGGTTGGAAGCCCGGATGGGGCTGAAGCTGAACCGGGACAAGACCCGCGTGGTGGAACTGAGGGAAGAAGGAGCGAGCCTTGAGTTTTTGGGCTACCTGTTTCGATGGGACCGCGACCGGCACGGCCGAGCGTGGAAGTATCTGAACGTGAGTCCGTCGAAGAAGTCGATCGCGCGGGAGAGGGAACGGCTGCGGGAGATGACGAGTGTGTCGCAATCGCATGTGCCGTTGGCGTTGGGGGCTGTGAAAAAACCTCGAATAGCTCTGCGGTCGCCCGAGGGTGCGACATGTCGCACCCCTACAGCGCTGATAACACGCAAGTTATTTGTAGGGGCGTAGCTTGCTACGCCCGATTCTCGAGTTAGGGGAGGTTTTTTCACAGCCCCTTGGTGATCGGGCGGCTAAACCGACAGATGAGAGGTTGGGCGAACTACTTTTCGAGGGGCTATCCGCGGGGTGCCTACTGGGAGCTGGACTGGTACCTGCGGTGGCGTTTCATGCGACATCTGCGACGGCGGGGACAGCGCCGGTTTCGACCGCCGAAGGACGAGCCTTGGTATTCCTTTTTCCAACGCCAGGGGCTGCTGGAGCTGAACCGCTCGCACTAGTCTCGACCCGCGCATGCCCAAGGCGAGAGCTTGTTGGAAGAGCCGGATGCGGGAAATCCGCACGTCCGGTTCGATGAGCGGGGAGGTTACGCCCGCTTTGCTGGAACCCTCCCCTACTCTACCGCCACTGAAAATTATGCGCCGGCTCGGGGTTTAGCTAATCGTCGTCGTCGCCCGTACCGTCACCCTTGGCAGCGTCGATAATCTTGCTAGCATACTCGTGCGGAACAAAGTCGTAGTGACCCATTTCCATCGAGAACGAACCGCGCCCCTGAGTCATTGACGTCAACTCGTTGGCGTAGGTCAGCATCTCTGACATCGGCACTTCGGCTCGGATCACCTGGGTGGTGCCCTTGGTGTCCATGCCCTGGATGCGGCCGCGACGGCTGTTGAGATCACCCATTAAGTCTCCGGCGAAATCCATTGGCGCGACGACCTCGACCTTCATCACCGGTTCGAGTAGCGCGGGCCTGGCTTCAGCCATGGCCAGCTTGAACGCTTTGCTGCCGGCCAACTTGAATGCCAGCTCTGACGAGTCAACGTCGTGGTACGACCCGTCGTAAAGCACGACCTTGAAGTCGACAACCGGGTATCCGGCGAGAAACCCTCTCTCAGCCGTCTCAAGAATGCCCTTCTCTACGGCGGGTATATAGCTGCGGGGGATCGCGCCGCCGAAAATTTCGTTGACGAATTCGAACTCTTGGCCGCGCTCGAGCGGCGATATCTTGATTTTGCAATCGCCGAACTGGCCGTGGCCGCCGGACTGCTTCTTGTGTCGGCCGTGGACGTTGGCACTGCCGCGGATCGTCTCGCGGTAGGGAATTTTGGGGGCCTTCAACTCGACTTCGACGTTGTAGCGCTTCTTGAGCTTGCTGCAGATGACATCTAGGTGCTGTTGCCCGTTGCCCGCTAGCAGGAACTCTTGGGTTTGGGGGTCGCGGAAGAAGTTGAGCGCCGGGTCCTCTTCAAGGACTTTAGTGATCGCTCCGCTTAGGCGGTCTTCGTCCTGGCGTGTTTTGGGTTGAATCGCGAATGAAATGGCGGGGACTGGAATGTTCGCCTTGGGGAACAGCAGCGGTCTTTCTTTGACGCCGAGGCTGTCGCCTGTGAGCGTGTCCTTCAGCTTGGCGACGGTGCCGATGTCACCGGCATGAAACTCGTCGACGTGCGTCAGTTCCTTTCCCTGGGCGACGCTGATTCGCGAAAACTTTTCGGCTGATTCTCTTGTGTGGTTGTAGACCGGCGCATCGTTCTTGAGAACGCCGGAGGCAATCTTGAAGTACGTTACGCGGCCCGAGAAGGCGTCGGCCGCAGTCTTCCATACGAAAAGCGAGAGCGGCTCGGCGTCGTCCACTTTTTGCGTGCCGTCTTCGGTGGCGAATTCGCCACGGTCGACCGGTGATGGTGCGTCGCTCTTGAGGAACTCAAGCAATTGATCGGTGCCGATGTTGTGTAAAGCCGATCCGCACAGCGCGGGGGTGACCTCTCCCACGGAGATTGCTTTTCTCAGTCCGGCAACAACTTTGTCGTCGGACAATGTACCTTCTTCGAAGTACTCGTTCATCAGGTCTTCGTCGGTCTCGGCTACGGCTTCGATGAGCTGGGTGCGCGCGGCTTCGACTTCATCGGCGATGTCGGCCGGAATCTCGGTAGCCTTCCCCTTGCCGTCGCCATCCATCTCGTAGGTGTAGGCCTTCATGTGGATCAGGTCGACGACGCCAAAGAAATCTTTCTCGGTGCCAATGGGGTACTGCACGGGAATCGCGCTGACGGCGAAAACTTCTTTGACCTGGTCGGTGACCGTGGCGATCGAGGCGCGCTCTTTGTGCATCTTGTTCGCGAAAATGATCTTCGGAATGCCGTAGTCATCGGCGAACTTCCAGACCTTCTCACTCTGCACTTCGAGGCCGCCGACTGCGTCGACGACTACGAGTGCGACATCGGCGGCGAGCAGCGCGGCCTTGGTGTCGTTAATGAAAATGTTGTAGCCGGGCGTGTCGATCAGGTTGATCTTGACGCCGCCCCACTCGGCGTGCGCGAGCGCCGAGGATACGGAGACTTTTCGATTGATTTCTTCTTCGTCGTAGTCGGTGACAGAGTTCCCTTCGTCGACGCTTGTGAGGCGGTTGGTGGCTCCCGCGGTGTAGAGCAACGCCGAGGTCAGCGTCGTCTTTCCACAGTCACCGTGACCTACAATGCCAACGTTGCGTACATCCTTGCCTGCGTATGCTTTCACCGCGAACCTTCTCCAATTTTTTAGAAAGTTAGGACCCGCACATGGTATTGGAGCCCAGCCAACGCAGTTTAATACACCGGGGGTGTGGCTGGGAAGTGGGGGAATATCGGAGACTCCGGGAGCTGAAACATTTCTTCGGCGATGTGATTCAGCACGAGACTAAACCACCGACCGATCGCGATCACACCAGGTTGGTTCTGCAGCGCGCTCGCACGGAGCAAATATTCAAAGCCGCCACCAGGAGCGGCCTTAAGACAAGCCGCCGTGCGCAGAGATTATCCGACCCACCACGGGCTCGACCAGGCCTGGTGACCGTTGGCCTGCGTTACCCGCACGTAGTACCAGTCCGTCGAGTCGTCGCGGCGCATATCGACGTGGCTGAATTTTGCTCGATTGCGATCGGGCAGCACCAGCCGGTGGACTAAGAACGATTCGCTTGTGAATGGTCCGGTGAATTCGATCTCGTTGTCTTCAGAGAGCTGTTTAAGCGTACGGCGGACTTTCACGGGAGCCGGTTTCGTGACAGTCAGTTCCAGCTCGGCGTCGGCTGGACCCTCAATATCAAGCACTACCGACTTCGTCGCCGCGTCTTCAAATGCTTGCAGCCGCGAAGTGTGTACGTTCACACTGCAAGAGTTTTCGGTCCGCGAGGTGATGCGGTCGCGGCGCTCTTCGTCGTATGGGCCAGCTTGAAAGCATGGCGTGGCACTGCGTAACTTGCCGCCATGGATCGTTGTCTTCGCTTCCCAGTCAGCTATGCGGGCCATGTTGAGATCGGCCCACGGTCCCCAACCGAACTCCAGCCGGCATAGGGCGCGTCCCGGCCACGGAGCGTTGTCGCGAATGTAATCTTCTGGAAAGTAGCGAAAGATCACGCGATTGTTTCGCAGGATCTCCACTCGGTCGATTTCATCCTTGCCTTCGACGCTGACCTCAATTGCGCGCTCGCGAGTGGCCGGCAGCTCGGAACCTATCCATTCACCGTTGAGCTTGGCTTCGAGGTGAATGCGGTCGCCCGTGATGGCCACCGTGCGGCGCTTCCAAATGGCGTCGAGAATTCCGTCGCGTGAAAGTTCCTCGGCGAACACTCCCGCGAGGCCCTCGCAGTAGGCTCCGGGATAGCCTAGATGATCGTCGGACGAGGCGATGACGCCGGGACGAAATCCGCGATCGAGAGCCCGAAACAGAGTATTGCGGCTCCAACGGGGGCCGTTTGAGTGGCGCACGAACGGCCGGCCGGCACGGTCGTGTTCCGAGAGCCCGTGTTCGGAGAAAATTTCCATCACCGGCGAAACTTCCATATCCAGAAAATCCCAGTTTGCCCCACGCCAGCCCGTCTTGTATGCCAGGTGGTGCGGCACGATCATCGCCTTCGTTCCCCGCACGTAGTCCTGCAGTTTCTTGACGTGATCGAAATATTTAAGCGGCGCGCCGTCTTGCGGATAGTAGAGACAGTAGTCGCCGTAGTAGCTCGAGTGCCACTCGTAAGCTAAGAGCGAAACGAACTTACCGGCCTGGTTCGACTCCCGGGCCATGCGTTGGACCTTGGCCCAATTTTCGTCTAGCACTTTGAAGCCGTTGACCCACTTCATGTGAGCGTCGTTCGGCATGGTCGGCATGTCGTGCCACTGGGCGTGGGGAGTGAATGCGAGAAAGTCGAGGTGTTCTTGGGCGATATCGTAGGTGCGTTCAAGAGAGCCGCGAGCGTATCCGACGGCGTTGTGGTTGTGTAGGTCGCCCCAGAAGAGCTGATAGTCAGGCATTCGATTCCTCGGGAAAATAGAGATCGTCGTCGCTCATGTCTGGGATGCCAACGACCAGCACCCTCACTCGCCCCGAAGCCGCATGCACTACGCCGGGCGGAATCTGCACGATCGAACCTCTCCGAACGATATGATCGATGCCATCAAGAGTAACCGTTCCTTCGCCTTCGATCACGTAATACAGCTCGGTCGCTACTTTGTGATAGTGTGGCCGAGCCCCGTCGATGTCGACGGCATGGGCCCAGGCGACCGCTTGGCCGGCGTCTTCGCGACTGATCAAACGGTCGCGAAATCCGCAACTCGAGCGTTCGCGCGGCGCTTCGCCCTCGTGTCTAACAAGTGGCTGGATCTCTACTGTCGTCATGACGAGCCTAGTTTATCGCGTGGACCGTTGCTAACCTGCATTTCTCGCCACGTGGTGAGAAATGCGGGCTATACTTCGGGGCGGTATGAAATCTCTTTTGCTCGCGGTGGCGTTTTCGCTAACAGCATTCGCCGCCCAAGAAAAACCCAACATCGTTTTGATCGTCAGTGACGACCAGGGATGGAATGACGTCGGATATCACGGCTCGGAGTTTTCCACGCCGAACATCGACCGAATCGCGCGCGAGGGTGTTGAACTCGACCGCTTTTACGGAACGCCCATCTGTACCCCTACCCGCGCCGGCTTGATGACCGGCCGCTATCCGATCCGCTTCGGCATCCAGCGGGTCACGATCAAGCGATGGGGTGGACGGTCGATCACCGCAGGCGAAGTGCTTGTGCCGGGCGGACTGGCAAAGGCGGGGTACAGCACCCGCGCGATGCTCGGCAAATGGCATCTCGGCTGGTCCAAACGCGCACACCACCCGATGAGCCGTGGTTTCACGTCGTTCTATGGCCTCGGCGGCGGTGCGATCGGATATTTCGGGCTGGGGCAATTTGGTATCCGCGATTGGCACCGCGATTGGATGGAAAGTCCAGATGAAGGCTACTCCACGACACTTATCGGTCAAGAGGCAGCGCGAATCATCGAAACAGAAAAGAACGGCGAACCGTTTTTCCTGTACGTCGCTTTTAACGCGATCCACAGCCCCAACGACTACGAAAATGCACAGTATGAGCGCTTCGCGCACATCAAGAATGAGAAGCGCCGTCAGCTCGCAGCGATGACCGCCTCGCTTGACGCTGAGATCGGCCGCATTTTGAACACGCTAGACCGCAAGGGGATGAGCGACGACACGCTGGTCTGGTTCTTGTGCGACAACGGCGGCGTGATGACGGACGGGCCCTCGAGTTTTCCGCTTCGTGACGGCAAGTGGTCCGTCTATGAGGGCGGCATCCGACTGGCCTCCGCCGTGCGCTGGCCCAACGGCCTCGACGACGGGCGCAAGCTAACTGAACCCGTTAGCTACATCGATGTTTTCCCCACGCTGATGCACGTCGCCGGCGTTAGCGACCACGGCGGTCAAGCGTTTGACGGCGAAGATGTCTGGGAGGTCATTCGCGGTGAACGGACTCGTGACGACTGGGAATTGCACTCGTACTTCCAGGGCCAGCGCATTCCGCAGAACAACGATCCCAATTTGAAACTCAAATTCGAGCGCAATGCTGTCAACACCAAGCATTGGAAACTTGTTCGCCTTGGCCCCGACATCCAGCTGGTTGACGATCCTCGAAAGGACGCGCAACTCGAGCTGTATCGCATCGACGACGACATCTCAGAGAGCCGCAATCTCGCCGAGCAGCATCCCTATCTGGTCGAAAATTTGCTGGCGAAAATGGTGGCGTTTCGACATACCCAAAAGAAGCAGCTCGACAACGTAACCATCCAACCGGGCCCTGATTGGAAGCCGACGAGTTTCGCCATTCCAGCGGAATAAGATGCGCCGATGTCTGCCGTCGGCAAGACCGCTGCGTTGATAAAAGAGCTGCTTGAGGGCGGAAGCGAAAAGGCCGTGTTGTGGTTTTGAAATTTATTTTCGCTCGGCTCTCGATGAGACCCGGTTGTGCGTTGCTTCGTCCATATGTTTAGTGAATTCAACCACTTGCGCTTGAGATCGAGTGCTCTAGCGGTAGTTTGACTGGGCACCGCTCGCCGCTGTTTTGCGCTCGAAATCTTAGAAAAGTGTACGGCCCAGGTTTATAGTGGGGCTGAGAAAACATCCTCGACACGCGCAGGCCGCTGAAGGCCGCGCATTGCTGAGCTAGGCTCAGTACCTTCAACTACAGAAATTGGAGAGATTTATGCGACTAGCTTTGCTGGTAATGCTGCCGCTATTGCTGCATGCCCAGACCCGAATCGACCTAGGCACCCAGTCAAAGGGTGAACTGCCGATCGGTACCCGTGAGAACATTCGATACGCCCACCTGTTCGCCGACGGCGGCAGCGGGGCATCGCTCGACCCCTGGACTTACGACGCTGGAAACCCTTGGGCCGAGGCCGTCGCTGACGGCGGAAGCGTGATTTACCTCGTCCCCGGCTTCTACCGCGTGTCGAGCTGCCCGACAACGGTGCCCGAGGGAGTGAGCATCGTCGGTTTCAACCGGCAAACCACAACTATCGTGCCGGAGTGTCGAGCGTTGAAAGATCGCGTTGAGATTATCGGCGCGACCAACGCAGTACCGATCGTCATCGAGACAGCTAGCGCGCACGGCTTGTCGAGCGGGCACAGCGTGAACATAACCGGGGTGCCGGGGAATTCAGCGGCCAACGGCGATTGGCAGATAACCGTCGTCGATTCGACGCATTTTTCGCTTGACGCCTCTAGCGGGTCGGGCGACTACGTCGCTACGAAGACCGGCATGTGGGCGGGGCAGATTTTTCCAATTTCCGCCTTTGGCACAGCGTTTCCTATTCAGGCCGATCTGCCTGCTATTCACAATTTGGTCGATGGAGACCGAGTGTTCATTCGCGACGTGAGCGGCGCGACGGCGCCAGAGATTAACGGATTCCACTACGTCACCGTGGTTGATACCGATTCCGTTGCACTGGAAGGATCCGCACGGCTGATAGGCAGCGTAAGCGGTGGAATCCTGGAGCGTCTCGTTCCGGCAACGATGGTTGCGACCGAAGTCAACGGCAGAGGGATCGAAATTAGAGGGCTAAAATTCGACGCAGGCTCGAACCCGAGTTGGCTCAGCAAATACATTAGTTTTCAAGCAAACGAGTCAGTGATTGAAGAAGTCGAGGGACGCTTCAACGATGTTTCGCTGGCCCAGACTGCTTCGACATTTCAAGGCACGCAAAGCGCTTCGATCTGATTCGACGCCGACGCCTCCGCAGGCGATACGGTCGACTTGACACTCTCTGGCGGCGGCTCGCGAGCCAGCGGCCCGTACCCGACATATACAACTTCGTTCGCGGCGCCAGTCGCGGTTACGAGCATCACCTCAGTTGTCGGCGCGGCAATCGGGGTGTCGGTAGCCAGCGCCTCAACGTTCAAGGATGGAGATCAGATTACGATTTCAACCACCGCCGAGACGACCGCGGCCGGCGCGGCCGGGACGTTTCGCGCCGTCGCGCTTTCATCGACTCTATTTAGCCTAGTTGGAGCGCTCGGGACCGGATCTCCATGCTCCTCGGGGTGCGGCGGAGCCACGGTCGATCAGTCATCGCTCGAGCGCAGCAACCTTGCTCAGGAATTCGCTGATCACCTCAACCTGCAAACGGAGTTTAAGCGTGACTACTTCGCGAGCAACGAGGGTCCGCTTGTCTACCTGATGGAACGCCACCTTGAAGCAAGCCCAACCACATTTACTCTCGGCACGCCGATTGCAAATACGTTGGATCCGTGGGCGGCTAACGGTCGCGGCGGTGTCTTTTTCTTAATGGTCGAGGCGGATTCGTTTAGCTCGCGGTTTGGTAGGATATTTTGCTCGGGCGGCAGCCGGGTCGCGAACTGCATTGGCCTGCGCGGCATCAACAATCAACATAGCTTTCGCGACTCGCGACTGTCGGGCTCTTTTAACGCTGGTTGGGGCTTTCGGTTTGCGAGTGGCTCGAGTATCCAAAACATCGATATTTTCAATTTTACCACCGAAGCGTCGTATGGGGCGATAGAGGTCGGTTCGCTCGTCGGCGGCTCAATTCGAACGATCTATATGGAGGCGCTGAACGAGTTTGGAATTCGAGTTCTCGACCCTGTCGGCGCCGCCCACCAGGGCGGTTTCAGCTTCACCCACGGGATCTCGATCAGTGGTGGGGTGTTAGAGGGCTCTCCTGGATTGGAACTCAAGAAGGGCAAAGGGATTACGGCCGAGAATCTCGTGGTCCCGGGTGGGTGCGTCATCGGCGAAAGATGTGAGGATTGTCGCATCGTGGCCTCATGGACTTCGACTTGCGACGTGCAATCCCCATCGGGACATCTCGAAAGCGTGACGCTCATTGGCAGGTCGAACCCAGGCGTGAGCCGCTATGGCGAGCGGATGTCCACAGCCGCGGGCGCGATTCTCGCGGACCCGGTTACGAACTTTGCCAAGCAGAGCGACGACTTGACCGCCGGCCCATGGTTCGCGGCCGGCGACACTTCCTTGGTGAGCGATACAAATCCGCTAGGCGTGACGCAGCAAATTAGCCGTACCAGCGTGGCGAGCCCAACACAATTTCAAGAGATCATCGCCGGTATCAACCCGGTGACTGGACTGTTGCCGGACACGAGATACACGATGAGCTACTGGGTGCGAGTGATCACCGCGGACGCGGGCTGCCGCCTCAACGGCAGCGGGGCGGCGATCAACTACGAGGTGACCGCCAGGACGGAGGACGATTGGATACGAGTCGCCGGACCGATCACCAGCGACTCAGGCGGCGCACATGGGGTTGTGGTCCGCTGCAAAGTAGTCGAAGCGGGACTCGCGGATTTCACCTTTGATATTTGGGGATTCATGGTCCACAAGTCGGTTACCGATCGAGCCCTGATGCCCTATATTCCGACGACCACGACGGCCGTAACTGTTGGGCCGGGCCTGTATGTTGCGCCTGGCGCGGGTGCTTCGATCGCTCCTGGTGGATCAACGCCGTCGTGTGAGACCTTCACCGTGCCGGAAAGCGCGCTAACGGCGGCATCGGCGATTGAAGACATCGTGCTGTTCAATTTGCCCGCCCGGGCGAAGATCAGCGGTATGAATGTGAAACATTCTCAAGCCTTCACCGGCGGCGGACTGACGGCGATGACGGTGAGTGTCGGCGACTCGTCCGGTGCAGCGTTCTATGCCGGAGCATTTGACGTATTTCAACCTGCCGGGAACGTCGCCATGCAAGACACCAATCTGTTTAAGAGTTCGACATCGGCCGCCCGTGATGTACTGGCTCGCTTCACCGCGACCGGGGCAAATGTGGCGGACGCGAACTCGGGGTCGCTTGACGTCGCGGTCTGTTGGGCCGTGATGCCGTAGCCGGAAGAAACTGCTGGATGGGTTGGCGCTGTTGGCAACGGTGTTAGTCCGCGGCGAGCTCGTCTGGCTGACCCCGACCCCTGACCCGAAACGCGATTCTTCGAGCTGCCAACACGAGCCGCTTGTTGGACGAAACCTTTCGATGAACCGAGCCGCGCCGCCTCGCGGTGCGGTCCTCTCTACGACGTGTGCACCGCACCGCACGGCGGCGCGGCTCGGTACTGCGAAGCGCAACGTCGCCGGGCAAACTCTTTGTGAGCTCGGCGATTGTGAGACCGCTCTACGCGCAGCTTCGCCAAATAAACGCTGCTGCAGCGAGCTCAAGGGGCGCAAGTTTTTCGGCAAAGCGCCCTATATTCGGTGGCTGTTGCTCGGCCTGTTTCTCGACGCAGAATTCAACTGATCTGGGGTCGCCCGGTCGGTCTCCGTGCAGCGCCTCTGATAGGTTAAGGGCGTGCAGCGCATTTTTTTCGTAGTCCTGTTGGTGCTGATTGGCTGTGTCAAAGACGAGCCCGAGCCGAAGGAGGCGCGCGTCGCGCCCGTGCGGGTATCGAGGCAATTTTTGACGGCGGGTGGAGGCGATTCCGCGGATGGAATTCTCGTCGGCAGAACGCTCTACCTGGGCGGAATCGCGGCGGCGGACGCGGCAGCTCCGATCGACGCGCAAACCACAGCCGTGATGGAACAGCTCGGTGCCCTTCTGAAGCAGTTAGAGCTCACGTATTCCAATGTTGTCAGTTGTCATGTCCATCTTTCAGACATGAATAACTATGCCGAAATGAATGCCGTCTACGGTAGCTTTTTCGAGCAGGGCGCCTACCCGGCGCGGACTACGTTGGAGTTTCCCGCCCTTCCAGGTGGGGCCGGGGTGATGGTTACTTGTACAGCCTACGCCGACGCTGCCGCTATCGAAGTGATTCGCCCATCCGAAGACGTCATTCCAGCAGCGATGGGACCCTATTCGTCCGCCGTTCGCGCGGGCCAGACCGTCTATGTTTCGGGGCAAGGAGGACGCGACCCTAAGAGCGGCGATCTGGCCGAAGGGACCGCTGCCCAAGCCGACCAGACGATTACGACGATTGGGCACATCTTAGCGGCGACGGGTCTGAGTTTCCAGAACGTGGCCTTCTCTCACACATATTCTCCGCCGACAGCGGTTGCAGCCGAGATTGACACGACATTCACCGATCGTTTCAGCGTCGGCGGCGCGCCTAGCCGCTCGGCGGTCGCCCTCTCAAGGCTTCCCGGCGACATCTTGACCGAGATTACATTTGTCGCGGCTGACGACGACTACATCACCCGTCTGTTCATGTTCGATCAAGAGCCGACAGCGCTGCGAAGCCCGGGCTCACTGGCCGGCGACACACTCTATGCCTCGGCTATGAGGGCTGATGGCGAAACATTCGACGAGCAGTTCGAGGCTGTGGTCGAAAAGCACAAATCTCTGTTGGAGTTGGGACTGATGGGCTTCGGCCACGTGGTCAGCGTGCGGGCCTATCTAGCTGATCTCGGCGACGCGGACGAGTTTCAGCGACTGTTTGCTCAAACGTTTCCCGAGGAAGCGCCGGTGTTGACTCTGGTTCAGGCACATCAGCCGGACGGCGTCAAGCTTTCCGTCGAACTGATTGCGGTCCAGTAGGTCGGTCGAGTCGATTTACGGGACGTTCCAGGTGCCGGCGTCGACCCATGCGCTGAGCGCATCGGATTTGTCGATCGCGATCATATAGATTTTCTTTGTGCCTGAAAAAGCGTTTGCGAAATTAAAGTCGAGATCGAGCTGAATTCGATCGCCGACGCTCGAAGCGGCACCACTGATCGCGCATTGGCTGTTGGCGACGGCGCCTTCGCCAAGCGCGACGGGAGCCAGCCAGCCATCGCCAATGTCGTTCACCAAGCTGAATTCTCCGGTCGCCGGTTGATAGCTGAAAATGCACCCGCCGTTGGAAACGAGATCGGAGTTGATCCAACCGAAAACGACGTCAAGATCTTCAACGCCATCGGCATCTGAGTAGGTGAAAACCAGACTTGCAGCCGAGCCCGTGCCGTCGGCGGGCGAGACGCCCTCGGGAATCGGCCCCGCCGGCGGGCTAGCTACTGCCGGCCCTTCGACGTACCAACTTCCAATGTGTTCCCAGCCGGAAGCTTGGCTGCTGCCGTCTCCGGCGACGGCGAAGATGTTCTTCGGGCCGCTAAAGTACGGCGTAAAATTCAACGTCAATGTTAGAGCGAGCGTGTCGCCCGATCTGTCGACCGAGACGGAACGGCCGTCGACCGAACACTGCCTGTTTTCGAGCACCCCGCCGCCAGGTGTGATCGTGGCTACCCATTCGTTGCCGGTATCGTTGGCCAAACCCAGAACACCATCTTGGGGGTCATAGAAAAAGTTGCAGCCCGAGGCCCAGCGCAGACTGCCGTTGAAAATCCAGTAGGCGTGGGTGATGCCTTCCGCTCCCTCGTTGTCGCTAAATCGAAGGGTTAGCGTCGCTTGATCGCCACGACCGCTCGCAGGGAGGTCGGCTTCAGCGCGCGGCGGACCGGGCTGCGACGGAGTATTTCCACCCGGGGCTACGGTGAGATCGACCGTCCACTCGCCGAGCTCGCGCCAGCCACTTGAGAGATTGCCGCGGTCTTCGATCAGCAACAGCGTCTTCTTCGGACCTGTGAACGACGCCTTGAACGCGATGGAGAAATTGATCGTGAGCTCGTTGCCGTCGAGACTGACCTCGACTGTCGAACCGTCGATCGAACATTGGGAGTTCCCGATACTGCTGCTCCCGGGGTGCAGCCCGCTCGAGAGGCCCGAGCCGTCATCGCGAGCGATTTCGAGCAAGTCCTCGGCAAGTGTGTAGCGCAGTCCGCAGGCGTCTCGCCAACTTTCGTTGTGAGTGAAAACGAAGAAAACCCGGCGCATGTCGGCCGTTCCATTGCCATCGGAGAATTGGAACGAAAAGTCTTGCCGGCCCCCGCGGCCGCTCGATGGTTTAACCGATGCGGGAGTCGGCGCTTGCGGTGCCGCTCCCCCGCCGCCGCAGCCACTAAATGGATTCGTGCAGCCTGGTGTTGATCCACCACCGCCCGGGCCACCTGTGCCGCCGGTTCCACCCGTGCCGCCACAGCCTCCAAACGGGTTTGTCGGATTCGCGCAGCCGGGGTCCGTGCCCCCGGTTCCGCCGCCGCCTCCGCCGCTGCCGGGAACGCTCCAGCTTCCAACCGACTTCCACTCAGTCGAGTTGCCCTGGCTGTCTTCTGCTGAGAGGAAAAGACCGCGTGCGCCGCCGAACGAATCTTTAAATGCGACCTCCATCGTGAGGGTTAGCTGATTGCCTGCATCAGTGACCTCAACGCTGTCGCCGTCCACGCTGCACTGGCTGTCTTCGATGCTGCCCGAACCGGGATTGAGCGCGCCGGCCCATCCGCTGGCTGAATCCGTACCGATGCGCAACTGGTTCGTCGAGCGGCTATAGCGCAGGCCGCAGGCGCCGGGCCAGGTCGCCGTTGTATTCGCCAGAAAATAGGCGTTCTCGATGTCGCCGGCACCGTCCGGGTCGCTGAACGTCATCGAGAATTCCTGCGTCGCGCTGTTCCCGCTCGAGGGTGTGATCTGTCCGGCTGACGGTGCTGTCCCATAGGGTGGAGGATTCGTGCCGCCTCCGCCACCGCGGGGAGTGCTCGACGGAACGGTCCAAGCGCCCAACTGCTGCCAGCCGCTGTCGTCGTCGGATTTGTCTTCTGCCTGGATCCAAGCGAACTTCGCGCCCGCAAACGCCGCAGTGAATTCGACGGGTAGTGAAAGGGTTAGAGTCGAGCCGGAGCTTTGGGTCTGTGTGGCACTTAGATCGACGCTGCAGCGGCTGTTCGAAACCGTTCCCACCGTCGCCGGCGATTGCCAGGCGCTGCCGGCTTCGTTGACGAGATTAAACTGCCCCGTGACCGGGCTGTAGCGAACGCCGCATGACCCGCCGTAAGCGAGCGAGGTGTTGAGCAACCAGTGCACGAATGCGAGGTCGTTAATACCGTCCGGGTCGGAATAGGTCAGCGTGAAAGTCTCGGACCCGCCGCTTCCGCTGTTGGGAGCGATCGAGACCGCCGACGGTTCGCGGTTCTGTGGACCGCCGGTGTTGCCGCCACCTCCGGACGCGGAGCGGAAAGCTGCAACGATCGAGCGGGTGCTGTTCAGAGTGCGCGCATTGTCGGCGGCGCGGGTTTGTCCCGCGGCGATGCCTGTCGGGCGGCCCTGGAAGTTGACGGACGGGTTTGACCAGTTATTGATCGCAGTGCAGGGAGCGTTGTTGCACTGATACGCCATGACAGTATGGAACGGGCTCGAACCGGTTTCGTCCTTGTGGGCGTGAGAGTAGTCGAACGCGCCCGGATTTCCGCTAACGTCCCAGTCGTGATTCGCTCCCATGTTGTGACCGGTCTCATGCGCGAAGGTGTAGGCCGGGTCGGAGGCGAAACGGCTCTCGACAACGATGAAGCCGCGCGACGCGAACGAACTGCTTGGGTTCGTCATCAACCACGCGATTCCGACGACGCCGCCGTTTGAACCGGGCCCGTCTATCCAGTAGCTGACTAGGTCGGCGCCGTGTTGATCCCGCAGGCTGCGCAGGCTGCTGAGCCCCGAGGTGATGTGGTTTAGAAAGCCAATATTTGCCGCTTCAGATGCGCCCGGCGCCAACTCCTGCATGTGGACGAGGCGCATTTGGGCTCCGACTCCGCTTCGTCCGTAGCCACTGTTCGTCTCGGCAATTGTCAACTGAATCAGATTCTCAATTGCCGTCTGCCCACCACGCGCCTGGCGTGCGCTAGGCGAGTAAGCCACCACGACGTCAATTGTCGAGCTGGACTGCGCAATCGGTTCGGGGTTGGCCCGCACGGGTTGGGGTCGAAGGGCAGCCGGTTGCGGCAAATCAGGCGGCTCGACCGCATCGTCGATAAACCCGGATCGTTGGAATACGACCTCGCGGATGACGTCGGGAGAATCTACACCCGGGCCGGAGCGCACATGGAAAAAACGGCCGTCGCCAAGTCGCACATTGGCGGTGATGCTGCCCGCTCTCACCAGCACCAGGGCCTCGCCGCCGCTCTCGGAGCGGCCTTTCCAGATCACTCCGTCGGCAGTCTCGCGTCGCTCAGTCTGAGTGAATATAGCGTCGGCATCGGGAAATAAGTTGAGGCGGAGCCGGCGCGGGCCGCTTTCCGCTCGCGAGCGTGGCCGACGGGAGGGGTCGAGCGGTCCGCTGGTAAAACTTTCAAGTCGCGTGCTGACCCAACGCTCGCGGACAACATCCGGTCCGGCAGCCGCCGCATTTAGCCGAGTCGTCGGGTCTTTGGCGTCTTCAAACACCTGCGGAGGCGCCTGAGCGCTCAACCCGACCGCGAAAGCGAATAGGGCAGCGGCTTGAACCGCTCGCCACAGGTATATGCCTGAGTGTCTCGCTGGTACCTTCGGCAGAATACTTGGAAAAATCGGAGCCATTGGCTACTTATCGACCGTTGCGGGGACGATGTGCCAGGATTTTGGCACCGATGGGCTAGCGGCTCGATAGGGGGATCGACCTACTACCGTCATGCAGCGTCATAAAACGAACCAACCCGAAAATTGATTTTTCAAGCTGCTCGCCAAGCTACTTGCTGGACGAAACCGGTCGCGATACCGAGCCGCGCCGCCTCGCGGTGCGGTCCTTTCGGCGACGTGTGCACCGCACCGCACGGCGGCGCGGCTCGGTACAGCGAAGCGCAACGTCGCCTCCTGGCATCTCAAGTTTCACCCTTGCATGATCCGCCCAACCACGGAGGGCGGTGGCCGGGTTAACCAGCTTTTCTCGCCACGTGCTGAGAAATGCGAACTAACTGGATTTCATGCGCTCTCGGAGCGTCGTCAACAAACGTTCTCGCATTTCGTCGGGCAACGGGTGGCAGTCAGTGTTCTCAACAATCTCAACCGTGCGGCGTGTTTCGTCGAACATCACCCAGCACTCTTGGCAATTATTGAGATGCGACTCAAGGTGCGAGCGCAATTCCGGGTCAAGATCGCCATCGATATAGCTCGAGACCTCTATCAAGAATTTGCGGCAATCGACCTTACGCTGACCCGACATGATTTCCCAATACCCCTTTGAGTTGATCTTTTAGTTTTAGCCGCGCGCGCAGCAGCCGCGACTTGACGGCGGATGTCGATAGCTCTAACATTTGTGCGGTTTCCTCGGTTGAAAACCCCTCGACGCCGCGTAAAACGAATACGGCGCGGTACTTCTCGTCGAGCGAATCAATTGCGTGGGCGACGACATCGGCTACCTCAGAGCGTTCGAATGCCTCGGCAGGCGTTTCACCCTGAGAGCGCGTCTCGCGAACAATCGATGAGTCTTCGGTTTGTAACTCCTCGTCGAGCGAAACCGTCTTGCGGCGCTTTTGGCTTCGCAGCCGCATCAGCGCTTCGTTGACCACAATGCGGGTCAGCCACGTGTAGAACTGCGCCGTGCCCTCGAATTGATCCAGTTTGGAATACGCTTTTAGAAACGCTTCTTGGAGCACATCTTCCGCGTCGGCGTCGTTTTTGGTGATGTGCCGAGCGGTGCGATAGACCTTGGGCGCGTTACGATCGATTAGCTGAGTGAACGCATCGGCGTCGCCGGACTTCGCCAGAATGACGAGTTCCTGGTCAGACGGCGCGGTTAGCGATGGGTTCGACAATGCCACTACGATTTTTTCAGCATATCGCCTCTGGTAGCATGGGCGGCTCCAAAAGATATGGAACACACAAAAGACGGCCTATTGTCGGAGCCGACGAAACCGTTCTCGATTGATGGCGAGTCGTCGGCATCGGCGGTGCTCGAAAAGATGGCGGGAACCGCCTTTCAGGGTCGTCAACTTGGAAACGCCTTTCGGGTTTGGAAGGAGATGTTGGCCGACCCGGAATGCACAATTTTGATGGGGCTTTCTGGAGCGATGGTGCCCGGCGGCATGCGCCGCATTGTGCGCTTCATGATCGAGAACCGTCTGATCGACGTGCTGACCTCAACCGGCGCAAACTTCTTTCATGACATCCACGAGACCAAGGGTTTCTACCATTACCAGGGCTCGCACGAGCTGGACGACGAGGCGCTCGGCGACCATATGGTCGATCGAATGTACGACGTTCTCGCGGATGAAGTACGCTTCCGAGAACACGATTTGTGGATTGGCAGTTTCGCATCGCGGCTCGACCAGTCACGGCCGTACACGACCCGAGAGTTTCTCTACTTGTTAGGGAAAGAGCTGGGGCGAGACTGTAGCGAGCACGGTATCGTGTCGGCTGCGGCTAAGCATAGCGTGCCACTATTTTGCCCCGCGATTGGTGACAGTTCGATTGGTATTGGCGTCGCCGAAAGCCGCCACCGAGGCGAAAACCGACTGCTGTTCGACATGATGGCCGACGTGCTCGAAATTACTAATGTCGTCGCCGACTCCAAGGCCACCGGGGTGATCTATTTTGGCGGTGGAACTCCGAAGAATTACACGCAACAAACAGAAGTCGTGGCGATTCTGATGAACAAAAACAAGACCGGACATCGCTATGGCGTGCAAGTCGTGACAGACGCGCCACACTGGGGCGGACTTTCAGGCTGCACATTCGCCGAGTCGCAGAGCTGGGGAAAGCTAGCCAAAGGGGCCAAGATGGTCGACTGCCATTGCGACTCGACGATCGCCATGCCGCTGCTCGTTTCGGCATTGGCGGAGCAAAAAGAATTGCTCGCGAACCGTAAGCCGCCACGGTACGACATGGGTCAGATGCTGAAGATTCACTTGAGCGACTGAACGTCGTCAGGCCCGTGGAGAGTCCGGCCAGCCCGCATTTCTCACCACGTGGCGAGCGAAGGTGCGTGAGAGGTGCGTCAGTACGAGGCGGGCGACGATCGGCGCGCGGAGGCGTACTTGATAGTCCGTTGAGCACGACGATCGAGTGCAACGAAGTAGTGGCGCACCTATCGCGTACTTTCGCCGTCAGGTGGTGAGAAATGCGGGCTAGTGGACGCGCTTGGCGGTGAACGTCGTAGGCCGGCCCATACCGCCGCCACCTCGACCGCCGCGCCCGCCTGCGGGGCCACCCTGGCCGCCGCCGCCGGGTCTGCGCTCACCGCCGCCACCCTGTCTTCCGCCACGTGGCCCTCCGCCGCCGGGACCTCGACCACCGCCGCCGTCCATCGAACGGGTGAGTTCCAACTCATCGCCGGCTAACTTGCCCTCGTATTTGAATTTCATTTCGCGTTCGCCGCGTTTCATGACTTGTACGAATGAAACTTCGTCGCCGGTAATTTTTCCGTCTTGAATTTCCGACTCGCCCATCATTTCGTTGCCGACACTACCGGTCAGCACTTCGCCGTCCGACTTGAGGTCAAACGTCATTGTCATGGCGCCCATCGGGCTTTCAATCGATGCTTCCCATTTGCCGTCAACGCCGGCCGCTCGCAGTGCGCGCGTACTCGCGGCCGCAGCCATCACACTCAGCGAAAACATTCTTCTCGTAATCAAAATCCATGCCCTCCTTTGGCGTCCAAGTGGTTTGGACGTATGAAACGGCCGCGAGGTTATTCAGCGCCCTGCGAGACTGCACCATATTTCGTCCGCCGGAATCGCGCCCGCGCGTACGATTTTCGGCGAATCGCCGGAGAGGTCAACAATCGTAGAGGGCGTCGATCGGGTCACTCGGCCGGCGTCGAGTAACAGATCGAGCCTCGTCCCAATCTGACGCTCGACCTCATCAGCGGATCGAGCGCCCGGCCGCCCCGAAATGTTTGCGCTAGTCCCGGTAAGCGGACGGCGAGTCAGTCGAGAGAGCGCTCTTACAAGCGGGCTTCGCGGCAGGCGCACTGCGACGGTGCCGCTGCCTGCGGTGATGCACGCTGGTACGTTCTTGTCGGCAAGCAGAATCAGCGTCAGCGGTCCGGGCCAAAACTTCTCAGCGAGTACCTGAAAATGCTCGGGCGGCGCTTGGATGAGGCCTTTCAGACGGTGTAGGCTGTCGATCAGCAGCAGTATTGGCTTCGTCTCAGGACGCCGCTTGATGCGAAAAATCTTTCTGACCGCCGCTTCGTTGAACGGGTCCGCCGCTAAACCGTAGAGCGTATCGGTAGGGATTGCGACAACCGAACCTCGCCGGATCTTGGACGCTGTCGGCTGAAGAACCGGCCGGCCCGGACGCATCAGGTCAACATCGAGCCGATCGCATCGAGCCATCAATGGATTTTACTGTACAGACTGCTACGCTGAGGGACTTTCTTGCGAGTCGAAACAATTACAAGCCGCGGCAACCCGTTGCTGAAGATGCTGCGGAGAGCTGCCTCGCGAGGAGCCACGACCTCCGACGGGTTCGCGATTGCCGAGTCGATTCACCTGCTTGAAGAGGCGTTGCGTGCCGGCATCGAGATTCGTAGCATCTTCGCTACGAATGCGGCCAGGCCGAAGCTTGAGCGTATGATGCCACTGCACCTAAATCTGCCTGTGCGGATTGTCGACGATAACTTGTTTGCGGAGTGTTCGACGACAGCGCACCATCAAGGCGTGTTGGCGCTCGTGAAACTGCCGGAGTCAAATCTGCCGGTCGTTATGAGCGGTTTCGCCGTTGTTCTCGACTCGATGCAAGATCCTGGGAACGTCGGAACGATCGTGCGCTCAGCAGAGGCATTTGGTGCTTCGGGGGTGGTTTTTCTAAAAGGCTCGGCTAGCCCAACGAACCCCAAAACTCTGAGGGCGGCGGCGGGCTCTCTGTTTCGCCTGCCCTTCGTTCATGGCGTCGATCGCGATGAATTCTTGATCAAGGCCGCGACGGCGGGGGACAACCCTCTACACGGCGACGGCGCGTGGAGACGTGTCGGTCGGCGACGCTGATTTCTCGGGCTCGGCGGCGGTCGTGATCGGTTCGGAGGCACACGGGATCGCGCCGGTGTTGCGGAGCGCCGCGACGTCACTCGAGATTCCCACCCAACAGGTCGAATCGCTCAACGCCGCGGTGGCGGCGGGGGTTATTCTTTATGAGGCCGCGCGCCAACGCAAGTAACGATGGGGTTGTTCGACCCGGTTCCTCTCGAAGATTCAGACCTAGGCCGGCCTCTAGCCGACCGCATGCGCCCGCGATCGCTCGACACCTACGTCGGCCAAGAGCACCTGCTGGGCGAAGCTAAGCCGCTGCGGCTGTAGATCGAGAGCGACCAGCTCAGCTCGATGATCCTTTGGGGTCCCCCGGGTGTTGGTAAGACTACCTTGGCGCGTATTATTGCGCGCGCGACGCGTTGTGAGTTTGTCGCTTTCAGCGGCGTCTTGAGCAGCATCAAAGATGTGAAGGCCGTGATGGCGGATGCCGAGCGGCTGCGGCGCGCCGGTAGGCGGACGATTGTTTTCGTCGATGAAATCCACCGCTTCAATAAGGCCCAACAAGACGCATTTTTGCCGTATGTAGAAAGCGGCGATGTTGTGCTGATCGGCGCGACTACCGAGAACCCGTCGTTCGAGGTCATCTCGGCTCTGTTATCGCGCGCGAAGGTATACGTGCTGCGCGGATTGACAGTTGACGAGCTGTGCCGGTTGCTTAAGATCGCCCTCGAGGACTCGGACCGCGGCCTCGCTCATCTCGATCCGGACATGCCGGCGGAACTGCTTGAGCGCATCGCGTTGTTCTCGAACGGCGACGCTCGGGCGGCGTTACAAACGCTTGAGACGGTGGTGCAGGCCGCGGCCGGCGCGACTGTGACCGAGCAACTGCTAGAAGATGCTCTGCAACGCAAGCTGCCGCGCTACGACAAAGGTGGCGAAGAGCACTTCAACATCATTTCGGCGCTTCACAAGTCGATTCGATCGAGCGACCCAGATGCGGCATTGTATTGGCTGGCGCGGATGTTCGAGGGCGGGGAAGACCGCCTTTATATCGGCCGCCGCCTGGTGCGCATCGCTGCGGAAGATATCGGCCTCGCTGACCCGCGCGCGTTGGAGCAGGCGATGGCGGCCGTTGACGCCTTTCGCTTCACAGGCGAACCGGAGGGAGATCTGTACTTCGCCCAGGTCGCGGTCTACTTAGCGCTAGCGCCCAAATCAGACGCAGTTTACAAAGCGTTTTCCGCCGCGCAAGATGATGTTCGGCGCACGCCCAATGCCGACGTGCCACTGCACCTGCGCAACGCCCCCACAAAGCTAATGGGCGAATTGGGCTACGGTCGAGGCTACGAGCATGCGCACCAGCAGGCCGACGCGATTCCGGGTATGGCCTGTTTGCCCGACCAAATAGAGGGTGCGCGCTACTACTTTCCGAGCGGGCGTGGCATCGAAGAGAGAATTGCCGCGCGGCTCGAGGAAATTCTCAGGCGGCGAGCTGAACTGCGAAACAAGCCGGACGCATAGACCCCGCGGGTCTGGAGCCCCTGGGATATAATTCATCCTTATGTCCGCGCAGACTGTGGTCCGTGTTCCAGCGTCTAGCGCGAATTTGGGACCCGGCTTTGACACGCTGGGGTTAGCCCTACGGATCTACCTAACGTGCCGCTTTCAGCCCTCGGGAGAACTCCGAATCCGGGCTACTGGGCGAGATACGGAACTGATTCCGAAAGACAAGTCAAACCTGATATGGCAGACAGCGTTGACTGTGGCCAAAGCCCAGGGCCTAGACCTTCCGCCGGTCGATCTGTCGATCGAGAATGACATACCCGTAGGGAAGGGGTTTGGTTCGAGCGCCGCCGCGCTGGTCGCCGGCGTTGCCATCGCTGATTGCGTTCTAGGCCTCGATTGGAACGAGCACCGGCTACTTGATGAAGCCGTCCGCATCGAAGGACACCCCGATAATGTTGCCGCCGCCGTGCTGGGCTCCGTAATCACCGCGGCGATCGGAGCCGACGGGATCACTCGAGCTGTACGTCTCGAGGTGCCTCGGGCATTCTCGGTGGCGACGGTTTGCCCGGATTTCGAACTTTCCACCACGAATATGCGGGAAGCGCTTCCGGCGACGTACTCGCGAGAAGACGCGGTATTCAACATCCAGCGAGCCACATTGCTGGTCGCGGCGCTGCTGACAGGTAGCCGTGACGCTTTCCCCGAGGCGTTTGAAGATCGGCTGCATCAGCCCTACCGCCAGTCTCAGATTCCGGGTATGGAGGCGATTCTCCGATTGCGCACCGACGGGCTTCTGGGCTGCGCTCTGAGCGGTTCCGGACCGGCGATCTTGGTCTTTTATGAGACGGGCAAGCGCGCTGCCGTTGAGGCCGTCAGCCGGGAATTCGAGAAAGCCGGAAGCGTTAGCGAGATTATGTATGCTGACCTCGACCGCCCAGGGCTAGTTGTGACTCCCGCGACGGTTTAGGTCGAAGCATGGAAGAAACGCGCAGTACGCTTCGAAAACTGGGATGGCCCGGGGAAGATCCGGCGCCGGCGCCCTCGTCCGCCAAGCGATTCCCCGACGGGGCTCAATACCGCGTAGAGATTCCGAGTACTGAAGGGCCCAACGCCTTCCGTGCGGTGCTTGATGAGGCGGCCAGTCGCGCTGTGCCGGTCCACCGCATCAGCCAAGGCAGCGGAATCATGCTGTTGACCGGCGACGAAATCAGCGAGATGGTTTCGATCGGCCAAGAACAGCAAATCGAGGTCAACCTGTTCGTCGGGCCGCGCGCGACTTTCGACATCGGGGCCCAAGCATACTCAGCCGCTGGAAAATCGATTGGACTGAGTCTACGCGGAAGCGATCAGCTCGTCTATGCGATTGAAGACATCAAACGCGCGGTCGCGCTGGGTATCGGCAGCGTGCTGGTGTCGGACATTGGATTGCTCAGCGTGATCAACGAGATGAAGAGGACGGGTGAGTTGCCGGGCGATCTGATCATCAAGACGTCGGTGATGATGGCTCCCGCAAATCCCGCCTCAGCACGAGTGCTGGAGGATCTAGGCGCGACAACGATTAACGTTCCGTCCGATCTGACGCTGCCCCAATTGGCGGCAATCCGTGCGGCGATCAACGCGCCAATCGACCTCTACGTCGAAGCGCCCGACAATATCGGAGGATTTATCAGGCACTATGAAGTGCCGGAGTTTATTCGGGTAGGTGCGCCACTCTACGTCAAGCTCGGACTCAAGAATTCCCCGGACATTTACCCCAGCGGCAGCCATATCGAGGCCACCGCGATTGCCTTGTCGCGCGAGCGAGTCAGACGAGCACGCTTGGTTCTCGACGTGATTCAGCGTTACTCGCCAGACCTCCAGATGACACCGCGCCCGTAGGAAACTGCATGGCAAAACACTGGAACACGGACGAACAGCTTTTCAATCTTGCGCGGACAGAACTCTTCACCGCTGTCGTCGGTGACGTGATGGACAAGTTGGGCCTGATCCACCAGTTTCTGCCGCCCCGCATCCGTCCGCTACGCGACGACATGGTGATCATCGGCCGGGCTATGCCGGTGCTCGAAGCCGACGTCTTCGAAGAAACTTCTGAAGGCTCGGGCGAGGTGATGGCTAGAGCATTCGGGCTGATGCTCGAGGCGCTCGATGACCTCAAGCATGGCGAGGTCTACGTGTGCACCGGGGGGTCACCGCGCTACGCCCTGTGGGGCGAGCTGATGAGCATCCGCGCGATGCACCTCGGAGCCGCGGGTGCCGTTATGAATGGGTATTTCCGCGACACTTCCAGCATCGCCGCGCTCAACTTTCCGACCTTTGGCTACGGGCCCTATGCGCAGGACCAAGGCCCACGTGGCAAGGTCATCGATTTCCGTTCGCCAATCGAGCTGGAGGGGGTGCGGATCAATCCCGGCGACATTATTTTTGGTGATGTCGATGGAGTTTGCGTGGTGCCGAAAGAAGTCGAAGAAGAAGCGTTCGTAGACGCCGTTGAGAAGGCGCGAGGCGAGAAGACAGTTCGCAAAGCGATCGAAGACGGGATGCCCGCCGCGGAGGCTTTCGCGAAGTACGGAATCATGTGAGCGGGGAAACGTCGTTTCCTGTAGCATTTTCACCGACAGCGCCGACTTTAAATCCTAGGGTTGCACCCTAGGCTAATTCAAACGTCACCCCTGACGGGGTTCAGCTTCCGCGGCTTCGCGCGCAATCCAGAGCGTCAGTAGTTCGACTATCGACACATTCTTCAAGCCTTACAGCCTCCAATTAACCCAAGCTCCACAAATCTCCGCGAGAGGGCGCGCAGTGGGGTCTAGAATCGAATCGCGACTACTTCTCCGGTTACCTCGCCCGCCCCTCGCAACGGCTTGTAGGCGATGTTGACTGTCCAGCCGTAGGTTTCGCACGGCAGCTCTTTCCACTTCAGCGGGGGAAATATTAGCCGCGGCGGACTCTTCGGATTCTCTCGAAACACCAGCCGCAGCCGCGGCGTGCTCAATACGATCGTTCGCTCCGCGCCCGAGCATTCGACCCAACCAATACGTCCGTAGACGAGCGTTGTTCCGGGTGGAGGCCAACTCGATTGGCGGGCTGGCTTGCTGGGCTCGGGCGGAGCGGCTGGCAGCGGATCGGGCTCGGCGATCTTCGGCTGGTAGGTCACGGCTGAAGGTCCGCTATAGGCGAGCGGCGGCGCCGCGTGCTGCGCCAACCGCTGGCCCCGCCTACGCCGCACTTCGCCCGCCTCACGATCGGCGCGATCCGACCAGCCGGGGAATTCAGCCAGACGCCTAAGCTCCTCAAATGCGAGATCCCACTCTCCGGCCAACATCTGAGCCTGCGCGGCGGCCAGTTGGTAGCGTGGCTTATCAGGGACCCGGTCGCGCGCTCGTTGCGAATTTTCTACCGCCGCCAACGCGCGCGCACTCGTATCGCTGCCGGGACGCATCAGCATCAGCGTGTATCGATATGCCGTAACCGCCCGGCGGTCGCCGAGTTCGACAGCTTTCGCGAGTTCCGATTCGGCTATGTCGTAATCGTTGGTGACAATCGCAACTAGGCCTCTGGCGGCGTGGACCTGAGGAACGTTCGGATAATTCTGAACAAGCTGGGTTAGTCGCGCTGACGCATTTTCGAGATCACCTACCGCGTGCGAGATTTCAGCCTTAAAGAGCGGAACTTCCCACGGTTCGATGGCACGGACAGCTCCGTTGGATGCTGCTGATTTGACAATTTCATTCCGCCGTAGTGATGCGGCACGACGATTTTCGGCGTGTTGCCAAAGCGCCGAGTCAACTCCGTCGAGTCCGAGCTCGTCGAAAGCCTTGTCGAGGGCTTCTGGTCGAATGCGAGCCGCGTTGCCCTCTCGCTGCAGCAGCCAATCGAAGAGAAGCCAAGATGCGGCGTAGAACGATTCGGGCGGGGTGCCCTCGTCGCTAGAGCCGAGTACCTCGCTGAGTTCAAACCACTCGGTGAGCAACAGCCGCGCCAGGTGGTTGGGGACATCTCCGGACGGATAGCGAGCGAGAAACTCGGCGCGGCCCTCTACAAACCAACGCGGCCAGGCGGAATCGTCAAGCAAATGCGCATACTCGTGTGCGAGCGCGACCTTGGCGTCTCCGGCGGCATGCCAGGCGATCAACACGAGGTTGCGATCGGCCCCGCTAATTGTCAACCCGCGCGTTGTAGGGCCCGCAAATCCACCGACCAGCGATCGCATGTCGACTACGGTTGGCACGAGCAAAATATTCTGACGCTCATCCGACGATCGTCGAGGTGACAGGCTGGCGGCGGCCAACTGGCTGCGAATATTCTCAAGGTGATCCGCGGCGGCGGCGAGGTCGTTTCGCTCTAGTTGCAGTTCGGGGCTCGCGACGATGCGGAAGTGGGGGGTCTCGGCTACCCACCCCACCTGCGCACTCAGCAGAGTAGCCAGGCCGATCACTGCTGCTGCGATTTTTGGGAGCACTTGAGATACGCCCTGATTCTAGCCCGCATTTCGCGCCCCGCGGTGAGAAATGCGACCCGGCCTGCAATCCATCTCATCACGTACATCTCGACTCTCAGCTCCGTTAGAGCGGTCACCTTGCGTACTGTTGCGCTCGCGTTCGATGGACAAAAAGGCTATCCTTTGTGTTGTAGATGTATCTTGAGTTCGACTCTCCCTCTGAGTAGCGGCTGATTCGGGCCAGGGTCTGAACAATCGCAGAACCGAACAAGCCATGAAAATTCTCCTCTATAACCCGGACAACGGGGTCACTCGCAACTTCATGCCGCATCTCTGGATGTTTCTACTCCAGAAGCTGACGCCAGCAGGGCACGAGGTCTTGCTCATTGACGGCAACGCCAAACCAATGACCGATGCGCAGTTGGCGAAATTCGTAGTTGATAACGACATCGGCCTGGTTGGAATCGGTGCGATGACACGAATGATCGCCCGCGCTTATCGCGTGGCCACTGCGATCCGTAAAACCGGGGTTCCGGTTGTGATGGGCGGGCCGCATGTAACGGAGTTGCCAAACGAGGCTCTGGGCAAAGATGGCGGGCCGCGTTACGCTGACGCCGTAGCCGTTGGCGAGGCCGACGAAACTTGGCCGGTTCTCGTCGAGGACGCGGCGAATGGGCGGCTAAAAGAGCTCTATGAGCCCGTTGACGAAAACGGCGTAGAGCGTAAACCGAGTCTTGACAAGTACCCCGACATCGGCTGGGGCGACCTCGACCTAGGCCAGTTCAACATGGTGCCGAAGTTCATGCGCTCGCGGCTGAGCAAGATGGGTTCCGGCTGGGGGTCGTTCCGCGTGATCCCCATTGAATCGGGCCGCGGCTGCCCATACGGCTGCGAATTTTGCACGGTGACCGGCTTCTTTGGTGACTCGCTGCGGTTCCGCACGAACGACAGCGTCATCGGCGAGCTGATGCGCCTCAAGCAGCGCTCTCGCGAAGAGCACGGTCAGTTCGCGGTCTTCTTTGTTGACGACAACTTCGCCATCAATCGGGTAAGAACCAAGTCTCTGTTGCGCGATATGATCGCCGCCGGCGCTCAGGTCCCGTGGGTTGCGCAGATCAGCGCCAATCTGCTCGAGGACGAAGAACTTGTCGATCTTATCGCCGAAGCCGGTGGCCGCTGGATTTTCATTGGCATGGAGTCGATCGACGAAGGCAATCTAAAGGACGTCAACAAAGGTTTCAGCAAGCCCTCGAATTACCAGAAAGTGCTCGAGAACTTAGCGTCGCGAAACATCTACGCGATTACTTCGTTCATCTTCGGCATGGACAACGACACCAGCGGTGTGGCTGACAGAACTCTGGAGAAAATTCACAGTTGGCCCCCAGGGCTGCCCGTGTTTGGCCAGTTGACGCCATTCCCCTCAACCCCGCTCTACGATCGCCTCCTTGAGAGTGGCAGATTACTGCGACCCAAACACTGGATGGATTTTGCGCCGTTCGTGATGTGCCACACGCCGCTAAAGATGTCAGTCACGCAAGCCGCGGACGAAGTCGAGCAGGCCTGGCGAACATCCTACAGCCCTGAGCGCAACCGTCAAGCCATCGAGTACCTCAGCGCCAGACCAATCGCCGAGCAGATCATGCACCTGGTCGCGCGCATCGCGTTTCGTGGCATCTATTTCCCGCAAATGAGTCGATTCCAGCGCTTCCGCCTGTTAGCTCAGAACTGGCGTTTGATTATGACGCTCATCGGGCGGGCCAGGGTGTCGTACCGTGGCTGGCGAAGGACGGTAGAGGCAAGCGCGGCCGGCTAGAACCGCCTCAGATCGATATCGCTACAATCTTCGCTTGGCCTCGGACGCAAGATTGATCACGGCACTCGACGTCGGGTGCGGGCGCAACAAGCGCGCTGGTGCGCTCGGCATCGACAGCAATCCCGATACCGACGCGGACATTCGCGCAGATATCGATCGGGGCTCACTGCCCTTCCGAGACGCCACCTTCGGCACAGTCTATCTGGTGCATGTGATCGAACACGTAGTAGACGTGATCGCTACAGTTGAAGAGCTCCACCGCGTCACTAAACAAGGCGGCACGATCATCATCGAGACCCCTCACTACACTGACTTCAGTTCGTTCTGCGACCCGACCCATCGCTGGCACCTCAACTCGTTTTCATTCCGCTATTTCACCGAAGACGGCGGCTTCAGCTACTACTCGCGGCGCAGGTTGCGCGAGAAGCGGCTGCAGGTGAAGCTACTACGTTTCTGGCGATTGCTTGGATTTGAGTTTGCGGTGAACCGATCGCGACCATTTCGAAAATTTTGGGAGTACTACCTTTGTTTTGTAGTCAGGGGTAAGGCGATGGTGTTTGAGTTTGAAGTACTCAAGTAGCGTCGGGCCGCTGTGTTATCCTCCGAAAAGTGGAACTGACCGATGCGTACAAAGCACTCGGGCAGTCGCGGTTCGATAGTCTCGTGGGTGCCGTTTCGATCGGCGCTTTGAAGACCTACTCGGTTTACGAGAGCTTCAAGGTCAGAATTCATCTCAACAAGCTCAACCGGCAGCGGCTTCGCCGCGCGGCACCGAAGCTGTGGGAACGGATTTCAGACGGCGACGACATTCTGGCCCGTGACTTTGCTCAGGCGGTCTTAGTGTCGAATATCGACCTCGTCGTCGACGTTCTCGACTTCCTCGATATTCCTCATGATGGAAACGGATTTTTCGACAAAGATGCCGATCCGGGAGAGAAGCTGAGTGATGGTTGGCCGCAGCGGGTGTTTGAAAAATTTCGCGAGCGCAACGAACACGAAGTCGTGCTGCTCTACATCAATCATTTGGGCTGGGAAATGGACAAGCTAGACAAGCCCTTCATCGGCGAGTCCTAAGCTTCGAACCCCCATCCACACGATAGACAGACAGCGGGCCGGTTCCCAGAACAACCGCGCCCTATTGTGGGCCAGGTAAAGGAGTCATCAAATGGCAGCAAAGCGAATTGGAATTTTGACCGGCGGTGGCGACGTGCCCGGGCTCAACGCGATTATCAAGTCAGTGGTCTATGGCAGCTCGCACCACGATGTGGAAGTAGTAGGCATCCGACGGGGCTGGAAGGGTCTGACGCACGTCAATCTGGTAGGCGGCGACGACCCTGAGTATGTTCTGCCTTTGAACCGAAGCAACACGCGCACCGTCGATCGCAGTGGCGGGACCTTTCTGCACTCCTCGCGCACGAAGCCTTCAAAGATGAAAGTCGAGGAGGTTCCGAAGCATCTTGAATCGAAGATGGGTTCGTTCAAGGAAGTCGAGAAAGGCATCGTGGATTTGACGCCCGCTGTCTTGGAAAACGTCGGGCAGCTCGGGCTAGACGCCTTGGTTGCGATCGGCGGCGACGACACGCTGAGCTACGCGCGCAGACTGCACGACGAAAAATTTCCGGTCATTTGCGTGCCCAAGACGATGGACAACGACGTGCCGAACACCGAGTACTGTATCGGTTTTTCGACGGCCATTACACGCGCCGTCGATAACATCCAGCGTCAACGCACCACGATCGGTTCTCACGAGCGCATCGGCATCTTTCGGATTTTTGGGCGCGACGCCGGGTTCACCGCGCTCTACACGGCATACGTTTCTTCGATTCGCTGCTGCATACCCGAGCATAAGTTCGACCTCGAAAAGCTGATCGGCCTTTTGGAGATAGACAAGAAAAACAACCCCAGCAACTACGCCGTGGTTGTGTTGTCTGAGGGCGCAACTTGGCAGGGACGGGAAGTTGAAGAATACGGCGAACCCGACGCCTATGGCCACCGCAAGAAATTCAGCATTGCCGAGGCGTTCAGCCAGCACGTCAAGGGAATCGCGAATCTAGATACGGTGGTGAGCGACCTGACATACGACCTGCGCGGCGGCGCGCCAGACTTTCTCGACAAGATGGTTGCCACGACCTTTGCGAGCATGGCCGTGGAACGGATTGCCGCCGGCGCATCGGGGCTGATGACTGCAATTCAAAAGGGTTGTTACGTCGACGCGGAGATTCCGGCGGCCGGTTCGAAAGCCCGTCGTGTGGACCTAACGACGATGTACAACGCTGACCGCTATCGCCCTGACTATTCAAATAAAGCCGGGCTGCCAATCTTTCTCACCGAGCTTGGTTAGCCGGTTTAGCCCAAGTTGGCTTGATCTCGCCCGTCGCTGAATCGATCTACAGCCGCTTCACGGTGCGCGCTGTCGCGGGTCTCCAGTACTACTATGGGCTAGCGGGCGATTTGCGGGGCTCGCTCTGCGTTCTCAATTCGCCTTGACACCACCACCATGAAAACGGCCGAATACGGCTTCTGGAAGTCGCCGATAACTTCCGACCTCATCGTTCAAGATTCCGTTCGCATCAGCGAGCCCTCCATCGACGGTAACGATATTTATTGGCTCGAGGGGCGTCCCGAGGAGAAGGGTCGCTCGGTTCTCGTCCGACTCGATCGCGATGGATCGAGAGAGGACGTTTCGCCGGAGCCACTGAACGTCCGCACCCGGGTGCACGAATATGGCGGCGGGGCTTACGTCGTCGATCGTGGGGTCGCATATTTTTCGAACTTTCAAGATCAGCGGATCTATCGGAGTTCGAGCGGTTCCGCTCCCGAAGCGCTGACGCCCGGCGGTCCGTGCCGCTACGCCGACGCGGCCGCCGATCACGGACGCGGTCGACTGGTGGCGGTTCGCGAAGACCACTCCGAGCCTGATAGTGAAGCCGTCAACGCCATCGTCGGGGTTCCACAAACCGTGGGCGGCGAACAAGCCGTGCTGGTCTCGGGCGCCGATTTTTACTCCAATCCTCGGGTGAGCCCCGACGGGCGCCGGCTTTCGTGGCTCGAGTGGCGCCACCCCAACATGCCCTGGGATGGCACCGAGCTTTGGGCATCCGAGTTCGCGAAGGACGGAACGCTTTCCAATCGTCGACAAGTCGCCGGCGGTCCCGAGGAATCCGTATTTCAACCGCAGTGGTCGCCCAGCGGCGAGCTTTTTTTCGTCTCTGACCGCAACGGCTTTTGGAACATTTACCGCGACGCGCCCGAGGGGCCTACCGCTATTCACGAACGAGAAGCTGAATTTGGCCTGCCCCACTGGGTCTTCCGCATGTCGACGTACGGCTTCTCGGATGACGGGCGGGTGCTTTGCGCCTACACGGAGTCTGGCGAATGGAAGCTGGCGGCAATTGACCCAGACAGTGGCAGACTCGACGCCATCGCAACCGCCTACACCGATATCGACGGCCTGGCCGTGGCGGGCAATACCGTTGTGTTTCGCGGGGCTTCGCCAAGCGAGCCCGGAGTTATCGCCAAGCTCGACTTGGTGAGCGGCGAGAGCGAGGTGTTGCGCCGCTCCGCAACCCTCGGCGACGAGCTGCGGCCGTTTCTATCCGTGGCTCAGCCAATCGAGTTTCCGACTAGTTCTCAGCGAACGGCGCACGCCTTTTACTACCCGCCATATAACCCCGACTTTGAGGCCCCGAGCGAGGAAAAGCCACCGCTAATCGTCTTGAGTCATGGTGGCCCTACGAGCTCGAGTTCGAGCGCTCTTTCTCTTACCAAACAGTATTGGACGAGCCGCGGATTTGCGATTGTCGACGTCAACTATTCCGGCAGCACGGGCTACGGACGCGCATATCGCAAACGGCTCAACGACAATTGGGGCATCGCCGATGTCGACGACTGCACGAACGCGGCGCTCTATCTGGCCGGTCAAGGGCTTGCCGACCGCGATCGCCTCATCATCAAAGGAGGCAGCGCCGGAGGCTACACGACGATGGCCTGCCTGGCATTCAAGGATGAGTTTTCCGCCGGCGCCAGCTATTACGGGGTTAGCGACCTCGAAGCGCTCGCCCGCGACACGCACAAATTCGAATCGCGCTATTTGGACGAACTAATCGGACCTTATCCGCAGGCGAAAGACGTTTATGTCGAGCGCTCGCCGATTCACGCAGTCGACAAGCTATCAGCGCCGATGATCTTTTTTCAGGGCAGCGAAGATCGCGTTGTCCCGCCAGACCAGACCGAGATGATGGTCGCGGCGCTGCGCGCTAAGAACATTCCGACTGCTTACGTGCTGTTCGAAGGCGAACAGCATGGCTTTCGCAATGGCGACAACATCAAACGGGCCCTCGACGCTGAGCTTTATTTCTACGCGACGATGTTGTTGAAGAAGGGAATTCGCTTTTAGGGTGCGATTTTTTGAGAGTGAGATTAGTTGGTTTTCGCTAATGCACGTTGGGCCGTCTCGCTGAGGCCGCTTGCGGGCTAGTACTAACTTGCGAAAGTAAGGCCTTTAACTGTAAAATGTCGGTATGGCAAGACCGGCAACGGTGATTCGACTGAACGCCGAGGAAGAAGAGACGCTGCGACTCTGGGTGCGCGGCCACAAGTCCGAACGGCGCATGGTGGAGCGCGCTCGCATTGTGCTGCTGGCGGCCGCCGCTACCTCGACCGCCGAGATCGCCCGGCAACTGGGATCCCCGGCGGCGCGCGTGTCGAAATGGCGCACCCGCTTCGCCCAGCAACGTCTGGCGGGATTATGCGATCAAGCGCGTTCCGGCAGGCCCGCGCGGTACGACCAAGCGACGCGCAAACGCATCCTCTGCCAACTCGACGAAGCTCCGCCCGAAGGGCACGCCACTTGGACAGGCGAACTGCTCGCGGAAGCTCTCGGCGACGTCAGCAAGCATCAAGTCTGGCGCGTACTGCGGCAGCTCGGCGTGTCCTTGCGGCGGCGGCGCAGTTGGTGTTTGTCAACCGACCCGGAGTTCGCTCGCAAGGCCGCCGACATTGTCGGACTCTACCTCAGCCCGCCGGAAAACGCCGTGGTGCTCGCGGTCGACGAGAAGCCGAGCATCCAGGCCTTGGAGCGAGCGCAGGGCTGGCTACGCTTGCCCAACGGCAAGGCCTTGACGGGCTTCTCGCACGGCTACAGGCGGCACGGCACGACGCCGCTTTTCGCCGCGCTGGAAGTGGCTACCGGATTCATCATCGCCGGACACTATTGGCGCCGACGGCGTCGCGAGTTTCTCGACTTCATGAACCACATCGCGGCCATCCACGAAGGCCGCGAGATCCACATCATCTTGGATAACTTGAACACTCACAAGCCCAAAAATGACCGCTGGCTGCAACGTCATGCGAACATCCATTTTCACTACACGCCGACCTACAGTTCGTGGATGAATCAGGTTGAGGTGTGGTTTTCGATTCTGAGCCGCCGCGCCTTGCGGGGGGCGAGTTTCACTTCCCCCCGGCAGGTGCGCGAGGCCATCGACAGCTTCGTCCGCGTCTACAACTCCAAGGCTACTCCGTTCGAATGGACCAAGACCGTCGTAGCCCCTCGTCCCCTCGCCAGTAAATATTCTAACTTACGCAACTAAGTACTAGGGCAAGCGAACCGAGTGACGGTACTGGCCGGCCGAGTACGCCTTGCTGCGCTTAGCGTACGCCCGGGCGCGACCGCGGGGATCAGCAACATTCGAGTGCGGCTGCAATTAGGCGCGTCTGGACTCCAGATTCCGATTTCCATCCTGGTCAACGGTCGCCGCAGCAACAGCCTGCAGATACCCATCCGGGCTACGACCGCGGCGAATTTGGCAGTCCGGACGACTCTGCCCTAGCGATACGACCTATCACAGCGAGCGATCACGGCCGATAAGTTCATGCAGCGCTTTTGCGTGCGTCAACCTAATGCCGACAGAAGTAGCCGCGGACATCAAGCACCTTTTGAGCAGTTCGCGGGACCTGCCCAGCATGCCGGGGGTCGCCATCGAAGTCTTGCGGATCACTGAACTCGACGACGGCGGCCTTCCCGAACTGGCGCGGGCCGTCTCGATCGATCCCGCGCTCGCGGTGAAGTTCATCAAGCTGGCTAACTCTCCGACATACGCTATGCGCTCGGTGGTCACAAGCCTTGAGCGCGCCTGTATGATTTTGGGCGTCAAGACCGTTCGGCTAATGTCACTTGGCTTTTCGCTGGTCGGCGTCTTTCCCAAGGGTAGCCACGAACTCGACTTTAATGAGTTGTGGCGCCGCAGCATCACTCGCGCGGCCGCTGGGCGATCTTTGGCTCGACTTGCGTCGTCGCACCTCGGGGAGGAAGCTTTTCTGGCTGGCTTGGTGTCTCATCTGGGACAAATGGTGTTGGCAATGTCTGAGCCCGCGCTGTACAAACAGATTCAGGCGGACGGTCGAGGCGAATGGCCCGACGAGCAGAGCGAGGTCGACCGACTCGGATTCTCTTCAAGGCAAATTCTCGACGCGCTTCTTTGCAAATGGCAAATGCCGGAGTTGATACTGTTTACCGTCAGGCAACAAGGCAAGGACCCCAGCGAAGTTGACTCAGCTAGCGATGTTGAGCGCAAGTTACTGCGTTTCACCAACGCCGCGACGAAATGCGAAAAGATTCTCTGTGACGATTCTGACCCTCACGAAACGCTATCTCTGCGGAACGAGCTTCAGGCTGAGCTAGACCTTAACGCCGACGCCCTCGACAGATTCGCCGAGAACTTAGACGCCGAGGTTGCCGAGTCCGCCGAGTTATTGAATCTTGAAATTGAGCCGGTGCAAGCCGTTCAGCTGCTCGTAGACGCGCATGCACGCCTCGTCGTCGAGAGCATTAACGTAGCCAGGCAAGTCGAAAAAGCACATCGCCGTGCCGAGCAGCTTGAGACCCGCAACATTGAACTCGCCAGCCGGGCCCAAAGCGATTCCCTAACTGGAATCGCAAACCGCCGTTTCTTTGACGAAACCCTGACCCGCCTGGCTCGCGAATATTCGCGGGGAAATCGGGGCAGCATCGGCTTGTTAATGATCGACATCGATAACTTTAAAAAGTTCAACGACACATATGGACACCAGGTCGGTGGCGAAGTGCTTCGCGTGGTTGGGCAAGCGATTCGAAAGGCGACTCGTGGGTCCGACTTGCCGCCCCGTTACGGAGGAGAGGAGTTCGTGGTCCTCATGCCCGGCGCGACCCGCCGTGGAACTGAGTCCCTCGCTGAGAGGCTGCTCGAAGCTATTGGCGAAACAACGGTTGACTTCAGGGGTGAGGCACTCAGCGTTACGGCGAGTATCGGCGGCGGGCTGTTGTCAAATCTATCGGGCGACTCGGCGACCAGAGATTTAGTCGCCCTCGCCGACTACAACCTGTACGAAGCCAAGCGCGCCGGCCGTAACCGCGTTTGCTTCCACTAGCACGCATTTCTCACCACGTGGCGAGGAATGCCGGCTAGCGCTTTGGGCGCGGATCGCGAATGAACCCGTCGCGATTGGGCATTTTCACTTTAGGCAACGACTCCGCGTCCATCGCTTCATCGTTACCGATGATTTCGTTGAGCTGCAGAATATACGCGGTGACGGCGTACACCTGATCATCCGTCAGAGTGCCAGGCCTATCGAACGGCATTGCCCGGCGGTTGTAGTCAAATAAAGTTGTCGCGTAAGGCCAATAGCTGCCCACAGTGCGGACCGTCTTTTCGGCGAGCAATTGTTCGGGTTTGCCGAGGAAACCGACCTGATCGCCACCGGCCGCAGCTTCGCCGTGGCACTCCTTACACCGCACTTCATAGACTTGGGCGCCTTCACTAGGCGTTCCCGAACCGGCCGGCAGCCCTTTACCATCAGGCCCAATGGTGATGTCCCAGGATTTTACTTCATCCGCGCCGGCATCTCGCCCGAGCCCATATTGTTGAGCTGAGAGCGTGCCTAGGGCGAACGTCAGCGTGGCGACTAGTACGATTCGTTTATGCATCCGCATTGGTAACGCTCCCATCGGCGGCGATCTTCCAGCCCTTAATGCGATTGCAATGATAGATCGATTTCGTGCCACGCTCGGCAACAAGTTCCGAGAGCGACGGCTGGACGTATCCGCTATCGTCATGGCAGCGTGAGAGCAGCACCGCCTCTTGTCCCGACCATTGCCAATCAGCGGTGAACCGAGTGAATGCTTTGGTTTGAACCGGCTCCTGAAGGTTGGCGTTTTTCCAGGACGCGCCACCATCGGCGGAAATCTCGACTCGCGTGATCTTTCCACGTCCCGACCAGGCCAGCCCGCTGATCTCGCGGAATCCTTGCGATCCGATCGTCTCTCCGCCCGATGGAGACGTGATCACCGACTTAGCGTCCATCTCGAGCGTGAAGATCCAGGCCTTGCCGTCTTCCATAAGCTCGGTATATTTCGATGTCTCGTCCTTGGTGTACTGCGGCCCCTCGGTAAGCTTGACCCGACGCAACCATTTGACGTTCGTGTTGCCTTCCCAGCCAGGCAAGACCAGGCGTAGCGGATAGCCTTGTTCGGGCCGCAGTGCTTCACCGTTCTGCCCGTAAGCGACTATCGCGTCGTCGAGCCCTTTCTCGATCGTGAAGCTGCGCTGCATGTGACAGGCATCAGCTCCCTCAGCGAGCAACCATTTGGCAGATGGCTGAACGCCGGCTTCCGCGAGAAGAATCTTGAGTGGGACCCCTGTCCATTCACTAGAACTCGCCAAGCCATGGCTGAGCTGAACCGTCGGCGCGCCGCCAGGCGACCACTCGCCGCCGCTGTTGCCGGAACATTCAACGAAGTGCGCGCGCGATACGGACGGTAGGCGCTTGAGGTCATCAATCGTAAAGACAATGGGCCGCTCGACCAGGCCGTGAATCAACAGCTTGTGTTCAGTAGGGTCGATGGAAGGAACGCCGGCGTGGTGGCGCTCGAAGTGCAGCGCCGAAGGCGTGATCGCTCCATACGTTTCCGCGAGCGGTGTTCTGGAGGATGAGGCTTCGGGCGTTTTGGTCTCGCGGATCGCACGTGCCGCAGCCTCGTGCGGACTTCGCTCGCCGTAGCGGCGCACGGGTTCACCCAGTAGGCTTGGCAATTTCTCTTCAGCCGCCGGCGCCGAATCTTGTGATTGGCAAGCGCCGAGCGCGGCGCCAAGCAGCGCACTGGCGCCAAGAAATGATCGTCGACTAGCAGGATCGTTCAGCACAGTGAAACAATTCTAGCGCGACAGAACCCAGACTTTGACGAACGGTACGCTTTTCGGGTATAGTTCACGGTTTCTAGGAAGTGGGCATTTCGGCCTAACGAAAGGAAATCATGTCTGAACTAACCGGTTCCAAATTTAAGGCCGCGCTACGCGGCGGATCGCCCAAGATTGGGCTTTTTATTAACTCTCACAGCCCGACCGTTGCCGAGCAGTTTGCTCACTCCGGCTATGACTGGTTGCTAATCGACACGCAGCACGGTCCGATGAACCCCGAGACGCTTTCGACAATGATCGGCGCGGTCGGCAGCGGTGGCGCTAAGTCGATGGTGCGGGTTGGCGGCTATGCGGATCGCCCAGGTATTCAACAGGCGCTCGACGTGGGGTCCGACGGCGTCCTCATTCCTTACATCAATACCGCGGATGAGGCACGCCAAGCGGTGAGTTGTGCCCGCTATCCGACCGCCGGCACGCGCTCGGTGTACTTCCCGCAACGGAGCATGAACAAAGGCGGCTTGCTGGGGTATGCCGGGGCCGCGAATGACAACATCATTGTCGCGCTACAAGTGGAGACGGCTTCGTGCATCGAGAACATCGCGGAGGTCGCCGCGGTGCCGGGCGTCGACATTCTCTTCCTCGGTCAGAATGACTTGTGCATGTCGATGGGTCTATACGAGAAGTACGAATTCCCACACATGTATACCTCACCCGAGCTTGGCGCCGCGACGGAAAGCCTGGTCGCCGAGGCGCGGAAAAACAACGTGATTCTGGGGCTTTTCCTATTCGGGAGCGACCGCGTCGCGGAGTTCTATGCGAAGGGCTTTACGTTTGTCAGCATAGGCAACGACCTACACCACATGCTCACGCAGGCCGGCGCCCACATCACGGCGCTCGAAGGAATCGCCAAAGATAGCGGCAAGGACTGGAGCCGGCGTCCTAAGGCGCTGTTCTGGTCGCGCATTCCTCGTCACGAGGCGAAAAACGCGCGTTTGTTGCTTCCAAAGCGCCGACGTTGCGGGTCGTCGCGGCTGCTGCTACGCTGAGCCAATTGAGATGTCGATCGCCACCAGAATCAAGCACAAGCTGAGAACTATGAGGCCTCGTAAATGGCCCCAGGGCGACGAAGCACTCCCGTGGTTTGATCAGCCGGGCGCCGACGCTACTTCGATAGGTCGGGATGTAACCCCCGAAGAGCGACAGCTTCTTCAGAACTGGATTAACGATGGGTACGTCGTTATTCCGCAAGCGATATCCGCGGATCGCATCGACCGAATGGTCCTAGACTTAGATTCGCTGTGGACAGCCGACAGCCCCATCGCCGGGCTACGTGTTGATCAACTTAAAGTGACTCCGGACGGGCCCGTGGGTATCTCTCATGCCGATCTGCTCAAAATTGATTACGAAACAAGACTGAAATTGCGGGCCAACGAGCCCTGGCGAGTTCATGGGTTCCACAGCTATTCGACGGCCTGCAACTCGATATTTAAAGATGCCTCGCTTCGCCAGAGTTGTTCTCTCATTTTCGCCAGGGAGGCGGAACCCCACTATTCGATCAATTTTACGTTCGGAACCGAGCAAGACCTGCATCAAGACACTGCTGTCTTTCATCTACATCCGAGAAACTATTTGATCGGCGCGTGGCTAGCGTGCGAAGACGTCGACGAGGACTGCGGGCCGCTCGTTTTCTACCCCGGCTCCCATCGAACGCCAATGTATGCGGCGTTTACAAATTACCCGCAAACTAACCTGCGGACATGCAGTCGCGATGTCACCGAGAGCTATCAAGCGTGGCTGGACGCTGAAGCCGCTAAATTCGAGCGAAAAGTTTTCGTTGCCAAGAAGGGCGACGTGTTGCTGTGGCACGGAATGCTGGCCCATGGCGGTAGTCCGATCAAACGCGCCGGCGCCACGCGAAAATCTTACGTCTGCCACTTTTTAGGAGAAGGTACGGACCGGGGAGGCGAAATCAAAGGGCCCTTTAACTGGTAGGCTGGCGCTCATATCGAACCGCTCGAAGAAATCGCTAAAGTTTGCGGCGAGGACTGAGCTCGAAGCGCGACGGCGCCGTTCTAGGCACTCCGCCGACAACGCGCCCGCGGCAGCGGTCCGAGCCCGCATTTCTCAGCACCTGGCGAGCGAAAGCACGCGATAGGTGCGCCACGACTTCGTTGCGCTCGATCGCGAGTGCTCGACGGACTGTCAGGTACGCCTCCGGGCGCCGAGAGTCGCCCGCCTCGTATTGACGCACCTCTCACGCACTCTCGCTCGCCACGTGGTGAGAAATGAGGGCCTAGCGTCTCAAGCCAGTTGGTGATGTTCCCTCAACTCTACTCAGAGACTGCGCCAGTCTGATTAGACTGTCAGACCAATCGGGATGGGCATCTTGCCTGACTGGCATCGCCTGCCGTTCTATCGGTGTGGAGCTACGCTCTGTATGATTCATTGAAGAAGCTTATCGGCCGAAAGCGCCCCAAACATGCGGCTCGTCAATTGCGCAAATGGCTGCTCGAGTGGATGCGCATTCAAAGTTTATCTTCCCTTCGGACGATTGTCGTTATGAGCGCAAATATATCAGGGTTAGCTCGAATGGCCGCGCAGCGACAAGTTCGAAGCCGACATCTGGTTCGAAGCGTGCGCTGATAGAATCAAACCGATGGCATTTGTTTCCGTAGAGGAGGCGGTTAGCGAGATTCGCCAGCAGCGAATGATTATCGTTGTCGACGATGAAGACCGCGAAAACGAGGGCGATCTCACCATCGCCGCCGAACACGTTACGCCGGAAATCATCAATTTTATGGCAAAGTACGGCCGTGGCTTGATTTGCCTTGCGATGACGGAGCAGCGCCTCGAGCACCTCGCGATTCCACCCGCCACGAGGCGCAACACGTCGATGTTTGGAACCGCGTTCTGCGAGCCTATCGACGCTACTGATGGGGTAACCACTGGGATCTCCGCCGCCGACCGCGCGCGTACTATTCAAGTTGCGATCGACCCCGCAACCCGCCCCGCGGACCTCGCACGGCCGGGTCACGTTGCGCCGCTTCGAGCGCGCAAGGGCGGCGTGCTCGTGCGGGCTGGGCAAACCGAAGCGGCCGTCGATCTCGCTCGCCTCGCCGGGCTGATTCCGTCTGGTGTGATCTGCGAAATCATGAAAGACGACGGCACCATGGCGCGGGTGCCCGATCTGCTCGAATTTTGCGAAAAGCACTCATTAAAAATGCTCACGGTCGCGGACCTAATCCGCTACCGCCTGGAACATGAGAGTTATGTTCATCGAGTCGGCGAGGGCGTGATTGACACCGAGTTCGGCGAATTTCAGACGGTTGCCTATCGTACGGCTCTCGACGACGAGGTCCACCTCGCACTCGTCAAAGGTGACATCTCCGGTGAAAATTCGGCGCTGGTCCGCATGCATGCGCAGGATTTCTTTGGAGATGTTTTTGCATCAAAGAAGAACGCGTCTTATCGCCAGATCCATCACTCACTGCGCATGATCGCCGACGAGGGCCGTGGGGCTCTTGTATATCTGCACCACGGGAGCCTAGGATTTGCTCTCAAGAAGAGCGCTGGATCGGTGGACCAGATCGTCCCTCACCCCATGTTCGTGGAGAATTTGGCCGCCGGCAGGAGACGCCAATTGCAATACGGTGTTGGAATTGGCGCGCAAATTCTCAAAGACCTGGGCCTCCAGAACATTCGCCTGCTAACGAATCGGCCGCGCCGAGTCGTTGGGCTTGAAGGGTTTGGGATTAGGATTGAGGCGCAGGTTCCGATTGTCGAAACAGCGCTTGTCGAACTCTAGCCCGCTATTTTCAACAGCTGACGGCGGAACCAGGCGATCGCGTCGCGACTACGTTGTTGCGCTCGACGGAACTCGAGGGTACGGCTTCGCGCTCCGCGAGGTTAGAAATGCTGACTAATCCTGCGTCGCGTTCGGCATCAACTCGCTAGCCATACCGCCCGCCGCCATCTTCTCGCGCTCTTTCTCCGTTAGCTGTTGATGCAATTCGCGCTCGGCTTTCGCTGCCTTCGATTTTCCAAGTCGTTGATAGACCCGCGCCAAACGATAGTGCGGTTTCGAGGCTTCGGAATTAAGCTCTACGGCGCGCAGCAGGTGATTTTCGGCATCCTGGTAGCGACGCTTCTTTTCCAGCAGAACACCTAGTTCGAAATTCGACTCCCAATAGTCTTCTCGCCTGACAATCGACTCGCGAAGCAGGCCCTCAACTTGCTCGATGGCCTCCGAGTCATCGCTTGACCCGAGTTGCGTCAGCAAGATCTGCCCGTAGAGGAACGGGCCCAAATAAGTTTTCGAATGTTTCGTATGAAACTCGCGAAATCGATCGACGGCGTCATCGATACGGTACCGCACATGCCGCAGTACTCGGCCTAGAAACGCATGCGGTTGCTCCATCGGCGGGGCAAGTTCCGCCGCCCGAAGAAATGCGTCGATCGCATCGTTGAAGCGGCGCTGGCCGTAGTAGGCGATACCGATTCCTAGCTCGATCGCCGCGCTCTTGTCGAAGTACTTTCGACCGTTCTCAAAGGCCACGATTGCTGTTTCGAAATCTTGGTGGCGCAGATGGAAGTATCCAAGGTCGAAGTGCAGCGACTCGTCATATGGAAGCGTTTCGACGGCCTTTTCTAAGTGCAGTCGCGCCGCGGCCGAGTCGCCTGCCGTCTCATACGCCTTGCCGAGAACGTTGTGCAACTGCGGCGATTCCTTTCGCTCCACGCCCTTGCTAGCAAGTTCAATCGAACGGCGAGGCATATCGGCCTCGAGGTACATCGACGCGGCGCGGAGGTAGGCATCCGGGTCTGCTTGGCCGCTCGCGGCGAACATCTCTTCCCAGCGCGCGGCCTCGGCCCAATTGCGATAGTCGCCGTAAAACATCGCGAGCGCGCGTTGGACAATCGGGTTGTCAGCGTCAAGACGTGCCGCCTCTTCGGCGTGCTCGTGGGCCTCTCTGTGAAGGTTGAGAATCGCGTAAATTTGAGACAGCCCCAACCACCCACGAGCGTCTTCGGGCGCCTGCTCGATAGCCTTTTCAAGATGCTCTTGCGCGGTTGGGATATCGCGGCTGTTCAGGGCAAGCAGCCCAGCGCGAATGCGGTCTTCCGTATCGTCCGGCTCCTGCGCCGGCAGCATCGAAAACGCGACAAGCAGGGCAAGAAAAACCCCGTACATGCGGACGTTACCCACAGAATTCACTATAGGATGTCGACGGGCGGCTGGTGGTGCTCACCAGCATTTCTCAGCACGTGGCGAGAAATGCGAGTTAGTTCTCGGCGGAGACGGCGTTCTTGTAGTGTGGCTCCCGGCTGAACTCTAGCCCGAGCAGAAATCCTCGTGGATCGTCGGTGCAGTAGCGCACCGTGCCCATGCAACGGAATTCTTCGCCCGTTAGGAACGCGGAAATTCCGGCCTTGATCGGTGTTCGAGCGAGCAATTGCACGCCCCGATCGCTGATGTTTCTGACCTCTACCCGCGGCTGCTTCGAGGTCGCGCCGTCGTCCCACGTCAACTCGCCGCGGCCAAAGACCGGCTCACGGACCTCCTTGCGGAGATCGGTGACTCTGGCCAACGCGACTTCGCTTAGTGAGTACACCTGAAGATTGTGTCCTGACAATCCCTCGCACACAATACGTCGTTGGACATACTTCTCGATCGGCTCCGAACGACTATAGCTGCGGACTCGCCGCTAAGATGGAGGTCTATCTAATATGAAGACCGCAATAATTGGATTGCCGCAAGTCGGCAAGACATCACTTTTCAAGATCCTGACCGGGGCCTCGGGCGAAGCTCGCATCGGCGCTACCAAGGTCCAACTCGGTGTCGCTAAGGTCCCCGACAAACGACTCGACGCATTGGCGGAAGTCTTCCAGCCGCCCAAAGCGGTGCAAGCAACGATCGAGTATGCGGATATGCCCGGCCTATCGCGCGAGGCACTGCGCGAAGCAAGCTATATCGCGAGCTTGCGCAACGTTGATGCCTTCGCACACGTTCTGCGCGCTTTCGAAGATGAGATGGTGATGCACATCGAAGGCTCGCTCGATCCGAAGCGCGACTGGGCCAGTATCGAAGCGGAGCTAATACTCAACGACATGCAGGTCATTGAGAATCGGCTGGAGCGCGTAGAAAAGGACCTCAAACGAGCCAAGAATCCAGAGCTTGCGACCGAGCGTGAGTTGCTGCTCAAATGCCAGACCATGCTAGAGGACTCTCAACCGCTCCGTGAGCTCGAGCTTGAGCCTCAAGACGCGAAGTTGCTCAAGGGCTTCCAGTTTCTATCGGAGAAGCCCATGCTGTTTGTGATCAACGTAGGCGAGGAGCAAGCGTCGGAAATGGCCGCCATCGAGCAGAAATACCGTGACGAGCTGCTCGCGGGCCGCAAGAACCTAGGCGTCACAGTCGTGTGCGGCAGTATAGAATCCGAACTCGTCGAGTTAGATGCCGACGAGGCCAGAGACTATCTCGAGAGCTATGGTGTGACCGACTCCGGCCGCGAGCGTCTGATCAACGCTTCATACGATCTGCTTGGCCTGATGTCGTTTTTAACCGCCGGTGAGACGGAGTGTCGAGCTTGGACGGTACCCAAGGGCTCAACCGCGGTAAAAGCGGCCGGAGCGATCCACAGTGATTTCGCTAAAAAATTCATTCGCGCCGAAACCATCAATTGGGAAACGCTTGTCGGACGCGCAGGCTATGCGGGCGCGCGCGACCACGGGGAATTGCGGTTGGAAGGCAAAGGATACATCGTGCAAGACGGCGACGTGTTGGTAATCCGCCACGGCTAGCCTGCGGTGTTGAACTGATTTAGCGGCCGCACGCGGAAGCGAGTGGGGGGTGTTCGTCGCTTTTCGCATCGAGCTATGCCCCAACTTTTCCGAGCTTGCGTTTTATTCGTTGCTCGCGGTGTTTCAGCTCGTCGCTGCATTTAAGTTTTAACGCTTGGCTCGTCAGGGCGGCGGCTCGCGAATAGTTTCTTTCGCGATGTTCGAAGTGTTTCGCCAGCTCTTCGTAGGCCGCTACTTGGAAGTCATTTTCAACTTGCGTAAGATCGTCGAGGATTTCGATCTTGGAGTCGTGGTTGCCTAACTTTTTCTCGATCATCGCGGATTCCCAACGCGCCGCGAAGAGTTCGGTGTCTAGTAGGCCCGCTTCGATGGATCGCCGATAGATTCCTAGTGCTCGCTCGTGCTCGCCTAGTCGACGCAGCCAGCGAGCTATGCCTAGCAGGTCTTCGCCGTGCGGTAGCGAGGCGTCGTCGGGAGCGGCGAAAACGGGCAGCACGATTCCGCTTAGACAGGCCAGCGTAACGATGTCCATCACGTTGTGGTGGAACATCGGGACTAGCTTGAATGATTGCCGTGTGCGCAAGTATTCGAAGTAGTAGTAGGGAATCAGTTCGCCCGAAAGGTCACCCTCGCGGAAAAACCCTAGAACTTCCTCCTCGAGATGCATGAGGCGGCAATTTTCCATGCGCAGCTTCCACAGGCGCCGCGCGCCGTGCAGCAGATCGAGGTGGTGCATACGCTCGAGAGGATTCTTTTGGCGCTTGAGCTTGTAGCGGGTGTCGATCAGCGGAGCGTCATACGATTTGCCGTTGTATGTGACTAGGACGTCGTACCATTGCAGAAATTCCGCGACGGCATAGAGCATGGCGGGCTCTTCGTCGTAGTCGCGCATGAAGAATAAGCGTACTCGAAATCCGCCGTCTTCGATCGTGCCGATGCCGATCAGGAACGCACAGGTGCCGGCGCCACCTGCCAGCCCGGTCGTTTCGGTGTCTAGGAACGCCCACCGACGCGGATCGTGCGCCGGAATTTCTTTATTTGAAATTCCCTCAAGCCAGGCGCCGGGCATTTCGGCGAGATGCCCGATTTCGTAGCAGCCATGGCGCGCCTCACCCGAATAGAAACGTTCATGGAGAAAGTATTTTCCAAAAGGATTTTCGAGCACCTCGCCGTCGAGCGATTTTTCGGCGCTGTAGTGTTCGGGCGGGGATTCGTCGATCAGCGGGACTGCCTCGGGTAGCGGAGAGGCTGGGGCGGGCTCCATACGGCCGCCTTGTACGCTGGAAATCTTGCGACGGAGCGCTTCGATGTCGAGCTGGCTAATGCGAGTCATGGGCGGGAGCGAACGTGCAATGAGTGTGCGGCACTCGACCCCATTATAGGCGAACAAATAGGGAATATGTGATCGTTGTCGGCAAGCGCCTTACAATAGCGGGGTGCCGACGGCTTCAGTCGTAATTCCCGCTTACTCGCGGCCGTCGGCGCTGCGAGCGTCGCTGGGGTGTCTCACGCGGCAAACAGCTTCGCGGGATTCGTTCGAAGTTGTGGTGGTCGACGATGGGTCGCCCGCGGCGCTTGACATCTCGGAGTTTGAGAATGCGCTGGATATTCGTCTTATTCGCCAGGAAAATCGCGGTCCGGCGGCGGCCCGCAACCGCAGCGTCCGGATGGCGTTGGGCAGAGTTGTCATTCTCATCGGCGACGACATCCAGGTCGCGGAAAACTTCGTTGAGCAACATCTGGACTGGCACGATAGCCATGATGAGCGCTTGCACGGCATACTCGGCCAGGTCGATTGGCTCGCCGAGCACCTCTCTACACCGTACATGCGTTGGCTCGATTCGTCCGCATTGCAGTTTGGCTATCGCGGTCTCAAGGCCGGTGATTTGCTGAACTACTACCACTTCTACACATCAAATATTTCGCTGAAGCGGGAGCTACTGCTCGAACACCCGTTTGATGAAGATTTTCGTTTCGCCGCGTTCGAAGATTCGGAACTAGGTATCCGTTTAATGGCGGCGGGCCTGCGGCTCTACTATCACCCGGCCGCGATGGCCTGGCACGACCATCTATACGATCTCGAGTCGTCGTGCCGACATCGCTATCGGGTTGGGCAAGCGGCCCGCGAATTCGCGCGAAAACAGCCAAGCTACGCGCGCTTCAACTGGATTCGACGCCTGCCGGCCCCGCTACGGCCCATTGTTGCTTCCTCCGGATATCGCCGGATTGGCGAATTCGCCGCCGCTCGCGGCGATCTCGGTCTTATTGGCGCCTACTACTACCACCGCAACAGCGAGTCGTTTTGGGCCGGCTACGCAGAGTCCGGCGAATAGTTCGCTACGCTGGCAAGTTGAAGTTTGGGCGCGTACTTTCGCGATCGTTTTATCGCCGTGCAACGGTCGACGTGGCGCGAGAGCTGCTTGGGAAGGTCGTGGTGCACCGCATCGATGGCGCGTCGCTGGCGGGACGTATCGTCGAGACCGAAGCCTATCTTGGCGGAAGTGACGAAGCCTCACACAGTTTTGCCGGACTCAACGAACGGACGAACGTAATTTTCGGCCCTGCCGGTCACGCTTATGTTTACTTGATCTATGGCATGCATCATTGCCTGAACTGCGTTGCGGAGCGGCATCGGGTCCCGGGCTGCGTTTTGATTCGGGCACTTGAGCCGGTAGCGGGGATCGAGGAAATGCGGGCACGTCGATCGAGCGTTCGCCAGGACAGCGAGCTTGCCAATGGTCCTGGAAAATTGACGAAGGCACTGGGAATCGACAAGCGGCAGTATGGGGCCGATCTGACTCGCGGTGCGCTGACCGTGCGCGAATCGCTTGACGGTGCGCCACCACAAATCGACGTAACGCCTCGAATCGGCATTAGTAAATCGAAAGAGCTACCTCTTCGCTTTCTGATCGCCCATAATAGATGCGTCAGCAAGCGCTGACACGCACCTTGGCCTTGCAAACTATTTTTCATCTCGACATGGACGCATTCTTCGTGTCGGTCGAGGAGTTGGCCGATCCGAGCCTCAAGGGAAAGCCCGTTGTCGTAGGCGGAAGGTCTCACGAGCGCGGCGTCGTTTCGGCGGCATCTTACGCGGTCCGCAAGTTTGGCGTACATTCGGCAATGCCGCTTCGTGAGGCCTATCGAAAGTGCCCGCGGGCGATCTTCATCGAGGGGCACCCGGCGAAGTATCGCGAGTATTCGGGGAAGGTCCGCGAGGTCCTTAAGAATTTTTCGCCGGCTGTCGAGATGGCCTCGATCGATGAGGCCTACCTAGACTTGACCGGCACGGAACGCTTGTTGGGGCCGCCGCTTCGGGCAGCGCACGATCTGCACGAAGCGGTGCGTGGGGCCACCGGGCTGCCGTGCTCGATTGGGGCGGGCAGTTCGCGGCTGATCGCGAAAATCGGCTCTGGGCTGGCGAAGCCAAACGGTGTGCTCTACGTTTCGCCGGGAGCTGAAGCGGCATTCCTGGCGCCGCTCGATATCAAGAAAATTCCTGGCGTCGGCAAGGTCATGCAGCGGAGCCTGCGGAAATTCGGCATCCATCGAATCGGACAGATTGCCGACCAAGACGACCGATTTCTCGAGAAACATTTTGGCAAGACCGGGATGGCCTTGGCTGGTAAGGCTCGGGGGCAGTATGCCGGGGCATGGTTTAGCGCATCGTTTGGCGACCACGATGTTCCTAAATCGATCAGCCATGAGACGACCTTTGGAGAGGACACGGTCGATGGCGTTCTGATCGATGCGACGTTGGCGAAACTGGTTCAGCTTGTCGCGCGGCGCTTGCGTGAGCATCAGCTATTTACACGGACGGTTCAGATCAAGCTGCGGTACAGCGACTTTACGACGCTGACGCGGGCTCGAACGCTCGATTCGCCAACGGAATTGGATTCGGTGATTTTGCAATCGGTTCGTGAACTGTTTGCAAGGAACTGGAAGCGCGGGCGCGCCATCCGGTTGCTCGGTGTTCACGTCGGCTCTCTTGGCGAAGGCAAGGGGCAGATGGCGCTCATCGATGGGGAGGATGAGCAGAAATGGAGCCGTGCAATGCAAGCGGCTGATGCGCTGCGTGATCGCTTTGGAGAGTCCGCAGTGGGCTTGGCCGGGGCGATGCGTCACGGGCGGCGTGAGCGCGTGCATGAGAACCCTGCAGGGCTTGTTGATAAGGGGGGCGAAAGTTAGGCTGCAGTTCCGAGCGGCCGACTGGAGGTCGGCGCTTGCAAGCTATGTCGGTGACCACTGACTTTCCGTCCTGATCGGACGAACTGACGAACTACCAGGCTGATCAGGCTCCAAACTGGAGCTAGTTCTTCGAGCCTCAACCAGGGCGGTATTCGATGACGTCTTCACCGGGCTTAAACGGCGAGGCGACCGAGAGTTTTTCGGCGAATTTGTCGACGTCGCTTTTCGACCAACTTTCCATGGTGTGGGCGATGCGGCCGTCGGCTTCGATCAGAAAAGCCGTCGGAACGTGCGACAGCCCGTAGGCGTTCGATGCCGGATATTGCTCGTCGGCTGAGTCGAAAAGCTGAGTCGATTCGAAGTTGAACTCGACGTTGAAGCGCTCAGTGTCCGCGGGCGTGTCTTGGGAGATCGCGATCATCTTGGCCGAAGTTCCGCTTAGTTGCTTCCCGAGGCGATCGAGATAAGGCATGCCGTACTGGCAGGTTGGGCAGGCGATTTTAAAAAACGTCAACAGCACTGGCCCGGTCTTGAGCTCGTCGATGAGGCGGACTTGCTCGCCGTCGGCATTGCTGAGCGTGATGTCGGGCGCCTGAGAATTTTCTGGGAGCGCGGCCATTGCTTCTATCGTAAGCCGTCGCGACGTACACCCTCTTCTAGAATGAGAGTTCGATGTCGAAAACAGTGTGGCTGGCGATTGTGTTTGTACTCGGCGTGCTCGGTCTGCTGGTTTTCATGTCGATGGAACTTCGCCAGTTTACGTGTGAAGTCTGCATTACATACAACGGGCGAACGAATTGTGCCACGGCCTCGGGAACTTCGAAACAAGAAGCGACGCGGACAGCTACCGACACGGCTTGCGCGACGATTTCAGGTGGGATGACTGAGAGTATCCAATGCAGCAATACGCCGCCGGTCAGCGTGACTTGGAAAGACTAGTTGCTCTGGATCGATAGCGGTGCCACGTGAAGGAGAGAGCCAGAACCAGCGCGATGCCGGCCGCGACGCGCCAATCCGGAGTCGTTGAGACCGCAACGTTTTGAGATACGGCGTCATTCGAGATGCTGCTGGATGGCAGTAACAAAAATCCGGTGACGTGAGTCGCGGCCGCTAATCTCGTGGTTGGCAGTTGGTCGGCGATATTTCTAAGTAAGGTTGCGCTTATGACGACGACGATCAGGTAGGCAATCGCAACTAGGCCTCCAGTTTCTAGTCCGCTCAGCGCGTTGGTTTGCTGTAGAACGATACGCGCTATCAGGATCAGGGAAATGCCAAAGACGGGAGACGGCAGGAATTCGGCGCGACCGGCTAAGGGCGTGGTCGTCGAGCGAGCCAGACTCCACAGTGCGAGGGCCATGTGAATGACCAATGCGAGGCCATAGACGAGCAGGTTGGTCAACCATTCGTCCACCTCAGCGCTTGAAAGCTGGGCGGCGACCACGCCGGCGACTAGGCCTACGCCAAGGACGATGACGGCGAACAGTGGAGCTAGCCGCGGCCTGGGAGCCAACAGTAGGGCGTCACGTAGGCCGTAAACGGCGATTGCTGCGATTAGTAGCCAGTCGCGATCCATTGCCCAATGACTACGCTAGCAGCCGGTACGCGGACGTCTGGCGGTGAGGGTGCTCGGCGACGGGGCGATACAATAGCTCGTTTATGGCTGTACGAATCGGAATCGTCGGGGGCAGCGGTCTCTACAACATGGAAGCGCTTGAAGATCGCCGCGAAATCTCGGTAGAGACCCCGTGGGGGGCGCCCTCGGACGCATACATCGTGGGTACGATCGCGGGGCGCGAAGTCGCTTTTTTGGCACGGCATGGCCGAGGGCATCAGATCATGCCTTCGAATTTGAATTTTCGCGCGAATATTTATGGCCTGAAGAAACTGGGCGTCGAGTACATCCTGTCGTTTAGCGCGGTTGGCTCGCTGCAGGAGCACTTGGAGCCGATTCATTTCGTCATTCCCGATCAGTTTTTTGACCGCACGCGCGGCCGTGTTTCGACATTCTTTGACGACGACGTTGTGGCGCACATTACGTTTGCCGACCCGGTGTGCTCGGTGCTCGCTGACGTTGCGGCGAACGCCTGCCTTGCGGCGGGCGTGACGGTCCATCGCGGCGGCACGTATTGCTGCATGGAGGGGCCGGCGTTCTCAACGAAAGCGGAATCGAATCTCTATCGCAGTTGGGGGTTTGACGTAATTGGGATGACGAACTTGCAGGAAGCCAAGCTAGCGCGCGAGGCCGAAATGTCGTACTCGACCGTCGCTATGGTCACGGATTACGACTGCTGGCATCCAGAGCACGACGCCGTGACTGTAGACACCGTGATTGAGTATCTGACAAAGAATTCCGCAAACGCTCAGAAAGTTGCGATCGAGGCCGTGAAAAATATTCCGGATACTCCTTCTCCACACGCGACGGCCCTGCAACATGCGATCTTGACGGATCGCACGAAGATCTCTAACGCCTCGAAAGAAAAGTACGACTTGCTGATCGGCAAGTATCTGTAGCGATTCTCATCAAAGGAAAATCTATGTCCCTATTGGTAGTAGGCTCCGTCGCCTACGACGGTGTTGAAACTCCGCACGGAAAAGTTGAGCGCATGCTCGGCGGCGCCGGCACTTACATTGCTTTGGCCGCCAGCCACTTCTCGCCGGTGCGACTGGTCGGGATCGTCGGCGACGATTTCGCCCCCGAAGATGAGGGGATCTTGCGGGATCACGGCGTTGATCTCGAGGGCCTCGAAAGAGTCGAGGGCAAGACGTTCTTTTGGAAAGGCGTCTACTCCAACGACATGAATGATCGCGAAACGATCACTACGGAGCTGAACGTCTTTGCGGATTTTAATCCGAAACTGCCGGATTCATACAGGGAGACTCCGTACGTCTTGCTGGGAAACATTCACCCGACATTGCAAAAGCAGGTACGAGACCAGGCTAGGGCCCCGCGCTTTGTTGGCGGCGATACGATGAATTTCTGGATCGAGGGTACGGCCGGCGAATTGGCGGAGGCGATTCGCGGATGGAACTTTATTCTGATCAACGACGCCGAGGCTCGGCAGCTATCGGGCCACTACAACTTGCGTGCGGCGGCTAAGGCGATTCACGAGATGGGCCCAGAGACGGTAATCATAAAGCGCGGCGAGTATGGGGCGGTTCTGTTCCACGGGGGTCAGCATTTTGTGGCGCCTGGGTACCTGCTCGATGAGGTGTTCGACCCCACTGGCGCGGGCGATTCGTTCGCTGGTGGTTTTATGGGGTATCTCGCCGAGCAAGGCGTTACTTTCGGAGACAAAGCGACCGAATCCCATTTGCGCCGCGCAATGATTTATGGCTCGGTGATGGGGAGTTTTTGCTGCGAACAGTTTGGGGTTGGGCGGCTGCGCACGCTGACGCGGGAACAGATCGACGAGCGGTTTGAAGAGTTTCGGCGGTTTACTGAATTCTAGCTTTTCGCGGCGCTACAATCGGGCATTCGCATTTCCGCATAGGAGGATTTCTGATGCCGCGTCCGATTCATTTCGAAATTTTATCCGCCGAACCTGAGCAGACGATCGCATTTTACAAAGACGTCTTTGGCTGGGAATTTTCCACCTGGGCCGGGCCTCAGGCCTACTGGCTGGCCAACACTGGTTCGGAACCGCTCGGGATCAACGGGGCGGTGATGGGTGATCACTTTCCGCAGACGGTCATCAATACGGTGCAGGTCGATTCGTTAGAGGATGTCGTGGCGAAAGTGGAAGCTGCCGGTGGGAAAAAGGTCC
>CBDBHI010000065.1:0-11403 GCA_965205595.1 Bryobacterales bacterium | reverse complement strand
TGGGTCCACCCGGACCGGACTAACTGTTTTTGGATGGCGACCGCTCTGGTTCACGAGTAGTTGAGCTACCAGTCGAGAGTCGCGCCGACTTCGAGTCGTCGACGTTGAGCCTCTCCCGCCGCCATTTCCAAGACATACTGCGAGCGCTCGGCTGGCCCGTAGGTTGGACACTGACCGGGGTTCGTGGAGCCACAGGGAGGCGTGTTGGCGGAGATGAAGATGATGCTTCGGTTGGAGTCGGTCCAAATGATGTCCAGCGGAATCAAAGTGTTGAACATCCAAAAGCGGCGGGTCCCGGGAGATGTGTACCAGAACAGCATGCCGCGATTGGCATCGAGCTGGGATCGAAACATGAGGCCACGCTGTTGCTCGCGTCCGGTTACCGCGAGCTCGGCCTGGATGGTTGCTCCGTTGGGCAGCGCGACGGGTGTGGCCGCGAGGCGCGGTGGGTCGATGTGGAGGTTGCGAACTGACTCACGGTCGAGCAAGAACAGGCCCTGCTCGGGGCCGTCGGTCATAAACTGCATGTCGGCGGGCATCGAGCGTTGCACGGCGCCGACGGTGAACGACTGGCCGGGTAGATTGGCCATTACACGCTCGGGGGTCAAGTTTGGACCGGAGCCGCGCCCGCTGCGGCAAATAAACATCGGCGAGAAGGATTCGTTCGACCACCCGTACCACAGCAGTTCGTCGAAACTCTCGGTGCCCTCGGTGAACTCGGGCGCGAGTGATCGGCCCTCTCCCGCTATATCGACCTGCCAACGGGCTGAAGCCGTAATCGACGCCTCGAAGGCTGGGAACCCGGTTCCGCCCGGGCCGGTTACTGTCAACGTGTTTGCGGCGCTGAGGCCTCCGGGCGCGGCAAGGGAGTACGTCTCACCGACTTTTGGCACCGGCGTCTCGACGCCTGAAAACGCAAGCGACGGACCAGCATCGAGGAATCCGCTGAAGTCTCCTTGAATCGACAGCGATGGGTCGCGCGTTACGCACGATGGCTGATCGGAGACGGGCGGCAACAGACCTGGGTCGAGACGCCCTAGCGGAAAATCCAGTGCCGAAAATGAGCGAGCCAGGCGCGTTATAAACGTCGCGAAGATTTCGATCTGGACTGTTTTCGAATCGAGATTCGTGATTTCTCGAGCACCGAGTCGGCCTTCGGTCACGATTGCTTGCGCCGGCGAACTTTGCGAATTTCCGCCCAAGCATGACGGCGCCCCATTCTCCGCTACCGCAATCGTTGCCATGTTGCTGTGCATGACGCCCCCGACGGAAACTTGCACTGGCACGGCACATCCGGCCGGCGTATCGTCATTCAAGACGAGGTCGATCTGGTCGAGGCCGGCGCAACAACCGGAACGCCCGGCGTAGAGCACTTGACTGACACGCTGACTCCCGACCCAGACTGTGACGTCGGCCAATAGCCCGGCGATTGGCGGCAGGGAGCGATCGTCGGCCGTAGTCGGGCCCAAGCCGGTCAGCCAGATCGTGAGTCGATCTCGCGGCTCTAGCGGGCTATCGAGCGAGGTGCTGGCGAGTTGGCTGACCCCGAACTGCTGAAACGAGAACAGGCCGGGCGCGGAGCGGACCACCTTGATGCGTAGCGGTGGGGAAGCTCCCCCCCGGCTACGGACGAGCAAAAAATGCGCGCCTATCGGTACCGCCGATGGAATGATCAGGTTGATCTGCGATGCCTCGACGTAGAGCAAGGGGCAGGCGAGCTCGGAGCCGTCGGGCAAAACCACGCTGACCGTGGTGCCTGCGATTTCCATCGGCAATGGCATGGCACTGGCGCTTTCGCCGACTTGCGGCCCCAAATCCGTCCCAAACAGCGACACGATTCCACCTTGTGGCAGGGCGCCGCCGGGAACGGTTGGAGGAAAATATGAAGCGGCGTTCACCGCACCGTTGGGGAAAACTATAGGAACTTGTCCGTATAACCCGACCGCGGTCGCGCCAACCAAAAACAACCTACTGAATAGTTGGCTCTTTTGAAGGCGGCTTCGGAATCTTTTCCAAAAGTTCATGCAGCAGTTCCCAGGTGTAAAGCCCGGTGGAATGCCCATCGCTCCAAAAAATTTGAATCGCATAGCGTCCTATGGGCTCGATCGATTTGGGGTAGACCAAAACAGGGAGCAAGCTCTCGGTGACTTTTCGGACACCGGTTAGCTCGTCTACGCAGTTTGCACAGGGGCACTGTCCGCGTAGAAATCTGGCCGGGTATACCGCTTGTTCGCCGCTATTCCAGCGAATGTGAATGTCATGGTCGCCGTGACGGTTAATTTCAAGCGGGGCGGGCGAATTGGTCGAAGCCATTACGTCCTTACAGTGTAGTGCCCGAGGTGGCACGATCGATCACGGCGGCGCGCGTTGCCTTCAAGGTGTTTTCGAGAGACTCGCGAGGTAGCGAGCGTACGATTGGGCGAATGATCCAGCCCAGACCTGTCGGGATGTCGCGGGTCAGCGAGATCGCACGGCACTCGACGATTGTGCCTCCGGCAACCTGCGCGAACCGCCAGTAAACGTTCAACTTCCAGAGAAATCCGCTATCTTGGCCGACTGGTTTGATCGACTCGTTGGCGCCGCCGGCATTTTCGACTTCTTGAATACGCGTGCTGCGCGAAATGCCGTACCAGCGCATGGCGTTGACGGATCTGTATTCCGCGCGATGTTCGGTGTTGAGTACCGCGGTCAACACCTTCTTCTTTTTGAGCCTCAAGAAGACGTGGTACTTGGGCCCTAAGTGATCGAGCACTTTCGAATCGACCACTTCCGGCGAGTAGGTTTTGGCGTGATTGGCGTAGTCGCTAACGACCTTAACGACCTGAGTCGCGGTTGCATTGGGAACGAACGCCGCGCCCCTCCAGTCGTGAATCAGGCCATTGCGGATGCTGACGTCACCGTTATCGACAGACGGTTCTACGATGACTCCCTCGCGGCGCAGGGTGACTTCGCGAGTGCCGGCCTCTTCGATCCATAGGAACTGCTTCTGCCCTCTGACGCGGGCGGCGAGCCCAGTTTCGACCTCACTGACGTATTTGTTGAAGTCTTCTTCCGCGGCAGCGGTTAGTTGCGCCGCGGGTGTGACCGCACAACAACCCAGCGCCAGCCAAACAAAAATCCCAGTCGCGCGCATCTCTGTCTAGAGTAGAAGACGCGCGAGGGGTCAAACCGGTTCTCTGTGGGGCAAATGTGTGCCCCACAGAGATCAATCAGAGACCCGGCCCTATTTGGGAGGTTTTCCGCCGCCCTTACCGCCGCCGTTACCGCCGCCGCCGCCGCCCCCGTCGTCGCTGGGGCACTTCGAAGCGAAGATGGCGCCGACTGTGTAGTCAGCGTAGGCGCTGAGCCGGCAAACGCCGTCGGTGTTGTTTTGAGTTGTATCGCAGGCCCCTGTCCAGGAACAGAAACTGTGCTTGCGATGGACGTTTTCGGCTACTAGGTCTAGTGCTGACCAAGTGCTCTCGGGATACGTGAATGAGCAACTGTCGGTACACGTTTGGCCGGTGCCTTGAATTGCGACTCTACCGTTCCCGCTGAGCGACAACGAGAGAGTCGCGGACGGCTCTAGTATTGTCAGTCCGGCAATGGCTGAATCCGACGAGGCCGGCTGGTCGCTTTTCGTAGCCGTCGCGGTTACCGTGTGCACGCCGTTGGCCGGAGAGGCTGTTGGAGTCACCGTCAGGTTCGTCGATAGGCTGCTTTGTGGCGCCACCGTCAATGACGAAGGCGTGAAGGATGAACCGAGGGCCAACGCGTTGGGGCCGGCGATCAGCGCCGAGAGGTCAAATGATTGCGAATCGCAAGCGGAACTGCCGTTATTTTGCACGCTGACCAAGTAGACCGCTGGATCGGGTTCGTTCACGGTCAGCGACGACGGGCTGATTGACACCGTCGGATCCTGAGTGGTGCAGGGCACCGCGCCGTACGTAATGTTGACGTTGAGCGCGGAATCGGAAGCGGAAACCGTTTCGATGGTGAGGTTTGTGTACGGGTCAGTCCACGATTGGCCGACCGCAAGGCCGCCGTCGCCGAATGAGCTGGTGCCGGGCGTAAAGTCGAGCAGCCGAGTTTTGCCGCCATACGAATTCAAATGGATGAGGGCGTGGGTTGAAGCGTCTCCTTTGGAAGTTGCATACTGACCTAGGCGTCGCCGGAATTCGATCCAAAGGTCTTGGCTGGTGGCCCCGCGGTCGACCCGCAGCGCCATCGTTCCGGCCGACGTCGAGTAGGGTGCGATGTTAAACGAGCCGCTCGTTGAAACTGTCTGCAGGTTCGGCAACCAACCTAAGGCCACTTTGTGTTCGGAGTCGTAGTGACCCAGATTCCAACTGCCCATCGTCGAAAAGATTCCACCGTATTCGTTCAACGTGCCGCCGCTTGCGGGGTCGCCCAAGGCTTCGGTGCCGTAGTCAAGGGAAGATCCATGATGTAGACCAAGGTTGTGACCCATCTCGTGAGTCGTGAGCTTGACGGCGCGATCCCGAGTGTTCATCTGGTCATGACGCTGAATTGCCCACGAAACTCCGGGCGATCCGTCCGATGAGGAGCGGCTGCAATCGAGGCTCGCTCGGCCGGCGAGGCCGCTACAGTTGGCGTTATTGGGGAAGACCACGAGCACGCGTTCGTAGTTGTTGTAGTCGATGTCCGCGTCAACCGCGGCGATCAGGTTTTGAGCGCGCCGAAATATCGGTGAGCTTCGGCCATCACTTTTGGAGCCAATATCAGGCTCGACGTCATCGTTGGGATGGCCATCATGGCGTACATTCCGTCGGTCATGCTGATGACGGAATCGATGGTGGTCACCGCGCCAAACACGATGGTTGCGACGTAGAAGTACTTGTAAAGGTGCTTCCACTCGGCGCCCACTAGAAAACTTAGGGATTTCTCGCCGTAATAGGTGAACGAGAACATCGTGCTTGTGGCGAAGAACAGAACACACAGAACCAGGATGTAGGGCCCAATGCCCGGCAGGTTTTCTTCGAAAGCTTTGGCGGTCAACGTCACGCCGTTGGCATCGGAGTTGTGCCACGCATCGGAGCTGAGAATGATCATCGCGGTAGCGGTGCAGACGATCAGTGTGTCGATTATCGGACCCAGCATCGCCACCAGACCTTCGCGCACCGGCTCGTTCGTTTTGGCTGCCCCGTGGGCGAGTGCCTCGGTGCCGATACCGGCCTCGTTCGAGAACGCGGAGCGCCGGATGCCCGTTACGATGACGCTGCCGAGCGCGCCACCAGCTACCGCGTTTCCAGTAAATGCGTCGCTGAGTATCAGAGCGAAGTACGACGGTATCTCGGAAAAGTTTAGGGCCAAGACCCAGCAGGCCGTTGCGACGTAGAGCGCGACCATCAGCGGTACGATCCGCGAAGTGACCGTTCCGATTCGATGGATGCCGCCGATCACAACGAGCGAGACTGCCGCCGCGACCACGACGCCAATGCAAAAATTGAACCACCAGGCTTGTTCGGCGCTCGCCGCCCAACCATTGGGAACCAGGATGACGTCGCGAATTACCTGCACGAGCTGATTCGTTTGAAAGACCGGCAAGGGTCCAAACAGCGCGCAGAAGGCAAAGAGCGTTGCTAAAGGCTTCCAGCGAGCGCCGAGGCCGTTCATTACGGTGTACATCGGCCCGCCCTGCAGCTCGCCGCGCGAGTCGGGTCCGCGGTACATGATGGCCAGGGTACAGGTGAAGAACTTGGTTGCGATGCCAAGAAACGCGCCGACCCACATCCAGAAAATCGCGCCGGGGCCGCCGGTGTGGATCGCTACCGCCACGCCGCCGATATTGCCCAGCCCGATGGTGCCGGCCAGCGCGCTCGACAGCGCTTGAAAATGTGTCAGCTCGCCGCGGTCACCGGGGCTGTCGTACTTGCCTCGCAGAATCTCAAAGGCATGACCGAAATAGCGGAACGGGAGAAAGCGTGAATAGACGAAGAAAAACGCTCCGCCACCGAGTAGCAAGATGAGCAGCCAAGGTCCCCAGGCATAGTCGGCGAAGGCGACCATGATTCGCTCGAACTGCTGCATGACCCCTGAGGATAGAGCATCGCGATAACACGAAGGATAGAATGGTCGGACCCGGATGGACATCCACGATTTCAACTATCCTCTGCTGATCATTGCCGAGGACGATCCGTACCCGACCTACAAGTGGATGCGCGACGAAGACCCGGCGCACTACTCGGAAACGGAAGACGTTTGGGTGCTCACCCGCTATGAGGATGTGTCCGCAGCGTTTAAGAACTGGAGACAATGGTCATCGCAACGTCGCGGGAATCTACTCCACGACATACCGGAACGTGTCGGGAAAACTTTGGGTACGACTGATCCTCCGGCGCACACACATGCTCGCGGCCTGGTCGACAAAGCGTTCACGCCGCGGACGGTCGAGGATCTCAAACCGAAAATTCAGGCGCTGGCGCAAACCTTAGCTCAGACAGCTCGCGAACGTGGAGACATCGAGTTCGTCGCCGATATCTCCGCGCCATGCAACGCTGCAATTTTGGGGTCGATGTTCGGTGTACCCGATGAGGACTTTATTCGTCTGCGCCACTGGCTGGATGATTTTTTTCTCCGCGAGGAGTCTCGCGACGGCCATGAGGCGAAACAAGTCGTGGTCATGCGCCACCTTCGCGAGTACCTGGGGGAGCTGGCCGCGCGCCGGATTGCCGATCCGGGCGATGATTTGATGACCGCGATGCTGCTGGCGGAAGAGGGCGGCAAGCGCTTGTCGGAAGAGCAAGTTGTCGTAACGACAATGACTTTTCTTACCGCCGGATTCGAGTCGACGAACAACCTGTTTACGAATCTGACATCTGCGCTGGGGCGATTCCCCGAGCTGTTTCGAGAGCTAAAGGCCAATGAGGATTTGATTTCGGCATTCGTAGAGGAAGGCATGCGCTGGGACGCGGCGGCGCAGGGGTTCGTTCGCTCGCCCACGGCCGATCTCGAGCTTCATGGAAAGACAATCGCGAGGGGCACGCAGGTGCTACTGCATATTGGGTCGGCGAACCGTGACGAGCGTAGTTTCGACAACCCCGACGAATTTGACATCCATCGCCCCAAGCAGCGCCACCTCGGCATGGGCCAGGGTGTACATTTCTGTGTCGGCGCGGCGTTGGGGCGCGCGATGGCGCAGTTAATTTTTAGCGCGATGCTCGACGCGGCGACTCGTTGGGAAGTCGTTCTGGATCAGGCTGAACGCGTACGCACTCCGAATTTTCGGGGGTTTTCGAAGCTGCCTTTGACGATTAGTTGAGTTCGAGATTTGTTAAGGGCTCCGTCCCCCTTGAGCGCATTGGCTACTCCTCCCTAGAGATCTAGAGACTGGGAGGTTTCGCAAGGAAGCGATCGCTGCCATGCACGCGCGCCAGTTTAACATCATGACAGAAAAGGGGACAAGACAGAAAAGGGGACGTGTCGTAGCCGAATAGAAATGTCCCCCTCGGCAGCCGAGTTCTGCTCTTGGTCGAAAATCGGGCGTTGTCCCCTATTTTTTATATTTTTTAAGCCGCCGCAGCTCGTCGCTTTTCACCCGGACTCCGCTCATGGCCAGCAATGGACGCTGGGTGATTTCATCGGACCTTCCTCCCTGATTCTGAAAAATCGTTCCTCAGCGCAATGCTTGATTCCGCCATCTATCCGTTAGGCGATAGAATGGGCCCGTCGTGGTCGGCCAGACGATCTCCCGCTGCCGCATCACCGAGCAACGCCAACAGCATTCCGAGGGATTTCACAACGCATGGGCAATTTGGCTCCCTTCATATATTCCCCACAAGAAAATCAATGCGATGATGACTACTCCAACGCGAACACCCGCGGCCGTTTCAAGGTCCCCTGGCCGCCCCCGTGACGACAAACACGAAGCTATGTAGAGGAGTGCCACAGGTAGCAAATAGATTGAAAATAGGAAGATGAGAAGACCTCCCTCCAGGCCGATCAACCCCAATCACCCCCCAAGGAATCCTCCAAGCGGCAGGCCTAGCGCGATGACAAGACCCTTGAAAACCGAGCCAAAGTCCTGCCCGCTCGATCGTAATCGCTCTTGCTGATCTGATTGCGACTCCATGATTTCTCCTTCAGTTCGGCCCACCCTAGGGCTGGGCCGCAGGTGCGTCCGACCTCTGAAATTCTTGTCCGGTCCGCCGTCGCAGAGCGTAGAGAACACACGCGGTAGCGGCGGCGGCAATGAAGTGCTTGAAGGTGTGCCCGCTCCAAATGCCGGTCAATTCGTAGAGCGGGCGGTCAAGCAGCTCACAGATCTTGGCGACACCGTAGAGCACCCAGGTCAGCAGGAATATCCGCCCGAGCTTGTGGCGCGATCGGAAGAGTGCGATGACAAATGGAATCGCCAGTACGGGGTAGAACTGAACCACTAAATAGAGGCGGAGGTCTCCTTCTCCGTCCAGTTCCGTCCCGTGCCACCACAGCACACTGAAAAGCCCGGTCAGAAGCATGGGGGCGAGCAGTACTCGGCCCGCGCGCCGACTCACGAACTCGGCGACGATGATCGTGAAGAATGATGTGAGAAGAAGGCTGAAGACGAGCCGGTCCCAAACGAGCGTCGCGTTGCTGGGAGCCATGTGGTAGTAGGCCGACCCAAAACAGGTCAGGAACTCGCCGAAGAAAAACGCAAAGTAAGCGGCCCATTCCCAGGGTTCGCCTTTAGCCAGGCCAACCCTACGTAGCAACCAGGCGCAGCCTGCCAGGCCGATGATGGCGAAAGGAAGATTCGAGATAACGTTCCAGAAATGAGGAATTCCGGCGAGCCGGGAGCTAGTCCCAGTCGTAGTTGAGGGTTGAGGAGCGGCGGTGTAGAGGGGCATTGTACTAGGCGACTTTCGGTTCGGCGGAGTCGGTTGGATTGAGGACGGCTTCGAGCATCCAGAGATCCTTATAGCCCATGATCTTGCGGAAGTTTTTCTCGGTATCCAGGAATGCCGCCGCCGCCCAACGGCGCACCATCGAAGCATCCTTCCAGCGCGTCACGCGACGTGTCCTCCGCCGCACGCCGGCGTTCGGACTCTCGACGATGTTGGTCGTCGCCAGACAACGATGCAACGACGGCGGCAATCCCAGGCGATTGATCGTGAAACACTCCTCGAGACCCTCGCGCAAACTCGCCGCCGCCTCGGGGCCCAGTCGCCCGCGTACCATTCGGCCAGCTTCTTGAGCCGCGCTTGACCGTCCTTGGCTTCGAGCCGCCAGGCCGCGCGGATTGCCGCTTTGGCCTGATCCTGTTCGGCCTTCGGCAGCCTGTCGAGAACGTTGCGCAGCTTGTGGGCGCGACAACGCTGCACCGGGGCGTCACCAAAGATTTTGTGCACTGCCGCGCGTAAAGCCTTCGATCCATCGAGTACAAAAAGCCTCTTTTTCGCGGGCGAGACTCCACGCTCGACCAAGCCTGTCAACAGGTCCTCGGCCGCCGCCGCGTTCTCCGTCGCCGCGTGTTGCAAGCCCAGTACGTGCTTGTTCCCTTCCGCGTCCACCCCCACGGCCGCTAAAACCGTGTGTCCCGAGAAAATCAGGCCGTCCACGTAGATCACCAGCAAGTCCACGTCATCGAAACGGCGCGCGAATAGTTCGTCGATTTTCTTTTCCGCAGCCTCGATGGTGTCGCGACTTATCGCCGATTTAGACACGCCGACGGTGTCGGCCATTTCGCCGATTACTCCCGCATACTGACGCGTCGAGACGCCTTTCATCAAGATATCCAGCATGCGCGAGCCCTAGCCGCTCGTCGTCTTGCAGGGATTCGTAGGCGGGCACTTTGACCTCGCCGCCGGAGCGTTTGCGCAAGCGCGGCTTGGCCACCCGCAGCTTGCGATCGCTTAGATTCACGCGGCCCGATTGCCGTCCCCAGCGCAGCACGTCGCCGTCGCGCTTCTTGCCGGGTTGGGCGAGTTCGCCTCCGGTGACCTGCTGGGCAGAGAGTTCGAGCACGGCTTGGATGGCGGCGCGGCCGGTGACGTCGATGACCTCGTCGACGGCTCCCTGGCATTGTTCGATGAGTTCGACGAGGGGCAGCATGAGCTGCGCGTTTTGGCTGAGCAGACGCGTGAGCTCCTCGGGCCTCAGCCGCTGCTGCTTGGCGGAATCAAGAATGTGATACGGTTTCTTCACGGCGGTTCTCCTTTGTGGTTAAAGATTTGCTCGATTCTCCCAGAGAACCAAGCTTGAGAACCGCCGGCCCTTTATCCCCCAACTGAGCTCGGGACAATTTCCGAGCCGGCGCTGGTCGGTAAAGTCGTGGTACTCGGCCGGCTGAGGGATCGGAGGCGAGAGCAGGACAGCGGCCAGCAACGGAACGCTAATTGCGATCAGCAGCGCGATTCTCCTACGTCGACTCTTGCGGCCGTCTGAGTTCGCGTCTTCGAGTTTCGGTACTACCTCGGTCATATCCGAAGTTTATGTGGGCGAGAACTTTGTGCCTAGCTGTGGCGTGACAGTTTGTGAAGTGGCACAATGCTGTTGGTCGTGGCTCTTGACATACAGATCAACCGCGAGTCCGACGTTCCGATCCATGAGCAGGTTGCGGCCCAAATCGTGCTGCACATCGGTTCCGGGGCGTTACGGCCGGGGGATGCTCTGCCCAGCGCGAGAGTGCTAGCCCGTCGGCTGGGTATTCACCGCAACACAGTCACCGAGGCCTACCGGGACTACGTCCTCGCCAAATTAGTCGTCAAGCGTCGGGGAAGCCGGTTTGTGGTTCGCGAACCGCACAGTCGTAAGGCGGAAGTCGGAAACCAGCTCGACGAATTCGTGGACGCCGCGATCCGGGCGGCCCGCCAACACGGTTACAGCCTGCAACAGCTAATCGACCACCTCCGCAATCGTCTCCTCTCCGCGCCGCCGGACCACATCCTGCTTGTGTCCGACGATCCCGGCATGCGGGTCTTAATGCCCGCCGAGCTCAGCGCTCAATTCCACATGCCCATACATGCTTGTTCGGCAGCGGACCTCCTGGCCGACCGGGACCTATTGCTGGGCGCGCTCCTCGTGACTGCCCCCGGCAATGTCCCGACTCTGGAAGCGATAATCCCTGCCAACCGGCCCGCAATTACGGTGATCTACTCATCCGCTGCCGAGCACGTCTCAAGGATTCGCCGCCTTGAGCATCCCTCCCTGATCGTAGTAGCGTCGATCAGCGAGTACTTTCTTGAGACAGCTCGCGGCGTGTTGGCGCCGGCGGCGGAGAATGGCCACACCTTGCGGAGCGTGCTGATCTCTCCCCGGCAACCCACCTCGATTGGTGCAGCGGATCTGATTTTCTGTTACTCCTGCGCGTACCCGGTTGTTCGCAGCGCACTGCCGGGGGCCGACGTTGTTCGGCACCAACTCATCTCCCCCGCCAGTCTCGATCAGATCCAGGCCGCGCTCGACAGTTGGAGTCGAATTCAA
>CBDBHI010000064.1:0-46645 GCA_965205595.1 Bryobacterales bacterium | reverse complement strand
CACATTGCAGATCCGATCAACAGGTACTGAATCGGATGCAATCTAGCGCCCCCCAGAACCTCGAAGAGCCAGATCGTCAGGAACGTCAATCCAAGAAACAGCAGTTGATATTTGAGGCTGCGGTCTGTCTGCCTATATGCGTCGACCGGAGTCAATAAATCAAAGCCGAATGACGACGCCTTGATGGCCCCTTCAATGGACCTTGTTGCATGGATCATCCCGAAGGATGTCTTATCATTGGTTTTTTCAACGCTGGGGGTAGTCTAAATGCCACATAAGTTCACCGCAGCGCGCCGGCACAAGTTTGATAAGGTGCAGTACCGGGTGATCAACTGGGCGGAATATAACGAGAGCTTGCGCCAACGGGGTGACCTGACGATTTGGGTCAGTGAGGAGGCTCAAAGTGTGTGGAGCGCGCCGCGCCGCACGTCACGGGGTGGTCAGCGCAGATACTCGGATTTGGCGATCGAGACATGCCTGATGCTGCGCACGGCATACCATCTTGGACTGCGTCAGACACAGGGGCTTATGGGTTCCATCGGCACGCTCATGGGGTTGGATATACGGGTACCGGATTACTCCACGCTGTCGCGTCGCGCAAACGGGGTGAGCATCGCTCAGGTGATGAGGCAAGCAGGATCTGTGCCTATCCATCTGCTGGTCGACAGTACTGGCCTCAAGATCTTCGGCGAGGGCGAATGGCTAGCGCAGAAGCATAACACCAAGGGAATACGCCGCCGCTGGCGCAAGCTCCACCTCGGACTGGACCTCGCCAGCGGGGCGATTGTTTGCGCCGCTCTGACTCACGATAACGTTGGAGACAGCACAGCCTTACCCAGCCTCCTGGATCAGCTGGATGCCCCGGTCACGGGCTTTCTGGCTGACGGCGCCTACGATGGAGCGTCCACACGAAATCTGCTGAGGCAGCGGTATGGGGAGACCCTGGATGTGGTCATACCGCCGCCAAAGGACGCAGTGATCCGCCTGCAATCGGCGCGTGATGCGACCGTTCGGGATCGCCATATTGCCCAAATCCGCAGCAACGGCCGCATGGCCTGGCAGACGGCAACAGGGTACAACCAGCGCAGCCGAATAGAAACGCAGATGGGCCGTTGGAAGAGCGTCATCGGCCCCAAACTCAAATCCCGCAGCTTCTCCAGGCAGATCACGGAGATCCAACTCGGCCGAAAAGTCCTGAACACAATGACCGCGCTCGGACGGCCTGTGTTCGAACGCATCGCCTGACGCTACCGCTTGGGGAAAGGGGAATTCCGTTTCCATCCCTATCCGTGCAACAAGGCTCAGAAAACACTCATTTTCCACGGGCGTAATGACGAAGACGTCGATCCCCAGCTCTCGGTGGAGTTTTCATGGGGTAAGCCCAATGTTCATCTGGAAATTGTTGATTCGGACCACCAATTGCTTAATGTGACCGATCTCATGTGGGAACGCACTTCGTCCTTCTATCATGGATTGTGAACCCACCTCGCTCGTATGAGGCGTAACAAGCGTCAAAGGACTCTGTAATTTGCTTTTCGGTAGTTACTTCAGCGATCTTCTGATTCAATGAAAGCAGTGTCGAGAGAACTAGTTGACGCGGCGCTTTCAGACAAAGAAGCGTTCGTTGTGATCATCGAAAAACACGAGTCGATGGTGTACAGCTTGGCGTACAACTTTTTTCGGAACCGCACGGTTGCACAAGATATCGCGCAGGAAGCCTACCTTGAGCTCTACCGGAACCTAGCAAAGATCGAAACTGATCTTCACCTTGGGAACTGGCTAAGGCAGACCGTGACCCGCAAATGTATTGACCACACACGGCGCCAGAAGCACCGGCGCTATCAGCCGCTCGAAGATGTCCAGGAGCCTGGCTTCAACGATGTTCGGCGCGACCCACTCTTGGCCGATGTGCTGCGGGAAAAGGTCGCGGCATTGCCCGAAAAGATGCGGATGGTAGTGGTGTTGCGATTCCAGGAAGATTTGAAGCTTGGCGAGATCGCCGAAACGTTGGGAGTGCCGCTAAACACGGTCAAAACTACGCTACGCAGAGCGCTTGGAAAACTGCGACCGAAGGTTGCCCATTTGGCGGCAGAGGTTTGGTATGAGCCAATTCGACGATAACCACCGTCTAGAAGCAGACCTGGCGGAACGCCTTGTGCGTAGACCCGCCCCGGCGAATTTCGCCGACGCCGTGATGGCCGAGGTGCGAGCCGAGCGCCCGGCGGCTGTGGTCGAATTTCGGCCACGCCCGAAATTTAAGAGATTGGCTGGACTAGCGGCGGCGGCGACGCTGATTATTGGCTTTGGAATTCATCGTCAGTACCAGCTCAATGAGGCGGCGCAAATTGCGGAAGCTGAGGCGGCTGAAGCGCATTTATTGGAGTCACTCGAACTTGCGGGGATCACGTTAAATCGAGCGCGCGATGCCGCCTTTGGTGTTGGCACGCTTGATGTGAGGTAGGGGAATAGTATGACGTGGGGAAAAACATCGAATCTGTGGGTATTGACGACACTCTTGCTGACGCTCGGGATGTCGCCGCTCGCCGCGCAGGACGAAACTGTCGGGACTGACGGAATCGAGATGCAATTCGACGAGCTCGAGAAAAGGCTGACCATGTGGTTAAGGTCAACCTGTGGGGCAAGTCGTTGGAGCAAGGCAAGAAACTGCTAGGCCTCAGAAGGAATGTAACTAGTCCTGTCGGCCGGTTTTTAGGCAGCGTGAAAGGCGTCTACCGCCGCACGTATCGATTCGGCAAAACGAAGGCCGGCCAAGAAGATTTCGAGCCTGTCTATCAGCAGCTTGCGGACGATGGTTGGGTGCCGTTGATCGAAACAGAAGATCGTCTGAAAGAGGGCGCGGTTTCGGTCTACTCCTACTACGAAAACGAAGAGGTGGCGGGCGTGACGGTGGTGTCGACTGATCCGGAAGAAGTCACCGTCGTGCGAATCATGGGCGCGGTGGATCTAGAAATCTTGTCGGAAATTGGCAGGGGTTTGGGCGTGCCACTGATGAATTTGGGAACGACCGATCTCGGTACGAAACCTGTCGACCTGCCGGCGCCGAAGTAATCGCTTCGCGGCGACGGCGTCGTCGATCTATCCCGCCGCTTCCTCGGCTTTTTTCAGGACGCGAAGAACGTTCTCACCCATGACTTTATTGATGTCGTCGTCAGAGAAACCGCGATCTCTTAGCGCGGCTATGAGGTTGGGCGTTTTGCCGATGTGTTCGAGTCCTACCGGGACCTTCAGACCAACACTGTCGTAGTCGCAGCCGAGTCCAACGTGGTCCGATTCCGGCAACGGTCGCGGCGTGTTCGATGTGATCGACTAGCTTGGCCATGGTCGGCTGCCCGATCAGTTCAACGCCCGCATTTTCGAGTTTCCATAGTTCTTCCGACATTTTCTTTTTGTCGTCGGCATATTTCTCTCGCACCTCGCCCTTCTGGCGGTTTAGGTCGCCGAGCTGCGACATGCGGCCACGGAAATCCTCGTCGATCATTCCTCCGTAATAGGCGATTCCGATGACGCCGCCGTTTTGGCCGAGCGCCTTGAGCATGTCGTCGGTCAGGTTGCGCTTGTGGTTCGCGACCGAACGGCAGGCGGCGTGGGTGTTTAGAATCGGCGTGTTGGTCGTATCGCAGACGTCGTAGAAGGCTTGATCGGCGGCGTGTGACATATCAATCATCATGCCGAGCCGGTTCATTTCACGGACGACTTCTTTGCCGAAAGCGGTGAGGTGCTCGGGGCCGTCGTCGTACTCAGCGGCACCGATCCAAGGAGTGACGCCACTGTGGGTGAGGCCCATGTAACGCGCACCCAGGCGGTAGAGCTGTCGCAGTACGCGCAGATCGGAGTCGATCATATGGCCACCCTCGATGCCGATGAACGCCGCGATTTTCCCTTCGCGCCGTGCCCGCGCAACATCGTCCGAAGTCGTGCCTAGGAACATGTCGTCTGGGTGGCGCGCGATCTCCTCGAGGATGACATCGGTGACGCGCAGGCCGTTCTTAACCGCCGACAGCGGCGTCTGAACTGCGCGCCGAACTCGAGACGGCAAAAGAAGCCGGCGGTGAGTCCGCCTTGCTTCATCTTTGGGATGTCGACGTGAGTATAAGGCTGGTCTTCGGCGAGGTTAAGGCCTTCGCGTAGAATGCGTGCCGGTGTGTCCATGTGCAGTTCGAAGTAGAGCGGCCCCGTGGGTTGGACGGATTCGGGCTCTGGATCAGCCTGTGGCGCGCTGCCGCAAGCGGCAAGAAGGGCGGCGGTTGAGAATCCTAAGTCGCGTCTGGTGAGCATTGCGGTTCGATTGTACCGAACTAGTCGGCGTGCGAGACCTCGATTGGGTTCTTGCCTTGGAGGGGGATAGGCAGCACGGGCGTTCGAATTGGCGATGAGATTTTGTTGTCTCATGTGCCAGTCCCCGCCCGGAGATGCAGTCCTGCTCGGAGATGGAAAGACGCCGACCGGAGGTCGCCGCTGCCCGCCGGAGGCGCGCGCCACGATTCACAGCGACGTTGTGCGGGCTAGGAACCTATCTCGACACTGAATGGTAATTGGTGTTTTCCAGTCGCTGAGTTTGCGGCGCTTTAGTACTGGAGGATCGTCCTCGCCGCCCTTTGTCTCCTGTGATGAGGCGTCTTCGCTGACCTCGATCGTGTCGGACGGGGCACTGCGGCGGAGACGGGGGCGATTGGGGTCGTCGGAGGGCTTGGCGCGGCGGTTCTTGAGCTTTGCCAGTTGGGCCTTCACTGCTTGGAATTCGCTATTGGTGACGGCGTACTGCGCTTGTTCGGGCAAGAGTTCGTCGATCGCTGTCTGCACGATCTTGATTCTCTTTTCCGTCAGCGGATGCGTGCTGAAGGCGGCGGCGATTGCACCTTTCTTTTTCTTTTGCTTGGCCTTGAGACGCTCGAAGAATTGCACCATCGAGACTGGATCGTAGCCGGTCTTGTAGAGGGACTGCACGCCCAAGAAATCAGCTTCTTTCTCGAAGCCTCTTGAGAACTTTAGGAACGTCATTTGGATCGCAAAGTTGGCGGCCTGACGGATGCCGTAGCCCGCCCAACCGCCCAGGAAGATCAGCGGGATACTTGCCCAATTTGCTACCTGACCTCTGGAAGCGTTACGCGTGCCGTGCCGGGCGGCGACGTGGGCAATTTCGTGGGCCATTACGCCGGCTAGCTCGGCCTCGTCTTCAGCGAGTTCAATGATTCCAGTATTGACGTAGAAGTAGCCTCCGGGAAGCGCGAATGCATTCAGTTCGTCGGAGTCGATCACCTTGATGGTGAACGGCACCTTCGCATCGGAGTTGCGGACGAGGTTCTGACCGATGCGATTGATGTATTCGGAGATGACCGGGTCATCAACGATTTTGGCGTGGCGCTCGACATCTTGCGCCATGCTTCGGCCAATCTTGATTTCTTTCTCTAGAGAGTAGAGGTTGATGCCGCCAGCGACGTTGCGGTCACCAATTTGGGAGACGTCTTCTTTCGGTCCCTTGGGCGCTCGCTTCTGAGATTGGTCATTTGCAAGCGAGCCTGGTACGGTCAGCAGGGCGGACAGCATTATCGCGATCAGTGTGCGTTTCATCTCATAGCTCCTAGTTTCGTTGGCCCCAGATTGCTCTCTGCTGCTTGGGACGCAAGTGCTTGTAGCGTGGTTCCGTCTTAACAACGCTTTTGCACTTCGGACAATCAGCGGCGATGAGGGGTGCGGGCCGAAGTACCATGAGTAGAGCTGATGTCGATGCGCTATCTCGGTTTTTGGGCGGCAGTTTTCGCGCTGTCCGTTTGGGGTGTTTTGTCTTTGGCCCAGGCGCCCATAGACGCTGCTCGATTACAAGAAATTCGAAACCTTGGTAAAGCGTTTTACGAAACGCCGGGTTCGTCGCGGCAGGCGATTGAGCAGCTTAAGATTGCGGCTGACGCGAACCCGCGGTCTGCCCAGGACCGTTTGAACTACGGGTTAGCGCTGTTGCGGGCCGGGTCCGGCGAAGAGGGCCAAGAAGAGATCAGCGCGGCCCAACGGCTGGACCGATCGCTGCCGCATACGTACTTCAATCTCGCGATCGAGTATAAGAAGGCCGGCGAGGCTGAGAAGGCGATTGATCAATTGCTCGAGATGAAAAAGCTAATTCCTGACGAAGCAAAAATTCACTACAACCTCGGAGCGCTCTACAAACAGATAGGCAATACGCGGCGCGCGGTTGAGGAGTTTGAGCGGGCGTCGGAGTTGGACCCTTCGATGGCAGCGCCTCACTTCCAACTGTTCGGGATCTTTCGACGGACTGACCGCGATCGCGCGAATGTGGAACTCGAGAAATTCAAAGCATTGAAGGCCGCGCTTGAAGGCGCCACGGTTGGCGAGGATGTGGACTGGAGTTTTTGGTCGGAATTGCACGATCCGACCGAGGCCAGCGGCGCGGCCGAGGAGCCTGTCGCGTTCGCGTTCTCGACTAAGGAAGTCGGCAAGATTGATGGGGCGCCGCTCGGCGCTTTGACGTTTGAATTGAACGGCGATCGACTTGCGGATGCGCTGGTTTGGTCGGCAACGTCCGCAGTAGCTATGACGGGCGCGAAGGGTAGGCCGCGAGTGCAAGCTCTGCGACTTGACGGTGCGTCGTTCTACGCGGCTGGTGACTTTAGCAACGCCGGTAGCTCGGGACTCTGCCGCGTGGATCCTAAAGGCGTGACGGTACTTGCCAACCAAGGAGGCCGGACATTCAAGGCGGTATTCAGCGCTACTGGGCGATTCGAGAGCTGTTTGTTTCACGATTACGACCATGACAACGACGTAGATTTGTTTGCGGTTGGCGCAGACAAGCGGCTGTTTCAGAACGACGGGGATGGGACGTTTAGCGACGTCTCTTCTAAGTTTCCGTTTGCGCCGGGTGTGGCACGGGCGGCGGTTGCTGTTGAGTTGTTCGAGGACAATGGCAACGACCTGGTGGTGGTCTACGGCGGCGGCGTTAGCGTGCATCAAGATCGCAAATTGGGCTTGTATGGCGAAGCGGTTGCGGTTGCGGGGGTTCAGGTCGGTTCCGGTATGGCTGGGCTGGCCGTTGTCGATGCAAACCACGACGGATATCTCGATATTGCGGTGAGCTCCGAAAGCGGTACTCAATTGCTGACGAATTCGGACGGCGTTCTAAGCGCGGGGCCGGAAATTGCGCGGGTCACGGCCTGGGCTGATTTTCAGCGGCGCGGGCGGATCGATGCACTGTCGGGACAGGCGTTTTTAGTTAACGAGAAGGGCCAGTCGTTTCAGACGGCGGATGAGTCCGCGGATCACATCTTCGCGACTTCTGGCGACTTTGATTCCGACGGGCGCGCAGACGTGATTAGTGTCGATGCCGGCGGGACAGTGCGGGTTCATGAAAACCGGATTGAGAGCGAGAACCAGGGCATCACAGTCCATCTCGAAGGCGTCAAAAGTCCCAAACTGGCGCGAGGTGCGCGGGTCGAGGTCAAGGCGGGACTTAGATATAGCAAACAGCTTTATAGCGGCACGCCGCTTGTATTCGGCCTTGGCGCGACGGAGAAGTTCGACACGATTCGCGTCACGTGGCCAAATGGGCTGATCCAGAACGAGCAGGTTGGCGAAGTCGACTCTGTGATCAGCATTAAAGAGGCTCCCCGGCTGTCGGGCTCTTGTCCGATGATCTACACCTGGAATGGTCGCGAGTTCGAGTACATCTCGGAAGTTCTTGGCGTGGCGCCGCTCGGGGCTAGTTTGGCTCGTGACGTCTACTTCCCGGTCGATCATGACGAGTACGTTTTTATTCGTGGCGAACAACTAGCTGCGCGCGACGGACTGCTTGCAGTGAGGCTTACGGAAGAATTGCGCGAGACGGCTTATATCGACCAGATGCGGTTGATCGCGGTGGATCATCCGGAGGGCGTCTCAATTGTCTCGAACGAGAAAGCAAAGGCACCGCCGTTTCCGGAGTTTAAGTTATTTGGTGTTAGATCGAAACAGCATCCGGTCGCGGCTACGGACGATCGCGGGCGCGATGTGCTGGAACGGCTCACTCGCCGCGACCGGCGCTATCCGATGTTTGAGCGGAACTTTGAAAACTTGGCTGAGATGCATTCGTTGGTGTTGGATTTCGAAGACGTTGACGCTGACGATGCCGTGTTGTTCCTCGAAGGTTGGGTCGATTGGTCGTCGGCCAGCAGTATCGTTGGCGCTTCGCAGTCGGCGGGGGCTTCGATTCAGCCTCCGTATCTAGAAGTACTCGATGAACATGGTGATTGGGTTACGGCGATTGACGATTTAGGGTTGCCTTCAGGGCAGCCGCGTACGCTGGCCGTCGACCTCAGCGGACGGTTTCCGTCAGATTCTCGGGCGGTTCGAATCGTCACGAATATGTGCGCTTACTGGGACGAGGCTTATCTTTCGCGCGGGACGCGATCGCCTGAAACTCGGCTGACGACTTTGGCGCCGGTGGACGCGGAGCTTCGGTTTCGTGGTTTTTCGTGGAATATCGTGCATCCCGAGCGTACCCAGCCGGAGCAGTTTGTGTACTCCGATGTTTCGACGACGACAATGTGGAACCCGACCGCCGGGCTCTACACGCGATTTGGCGATGTTGATGCGCTGCTCGATGCAATCGATGACCGCTTTGTTGTGATGGGCGCGGGTGATGAGATTGCTCTGACTTTCGATGCCCGGGAGCTTGCTCAGATTCCGGCCGGTTGGACTCGCGATTACTTGCTGTTTGTCGACGGCTGGGCGAAAGAGAACGAAGCGAATACGGCGTTTGGAGATACGGTAGAGCCGCTGCCATTTCACGAAATGAGCGGCTATCCTTATGGTCCGAGCGAATCGTTCCCCGACGATGAGGAACACTGGCGCTATCTCGAGGCATATAATTCGCGGATTGCGATGCGGTTGATTCGGCCGTTGGTCGCGCGGAACGCAGAGTAGACGTTGGCACTCGAGCGGCGGTCACGGCTGTATGCAGCGGCGTTTGTGCTGCTGCTGGTGAACTCGGGCTGGATTTGGGCCTTTCCTTCTCCTGATCTCTTCTACCTTGGGAATGTTCTCGTCCACGTAGTGCTGGGGATTGCGCTTTGGGTAGGGCTTTGGTTTTCGAGTGACGAAATATTTCAGTCGGCTCGGCACAAGCCTTCGCCCGTTGCATTTCTCTCGATCAGCGCCGTTTTAGGAGCAGTGCTTTGTTTTATTGGCGCGACTCGGCCGCACCTTTGGGTCGTAATAGCCCATGGCGGGTGCGGGTTTGTCGGGGCGCTGCTGCTAGCACGCGTTCGTAACTGGAAGCCGGTTGGCGCCGCGCTAGGCGTCGCTCTGTTGCTGCCTTTGGCCTCGAATGTTCGCGACCGTTGGTTTCCTCGTGACGGCGACCGCATCGTGAACCCAACTTCGCCGCCGGTCTCGATGTACGAAGAAGGCGCCGGGTCGGAGAGTCCGTTTTTCCCTTCGGCATCGGATACGAACACTGGTGATCTGATCCCTTCTGATTTTTTTATGGATTCGTCGACCTGTGGTGAATGTCACGTCGACATTTACGAACAGTGGGAATCGTCGATGCACCACTTCTCTTCGTTTAACAACCAGTTCTATCGCAAGTCGATTGAGTACATGCAGGAGACGGTCGGCGTCGAGCCATCGAAATGGTGCGCCGGGTGCCACGATCACGCGATGTTTTTCAACGGCATGTTTGACGAGCCGGTTTCCACTCAGTTGGACAAGCCCGAGGCTCATGCCGGGCTTGGCTGTATGTCGTGCCATTCGATTGTTCACGTGCCGGACACGATGGGCAACGGCGGTTTTACGATGGAGTATCCGCCGCTGCATGAGCTGACCAAGAGCGAGAACTGGTTCGTTCGGGCGATTCACAATTACGTCACGAATACGGCGCCGGCGGCGCACCGCAAAGCTTTTTTGAAACCCTTTATGCGGGAGGATGGCGCGGAGTTTTGCGCCAGTTGCCACAAGGTTCATCTGGATGTTCCGGTCAACGGCTATCGCTGGATTCGCGGTTTTAATTCGTATGACAACTGGCAGGCTAGCGGTGTCTCGGGGCACGGCGCGCGGTCGTTTTATTACCCCGAAAAGCCGCAAGACTGCGCTGATTGCCATATGCCGCTGACAGCCTCGGAGGACCCGGGAAACGTCGACGGCATGGTCCATTCCCATCGGTTTCCAGCGGCTAATACCGCAGTGCCTTATGTAAATCGCGACGAGAAGCAGCTCGCCGAAACACAGGCGTTTCTCGAAAACGGCATTGTGACAGTCGATATTTTCGCGGTATCAGCGGTACTCGATGACGCGAACACGCCGCAGATGATTCGTCGTGGTGGGCAGCCTCGGGCATCGACTAGTTTCGCGGTGGCTGAGGAATCGGCGTCTTCGGGTACGCCGGTCGTGTTGCGTGAAGTCGGCAATCTTGCCGCGCCGATTGATCGCGTGAATCCGGTGTTGGAGCCCGGCGAGACGGCGCTGGTCGACGTGGTCGTTCGGACGCGTAAGGTGGGCCACGTTTTTCCTGGTGGGACGGTCGATGCGTTCGACGTTTGGGTCGAGTTGATCGCCGAGGACGCGGGTGGCAAGGTGATTTATTGGAGCGGCCGGGTTGCGGACGAGGGAAGCGGAGCAGTCGAGGCGGGGGCTCATTTCTACCGTTCGTTGCAGCTTGACGCGCACGGCAATCCGATCGACAAGCGCAACGCTTTTCAGATGCGGAGCCTACTCTACGCGCGGCTGATTCCGCCTGGCGCGGCCGACGTGGCGCATTTTCGAATCGAGATCCCAGAAGACGTGCGTGGTCCGATCAAGCTCAGCGCTAAGGTCAATCACCGCAAGTTTTCGCACGCTTACACGGCGTTCTCATACGCGGGTAAGGCCGGCGACGGTGAATACGGCGTGGGGTTCGATGACCGCGTTTTTAGTTTTGACGCGGCTGATATTCCCGCTAACGTTTCGGGTGCGATCAAAGGCCGCATACCGTCGTTACCGATTACAGTCTTGGCAATGGCTGACGCCGAGATTCAGGTTGGCACGAGGGAGAGCGATTGGGCGCCGAGCGTTAGGTTCGATGACTGGGAACGCTGGAACGACTATGGAATCGGACTGCTGCTGCAGGGGGATCTGAAGGGCGCCGAGCATGCGTTCTTGCGAGCAACGGACGCAGATCCGACGCACGCCGATGGTTGGCTGAACGTTGGACGGGTCCTGGTCGAGGAGGGCCAAACTGCGCGGGCGAAACCATACGTTGCGAAGGCGCTTGAGCTTTCGCCGGGATTAGCGCGGGCGCTCTATTTCTTGGCGCTGGCGCAGAAGGCCGACGGTGACTACGACGGGGCGCTTGAAAGCCTCAGGGAAACAGCATCGCAGTATCCGAACGACCGCGTCGTGCTGAATGAAATGGCTGGAATTTTGTTCTTAAGACGGGACTACGCCGAGGCGATCGAGATTCTCGACCGGGTCGCCCGCATCGACCCTGAAGATCTGCAGATGCACTACACGAAGATGCGTTGCTACCGTGGACTTTGGGATGTGGAATCCGCTGAACGCGAAGAAAAACTGTTCGTTCGATTTAAGGCTGACGAGTCCGCCCAAACCGGCACCGCGGAGTTCCGGCGCACGCGTCCGGAAGACAACAACGAACGGCAGGCGATACACGAGCACGTCTCGGCTGAGCTTTAGCCGGCTCGCGCCGATTGGAATCTTGTTGGCCTGGGGCTGCGGTGACTCATCGACGCCCGTCGGGCCTGTCGCCGCGGTGTCGCTTCCTTCCGATGTGGTCTTTACCGAGGTTAGCTCGGCATCGGGAATTGACTTCGTCCATCACAATGGCCGGTCGGGCAAGAAGTATCTCCCGGAAACGCTTGGTTCCGGCGGCGCCTTTTTTGACTACAACAACGATGGGCTAGCCGACATTTTTTTGGTGAACAGCCGGCCGTGGTCCGCGGGAACCGAGCGGGTCACCGGAAAGCTCTATCGCAATGACGGTGATGGCGAGTTTAGCGATGTGACGGCCGGCTCGGGCTTGGATGTTGAGTTGTATGGACTGGGTGTCGCGGCCGCGGACTACGACAACGACGGGAGCGTTGATCTCTACATAACCGTGCTTGACGGCGATCGACTGTTTCGTAATCTTGGCAACGGGAAATTCGGCGACGCAACTCGCGCGGCGGGTATCGACAACGCCCGATTTGGGACTAGCGCCGCGTGGCTCGATTTCGACATGGATGGGCATCTCGACCTTTTCGTCGCCAACTATGTGGATTGGTCGATTGATAAGGACATTCATTGCACACTTGACGGCTCGAACAAAACATATTGCACGCCCGAGTCGTACAGCGGGCAGCCCTCGAAGCTGTATCGCAATCTCGGCGACGGGACGTTTGAGGATGTAAGCGAGAGCGCCGGCGTGAGTGACCCGACAGCTAAGGCTCTGGGGCTGGTGGTGTTCGACTATGACGGCGACGGCCGGCCGGATGTTTTCCAAGCTAACGACACGCAACCGAATAAGCTCTATCGAAACGAAGGTGACGGCACGTTTAGCGAACACGGTCTGTCCGCGGGAATCGCGTTTGCTGAAGATGGCAAGGCACGTGGTGCGATGGGCGTCGATGCAGCCGACTACGACCGATCGGGGCGATCGCATTTGTTGGTTGGCAATTTTGCGAATGAGATGTTGAACCTGTTCCACAACGAGGGAAACGGTCTGTTTGTCGATGAAGCCCCGACCAGCGATATCGGCCGTGAAAGTTTACTGTCGTTGACTTTCGGGACGTTCTTTTTCGATTACGACCTGGACGGAAACGTCGATATTTTTTGTGCGAATGGGCATTTGGATGAAGAGATCAATCGAGTGCAGCCTACCGTCAAGTTTGAGCAGTCACCGCTACTGTTTCGAAATTTGGGAGCGGGTAAGTTTGGATTGGCCAATGGCGATGTCGGCGATGACTTGCGGCAGCCCTTGGTGGCTCGCGGCGCTGCTTACGCGGACTACGACAGAGACGGCGACCTCGACGTTTTGGTCACGACGAACAACGGAGCAGCGCGATTGTTCCGCAACGACGGCGGGAACGCCAACTCATACCTGCGGGTGCGGCTCGAAGGGACGAACTCGAATCGCAACGGAATCGGGTCGACGGTTACGGTTCGGAGCAAATCTGGCGAACAACGCGTGATGATTCGTAGTGGCTCTAGTTATTGCTCGCAGAGCGAAGCTGTGGCAACGTTCGGGCTTGGCGCGGACATCGTGGTGGACTCGCTTGAGGTGCGCTGGCCCGGGGGGGCGGTTGAAACGTTTGCTGATATTGAGCCTAATCGCGAGGTGTTGATTGTCGAGGGCTCGGGGATACAGTAGCATTCCGGGCAGAACGGTGAGGAGCGCAGGATGTTGTTTCGTGTGCGTAACGCCTCTGGCCGCGCCGGATTGGTCGGAGGAGAAACGCGCCAGATCATCTAGAGCATTTTCAGTAACGGCGTAGACCGTTCTTGAATTAAAAGCGGTGAAGCCGGCAATTCCTTGAGACTAGATTCCGCTGTCCGAAATCGGAGGCGCGACTGTAAGGGAGTGCGGTGGCGAAGGGTGAACTTGGAAAGTTGAGTCGCGTCCTGTTGAGGAATAATCAGCAGGTCCCAACTCAGCGTATTCCAGAAAGCTGCTTGGCCACCGCACTCCCTTACAGTCGCGCCTCCGATTTTCACGGGCTTGGTGCTGGGGCAAGCAGTCTATGCCATTCCTGAATTTTCTCTAGGGCGGTGACGTTGCGCTTCGCAGTACCGAGCCGCGCCGCCGTGCGGTGCTGTGCACCCGTCGCAGAGAGGACCGCACCGCGAGGCGGCGCGGCTCGGTACCGCCAATGGTTTCGTCCAGCAAGCAGCTTGGCTTGTAGATCGAGAAATCAGGTTTCGGGTCAGGGCCACGGACGAAGGACCAATGCTTACGCACTTCCTGACGCGCGCGCCGCCTTGGGTGGTGACAGATGCAGTCTAGTCGTAGGCGTAGTGGAAGACTTTCTTGAGGTCTTCCCAGGCGAGGCGCTTTGCTTCTTTGTTGTAGGCGCGTAGCAGGTATGAGGGGTGGAATGTCGGCATGACCGGAATGCCACCCCATCGCTGCCATTGGCCCCTTAGTTTTGTGATCCCGACCGTCGTATTCAATAGCGCCTTGGCTGCGGTTCCGCCCAGGACGCAGATGGCCTTCGGCGCGATCGCCTTTAGCTGACGTGAGAGAAATTGTCCACAGACTTCCATCTCGTCGGCTTCGGGGGCGCGGTTGCCTGGCGGGCGACATTTCACAACGTTGCAGATATAGAGGTCTTTGCGTCGAACGGCCAGGCCCTCGCCCTCACAGGTTCGATCGATCATTTGGGTCAACAGTTGGCCGGCGCGTCCGACAAACGGCAAACCTTGAGCATCCTCGTCCGCCCCAGGGCCCTCGCCTACAAACACAATTTTCGAGAGGGGGTCGCCACTGCCGAAGACGATTGAATGGCGACCCTTATGAAGGCGGCAGCGCGTGCACTCGCCGATGTCATCTTGGATGACGCGAAGCTGAGCAGCGGCATCGCCGAGACTCGATGCTTCCGTCACTTCATCGCCTCGTTGGCCGGCGCTTGCGGGATCGACAAACAACTCGGTGAACCCGAGATCGCGGTAGAACTCCAATTGACGTCGTAAATCTTCTGACACAGGCGCCGCCGAACCAGTTTCTCAAGCCGCTTGCCGCCGCCGCAACGAGAGTGCGGCGTCAAGGATTCGGGCGGCCATCTCTGACTTGAGCGTCGGGTCGATTTCGATCACGTCACCGCCACGCGTCAAGATCAGTCCCTGGTTAGTGGCCGAGTCAAATCCCGTGTCTCCGCCGACCGGGTTGGCGACGATCATGTCGCAGTTTTTCGACTCCAGCTTGTGCCGCGCGTTCGCTTCTAGATTTTCGGTTTCGGCTGCGAATCCGACGAGCAGCAAAGCGCGCTTCTGCTCTCCGACCGCGCGCAAAATGTCAGGGGTCGCTTCCAACTCAAACGTTGGTGGGCCACCTTGTTTCTTGATTTTTTGCGCTGCCGGCGATGCCGCGCGGTAATCGGCGACGGCCGCCGCCATGACGGCAATTGTGGCGTCGCCAAGCCGCAGCATGACGGCATCGTGCATTTGCTGCGCGGTTTCCACATCGATTCTCTCGCAACCGGGCGGGGTCTCTATCGAGACGGGACCGCTTACCAGAACGACATGCGCTCCACGACGTTGAGCTTCTTCGGCCAGCGCAAATCCCATCCGGCCACTCGAACGGTTCGAGAGAAAGCGTACTGGATCAAGGCGCTCACGCGTCGGCCCGGCCGTGATCAGAACCGTCTCGCCGGAAAGGTCGGAACGGCTCTGGAAAACGTCCCGCACTTCGGCGACGATGCTCGAAAGCTCGGCCAGGCGGCCCGGCCCGACCATTCCGCACGCAAGATCGCCGACTCCGGGCTCGACGATGGCCGCGCCGCGACTGCGAAGTTTCGCGATGTTTTCGCGCGTCGCCGGGTGATTCCACATCACCGTATTCATCGCGGGAGCCACGACTAGCGGTCCATCGAAAGCAAGCTGCGTGGTGGTCAGAAAATCGTCGGCGCGGCCGTTCGCAAATTTCGCGATTACGTCCGCCGTAGCCGGCGCTACAAGCAGTAGGTCGGCGCTTTGCGCAACACCGATGTGCTCGATGGAACTGTTTAGCGTCCCGTCGGCCGAGCTGTCATCGAATAGGCCGCTGATCACCTTGTTGCCGCTCAGAGCCGCGAGCGTAAGCGGCGTGATGAACTTTTGCGCGGCGGCAGTCATCACCGCTTGTACTCCGTACCCAGCGTCTTGCAGTTGGCGCACGAGTTCGGCGGATTTGTAGGCGGCAATTCCACCGCAGATGCCGAGAATGATCTGTCTGGGTTCAGCCATGAGTTCAAACTTTCCCGATTTCAGTATGGCATCGCATGCTCCAGCCCGGGTTCCACTCTACGCCAATTCTAGTGCCACCCCCGCCGGGGGTTCAAGACGACCGCACCCGCGACGACGCGGTGAATGGAGCTGCGTGGTTGCATGTGGATTTGGGGCCAATTGCCGATGTCGAAGCACGGTAGACTCAGGTCAGGGGCGGACGCTTGGTGTATCCGGTGTCCGCCCTTCTTCCACCTACCCGTATGGACGTCTCCCGCATAAGAAATTTCTCAATCATCGCCCACATCGACCACGGCAAATCGACCTTGGCCGACCGTATGATCGAGATGACAGGCGCGCTGACCGAGCGCGAGATGCATCAGCAGATCCTCGATTCGATGGACCTCGAGCGCGAACGAGGTATCACGATCAAGGCGCAGACAGTGCGACTTATTTATGAGGCCAAAGACGGGAACAGGTACCAGCTCAATTTGATCGACACCCCAGGGCACGTCGATTTTTCGTACGAAGTCTCGCGTAGTCTGGCCGCTTGTGAAGGTGCGCTTCTAGTCGTCGACGCCGCGCAAGGTGTGGAAGCCCAAACGATGGCGAACACCTACCTGGCGTTGGAAGCCGACTTGACGATCATTCCGATTCTGAACAAGGTCGACCTGCCCGCCGCCGAACCGGAACGGGTCCGCGAAGAAATCGAATCAACGATCGGCCTCGAAGCTCACGACGCCCTACTGATTAGCGCTAAGACCGGGCTTGGCGTTGACGAAGTGCTCGAAGCGATCGTTGAGCGCGTGCCGCCGCCGAAGTCCGTGGACGGCGCTCCCTTACGCGCGCTGCTGTTCGATTCTTGGTACGACCCTTATCGCGGTGTCGTCGTCCTGGTGAGAGTTGTGGATGGGGTGCTGCGCCGCAGCATGAAGGTTCGGCTATGGTCGACTGGCCTCACCTACGATGTGGAGGACCTCGGCTTTCGGACTCCCAAGTCGATACGCTGCGACGAACTACACAGCGGCGAAGTCGGTTGGTTGGTTTGCAACATCAAAAACGTCACCGAAACCAAAATCGGTGACACCATATGCGACGATGGCAGTCCGCCCGTCGATGGGCTGCCGGGATTTGAGGAATCGAAGCCAATGGTCTTCGCCGGTCTGTATCCGGTGGAATCGCACGAACATACCGCGCTGCGCGAGGCGCTCGAGAAGTTACAGCTCAACGATCGCTCGTTCCAGTTCGAACCGGAGAGTTCGGTGGCCCTTGGTTTTGGCTTTCGATGCGGATTCCTGGGGCTCTTGCATCTCGATATTGTGCAGGAACGCTTGGAGCGGGAGTTCAACCTCGACCTCATCACTACCGCTCCGGGCGTGCGCTATCGAGTGACTAAGACCGACGGGGCAACTGTCGAAGTCGACAATCCAAGCCGTTGGCCGTCGCCGCAAGTCATCGCCAACGTGGACGAGCCAGTTTTCACCGTTACGGTGATCACGCGCGACGAGTACCTCGGGGGCATTCTAAAGCTGCTGGAAGATAAGCGCGGCGTACAGAAGAGTTTCGAGTACGCAGCCGGCAACCGGGCGGTATTGACTTACGACATCCCGCTCAACGAAATCGTTTTGGACTTTTATGACCGCCTCAAGACGGTGTCGCGCGGCTATGCCTCGGTGGACTACCATTTCGCCGGCTATTGGCAATCGCCGATGGTGAAGCTCGACATCCTCGTTGCCGGAGAGCCGGTCGATGCGCTGTCGATCATCGTCCACACCGATCAAGCGCACGCACGTGGCAAATCGCTGATCCAGCGATTTCGCAAGCTCATCCCGCGCCAACAATTTGAAGTAGCGTTACAAGCGGCAATCGGAGCAAAGATCGTGTCCCGGGAAACCATTGCGGCGATGCGCAAGAATGTCACGGCGAAGTGCTACGGAGGTGATATCTCGCGCAAACGCAAGCTCCTCGACAGACAGCGCGAGGGCAAGCGGCGCATGAAACGTGTCGGGCGAGTGGATATACCGCAGGAAGCGTTTCTCGCGGTGTTGAGCATTGGCGACGAGTAGATTCGCTACCCGTGTCTAACCCGCATTTCTCACCACCTGACGGCGAAAGCACGCGATAGGTGCGCCACTACTTCGTTGCGCTCGATCGCGAGTGCTCGACGGACTGTCAAGTACGCCTTCGCGCGCCAACCGTCGCCCGCCTCGTATTGACGCACCTCGCACGCACTTTCGCTCGCCACGTGGTGAGAAATGCGGGCTAAACGGGGGTCGTGGCTCAGTAGCGCCTAGTTTGGCGCGGATCCCCGCATGATCTCTTCGAGCCGGCTGGTGTCTAGTCCTAGGAACCGATCAGCGATCACGGGGTCGAACTGGGTCCTCTTGTTTTTCTCGATTTCCGATCGGCCGATTTCAACTGACTGGCGATCTCGGTAAGGGCGGTTCGATGTGATCGCGTCGAATGTGGCGACGACCGAAAACAGGCGGGCCTCTAGCGGTATGTTGTGACCACGCAGTCCCCTGGGGTAGCCGTTTCCGTCGAATCGTTCGTGGTGGCAGTGAACGACCTCGGCGGTTTCGTCAAGTTCAGAGAAATGACTTAGAAGCTCGTAGCCAATGCGCGGGTGAAGGCGCATGATGCCCCACTCGTCATCAGTTAGGGGTCCTTCTTTGAACAGCACATTCTGAGGGATCGCGATCTTCCCGATATCGTGAAGTAAGGCGGCAAGATGAAGAGTCTCCGCTCGCTGGGGCGATAGCGTGCAGGCTTCTCCGAGTGCGGCGGCATACGCGGCAACCCGTCGAGAATGCTCCTGCGTCTCAATCTGCTTGAGGCCAATAACCTCGAAAATTTCATGCACTCGATCGACGGCATGCTTCGTAACCGCGCGCTCGCGGATAAACTTTGCCAATAGATCTTGCGCCAAGACTTGCTTGCCGCGGTTTTTCGGACGCAGGTTTTTCCGTACTACATCCGCGATCTGCTGCGGTTTTGCCGGCTTGATCAGGTAGTCTGAGGCACCAGAGCGGAGAGCGTCAACGGCGATCGTCAGATCGTACAGCCCGGAAAGCATAACCACCGGAAGCTCCGGTTGAACCGACCGAATGGTGTGTAAGAAATCGAGCCCATCTGTAACCGGCATGTTGATGTCGGTCAAGACCAGGTCGGTCGGCGAATGCTGTTCCGCTAGATGGGAAATCGCCGCCAGAACGCCGGTCACGCAATGGCATTCGTGGCCCTCGCTCGTGAGCACCTCGTCGAGGTATTCGAGCGTATCGACATTGTCGTCGACCACCAGGATCGACGATTTCACCCGTGTGACCGGTTGGTTAGTCATGGACGATTCTCTCGGTGGACAAGAATGCGTTGGCCGAGGGGGGACAGGCCGTCCATCCAGCGCTGAGAGGGGACATACCTGGGGGAGGGAACGGGTGCCATAACTTGTCCTTCAGTCGCCACTTCGAATCGCTTATTTGCCGGGGCGGCCGGGGGCGACTTGCACGTCGTTGAGTCGAATTGCCAACGATGTTAGGCCGTCTAGCCAACGATCGTAAGAGGCGTCCGAGCTTGGCGAAGATGGGTTTGGGTTCGAGGATGAATTTCGCTTGGGTGTCATCAATGGGTGTCCAGTTGGGGGCGCCGTGCGTTGAACAATGATCGCTGGATCAGGTCAGCGCACGGCGCTCATGCTTTAGAGGTTTAGAATTTGCGTCGTTGTTGCCTTCTTTGAATCCAAAGGCGGTTCTGCCCTCACCACGAGTAAGAAACTCGCCGCTGAGCTTGAGCCAGCGAGGAATTTGGTCATTGAAGACTGAGGCGGGCGGGGCCGGCGCGGCGACCACTGGGAGCGCTCCAGGAGCTGCTGGAACCGCGACGTTGGCTGCCAATTCGACTAACTTGGCGCCAGCCGCTGAGCCTGCATCGGCAGCAACGACTTGCGCTGGAATGACCATCAACAGCGAAATACCGAGCGCAACTCGGATGATGCTCTCGGTTAAGTTTGACTGCAACCACTTATGCGTATCTATCTTCATACGATGAATACTCCTTTTGGGCGCGTGATCGTCTCCCGCCTTCGGAGGGGCAGATCCGCGGGCGGTGACGCTGGAGCAGGCCGCGGTTCGAGATTTTCGAGCCGCCGAGCTGCTGCCGTATGCCTCGAAATACCGCGAACGCGCCTGCCAACACTCCCATTTGATGACAATATTAGACAATTCGAGGTCAATCAGTCGCTAGGCGCTGCAACGCAGTAGCCGATGATAGTTCCCCTACCGTTTAGGAGGACGAGGGTTTTATGGTCCTAGTACTTTGCTAGGGGTTTGAATAGCTTCAAAGAAGGCTCACCACTGATTTGAGGAATTATGGCATTTGTTTACAATTGTCGAGATGTTGAGCTGTTTCACTGACACGAGCGGCCTAAGCGCTGCTGACCGAGCAGGTGCCGAACACCTCGTTGGCGTGCCGCGGGCCGGCAGTTTTGTTCCCCGAAGCTCTGTATCGTTCGGAGACGACCGCGAAGTGGGTCAGGCCGTTCGCCGAACGGTTCTTGAAAACGGAATCTCGATTGTCACTGAATGTATTCCTCACAGTCATTCTGTGTCTGTGGGAATACTGATTCGACTGCGGGCCGCAATCGGAGGATCGCGAGAAGAGCGGGCTCGCGCACTTTTGTGAGCACATGCTGTTCCAAGGGACAAGCAACCGTGACTCGTTGCAGATCAATCGCTTCATTGGCGAGGTCGGGGGCCGAGTCGGAGCATTTACGACCAGGGACTACACCAGCTTCGTAGCGTCGGTCTTGGGTGACTACTCTTATCACGCGCTGGACTTGCTGGGGGACCTGCTGTTGAACTCGACGTTCCCTCAAGAGCATATCGAGCGTGAGCGGCAGGCTATTGCCTGCGAGATACAAGCCGACAACGACGTTCCGCAACACAGAACTCAGGACGATCTAAAGCGACTCGTTTGGCCAGATCACGCGCTCGGCCGCCCGATCGCCGGCGACCCGCGAAGCGTCGCGCGCTTGACGAGGGAAGACGCGATCTACTTTGTCCACCGTCAATACACACCCGACCGCATGACTATCGCGGCTGTGGGAGCAGTGAATCACGACGACTACGCTGCACAGGCGCGGGATGTTTTTTGGCGCCTTTTTGGCGTCGACAACCCGGCTGAGTACTCTCCGGTAGAAACCCGGCCCGGGTTCTCGTTTCAACCCTCGGCCGCGAAACAATCTTACTTTTGCATCGGGATACCCTGTCTGCCTTATACGCATAAGAGCCGGTACGCTATCCACGTTCTCAATGAAATCATCGGCGGCGGGAGCAGTTCCCGACTATTCCAAAAGCTCCAAGATGAGGCGGGTCTCGTTTACGAAATCCGTTCTGAGTATCACGCGTACCGGGACGCCGGGCTGATTGTGATCGCAGGAAGCACAGTACCGGAAAACTTGAAACGTGTTGTCAGCACGATCCTGGCAGAGGTGCACTCGTTGGCGGTCGGGGAGAAGCCTGCCGACGAAGAGGAAGTTAGTCGATCGAAGACTCGCGTGCGCACCGCCGCTGACGGTTTCAAGGCACTAGCGCAGATCTCCGAGCAACCGCCCGACGCCGTCTTACTCGATGTAAAGATGCCCGGGATGGACGGATATCAAGTCTGCAAGATTATCAAGGCAAACCGTCAAACGAAGGACGTTCCAATCGTGATGATTTCAGGCAGCTTCATTGACAAAGTTCGTGGCCGAATGGCTGGCTGCAACCTATATATCGAAAAACCGTTTTCAAAGGTGCAAATTCCGCGGGCTATTGCTGGAGTCGTTTGGAGAGAAGGTTGGGAGTATCCCACTGATTCAAAGGCCGACGTCCATTAGCTCAGCCTGAACTTGATCAATAGTGCAGTGATTCAACCTCTCCAGTCGAAATTATCGAGCTCCAGCCTGTTGGGGCTGGTTGGCCCGACCGACGCCGTCCGAAGCTGTTTTCACATCCCCGGCCATTCAGATTTGCCAGGCATTTCTTCTCGCTCAATCATCGCTGACTCCCCCTGCTACAGCGGCTTAGGCTTCGCAGTGCGGCGGTGACCGATGTGGATCTAGGCAACCAAGGCAGTTCCAACCCGGCACTCCCGAATGAGGAGGGAAAGCCGCCGTTTGAATGTTCCGCGCAGTTGTTGTTGAGTCTGCTAGGCGGGTTGGGCGTCGCCAACATCACACTTGCAGTTACCCAACTGCCATCGGTCGAGGGCACCTTCGCTCTGCTAGTCGACATTCTGCTGAGCCTGGGGATCTGGCGAGTATGGCAAGTAGTGCGCGGAGAGTCAGTGGGGCGGGATCAGGTAAGTTTGCAGCTCACGATAGGCGCGCTCTTGCTGCTAGTCAGTTCTTTGATTCACCTATTCGTTGGAATGGGCGGCCACCAAATCATCGTGGTTGTAGTTGTACTGCTCTGTCTCCCGTTCTGTGTCGCCGGCCTGCAAAGTCTGTTGATGATTTTGATCGGTTCGGTTGTTTTATGGGCGTTCGTTTCTTCAATCGTGGCCTCTCCCGTGGAAACAGCCATCACCACAATAGCGGCGATCGTGACCTGCGCGATTGCGCTCGCAAACTGGAATTGGCTGAGAACGCTACAAAGCAGAGCAGAAGAGGCCATCGATGAAGACCTTCGAACAAATCATGGTGCACTTAATCGTCTTGTCCAATACAAGATGAGCCTGAAGGGAGGGGTGATTCCAACACAAGATGAGCCTGGAGGTAATTTGGGCAAGGTCGATTAGGAACAGGCAAACTGCGGGCGATGGGAGTCGCCGTGCAGCAAGCCGAATCAGTGAGTCTCGATGTGATCGAGAGTTTTCTCGACGGGTGTGGGTCCGTCGAGTTCCAGGCCGGAAGTCGAGCGGATAAATACGCGCTCGTCGAAGGCGTCCTGAAGAGGCATCATTATGCCGACCAGAAGCGCTCGGTTAAAGGATTGTTGAGACGCTTCCTGAGCAAGCTAACCGGCTTAAGCCGCGCCCAATTGACTCGCCTCATCGGGCAGTTTTTGCGCGAAAAGTGCGTTCGGCCGACAGCCTATCGAAGGCGCCGCTTCCCCACCAAGTACAGCCGCGCCGACATCGTTCTCCTGGCGCATGTCGACCAAGTACAGCAACGTCTCTCCGGGCCGGCGACGCGTCGCATTCTCCAGCGCGAGTTCCAAATCTACAACCGCAAGGAGTTCGAACGCCTTGCCGAACTGTCGGTGGGACACCTCTACAACTTGCGCAAACGCGCCGTCTACCGGCGACACAGTTTGCATCTCGACAAGACTCGACCGACACCCGTGGCGATCGGCGAACGCCGCCAACCCGAGCCGCGAGGACGTCCGGGCTACCTGCGCATCGACACCGTGCACTCGCCCGAACAGGAAGGTGAAAAAGGCGCCTACAGCATCAACGTGGTCGACGAAGTGACGCAGTGGCAGGCCGTCGGCTGCGTCCAACGCATCAACGAAAATCACCTCATTCCCTTGCTGGAAGGCCTTTTGGAACAATTTCCATTTATCGTTCGCGGCTTTCACTCCGACAATGGCAGCGAATTCGTCAACCATCAAACCGCTAAACTGCTCGAGAAGTTGCGAATTGAATTTACGAAGTCTCGCGCGCGCCGTTCGAACGACAATGCCTTGGTCGAAACCAAGAACGGCGCGGTGGTGCGCAAGTGGATGGGCTACCAGTTTTTGCCCTCGGAAGCGACGCAGGCGATCGACACCTTCTACCGCCAGTGGCTCAACCCGTACTTGAATTTTCATCGCCCATGCGCTTTCGCCAGCGAGCGCCGAGACCGCCGCGGCAAGTTGCGCAAGGTGTACGCCGAGTGGAGCACGCCGTGGGAAAAGCTGCTCAGCCTGCCCGCCGAGCAGCGCGGCCTGCGCGCGGATCGCTCGCTCAAGAAGCTCCAAGCGCGAGCGGACACTTGTTCCGACACCGAGTTTGCCGAGCAACTCGACGCTCAGCGCAACGAACTGCAACGCGTCTGCAAAGACCTCGCGATCTGCTGGCGCACGCGCTAGACAACGCCCCGACCCGAGGCGTTGTCGGCTCCTCCGGCCCACGTCCGAAGACGGCCGTGGGGTCTCGCCTGGGATGGCTGCAAAGGGGGATTGGGGTGCCGCCCCTTCCCCCTTATGCAATCCCCCTCACCCCGCCCTACGAAGCCACAAATAGCTGTAGCCGCCGACCTCAACTCACGCTATAATCCCCCTCAACCCGCAGCTGCTTCGCCTCTCTCCTTCAGGCTCATCTTTCAATTGGAAAAGAGGGTAGCCGCGGCAAAGGATCGGCCATAGCGACTACCGTAACGCGACAGCCATACCCCCGGCGTTTTTGCTACGCAGAGCAGCGTCCATAAACGCGAAAATCTCCATCGTCTCGTCGTTAGGCACGGGCGGCTTGCCATCTTTAAAGAACGGCACGACGTGTTTCAGCAGCGCCGCGTACGAGCCGCTGCCGCGCTCGGAGACCTTTGTCTCCTTTTCCCCAATCGCCAACATGCCGTATTTTCTCTGGCCATCTCGGATTGTCCGCACAGTTCCCAGCCGACCGTCGCTCCAGGTTCCGACGATGACGTCCGCCCCTTCGGTGAACGTTCGTTGCACGCGGACGCAGCCCGTCCCCATAACGGAATAGAGCAACTCGACTGCGTGGATGCCGTACCAAGAGAGATCCAGCTCGTGAGTCGCCTCAAGTGGCGCCGGACCCCAGGTGATCGCACCTCGCACATTGTCGACTTGTACGTCCGCCACGGCCGGCGAATAGCGCAAACTCGACGAGCTCCACCAAGGCACGCCGTGCTGCTTCGCGAGCCGGGCAATTTCTTTGGCGTCAGCGTAACTGGCCGCGAGCGGCTTGTCGATGAACACGGGCTTGCCCGCTTCAAATACGGTGCGGACTTGTGGCAGGTGCTTGCGCCCGTCGACGCTTTCAAGCAGAACGACGTCGACCTTGGAGCAGAGCGTTGCAATGTCGTCAACAATCTCAACTCCCCATTTGTCGCGAAGCTCGGCGGTGAAACGATCGATACGTTCACGACTTGACTCAATATCGGGGCTACCGCCCTTGAAGGCGGCGACAACTTTCGCCCCAGGAATATGCTGGGGGTCGCTTGAGTCGTTCAGAATCCGCGTGAACGCCGGTGCGTGCGAAGTATCGGTGCCGATAATCCCGACGCGAATTGTTTGCGCCGAAGCCACGGCCAAACTAAGCAGCAATAAAACGATGACTCTCATGGCTCGCATTGTAGCCCGCCCAGCATCCATCTCACGGTGAAGCATGGGTCAAAATGAAACGTGCGTATCGTTCTCTTCTTCGTCGGCATCTTAATCACTCTGCTGGTTCTGACGTACGGCACGCTCGCCTGGCGCCATGGCCGCGAAGGCGCCCTCGAAACGCTGCTCGGGCCGATTGAGAGAAATTCGTTCGAATTTCCGCATCTTCAACTGACTGCGAAACCCAACCAATATCTGGTCTGCCCAGAGGAGCTTTGTACGGCGGTGGCGCACCGAGAGGCCGCTGTCTATGAAGTTTCCGCGACAGAACTCCACGGGCACTGGCACAGTCTCGTAGCGCGAGAAAGCGGCGTCACGTTCTTGAGCGGCAATGATCAGAATCTTTATTACGACTACGAAGTTCGAACGCGGCTACTGAGATTCCCCGACACCGTCACGGTGTGGTTTATTCCAATTTCTCCGGCACGGTCAACCTTGGCGGTCTACAGCCGCTCGCACTACGGGTATTCCGACGGGGGAGCCAACAAGCGTCGCGTAGACGCCTGGCTCGCTGAACTTGACGCCGTGGTTCCACGTTTGCAGGAAGCATCGCCCGAGATTCCGGGGTCTGATTCTGTGGATCGATAGATTTCGTGAACGCTGAACCCGTATTTCTCAAGCGCCAGGTCGATGCTGGTTTGGTTGATCGTGGGCCCGGCGGGGCCGGATTCGATGCGGCCGAACTGACCGGCGCCGGCGCTCATCTACAACTGCGGTGCGGGCAGCAAGATGCCGCCGAAGATTAGATAGGCGATCAGCAATGTCCAGACCACGTTGATTGCTTGGGCGCCGATGAATGCCAACGCGGGCCGGCCGTCGTCCATGCCAAATAGTTCGGCGAAGCGAGTCTCAAGCCCGATGCAGACGAACGCGAGGGCGAACCACCAGGTTCGCAAGCCCTTCATTAACCCCTTGGTTTCGGCCACAACGTCTGGCGTCACCAAGAATGAAAACAGTACCGAGGCCAGCATGAATCCCAGCACGAATTTCGGAAACCGCTCCCAAATTACCGACGCTGACGGCCGTTCCGCGCCCTCGGGTTTGTCGCGGTAACTCCACCAAAGCGAGAGCGCGAACGCCGTGATGCCAAGCATGGCGTTCTGAGAGAGTTTTACGATTACAGCCGCGTTTGCCGCCGAGTCGCCGAGCATTTCGCCCGCCGCCGCAACCGCCGCCGTGGTGTCAATGGTGCCACCGATCCAGGCACCGCCAACAACCTCGGGGATGCCCGCCGCCGTCACGATCCAGGGCATGATGAGCATCATTGGCGCGGCCACAATTAGCACCAACGAAGTGGTGTAAGAAAGCTTCTTACGATCACCCTGGATCGCCCCACACGCCGCGATTGCCGCCGAAACCCCACAGACCGAAACAGCGGTAGCGATAATCACCGCAAACTCGTCGTCCACGCGCAACTTTCGCGCGAGCCAAAAGCAGGCATACCAGACGACGACGATTACCAGCAGTGCCTGCAGTATTCCGAGAAAACCAGCCTTCAAAATCTCTTGGAAAATGATATTCGAGCCCAAGATCACCAACCCGGCCTTGATGTAGTACTCGGTTCGAACCGATGGTTTGAGCCACTCCGGGACGCCTACGGTATTGCTGATCAGCAGTCCGATTAGCAGCGCGAAAATCACGTAGCTGATTCCCCACGCTTTGATTGCGGCGTTACCGGCGAGCCATTGCGAAGCCCAGGCCAGGATGAAGATCAGAGGAAATCCCGTCATATAGGCGGCGAGCCGCCCGCCCATCAGCGCGATACCGCAGGCCGACGTCATGATGAACACGGCTCCGAGCACGAACGAAGATTGAAGATTGAATGTCGAAAATGCCTTGCCAACGCTCCCGGCGTCCCAGCCAAAGCCGGGTAGATCCGGCCTGAATCCGAGCAGCACGATCGCGATCAATCCGAAACCGAGCCAAACAGAAACCCAGTCCTCGCTATGTAACAAGGCCGAACGCTTGGTTTCTGTACTCATGAGCGGCTAACAGAATACCACTGGAGTTTGTGCCAGATACAATACCGGCTATGCTGCGGTTCGCAATTGCAACTCTGCTTGTGACTTGTTCACTTGCCGCCAAGCCCAACATCGTCATCATCATGGCTGACGACATGGGGTATTCCGACATCGGCTGCTACGGCGGCGAGATCAAGACGCCGAGTATCGACGGGCTTGCCGAAAACGGTTTACGTTTCACGCAGTTTTACAACGCCGGGCGCTGCTGCCCGACCCGTGCCTCGCTGTTAACCGGGCTCTACGCTCATCAGGCGGGTATCGGCCACATGACGAACGAAAACGAGCAGCTGCGGTTCGACCTCGGCTACCCCGGCTATCGCGGCTACCTCAACCGCCAGTGCGTCACCATTGCCGAAGCGCTCAAGCCGGCGGGATACAAAACGCTGATGGCCGGCAAGTGGCACGTCGGGACGTTCGACGGAATGTGGCCGGTCGATCGTGGCTTCGATGACTACTTTGGCATTATCCGCGGCGCGTCGAACTTCTTCCGGCCGCACCCGGACAAATTACTCACGAGAAACCGTACGCCCGTGGTTCCGGGTGAAGACTTTTACACGACCGATGCTTTTACTTCGAACGCCATCGAGTTCGTCGAGGCCTCGGAGCGCGACGACGACCAACCGTTTTTTCTCTACCTCGCTTACACCAGCCCGCATTGGCCGCTACATGCCTGGCCCGAAGACGTGCAGAAGTACCGTGGCAAGTACATGGCCGGCTGGGACAGGGTTCGCGAAGCTCGCCTCGAGCTCATGACCACGATGGGCTTGATCAAGAAAACGTGGGAAATGAGCGCGCGCGACGCAGTCAACTGGAACACGCTTTCGACCGCCAAGAAGGACGAGATGGACCTGCGCATGGCGATCTATGCGGCACAAGTCGATCGTATGGACCAGAACGTCGGCAAGCTCGTCGCCGCGTTGAAGGCACAAGACGAACTCGACGACACGCTAATCTTTTTCCTGTCTGACAACGGAGGCTGCGCCGAGGGCGGCATGCTTGGCCGAGGTCCGCTTGAAATTCTCACGACCAAGAACGGCTATACGCAGGCATATGGGCAAGCGTGGGCGAACGCCTCAAACACCCCGTTTCGCAAATACAAGCACTGGGTTCACGAGGGCGGAATCGCGTCGCCGCTGGTCGCGCACTGGCCGGACGGTATTTCGGCGAAGGGGGAGCTCCGTACGCAGCCCTCGCATCTGATTGATCTGATGGCCACCGCTGTCGATCTGGCCGGGGCTGACTATCCCGCCACATACGGCGGCAACAGCATCACGCCGCTCGAGGGCAAATCGCTAGTACCCGCGTTTAGCAATGACCCAATCGTGCGCGACGCTATTTACTGGGAGCACGAAGGCAACCGCGCCGTCCGCCGCGGCAAGTGGAAACTCGTGGCTGAAAACCTCGGGCCCTGGGAACTCTACGATATGGAGGCCGATCGCACCGAGACGAACGACCTGATGCCGCTCTACCCGGAAGTCGGCCGCGGCATGATCGAGATGTACACTGACTGGGCGAGCGAGCGCGGCGTCCTTCCAGGTCGCCCAAAACGCAAGCCCGGCTTCACGCCGCCGCCGCTGCCATATCCGAAGACTGCAAGCTACGAGCCGCTACCAAACACGCCCTAGCTATTTGAGCCTATAAACATCGATCGACTGGTCGTCTTCGGGCTTAGGGAATCGCCGGAGTAACACCGCGTTTGGCTGGCGGTAACGAACCGCCTCTGGCGTGTTGTAGTCGGTGTCCGTAACGTAATACACTCGCGAAATTCGCGAGAAATCGATCTGGCCGGCCGACACTCTCTCGTAGTGTGAGCGCAGCATCTCGGCGTTCCCAACTGGGAGGATCTGATGCTTGCCTGATTTTTGAGTCCACCAAGCTTCGTAGACTCGAATGCCGTGTTTCTCGTTGAGATAAGGCGCCATCGCGTCCGCGGGCGGCCCCCAGATTGGATCGGTCAACAAAACGAACGGCCCACCGGTGATCGCCTCTTTCTCGAGAAACTCGACCGCCTCTCTAACGCCGTAGCCGACGTGGGCGATCGAGCGGATAAAGTGCCAGTGGTCACGTTCGTGCAGGTTATTCGCCGTATCGGAAAACATTCGCGCGTCTTGGGCGAGCATCGGCAAGGCGACCAGCGCGACGCCGGCTGCGACCGCGAGTTTCCGGCGGTTGATATCGGGCCACCACTTCTCGGACGAATCCCAGAACGCCGCCAGGGCCATGCCGATGACCACCAAAATCGGCCAAAAGTGCGGGAAGGGATAGCGTGTCGGAAACATCAATTTGAGCAGAAAGAGTTCCACGATCCACGGCAGTACTGTGGCCGATACGATCACCCAGGCAGCGATCGAGCGCCGCGCTGTAAGGAACGCCAGCGAAGCGAGGAAGACTAAGATTCCAGGCCACGTCAGATAAGTGGTGAGATATCCGCCGAGCTTCACGATGTTGATGTTGAATGCGGTGAAGGGATCGGCCAGAAGTTCATCTGGAGACGCGAAAAAACCAGTGTGGTGCAGAACGGCATCGTGACTGCCAAGCGTGGGTGCCTCGGGTACCGTGACGGCGCAAAATACCATAGTCACGATGCCGAATGAATAGATGACTGCGAGGCGCAGCACCCAATGACGGGCATGGTGACGCGCTAGCCACAGCGCGGTTAGTGCGGGGAAAAACCAAAACAGCAAGAGCGTTTGCTTGGTCAACATCGCCAGCGCGAGTGCGACGCCGGGAACGAGTTCGCGCCTATACGAATCGCCCGGTTCCGCGAAACACCAAAGCGATGTCAGCACGATGAAAACGCCGAACATGTTTACAAAGCCCTCGGTGTAGGCCAGGCGATCGTAGAGCAACGTCAATGGAAAACAGGCGTATAGAAATGCCGCAATCAGGCCACCCAGTTCACTGGATAGTCGACGAGCGACCGAGAAAATTCCAACGACACTTACCAATCCGGTCAAGACCGAAATGAACCGCGCGCCTGCTAGGGGATCTCCATCCCAAATCATTCGCTGGATCGCCAGCACCCAGGGCTGCAATGGCTGCTTGCCATCTAGTACTTAGTTGCGTAAGTTAGAATATTTACTGGCGAGGGGACGAGGGGCGACGACGGTCTTGGTCCATTCGAACGGAGTAGCCTTGGAGTTGTAGACGCGGACGAAGCTGTCGATGGCCTCGCGCACCTGCCGGGGGGAAGTGAAACTCGCCCCCCGCAAGGCGCGGCGGCTCAGAATCGAAAACCACACCTCAACCTGATTCATCCACGAACTGTAGGTCGGCGTGTAGTGAAAATGGATGTTCGCATGACGTTGCAGCCAGCGGTCATTTTTGGGCTTGTGAGTGTTCAAGTTATCCAAGATGATGTGGATCTCGCGGCCTTCGTGGATGGCCGCGATGTGGTTCATGAAGTCGAGAAACTCGCGACGCCGTCGGCGCCAATAGTGTCCGGCGATGATGAATCCGGTAGCCACTTCCAGCGCGGCGAAAAGCGGCGTCGTGCCGTGCCGCCTGTAGCCGTGCGAGAAGCCCGTCAAGGCCTTGCCGTTGGGCAAGCGTAGCCAGCCCTGCGCTCGCTCCAAGGCCTGGATGCTCGGCTTCTCGTCGACCGCGAGCACCACGGCGTTTTCCGGCGGGCTGAGGTAGAGTCCGACAATGTCGGCGGCCTTGCGAGCGAACTCCGGGTCGGTTGACAAACACCAACTGCGCCGCCGCCGCAAGGACACGCCGAGCTGCCGCAGTACGCGCCAGACTTGATGCTTGCTGACGTCGCCGAGAGCTTCCGCGAGCAGTTCGCCTGTCCAAGTGGCGTGCCCTTCGGGCGGAGCTTCGTCGAGTTGGCAGAGGATGCGTTTGCGCGTCGCTTGGTCGTACCGCGCGGGCCTGCCGGAACGCGCTTGATCGCATAATCCCGCCAGACGTTGCTGGGCGAAGCGGGTGCGCCATTTCGACACGCGCGCCGCCGGGGATCCCAGTTGCCGGGCGATCTCGGCGGTCGAGGTAGCGGCGGCCGCCAGCAGCACAATGCGAGCGCGCTCCACCATGCGCCGTTCGGACTTGTGGCCGCGCACCCAGAGTCGCAGCGTCTCTTCTTCCTCGGCGTTCAGTCGAATCACCGTTGCCGGTCTTGCCATACCGACATTTTACAGTTAAAGGCCTTACTTTCGCAAGTTAGTACTAGCAGCGAGATAAACCATTGGCCTTGGTGATGGATAATCTCGGCCCAACGCAGGTAGATGCTCTCATCCACCAGCACGGGGAAGAGCGTTGTCAGCTTATAGGCACGGAGAAAAAACGCCAGCACAAGAATCGCCGCTAGAACCTTGCCTGCAGTGTTGTCTCGCGGCCAAAGCTCCGCGACAACCTTCGACAAGAACGAAGGCTGCGGAGGCTCAACAGTCAGCTCAGCTTTTGCCTTGGCGCGCTTGCGGGACGCTTTCGCCATCATTCAAATGTAGCGCGGAGGTTGACTCTGACCACACGCCTCGTGAGGCGGTGGGCATAAAATAGCCAATGATGCCAAGAAGCTATCGCGTGACTGCCCTTTGCGGGTTCATCGCCTCCACCTTGCTCGTCGTGGCGAACCTAAAACCGCAAGGTAGCTCGCAAGCCCGACCCTACCAAGCGACGGGCTTCAAGATCTGCGAGGTCGACGCCGATAGCGCCATCATCTGGGCCCGCTTGACTCGCAAACCTCAGCGAGTGGGAAAAGAACGCCCGCAGCCAATCGTCCAATATAAAGACCCCGCTAGCGGTGAGCTGGTCGGGCGCCGCGGGCGCCAAAATATGACGCCGACGGTTGAATTTCCCGACAGTTCCGACATTGACAGTATCGAGGGTGCGGTCGCCGGCAGCGCCGGCGAGGTCCGGGTAGCGCACAAAGAGCCCGGCGGCGATTGGAAACGGACGGCGTGGACTCAGGTCGATACGGAGCATGATTTCACAACGCAGATTCACTTAAGCGGTCTCGCCGCCAACACGGCGTACGAAGTTACAGTTGAATCTCGCCGCGACGGCGCCCAGGGTGAGACGTTAGCCGGCCGATTCAAGACGGCGCCCGCCGGTGACGCAACCGAGCGAGTGGTCTTCACCGTCACCACAGGTACGAGCTACAACGATCAAGACCACGCTCGCGGCGGATTCAAAATGTACCGGCACATGCTGGCGCTCAACCCTAGCTTCTTCGCCCACACGGGCGACATCGTCTATTACGACGGCCTCGGCAAGACACTACCTTTGGCGCGCTGGCATTGGCAACGTATGTATAGCTTGCCCACCAATATTGATTTCCACCGTCAGGTAGCGAGCTACTTCATCAAAGACGATCACGACACCTGGATGAACGATTCGTGGTCCACTCTCGAGACCAAGTTCATGGGTGAGTTTACCTGGGACCAGGGAATCGAAGTCTTTCGCGAGCAGGTGGGCATGGGCGAAAAAACCTATCGGACGGTCCGATGGGGCAAAGACTTGCAAATTTGGATGGTCGAGGGCCGCGACTATCGCAGCCCCAACACGGACCCGGACGGGCCGAACAAGACCATCTGGGGGGCGGAGCAAAAAGCGTGGTTCAAGCGCACGGTCGAAGCCTCGGACGCAACATTCAAGGTGCTTATCAGCCCGACGCCGATTGTAGGGCCGGATCGCGGATCAAAGAACGACAATCATGCCAACGAGGGGTTTACGCACGAAGGGAACGAAATTCGTCGGTTCATCGGAGGTCAGAAAAATATGTACGTCGTCTGCGGTGATCGCCACTGGCAATACGTTTCCGTCGATAGCGAAAGCGGTGTCCGCGAGTATTCCGCCGGCCCCGGCAGCGACGAGCACGCGGGCGGCTTTCGTGAAGACCTACGCACCGACGAACACCAATACCTCAACATCGTCGGCGGCTTTCTGGCCGGAACGGTTGACCGTGAGGGTGACGAGCCCGTGCTGACTTTCAGGCATTACTCTGTCGACGGCAAGGTGCTCCACCAAGATCGCCTGCCGGCACAATGACTACGAGCGGGCCCGTGACTGACAAGAAAACAGGCGACGATACGCTTGAACGAATGCGCACCGAGTGGGATGCGCGCGCCAGAGAAAACGCTTACCATTACGTCGAGAGTTCGCAAGAAAGTTGGACTTCTGAGAAATTCTATGAGTCTGGCCGGCGGTCTGTCGAAGAGCTAGTTGTTAACGACGCGGAACGGATTTTTCGCGGGGCTGACCCGAAGCAAATGACGATGCTTGAGATCGGCTGCGGTGCCGGTCGCATGACGCGGGCGCTTGCTGAAATTTTCGGTGTGGTCCACGCGATCGACGTTAGCGGCGAGATGATCTTTAAAGCTCGCGAGGCGTTGGCGGGAGTCGAGAACGTTCATTTCCACCATACGAACGGCACGGATTTGGCTTCGATTCCAGACGTGAAGTTCGACTTCGCTTTCAGCTTCATTGTCTTTCAACATATCCCCGAGCAGGCCATCATTGAGCGCTACATCCACGACGTTGCCGCCAGGCTCAAGCCCGGTGGGCTCTTCAAATTTCAAGTTCAAGGCTATTGGCGCTCAAGGAAAGAAGTGCACGATAGTTGGCTCGGATGCACCATTACGGCGCGCGACGCCTTGCGGATCACGGATGAAACAGGTCTCCGGCTCGAAGGCCACGAGGGGGTTGGGACTGACTATTTTTGGCTGTGGCTAGCAAAGCCTAGCGCGACTCGCATTTCCTCAACATCGATCGAGGAAGTTTCGCCCGATCAGAAAACGCTAGGCCGGCCATCATCCGAATCGGTGAATGAAACAGAGAAGGATTCCGTATCGCGGGACGAATTAGTGACGGCGCAAATCAAGCCGATTCTCGAAGACCGCCTACGCGAGATTGACCTCCTTCGTCAGGAATCGGAGCTTCGTCTGACATTAAGCGAGACGGCACAAAGACAGCGCGAAATGCTGGAGACTGAGATCGAACGAGCGAACGAATGGGGGCGTGGCCTGGACCAAAGAATCGCTTTGCTCGTCGCCGATCGAGACGAGCTCTTGCGACTCAGCGACCGACATGAGCAAGAGCTTGCGAGGTTCGAACGCGAGTATCAAAAGACCGCCACGCAGTTGACCGAGGTGCGAAGTTGGGCTATCGCTCTCGACAAGCAAGCCGTCAGCCTCCGCAGCCATCTTCAGAAAATCTACGGCTCGCTGGGATACCGAATTAGCCGTAGGCTGGGGCTTTGCCCTGGCCCGATCAATGAGAAAGACCATTCCGAGAGGGACGGGTGAACTCCGATCCCACGCCCCCTGAGTTCCAGGTTGCTCGGCTGAAGCTTGAGCTGGAGCGAATTCGCAAAGAGCGCTTGGCCGACGTTGTCAATCTCGAAGAAACGCTCGAAAGACTACAGGGGATTCTCGACGAAGTCCAGCCGGAGGCGGAGCGCGCCGGCAAGTTGCGCGCTCACGTTCAACAAATCTACGGTTCTTGGGCTTACCGCATCGGTCGCCGTATCGGGCTGGCGCCGGAGCCTATTGAAGAAGAGTAGCCGGCATTTCTCCGCACCTGACCGCGAAACCATTCTATACGTGCGCACTACTTCGCTGCGCTCGATCGCGAGTGCTCAACTGACCGCACGAGTACGCCTCCGGGCGCCAACCTCCGCGCGTGTCTAGATTGGGGACGCTCTTTGCAAAGGGCACGTTAAGTCGATTTAACTCCGCTTTTACCGCTCCTCCGCAACTCCGTGGCAGCTATCCGCGTTTGACCTACAAGTAGGTTGCAACCCTTTCCGACACGGATTATCCGCCCAATTATTTCGATCTAGGAGGTTCTAAAGTTTCCATGAAATCCAGCACGAGAATGATCACGGTTCTTTCCACTTTTACGCTCGCTCTGAGCTGCTCGCTTTTCGCGCAGCCATCTGAGCGCCCCGAGGCGAACATTGACGACATCGTCGCGCACCTCGGCCTTTCCGACAGCCAGGTCACCTGTCTCGAATCCAATAGGCAGTCGCTGCGTGATGCTACGGCGCCAATCAGCGAGCAGATTCGCCCTCTTCAACGGGATCTACGTCAGGCAACTCGCAACGGCGATGACACCGCTGCGATACAAGCCGAAATCGATGCGCTTCGGGCGACGGCTGAAGGCATCAAAGCTAGCCATGTCGCCAGCGCTAGCTCGTGCATCGACGTGGGCCAGGCACCCGCGCTAGCCGAACTGGTAGCGGCGGAAACGCTTCAGCGAGAAGTCCGCCAAGGAGTCGGCCTGCTTCTGATCGAACCTTCTGAAGAGCGCACAGGCCAAATTAGCGATGCCGCTCGTCGTGGCAACCGCCGTGGTCCACAACGCGACCGCCGAACGGCCCCGCCGTCGAACTAACTCTAAGCCATTCAGTAGCAATTAGGGGCCGGAAGACTAACAGCTTTCGGCCTCTTCGCTATTCGACCTGAACGCCTCTCCAAAAGGCGACGTGGTCCTTAATTTCCGCCGCCGCCGGTTTCGGGTCGGGATAGTACCACGCGGCGCCGTCATTGCGTTTTTCGCCGACGACGATATCGTAGTAGCTTGCATCGCCTTTCCAAAAACATGTGGTGGTGTCAGCGTTTGGCTCGAAATTCTCTTTTCGAATGGAGTCTGGCGGGAAATAGTGATTGCCCTCGACTACGACAGTTTTGTCGCTGTCGGCGAGCACCGCGCCTTCCCAAGTTGCTTTGGCCATAGGTCCATTCTAATATGCCGTCATTTGGAACAGATCCGTCGAGCGTTCACTCGACACCTAACCACGCATTCCGCCTGGCAACGCTGTCTCGATCCGCGTCCGGAATGGCCTCCAAGTCCCAAACCTTTGAGGGCTCTTGGCCCAACACAACCGATAGCGGCATCATTTTCTCTCGTCGTGCGACCAGCAGCTCGACAGTGTTTCCAGGCCGATAATTCTCAAGCCGCTCGGCAAACTTTCCCGGGTCGACACGATATTCGTCGGTGGCAACGATCTCGTCCTCGGCATTGAGCCCGGCGTCAAACGCCGGGGTGCCTCGCGGGATCTCGGTAACTACCAGCCTTCCGCCGCGCACCTCGGTCGTTGCCCCCAACCAAGCAGTCGGCTTGTCGTCTTCTAGCTCAGCAGATTTGAAGCGCAGTCCGAGGTAGCGAAGAGCCGGATGGTAGTCGAGCTCCTCGGTGGAATCGATCGCCGTGCGAAACCAGTCAGTCAAATCCTTGCCGGCGATCTCGGATGCTGCGTTCTGAAAGCCTTCCGTCGAGTACCCCGCCTCGCCCGAGAAGCGTTGATACGTCAGCCTCATTACATCGTCAAGAGTTTTCGCTCCCGCAGTCGCTTCGCGGATCTGTATGTCGAGCAAGAACGCCACCACGGCGCCCTTGTTGTAGTAGCTGATGCTGGAATTCTTCGAATTCTCGTCGCGCTTGTAAAGCTTTACCCAAGCATCGAACGACGATTCGCTCATCGTTTGCGTCAAACGCCCAGGCGTCGACTGCAAGGTTTCGATCTGCTTTGAGAGCTGCTCAAGGTATTCCTTCTGGGTTGAAAGTCCGGCGCGGCGCACCGTGAGATCGTCGTAGTAACTGGTGATCCCTTCGGCCACCCAAAGGTCGCGAGTGTGCACCTCGCGTTCATAGTCGAAGGGGCCCAACGCGCGTGGCCGCAAGCGCTTCACATTCCAAACGTGGAAGTACTCGTGACTCACCAGGCTGAGCCATTTCAGATAGGCCTCGCGAGTCGACGTCGCCCAGCGACTGGTCATCAGCACGGTAGAGTTCTTGTGTTCGAGCCCTCCTCTCGCTTCCACAACCATGTTGAAAAAGCTGTACTGTTCGTACGGCAGAGCGCCCCACATTGTGTAGAACGCTTCAACGATCGTTTGCGCATCTTTGGACGTACGTTCCAGATCCCACGGGCCGAGCGAACCTACGTTGATCAAGTAGTGCGGTTTACCTGCGACGTTGAATTCCTTGGTTTGAGGATTGCCCGCGATGATCGGCGAATCGACGAGGGTTTCAAAGTTCCCCGCGACGTACTCGTGAGGGGCGTCTTGTCCAATACAAGATGAGCCTGAAGGGAGGGGTGATTCCAACACAAGATGAGCCTGGAGGTAATTTGGGCAAGGTCGATTAGGAACAGGCAAACTGCGGGCGATGGGAGTCGCCGTGCAGCAAGCCGAATCAGTGAGTCTCGATGAGATCGAGAGTTTTCTCGACGGGTGTGGGTCCGTCGAGTTCCAGGCCGGAAGTCGAGCGGATAAATACGCGCTCGTCGAAGGCGTCCTGAAGAGGCATCATTATGCCGACCAGAAGCGCTCGGTTAAAGGATTGTTGAGACGCTTCCTGAGCAAGCTAACCGGCTTAAGCCGCGCCCAATTGACTCGCCTCATCGGGCAGTTTTTGCGCGAAAAGTGCGTTCGGCCGACAGCCTATCGAAGGCGCCGCTTCCCCACCAAGTACAGCCGCGCCGACATCGTTCTCCTGGCGCATGTCGACCAAGTACAGCAACGTCTCTCCGGGCCGGCGACGCGTCGCATTCTCCAGCGCGAGTTCCAAATCTACAACCGCAAGGAGTTCGAACGCCTTGCCGAACTGTCGGTGGGACACCTCTACAACTTGCGCAAACGCGCCGTCTACCGGCGACACAGTTTGCATCTCGACAAGACTCGACCGACACCCGTGGCGATCGGCGAACGCCGCCAACCCGAGCCGCGAGGACGTCCGGGCTACCTGCGCATCGACACCGTGCACTCGCCCGAACAGGAAGGCGAAAAAGGCGCCTACAGCATCAACGTGGTCGACGAAGTGACGCAGTGGCAGGCCGTCGGCTGCGTCCAACGCATCAACGAAAATCACCTCATTCCCTTGCTGGAAGGCCTTTTGGAACAATTTCCATTTATCGTTCGCGGCTTTCACTCCGACAATGGCAGCGAATTCGTCAACCATCAAACCGCTAAACTGCTCGAGAAGTTGCGAATTGAATTTACGAAGTCGCGCGCGCGCCGTTCGAACGACAATGCCTTGGTCGAAACCAAGAACGGCGCGGTGGTGCGCAAGTGGATGGGCTACCAGTTTTTGCCCTCGGAAGCGACGCAGGCGATCGACACCTTCTACCGCCAGTGGCTCAACCCGTACTTGAATTTTCATCGCCCATGCGCTTTCGCCAGCGAGCGCCGAGACCGCCGCGGCAAGTTGCGCAAGGTGTACGCCGAGTGGAGCACGCCGTGGGAAAAGCTGCTCAGCCTGCCCGCCGAGCAGCGCGGCCTGCGCGCGGATCGCTCGCTCAAGAAGCTCCAAGCGCGAGCGGACACTTGTTCCGACACCGAGTTTGCCGAGCAACTCGACGCTCAGCGCAACGAACTGCAACGCGTCTGCAAAGACCTCGCGATCTGCTGGCGCACGCAGCTAGACAACGCCCCGACCCGAGGCGTTGTCGGCTCCTCCGGCCCACGTCCGAAGACGGCCGTGGGGTCTCGCCTGGGATGGCTGCAAAGGGGGATTGGGGCTGCCGCCCCTTCCCCCTTATGCAATCCCCCTCACCCCGCCCTACGAAGCCACAAATAGCTGTAGCCGCCGACCTCAACTCACGCTATAATCCCCCTCAACCCGCAGCTGCTTCGCCTCTCTCCTTCAGGCTCATCTTTCAATTGGAAAAGAGGGGGGCCGCTCCCGCTGCCAACCCGCTGCGCGACTCGGACCACTGCGATGGTAGTTCGAGCTTGACGACGTGCTGACGAGCAACTTCGCCGGTCCCGGCATCAACTCTTGTAATGAATGTCGGCGCGCCGTTCAACAAGGCAAACTCTAAGTCCACCCAATTCGTGCGTACCGTCATTTGCCTCGAGTAAATGCGGTAGCTCAGATGGAAGCTCGACTCGCCGCCGGCTTGCACTCGCCATCGGTTCTTCTGCGTCTTGCTAATGCCCAACGAATCTCCGGCTGCATTCGTCGCGCGCACGTCTTCGACTTGTCCGGCATAGTCGCGAACTAAGTAGGAACCGGGAGTCCACACGGCCATCATTAGGTCGACGCTTGTTTCGCCGGCTGCCGGGACGACGGCTGCTACTTCGACGTAGTGGCTCTGTGGCGCTGGAAAGCGAAGGGTGTAGCGAATGGGGTCGGGTGTCTGCGACAAAGCGATGACCTCGAATAGCAAAAACAGTGTGAAGAAACGTTTCACCGGTACGCGGTCTCCGGCGCTGCGTGGAGAAGGAACTGCTGTAGGTCTGCGAGGCGGTCGGTGTTGATGTGGTCGACTCCGGCGGCCTGCAGTTCTTGCCAGGCTTGCGGATTTTCGGGCGTTGCCCAGAGGCGGATTCGACGGCCCTGACTGTGAGCGCGATCGACCAAGCTCTTGAGGTTGACTAGCTCATTTTCAGAGAAGGCGCCCGGCTCGCCTCGCCATTTGAACAGAGTCCGCCAGTTCTGGCTGATTAGCGGGTAGAGGTTGGGTGATGGGTTGGCATCAAGGTCATCCGGCCGGCCATCGATCGCGACGTACCGGACGGTTTCTGCGCGGATCGAGTCCACGGGGCGGTTGCCGGAGATGATCACGTTTACCGCTCGCTGCGTCTTGGTGTCGCCGTCAAATTGCGTCAGCATTTCTTGGTAAGGCTCGAGTACTTTCCGCAGTACTCGGTAGGTTGCTTCGCCGTCGGACTTGAAGTCAACTAGCAGCATGAACTCTGGGCCCGAGGGATACACCTGGCCGGCGTTGTCGGTTGTTAGCTCCAGTAGAGGGTCTAGGTAGAGCGTCTGCAGAGTGCGGGTGGGGTCGGTCTTGTCCCGGTCGTGGGCAACTAATAACTCTCCGTCGACCAGATGGACATCCGCTTCAACGCTGCAGAATCCGTGATCGAGCGCGTCTAGTAATGGACGCTCATGCAGGTAGTCGTTGTGGGCGTGGGCTTGAGGGAGCGGTTTGATTCTGACTGCTGTGACGGACCCACAGGCCGAAAACACCAGGATGGCGGCGAGCGTTGCCAGCGAATTGCGGCCGCCGGTTGTCGAATGGGGCGTCTTCACTCCGCCACAGACTCGTAGACCAACTTCAAGAACTCGTCTCGCAATTCTGCCTTGCGTTTGCCGCCGCCCGGGTAGAGTTGTGTGCCGAAGATGGTGACCATGTCGCGCTCAGGGTCAAGCCAAAAGCGCGTCCCGGCGGCACCGCCCCAGCCGTATAGGTTTCCGGACTTGCCGGGGGCGGGAGTGATGCCAAGGCCGAGGCCAAACTTAGTGTCGGGCCGAGGTTGATGGTCTTGCATCATAAGGTCAACAGATTCTTTGGAGATGATTTTGCCTCCGCCGTCGAGAAGCATTAGAGCAAAGCGTAGGTAGTCGCCGGTGGTTCCGGCTAGGCCGCCACCACCTGAAAAGAACGTCGTGGGATTGGTGAAATCGCGAACGCGGCGTCCCGCCGCTATATGGATTTCGGGGGTGGCGTGAACTAGCCCGTCATTTTCGTCAGGAGTGTATATTCTTGCCAGACGCGAAACGGCTGACTTGCTAACGTGGAAGCCCGTATCGTTCATGTCGAGCCGATTGAAGATTCGCTGCTCGAGGTATTCGTCGAGCGATTGGCCGGAGATGACTTCGATGACTCGGCCGAGCACATCGGTCGAATAGCTATAGTTCCAGCGCTCGCCGGGTTGGTACTTGAGCGGAAGTTTTCCGAGGGCATCCATCAGCTCGGTTAAATTCTTGGTCTTGTGGTTTTCCGATTTGCGGTAAAGCATGTCGACCTCGTCGTTGGCGAAGAAGCCGTAGGTGAGTCCCGAGGTGTGGGTGAGCAGGTCGCTGATCGTTATATCGCGGTTTGAAGGTATGCGTTTGCCATCGACCAGCACTTCGAGGCCGCCGAGTTGGGGGATGAATTTCGAGACGGGATCGCTGAGACTGAGCTTGCCCTCTTCTACTAGGATCATGATTCCGACTGAGGTGATCGGCTTGCTCATTGAGAACATGCGGACGATTGTGTCGTGCGTCATGGGCAGATTGGCCTCGCGGTTGCGCTGTCCCCAGACTTCGAAGTAGGCGACTTTGTCATGACGCGCGACGAGCCCGAAGCCGCCGATCATGCGGCCGTCGCTGATCTTTTGCTTCATTGCCTCGCCGATCTTGGCGAGCTTGGCGGACTCGAGGCCGACGCTTTCAGGCGAGGCTTTGGGCGCGGCTAGTGCGGTGCTTGCCAACGCAACCGCTAGCGCGATGGAGAAGAGTATTCGGTTGGTCATGGTTTCGAAGGGTATTTTAGCTCGGAGACGATGAATTGCCCGGGCTGAGCAATCGCCACCCCGCTGGGGGGCGCCGAGTGCGTTACCACTCGATTAGCGGCTTGATGATGCCGTCGCGGTACGACTCCATGGTTTCGAACGCTTCTTGACCATTTTCCATGGAGAAGCGGTGGCTGATTATTGAGTCGGAGCGGACTACTCCTCGTTTCAGCAGGTCTAGCGCGTCGTGGTCGTTTCCGTTGGAACGGTGCTGCACCTTGATTGTCGCTTCGGAGTGCATGGCGCGCCAGAAGTTCACGGGCACCAGCTCTTCCGAAGGTATACCGATTAGAACCATGCGGCCGGCCGGCCGCAGGCACGCTATCGAATTGCTAATCGATTCGGGTTTTCCGGCGGCGTCGAAGACGACGTGAGTGCCCAAGCCTGTGAGGTCCATAACGGCGTCTACAGGCGAGTCTTTGTCGATGTTGACGGCTAGGTCGGCTCCAAGGTCGATCGCGCGCTTTAGGCGGTGCTCAACTCGGTCAGCGACGATCACAGTCGATGCGCCTGAAAGTTTCGATATCGCGACGGCCAATAGGCCGATTGGACCCGCCCCCATCACGGTGACCGATTCGCCCATCTTCAGCTCCGCCAATTCCATGGAATGAAGCAGCACCGCCAGCGGCTCTATAAATGAGGCGTCGGCGAACGTCATCCCTTCGGGCATGGCCAGTACGTTGCGGCGCGGCATCACGGCATATTCGCGGAGAGCTCCAGGTATGTCGCCGCCGAAAAACGAACCGTGCCGTGCTTTGTTGGGATGACCCTTCCGGCTGAACTCGCATTCTTCCCGAACGATGGCCGGTTCGACCGCGACCTTGGTTCCGACAACGAGGTCTTCGACAGCGCTGCCGAGCTCAAGCACCTCTCCGGCGGGTTCGTGGCATAGTACCCGTGGGTACTCCGCGTCGTAGCCGGCGATGCTGCCTTCACTAAAGAAGTGGATGTCGCTGCCACAGACGCCGGTCGATCGCAGCCTTACCAAGACCTCATCCGGACCGGGGTCGGGTGGGTCGGGCAGCGTGCGTAGTTCCAGTCTTTGTGGTGCGACGAGGGTGAGAGCTTTCATAGGTCTGATTGGGATTCGATCGGAAAAGCGACCACAATTCGTAATGGTAGATGAATCGTTAGATCGACGCCGACTCGTCGCCGGCACCGATGCGGGCGACGGCTTGCGTCACCGCGAAGCCTAGCGCGATGAGCGCGAGCGATGCGGCGATTTGGCCGGCGGTCGGGTCGAATCGCTGTAGCGGGTAGTCTTCGGCATCCAGGTCCGCAATGAGAACGGTCGTCATCACTTGGCCCTTGACAACATCGCCGGGTTGGGGGGCGACGCCCATCTGAAATGGCCAGAGCCCGAAGACGGCTCCGAGTAGCAAACCCAGTAGGAGCCCAAGCGTGAGCGAGCGGTAGTGGGCCAGCAAGTAGCGCACGCCGTTGCTGACGACGATTACTCCGATGACAACTCCGAGGCCCACTGGGACGACGACATGAAACGCGTCGAAAACCAGGTCCCACTGAGGGCCGGCTGAGTGCAGCAGGGCGGACTTAGTTTGTTCGATGGTGCCGAGGATCGTGAGGTATTGGCCAAGCACCAGAAGCAGGTAACCGCCAGAGATGCCGGGTAGGATCATTGCGGAGGCACCGGCAACTCCAGACGAAAACAGCAGGCCGTAAGATCGCTCGACTCCAGCAGTACCGGCCGGTTGGGCGAAGGCCACCCAAATCATGACGGCCATACCGATTGCGACGCCGACCCAGACGCGCGTATTCGCGGGCCGAATGAGTTTCCAAACGACTGGGACGCCGCCCAGCGTGAGACCGATAAAGACGCTAAACATCGCCCAGCGGTGGTCGACAACCAGGCCCTTTAGCAATCCCGCAAACAGGACGATCGACAGCGCGGCGGCGCCGACGATCGAGGCTAGCAATGCCATCGATCGGGGGCGAAAGGTAAAGGTGGTGAGCTCGGCGATGCCGCCGACGAAGCGCGGATAGACACCGGCGGCGAGCAGCATCGTCCCGCCAGAGATCCCCGGCACCAAATTGGCTAGCCCCATTAACGTTCCACCAAGCACGCCGCGAAGCAGCTCGGGAGTGAGTGGTCGCTCAACTTTGTCGGAAATTGACATTTCAATCTATAGAAGTAGTCTGGCCGCGGCCTTGCGGCTAAGCCCCCGACAGTTCCGAAACCCTCGGTGCGGCTATCTGTCGGCGTCGACTGATTGCGCAACCTCGATCGGCGCGGCTTTTGCCGCAGCGGGTGCTGGCGCCGGTTTGTAGAGCGTCACCAGGCAGCCACCAATCGCAGCCATCGCGATGCCCGCGAAAAAGGGCCAGCGAATCGCTCCGATGCCTCCGGCCGGCGGGTGTTGCGAAAGGGAAACGATCGCGTTGACCACCGGAGCGCCGGCGAAGACGATCGACATCACGACCGCCGGAGACCCTTTTGCGCCGAATGCCAGCAAGACGCAGAACGCCCCAATCGCTCCGACGACACCGGCGATCAGGGACAGCGTTGCGCCCTTCACCGGGAAATTCCAGTCCGAGCCAGTAAAGGTCAAGATCGCGAGAGGCGCCAACACAGCCGTCAAAAAATACGCGATGCCGACGAACAGAAAAGCCTTGTATCGACCATTGACCGGATCAGCCATACCCATCTGACCGCTGTGCAGAAAGATGCCGTAGACGCCCCACGACGCGACGGTCATCAGCGCAAATACGAGCCAGCCCATGCCTGCTTGGTTCATCTGATCAATCTCCTTTGCTCAAGAACGTACGAGGATAGCAGGCCGACGTTCGTTCAAGACTTGGCAGGCGGGCATTTGCTTGCGCGGAAGCAGCTCGAACGTCGAATTGGCCGGATTTGGCAGGGTTTTAGCGAAATTTTGGTTTTCGGCGGGTGGGTGAGGATTTCCTGTCCGAGGGGCGGAACGTTCACGGATTGATACTGGGTCCAGTCTAAGGGTAGGTGTGCCAGTTTTCGTGTGTGCGTCGGCGTAAGTCGTTTGGAATCAGTGAAAATTTATTTCAAAACCACGGGACGGTTCGGACGGAGAGGAGACAAAGGCCTTTGCTGGGATGGGACAGTCCACACGTGGGTTCGAATTCTCGGTGTAGATTGCTTGTCTCATGGGACAGTCCCGCCCGGGGAACCTTGCGTGCTAGGCCTGCCGATGCGTTCCGAAGTTCCACTTCACCACTTCGCGACGGCTTGCGGACTCATTGACGAGATGGGAGCACGCCGCGGCGTGGTGGCCGGCCCATTCATCTTCGACGGTTGCCTCGCGCGTCTTGACGGAGTCAAAAAACTTTTGGAAGTGCAGCACCGTGGAGTTGATTGGCCGTCCCTTAAATTTCTCTGACGATTGACGGACTGCTTTTGCTTTTTCGGCTCGACCTTCGGGAGTCTCGTAATAGGCGGCCTCAAGCTTCGACGGCCAACCTGCCACGATCCAATCGTTGTTGTCGCGCATATATTCGGGCGTCAATTCCGCACCGACGACTCCTAGTTGAACGGCGCCTTCGGTTCCGAGGAACTGAAATCCAGCGCCGCCGTCGCCACGGCTATTGAACGTCGAACTCATGTTGACGGTAAAGCCTTCGGGGTAGCGCAATACCGCGTTTAACGTGTCGGGAACGTCGCGGCTTTCCTTCCAACGATAGAGGTCGCCCATCGCCATCACTTCAGACGGCATCGTTACTCCCATCACGAAGTGAATCGTGGTGCACAGGTGGACGAACAAGTCGGTGGCGATTCCGCCTGAGTACTCCTTATAGCAGCGCCAGCGGAAGAACCGCTCGAGATCGAAATCTCGTGGCGTAGCCGACCCCAAGAATGCGTCCCAGTTGACAGTCTTCGGCGACGCGTCGGGCGGAATCGGGTAGATCCACGCGCCGCTGGCACTGTTGCGGTTGTAACTTGCCCGGATCATTGTGACCTGGCCCAGCTTGCCGCCCCGCACCCAGTCGCGAACTTTCTGCTGGTTGTCGCCGCTCATTCCCTGGCTGCCGACCTGCAGCAGTTTGCCGGTGCGCTTGACCGCGGCGGCGATTGCGATGCCATCGTCGACCGTATAAGTCAGTGGCTTTTCGCAGTACACGTCTTTGCCGGCTTCGAGCGCCTCGATTACCATTTGCCTGTGCCAATGGTCAGGCGTTGCGATGGTTACGGCATCAATTGACGGGTCGGCGAGGATGTCTTTGTAGCTTTTGTAGACCTTTGCGCGGCCGTCCGTGCGCTCGACCGCGCGTTCGATTCGGCCTGAATACGCATCGCAAACTCCGACGATCTCGGTTCCTGGAACTTTCTTGATTGCTTCGAGAAGCTCCTGCGCTCGCGAGCCCACCGCGATCATGCCGACCGCGACTCGATCACTGGGTGCGGCCGCCTGCGCTTGCGCTAGAACTCCTGCCCCGGCACCCAAGAACATCCGTCGTGAAACATCCGGCATAGCTTACTCCTCCCTCGAATATGGACGATGATATCGCGTTAATGAGTCGCTAGAGGCAGGCTCGCTTTGGAAGGTGAGTCGCCGAGCGTCCTACTTGCATGCCCCTGCTCGGGGGGCTTCAGAGGCTTTGAGAAGTCAGGGATCGGCAGCCCAAGTACGGCATGGAGCTTGAGCTGATGTGCCCGCTCCATGGCGATGAAGCACTCGTTGGCCTTCTCCGAATCATCAGTGACCGACTTCGGGAGGAGATCTTTATGAAATCGCAGACCAAGAGCCAAGTCGGCCGCCGTCGGGGCGATGATCGCGTTCACGACGACTAAGTTGCGGTGATACACGGTGGCCGGCTCCCGCTTCCATTTGAAGAAACCGCGTACAACCGGCACTTGGCCGAAGACGCTGTTCCAGGCATGGCCAACAATTGGAAAGATTCCATCCGGGCGGGGGACCTGTACATCGAGAGCGAAATTCGACACCTCGAAGAGGCGCACTCCAGGAACTCGGACAGTGGTTTGCAGCCGCGCCTCTGAGATGCGGTCCAATAGGTGTTCGTTCCCCGCTCCTTCCGCAACCTTCGGGGGCCGATTCCTCGCCGACCACCAAGTTTCGGTTTAATTCCGCTTCTGACGCGGCAGCCAGACTGTGCGGCGTGACATAAAGAGTTAAGCCTTTTGCTGCCTCTACCGTGATCGGCTGCGGCTGTTGGAGGGCTCGAAGAGCCGTCGTGAGCGTTCCGGCCGTTT
>CBDBHI010000063.1:0-9272 GCA_965205595.1 Bryobacterales bacterium | reverse complement strand
GGACCGAGAAGAACTTCATCGATTGGTCCCGATCCACCATTCTGGTGTCCGAGGAGATCGTGGTCATTCCATAGACAAGTGGCGCATGATGTGCAGCCCAGCTCGCCAAGCTCAGCGCGCGCCGCGCTGCAACCCCTCCCCCCAAAGTGTTTCATGGGCTCAAAGCTACTCATAGCGACCCTACAACGCATCGCCGGTAGAGCAGTAGATCCAACTAGCTCCGAAATCGCTTATAGGGACAGCCCGCGTGATATTGTACCGGCATGCCTGCTAAGAGCACTTCATCACGCTACACGCGGAGACGTTTCGTCGGTTGTCTCTCGTCTCTTGCGGTAGGGAACTCAGCCCGGGCAGCAGCATCAACTTTCGATGGCGTCGAGGTCAACCACGTTGCCCTTCGGGTGACCGACTTAGCGCGAATGGAGGATTTCCTTCGCAGGCATCTCGGCAGTCCAGGAATCATTTTCGAAAAACCAGGTCAGAGGTATCTTCGAGTTGGACGCAATTTCACAGCCCTGTTCGAGCACCAGACGGCGGGCCTTGACCACTTCGCTATTTCCGTCAACGACTACGACGCTGACTCAGTCGAGCAGCGTTGCAGTTTGGCGGGCCTTCATGTTCGCAGATCGAACGATCTCGTATACGTCAAGGATCCGGATGGAATCGAGGTTCAGATCGCGCATGTGGATCACGAGGTCAACTCGCCCGTGGTCAGGAAGGCCGAGCCTAATCCGACCTTTAAGGGCATTGGCGTCAACCACATCGCTCTCCGCGTGACAGATATCCCGAAGTCCCGAGATTTTTACTTAGAGCACTTTGGTTTGAAAGTGAACAACGAGGGTGACGACTTTTGCTTCCTGGGCCTTGGCGAAAACTTCATCGCGCTGTTTCGTCGCGAAGAAGCGGGCCTCGATCACTACTGCTACTCGATTGAGAACTACGACGCCACAAAGACTCTACAGACTCTCCAAGACGCGGGCCTCGAGGCTAGTCGAGACGTCAATCGAGTGTATTTCGAGGCCCCGAATGGCTTCACTATTCAGTTAGCCGCGTAGTAGAGGCTGATGGCCTGCGCATCCGAGTTCTTTCCCTGCGATTTCCGGTGCAACCGAATTACCTATACTGTTGCAGCCGCCGACCATCCCGGTTGAATCCGATTCGTGGTGGGAAAGGCGTTTGAACGAAGCCTGACGGCAGACGCTTCGCGTGTTAGGATTTGGCAGGGCAATCGCAATGTCGACAGTCGAGAATATCGATGTCGCACGAGGCCTGGATGCAAGATTCAGTTCCTCAGGCCAAGGCAATTCAGAAGCGAATCATACAAACCACTCCTAAGGAACACTTTACTGAGGAGCTTGGATGGGGACGAGTTCGAAGCCGTAACTGCGGGCTCGAGATCTGAGGCGGTTCTCGTTTCGTTTGTGTTGGCGTTGTTGTTCTCTTGCGAAGACGGTTTCGTCATAGGCCTCGCCCGTCGTGACGAGGTGATAGATGATGCGCGCCAACTTGTGCGCGGTCGCCGTCGTTGCCGCCGCCGGTCCCAGTCGCGCGCGCATGCGGCGATGGTAGTCACCCAGATACGACTGGTCGCGAACGAGCGACTGCGATGCAATGCGCAAGGCGACGGCCAGCCGATTGTTCACCTTGCGCGTTCCACGCCGGATCACCTTGCCGCCCGTCACGTCGTTGTGCGGACAAAGCGCCGCCCACGAACTGAACGCCGCCGCGCTCGGAAACTTCGAGAAGTCAGTGCCGACTTTGGCGACCACCGCCTGAGCGCTCAGCGCTTGCAAACCCGGCACGGCCGTCAGGTCCGTCCCCAACACGCGATAGCAATGCGAGCGCAAGTCGAAGTGCGCCTGGTTCCCACGCCGATTGTGTCGCGCCGGCGCCAAGGGTTGCTCTTCAAGATCGACCTTCGCGGGCATGTCGGCAAAGCGCGCTTCGATCTGCTGATCGCAGGCCTCGATCAGTCGCTGGTAGTAACGATAGGTTTCCAACGCCTGCCGCAAGGTGAACAAATGCTCATCGCGATAATTCCCCGTCAGCGCCTTGGCGATCGTCTCCTCGGACGAGCGTACGCGCGGGTCGCGCAGCTTCGCCAAAACTACCGGGTCGCGTTCGCCTGCAAGAATGCTGTCGAGTATGCGCAGCCCACTCCGACCGCTGATGTCCGCGAGCACGTGGTGCAATTGCAGGTTCATTTGGTCGAGCGCTTTCTGCATGTGCTGCACGTGCGCGGCGGCGTAGCGCACCAGATTTTGGCGATGCCGCAGCAGCACCCGTAAGGCACAGATATCGCTCGCCGGACGAAAAGACGCGCGCAGCAGCCCGACCGCATGCAGGTACTGCAGCCATTGGCAATCGAGCACATCGCTCTTGCGTCCGGGCACGTTCTTGACGTGCCGAGCGTTGACCAAGCAGACCGCGAAGCCATGCTTCTCAAGGATGTCGAAGAGCGGAATCCTGTAGACCCCGGTCGACTCCATGGCGACGGTCTTGACGCCGCACTCTTTGAGCCAAGCGGCGAGCCGCTCGAGGTCGACGGTGAATGTGGAAAAACAGCGAATGGGTTCGGGGTCGCGGTCGGGTGCAAGCGCGTTCTGTCCCAAAACTCGAACGTGGTCTAAGTGGTTTATTGACTTCAAGTTGCAGCTAGGGTGAAAATTGTGTCGCCATTGGTTTGTGGGACGGCCGCATGCTAGTTTTGTGGCTTGATGCAACCTCTGGACCCGATCCGGTTCATGCTCTTCAGCTTTGCTGGCTGGATGAATCAGCAGCAACGCGATGTCATCGACTACCTACAAGAAGAGAACTGCATTCTCCGCGATCAACTCGGTGACAAACGCTTGCGGCTGACCGATGATCAACGTCGGCGTCTGGCGGTGAAGGCCAAGAAGCTCGGGCGCAAGGTTCTCGCTGAGTTGGACACAAAGTTTTCTACAAATACGCTGCTCGCTTGGCATCGGAAGCTCATCGCTCGCAAGTATGACGGCAGTGGGAAGCGCGGCCCCGGACGACCTCGGGTCATGGAGCAGATTCGAGAACTGATCGTGAAGTTCGCTGAGGAAAACGGCACCTGGGGTTATACGCGGATTCGAGGAGCGCTGGCCAATCTCGGCCACCGGGTGGGACGAAGCACAATCGCCAGAACGCTCAAAGCCAACGGTTTAGAACCCGCACCTGAGAGGTGCAAGAAAACGAGTTGGAAGCAGTTTCTCGAGGCTCATTGGGAGGTTCTGGCCGCCACGGACTTCTTTACGGTGGAGGATTGGACTCCGACAGGCTTGGTTCGAGTAGTGGTGCTGTTTGTGATCGAGCTGTCCACGCGCAAGGTCGAGATCGCTGGAATCTCCGCGCACCCCGACGGTGCTTGGATGGCGCCGGTAGCCCGCAACTTGACTGACGTCGAGGACGGTTTTCTTGTTGGCAAGAAATATCTGATCCACGACCGCGATCCGCTGTTTACGGCGGAGTTCCGTGAGACGTTGGCTTCGGCGAGGATCGAGGGCTTACGTCTGCCAGTACGCTCACCGAACCTCAACGCCTATGCCGAACGCTTCGTAAGAACGATCAAAGAGTCCTGCCTGGAACGAATGATCCTGTTTGGCGAAGAGTCACTACGCCGTGCCATTCAGGAGTTCGTCGTCCATTATCATCGCGAACGGAACCACCAAGGGCTCGACAATCAGTTGATCTTCCCGGAGACCATCGATTCGGACCGGTCCGGTCCGATCCAGCGCCGCCAACGCCTGGGCGGAATGCTGAACTACTACTACCGCGAAGCCGCGTAGAATAACCGCAACGCGCCTGGTCTACCCCGGCGTTATCGAGCACAGGGCCCCGCTGCGCCCCGTCGTCTCGCGACGTTGGAGATTCTTGCGCGTAGTGCAATCTCAGTGACCTGACAAGTGATTCCAGCCGCGACTTACGGCGACCCAGCGCACTCCTTGCGTCAGTTCGGAGTGCGTTTGCATTCGCCATTGTTGGTCGTTCGTGTTTAGGGACACTACGAGCTCGTTTGCGGGGCTTAGTCCGCTCGCGACCCCTGAACGCTTCGTACCGAATCTCGTTCCCCGGCACCGCGGGCCAAGCGGCGCCGCACCGTCCTACGCGACGTCTTCGATGGTCGCCGCCTGCAGTCGGCTGCTACTCTGTGATGCCGTGCCGCGAGAGGTGTTCGGCAAACCAGGCGTTCACTGGACCGGGCTGAGTTCCCGGATGATACGGAGCCTCAGCTTCGGGCAGGTGTGTTCGTAAGGACTCGACAACACTGACGAATTCAGGGTCCCCGGCGAGATTCACCCATTCGTTTGGATCGTTCGCGTGGTCGTAAAGTTCTTCCGAACTATCCTCGTAGCGGATGTAGCGAAAGCGTTCCGTTCGCAAGGCGTTGTTGCCGCGTCCGTAGTTCGTAAGGATCGGCCTATCCCGTGGCGCGTCCGGGTCTTCGAGCAAGGGAACCAGGCTTCGGCCTTCGTTGCTGTCCCGGGCGGGCACGCCGGCCAACTCCAGAATCGTTGGGTAGAGATCGATGAGGCCAACCGGGCGGTTCGATTTTTGGGGGAGCTGGTCATCCGGGCGGACCACGATCAGCGGCACTCGAGTGGATTCCTCCCAAAGGCCGTGTTTGCTCCATTGATGCTTCTCGCCGAGGTGGTAGCCGTGATCACTGAATAGAACGATGATGGTGTTCTCGCTGTAGCGGCTGTTGGCGAGTGCGTCGATGACCCGGCCGATCTGGTGATCGACGAAAGTTGTGGAAGCCAGATAGGCCTGGGCGGCGTATCGGATCTGACCCGATTCCCTGATCCAGTCCAGTTGCGGATACTTCGGCATCTCGTGGACGCGGCGACCGGTCTCGGGGATATCATCGAAGTCGTCGTCGTTGATAGCAGGCAGTTCAATGCGTTCTATCGGATGACGGTCGAGCCACCGTCGCGGCACGTACCAGGGAACGTGCGGGCGACGAAAGCCGACGGCAAGGAAGAACGGCTTGTCGTGCGTTGTCTTGAGCTGCTCGATGGCCCAGTCGGCGATCTGGTGGTCGGGCATGTCCTCATCTCGTTCGGGATAGGCACCCCAATCGGTCTGTGTGCCGCTGTAAGGGCCGTCCGGCGGCTGATAGGCAAAACGCCGGTTCGGTTTAGGCCCGGATCCAGCCTGCGTCCGCATCGAGCGATGAAAGGCGGCCTCCAAGGGGTAGCCGTGGGTGATCTTCCCTCCGCCCATCGTCAAGTAACCTTGTTCAGCCAGATATTGCGGGAGCAGGCGGCCGTGGAAGAAACGCTCGTCGGAACGGAGGATGGTGTTGCCGCCTACGGGTTGCTGATACAAGCCCGTTGTGTAGGGGTATAGGCCGGACAAGAATGAGGCGCGCGAAGGACCGCAGATGGGGGATTGGGCATGCGCGTTTGTGAAAAGGACGCCGCGCTCGGCGAGGCGATCGATATTCGGCGTCAGCGCATTGGGGTGACCGCCAAGGACGCCGACCCAGTCATTGAGGTCATCGACGACGATGAAGAGCACATTGGGGCGGGTCCCACCGGCGGCGGACGCCCTAACACAGGGCTCCGGAACGGTGAGCATCGCAACCAAGAGCGCCGCAAAGTGAATGGATCGCACGCAAGAGCTGGTCATCTATTGAAATCCGCCGCTTCCCCAAGTCTAGCCGCCGGTCGGAGACGATACCGGCGGCGCCCCATCTCGGTCGTCCGAATCGACGTCCATCACCGAGACTTCGATTGGCAAGCCCTCGGACGCGGCCATCTCCCCCAGTTGCGGGGACCGCTGCGGATTGCGCATTGTCGCGTAGACCTGGTGGCCCTGCGGCCAAACGCCAGCGCGCTGGCCAAGCCGATTCCCGTGCTTGTACCGGTGATGAGGACTCTTGCCATTGGTTTACTCCTTGAGGGTCATCGACTCGAACAGTCTGGAGCGGGCCGCTGGACCGGTGCCTGGACACCACCCGCATGCCGCCTTCCTCGAGCTTCTCGAGGACGAGGTAGTGCCAGAGCGTTCGGGCCGACCACGACCGCACGATTCTACCGCTCTTGCGATAACTGTTCGTAACAAACGCTGCCACAAACTTCCATTCGAGAGCGTTCCAAAACCCCCGCCAAATGGCTCTAATGCCCTAATTTATAGGCCATTCAGCGATTCTAGGTGGTCGCCAGTTGGGCGGGAAATTATTTTTCAGTGGCTTTGCAAAAACGGTCGAAATGCCAGTTTCGGGCCGATTCCGACGAGTGAACGGATCGGCGCAGAACCTCGGCACAACGGGATTTGAACGAAGCCTGACGGCAGACGCTTCGCGTGGTAGTATTTGGCAGGGCAACTGCGATGACGCAGATCAGTTTGCGGCCAGGAGTATCTGGTCGATCCGGTTCTGAATCAGTAACATACAGCGCTGGCCAGGGCAGTTTGAGTACAAACCCCATAAAGCAATTGCCCTGCCAAACCTAACCCGGGGGGCTCCCTTCAAATCGTTGTAACGCTTGCGACGACGTTCCTCGTATCGCGGGGATCTTCCGCTCGTGTCGCCTGCGGTACAACACTCAGATTTCACATCAGCGATCGACCGATGATACGGTACGCCCCTTGTGCTCTGCTAGTTAACCTACTCAGGGCCGTGACAATCGTGGTACCACATCTCGACCGTTTGGTTCGCCTACCCAAGGTCGAACCCGGAGGACGCGTCACGCCGCTCCGAGCTTCACGGCCAAGTCATTGAAGTCTTTGGCTACAACGTCAAACTCTTCGCCTGACTCGAGTACTCGATCGTCGCCATCGCCCCACTCGCCGGGCCGTGGGACGTATGCGGTCCTTAAGCCAGCGGCTCTAGCGCCTCTCAGATCGCCTGGGTGGGACCGCGACCATCATCGCCTCGTGAATCTCAAAACCAAGTAACTTGACGCCCTTTTGATAGGCCGCCGGATCCGGTTTGTAGTGGCCCAGAAACTCGCAAGAGACCAGGGCGTCCCAATGGAGATCAGCTGCCTTGGAGGTGCTCACCAGCAACGACAAGCTCAGGACCGAAAGGCCGCTGACCGTGAAGCGGGAACGCAACTCAGCCAAACCGCTCCGGGAGTCGGGCCATGCCTTGATCCGGTGCCAAGCGTACGTCAGCTCGCGCCTCTCACTCTCGTCAAGACTGGAGACGCCATGCTGCTCAAGCAGACGATCCAAAACCTTCCGGTGAACTTCGTCGATATTCATGAAGGGCAGTTCACCCCGACGAACTTTTGGGAGTACATCGCGGAACACACTTAGCCGCCACTCATTTGTGAATCCGGCGGCATCGACGTGGAAACCCTTTCGACGTGACATTGCGGCGACCTCGTCTCGTACGGTTCGGTGCCAGTCGAAGACAGTACCGCCGACGTCGAACGTCAAGAGTTTGATAGCGTCGAGGCGAAATTCTGCGGGCTTCTCAGCAGTTGTTTGTTGAGCGTGCCCCGGAGCCGGAGCGATCAACCAGGCTCCCAGGGCTGCTAAGAACTCCCTCCGGTCCGGTCCTCGCGGCAGGCTTAGCGATCTGTTCATATCGTCCAAGCGGATTGTACCGCCAGGATGGGGCAGGGAGGGGTTTCGTAAGGAATTTCCGTGCGGCTTGAGATTTGTATGCTCCGCCCATTACACGACACCTATCCCGCCTTCACCGAGTTCTCCGGTGATCTTCTCGTGCCTGATCGTGGCCCCGACCACGTTGGGGGAATTGTACGGCTGGGCTTTGCCGCGCGACGCACGATTCGGCGTAGCAACGCGATATACCGACAGTTACCGTCTAGACTCACCCCAAGTCTTTTCTGCTCTATGAGTTAGGCCACTTGCGGTTGCGGAACTCTTCGTACTAGTTTAGGACGACTTGGATAGCTAGCTAGGTCGTTGACCGCCTGAATATTTTACAAACAAACATGTTTGGATCGGAATGTTTTCGGCATACTTAAGGCATGCCTCGTCCGGCCCTGAGCGTGAAGGTTTCCAAGAGCGATCAAGCGGCGCTGAAGAAGATTCTCGCCGCTGGAGTCGAACAGGTCCGCGTGACGCTGCGGGCGGTTGCGTTGCAAAGGCTCGGGGAGGGGATGAGCGCACCGCGGATTGCCGCCGTGCTGCCGCTGACGCGGCAGTCGGTTCGCAATCTCGCCCGGCGCTATCAGCAAGGCGGCCTCGAACGTGCGCTCCACGACAAACAGCGTCCGGGCGCGGCCAGTTTGCTCTCGGCTAAGGAGCGCCAGCGCATCATCGCGATGGTCTGCAGCGACCCGCCGCCCGGACGCGCCCGCTGGACGGTGCGGCTCGTCGCCGCGGAAGCCGTCAAGCGACGGCTGGTCCCGCGAGCGGGTCGAGAAACCATTCGCGTCTTGCTGCTCAGCCACGACCTCAAGCGGTGGCGGGGAAAAAATGTGGTGCGTGGCGGAGCTCAATGAGGACTACATCGTGCGCATGGAAGACGTGCTCGAAACCTACGAACGGCCCTCCAATCCGACCCAGCCGGTGGTTTGTTTGGACGAGAAGCCGGTGACGCCGCACGACGACGTTCGTTCTCCGACGCCCGCCGCGCCGGGACGCGAGGCTCGTTTCGACAGCGAGTATCAGCGCCGCGGAACGGCTAATGTGTTCTGTGCCGTGGAGCCCAAGGCGGGCCGCCATTTTACGTTCGTGACGCCGAACCGCTGCGGGGCGGAGTTTGCCAAGGCGCTGTTTGAGCTGGCGCTGTCCTACCCCCAAGCGGAGACGATCCACTTGATCATGGACAATCTCTCGAGACACACGCTCAAGTCGCTGACGAATCTGTACGGCGACGAGCGCGGCGGGCAGATTTGGGAGCGTTTTACTGCGCACTACACCCCGAAGCATGGCAGCTGGTTGAATCAGGCGGAGATCGAGATCGGACTGTTCGGCAGGCAATGCTTGGGCAAGCGGCGCATCCCGGACCTGACAAAACTGCGCAGCGAGGCGGCGGCCTGGAAGCGCCGGGTCAACCGTGACCGGGTGAAGATCGACTGGCGCTTCGACCGCAAAACCGCACGCCGCAAATTCGGCTACGAAAGACCAAACATTAGGCGGTCAAAGAACTAGCTGTCCATCTCATCGCCGACGCTGTCAGTACCACAGCCCTTTCATGAGAGTTCTCACTTCGGCTAGGATCGCCGTACCAACACGGCCCAACTGGAAAGCCTGGCTGATGTTTTGAGCGTCAGGTTGGGTTTTGATTTCGGTAAAGATTCGGACACGTCCGTGTGCTGCGTCACCCGGGGGGTTCGCGGTAA
>CBDBHI010000062.1:0-92446 GCA_965205595.1 Bryobacterales bacterium | reverse complement strand
GTCCTCAAGTGCGGTCGCTTGCTTGCCCGCTCGTGGGCCGGTGCCACCCACTAGAAACCCGGAAGAGCCGAAACTTCTTTTCATATTCACCGTGGGCACCGGCGCGAACTAACCACAAAGCGATTACTCATCGCCGCCCAGCTGATAGTAAGTTTCCAAGGATTCGGTCAGACCCTCCTCCAGTTGCCGCGTACTTCCAAAACGCAATTGCTGCCAGCTCTTTAGATTAAAACCGATGTCGCTTTCCAGTTCATCGCCGCGTGTCTTCTTATCCGCAATGAAGATGAAATTGTCCTGCTCCAGTCCATTACCACAATTGAGCCCCATCAGGTAACCGATCTCGTGGTAGACGTTGCGGTTGCCGAAGGTCAGGTCAGCGATGAGCAGGCCGGAGCCTTCAATCACCTTGAGGACTTCGTCGTCGATGGTGTAGCTGTGTCCCTTATTGAACTGGTCGATACGGATTTCCCGTAAGCGGATGTCGAGCTCGTGTTTGTCATTTATCTGCCGGACTGTCTTCTTGATGGTCTCATAGGTCTCCTTGGTTTCGCCGCGGAACGCCATGGCGATAAAAATTTCACGCCGCCGGGCGGTGAGGATGCTCTCGAACACGTTCACCAGACTGGCGGCGTCCACCGCCTGAATGCGGCCAAGGTGGTAATGGTAGACAAGGCCCTTCGTTGTCGTGACAGGTGCAAGGTGATCGATGCGGTTGCTGGTCACCCAGCGAGCGAAGGCAGGTAGCTGTCTGCCGTCGTTGTGCAAGGCAAAATAGAGGAAGGCCACCAGTACGCCATGACAGGCATTTGCCGCCAGATTGGGCCGTTCCTGGTAAATGGCGTTGATTTTCTGGAACGCCTTGCGCAGGCGCGGCACCTGGGCGTCGAGAACGGCTGTGTCCTTCGTCTCGTCGATCGCATTTTTCCCGATTAGAAATTGCGTCAGAGCCAGCGCCAGAGAACGCCGATTCTTCAAAGGCTCTTCCATCGCGGCGAGATAGCGGTCATCGATCTCGGCCAGCAACTTGCGGGCCAGATAGTAGGCCGGACCGAAGTTTGATCTTTTGAGTAAGGTTTTGTCGTCGAACAGACTACCCTCACCCGTCTCCAGAATCAGGCGCAGGTTCTCTTCGGAGTTGAGCGGAATCTGCTTGGCATTAATGTTGTGAAATACCACCTTCTCGAAGCACTGGGCCTGGAAGGCATCGTCATGTACCACAACGCAGAACGGGGTAGGCAGGCCGTATTTGGCCTCGCCAAGTTTCGCATCGTTAGCGGCGCTCAGGCGGTGGTTCCCGTCGATGCGGAACAGCTTTAGCCCGTTGTCGAGATGATCCTCTGGTAGCTCCATATAGGCCAGTTGCGGCGCATTGGCCCCGCCCACCGACTCCAGCGCTTTCGGCAGTTTAGTATTGACCGTCTTCACCATGAGGCCGTTGACGTTAGAGGTAAAGCCAGTCCCGGAAAGGATGTCGGACACCGGCGAGATGCGGCGCCTTCCTTTGTAGGCGTTGAAATCAAACTGGAGAGAGGCAGAGAGGACCACCTCAGGGAAGAATAGATATTCTCTATCCGCCAAAAAGCGCTCGATCTCGGCCTTGTGTGTCTCAATCAGGTTCCGCTGGTACTCGGGATTGCACTCGGAGTAGCGAGCCAGTTCGCCCAGGGGCGCGACACCACGGATCACGGTAAAGCCGCCAAGCGACGTGTGCAGGATGCCGGAGAAAATCATGGACTGCCTCCCTGCAAGAGCTTTTGTTCGAAGCGTTCGCGGGCCTCACGCCATACGGTTTCGGCGAGAGCTTCAAGTCGGTCTGCTACGTTGTTTCTATGAATAACCTCTTCAACAATCTTCTGCTGTGTGCATTTGTTTGGAAGAGGAATCAGCACGTTTGCCAACTCGTCTTGCCTAACCGCTGGGTAGTTTCCACCGGTCGCCAGTCGTAGCATTTGTTTGAGCGACAGCGAAAGCCTCAATACAGCCCACAAGAATGTCCGGCTTATTCGACTTTCATCCACGTTGCGAATTACCGCAAACCCCGTTGAGGCGATGCACCCTTCATGAAACTCATTCAGCAAAGCAATTGATCCGTGGTGGGGGCGCGTAAGGCTGACGATAATGTCATCTGGTTGCGTAGCCATGCGCGCACGGCTTGGTGCATCCGCAACCGAAACATCTGATACCTTCGCCCGCCCCCTACGGCGGTCAACACCACTGATTTCGATATATCGAAATGTTGGTTCTGGCTGCTCTTTCGCATTCCATGTTTCATTGGAGAACTGAACAAGCGAGCCAAGCGGGGCATGAGGTTCCGCTTGAATCACCCGTTCGATTTCAACGAACTCAGGCGAGTGAAAGAATGGATCAATTCTAAAGTCTGCGGCACTTCGTTTTATTGCATAGACCTTCGGGCCATCATATGTGGAAATCGATAAACCCATCTCCTTAATGGCCCATGGCTCGAAACTGGTAAGTAACCGCGCCGCCTCTGCCAGAGCGCGGTCCCGCTCGGCACGGGCGGTATCGAGTTCCGCAACGAGGCGGCGCTGCACATCGGGGTGTGGATGGGGGATTTCCAGAGCCTTCACTTCACCAGCGTTTATGTGAGGCTGAGCCGCTCTGTTCTTGACAGTATCAATTTGGGCTTTGCCGAAGCTCGTATACAAGCAAGCACATAGGAACGCGGGAGCCAATTGGTCATTTGTTTGAACAATCAAGTCGTAGGCAGCATATGCACCTTGCAATTGTTCTGGAACGACCGCGCAATCGCCCGTGTTGACGCCACTGCGAACAATGATCAGTTCACCGCCGGACAATTTGCATTTCTCCATCTTCTTTGCCTGATCCCTGCTGATATGGGGCAAATCAGCCAAAAAAATCTGACCATCTTTAATGTCTGTGGCTCTAAGAAATGGTACGGATTCGGCGGACGGTTCAACGCGGGGCGGGGGCGAGCCTGTTCCGTATCGAATACTGGAAATCAGGCCGCCAATTTTCGCAGAGCCCACGAGACCTTTTGCTATCGCTTTACGCCAAGCGTTTAATGCAGGAGAAAAACTTCCCACATCAAGGCGGTCAATCACATCCCCTCGCCGCACCACAAAGCAGACCGGCTGCCCTGCGGGGACGGGGGCTACACGAAAAAAGGTTCAGGGTCCCGCTTGAAGACAGCGTATTGCCCCAGCAGGCCGCTACCAGGAATCACATGGCGATGGCGCTCAGACCAATGGCCAGGTTTACGGCCGTCGACGGGTACCCAGTCAGACGTGACCTCCCAATCGAATAGATCGCAGACCTGGCGCTCCGTCCGCCTCTTCTCGGGGGTCTCCTCCACCCCCTCGACTTGATAAGTTGTGCGTCCGGTAGAGCTAGTCCCAGTCGTAGTTGAGGGTTGAGAGGCGGCGGTGTAGAGGGGCATTGTACTAGGCGACTTTCGGTTCGGCGGAGTCGGTTGGATTGAGGACGGCTTCGAGCATCCAAAGATCCTTATAGCCCATGATCTTGCGGAAGTTTTTCTCGGTATCAAGGAATGCAGCAGCCGCCCAACGGCGCACCATCGAAGCATCCTTCCAGCGCGTCACGCGACGTGTCCTCCGCCGCACGCCGGCGTTCGGACTCTCGACGATGTTGGTCGTCGCCAGACAACGATGCAACGACGGCGGCAATCCCAGGCGATTGATCGTGAAACACTCCTCGAGACCCTCGCGCAAACTCGCCGCCGCCTCGGGCCAGTCGCCCGCGTACCATTCGGCCAGCTTCTTGAGCCGCGCTTGACCGTCCTTGGCTTCGAGCCGCCAGGCCGCGCGGATTGCCGCTTTGGCCTGATCCTGTTCGGCCTTCGGCAGCCTGTCGAGAACGTTGCGCAGCTTGTGGGCGCGACAACGCTGCACCGGGGCGTCACCAAAGATTTTGTGCACTGCCGCGCGTAAAGCCTTCGATCCATCGAGTACAAAAAGCCTCTTTTTCGCGGGCGAGACTCCACGCTCGACCAAGCCTGTCAACAGGTCCTCGGCCGCCGCCGCGTTCTCCGTCGCCGCGTGTTGCAAGCCCAGTACGTGCTTGTTCCCTTCCGCGTCCACCCCCACGGCCGCTAAAACCGTGTGTCCCGAGAAAATCAGGCCGTCCACGTAGATCACCAGCAAGTCCACGTCATCGAAACGGCGCGCGAATAGTTCGTCGATTTTCTTTTCCGCAGCCTCGATGGTGTCGCGACTTATCGCCGATTTAGACACGCCGACGGTGTCGGCCATTTCGCCGATTACTCCCGCATACTGACGCGTCGAGACGCCTTTCATCAAGATATCCAGCATGCGCGAGCCTAGCCGCTCGTCGTCTTGCAGGGATTCGTAGGCGGGCACTTTGACCTCGCCGCCGGAGCGTTTGCGCAAGCGCGGCTTGGCCACCCGCAGCTTGCGATCGCTTAGATTCACGCGGCCCGATTGCCGTCCCCAGCGCAGCACGTCGCCGTCGCGCTTCTTGCCGGGTTGGGCGAGTTCGCCTCCGGTGACCTGCTGGGCAGAGAGTTCGAGCACGGCTTGGATGGCGGCGCGGCCGGTGACGTCGATGACCTCGTCGACGGCTCCCTGGCATTGTTCGATGAGTTCGACGAGGGGCAGCATGAGCTGCGCGTTTTGGCTGAGCAGACGCGTGAGCTCCTCGGGCCTCAGCCGCTGCTGCTTGGCGGAATCAAGAATGTGATACGGTTTCTTCACGGCGGTTCTCCTTTGTGGTTAAAGATTTGCTCGATTCTCCCAGAGAACCAAGCTTGAGAACCGCCGCCCCTTTATCCCCCAACTGAGCTCGGGACAATTTCCCAGCAAATCCTATACAATCAGCTACTTCCAGCCATCCCGCTGTCCATAAAAGAGGCCAATTGAGTCTCGTCACGCCGAAGAAGCAACCTGCCCAACGGTGTCGTCCTGCGATTTTGAAATTTCTTTTGCCTTTGAAATCAGTAACCTAGCGATACGGTCGCCCGAAAACCGGATACACGAGCCTTACACTATATGTGGAGGATACCGAATGCCCAGCAAGGAGGCTCGAAATTTAAGCAAAACCCTGCCAAATCCGGCCACAGGGCCGCATTCACGAGGCGGCCTGGGGAGCGAATTGGATGAGAAGGCGAGAAATTAGACGTTCTAAATTATGAAGTTAGACATGATACACACCGAATGTATGAAGGGTCTCACCAGGCGGCGGTTTTTTAGAGAAAACCGGACATTTCCGGACATTTCCGGACATTTCGCTTCGACGGCGAAGCTGGGCCCGGTCGGCCAGATCACGAAATAGGGGGCGAATTTTCGGCGGCAATCCAAGCCCTCACTCGTTGGCCCTGGTTTATCCCAGCGGTTTCGGCCCGTCGCCCATCACGCCGGAATGTATACTGGCTTCAGTCGGGAAGCCAAAGCGGTGTTTCCGCCGAATACCCAGAGGAGCACTTCCCATGAGCGAAAACAACATCAGCCCAGCCAATTCCGATCGACGAGGGTTTCTCCAGACTGCCGGTACGAGCCTGTCGCTGGCCGGCGCCGTTCTGGCTTCCGGTAGTGAGGCCATTGCGCGGCCTCTGACGGATAAAGACAAACTCGCCCGAATCGCCTCCAACACGTGGCCCATTCGTGCTCTTTTTCAAAGGCGGAGCAGCGGGAGAACTCCAAGCGAGAAGGATGTAGCCTTCAAAAAGAAATACGGCGAGATGACGATGCTCGACGTCGGCCAATTTACGACGGATATCTTTCCGGGCGTGACCCACATGGATTTGTGGTCCTCGCTCTTTGGCGATGTCACCGACGACTCGATGTTCGGCAGCCGGGAATTTACGCGCGGCGGCAACACGCGTACCTTCTATGAATTCGATCCATCACGGCCGTCGGCCAAGAAGTGGCTGGACAAGCTCACCGATACGATCGTAAAAACCCGTGTCAAGTGCCATCACATTTCGAACAATGCGCCACGTAATATCTCTGACCTCGATGATGAGAAGCGGAAAGAGGGCATCCGCGTCGCGAAGATTTGGCTCGACGCCGCGGCCCAGATCGGTGCAAAGACCATGCGCGTCAACACCGGCGGACCGAGAATCGCGCCGGCGGCCTCGGCCACATCAAACTATCCTCGCAACGACGAGATCGTGAAGTTCTTGAGCAAAGGGATCGAATCGTTCAAGGAAATGGCCGACTATGGCGCAGGCGTCGGCGTCAAAATCACCATCGAAAACCATTGGGGATTAAGCGCAAATCCCATGAATACCAGAATCATTCTTGATGAGGTCAACCACCCGTACTGCGAGGCCACACCGGACTTCTGTAATTGGGAGCACGAATACATGCTCTATCACGGTCTCGAAGCGTTGGCGCCCTATACCCATTCGACGGTTCACGCCAAGTACTGGGACCGCTGGGAGAATGTCGATGTTCAGAAGTGCGTTAAAATCCTCACCAGCGCTAAGTTTAAGGGCATCTTTGCCCTCGAGTACGAAGACGGCCCGTGGGACGGCGTTGACGGAATGAAGTACCTGCTCAAAGAGGTGCTAGCAGCTCTTTAGAGCACGGCCGTTTGGGCCTCGCCTGGTCGTCAAAGTGCCCTGGGTTCCGCTGCCGCCGACCTCGCTACACTAGCTTTGATGTTTCGATCGAGCCGTCGTAAATTTCTTACCGCCTCCGCCGGCGCACTGGCGCTCTCATGTGGCAGCGAACCGGTCGTTGAGGCCAAGCCGCCGAATCTGTTGCTGTTTTTTCCCGATCAGCTTCGGTATGACTGGACGGGCGCGAACAAAGATCTCGCGGTGCGCACGCCCAATCTCGATACGCTCAGGGCGCGGGGCGTCAGCTTCAACAATTGCTACTGCGCGTCGCCGCTTTGCGCGCCGTCTCGGGCCTGTCTAGCGTCGGGTATGGCGTACGACAACTGCGGTGTGGTGGGCAATAGCGCGAACTATCCGGTGGATAAAACGACGCATTACTCATTGCTGCGCGAGAGCGGCTATCACGTCATGGGTTGCGGCAAATTTGATCTGCACAAGCCGGAACCGAGCTGGGGAGTGGAGGGGCAGTATCTGATCTCGGAATGGGGGTTTTCGGCGGGCATCGATAGCGCCGGTAAGTGGGATGCGATCCGCTGGGGTATGGAAAAGCCTTGTGACCCCTACACCAACCATTTACACATGGGTCGCCAGGTCGAGACTCACAATCAAGATTTTCGGAAAAGGCGTGAGGTTGGCACGTTCGCCGCAACGTTTCCAACGCCGTTGCCGGAGGAGTACTACTGCGATAACTGGATTGGCGCGAACGGGATGCGCTTGCTCAAAGACGCCCCGGCGGACAAGCCCTGGTACCTGGCGATTAACTTTGCGGGTCCGCACGAGCCGGTCGACATTACGGCCCGCATGGACGATTTTTACAAGGGAGTTGATTTCCCGCAGCCGAATCGTAACACGGAGTTCACTCCCGAAAAGCATGTGGAGATTCGCCGCAACTATTCGGCCATGATCGAGAATCTTGACCAATGGCTAGGGCGCTTTATCGATAAGCTTGAAGCGCGCGGAGAGCTTGAGAACACGGTCATTGCGTTTTCGAGCGATCATGGCGAAATGCTCGGCGATCACAATCTTTGGATGAAGAACCTGCCGCAGCAGGCGTCGGTCGGAGTGCCGATGGTTGCGGCCGGTCCGGGGATTCGCGAGGGTGTCGTTAGTGATGCGCTAGTTAGTGTGATGGATCTTGCGGCGACGTTTCTCGATTACGGCGGCGTCAATGTGCCGAGCGACATGGATAGCCGCTCGTTTCGTCCGGTGTTAGAGGGACAGAGCGAGTCACACCGCGAGATTCTTCTGAGTGGGCTAGACCCCTGGCGTTGCGTTTCGGACGGGCGAATGAAGCTGGTTCGAGGCTATGCCGGCGGTTCCGCAGCGCGCGGCGATGATATTAGGCCGTACGCGATCGCTAACGAAGACACTACCCCCAGGCTATATGACATTCAAGAAGACCCCTTTGAGAACAATGATTTAGCCGCACAATATCGAGAGGACGTTGAGCGCTTGACTGACGTGATGCACGGCTTAATCGGGGTCGGTTGATGGCTGAGTTGAAGATTCCGACGGGACCTTATAAGCGCCACATTCTGCTCTGCGCGGATCAGACGAAGGACAAGTGCGCGCCTCGCGAGGTAACGGTGCCGGCCTGGAACTTTCTCAAGGACAGGCTTGATCAGCTCGGTCTTGCGCGTGGCGATGGGTGTGTGTTTCGCAGCAAAGTCAACTGCCTGCGGGTTTGCGAGCAGGGTCCGATCGCGGTGGTTTACCCTGACGGGACTTGGTATCACTCGGCTACCCCGGAGGTGCTTGAGCGGATCTTGCAGGAACACGTGATAGGCGGCGAGCCGGTGGAAGAGTATGTTTTCGCAAGGAATCCGATGGCGTCAGCGTGATTCGCGATAGGAGCGGTCGCCGTCTTGCCAGGCTTCCCAGATTCCCAGGAATTTCATTTGGTCGTCGAGACCGGAGTCTTTCAGTAGGTTGTCGACGCGATTGTGATCGTATCGTTTTCCAAACCGTTCGTCGAGATTGGCAATTCCTAGGACGGTTGCGGCCGCCAAGGCCGTTCGGTCACGCACCTGTTTCATCTCGATTTTGTCGAACGTGTCGGCCTCTGAGTGGTATGGCGAATAGTAGTTCGAAGTATCTTGGATCGCAACCAGGCTGGGGACTCCCTGTAATAGAAAATCAAAGTGGTCGCTGCCGAAAATCGCTTCGGTCAGATGCTCGAGGTTCCAGCGATCGTGAACGGGTGCTAGCGCGCTCTCGATGTTTTTCAAAAGGTCGTGGCGACCGCCGAGTGAATACCCCTTGACCGGGCCGATGCCCATGTCGTGGACGATAACCGCGACGTGATTGTCGAGTTCATCCACTCGACGCTGGACGTAGGCGCGTGAGCCGAAAAGTCCGAATTCCTCGCCGCCAAACAAAGCAAATCGAATAGTCCGGCGCGGGCGGGCTTTCGCGGCTGTGATTGCCCGAGCCGTTTCGATTACGAGGACAACGTTGGCAGCGTTGTCAAGGCAACCCGTCCCCATGTCCCACGAGTCGAGGTGGGCTGCGAGCAAGACAACTTCATTGGGCAGGTCGGATCCCGGAATTTCTGCGATGACGCTGTGGGTTTCGTAAGGCCCGGAAATTTTATTTGGCAAGTCGAGGCGGACGCGAAACTCGTGGTTGTCGTCGAGTAGCCGCATGAGCCGCAGACCGTCTTCGCGAGCAACTATCGCTGAAGGTATTGAATCGAGTTGACCATCAATATTATTGACATGGCGGTACATGATTCCATTAGCGCGGGTTGAGATAAAGAGAACTCCCGCCGCTTGTACCTGGGCCGCTTCGCGAAGGGCGACCATGGCGTTTCGTTGCTCAACCGCAAGTCCTTCGAAGGACTCGACCTCATGCAGACGAATGAGCAATATTTTGCCTTTGAAATCCTTGCGGCGGCGCAAGATGCGGCCTTGGGAGCCGGTGCCTGCATAGACGAGTGGAGCTTCGATGCCGCCGGTGGGCGTGGCCGGTGACAGCGCGGAAGATGCGGCACGGAGCGGGAACGATTGCTCACCGAGAGCAATCACGCTACTGGCGCCCTCTTGCCAGCGAACCGGCATCGGCGCGGCTTCGACGGTGACTGCATCGACGCCAGCATTTTCGAACGCCGGCTTGGCCCACTCGACAGCACGCTGCATTCCCGGCGTCCCCGCCATGCGTGGGCCAATTTCGTCGCAAAGGGTACGGAGATTGGTCGGTACTGAGCTGGAGTGCTCGATCTGTTGCAGAACGGAGTCTAGTTCACTGGCAGCATTCGCCGAAAAGACTGGCGCTGCAATGGCAATCGCGAGTGTCGGCAGAAAGAAGCGCATCAGGCTCGAAGTTAGCATGTAGACGCTGGCCCGCATTTGTCACGACCTGAGGGCGAAAGCACGTGACAGGTGCGCCACTACTGTATAGCGCTCGATCGTCGCGCTCGACGGAGTGCAAAGGTATGCCTCCGCGCGCTAACCGCCGCTCGCTCCCAACGTGGAAAGAGATTCCGACGCGAGTTGATTGCGCAACTCAACTCCTATCACATGTTATATTCTGGATGGCAACGCAACGAGTGGAGTTGGGAACCGAGTTGCTGATAGGTTGTTTGGTCGATGGGGCACGCTTCGAAGCATTACGATGAAGGTCGATCGGTGTCGATGAGCGGGCGTAGTTCAGTGGTAGAACGTCAGATTCTCTCATATTCCCTTTGGTTTCAATAAGATACAGACACTTACTGGCGGTTATACTGTCTATGGAAGGGAGAGTGTCTGTGCCCCGCGTAAACATCATCAAGCAGATAAAATCCGGCGACCGCTGGAAACTAGTTTCCATTCCCCGTGATGACCAAGGCCGCAGGCAATGGAAAGCTCTTCCTGAAGGTCTCTACTTCATCGAATGGCACGAAGGCGGTAGACGCAAACGCCAAGCCGCAGGCATTACTGTGGTCCAAGCTCAACAAGCAGCCCGCCAGAAACGACATCTGCTCGAAGGCAGGGCTTTGGGCATTTCAACCCATTCCGGTTTCGACGAAGAGTTACAACGGACACCTCTTCACATTGCCATCAAACGTTATCTCGACATCGTCGAAGGTCTCAAGAAGCCTAACACCTTCCGCAAGTATCGGGCAGTGCTCGATCGGTTCTTGGATTTCTGCGGCAGCAAGACCAAGGTCACGATCATGGGAATCACCACCGATGATCTCAATGAGTTCATGATCTGGCTCAAGCGTACTCACCGGCTCGATAACAACAGCGTCATTCACAACATGGTGATTGTCGGCCAGTTTCTAAAAAAACACGGACGTCCGGGAATGACCGGTAAGATTGAGTTGCCCGAAAGAATCGACAGCCTTCCCGAGCAGTATACGGACTCTGATCTAAAAAGATTCTTCTCTGCCTGTAATTCCTGGGAACGGACTCTCTATTCCACTTTTGTGCTGACCGGGTTTCGAGAGATGGAGGTGGTCCATCTGTTCCGGGAGGACATCAACCCAGGCCTCCACACTATCAAGGTTGTCGCCAAACCGGATTTGGGATTCTATCCCAAGCGTTGGGAAGAACGGGAAGTGCCGGTACCCAAACAACTCATCGAAATGCTCGACTCCCATCCTCACATGCGACAGACATGCTTCGTCTTTCCCTCCCCGCGAGGCAATCGAGAATATCACATGCTAGACAAGTCAAAAGCCATTGCTCAACGAGCTGGACTGGAGCCCGAGCGATTTCACCTCAGGAAATTTCGATCTACTTTTGCCACGCGTATGTTGCGAGCTGGTTTTGATGTAAGGACCGTACAACACTGGATGGGGCACAAGTCGCTGAACACGACGATGCGCTACCTCTCCCCAGCCAAAGATGTACAGGAGCGCTTAGACAAGGTGCAGATTGCGGGTGTGATGGGCGAATAGGGATGGTTCAGCCGAAGGGAGTCTGCGAAGATTTGTATCGGCCCAGTTAAGTCCACAGCTCAAGGACCCACCACGCCGTTGGCGATACACGATGGACTGTGTCGCATAAACTAGAAGCTGCCGGCAACTAGTTTGGCAATGTCGGTGACGGTTTCAGAGGTATTTCGTGCGTTTTTCCGAAAACGCTTAGGTTCAGGCTCCCCTTTCGGTGCCCGATGTGCCTGCGCGCTCTTCATAATCCTAACGGTCGCCGGCCCATCCGTTGGGAAAGAGCCGAGCGTACTCAGCTTCGGTGATCAGATTGAAGGGGCAATTAGCGCACCGAATGAGGTTGAAGTATTTCTGATTTCTGGCACAGCCCATGACGTTCTCTCGATCGCTTTGACCTAGCCCGCTCCGAAGGTCGACGGAGTGCTATGTTTTGAGCTCCGGGACTCTAGCGGGCAGATCTTGGGAGGCGACTGCGCCTTCCAATCAGAGTTTTCATCGTCGGATCTAAACGTCCAATTCCGGATATTCAACTCGGGAGAGCACGAGCTCTCGGTCTTCGAAGAGGGTCGCGACGAGATCGTCCCCTACCGCCTGAAGGTTGATTGCCAAGGAACGTGCTCGACCATCAACATCTCAACGGAAGTGGACGTCCAGCCCGGCGACATTGGCTTCAGTGCGGTGGAAGGCCAGCAAAGTGACCTGATTCAGAACGCCTTCGTTTTGTCCGATATCGCGGGCCTGCACTTCGCGGCTAGTGCTACAACCGAAAGCGGCGGAGACTGGCTTCGGGTCACGACTTCGGGGAGCGTACCGGCCAGCATACCGTTAAGAGCCCGTGCGTCTTGTCCAATACAAGATGAGCCTGAAGGGGAGGGCGATTCCAATACAAGATGAGCCTGACGGGGATCCGTTGGGTGGTCAGGAACAGAGCAGCTGCGGGCGATGGGAGTCGCCGTGCAGCAAGCCGAATCGCTGAGTCTGGAGCAGATCGAGTGTTTTCTCGACGGGTGCCAATCCGTCGCCTTCGAGGGCGGCAATCGAAGCGACAAATATGCGCTCGTCGAAAGCGTCTTGAAGCGGCATCACTATGCCGACCAGAAGCGCTCCGTCAAGGGTCTCCTGCGGCGTTATCTCGCTAAGCTCACGGGCTTAAGCCGCGCGCAACTCACCCGCCTGATCGGACAGTTCTTGCACACGCGTTGCGTCCGTCCGAGGGCCTATCGGCGGCGCCGTTTTCCCAGCAAGTACACACGCGCCGACAGCGTCTTACTGGCGCACGTCGATCGAGTTCATCAGCGCCTCTCGGGGCCGGCCACCCGCCGCATTCTCCAACGCGAGTTCCAGATCTACGGCCGCAAAGAGTTTCGACGCCTGGCCGAATTGTCCGTGGGCCAGCTGTACAACTTGCGAAAAAGAGCCGTCTACCAACGTCACAGTTTGCATCTCGACAAGACCCGTCCCACGCCCGTTGCGATCGGCGAACGCCGCCAACCCGAGCCGCGAGGACGTCCGGGCTACCTGCGCATCGACACCGTGCACTCGCCCGAACAGGAAGGCGAAAAAGGCGCCTACAGCATCAACGTGGTCGACGAAGTGACGCAGTGGCAGGCCGTCGGCTGCGTCCAACGCATCAACGAAAATCACCTCATTCCCTTGCTGGAAGGGCTTTTGGAACAATTTCCATTTATCGTTCGCGGCTTTCACTCCGACAATGGCAGCGAATTCGTCAACCATCAAACCGCTAAACTGCTCGAGAAGTTGCGAATTGAATTTACGAAGTCTCGCGCGCGCCGTTCGAACGACAATGCCTTGGTCGAAACCAAGAACGGCGCGGTGGTGCGCAAGTGGATGGGCTACCAGTTTTTGCCCTCGGAAGCGACGCAGGCGATCGACACCTTCTACCGCCAGTGGCTCAACCCGTACTTGAATTTTCATCGCCCATGCGCTTTCGCCAGCGAGCGCCGAGACCGCCGCGGCAAGTTGCGCAAGGTGTACGCCGAGTGGAGCACGCCGTGGGAAAAGCTGCTCAGCCTGCCCGCCGAGCAGCGCGGCCTGCGCGCGGATCGCTCGCTCAAGAAGCTCCAAGCGCGAGCGGACACTTGTTCCGACACCGAGTTTGCCGAGCAACTCGACGCTCAGCGCAACGAACTGCAACGCGTCTGCAAAGACCTCGCGATCTGCTGGCGCACGCGCTAGACAACGCCCCGACCCGAGGCGTTGTCGGCTCCTCCGGCCCACGTCCGAAGACGGCCGTGGGGTCTCGCCTGGGATGGCTGCAAAGGGGGACTGGGGCTGCCGCCCCTTCCCCCTTATGCAATCCCCCTCACCCCGCCCTACGGGCCCCACAACGGGCTTCAACCTCAAGCCCCAATCCGAGCTATAATCCCTCCTGCCCACAGCTACCTTCGCCTGCCTCCTGCAGGCTCATCTTTCGATTGGAAAAGAGGCTCTCGCCTCTGTACACTTTCATGTCGCGCACCCCGTACTCGCCGCCTGTACCTATCGGACTTCGCTAGTATCTAGATGGAAGACGCCCACATGCACGAACAGACACGTCGACATTTCGTCCGCACGACCGCAACCACCGCCGCAGGAGCATCGATGCTCGGGGCGCCGGCGCTGGCAGCGACCCGTCTGAGTCCTAACGATCGTATTCGAGCCGCCGTAGTCGGTCTGCGAGGCCGCGGCCGTTCGCACCTTGTTTCGGTTGAAAACCTTGCTTCGAAGAACGTCGAGCTAGCGGCGGTCTGCGATATCGACGAATCGGTCATCGCTCAACGTGTCGGCGACTACACCAAACGCACGGGAAATAAACCCGTCGTCTACCACGACATCCGTAAGTTGCTCGACGATAAATCCATCGATGTCGTGTTTTACGCCACACCCAACCACTGGCATTCGTTGGGCACGATTTGGGCTTGCCAGGCAGGCAAAGACGTGTATGTCGAAAAGCCGCTATCGCACAATGTTTTCGAAGGCAAACAAGCCGTGCGAGCAGCGAGGCGATATGGTCGTATCGTCCAACACGGAACCCAAAACCGCTCCAGCCCCGAGATCATCGAAGGCGTCCAAAAACTGAAAGACGGCCTGATCGGCAAGGTCTACCTCGCGCGCGGGCTCGCCTATAAATGGCGCAACACGATCGGCCAACACAATGAGGGCCCGGTGCCCGCGGGCATCCACTACGACCTTTGGAAGGGCCCCGCTCCCGACCGCCCGTTCAGCAACTTGCGGCTGCACAACAAGTGGCACTGGCAGTGGGACTACGGCAACGGCGAACTCGGCAACCAAGGCGTTCACCAATTAGACATCATGCGTTGGGCGCTTGATCTCGACGAGCACCCCAGCCGAGTGCAGTCGATGGGCGGAATGTTCGTTCACGACGACGCCCAAGAGACACCGAACACTCAGACGATTACGTATGAGTATGAAGGCCGCGACCTTTATTTGAATTTTGAAATCCGCCCTTGGATTTCGAACATCGAGGCGGGCATCGGCAAAGAGTGGCCGACTCACGGCATCTGTACCGGACTGGTCTTCTACGGCTCCGATGGATATATGGTGATGCCCCACTATGGCGCCTACTACACGTACCTGGGTAAGAACAAAAAACTCGGCCCGTTCGCGGAAGACCCAGCCGACAAGATCAAGAACCAACCGCACTTCGACAATTTCATCAGTGCGGTTCGTAGCCGGCGCGTCGGCGACCTCAACGCCGATGTCGAAGAGGGCCATAAGTCATCGGTGATGGCGCACCTTGGCAACATTTCCTATCGCACCAAGCGCCAGGTGCGATTCGACTCAGCCAATGAACGCATCATCGACGACCCCGAGGCCGATGCGCTGTTGACCCGCAAATACCGCGAACCGTTCGTCGTCACCGAGGATGTCTAGCTGAAGGCATTCTGATATAGTCTGAGCAAGTCCGCGAAAAGCGCTCGATCCGAATCTAAATTGACCAAAACCCAGATCGCCATCAGCCAGGGAATTCAGTCATTTTTTGGCACTCATGACGAGAACATTCGGCTGTTAGAGAGTGCTCTTGACGTTACTACCAATCTCAGCGCGGACAGTTTGGAAATTGAGGGCGAGGAACGCCAAGTTCGCCGCGCCGGTGAGATCATCAGCGACTATGAATTGCTGCTCCAAGAGGGCCACAAGTTTTCGAACGGCGATGTTCGAGATTTTCTAAACGTTGTCACCGCCGACGCCGGAATCAGCCTCAGAAACTTGGTCCGCAGCAGCCGCCAGCGTGTCTGCGGACGCAAGTCACTCACGCCTCGAAGCGTCAACCAGATGAAATATTTCGAGGCGATGGACCGCTCGGATATGGTTTTCGGGGTTGGTCCGGCGGGCACCGGCAAGACCTATCTCGCGGTCGCCTACGCGGTATCAGAACTGCTGGCAAAGAGGGTGCGCCGCATCGTACTGGCGCGGCCCGCGGTGGAAGCCGGCGAGCGCTTGGGGTTTCTGCCTGGGACATTGCAGGAAAAGGTGGATCCCTATCTGCGCCCGTTATACGATTCGCTGCACGACATGATCGAGGCTGAGCGCGTCGAACGGCTGCTCGAAAAGGGCAGTATCGAAGTCGCCCCGTTGGCATTCATGCGCGGCCGATCGCTAAACGAGAGCTTTATCATCCTCGACGAGGCGCAGAACGCAACCGCCGAGCAGATGAAAATGTTCATCACTCGTCTGGGATTCGGCTCCAAGGCAGTGATCACCGGCGACATCACCCAAATCGACTTGCCGCATGGCAAACGCAGCGGTATGCTCGAGGCGATCGACATCCTCTCAGACGTCAAGGGCATCAATTTTGTGTATTTCGATGAGAAAGACGTGGTCCGGCACGACCTCGTGCAGCGCATCATTCGCGCCTACGACCGCTATAATCGAAAGCAGCAGGAGCGTACCGAGCCATCAGGCGAGCGGGCCGCCAGCAACTCGAGTATTTAGTCCGCGGCAATGAGTTCCGACCCTCCTGAAGAACCCTGGTATTTCGAGAATCGCCAGCGAAAGATCGCTTTCAACGAGGGCGTTTTGCGTGCGTTCATAACTCGAGTAGCGGCGGATCTTGCCGATGGCGGCGAGTTCGCGGTCGTTGTCAGCAACGACCCAGCGCTGCGCCGCGCGAATTGCCAATTCAGAGGCATCTCTCGCACGACCGATGTTCTCTCGTTCCTCGATGGAGACGATGGCCGTCTTGGCGACCTGCTTGTTTCGGCCCAGAGAGCGAAGCTACAGGCGGATGCCTATGGTCACGATATTGAATCTGAACTCAAGATCCTAGTGCTTCACGGTTTGCTTCATCTGCTGGGGTACGATCACGAGACCGATGAAGGCGAGATGCAGCGCGCGGAAAAACGACTCCGCCGCAAGTACAAACTGCCCACGGTCTTAATCGAAAGAGCGGCTGCATGAACATAGCTTGCACGATTGCCGCCTTGGTTCTCAGCGGGGTCATCACGATCTCGTCGTACTTCGTGATCCTGTCGGTCGAATCGCTGCGGTTCCGTCCCCACAAGGCGAACCGTTCGTTTGAGTTTTTCGAATCCGACTTGCGTCCGCGCCTGGGTTTTGAGATTGAAAATTCCCTCAAGCGCTTCGGCATCCTTCGTCAACTGAGCCTGATCTTGATCACGATGGACTTGCTCTACCTCGGCTCGCTTACCCAGCCCATCGAATACGCGCTAGTTGAGGCGCTAGTTTTGACGGTCACCGTGATGGTTGTGTTTTCTCAAGTGCTGCCATCGATACTCGTCACGCGTACCGAAGGTCGATGGGCGCTCAAGATCGTCGGATTCGCGAGGGTGCTGGCGTGGTTGATCCAGCCGGTAGTCTTGTTGAGCGGCTTCGCGTCGTCCGTTGTGGAACTGGGCGCGGAAGAAACTCGGGAGGGGCCGGCGAATGCGGGCGATGAAATCGATGTGCTGCTCGACGCCGGCGAAGAGGAAGGCCTCATTGACGTTGACGATCGCAAGCTAATCCAATCGGTCGTCGATTTCGGTGACAAGACAGTTCGCGAGGTCATGACGCCGCGGCCTCGACTTGCGGCCATCGAAGCCGAGCATTCTCTTGAAGACGTCCGTCAACTGATGATCGGCGAGGAGTACTCTCGCATTCCCGTTTATGAGGAAACTATTGACCGCGTAATCGGCTTTCTGCATAGCCGCGACACGCTTGATGTCGAGAAGGAAGAGCGCGAACGTACGCCGCTACGCGCGGCGCTGCGTGAGATTGCGCTGGTTCCCGAAACGAAACCGATCGCGGAGCTGATGAAAGAATTGCAGGACACCAATGCCCAGATGGCAATCGTCATCGACGAGTACGGACAAACCGCCGGCCTCGTGACGATGGAAGACATGATGGAAGAGATCGTTGGCGAAATCCGCGACGAAACCGAGCCCGAACTTGACGTCCACCACCAGGACGACGACTCGTTCATAGCCAGTGGCAACCTCGACCTCGACCGCTTAGAAGAACTCGTGAACTACCGTCCAAGCGAAGACCTTGAGTCAACAACGCTGGGCGGGCTCGTCTGCGAACAGCTTGGACAGGTGCCCTCGGCCGGTGCCAAGGTTCGTGTCGACGGGCTCGAGATTGAAGTGCTGGCGGCCGACGACCGCCGCGTGAACCAGGTGCGAGTAAGGCGACGCGACGACGCCGGCCCGGAAGCGGAGAGTTCCGCGTGAAGGCCGGTTTCGTCGTCATCCTCGGCCGTCCCAATGTTGGCAAATCGGCGCTGCTCAATGCGCTGGTCGGAACGAAGATCGCGATCGTTAGCCAACGAGCGCAGACCACTCGTGACGCCATTCAAGGGGTGGTCACGGAACCTCGCGGACAAATCATTTTTGTCGACAGCCCCGGAGTTCACCAACCGACAAAGGAACTTGGCAATCACATGATGCGCGAGGTCGAGCGCGCTACAGCCGGCAGCAATTTAGTACTGCTTGTGCTCGACGTAACTGCTCCCTTGACTGAGGCCGATCTGCAAGCGATTGAGGTTGCCAAAGGCCTTCGGATGCCGGTGTTTGCTCTGCTCAACAAAGTCGACAAGGTCGCGGATAAAGCGGAGCTGCTACCGATGATTGCTCGGCTTCGCGAGATTTACGAGTTTGCCGAGTTTGTTCCGGTCTCCGCGCTGAAGGGGATCCAACTCGACGTCTTGCTCGACCTCGTGTTCGCCAACCTCCCGGACGCGCCGAATTATTTCCCGCCCGACTACATAACTGACCAGCCGCAACGATTTCTGGCGGCGGAGCTCATCCGCGAGCGGATCTTGCGCGAAACCCATCACGAGATTCCTCACTCGGTGGCGATACTCATTGAGGAATGGACGGAGAACCACGACCACTTACGCATAGCAGCCTCGATCGTAGTTGAGCGAGACGGCCAGAAGGCAATCCTCATTGGCAAGGGTGGGTCGAAGCTCAAAGACCTGGGCCAAAAGGCGAGAGAAACACTTGAAGGCTGTTTCGGACGCAAGGTGTATTTGGAGCTATTCGTGAAGGTCCGTGCCAATTGGCGCAACAAGCGCGAGTTCGTCCAAGAGCTGGACTTTCATAGGCTGCTCGGCAGCGACTAGAGGACTTTACGTTTTGCGCGTGCCATCGCTTTGTTGCGCTTCGCGGTACCGAGCCGCGCCGCCGTGCGGTGCGGTGCACACCTTGCAGAAATGACCGCACCGCGAGGCGGCGCGGCTCGGTACGGCGAACGGTTTCGTCCAACAAGTAGCTTGGCGGGCAGCTTGAAAAATCAAGTTTCGGGTCAAGTATGTTGAATACCCTACAGCCGTTGCATAATAAGGATCAGTTGGTATGCCAATCACGCGCCGTAGCCTTGTTTTCACGCTAGCCGCTGGTGCCACATCACTTTGGGGAGCGGAAGCGGACGATACGCTCTACGACAAAGTCCACCGCCGGCTTAACAACGCGCGCGATTTGAAAATACAGGGGCTAAAAGTCGATGTAACCGACGGAGTCGTGACCGTTGACGGAATTGTCCGCACTCAGAAGCAGCTAGACAAGGTCGTGAAAATCGCCAAGATCAAGGGCGTCAAGAAGGTCGTCAACCGGGTTCGTCTCGTACCGTAGCAGGCCTATCAGGCTCGCACGTCAATCAAGATTTTCATACATTCGCCACCGCTATCCATTGTTTCGAAGCCTTCTTGTAGCTGCTCGAGAGACGTTGTCGCGGTAATCAAACCATCCAAAGGCAACTCGCCCGAAGCGGCCAGGCCGATCGCCGCGTCGTAATCTTCCGCCTCGTAAACGCGGGCGCCACAGAGACGCAATTCCTTCCAAAAGAATTTCCAAAGGTCGACCGGCGGTTTGGTTGCGAATACCGCTACAACCACAATCCTCCCTCGAATTCTAAGCAGCTCGGTCATGGCGGCAGCTCCCGCCGCTGAGCCTGATACCTCGAACACGACATCAGCGCCGCGACCGTTGGTGCGGTCCAATACCGTCTGCAATAAATCATCGTCGACGGGGCTGACCGCGTCGAGTCCAAGTTGCCGCGCCTTCGCGACGCGAAACGGATTAACCTCCGAGACCAAAACATTCCCGCCCGCATGTTGGGCCACAAGCGCCACCAAGGTACCGATCGGACCGCCACCGATCACGACTACGTTCTCGCCTGGGCGAACGTCCCCCAGACGAACGTCGTGGCACGCAACGGCGAGCGGTTCGATCAAAGCACCGTGCGCCAGCGACAGGTTGGCGGGCAGACGAAACAGCGTGCGAGCCGGGACTGTCCAGTAGCTCTGAAATGCGCCGGGTGTATCGATCCCCATGAACTTCATAAAGTCCGCGATGTGACTGTGACCCTTCGGCGGATCAGCGCCGAAATCAAGCGGCATCACGGTGACTGGGTCGCCTACATTCCATCCATCTACCGCATCGCCGACACTTGAAATTTCTCCGGCCATCTCGTGGCCCAAGATCGCGGGCATATCGACCCGCTGATCCATCGAGCCATGAAAAATATGTAAATCGGTACCACAAATTCCGCAATTGGAAACTTTGATCCGCACCTCACCGAGTTGCGGGTCAACTGGCACGCAGTTGCCGATTGAAACAGTTCGGTTGCCCTCGTAGAATGCCGCTTTCATTTGTCTCTCACAGGTAAATGGCGCCGTACGCCTGAATTGCTCGCGCTAGCGCAGCTCGAGCACGAGTGTGCGACCGCGTTCGCGATTGAGACGCGCACTTTCGTCGAGGTCAACTTCGGCTATCGAGACGACGTATTCGTCGTCTCGAGCCGTAATGTAGTGCAACGCGTCGCCCTCTAGCCAGTAGTCGTGCGCAGCGTAGACTAAACCCCCGTATAAGGCAATTAGACGCAACTCGGACTCATTAACTTTCGCGGCGTCGGGATCGTCGTCATCCGGCATTCCTAGAACCACTATTGGAGCTGCTAGAACAACTAGACCAGGGTCGGCCTCGACACGCTGCTCGTTGCGCTCCGGCTCGCCATCAACCACAACGGGAATTGCGACCGGGTAAGGGATCGCTACCAGCCCCGACCCAAGAGTTGTTCCCACACCGCGGACCCCTGAGGTTGCTCGCAACTCGCCCGAGTCGGCCCTCGATCTCGGAGTTGTCCGCGATGGCGTACCCGGCTTGAGCGGATCGCCGTGGGAGCGCCCGCCCGGCAACCCTGGGGAAATCACGCTACCGCCAGCGCCTCCATTTGGCCTCGGCCCGCCGGGGGCACGCCCTGGCAGCCCCGGCGACGCTGGTGATGCTGCATTCACCGAGCGGTTGGGGGTTCCCGGAAAAATCACACTGCCGCCGGCGCCAACTCCGCCGGCTCCGGCCCGCGAGTCTGGTCGTCCTGGCCGAACCGCGGTCGTGGTTGGACGAGAAGAAGATCCGGTCGTGCGCCCGGGAGCACCGGCTCCGGTTCCCGGCCGCGGATCGGTCTTATTCTGACCGCACAGTAGGGTCGAAAATGTGAATAAAACGACGATTCCACATGAAAGTCGCACCGCTCTAAGCCTAACTCTTCGCGTGGTAATTCACAAGCGAATGCCCTTAGCCTGTCGTAGCCGAATAGAAATGTCCCCCTCGTCAGCCGAGTAAAAATGTCCCCCTCGTCAGCCGAGTAAAAATGTCCCCTTTTGCGCTAAGCGATTGAATCCATTCGCCTAGCTGGCAGAGTGATGTCTTAGCGACGGCGAGGGAGCAGTCAAGGGCGAGCCCGTAGGGCTTGGCTTCGCGGACCCTTGATGGGTTCCTCGGCGGCGCCATCATAGGCCTGCTAGGCGAATGGGCCGACCACCAACGTGATCCAGAGGGGACATTTCTATTCGGCGCAAAAGGGGACATTTTAATCCGGCTACAACAGCGAATGCCCTTAGCCGTTAGCCGCTGAAATAGAAAGGCTCGTCTATTGTAAACAAGTGGCGGACGGATAGCTGGATTATTTGGCTGGGAGGCAGGGACTCGAACCCTGATAAACAGATCCAGAGACTGTCGTGTTACCGTTACACTACCTCCCAGCAGTGTGTGGCCTTGGGCGGTCACGCCCGATCGAAAGGCAACCGAAACTTCAGTATATACGGCTCCACCGGCAGAATGGTCAACCCGGAACTATGGCACCTGGGAATGGAGCAGGGCCCGGACGCATTCGGCTTACAACAGCATCAAGAACCGCGCACAGCGCGACCAAGACCCATAGTAATCCCCCTCCGGGCGCTACGATCCAGGCCTCAAAAATCGAATTTACCAACAGTCCTACCACGACGGCGAACATTGCGGTCAAATGCGGATCTTTGACCCGGATGGCGAACAGCGCCGCTCGCAACAGTAGATGTAGTAGGCCGACAGCTAGCGGGATAAATCCTAGAATGCCGACCTGAGTAAGTAGAGCCCAGAAACTGGATCCGACCTCAACTTTAAGAAGCAGATAGTTGGCAACAGTCGAAAACTCGGCCTCACTGGTCGTTGTTACGCCGTAGCCGTGACCTAATAGTGGCCGCTGAACAAAATCCTCTTGGGCCTTGACCCACAATTCAGAACGACTGACAAGTAAGCCTTCTTCACCGGCTCCTTTGTAGATCCATCTCTCAGCGAGGGTAGCGTACGAATAGGGGTTGGTCAGAACTATGCACACGCATAAATACCCGGCCAGAATTGAGTGAGAACGGCGGAGCGAAACTAGACCATAGAGCGGCGAATCGAAGCTGCTTTTGGGCGGAGTAAAAGTAGACCGTCCGAGTGGTCCAGCGAACATTCCTGTGGTGTTTGTGGGACACGAGAGGGATGTATCGCGTGGAGCTATACGCTCAAGTACGGCGCAGTGTCTTTGTCGAAGGGCTCAGTGAGCGCGAGGCCGCCAAACGGTTTGGCCTGGCGCGAGGGACGGTGCGCAAGATGTTGCGCTACGCCACTCCGCCGGGCTATCGGCGGCGCCAACCAGCGCAGAGGCCGAAGCTGGATCCCTTCACCGGAATCGTCGATCAGATCCTCAGCGACGATCAGGAACGTCCGAAGAAACAACGCCACACCGCAAAACGCATCTTCGACCGCTTGCGCGACGAGTACGATTTCACCGGCGGTTACACGATCGTCAAGGACTATGTTCGCGACAAGAAGCTCGGCGGGCAAGAGATGTTCGTGCCGCTGGTGCATCCGGCGGGCGATGCCCAGGCCGACTGCGGTGAAGCTCTGGTGGTCATTGACGGCGTACAGCGCAAGGCGCACTACTTGGTGGTCGATCTGCCGCCTAGCGATGACGCTTTCGTAAAAGCTTTCCCGGCCGCGACGACGGAAGCGTTTTGCGAGGGGCACAACGCAGCGTTTCGGTACTTCGGCGGCGTGCCACGCAGCATCCTCTACGACAACACGACCTTGGCGCTGGCGAGGATTCTGGGCGACGGCAGGCGCAAGCGGACCAGGGTGTTCAGTGAACTGCAGTCGCACTATTTATTCTCCGATCGTTTGGGGCGTCCGGGCAAAGGCAACGACAAGGGAAAGGTGGAAGGACTGGTCGGTTATGCCCGGCGGAACTTCATGGTGCCGGCGCCAAGGTTTCCAAGCTGGGAAGCGTTCAACGAGCAGCTCGAAGCGCAGTGCCTCAACAATCGTAAGCGGCGCTTGCGGCGGCACACCGAAACGATTGAGGAACGTTTCAAGCGTGACCGCCAAGCGTTGTTGCCCTTGCCGCCCACGCCCTATGACGCCTGCGACAAACGCACCACGCGGGTGACGTCGCTGTCATTGGTGCGCTATCGCGCCAACGACTACTCGGTGCCCACACGCTACGGACATCGCCAGGTGTTGCTGAAAGGCTACGTCGATGAAATCGTGATCTGTTGTGGCAGCGAAGAGATCGCGCGCCACCGGCGCAGTTACGAACGCGAAGAGTTGATCTTCGATCCGCTGCATTACCTAGCACTGCTGGAACGCAAGACCAACGCGCTCGATCAAGCGGCCCCGTTGGCGGGCTGGGAGCTGCCCGAACAGTTCCCGTGCTTGAGACGTTTGCTCGAGGCACGGTTGGGAAAGCCAGGCAAGCGCGAGTACGTGCGGGTATTGCGATGACTGGAGGACTTCCGATTCGAGCACGTTGCCGCGGCGGTGCGCCAAGCCTGCGAGTTGGGAGCGATTGGCTTGGATGCAGTCAGGCACTTAGTGCTGTGCCGCATCGAGCAACGGCCGCCGCGCTTGGACTTGACGAAGTATCCGCACCTGCCGGCAGCCCAGGTGGAGCAAACCTCCGCTGCGGACTATTTGGCACTGCCGGCACAAGGAGGGGGGTAATGGCGAGGTCGAAACTTCTGCTCGAAGCGCATTTGAAAGCGTTGCGGCTGCCAACCTTCCTGCGCGAGTACGACAAACTGGCGCGGCAATGCGCCGCCGAGAGCTTGGATTCGAGGAGCTTCCTGCAACAACTCTGCGAGCTGGAACTGCTCGACCGTGAACAGCGGGCCACCGAGCGCCGCAGCAAGGCCGCGAAGTTTCCCGTGACCAAGAGTCTGGACACTTTCGACTTCCCGTCCTTGCCGGCGTTGAACAAGAAGCTGGTGCTGGAACTGGCGCGCTGTGAGTTTATCGACCGCCGCGAAAACGTGCCGGCACTGGGTAATTCCGGCACGGGCAAAACGCACATCGGCTTGGCGTTGGGACTGGCGGCTTGTCAGCGCGGCTATCGAACACGCTTCACAACAGCGGCGGCACTGGTCAATGAGCTGCTCGAAGCCCGAGATGAACGGCGCTTGCTGCGATGTCAAAAGCAGTTGGCCAAGCAGGATCTGCTGATCGTCGATGAACTGCGCTACGTGCCGCTATCGAAGACCGGAGCGGAGTTATTGTTCGAAGTGTTTTCCCAGCGCTACGAACAGGGCTCGACGCTGGTCACCTCGAATCTGCCGTTTAACGAATGGACCGAGGTCTTCGGCTCCGAGCGGCTGACCGGCGCCCTGCTCGATCGCCTCACGCACCACGTTCATATTCTAGAGCTGAACGCCGAAAGCTTCCGTCTGATCCAGAGCAAGAAGAAGCGGGCTCACTCTTTGGGCTGACCCACCGGCCACTCGCCCGGTTTTCGTGGGACGGCCTCCACTACGCCTGGGCCGCCCTAAAGGGCGACCGCAGGCTCCGTTCCAGCCGTCCCACGAAAACCGCTACCCCTTCACCAACTGGTCTACTTTTGCTCCGCCGAAGTGGTCCAAATTTACTCCGCCCTTGACAGCTATAGAAGTAGCTAGCGCCAGGCCCGACGCCCTTGACTGAGAGACCAACACCAAAAACACCAACCCAAATAATCCCAAAGCCCTTGCCACGTCGATATAATTCCAAGTCAGCCTTTTTCGAGCGAAAGGGGCCATGAGAAGTGGCGCCATCAATGCCGCGCAGATGCCCAGGCTGTTGGGATTACCGGTCAGTCCGCGGAATCCGCTGGTGGTAAAGGTGGCGCCCGTGGCTGGCGCCGCCGAAAATGGATAGACAAGAAGGTTGGCCAGCAGGAACGGGCCGACAAGCAGTGTTAGAGCAGTGTTGATGCGCTCGGCTGCATTAGACCCATGCTGCCCAACGATCGCGCCGGCTACGGTCGAGCAGGCCATCCAACAGGCTACGAGCAACATTACTTTTGCGAATGTCAATCGCGGCGCATAGGAAACGAACGTCGACCCCATTGCTACCGCAATATGGCAGATGAAGCCGCCGTAGAACAACGTGCGGGAGGTGGGCGGAAACCGGATGCGAATACGGGCAGATTTCCACACCAATGCGGCACTCCCGCCGAACAGAATGACAAATCGAAGGTAGTCGACATACGCACGGTTAAATCCCGCGTGAAGCGACAACGCAAGCAGGCCCGTGACTAGCGTTGCCAGGGCAAACTCCTGAGGCAGGAAGAGAATCGCGGCACCGGCAACTACGAAAAACAGGTATCCGCCACTACGCGTGAACGCCAGCACAAATGGAGTGATCGCGAGCGCGACGATGCCAAAACGCACCCACTGGTCCTGCCGGCGCCAACGTTCGATCATCCACTTTTGGGGACGATGAATCGGGTCTACCATCTGGGTCGGCGTCGCCGCGACAGGTGCTCCGGCCACTAGTTGCCATCCCCTGTTTTGATACGCGAACTCCGCGACACGCGAGCGCGTCTTGGCCCTGCGCTACCAGTGGAACTGGCCGCTTGAGCGAGGATTGCGATGCCCATAAGCACGAGGCTAGGCATTCGCAGGGGAAACTCCAGCCAACTATGACCCCATGCCGCGGCGAGAGGCAATAGAGCGCCGAGCCAGATATCACGGCTATGACGCCGCGAGAAAACCCAACCAAATAACAGCAGTTGCACTACGATGCCCACTAGGCCGAGTTCCATGGCCAACTCGGCGGGGTCATTGTGTGCGTGGTGCCAGCGATAGCCATCGTAGTTTTCGGTGAACGATGGGTACACGGCATCGAACGATCCCAGCCCATACCCCAGTAGCGGTTGTTTGGCAAACATCCGCCAAGTGACTTTCGCTACTTCTATTCTCGATATGCCGCGTTCTAAGTATTCACTTGAGAACCGTCTGAGAGCATTGCTTGAAGCCACGCTAAGGCCGAGCAAGACGACTATCGCTGCCGGACCCAACACGCTGGCGGTGAGCAGTTTTCGTTTTTCCGTGCGTTCTTTGTTCGACTCCCGCCACAAGAGTCGAGCCGCGACTACACAGACGAACTCAGCGGCGACGATCACCATACCGGCCCGTGACCCACACACGACTACGGATGCGACCATCAATCCGCAAAAGACGAAATAGACAATTCGCTTTTCGACTGAGCGGAATGCCAGTATGACTGCCCACGGCAGGCACAGTTCAACAAGAATCGCGTAGTGATTACGGTCAATAAATGGCCCGAACGAGCTGCCGCCTGGTGCATCTCTTAGGCCGTACACCATGTTGGGGGACATCCATGATAGGTATTTGTCAAGGAAAAAATGGCGGCAGGCATTTTCGGGTGACCACAAGCTGGGTTCGCCCGCTTATTAGGTAGGTTTTTCGCGGCGGGGCGGGTTCTGTCCACTGCGCGTCCGTAGGACGCGGCGCAGCGAACGGTTGACAGGTTCCGCGGCGGCGCGTACGTCGACTGTACGCGGGCGAACACGGCGCTCTCCCGCGGGGGAGTTTCTGCTTGTCAGTCCACGACGACTACCTTGCCGAATCGCGTCATTTGGCGCCGTTCGAAAAACGCGGCCAGACATCCATTTGCCACCTCGGGCGCCCGCAAGTGTGATCGCGGGCGCCGTCGCGGAAGATTCAGTTGAGGCCCAAAAACTAGATCCCGCCAGCCCCGAAACAGGCAGCATGGCGTCTACTCACCCGTGGGCTTTCACGCAGTCCCCTTCGTGCGGGGCCCGGCGGGAAATCGTCGTTTCCAACTCGTTACTCGCGCTTCTCGTAGCCCGTGCCACGGCGTTCGACCGCCAACAACAGCGCTACCAGCTTGCGCGCTAGCGCCACCGTCGCCTGGTTGCGGTGGCCGCGCGCGACTTCGTCCGCGTGCAGCCGCGCCAGTTGGTCGTTCCAGCGCGGCGCCAACTTCGCCGCCTCGATCAGCACGTGTTGCAAGTGTCCGTTGCGTTGTTTCGACAGCGGTCCGCGGCGCGACTTGCCGGCCGACTCGTTCAGGCGCGAGCACAGTCCGCAGTAACTCACCGCCTCGTCGATCTTGCCGAAGCGCTTGACGTCGCCTATTTCGAGTGCCCAGGTCAGCGCGGTAATCGCGCCGACTCCGGGGATCGTGCGCAGCAACTCCACGCGCTTGGCGAGCGACGGGTGGGTGAGCAGCTTGTTCTCGATCTTGCGCACGATTGCGAGTGTTGCTTCGACGCGATCACGGCTGACGCCGAGCAGCAGCAGGTCGGTTTCGCAGGCTTCGAGTCGATCGACGAAGGGCTCGAAATATCTCTTGGTGTGCAGTTTCGATTTGGTGTAGGGTTCGCCGAGTTCCATCAACAGCGTGGCGATGCGGTTCTTGTTCCAGACCGCTTGTTGGACGAGGCGGTTGCGAAAGCGCAGCAGGCGGCGCAGCTCGCGTTGTTGGCGCGGCGGCATCCAGACACGCGGCACCAGGTTGGCGCGGGTGAGGTCGGAAAGTTTGCGGCCGTCGAGCTTGTCGCTCTTCTTCTTGGCGCGCGTGATGGCCTCGAGCGACGCCGGATGAGCGACGGCCAGATCCACGGCGTGGGGCTTGAGAGTGTCGTAGATCCAGCCGCTGAACATGGTGGCTTCGAGCGTGCCCTTCCAAGGCGCGGGCCGCGCGGCGGCCCACGCCTCAAGCTCGGGGCGCAGCGCCTGGATCGTGCCTTCGTCAACGATTGTGCCGGCGGCGGTCTTGGCGCAATAGGCAATGGTTTTTTTGTGAACGTCGAGTCCGATAAAGTGCATTTTGTCCTCCTGGGTCTGGGTTTCGGTTCGCCTGCTTGCCGCAGCCGAGCCCGACTTATTATTCCCGCCAGGAGGACGCTTTTTCTTAATCACCTATGCATTGAAACAGGTAGTACTGCAACAATCCCGCGACGGCCACAAAAAAACACAACAGCACCCGGGCATGTGCGACTCGATCACGAATCCAGCGATCTTTAAATGCGTTGAGACACAGAGCTAAAAACGCCAGGTAAGTGACCCAGAGCATGAGGTCGTGGATCGCGCGATAGCGGCTCGCGGATATGCCAAGAACGAGTTGTGCGGTTGCGGCGACGACCACCAGGATCGGGACCAAAAGAAGCCAATGCCACACGATCTGATCGCGATGCTTTAGCGTCCATCCAATCCACGCGAGGGCCACCAGGAACGTGCTGACCTCCAGCACCATTTCCGCCCAGGTTTCGACCGTTCCAAAGGCCAAGATCGAGAAGGCCAAAATGCCGAACAGGCACCATCCTGTCAGATTGCGAAATTGGTAGAACGTCACGGTGCTTCGACCTCGGCTACTACCTTCTGGAGGGAACATTCCGCGAGTCGGAAACTACCGACGCGACGAGCGGTGCCGGGCGCGCGAACATACGCTAGGCGTAAAAAAACGAACCGTGCATCGGGGCCCGTTCGAAACTGAAACTGAGCTTCGGCCCAGTTCGCCGACTGCGCCATTGATGTGGATCGCCCTAGTGGGCGATTGGCGCTGTCGCTAGCCGCCCAAATCATTCCGGTGGGGTCTGACAATTCGACCGTTTGATACTGCGAGGTGAATCGATAGAGCGTATCTAGTTCGACAGGAACAAGCTGCAGAAGGAATTCGGCTTGTTCGGGGCGATTCCGCGAAAGCTCGAGTTCCATGCGGTACTCGCTTTCCGGGTCGCGGAGATACCTCCATCTCCCGCCATTTTCGGGTGGGTATCGCCAGTCTAATGCCACGCTGCTGGGCTCTGAGTCGAACATTGCGTTCGTGATCAGATTTCGACGCGACGGTGTAAATGGCTGAAATGGCAGGATGTTGTTACGACAGGCATCGTTCCAGACCGCGACGGTTTGATCGGCGTCACCGGATCCAATGAGTTGTCGTAGATACACGAGTACTTGTTGTTGATCGTCCGCCTGAAGGTGCGGCGCTAGGCGCTGCCAGGCGCCGGCGATGGCGGCGGGTTGGTTTCTGCTGAAAAGAAACTCAATGTATTCCCGCGTAACTTCCGGTGTGTCGGGAATTCCGTTGGCCAAAATTTCGCTTGGGTCGTCGAAGGCGCGCCAGCAGAGTGACGCCGCGGATGCTAAATCTTTAGGCGACCGCTCGATTGCGCGGTAAATGCTACGCCAAAAAAGGTCGTCGTCGCCGCGTCTGAGGGCGAAATTCGCGAGACTCCACAGGGGTTGAGGTCCGTGATACGACTTGACGGCGCGCTCCAGAGATTTTTGGGCCGCGTCGAGGTCGCCGCCGCGTTCTAGCAGCAGTCCGAGTCCGACCGATGACGACCAGTCGAAACGGTTGATTTCTAGAGCTTTCTCAAAATGCGCGCGCGCTTCGTCGTCGCTCGAGCGTTGGTTGCTCTTGAGCTGACCGAGCCGCGACCAGGCTAAGTCGTGATAAGAGACGAGCTTGGTGGATGCCGTCAACGATTCGATCGTGCCAATGGCAATTCTGTCTTCCGCGACCCAGATGACAATCGCCTGGTAGATGCCGAACACCAGGAACGCGCTACATAACGCTCCTATTACCAACGATTTCGGTTCGCGAACCGTGGAAGATTGCGGCGGCGAGGGCTTTGGTCGAGGCGGAGGGTTCGCGGACGACATGGCTAGTTCGAAACCATCCTGAGAATTTTTACTATAGCTAAGGTGTGTTTGCGGCTTGGGCTAAACTGGATCGGCGTCCGCGGCGCATCGCTGGAAGGATCAGGGCTTATCTCAAATGAAAATTGCTGTAGTCGGTGTCGGAGCAGTCGGTGGATACTTTGGCGGCCGCATGATCGAACATGGCCTCGATGTCACTTTGCTCGCAAGGCCCGAGACCGCCCGAGTATTGCGGCGCGACGGGTTGCACATCTCCAGTACCCTGGGCGACTTTTCGACCGATCATCCAAAAGTTGCTGATCAGCCGGCAACGCTGGAGCCGATGGAAGTCGTATTTTTAGCCGTCAAGGCGTCGCAGGTTGCTGCCGCGGCCGAGTTTGTGTCGCCTGTGGTTGCCGAGGGCACGACGGTGATTCCGCTTCAGAACGGGGTGGACGCGCCAACGGCGGCGGCTTCGATACTCGGTGACGAAGCGGTGATCGGTGGGCTATCCCGGATCTTCAGTGAAAAGGTTGCGACTGGACGAATCCGCCACGCCGACCTTCGACCCTCGATCGCATTTGGGGAACTGCGCGGAGGCGTGTCAGAGCGCGTAACGCGCATCGCCGAGCACCTAGCGCCGGTGTCAACCATGGACGCTCAGGTTTCCGAAGACATCGTGACGGATATGTGGAAGAAGTTGTTGATGGTCGCCACGCTTGGGGCTGTTGGCGCGGTTTCGCGAGCACCGGCGGGCGTTCTTCGCGTTCTCGAACAGACCCGTGAGACGTTGCTTGCGGTGGCTGCTGAGATCGGGGCTGTTGCGAGATCGCAGGGTGCTGACGTACCTCCTGAATTTGCCGCGGGCTGTTTAGGGGTTCTTGAAAAGCTGACGTCTGAAACGACCGCGTCGATGCATCGCGATCTTGTGCGTGGCGTGCCGTCGGAATTGGAAGATCAGGTCGGTGCCGTGATCCGATACGGCCAGGCAGCCGGCGTCGATACGCCCGTTTTGAGCACCATCTACTCGGCGCTTTTGCCGGGAGAGCGGCGGGCGCGCGGCGAGGTCCAATTCGACGACCTCCCGGCTGTCTGAACGTCAGCGGTTAGTTTCTGGTAATGCGATACGGATAGCGGTCGTTGGCGACACGCAAGTAGTCGAGCACCTCGCCGTCGAGCTCGGCCATGAGTTTTGAGCGCGACGGATCGTCCGCGAGATTGTGCTGTTGATATGGATCTTCCTGGTTGTCGTACAGGCACCAGCGGCCAATCTCACCACAGGCGTAGGTATGGCGTTTCGTCCGAATTCCGCGAAACAACGGCGCTGGATGATTGACGCCGCCGCTTCCGTTCGTCTTCGAAATGTGCATCAGGAACTGATGTTCGGGGCCCTGGATATTCTCTCCGCGAATCACGCCAGAAAGATCGCGGCCCATGCAACTCTCAGGCACTGGAATTTCGGCCAACCCACATAGGGTCGGATAGATATCGATCGCTCCCAACATTATGTCGGTCTTGCGATTCGGCTCCATTCCAGGAGCGCGGACGATGAACGGGACGTTGCAGGACTCTTCGTGGGGTAAGCGCTTTCCCGTGCGGTTATGTGAGCCCATCATTTCGCCATGATCCGAGGTGTAGATCACGATCGTGTTCTCGGCCTGGCCCGTTTCGTCGAGCGTCCGCAGTAATCGTGCCATCTCGATATCGATTCCCTCGATGTGGGCGTTGTAGCCGGTCAGATCGGTGCGGGTCTCGGTGCCGCGCCCGCCGACTCCTCGATGGACGGTCTCAACGGTATTTGGGCGTAGCTGCAGATCGCCGGCCGGATATTTCTTCATCAGGTCCGCCGGGGCGTCGTGGTAGGGAGGATGCGGCGGGTTCCACGAGAGCACGAGCATCCACGGCTGCGAGCGATTCCGTTCGATGAAGCTGACCGCGTCGTGGGTCATGTTGGTCGCGTTGTAGCCGACCGGTATACGCTGTTTACCCGTAACTGGGTCGAAGGTTACCGAGCTGTCCTGATGATCGTTTGTGCGATACCAAGCGTGCCACTCTTTGAATCCGTGACGCTCTTCGCCTTCAGGTTTCAGCGAAAGGCCTTCGGCGCCGCAGGCGTCGAGATGCCATTTGCCGACGTAGCCGGTGTGATAGCCGGCTTGCTGGAACGCCTCGCCGAGCGAGAATTCCGACTTACGTAGCGGGAACGCGTTGTCAATGATGCCTGTTTGATACGGCCAGCGGCCTGTCATCAAGATACCGCGGTACGGCGAGCAAACGGGGTAGTTCGATATACATTGCGTGAACGTGGTGCCTTGCGAAGCGAGCTTGGCCAGCGAAGGCGCGGCAGCATCGTTGTAGGGCTCGCCGGGCATCGAGCAAGCACGGTGCTGGTCGCTGAAGACATAGAGAATATTCGGGCGGCGAGACTGCTGGGCATTGGCGGCGCCAAGCGAGGCTGCGGTTCCAGCAGCTAGCCCCCTAAGCACGTCTCGGCGGGTTAGTTGTAAGTTCATTCGACGGCCATTCTATCAGCCCAACCCTGGCGAAATATCGCCGCACCGAGCCCTACTAATTTCGAGGTACTTCTGAGGCATAGGCACACTGGGCCGGATACCACTCGCGCCAATTCAATCGATCAAATTATTTCTGCATGAATGTCGATGCCGGAAGCTATCCGTTCTTCAACGAGTTCATCACCCCAAATTACCAGCTTCTCGAACTTACGAAATGACGTTGGAAGAACACCAATGAAGCGGTGTGAAGCACCATCCCAAAGGCTCCAATCGCCATAAACGCCTGCGGCATATCCGTTACTCGCCCTAAATGTTGGGAACTCAATCGGTGCCACAGGAAGGTTGCCGACTATGGCCCACCGACCGCTTTTCGCCGATGCTTTCAGCCCGACAAAAATCGGAGGAAACATCTCTGGGACTTCTGACAATTCGTCAATACTACGGAGTTCGTTTTTTGCAACCAAGTCGAAGACTTTGGTGAGACAGCCCATTTGGTCATTCCACTGAATGTACTGGCAGTACCCAAATCGGCCCTCGGGTAGCGGAATACGGAAAATATCTCCGACCTTAATTCGACTCCTCGCCATACGAATATAATCCTCAGCCCCACTAGCCGGGCGCGATGTATTTGCGGTTGATGCGAAAGGCGGCGGCGCTGAGGCCGATCAACATCATTCCGAACATAATTAAGGCGACTGGCCAGCCTACGACATTGGTGAAATGCTCGGCCGTGAAGTAGCCAACATAGCCGAGTATCGCGACAGTCCCGACGGCCAACAGACTGCGGCTCTTTACCCAGGTACTCAGGAACACTAGGCCGCAGCCCGCGCCTAGGAACAGAATTTCTAGGAAGGTCTCTTCGATCAATGAAAACAGCGCTACCAACGTCGCGGTTGAGCTGGCGAAGTACCAGAAAGGCGTGATTGCCGCGTGGGGAGTGCGGTCAATCGAATACGTCACGCACAGTAGCGAAAGTCCAATCGAGAAAACGATGAGATCTTCGTCGACGTCCATCAGATCCATACTGGTGCCGTAGAAGCAGACCGCAAACACGAGCGCGGCGAAGACAAGAACGGTTCGCCGGAGTTTTATGAAAGCCAACGTCTGCTGAACCAGCAAAACGCCGGACGCAAACAGAATTGCGTGGCGTTCATCGCCACCCCGAGAAAACTCGTCAATCGCCACAAGTATGCCCATGGGCTGTAACAGCGCCGCAACCAAAAATAGCGGCGTCGCCGTCTTTTCCCAGCGTTCATCGTTGACCGCGAAGTAAGCCATGACGAACGCCGCGATGCCGGACCCAAGCGTGATCACGATGCGCGAGAACGAGTTCATCTCGCTCCACTGCATCTCGATGAACACACCCAATCCGGCTAGCACGAAGATCCCGCCGAAGTAGCCCAACAGTTTCGTCAAGACGGAGGTCTTTTCTTCGGACGAGTCTTCGGTGTTGGAGAGTGCTGCTAGAACTTCGGCGGAGGTTAGATCTTGCTCGCGGGCAATCGCGGCGATATGTTTTAGCGCGTCTTCTTTGGCAGACATGTCGCTTATAGTTTCGAAGGCGTGATAATCCACCCGAGGAATCGGGCCGAGTACCAGTTGTATCCGTCGTTTGCCGGAATGGCGATGACGGCTCCGTTCTTTCCGAGTGCCATACCGCGCTGGTTTCCGCAATAGAAAAAGCCGATGAAATCAGCGCCGCTCCTGCGCGACTTCAAAAGCTCGTAGCCATCTGGTGAGAACACGCTTGGGTCGATCAGCTCGTCCTGAAACTCGGGCAGCTCGACGATGACGCCTGATTCCGGAACTTCCTCTAAGTCGGGTGAGGGCAAGATAATCTCGCGAACATTTCCGGTCGCGTGCTCGTACCGAAACAGGCGTGCGCGAGGTGCGTACTTTTCGGGTTCAGTCAAAAACGCGCGTACGCGAAGCTGTTTCTGGGGGTCGAGGCCAATCTCGTAGCGCCAGCGAGACTGCTGATTTGAATAGCCGTAGTCGTGAGCGAAGAGAAAATCGTAGGCTGGCGGGTCGACTAGCAGCCGTGGGATGTAACTCGCCAGCAAGAAAAACACGACGACGATGATTGGCATCAGAATGCCGATGAGCAAGGCGGCGTTTTCGCGAATCCATTTTCCGGCTGGCATTATGTTTTCTGCGGCGGGGTCGGCGGCAAGTGGTAGTTACGGGGCATTGGGTCAATTGTTTCTGTTATTTTCTTTTCGTTAGTGTTGGATGACGTGCCGAAGTTTTCTATTTAAGACTACGATTCAGTAACTCCTTTATAATCTTCTATTTGGAGGCTTTCAGCCGCCGGCAAGCGGAGCTTCGGCCTGAGAATGTCCGGAATTGCCCGGATTTGGCCGGGATTGGCCGGGTTTGGCCGGATTTCGCTAAAAATCGCCTTGGGTCTCGCGCGGGGTTTGTTGACTCGATTGCGGCGGTTAGTGGTCACGACTCTATTGTACTACTGGGGTGTACAGAATTCGAGGCTCGGAACTGGGAAGTGGTTTTAAATCAATAAGATAATTATTTCAGAATCGCGGGACGGGGGTTTTTGGTGGTCTGAGATCTTGAGCTTGGTGGGGGACAGGCAACACGAGGGTTCGTCAAGGTGGAGAGATTGCGTGTTCGCATGTGCCAGTCCCCGCCGGAAGGTCCTTCTTCTTGCGTACGGCACAGTCCGGGCGTAGCGTTTTGGCCCTTGGCGCGGTAGAATTGCGCGTAAGGTGGTCGGCCAACAGATTAGCCACTACCCCGTTGGCGAGAAGCTCGGCGAGGGTGGTATGGGTGTCGTCTATAAGGCGCGGGACTCGCGCCTTGACCGTACCGTTGCGCTGAAGTTCCTAGCGAAACACCTTCTCGATGACGCCGAGGCTAAGGCCCGGTTCTTGCGGGAAGCGAAGGCAGCGGCGGGGCTCGATCATCCCAACGTATGTACGGTCCATGAAATTGGCGAGGCGGATGGTAAGACGTTTCTCTCGATGGCGTTCATCGAGGGACAGAGCCTCGAAGCGCGTATCGAGCAAGGCCCGCTGCCGATCCAAGAAGCGCTCGACATCGGACGCCAAGTCGCCCACGGCCTCGAAGCCGCGCATGAAAAAGGCATCATCCACCGCGATATCAAGCCCGCCAACATCCTGATCGAACCCAAGGGCCGCGCCGTCATCATGGACTTCGGTCTGGCCCGCCTAGCCGAGGCCTCGCGCCTGACCAAGCCCGAGACGACCCGGGGCACGGTGGCCTACATGAGTCCCGAGCAAATGCAGGGCGCGACAGTCGACCACCGCGGCGACATCTGGGCGCTGGGCGTCGTGCTGTACGAAATGGTCACGGGGATGCGGCCGTTCAAGGGTGAATACGACCAAGCGCTAGGCTACGAGATTGTCAACGAGCAGCCCGAGCCGCTAACGGCGGTCCGCGCCGGAGTGCCGATGGAACTCGAGTTCCTGACGGCGAAATGTTTGGAAAAGGATGCGGACAAGCGATACGGCTCCGCGGCCGAGTTGGCGGTCGACCTTTCGAGCGCCGCCGACCGGCTGAAATCCGGGCAGACTCGGTCAATCAATGTATCCGGGGTCGCCTCAGAACCAGTCCAGCCAACGCCTGCTCCTCAATCGAAACGAAGACCGTGGCTGCCGGCAGCACTAGCAGCAGTGATGTCGTTAGCGTTCTTGGCACTTGCGGCCGTTCACTTCAGCGAAGAGCCCCCTGAAGCGGCGCTCCGCCGGTTCGCAATTAATCCGCCGGTGCGTGTCGGCGCTTCTGACGCCAACAACACCGCAGTGGTCATTTCGCCAAACGGAAAGCACATCGCTTTCACCGAACAGGGTCAGGAAGGGAGGCTGTGGATCCAAGATCTCGACCAGCGAGATGCGCGCGTGATCGAAGGCACTGAAGGCGCCTATTCGGCCTTCTGGTCTCCCGACAGCGAGACCATCGGTTTTGCAGTCGACAACGTAGTCAAGAAGGTGTCGGTACAGGGTGGTGTAGCCAGCCAGATTTGCGAGTTGCCGGGACTCCACTTCCACGGACCGTCCTGGAGCCCGGATGGCGAGGTCATCGTGTTCGGCTCGGGCACGCCTCACTCTCTCTACGAAGTTGCCGCCCGCGGCGGAAGCCCTAGAGAATTGATCTCGCCGGACGAGATCGACCCATCAACAGGTAAGCCCGTCGGAGCGGTCTACTGGTCGCAGTTTCTGCCTCGGATGGCTGGAGCGCGCGTTGTCGTGCTGGCTTTTGAAACTCCCACCGGCCGAACGATGGCGGTACAAAACCTTGCGAGCGAAGGTAGAACTTTCTTGGGGTCGGGCAGCCACCCCTCATACTCACCCAGCGGGCATCTCGTATTCCAGCCAAGCAACTCAACCGATGAGCTATGGGCGATGCCGTTTTCCCTGGAGAGATTGAATGCAACGGGCGAAGCGTTTCCGCTTGCCCACGACAGCCGCAATGCCTCGGTCGCGGCCGATCAAACGCTGGTTTACATAGACGGCGCCGGCATCGAGCAGCGACAACTGGTTTGGCGCAACCGCGCGGGAGAGAGGGTCGGCGAGATCGGGCAGCCCCAACAGAATATGTCTTTTCCCGTGCTCTCTCCCGACGGTCGCCGTGTGGCGGTTGGAGGGGTCGAATCCGATACGGGAGCGGACGTTTGGATTCACGACGTCGATCGGCCGCTAAAGCGCAGGCTAACGTTTGACGCGGCGACGGAAATGCGGCCACAATGGTCGCCGTCGGGACTCGAGGTCACGTTTCAGTCGAACCGAGGCGGAACTTATGACATTTACCGTCGCCCGGCGGACGGCACCGGCGACGCAGAATCGCTTGTTGCTACAGGAACCAGCGAGCAGCCCTACGGTTGGTCCCATAACGGGGACTATCTCGTCTACACGTCACGTACGGAAGCAAACTTTGACCTCTGGTATCTGAAACACAAGAATGACGAGGACGAATTCGAGTCAATCGAGTTCCTCGCCACACCCTTCAACGAGACTGCGCCGAACCTGTTCCCAGACGGACGTTTCGTCGCGTACTGCTCGAATTCGTCGGGGAAATCCAGGTCTACGTACGGCCGTTTCCTTCCGGCGACGGACAATGGCAGATTTCAGAGACTGGCGGCTGTCAGCCGCGTTGGAGTCGAGACGGGAGTGAACTATTCTTTGTTGAGGGAGCTACTCTAGTGGCAGTCGAACTGACGACGTCGCCGTCGTTCGCAGCAATATCGAAAACGGTCCTGTTTTCGGACCCAGGTCTGGTTACGGTTAACCCCAATCGAGTGTCCTACGACGTTGCGGCCGACGGTCGCTTCGTGCTCAGGGACTTTGTGGAAGAAGTTGAGCCTGAGTTGCCTGTCATTCGCGTTGTCCAGAATTGGTACGAAGAGTTTCGCGACCGGGACCGGTAGAATTTCGCGGGTCGTTCGAATTTCGAGTTAGCGCGGCCACCGGCGCGGGCCGGATCGTTCGTGGGAGAAACTCGCTGTGTCATCAGCTTGGTAGGGGACAGGCAACACGAGGGTTCGTCAAGGTGGAGAGATTGCGAGATCGCATGTGCCAGTCCCGTCCCGAAAGTCCGGTTGGCGGCTCGAAAAGTCAAGTTTCGGGTCAGGGCGCAACGGAGCCGCGCCCGTTCGGCAGTTGTGTCGGGTCCTTTAGGGGGCTGATCAGCAGGATCCGATTCAACGTATTCTAGAATTCTCCTGCGCTACCGCACTTCCTGACGGTCGCGCCACTGAATTTCACTGGGATCTGCGGTCTATGCGTTCGGTGGAAACGCTCTCGGGTGCGATTGTTGAGCGGTGCGAGCGCTTCGATTCTTGTGTGTCGATGCCTTGGTCGCACCGTTGGCATGCGTGGCATTTGCTCAGTATCAGTCGAAGAGTTTTCCGGGGTTCATGATATTTTGGGGGTCTAGCGCTGTCTTGATCACTCGCATCACGTCGACTCCGGGACCGTGCTGATTTCTCAACGCCTCTATCTTTCCAGAGCCTACGCCGTGCTCTCCGGTGCAACTGCCTCCTACGGCTAGGGCGCGCGCGAGCATGCGGTCGTTGACAGCTTTCGCTGTGCTCATTTCTTGCTTGTCAGCCGGATCAACCAAATAGATGGCGTGGAAATTGCCGTCGCCGATGTGGCCCAGGATCGGGGCTGTTAGCCCGGCGGCTTCGACTTCGCGCGAGGTTTCGACGATGCACTCAGCCAGCTTCGAAACGGGCACGCAGGCGTCGCTCACCCAGCCGTACGAACCCGGTCGGAGCGCTTTCACTGCGTAATAACCGTGGTGTCGCGCGTGCCAAAGCTCGTCGCGTTTCTCGCGATGGGTGGACCATTGGAATTCGCCCGCGCCGTGCTCTTTTACGATTTCAGCCGTCATTTCCGCTTGCTCTGCAACCGATCGCTCGGTGCCGTGAAATTCGAAAAATACCGTTGGCTTCTCGACGTAGTCAAACTTTGCGTAGACGTTGACGGCGCCCATCGAAACCGCGTCTAGCAGTTCACAGCGAGCTATCGGAATTCCCGATTGCAAGATCTCAATCGCCGCTTGCACCGCGCCGTCGATGGTTTCAAATGCGCAAACAGCGGCGGACACTGCCTCGGGGAGTGGCTGCAGTTTTAGCTGGACCTCGGTGATCACTCCCAGCGTTCCCTCGGAGCCGAGCATTAACTTGGTGAGGTCGTATCCGGCGGATGACTTTCGGGCACGGCCACCGGTTTTCACGATTTGTCCGTCGGCGAGCACGACCGTTAGCCCCAACACGTTCTCGCGAATCGTGCCGTATCGAACCGTAGTTGTGCCCGACGCGCCGGTTGCCGCCATGCCTCCAACAGATGCGTCGGCGCCCGGATCGATGGGGAACCAAAGCCCTTCGCGCTCAAGCTGCTCGTTGAGCGCGATGCGTCGCACACCCGCTTGAACTCGGCAGTCGAGGTCTTCGACGTTGAGCTCGAGTACGTTGTCCATACGGCTCAGGTCGATTGAAATTCCGCCGTACGTAGCCTGCACGTGACCCTCGACGGCGGTGCCGGCGCCGAACGGAATAATTGGCGTGGAATGCTCGGCACAAATGCGGACAATTTGCGAGACTTCTTTGTTGTTGACGGGAAATGCCACGGCGTCGGGCGCGGCCGGTGGGTGAAATGATTCGTCGTGCGAATGGCTCTCGATGTCGTACGTAGATGTCGAAAGGCGCTCGGCCAGCAGGTTTCCCAGCGCGTCGCGGACGGCGCCGGCGGCTGCGATTTTAGATGGCATCGTCATCACCATAGCGAAGGCGAGGGTTTGCTCGCTGGTTGGTACACTATCCGTCCGCATGCAGAACTACGAAACCATGTTTTCACTCAACGGTAAGAAGGCGCTGATTGCTGGGGCTAGCCGCGGAATCGGGCTGGCGATCGCGAAAGCCACGGCGGCTCAGGGGGCGCACGCTGTGCTGGCGGCACGGTCCACAGACGCGCTTGACCGAGAGGTTGGCGCTCTTGTCGAGAAGGGTTATTCCGCGGAATCGCTTGCGCTTGACATCACCGATAACAGTTCGATCGACAACGCCGCGGAGGCCTGTTCGGACGCTGACATTTTGGTCAATGTGGCGGGCACGAATATCCGCAAACGGTTTGAAGACTACACGGCGGAAGAGTATGAACGGATCATGCAGACGAACTTGCACGGGATCGTTCGCCTCACGCGCGGCGTCGGCTCGGCGATGATTGCGCGTGGGAAGGGCGGAAAGATTGTGCAGATTGGAAGCATGATGTCGTTGCTCGGGCTGCCTTATCTGTCGATCTATGCGATGACCAAGAGCGCTCTCGCCGGCTTGACGCGTGTACTGGCGGCGGAGTGGGCGGAGCACGAGATCCAGGTGAACTGCATCGCACCGGGGTTTATCCTTACTGATCTCAATCGGGCGATGTGGCAGCCTCCGGAGATGGCGACGTGGCTTAAAGGGGCGCAGCCTAATCCGAGATTGGGTACGCCGGATGATATTGCGGGCTTGTCAGTGTTTCTGTCGAGTAGGGCGGCCGACTACGTTACCGGGCAGGTGATTGCGTCTGACGGGGGCTACAGTACGACGGCTCGCTGGCCGTTTGAGCCGTAACGGCTATTTTTAGTGCGAGGCGCTGGTGTGGTCGTGGATGATTTTCCACTCGCCGTCGATTTGGGCCCAGAGGATTGAGAAGATTCCGCTTGCGTCGCCACCGCCGGCCGCGTCTCTGGTCAGTTGGAAGCTTCCGATGACGAGCGTGTTTTGCGGGCTCAGTACGCGGAAGTCGAGGTTGGAGAACTCTAGCCGGCCCATGGCGCCCTCTGCTCCGTATGTTTGCTTGTATCGCTCTAGTAGCGTGTCGTAACCCTTTATTACTCGATCGCTTACGAATGACGTGTCCGGCGAGCGCTCATAGGTGGCCATGAAGGCCTCGAGGTCGTCTCGGTTCCAGGCGGCGACTTGGGCATCTAGGACGGCTTGAATTTCATCTTCTGGGCTGGCGGCGGTTGCAGGAAAGATGGCGACGACTAGGACGAGGAGAATCAGGCGCACTGGCGGCATTCTTCGAGGCTACCCTAATACAAAGCGTCGCGCATTTGGCGGAAGTGTCTACAATCATCGATGACGCTCTGTACCGAGACGGAACCAACTTTATGTCAATGATGTTGAAAGAAATCGAGCAGCAGCCTGAAGTGCTGGCTCGGATGCTCGATAGCTCTTCTAAACAGGTGAAGGCGATTAGCCGCCGCTTCGCGGTCGAGAGGCCGGAGTCGATCGTGCTGGTTGCACGCGGTACTTCCGACAACGCGGCGACGTTTGCCCGCTATCTGCTGGAGATATTGCTTGGGATCCCGACATCGCTGGCGGCCCCTTCGATTTCTACTGTGTATGGCACGGCCGCCTGCCGGAAGGGATCGCTTGTGGTTGGGATTTCGCAGTCCGGCGAGTCGACCGACACGAACCTTTATTTAGAAAATGCGGCGAAGGCGGGCGCGACTACGCTCGGAATTACGAATGAAGCGAAGAGCTCGATGGCTAAATTGTCAGACGAGGTGCTCGCGGTTCGAGCGGGGCGGGAGAAGAGCGTTGCCGCCACCAAGACTTACACAGGCCAGTTGCTGGCCGTCTACCAACTCGCTCGGGCTCTGGGGGCGGCAATACCGGACTCGGCGCTCGCTCGGTTACCGGAGTTGGTCGCTAAGCAGTTGAGGCTGAAGGACCGGGTTTGTGGGCTCGCGGAGCGCTATCGATATATGGAGCGCGCCGTTGTTGTGGGGCGTGGGTTGAACTATTCTAACGCCTTTGAGTTCGCTTTGAAGATGATGGAAACCAGCTATGTGGTCGCGGAGAGGTTCTCAGGTGCTGATTTCGCTCATGGCCCTATCGCATTGGTAGAGCAGGGTTTTCCGGTGTTTGCAATTACTCCTGGTGGGCCTACTAATAATGGCACGCGCTCGTTGTTGGATCGTTTGGTGGTGGCCGGCGCCGAGACGGTAGCGATTGGTCCCTCGAAAGTTGTGCGTTCGCTCGGGACAACGAAAACGATCCCGCTGGCGGGCAGTATTCCTGTTGTTCGGGGCTTTCCCGAGGACTTGATGACGCCGATACCGTTGATCGTGCCCTGCCAGTTGTTTGCGGCTTATCTTTCCGCGCACAAGGGGCTGGACCCAGATCACCCGCGGATGCTTTCGAAGGTCACGAAGACGATTTAGCCGAGCATCTAAATCTCAATAATGAATCGTTTCATTTGGCGACGTTTCCCGGGAAACACTCGCTAATTACCAGTTTAAATACCTATTGGGTGCTTGCTAGGGCGGGGAACTGGCCTAGCCATACAAGATATTGGGGGTCGCTTGCGCGTCGATGCTGATTGGTATCCTGAAGCTTGGCTGTTCTGCGATTTAGTAGCGTCTCGAAGAGCTACCCTGTGGGCGATCAGTCGGTTGCCGGCTTGCGAGACGTTTCAATCGAGGTTTCACGAGGGGAGTTTCTTGCTTTAGTTGGGCGTAGTGGTTGCGGCAAGAGTACGTTTCTGAATCTCGCCGGTGGGATGGATTTTCCTACGTCGGGCACGGTTGAGATCAACGACAAATCGACAACCGGAATGTCGGACGCTGAACTCACTGCGACTCGCCGAAGCGACATCGGGTTTGTCTTTCAATTCTTCCAACTTCTACCGACGTTGACGGCTGTTGAAAACGTGGAACTTCCGCTGCAACTGGCCGGTGATGGACGGGCCAGAGCTCGAGCACTCGAGGTGTTGGAACTGGTCGAAATGGGCGCACTGGGCGATCGTCAGCCGCATCAGCTTTCCGGCGGTGAGAAACAGCGAATAGCAATTGCGCGTGCGCTAATACACTCGCCTGCGATCGTGCTTGCGGACGAGCCGATCGGAAATCTTGATAGCGAGAGCGCGGCTATCGTGATGCGGCTGCTGCAGCGCATTGCGCAAGAGCTGCAAACGACGGTCATCATGGCGACTCACAGTCTAGAATCGACGGCCGTCGCCGATCGCGTGCTGGCACTTCGAGATGGCCGACTTGAGGGCGCGCCGCACGCCGCTTAGTCGATGAATTTAGCTCGCCTAATCGTTCGGTTGATAGGGCGGCCTTTAGCGCGCGAGCGCCTGCGGACCGTGCTGACTACGCTCGCAGTGGCGCTTGGGGTGGCCGTCGTCGTTGCCATCGATCTGGCTGGTGAAGCATCAACAGGTTCCTTTCAGTCTTCGCTGGAAACCCTTAGTGGACCAGCAGTTTATGAGATTAGCGCGATCGGTGGCGTTGACGAGGAACTGATTGGCGAACTCGTGCGCTTGCCCTATCCGATACGCTTTGCGGCACGCATGGAAGACTTCGCGGTCGTCGAGGCCAGTGGGGAGCGGGTGCCACTGTTTGGGGTCGATTTCATCGGCGATCCGGTGACCGAAGGCTCGGCTCGAATGCTGCGAGATGACTCGCCCGAGTACTTTTCTGAAAACGCGGCTTTGGTCGGCGGAGCGTTGGGCTACGTCCGGGGGGACACGATGCGGTTGGCGATCAACGATCGCGCCCATCAGTTGAAAGTTGCCGGGGTCTTGGATGAGGGTGGATCGAAGGAGCGAGCACAAGGCCGGCTGGTGGTGATCGACATAGCGGCCGCACAACGCTTGCTCAATCGGCTGGGCAAAATCGACAGGATCTACGTCTATGGAGACCTCGAGCGCGGGGATTGGCAGCAGGCGTTGCGCGCTGCGATTCCCGCTGGCGTAGCTCTCGACCTATCGGGTGCGCGCACCGATCAGAACCGCCGAATGCTTGGTGCATTTCGTTCTAACCTTCGTGTCTTGAGCTATATCGCAATGATAGTTGGAGCGTTTCTTATATACAACACGATCGCAGTTTCGGTGGTCCGGCGGCGTACTGAAATAGGGATTCTGCGCGCTCTTGGTGCGTCGCGCTCGATGGTTCGCCGCGCTTTTTTGATTGAGGGCGCGATGTTTGGGGTCGTGGGCAGCGCCATCGGACTGCCACTCGGCCGGTTTTTGGCTACGGGTGCCGTGCAGTCGATGGGCGCTACGGTTAGCTCGCTCTATGTCACCAGCACGCCGGGCGAGATCGAATTTTCGGTCTGGACCGTCGCCGCCGCGCTGCTGTCAGGCGTGGGCGTCGCGATTCTTTCAGCTTGGCTGCCGGCGACCGAGGCGTCGGGCGTGACTCCGGTTGAGGCGATGGGGCAAGAGCGGATCGAATATCATTCGCGGAATAAAAGCGGCAGAAACTCTTTGCATGCCGCAATTTGCGTAGTTGGCGCCGCCGGGCTGAGCTTTGTTCCGGCCTGGAATCGGATCCCCGTGGCGGGTTATTTGGCGGCGCTCTTGCTGATTGCGGCGGCGGCGTTTCTGGTACCGGCAGCGACCGATCGCGCGATGCGACGAACGGCTGCCTGGCTACTTAGGCCGTTTGGAATTGAAAGTTTTTTGGCGGCGCGTGGGCTGGCTGCCTCGTTGGCGCGAACGTCGGTGCTGGTCGCCGCGCTGTCCACGGCCGTGGCGATGATGGTCAGCGTCGGGATTATGGTTGGCAGCTTCCGCGACACGGTGATCGTCTGGATGGACAATCAACTGGGAGCGGATTTATATGTGCGCCCAGCCGGCAGAGGGGGCGGCGATCGCTCACAGACGATGGATTCTCGGGTCGCTGAAAGTATAAATGCGACGCATGAAGTATTTGCTGTAGATCGTTTTAGAACCTACCGGATTACCTACAACTCGCTGCCGACGACGTTGGCATTTGGGGAGGTCGATGTGCATGGCCGCCGAACGGCTACGCGATTTCTTGAAGGTCCCTCGGAAGTCGAAATCTGGGACGCACTGACGAGTGGAGATAGCGTAATCGTTAGCGAACCTTTCAGCCAAAAACACGATGTCCATGCCGGTGGTCAGATCACGCTGCCACTGTCTGGACGCGAGGTCGAGTTTGACGTCGCTGGTGTGTACTACGACTACTCCGGCGAACAGGGCTTCATTATTGGTGACCGAGCGGTTCTGCTCAAGCACCTGCCCGACCCGCGACTGAGCAGTTTGGCGGTCTATCTCAGCGAGGGCGTAGATCTTGAGCGGGGGCGAGAAGCGGTCGTCGAGGCAACCGGCGATTTCAACGTATTTGTCGCCACCAATCGAATGTTGCGCGAGCAGGGAATCGCTGTTTTCGATCGAACCTTCGCGATCACCTATGCGCTCGAGGCCGTGGCCGTCGTGGTGGCAATCTTGGGGATGGCCGTGGCGCTGCTGGCGCTTGTGATAGACCGGCGTCGTGAGATTGGAGTGCTGCGATTTGTTGGGGCTTCGACGGCGCAGATTCGGAAGATGGTGCTCGTGCAGGCTGGTCTACTTGGGATCCTCTCGAATGTGATCGGCCTCGTTCTCGGATTTGGGCTATCGCTCATATTGATCTATGTCATCAACAAACAGTCGTTCGGCTGGACGATCCAGTTTCACTGGCCTGTCGGGCTGCTGCTGGCCGGGTTAACGGGTATTTATGTTGCTAGTTTGCTGGCAGGTCTGTATCTGGCAACGCTCGCGGCCCGTGTGATTCCGGCTGATGTGGTACACGAGGAATGAATTATAAAGCGCTCATTCTAATTGTGATGTTTTCCGGGTCTCTATGGTCATTCGATCGCGCGGTGCCCGGATTTGAGTTTGGATTTCCTGAAGACCACTTCGAACATCCGACGTACGAGATCGAGTGGTGGTACTACACCGGAAATGTGAAAACTGACAGCGGTCGCCATTTCGGTTATGAGCTTACTTTCTTTCGGTTGGCAACCGAGCGGAGCGCACCGGCCACGTCTCCATGGGATGTCGATCAACTCTACGTCGCGCATTTCGCCCTCAGTGACATCGAATCCGGGCGATTCATTCGTAGCGAGCGATTGAATCGGGGGGGGCCGGGTCTGGCCGGCGCTTCCTTCGAAAAATTGCAGATCTGGAACGGGAATTGGAGCTCGCTGTGGGGCGCGGAGGGTGGCCAGTCGCTGTTTGCTGTTTCGGATGATGCCGGCATTCGATTGGAGCTGCGGCCGGCTAAGCCTCCTGTGGTCCACGGCGTTAACGGTGTTAGTCAAAAGTCTGAAGGTCTGGGCCGCGCGTCGCACTACATTACGTTTACGCGTTTGGACACAACAGGAGAAATTGAGATTGGCGGTGAGACTTACTCAGTCGAGGGGGTCTCATGGATGGATCATGAGTTTTCGACGGACAGCATGGGGCCGAGCCAACAGGGCTGGGATTGGATGAGTATCCAGTTTGATGACAACACCGAGTTGATGCTTTACGGCCCGCGGCTTGAGGATGGCACGGTCGACGCATACTCCTCAGGTACGTTCGTCAACGCGAGTGGCTCGAGCATGCATTTGAGCGCCGATGAGTTTTCGCTCAAGCCTGGCCGGACGTGGCAAAGCCCAGAGACCGGCGCCCGATATCCGGTTGAGTGGACGATTGAGGTGCCCGGGCTTGGAATTGAACTAGCGTGCAGCCCTCTGCTCGACAGCCAGGAAGTACAGGGCTCTGAATCGGTGACACCAACTTACTGGGAGGGCGCTGTTCGGTACTCGGGCACTCGAAACGGCAGTCCGCTTGAGGGAGTCGGGTACCTGGAGATGACCGGCTACGACAGTAAAATTCGCCTCGGAAGATAGCCCCCTTTAGGTCTGGGTTTACTGATGCTGATGACCTGATAGACTTCGTCTGTTTCATTCTGTACTTCTTGTAATATGCTTATTTAAAATAGGTTAAATCAATCTACTGTGTTGGCCATTCCATTGCATAGCACTATGGGTAGCCTTGCATTTGCCATCGTCAAAGATCCGTTTACACCAAGTCGACGAACCGTCGGTTATCGATACTGTGACTGGGTTCATGCAGCTCCGTGGCCGGCGTATCGTTTACGCCGGCGGACGTTGCTGGTACGGTCGCGAGGGCGGGCACTATGCGCCGGTCGCACCCGAGGTGGGTTCGGAACCGACCGCTAGCGAGGTTTCGAGGCTGTTGCGTGATGAGGCCGCTGTCGCGGCTCGGTATCGTACGTTATCGACGTCTGGCGTTGATATTCCTCGATACGTCTGTCGCGAGGTTCCGATTCTGGCTCCGGATCTGGAGTACAGAGTGGCTGAGGGGCTTGATCGGATGTACTTTAGGCCCGTTACTCCGCGAGAGTTGCTGATTCAGGGTCGTGAAATCAATGTAGACACGCTGAGCCGGCAGGCGCGTGGTGACCAGGAACTGACAGATCCACAACTTTGGTGGCAGTATGCGTCCGCGGTGAACTACGCGCCGGGGGTTGAAGCGCACGGCGTCTTTGAGGGTGGTGAGCTGGCGGCCTACGCTGTGATGCTCGTGGCGGGTTCGAACGCCCACCTTTTGCAGCAGGGGTCGCGGGATCGCCTGGGGCACTTGTTTCCTGATGACACGCTTACCCACAGCGTGGCGAAGATGGCGCTCGCTCGGCCGGAGATTTTGGAAGTTGACTACGGCGGCGGACTGTACGGGGCCGTTCCGGTTGATACCGAGCTCTTCGAGTCGCATGGCTTCCAGCGAGAAAGCTGTTTGTGGCGTGTCAGTTTGAATCCGCGAATCGAACGAGTTTTTAGCAAACGGCCTGTGGCTCAGGGCATCCGTCTATTAGCGTCGGCGTTCCCTCGCAGCCACCGTCTGGCTTATCTCGGTGCGGCGCTAGATATGAGCCGGCGCGTGGGGGCTCTGTCGTGAACCGCGTCCGTCACGAAGGCAAGCTGGTCTATTTCCAGACTACCTATCGCAAGTTTCCGGGTGACGTCGAGGGACTCGATTGGTCCGCGGTTTACTTCCAAAAACTGCGCTTTGATGCATTGATTGACGGTATGGGTGATGCCGAACCGGTCGACTCGATTCTTGATGTGGGTTGCGGAATTGGCGACCTGAGTTCATTGCTCGGCGAGTTTGAGAACTATGTCGGCATTGATCGGATGCCGGAGGCGATTCGGCAGGCGCGGAAGCGGCATCCGGCACGTACTTTCCATGAGCTCGACCTCGCTGAGGTTGGTGAAGAGTTTGACTGGGTGCTGGCCTCGGAGATTTTAAACCAGCGCACGTATCGAAACTATGAATCGCTGATGCATCTCATCGAGATGATGTGGAAGCTCTGTCGCAAAGGGCTTGCGCTTAACGTTCACGTCGCGGGCGGCGTGAAAAACCTGGAAGGGCCGGAGTTGTTCGACTACGATCCCGCGCGGCTGCTTACCGACTGCCGCAAGATCACTCGATCCGTCACTTGCCGCATCGACTATCTTCCACACGACGCGACGTTTCACTTGTTCCGTTAGCCCGTTACTCGAGGCGGAAACTGATATCCACCGCTCGCGCCGAGTGGGTGAGCGCTCCCGCGGATGCAAAATCAGCTCCCGCCTCGGCGTAGGCGCGAATCGTGTCGAGAGAGATATTTCCGGATACTTCGATCTTGGCGCGGCCGTCGATTCGAGCGACTGCTTGGCGTACCTGTGCCGGTGTGAAGTTGTCGAGTAACAGATGACTTGCGTCGTTGGCGAGAGCTTCATTGAGTTCGTCAAAGGTGCTCACTTCGAGTTCGATGGCCAAGCCGCTTTTTCGACATTGCTGTAGTGCTTGGGAAACTCCGCCGGCGGCGGTGATGTGGTTGTTCTTGATCAAGATGGCGTCGAACAACCCGATTCGATGGTTCACTCCTCCGCCCGCTCTAACGGCCAGTTTTTCTAGGCGCCGCATTCCGGGGGCTGTCTTTCGCGTATCTAGCACCTGGCACTTCGTACCTTCGACAGCTTCAACGAATTTTCGCGTGGCCGTTGCGATACCGCTGGTTCTTTGAAGCAGATTGAGTGCTGTGCGCTCAAGGGTTAGGAGTCTGCGCGCTGATCCGGTGACGCGGGCGAAAACGGTTTCGGCTTCGAGCAGCGGGCCGTCGCCATGGACTATCGTCACTTGCTCGTGTTGATAGACCAGCGCTAGCAGTGGTGTGCCGGCTAGCACCAATGGTTCTCGCGTAAGAAAGTAGCCTGATGCTTGCTGATCGGCCGGCACGCATGCCTCGGTCGTGACATCGCCGCTGCCAATGTCTTCGCTTAATGCGCGTTCGACTAGGTTGGCGATTTCCGGATGGTTCCAGGTAAGACTTTTGGCCAAACTTGAGTTTGGCTTAACGGGGTGGAGAATCGCAAAGGGGGTTTGATAGATGGTGGTTAGGCGATAAATAGTGGGAGTCTTACATCGGGAGGTTTTGCGAAGTTTGCTTGGAACCCACTCGGTTGCGGTGCGCACGTCGCAGGAGGGACCGCACCGCACGGCGGCGCGGCTCGGTACCGCGGAGGGTTTCGTCTAACACGAATCTTGGCGGGCAGCTTGAAAAATCAACTTTCAGGCTAGGTTGACGAAAACAGTAGTTTCGCGGCGGCGTAGATCGCTTGCGACGCGGGGACCTCGACGTGATGGCGGGCGGCCAGTTCGATTACAGATCCTAGGATGGGCTCGAGTTCGGGCGAGCGCCCTCGTTCGACGTCTTGTAACATCGAGGTTTTGTGCCTGCCGGCGGCCCTGCCTGATTCGATGCGTTTCTCGGGTGACTGGGCGATATGCACCCCCACGGCGGATGCTACGTCCCTGACTTCAGCCATCATCGTGGCCATCAGCGCTCGCGATTCGTTGCACTCCACCATTTCGATCATGGTCTTGCGGGTCAATGCGCTCAAGGGATTGAATACCGCGTTTCCCATTAGCTTGGACCACAATTCGAGGCGGATGTCGGCGCGGATGGGCGCTTTCAAACCGGCGGAGGTAAGCGCGTCAGACAATGCCTTGACGCGATCGCTGCGCTCTCCGCTGGGCTCACCGAGGGGAATTCGCAGGCCCTGGGTATGGGCCAGTACGCCGGGCTCGGGAAGACTGCATGAGACGTAAACGGCCGACCCGATCGCTCGCTCGGGCGGAATGTGCTGGGCGATCACTCCGCCGGGGTCGACGGATTCGAGCGGGGTGTTGCTACCTTCGACGCGGTGGAAATACCACCACGGAAGGCCATTCTGAGTTGAAATAAATACCGTGTCGTCGCCTGTGAGCGCGGCTGCGTTCGGCGCAATCTTGCTTAGCCTATGCGCCTTGACGCCGAGCAGGACGTAGTCGCAGACGCCGACATCCTGTGTTCGCTCCGTGGCGGACACTGAGTAAGTTTGATTTCCGAAAACTTCGCTACGAACTGTGAGGCCGTGAGTTTGAAGAGCCTTCAAATGCTCGCCGCGGGCGATGAAGTGGACGTCGTGGCCGGCGTCGAGCAGGCGTGCGCCGAGGAAGCCACCAATTGAACCGGCGCCGTAGATTCCAAACTTCAATCGGGGTTTCCCCAGCTACGATAGCGCCCGGACGGCGGCGGCTTCTAGGTCATCAAGAGCATCGGAAAAGAAGTGGTCGGAGGCCTCAACCCAGGTGAGTTGTTTTGGTTCAGGAACTTCCGCATAGACGCGTTCGAGATTCTGGCGCGAGCCATGTTCGTCGTTCGTACCGTGAATGAAGTGCTTGGCGCGTTCGCAGTTTGAAAGGAACTCCCAGCCACCGTGGTTGACTGCTGTACCAACGGCGACTACCCGTTCGATTGCGGAATCGGCGCAAGCTACTTGCAGCGCAACGCGCGAACCGAACGAAAATCCGCCTACTAGCAACGGCAATTCTTGGTAGCGCTCGCGCATGTACGAAATCGCGGAGCGACAATCGTCTTGTTCGCCGCGACCGTCGTCGTGCGAACCCGAGCTTGAGCCGACGCCGCGGAAATTAAAACGCAAAACGGCGGCGCCACTCTGGCGGGCGGCCTTGGCTAGACGGAAGACTACCTTGTTGTGCATTGTCCCGCCATAGAGCGGATGCGGATGACAGATGACCGCGGCGCGAGTGATTTCGACCCCGTCGTCGGGGCCCTCGTGCAACGCTTCGAGCTGTCCCGCCGGACCTTCTAACAATGTTGACTCTAGAATTCTTGGCATGCAGCGGTGGGACGTTAGCGGTAGTTCGTGAACTGCATGTCGATTCCAAAGTCTTCTTCTTTGAGCACCGCCATCACCGTTTGAAGGTCATCGCGGTTCTTCCCGCCGATGCGCACTTGATCACCTTGGATCGAGGCCTGAACCTTGATCTTGGTGGCCTTGACGGCTTTGACAATTTCGCGCGCTTTCTCCATCGGGATCCCTTGCTGCAACTCGATTTCTTGCACGACGCTTGAACCGGCCGCGGGACGCGGCGGATTGAACGTCAGCGCCTTGGTTGGGACTTGGCGGCGAATGAGTTTCTGCTGCAGCACGTCTGACACTTGTTGTAGGACGAACTCGTCGGGGCACCGCAGAACGATCTTCGGCGCTTCGCGGTCGAATTCGATTTCGCTCTTAGTTGCCTTGAGGTCGTAGCGCTGATGGACCTCCTTCATCGCCTGCTGAACCGCATTCTGTACTTCGGGCAGATCGACTTTCGAAACGACGTCAAAGGTGTTTTGAGCCATAAGATTTGTAGGTTAGCAATTTGGCCGCGTGCAGTCGTGCGGGCTTGCCGCTGTGCCCGAAGGGGGAAGACGCTTAGAGTGCGGCCCGGGCGCTTTTAAAGCGATACTTGGCGGCCCAGTTTTTGCTCTCTGCATAGGGATCGGACGCGGCGTTCCAGGCGTTGAGCACCGTGCCCAGTACCGGTGTGCCATCTTGTGCTAGCCGATCGGCGGCGGCGCGGAGCGCATCGGGAGATGTTTGTCCGGCTTTTGCAACGAGCACGACCTTGGCGTCCATGCGGGCCAGGATGCCGGCATCAGCGAGACCGCTGAGAGGGGGCGTGTCGATCAGAATAAAATCAAATTCGCGGTCCGCGTGTTCCAAGAGTTTGCGCATTGATGCGTCGTAGAGCAAGTTGACGGCTTGCGCGCCCGCCGTGCCCGCCGGAAGAACTCGTAGATTTTCAATCGTTGATTCGATCGCCCAGGACTGACTATCGTGCGCCACGGTTTCGGCGTCTCCGCGCCGGGCCCAGTCGATGAGCAGATTGGATAGTCCCCACTGATTGGAAAGGCGAAAGATCTCGTGCATCCGAGGCTTACGAAAGTCTGCATCGATGACGAGCACGCGGCGGTGAATATCCGCTAGCGCCAGGGCCAAATTGCTGACGAGCGTCGACTTGCCGTCGCCGGAGGTTGGGCTTGTGACGACGATTCTGCGGATGCTTTCGGATTCGTTCATCTCGGAAAACAATATCGACGTCAGGATGGCGCGTACATGCTCGCTGATAACCGTTCGCGGTGCGCCGCCGGCGGCTAGACCTTGCGGCGTGGGGATGTTGTCAGGCGAGGCGATCGCGGCCAACGAGTCCGGTAGGCGAGCTGCATCGGGGATCGCTCCGAGTTCCGGAATACCAGTGCAGGCACTGAGGTCGCCGGGTTCTCGCAACGTAGAGTTCATTCGATCACGGCCGATTGTTAGCCCAGAGCCAACGAGGAAGCCAAGAAACATCCCGGCGAACGCTTGTAGCATCGGTCGCGGTCTGACCGGATCGGTGGGCGGTACCGCGGGGTCGACCACCCTCACGTTGGCGATGTCAGTCATCAATGCGATTCTGGTTTGCTGGACACGCCTCAGCAGTTCTTCGTAGAGAGTTTGACTGGTATCGACCTGACGCCTTAGCATGTCGTACTCGACAACATGCCCACGTTCGGCCGACACCATGAGAGCCTGTTCGGCAAAGGTGTCTCGCACCAACTCCTCGCGTCTCTTTGCCGTTTCGTACGCGGTGCGAACGCGCTGCCGCTCGGCTGCCTGTTCTCGTTGGATGGCCGTTTCAGCTTGGGCAAGTTGCGCCAGGCTTTTTCTAACTTTCGGATGGGCGTCGGTGAGATCGGTGCGGAGTTCGGCTAGACCTCGTTCCAGTTCAGCTCTTCTAAGCTGCAGCTGGCCGAGGCTGTGATTGCTCTCGCTTGACGTCGGGCTCGCCGCGCCGCGCGCCGAAGACTCGTAGCTCGCCTCGCGTTTGATGCGCTCCGCGGCGGCAACTGAGAGTTCTTGCGCTAGACGCGCCAGATGTTGCTGCTCGACACTGGTTCGGTTGTCAGCGAAAACCAGCGCGGCGGCTTTTGAGTAGTCGCGCAGCTCAAGTTCCGACGCCCGTAGTTGCTCCCTCATCGTTTCAAGCTCTACAGCGAGACGCTGTAGCGTTTGTCGACGACTCCGCGCGGTCAAATCAGTTGTGTAAGCGACGAACTCTTCTCCGAGAGCGTTGAGAAACCGCGAGGATAGTGCCGCGTCCGGCGATTCGAAGGTTGCCGCGATCAGTCGTGTTGTGCGGATCGCTTCAATGTCTAGCGCGGCCCTTACTGCTTCGGGCACTGCGGAAATGGCGCCGGCTGGAATGCCCGCGCGTCGCGTTGCCCTCTCGATCAACGTGCGGCTGTTGAGAATGCTTATGGCCGTCGCGACGTCCGCCTCAAGTGCGCCGAAGCCCACTCCCGATGTAGTCGGCGTCACTTCGTGGGCCTCGAGGAATCGGTCGTTTAGAGCTAGTATTTCTAGCGTCAGGCCGGCGCGATAGATCGGCTTTTGGACGAGACTCAGCAAGCCACCGGCGAGGAGGCCACATAGAGCGGCAGCGACTAGCAGTAGCTTATGCCTTGACAGCATCGCCGGTATCGACGTTTCGCGCGGGACTGGCGTCAACCCAGCCGCATACTCCTCTACCAAGTCGAGCGGGACGAGCACACCCGCGGAGCGGGCGGCATCGAAGTCAGTTCTGCGATTGGTCAGGGCCGAGACGCGCGCCATATAGCGGCCCCCGTGCCAAAATTAACGAGCGCCGCCGCGGCCATCACGCGGGCACGTTTGCCGCCGCTTGCCGGAATAAACAATATGTCTTCCTGCTGTAGCGTAAGGTCGGGCGCGTTGTCCGCCAGAATTGCCTTGAGATCGACGCTCACTTCATGGCGTGCGCCCTGCCCGTCGACTGCACGAAGAATCTTGGCCCGCCGGAGGGCCGCAACCCGATCGAGTCCGCCCGCTAGAGCGAGTGCCTCGATGACTGAAATTTGCTCGCTGGCGCGTAGGGCGAAACCGCCGGAGCGTTCGACCGCTCCGACGACGTAGACCAGATTCGCTCGTGGAACCGCGATTACATCGTGCGGCATGATGGCAATGTTGTGCGCCGGCGCTCCGCCCTCGATGACCTCATGCAGGTCGAGCTTCACTACGCTGTATCCGCCCTCTGTGTCGTCGACCGCGCTCGCCAAGGGGATTCGACCCCACTCGAGTCGACGGGTCACGGTTACCGTGTAGCCGGCCTCCTCGCGCACTCCTCCGGCCGCTGATAAAACGTCGACAAGATTCTTATTGCCGGCTAGCTGGTGTATTCCGGGGCTGCGAACTTCTCCTAGAACTGATACAGGCCGGCTGCCGTACTCGACAATTTCGATCGAGACGTGTGGCTCTTGAACGAATTGGCGTAGACGCTCCGCCACGATTTTCTCAAGCTCTCGGGGTGATTTTCCAGCGGCGTCGAGTCGGCCGATCAGTTTGACGTAGAGAGTGCCGTCGCCCTTTACACGCACGCGTGGGCTCGACACTTGTTCCTCTTCAGAGACTTGGAGAGAGGCGACGTCGCCGGGGCCGAGGCGATAAGCAAGCGACTGTTGGTCAGCTAAAAGCGCTGACGGGAGGGCCAACAACGCGATGACGGTGGCACAGCGCCTCCAGAATGACAGCCGGTAAAACGGGTGCATATAACAGGTTTTATCAGATAAACGAATATCGCAACTCGTTTAATGCCGGACCTGCCCGTTTGTTTGCGTAAAGTTTATCGGTGTGCGCTTGATTGGGTTGGTATTTGGTAGTCCGCGCCTAGGAAGAGCGCGCCGCACGGGTGGTGAAAATATCTGTGCATGGTCGAGGGGCGGGCGTAGCAAGCTACGCCCCGTGGAGTTTGGCCTTTCCCATCACTCTAACTAGATATTGAGAATGTTCTGAGCCCCAGAGGGGCGACATTTGAAATAGCCCAGGGTGAAACCTAAGTGAAACCCTGGGTAAAATACAGGTGCCAGTGACGACCCGCCGCCCACAATCGAGCAGGGAATTGAGCGCTTGCGCGCTCAATTCCCTGCTCGATTGTGGGCGGCGGGTCGGGGCCCTGTAGCGCCTGCAATCAACCCCGGGTTGCACCCGGGGCTATTTCAAATGTCGCCCCTCTGGGGCTCAGCTTCTACCGCTTCGAACCCGACCGCCTCTATATCTCGAAGGCTAAGAAACTCATCCGGGTACTGATTCTACCTGACTTGCCGGTCCGCAAAGTGCCAAACTCCAGCGGGCGTTTCAAGTTACGACTCTACAGGTAACCTATTGTGTATCAGGATTGTAGGGTGACGGTTGGCTTTAGGATTCGGACTACTTGCTTGCGCGAATGTAGTCCACGATTTGATCGATGTTTCGGTCGCTGAGGCGGCCAACGTAAGCCGGCATCAACTCGCCGCCGAATTGAATCTTGATTCGCATGTAGGCTTCGCTAGGCTCGGCTTTGCTTAGCGGTGTGAGTTCGTTTTGGAAAAACCGATGCAGGTTGGGTCCAAGTTTTGCGGGCTTGTCGGCCTCAATCGCGTGGCACACGACGCAGTTTTCGCGATAGAGCTGTCGGCCCGCTACCAGAGGCTTTTCCCACGGCGGAGCCTTCCTCTCAGCGGCAATCGCAATCATCGGCAGGGCTAGCGCGATTAGTAGGACGCAACGTTTCATCAAGCCTGCCCCTTTTCGACCGAGATGGCACCTTGGGCGCGTAGCTGCTCGCCGAGGCTTTCGAATTCACTCGCCTGACATGGAACCTGCAGGAAAAGTTGGTCCGAGTCAAGTGCTTCGCGAGGGGCGGAATGTTTTCTGAAGAACCGGCCTTCGATTAGAAAACTCAGCAGTATTCCAGTGATCGCACCGAGCATCGTCGTCTCATAGGTGATTACGCCGATTGGCCACAACGACTTCAGCGGCATTCCGCCGGTAACGAGCGGGTAGTCACCTTGGGTCCATAACATGAAGAGCGTCATCCCCAGCCCGAATGCGACGGCGCAAACTACGGCGACGAACGACATGCGGCTGGGGCGGTCGAGCACGCCGGACTCAAACTCAACGGGTTTCGCCGAATAGATCACTGGGTCGCGGGACGCCAGCTCGCCAAGCGCCGCCGCGAGCGAAGCCTTGTTGTCGAACTTAGCTGTCAGCTTCATGTTCGTACTCCCAGATGGCGATGATCGGGACCGCCTTGGCAAACAGCAAGTAAAGCAGCACCATCGCGGCAAAGGTCGCGGCGGTAATTGTTAACTCGACGGGTGACGGCCAGTAGTGACCGGCGGCGGCACGTAGCGGCGGATTCGAGAGCGTCGGCAAGACGATCAGAAAACGCTCTAGCCACATGCCAATCAACACAGTAAAGCCGCTAAAAACGATGGTGGGAATCGTCCGCAGCCTCTTGATGCCAAGCAAGACAAACGGAATCACAAAATTGCAAACGACCATCAGCGCGGTAGCGAAACCAAACCCTCCGTGCTCACGGGCCTGGAAGACGTTCATCTCGAGCGGATTGTTGCCGTACCAGACGGTTAGATGTTCCGATGCGGTGAAGTACAACCAAACAATGCTCATGAGCAGGAGCAGCTTCGCCAAGTTGTCGAAGTGAACCGGCCGTAAATACTTCTCGAGGCGCAAAAACTTGCGAATCGCCGCCATCACGATCACTAGAGCTCCGATTCCGCTAAAGATTGCGCCGGCAACAAAGTATGGCGCGAATATCGTCGAATGCCACATCGGCGCCAACGACATTGAAAAGTCGAACGCGACCACGGAGTGCACCGAAATCGCGACTGCGAGAATTACCACCGCCATCAACTTCGTAGCGCGCTCAAGGGCGTGCCACTGACGGTCGCTTCCGCTCCAGCCGAGCGACAAGATTCCGCAGATAGTCGATCGCAGTCCGGTTGTGCGTTTTGCCATGAGCGCTAAATCCGGTATCAACGGCAGGTAGAGATATAGGAAGCTTCCAGTCATGTAGGTCATGATGGCCGTCATGTCCCACACGAGCGGCGAGCGAAAGTTGGGCCACAATAGACGCTCGTTGGGGTAGGGAATCAGCCAGTAAAAAAGCCATACGCGCCCCAGGTGGATCAGCGGGAACATGCCGCCAATCATCAGCGCAAACAACGTGATTGCCTCGGCCGCGCGCGTGACCGGCTTGCGCCAACCGGCATCGGTCAGGCGCAGAATTGCGGAGATTAACGTCCCCGCGTGGGAGATGCCGATCCAAAACACGAAGTTGATGATGTAGAAGCCCCAATAGACCGGTCGAGCGAGGCCGGTTACAACCATGCCTTGGTCGATCTGAATCACCCAGGCCACGCCGCCCGCGGCGACCACGAGCATGCAAATGGCCGCTACCGTGAGGTATCCGGCTCCGGCGCCGCTCATCGGACGCAATAAGTCCTGCCGAATTTGCTCGTCGGTGATTGCCTCGGAACTCATCGATTAGGCGCCCTTCTCCAGATAAAACACGCGCGGCTTGGTTCCCAGCTCGTCGAGCAACTGGGTAGAGCGTCCACTGCCGGCCCACTTTGAGACGGTGCTCTCGGGGTCGCTGATATCTCCGAAGGCCATCGCTTCGGCCTGGCATCCTTGCACGCACGCGGGTTGAATGTCGCCGTCAGCCAACGCACGGTCTTCTTCCTTGGCGTCCAATTTGCCGCGCTGGATTCGCTGCACGCAGAACGTGCATTTTTCCATCACTCCGCCGGGACGAATGGATACGTCGGGGTTGTGCTGTAACTCAAGAGGCTTTGGCCAGAATGGATCTTCGTAATTGAAATAGCGAACCGTGTAGGGGCAGTTGTTCGCGCAGTAGCGGGTTCCGACGCAACGGTTGTAGACCTGTACGTTCAGTCCTTCTTCGTTTTGATACGTCGCATACACGGGGCAGACTGGTTCGCACGGAGCGTCGTCACACTGTTGACACATCACAGGGCGATACTTCGCGCGGATATCGGGAAATGTCCCCTCGTAATAGCGGTCGATGCGGATCCAATGCTTCGTGCGGCCCTTTTCAGCTTCGTCGGGGCTAGTTAGTGGGACATTGTTTTCGGCGTGGCAGGCGACTACACAGCTTTCACACCCTGTGCAGCGATCAAGATCGATCGCCATCGCCCATTGCGGATGGGTTGTTTCAGACATCAGTGGGCTCACTTGTTGCGGGTTGGATCGTGTTTGACGTGCACGCGTAATTTTGTATTGGCGATTCCATTGCTTACAGCCTGACTAGCTCGTCGTTGCGGTCGACGCGCGTGAATTGCAAGAAGCGTTCACCAGAACCGATAGCTTCGATTCGAACCGCGCAAGAAAAAACCTGCGAGCCGGTGCCGTCGGCTGACTGATCTGGAATTAGGCCCATGACGTCGGCGGCGGCGCCTAGTCCTAAACTGACGACTCCTGGTATCGCCGCCGGGTTGATGTACGCCTGCGCCTCGACAGCGCCAGTTGGGGAAGTCACCTTGACACGATCTCCGTTGCGGACGCCCAACTTCGTGGCCGAGCCGGGATCAATTTCTAGCGGCAAATCAAACATCAGCGATGAGGCGGGGTCAGGAAGCTGACTTAGCCAGGGAAGGTCCGCCCCGGCACCGTCGCCGAATTGAACCGTTGAGAATGTCTGGAGCGTCAGCGGATACTCCGCGGTTGTAGCCGAACTCGCGACCGCCGCATCCCACGGGCCGGCGGGATCGGGCTTTGCCGGCGCGTCGGCCGCACGTTCTTCCCACCAGCCGCCCTGGCGCTCGGCGTATGCCGCGAAATCGTTCGAGCTGTCGAAGCCGTCTTGCGAATCGTACAGGCCTTCGTATGCCGGGGTGTGCGCAATCACAGATTTTTCTAACCGTTTGGCAATGTCAGCGAGGACGTCTTCAGTAGCTCGCGTATCGTAGAGCGGGCGAACAAACGAGGGTCCGCCGGTAAGGGCGTTTGCCGGCGCCGTCGTCGGTAGGACTACGCGATTGGCTTCGAGGGCGTCATGGTCGGGCAGTATGACGTCAGCACATTTGCTGGACCCAAAGGCGATCACCGTGGAAGCGTCGAGGAGATCTCTCACGCGAGACGGAATCGAAGCATCCGCGACACCATCGAGAAACACTATTTTTGGCCGGGCGGAGGTGCTGTCGATTGCCTCGATATCGACGGGGCGCGAGGGCGACATGACTCCGCCTGGTTGGCCGACGTTCCCCAGCAGAATATTAAGCGCACCTGCTACGGATACGGCCGCAACAGAATTGTTCTGGACGATACTTGCGCCACCAATCACGACGGGCGCGGCCGCGGAGACCAGGCGGTTGGCGGCTTCTTCGACGCGAACTTGTTGCACGCCGCTTTGTTCGCACAGAGCGGGTATGTCGGCGTTACGAAGCGTTGCCGCCAAAGTTGGGGGCAGGGAACTGTCGTCCTTCGCATGCCGCTGGACCAGCAATGCTCCTACGGCGAGCGCCAGGGCGTGCTCGCCACCTGGTACGACCGGCAGCCAGCGGTCAGCCGCCCAGGCAGTCTGTGAAAATCGGGACTCGGCATGAAACAGCGACCCGCGAATCGATTGGCGACCGCGGCGCATGTGGCCAAAGCGCCGCGAATAAAATACCGGCGAAACCCAAGCACCCAGGAAATCCGCGCCAATACTCAAGACGAAATCGGCGTCTTGGATTTCATAAACGGGGATGCCATCCCAGCCGAACGCTAACTTTGCCGCCGCACGTTCGACCTCGAAATCAAATGTGCCGACGGACCGAGCCGGGCCGAATCCGCAGCCTTCGAGAAACGCCGCGACAGCCGCGCTACGCGACCCCAAGGTGGCCGATGACAGATACAGTACTTCGGCGGGTTCGGCGGTTTTTAGGTCCGTCGCTACGCGCTCTAGGGCCACGTCCCACTCGACGTCTTCGAGCCCTCCGGTGGCGTTGCGGATCTTCGGGCCGCGAGGCCGATCTGGATGATACAAGCGCTGCACGGCCGCCTGGCCGCGTCCGCAAATTCGTCCTCCGCTGACTGGATCAAGCGGATTGCCTTCGATCTTCTTAATCGCCGCGATCGGCTTGCGAACGGTCTCGCCGTCAACCTCGATGGTTTGTTCGGCGCGCATCACGCGAACGATAGTCCCGCATCCGGCGGAGCATTCCTGGCACACACTGGGGTGCCATTCCTCGATACCAGGAACGAGTTGCTCTTCGGGAACCAGCAGCGGAATCAGCTCGTTCGCTTGATGGCCGCAGGCACCAGTGATTGCCGCGCCCGACGACGTACCGACCAGCTTGAAAAAGTTGCGCCTATCCATTGGATCTTAAAGATGTCGCGTTGATGGTTCGGAAAGAATCGGTCATTGCAGGCTGATGCGAGCGCCTTGTTAGTTGTGACATGCCACGCAATCCACACTCGCCTGCTTTTCGCGATGACACTTGAGACAGGTTCCCATAGAATGTTTCACCAATGGCTGAGCAGTTATCGCTTCGGCCATGTTGCCGTGGCAGGCTGTGCACTCCATGTCCGCTCGGATGTGCGGCGCGTGGCGAAACTTGACGTGCCCGGTGCGATTGAATTTGTAGATGCGAACCCACGGCGGTTCTCGTCCGGCTTCGGCAAACGCTGCTAGTTTTTGCACCTCAGGATGATCCGTCGCGATCTTCTCGTGGCATAGCATGCATTTTCTGACGCTTGGAATTGTTGCCGCGTCGGCCACGTCCGCCTGACTATGGCAGTCGAGGCATTCGAGGTTCAGCGCGATGTGTTTGTTGTGCGGAAACTCGATTGGCTGTTCGGCTGCAAAGGCCGCACTGCGGAGCGCGAGAATTAACACGAGGTTGAGATGAACCATCGTAGGAACGGGAAACGCACAACTCCTCTGGAAACTCATTCGCTGCACACGATCAATGGTTATTGGCCGTTGGTCGACCGCGGAAGATCAACACAATTGTCAAGCGGCCTAAGCGACCATCATATCCGCTTCGCGGGCCCCGACGGAGAGGCGCTCTTTTCCGGGGAAGGTGACATTGTTGGTGGGGGACATCCATGATAGGTATTTGTCAAGGAAAAAATGGCGGCAGGCATTTTCGGGTGACCACAAGCTGGGTTCGCCCGCTTATTAGGTAGGTTTTTCGCGGCGGGGCGGGTTCTGTCCACTGCGCGTCCGTAGGACGCGGCGCAGCGAACGGTTGACAGGTTCCGCGGCGGCGCGTACGTCGACTGTACGCGGGCGAACACGGCGCTCTCCCGCGGGGGAGTTTCTGCTTGTCAGTCCACGACGACTACCTTGCCGAATCGCGTCATTTGGCGCCGTTCGAAAAACGCGGCCAGACATCCATTTGCCACCTCGGGCGCCCGCAAGTGTGATCGCGGGCGCCGTCGCGGAAGATTCAGTTGAGGCCCAAAAACTAGATCCCGCCAGCCCCGAAACAGGCAGCATGGCGTCTACTCACCCGTGGGCTTTCACGCAGTCCCCTTCGTGCGGGGCCCGGCGGGAAATCGTCGTTTCCAACTCGTTACTCGCGCTTCTCGTAGCCCGTGCCACGGCGTTCGACCGCCAACAACAGCGCTACCAGCTTGCGCGCTAGCGCCACCGTCGCCTGGTTGCGGTGGCCGCGCGCGACTTCGTCCGCGTGCAGCCGCGCCAGTTGGTCGTTCCAGCGCGGCGCCAACTTCGCCGCCTCGATCAGCACGTGTTGCAAGTGTCCGTTGCGTTGTTTCGACAGCGGTCCGCGGCGCGACTTGCCGGCCGACTCGTTCAGGCGCGAGCACAGTCCGCAGTAACTCACCGCCTCGTCGATCTTGCCGAAGCGCTTGACGTCGCCTATTTCGAGTGCCCAGGTCAGCGCGGTAATCGCGCCGACTCCGGGGATCGTGCGCAGCAACTCCACGCGCTTGGCGAGCGACGGGTGGGTGAGCAGCTTGTTCTCGATCTTGCGCACGATTGCGAGTGTTGCTTCGACGCGATCACGGCTGACGCCGAGCAGCAGCAGGTCGGTTTCGCAGGCTTCGAGTCGATCGACGAAGGGCTCGAAATATCTCTTGGTGTGCAGTTTCGATTTGGTGTAGGGTTCGCCGAGTTCCATCAACAGCGTGGCGATGCGGTTCTTGTTCCAGACCGCTTGTTGGACGAGGCGGTTGCGAAAGCGCAGCAGGCGGCGCAGCTCGCGTTGTTGGCGCGGCGGCATCCAGACACGCGGCACCAGGTTGGCGCGGGTGAGGTCGGAAAGTTTGCGGCCGTCGAGCTTGTCGCTCTTCTTCTTGGCGCGCGTGATGGCCTCGAGCGACGCCGGATGAGCGACGGCCAGATCCACGGCGTGGGGCTTGAGAGTGTCGTAGATCCAGCCGCTGAACATGGTGGCTTCGAGCGTGCCCTTCCAAGGCGCGGGCCGCGCGGCGGCCCACGCCTCAAGCTCGGGGCGCAGCGCCTGGATCGTGCCTTCGTCAACGATTGTGCCGGCGGCGGTCTTGGCGCAATAGGCAATGGTTTTTTTGTGAACGTCGAGTCCGATAAAGTGCATTTTGTCCTCCTGGGTCTGGGTTTCGGTTCGCCTGCTTGCCGCAGCCGAGCCCGACTTATTATTCCCGCCAGGAGGACGCTTTTTCTTAATCACCTATGCATTGAAACAGGCAACACGAGGGTTCGTCAAGGAGTGGAGATTGCGGGATCTCATGTGCCAGTCCCCGACCAGGAGATTCCTGTTTCGTTTGTTGGGCAGAGTTTAAGTTTGGGGTCAGTACCGCCTCCGGCGAGGGCCGCAACGATCGAGGGGAGAAACTTTGGACGGCAGCATGGGGAGATTACCCTCCTCAGTACCGAGCCGCGCCGCCTCGCGGTGCGGTACTCCTTACGATGGGCGGACCGCACCGCGAGGCGGCGCGGCTCAGTACTCCGCAATAACAACTTCGAAGTTCAAGTTTCAGGTCAGCGTCGCCACCGGCGGGCTTGGTGGGGGACAGGCAACACGAGAGTTCGTGAAGGTGTGGAGATTGCGGGATCTCATGTGCCAGTCCCCGACCGGTGGATTCCTGCTTCGTTTACTCGGAAAAGTTGAAGTTTGGGATCGGGAAACGGGGTGTGCGTGTCATGGACCGAGCTCATCGCCGTGCCTACGGTTGCCGCCGTTGGTTTTTGTGTCGAGGGCTAAGTCTCGACGCAACTCGCTAGCGCGGGGCCTCGCCACCGACCCAGATTGGCGACGACCACGCCTGTGCGCCGTTCAGTTGACTAACGCGCACGTAGTAGTAGTCGCCGTCTCGGCGCTTTCCGGTATCGGAATAGTCGAGGTCGTAGTCCATTGAAGCGTCTGGATTGATAATTTCGACGGCAATACGATCCCACGCATGATCCACCGGCCACTGCTGGAACGAGCGACCGTCTTTTAGGTCGGAGAACGCAAGATTCACCGTGCGTTTCGGTAGATCCGCCCACGGTCGAAGCATGGGTGGAGCTCCACCCATCTCTGTCGTCTTCTCAAGCTCAACCGTGATTTCAGTCGAACGCGACGCCCCGTCTAACTCAAGTAAAATCTTGTCCGCCCGTCCGCGCGTCACCATGTAAAAGTTCACCCGGTTTGGGTTTGTCGTGTCGACCTCGGCCTTTTCGAAATGAATGTTCAGGAAGTTCGTGGGGCTCGCGCTCACAAGGCTCGCACCCTTCACGGTCAGGCTGCCTTTCCACGGTCGATTGCCTCGTGGGTTGTCGCGGATGACGGGCTCAGTTGAAGAATCAAACGAAACTTCAACGAACGACTTTGACTTCAAAGGCGCTGCTGCCGGCCGTTTGGAGTAGACGACGTCGCCGTTTTTGATGATCGCTACTTCGGTGATCGGCGCGGTCCCCATCGCTTTCGCCGTTAGTCTGCGCGTGTCGGTGGGTCGCAAGCGCTCACCCATCTCGGTTCCGTTGACCTTGAAATCTACGATGATTCGATCGGCGGGAGCCGTAGCGTATGCGTGACGAGCGCGCAGGTTGTCGAACACCGCGTCGTTTGTTTTTTCCGGGGCCCACACAGCCGCTAGGCCGCCGAACTGTGTGCGGTTTTCGTGGTTGCGAGTTCCGCTGTATCCAGGTTGTGCCCGGTGATTGTCAGACGCCGCCAAGAATCCGACCTGGTGACCGTTGCGGAGGTAATAGTTGCCAAACCACTCGAAGGTGCCGTGTGTCGACTGAATCTCAACCAAGCGTTCCATCTCGGGGTCGTTGAGCCGCCAGTCACCGGACTGGTGAGCGTGCGGGACGATGAGCACGTCATCGGTGTCGTATACACTCCTCAAGCCCTCATAGAGACGTGTTAGGAAAGGGTAGTCCTGGGCCGCTACGCGGTCGCCATCCGGCCGCCGGAAAAATACATTGTGATGTCCGCCCGAGGAGCGAGACTGCGTCCACTCGTAGGAAAGAAACGAGACGAACTTCCCCGGCTCTGAGTAGCGCTTAACGGCGGAGCGCATGGTTTCCCACTCCGCGTCGTCGAGCCAAATGTCGTGTTCTGAAAAGCCTACAAAGTCGAGCTGGGCGTCATCGCGGGCGTATTGGTACAGGCCGTCTACCGAGCCCTGACCCTCGGCATAGCCGGTGTGAATATGGGTCTCGCCCCAGTAGAGGCGCTTGGACGGATCGTCTTGCACCCAGACGGGATTACTCAACGCAGTAATTCGGCCGTCGGCGGACTTGATTTCGAAACGGTACGTGCCCGGCCGGTCGAGAGATAGATTGCGGACGAACGAAAGACCGTCAGCGCCGGCAGGTAGCGAACCCACCTTTGAGCCATTGAGGCTGATTTCGTAAGCCGGTACGCCCTCGGTCGAGCGGTTGTACCAGAGGTCTTCCGATCGCACGGACAGATCGAACGGTTCAGCGGTTTTCACGACCGACGGGGCAATGCCTCGAACATTGACAACGTTCGTGCCGCGAACTTTGTATGTGTCCCATTTCGCGGTGAGGAACAGGCCGCTGCCATCTAGATCGACGTAGATTGGGTGCAGCACTTCTTCACTTTGAAAGGTTTGGATTGACAGCCCGCGCGACCCGCCGGAGCGATCTCCGAAGACAAAAGTCACGGTCTCGCCCTTCTTCAGATCGCTACCAGTAACCCGGTAGGCGGGCATAGGGACCGCGCCGCGAAAGCCGCCATGCATTCCGAAAAGCGGTATGCCGGTGGGCTCGAGCTTAACCCGCGGGTTTGAACTGTGCGCGGAAACATAGCTGTCTGCCGCCGGATCGCTTACTTGCTGCTCGCCGTGGTCTCCGATCTGTTCACGGGCGATGATGAACGCGCCGCCCTCTTTGAGCGGCAGGTTACCGACTGTATAGGTTTGTTCGAACGTGGCCCAACTGCGCGCGTTGTAGGTGCCGTCCGATTTCATCGTGAACTCGCCGACGGCACCGGGCCGGTCGTCTTTCAGCGAGTACTCGGTAATCACGTCGTCCATCGACGCCAAGCCGCTGCCCCGGGCGTAGCGCTCGCGATCTTGGTCAGTTCCCTGAATGGGCTCAGCGGCGGAACGCATGAAAAGCGGCGCGTTCACGGGTGCGGGACGGCCGGTAAGCGAAAAGGCGTTGATCCAGTCGAACATCACCTTTTTACGCACTTTGAGATTGGCGAGGCTTGTCTTTTCGCGCTTGGCGTCTTTCTTTAACGCTTCGACTTGTTTACGCAGCTCTTTCGATAGGTAGTCGCCACGCCGGCGTTGCGCTGTCGCTACTGAGAAAAGCGTTAGGGCAGCGAGAACTACGGCGACGGCGATAGCGCCGGCCTTGCGATAAGTTGTGTTGAAATTCATCACGTTGTACAGCGTCACGAGTGACGCCGTGTCGGTTAGTTTAGATGAATCGGCTGCGCCGCGGCGCCATTGCCGGCGGAATCCCACGCCGCCACACGCACCCACTTCTTGCCCGACGCATCAAACGGTATGCGAAAACGTTTCTTGCCAAATGGGCCTTCGTCGGTTGCAGACACGACCTTGCGGTCTATGCTGCTGCCGTCGCCCCATACGACTTCTACGAACTCGAGGGGATACGTCCAGTGAATCAACGCCTCGACGGAGCCGTCGACGATCTCGAATTCCGGAATCAATATTTCGCCTGAGGTAACGAAAAAGTCACCGGCCCGCATCGCCTCTAAGACCGGCGCCCAGCCTTCGTCAAAGCGGGGCAACTTGTCGACGCGTACGTAGTTCACCATCAGATGCGGGTAGATCTCGTCCTCTGGGAATTTGTTGTAGGTGTCGCCCTCTGAAATTAAATACTTGGGCCGGCCCCAATTGTTCATGTCATCCAACGTGCCGAAGCAGCGTTCTTCGCAGATGCGGGACTCCGATAAATCCACAGGCAACGACTGAAACGATGCACCCAGGTACCGATCGCTCTGGAAATAGTCCGTCTCTTTGATGCGATCCGGATAGTACGTTGACCCCTTCGTGCGAGGATGCGCCTGCCAAACCAAGCCGCCCTCGTTGCGCAACATTTTTAGCTCGTCTTCAGCCGAATCGACGTGGTAGACCTTCCCGAAATTCGCGACTTCTTCTTCAAACGGTTTGCCGCCCTCACGCACGTGGGTCCAATAGACAGGCCGCGGAAACACCATCGTGTAGTGGCCGCCAAATGAATTATTTGGTTCCTCGCCTGGAACGAGCAAGAAGTCGGTGTCGGAGTGGCGCTTGCAGGCTTCGAAGTAAGCGCGCTGATCAACAAGACGTAGCTCGCCAGGGTCTTTTGCGTGGCCATCGCCGTGAAAGTCCGACATCATTGCGATGTTGATGCCTAGTGCTCGAAACGCCGGAATCCAAGCCGGGCGGGCATCAAGACTTCCGCGGTCTTGCACGTATTCGTTGAAGTGCGTGTGGAAGTGGCTGACGGCAACCTTGTAGCCATCGAGCGGCGGGTAGCGATCGCGGTTGGTGTATGCCAGCACGGCCTGCCGGTTGGAGCCCGAACTTTCAGCACTCAGGTAGAAATAAACCGCCATGCGCTGCTCGGTTCCCGCCGGAGCGTTGTAGAGCGCAAAGTTCGCGCGCGCAAAGCGGTGCGCCTGTCGAGAGCGACGCGCCCAAATTTCGTCATCGATCCCATACGCGGAATACATCTCTTCGTGGTCGCCCTGCCGTACGCCGACGCCAAAAGTTCCGTCAGGATCTTTGCGGTAGTAGACGTAGCCCAAGTTGCGCTCGATCTCACGCGCCCAAAAGAACTTATGCGGGGCGGGGAAGTACGCCAGCGAGCCACCGCTCTTCCAGTCGATCACCGCCAGGCGATTTCTGGCGCGAATGGGCACGGGATCATCATGCTCACTGCTTCCGAAGAGATAGTGCTGTTCCGCGCGGGCGATGTCACGCCACGAGATGCGCGAAGCGTCGTCGATCTTTAATCCGGAAATTCCGCCACGATACTTGTACGCTGTCGAGGGACGCTGGGTCGAAGCAATCACTTCCTGCCGCAGCAGATTCGATCCACGATAGACTGTGTAGCGCAGTTTGCCACTGAAGGGCCCGGCCGTGGCACCGTCAAACTCGACTTCGACGCGGGAACCGTTGGCGCGAACTTCGCAGCCGCCTGACGCGAATTTGGCATCGGCCTCGATCACTTCGTCCGCCTGGCGAGGCGTGCCGACATTCACACCATCGAGGCCGGGAATTTCGAGCGGCGCGTCCCAAAACACCTTCCACTTTTCCTTTTCGATCACGTCGTCGGTCAACTCGACTCCAAGCGCCTTGAGCGGGTTGAGTTGTTGATTCGAAATCCGTCGGGTGCCGGCAGTAACGTGAAATTCTGGGTGAGCGTTTTGCGCGACTACACGCCAGCGCCCGCCCGCCGATCGCGCGGCGAGTTCGCGAATAAGCGGCTGCCCATCGTCGAGGTCGAACCAGGCCCGCAGCTTTGAGCCTCGTTCGCCGTCCCAAGTGATTTCTACACCGCTATCGCGCGTTTTGGCCTGAAGGCCGCGTTGTTGTTGGAAGGCGTCCAAAGAGCAGGAAAAGGCGGGTGGGGCGAGAAGCAGTACCGAGCCAACCGTGAGTACTGCGTTCAATATGGAGCGTGAAACTATTGCCGAAAGGTTGATCCAACGTGGTTTTAGTTTCATAGCGTTTGTTCAAAGGCAGCATACCCTAGATAGGGCCTCAAAATCGTCCGTATGCAAAATTGATGGGGTGACGCTTCGTCTGCTGATTAAAAGCACCCGGGGTTCAAGAACGTTGTACTCGGGAGTAGACGCTGGTCACGGCGACAAGCTCTGCCGATTACACTTACGGTGGTACAACAACCACGTGATTGGACCGAGGGAGAAGTGCAAAATTGTGGGCATCATGCCGTGAAGCCTCTAGTACTTAGTTGCGTAAATTAGAATATTTACTGGCGAGGGGACGAGGGGCTACGACGGTCTTGGTCCATTCGAACGGAGTAGCCTTGGAGTTGTAGACGCGGACGAAGCTGTCGATGGCCTCGCGCACCTGCCGGGGGGAAGTGAAACTCGCCCCCCGCAAGGCGCGGCGGCTCAGAATCGAAAACCACACCTCAACCTGATTCATCCACGAACTGTAGGTCGGCGTGTAGTGAAAATGGATGTTCGCATGACGTTGCAGCCAGCGGTCATTTTTGGGCTTGTGAGTGTTCAAGTTATCCAAGATGATGTGGATCTCGCGGCCTTCGTGGATGGCCGCGATGTGGTTCATGAAGTCGAGAAACTCGCGACGCCGTCGGCGCCAATAGTGTCCGGCGATGATGAATCCGGTAGCCACTTCCAGCGCGGCGAAAAGCGGCGTCGTGCCGTGCCGCCTGTAGCCGTGCGAGAAGCCCGTCAAGGCCTTGCCGTTGGGCAAGCGTAGCCAGCCCTGCGCTCGCTCCAAGGCCTGGATGCTCGGCTTCTCGTCGACCGCGAGCACCACGGCGTTTTCCGGCGGGCTGAGGTAGAGTCCGACAATGTCGGCGGCCTTGCGAGCGAACTCCGGGTCGGTTGACAAACACCAACTGCGCCGCCGCCGCAAGGACACGCCGAGCTGCCGCAGTACGCGCCAGACTTGATGCTTGCTGACGTCGCCGAGAGCTTCCGCGAGCAGTTCGCCTGTCCAAGTGGCGTGCCCTTCGGGCGGAGCTTCGTCGAGTTGGCAGAGGATGCGTTTGCGCGTCGCTTGGTCGTACCGCGCGGGCCTGCCGGAACGCGCTTGATCGCATAATCCCGCCAGACGTTGCTGGGCGAAGCGGGTGCGCCATTTCGACACGCGCGCCGCCGGGGATCCCAGTTGCCGGGCGATCTCGGCGGTCGAGGTAGCGGCGGCCGCCAGCAGCACAATGCGAGCGCGCTCCACCATGCGCCGTTCGGACTTGTGGCCGCGCACCCAGAGTCGCAGCGTCTCTTCTTCCTCGGCGTTCAGTCGAATCACCGTTGCCGGTCTTGCCATACCGACATTTTACAGTTAAAGGCCTTACTTTCGCAAGTTAGTACTAGCCCCGAGTTGTGAATGTCTTTGAACCGCCCATTTGACGCTGAGCGCAAGGCTGTATTTGTGATCGTTCCGGCGTACAACGAGGCGCCGAAGTTGGCTAGTGTTCTGTCAAAGATATTGGCCGAGGGCTATAACGTCGGAGTCGTCGACGACGGCAGCACAGACGGAACGGCGGACGTCGCGCGTGGGTTGCCGGTTTACCTTTTGCGGCGCCCCATCAATTTGGGCCAAGGGGCGGCGCTTGAAACCGGAATGGCCTTCGCCCGCGAACGGGGGGCGGCAATGGCGGTGCATTTCGATGCGGACGGGCAACATGATGCGCGTCAGATTTCGCAGTTGACCGCGGCGGTCTAGTCTGGCGAGTTCGACCTCGCACTGGGCTGTCGCTTCTTGCGGGAGGAGGACATCGCGTTGATCCCGACCGGCCGTCGATTCATTTTGCGCCTTGGCCGAGTCGTTTCAGGGGTTCTAACGAACGTCTGGCTGCGAGACACGCACAATGGATTCAGAGCCTTCTCTCGCCATGCACTTGAGAAGATTCGGCTGCAGGAAAGTGGCTTCGGCCACGCGACTGAAATCTTGGACCAGATCCGAATCCATCGGCTCAAGTACGTTGAGGTGCCGACGACGGTTCAGTATTCCGAGTATTCTTTGCAAAAGGGCCAAGCGACGTCTAATGGATTTAATATTGTGCTCGATTTACTGATGGGGAAATTCTTCCGATGACACCCGTTCAACCGATTCTTGTATGCATCCTGCTGCTTGGATTGACCCTCTATTTTCGCATGCCGCGCTCAAGATTGGCCGATCGAGTGGTCGTGTCGGTCGTGCTGTTTTCAGCCTTGGTGCTGGTGGCATTTCCAGAATGGGCTAACGTCATCGCTCACCGGATCGGCGTCGGGCGCGGTGTCGACTTGATTTTCGACTTGGCTATTCCGGGACTGGGATTTACGGTGCTGCTGCTCGTTTCAAAAGTCTTACAGCTTGAGGCGCGGATCTGCGAGTTAGCCCGGCAAGTCGCCCTGCGTGACGCGGTTGCGCCGGCCGACTCCGACAGCACGGAAAAAGCTTGATGTCGGCTGAGCGCTAGGCACGACGCAACCACGGGTTCATAAATGCGACCGCTCATAAGATGTTTGCCCGCTCGTGAGCGAGGGTTGCTCGTGCTGGCGATCGTGGGGGCGCTTTACGAGTTCGCGGGACGCTTTTATTGGACTCCGCAGTCGTTCACGCTTGACCACATCACTCACATCGTGGGTGCGCAGTCACTGCTGGCTGGGCTGGGAGTTGCCTTCCCAGTCATAGATCCGTCTGACTTCTGAAGTCTTGAATACGGCACGATAGTCGACTGGCCACCAGGGTACAGCTTGGCGCTCGCCCCGTTTCTCGCCAATTCAGGCGATGTTGTGAGCGCGGTAATGTCGCTCGATTTTGTGCTGCTGTTTCTGCTGTTCGTCTCGTGGTGGTGGACGACGTATCAGCTTCGTGCCGGCTGGCGGTGGCATTCGCGATTGAGATTGCATCAGGCGAGATATCGATGCCGACCACGCTCGTAGCCGATCGCGCGGCTAACTGCTCAAAGCGCCCGTCTCCGCAACCGATGGACAGTACGCGGCCCAAGTTTGGGCCGATGCTGTGTTCCGGCGCATTGTCTAGGTCACGTCGCATCCGAAGCCGCATTCCGAACGTGCTGAAATGCTCCTCGCGATAGTAGTCGGCGAACCACGCCCTCTCACTTTCCAGATAATTTGGCTCGAAGTCGTCGGGCATGGTCTCACAGAATAACGCTTCGGGTTGAGCCACATTTCTGGCCACCTGGAGAGAAATGTGGGCTGATCTTCTAATCGGTCGCAATCCCTACGTCTTGGAAGTGCGACAAGCATTGGCATCCGTCTCCGTCACAAGCGAACGACTCTAGCGAGGCTGGCCGGCAATTAGCGAGATGCGGCCGTAAGCAAGCGATGACATCGAACCCGATAGGAAGAGGCGTGGACGGAAGTCCACGCTTTCATTCGAGGTGTTTACCAAGCTAGAGGAAAGCGTGGACCTCCGTCCGCGCCTCGTTTTCTACACACGGTGCGACTTTGCACCCGGGCGAAGAAATCGTGAGGGGTTCGCAGTTTGCGTTTACACGCCGCGCCATCAGCCGGCGTCGAATGCTTGTGGACCGATCGGGGACCTTGCAGGCGGGCGGAAACCGAGGGCGTCTAGGGGTATGATGGTAGGTCAATTAGACGCCCTTATCTCCGAGGCGCGCAGGGAGCCCTTTATGCGGATCGACAGTCGCATCGGTGGGGACCTTCGGTGCTCGGCAAATTCTCCGTATGAATGAATCTACCCGTGTTGTCGTTACCGGTATCGGTTGCGTTTCACCGAACGGCATCGGCCGCGAAAATTTTTGGCAGGCCACGCGCAACGGCGTAAGCGGCGTAAAATCCATCGAGTCGTTCGACGTCGCCGACCTGAATTGCACGATTGCGGGAGAGATTCGCGACTTTGACGAAGACGCCCACATCGATCGCAAATACAAGAAACACGTTTCACGAGCCGTATCGCTCGCGCGTGCCGCAGCGGGAGAAGCGCTAGCGGACGCCGGTCTTGATACCTCAACGATGCCTGTCGACGAGTTGCGCGGTATCGGCGTGCTCGTCGGTTCTGGGGGCGGTAGCCAGGTCTTCACCGAAGAACAGTACCGCCTTTACTACGAGGCCCGAGAAAAAGAGATCAGCGTCTACACTGTTCCGACCTCGACGATTGGGAGCTTGGCCAGCGAAGTCTCGATGGGCTTTGGCACGCGCGGCCTAAGCCATATCGTCTCGACCGGTTGCACATCTTCGACCGACGCAATCTACTACGCCTCACAGCATGTGCGTTCGGGCATGTTGCAGACCGCGATCGTCGGCGGCGTCGATGCACCACTGTCGTATTTAATTATTCGCGGCTTTCAACTGATGCGTATCATGACCACGCAGTGGAACCATGCGCCAGAGCGCGGCTCGCGACCGTTCTCGTCAAATCGCAGCGGCTTCGTCATCGCTGAGGGCTCATGGTTCTTCACATTGGAAACCATGGAACGGGCAAAGGCCCGCGGCGCGCACATATATGCTGAGCTCGCCGGCTACGGATCGAACTGCGAAGCCTACCACCGCGTTCGCCTCGAAGAGGGCGGGGAGGAGCCGGCGCTGTCGATGGAAATGGCGATTCGCAACGCCGGCCTCGAGAAAGAGCAGATTCAGTACGTGAACCTACACGGGACTTCGACTGAACTAAACGATCGCGTAGAAACTAAGGCGGTTCGCAATTGTTTCGGTTCTCACGCGGACAAGCTTTGCAGCTCGTCGTTGAAGTCGATCATCGGACACCCACAGGGCGCGTCTGGCGCGGCCGGAATGGCTGCGACGTTGCTTGGCATGCGCGACGGCGTGCTCCCGCCGACAATCAACCTCGACGAACCTGACCCTGAATGCGACCTCGACTATGTCACGGACATTGGCCGCAACGTGGACCTTGAGTACGCGCTGTGCAATTGCATCGGCTTCGGCAGTAAGAATTCGTCGATCGTCTTGCGCAAAGTCACTTAGGGACAAGCGATGGGTTAGAGTGACAATAGTTCGCGATAGATCGGAAAGTTAACATAATATATGTTATCGGCAAATATACATCGGGTCTGCCTGGGGCTGCTCGTAGCCCTAGTTGTTTCAGCCTCGGACGCGCCGGTTAATCTGCAGGGGCCTCTGGTACCCCCGACAGATGGCATCCCAATTCAAATAGTTACCGTCGACGGGCCGGTCACGTTGACTGTTGACGAGTTGCTGGACAGCACGATGCGCGACCCGCAGCTCGCGGACCGCACGTGGCGAGTACGCGGGAACGAAACAGACGACGGATCGTTTAAGGTCGATCGTGCGTTCACCGTCAAAGACGGCAAGCTTTACCGCGTGACGTACTACTGCGAGATTTGCCACATTACGACTTACGACCCTGGCCGCTGCATGTGCTGTCAAGAAGGCACAGAACTGCGTGAAATTCCAGAAGACTAGATACCCGGCCAATTTGGCCTGCGTTATCCTGGTGGCCGGAAATCTTATGTCGGCTAGTGCTCAATCGTATTCTGCCATCTCTACCGTCGTCGACGGCGTCGATGTTGTCCGATTGACGAACGGGTCGGATGGCACGGCCGTTTCGATCGCGACGAAGGTCGGCAACATCGCATATGAGTTCGTCGTCAATGGTAAGAATGCCTACTGGTTCCCGTTCGAGTCTGTCGCGGAATTTGCCGCTAAGCCGCAACTATGTGGCAATCCGTTTCTCGCGCCCTGGGCAAATAGGCTTGATGAAGACGGCTTCTACACGAACGGTACGAAGTTTCAGTTGAATGCGAGTCTTGGAAATTTTGGCCGGGACCCGACGGGTCAGCCTATTCACGGACTCCTGCAGTATTCGCCGGCCTGGCAAGTAGTTGATCTAAAAGCAGATAGCGACTCCGCGACGGTGACGAGCGAGCTTCGATTCGCGGAGTTCCCTGCTCTGATGGCGCAGTTTCCGTTCGCCCATACGATCGAGATGACCTATCGCTTGAGCGGGACGACGCTTGAAACCCGCACCCGAATTAGTAATCAAAGTGCCGACACAATGCCGCTGTCGATCGGCTACCACCCGTATTTTCAGTTGCATGACGCGCCCCGTGACGATTGGCGCGTCCACATCGCGGCTGACAGCCTGTGGGAGCTTAACGACAAACTGACGCCGACTGGTAATCGCGGCCCGGCGTCGGACGAATTTCCCGAGGCGGACAATCTTGGTCTCAAAGGCGTATTTCTCGACCACGTATTTGGCGATTTGCAGCGCGATAGCGACGGCGTAGCGCACTTTTCAGTCGAAGGGGCGAATGAAAAGTTAACCGTTTCGTACGGGGCGAAGTACTCAACCGCCGTGGTCTATGCGCCCATCGGTGAGGGCAAAAATTTCATCTGCTTCGAGCCGATGTCTGGGATCACGAATGCATTTAACCTGGCGCATCGCGGCCAGTATGACGGCTTGCAAACTATCGCTCCGGGAGACAGTTGGGAAGAGTCGTTCTCAGTGACAGCTACCGGCTTTTAAACGGCTTACGACGGAGTCTTAAAGTCATCGTTCGTGTCGGTTATCCAGGCGGCAAGTAGGCCGCGATGACGTTTCAGCTCTGCGCCGGCGTCGCCGGCCGAGACGAGGTTTTTCACTTCTCCAGGGTCGAGCGCCAGGTCGAAAAACTGTTCGGGTCGCGCTCCACCGTTGAAGACCACATACTTGTAGCGATCAGTTCGCAACATGCGGCCCTCCCGGCCTTCGAACCCTAGGTCGCCCAGCTCAGAGACCACGAACTCTCGGTCGAGCGAATTGCCTTGAATCGCCGGCCGCAGGCTCTTGCCGACAACTTTGCTTGGTGACGGTACACCGGCGTAGTCGCAAAGGGTGGGAACGATGTCCACGCCCGAGACGAGCGCTTGGCTATCCACAACGCCGCGTCGCTCAATTCCCTTCCCTGCAACGATGAACGGTACTTTCGCGGTCTCTTCCCAGAACGCGGCCTTCTGCGTCCAGCGGTGCGCACCCATCCCCTCGCCGTGATCGGCCGTCAGCAGCACGACGGTATTTTCTATGAGCCCTCGAAAGCGAAGCGCTGAAAGTACCCGCCCGATCTGCCTATCGACGTCTTCAACCATGCGGTAATAATCGTGCAGGTAGTGGCGAAAATCGTCCGCCTTCCAGTCTTTCGAAATATGCAGCGAATTCGACATGCGATTGAAATTGCCCTCGCGGTGGTGAATCATGTACTCGGGCTCATCCGGGTCGCGCCACATATTTCCTGGAGCCGGGGGATAGTCCGCCGTCGTGTCGTAATCGCGGCTGCCCTCGTGACCACGGATCCAGTGGCAGACATCGTGAGGATTCATAAATGAGACAACGAGCAGAAACGGTTCCGCGGGGCCCTGGTGGAGAAATTCAACCGACTTTGTTGCGAGTGGCTCATCCATGTGCGCGCCTAGTGTGTGGCCGCCAATCAGAGTCTCGAAGCCGTCGGGTTTGCCGAAGCCTGCGGGCAAATGCCATTTTCCGGCGTAGTACGTTTGGTAGCCGTGTTTTCGGAAGTGTTGACCGAGGTTGGGGATGCCGTCCGCGATCGCTTGTCCGTTCTTTCGAACGCCGGTCTGATGAGGCATCAGGCCGGTCATCATGCTGCTGCGAGCGGGCGAGCAAACCGGGTATGTGCAGTAGGATTCTGTAAAGCTGACGCCGTCGGCAACCAGGCTATCCATGGCCGGGGTTTTCAGATAGGGGTTGCCGTTCGCCCCGAGCGCAATCATCGATTGCTGGTCGGTCGTTATCAGCACGACGTTGGGCGGACTATCGTCGGCCGCACGCATTGGCGAAGTGGTTACGAGGGTGGCGATTGTCGCTGCTCCGAGGAACCCGCGGCGAGAAATGTCAGGTTGCATTGCGCCCCATTGTACTAGCCTGCGTTTGTCGAATGCCTCCGTTCGCCAATCTTCGCAGGTCTCGTACTGACGCACCGCTCGCGCACTTGCGCACACCATGTGCTGGGAGTTACGGAAGGGTTAGTCTGGACACGGGCCGATCTCGAAAATTCCGAAGCGGCTCGGTTCGCTGACATTTCCCAATGAATCGACCGCGTGCACGTTCCAACTGGATGTTTGGCCAACGGGCTCTGGGCTGCAAACAAGATCGCCGAAATCTACTCGCCACTCGGTGAAGATTGTCTCGGTTGCCGACACGACAACCTGTCTGCCTAACGCGCTGTTGACTTCGTAGCGATCGATTCCGTGCGGAGATGTCGAGGTGGTCCAACTGTGTTCGAAAGCAAAGGCGATGCAGGGCATGCTTGGCCGGTCAGGTATGACCGCGCAATTGGTTAGGAGCTGAGCGCTAGTCACAAACCTGCTGAAAACCGGCTGGGGGGTCGTCGGTCGGTCGGCGGGTTCGCTGGTGGCTATCTCGACTGATACGGCGTTGGATGGAGCGTCGTCCGCAATGAGTCGCAGCGTCACGAGGCCCGCGCCGTCGAGTTCGGGAGGCAGAACGGCGTTGACCTGGTCGAGACCAAAAAAGCCGGGGGCCGGGCCGAAAAATTCGACGGTGAGTGATACCTGTTCCAGGCCGTCGGCGGTCGCGCTGACGCCGACTTCACGCGAGTGGCGAAACCCCGTGCCAAATATCGCGATTCTCGTGCGCTTGTCGGGGCCTGGAATCTCAGAGGTCACCAAGGTGAACGGTGCACCCTGTGCGGTAACCGCGTTGAGCACGGCTCCAGGCCCCGTGCCGGATGCGTCTAGAGAAAAGATCGCGGAATTAGTTACGTTGATTTTCGAGGTTCCGCGAAGGACCAACCCACTTGCGGTTGTGACGTCGACAGCGGTGTTTCCAGACGGTAATTCGGCCGGAACGAGCAAGTTGATCTGGGCTGGTGAGACAAACAGAATGCGCGATGCTTTTCCGCCGAACGTGGCGCTCACTCCGCCGAGAGTGATTGGCAGTTCCCCGCCCTGATTTAGCGACGCGACGAGCTGCTCGCTTGCGAACCCGCTTCCAAAAACGGCTGCGAGAGAGTCAGGTGAAATCACATCGTGATAGCTTGCCGCCGATGTGGCAGTGAGATCTTGTGCCGACGCAACGTTTACGATCGATGCGATGACGCACGTCCCGATCAGGAGCAGCAAACGAATTCGAGGCAGTGCGAGCACCTGCCGTTAATGTACGGGATCGGCGGGTCGCGTTGCCCACTTGTCGGCGCCGAGGTTATGGGAAAGTCGGAACGTTGAGCGTCGCTCCGCGGGCGACGTGCATGGCCCCAGCGACTATCGCCGGCCCAATCGTGTGGTTTCCGCGTCCGATGGTTAAGAACCCACCGCGTGGCCCGTAAAGTACGCCGAAGAGGTTGGTGGTATTCGCCTCGACTCGCATTTCGGTAGCCGCCGGGTCGTTGCCGGTATTGCAGTCGAGATTGCTGATCGCGCCGTCACAGTCCGCAGTGTTGTAGTTGCCAAAGTCATCTTCGTAGCTGTAGACAGAATTTTCGCGGTCTTGCCAGAACAGGAATTCGTGGTATGAATCTAGCAAGAGGGGCAGACCAACTATGGTGTTGTTGAGTCCGTGCAGAACGATATTCACTCCAGGCTGACTCTTAGCCGTGATACCGGAGATACCGAACGACATCGCACTCAACTCGTTGAACAGACCATAGTCAATTCCTGTGCCGTTCTGGATGGCGTCGCTAATACTTACGCCGTTTGCACCTTTGTAGTTCGGTCCTGCGAATATTAGAAGTTCGCCGGGGTGGCTGGCTGGCACGCCTTCAAATTGCCCATCCGTAATTACAGAGTTGCTGCCAAGCGTCAATAACGCGCCGGGTTTCCCCTTCACCAGTTTGCGTCCCGCGAAGACGTATCTGCCCGGCCCAAGGAAGATCTGAGAGTTGTTGGCGACCGCCACTCCACCAGGAAAAATAAATTCTCCGAACAACTGCCCAAGCGCAGGCACGAGACGCACGTGTCCTGACATCCTCAAGACAGATCCAGTGGCAAATGTCGCACCCGAATTATCAGTATGAGTTGGGAAGTGAATTCCCGAGGTTACGATCCGTGGAGCAAGTGGGTCGGTCGAGCCGACAAGTGAGCCTCCGTTGTGCTGCACTCGCGGCAGCGAGGCGCTGGTAATCGGCGGCTGTTTCATTCCAAGAGTAGGGTCAAGAAACAGTGTGGCGGGCCCTCCGTTCATAGGCTCAGGCACCCATTGGGCGTGCGGTCCGGTCAAGAAGCTGCCATTTGGACGAATTAGCGGATCGGGGGCAGATATGACCGTGCTGTTACCGACGTTCTCGGCTGCGTAAACGCCCGACGAGCCGTCTCGCGTTGACGACATGATGATCTGCCCTTCTGTCTCAAAGGCGACTCCGTCATTCGTATCGTGGGCCGTCACCAGCAGGTCGAGGCCACATTGGAGAGATTGACCTCCTATCGGCAAACAGTCATTTCGCCTATTGAGCAGAAGCACTGTTCCAACTTGAGCAAACCCAAACGAGATGAAGATACCGGCGACGATTATTAACCTAAACAGATGCATCGTATTTACTCCCCGCTGCTAGATGGATACTTGCGTTAAAGACATGCAGTTAAATCGCATTCCCACAAATATCACTTGTATCACAGTATTCAGAGCTGCGCAAGAAAAAAGCGTGGCAAAAGGTGCAGTCGAGCTGATCGCCGCCGTCGGCAGCCGTCGGTCAGTAAGACGGTTTATCCCGGTCCGGAAAATCCGTTTTCAGGCGAAGACCGCAATACAATATCAGCGAGAAAACGGGTGGAATCTCAATCAGGTACACCGAGTCGATGAAGTACAACGCGAGCTGGACACTGTCGTATTCCAGGAATACGGCACTTAAAATAGCGCTGATAATTCCTGGGATGCAGACCGCAAGTATCATGCCGACGATGGCAAAGAACGTCACTAGGGTGCGACCCTGCGTAAGCTCCCAGCTTCGCTCGATCGGATTGACGCCGGGTTCGAACAAGATCACGCTGGTCAGCGGCGCGAGTCGCAGCGAGAGACAGATGCCAGGGATCACAAACGCCGCAAAGCATACGAGCATGAGCACGAGCGAAATCACTGTGTATAGAACGATTAGGGGCGACCGCGGCCCATTGGTCGAAGATGTCTTGACGGGTCTTTCTGATCAAGCTAAGTTCGTCGGCGGTAATGTCCGCGCGCGTGTCCGAGCCTTGTGCTTCGCTCTGAATGGCAGCGTTGCTGTTGAATTCCTCGGCGGTCCAATGCTCGCCCGAAGCCCTCTCTAGGCCAAGAAACTGAATGATCAGCTCCACGCGCTCAGCCTGTTTGGGAAGCGGCGCTTTCGGCCAGGGATGCCCAAAATCGGCGATATCCCACGCTGACGATACGAGTCCGAAGAACCCCTCTCGACAGCCAAGTGTCGTTTCAACCGCGTAGTGCGTTAAGTCGTGAAGTGCGCAGAACGCGCTATTGCGGTCGCTGTGACGCTGCCAAGTGACTGACCCGTCGGGCCGCTCGCAACTCAGTGAACCGGCACCGGATTCATTTTTCTTGATTCTGATCTTGAGCCCGGCGTTCATGGCTACTCCACTAGGCTAAATCACGCCGGCCACGCGAAGCGGGCTCTACACGTCAGGTCACAACCCGTCTCCAACGCAATCTCCAAAAATGTCCATTAGACTGGAGTTTGAGTCTTGCGAGCGAGTTAGAAGGCACGTTGAGCGCGCCCGAGGGCGAGATCAGTTTGACTCGCGCGGCGGCCATTTTGGCTCGCATCGAGTATCCGCGGGTTGATGTCGACAAGTGCGACGAACAGATCAAGGGATTCGCTCATGTGATTTCAGATCGATTGGCCGAGCAGTCGTTTAATCCGGCAACTCCGTTTGGCACGATCGATGTCATTAACCGCCTGATGTTCGACGAAGTCGGCTTTCGAGGGAACGAGAGCGACTACTACGATCCACGCAATAGTTTTTTGAACGACGTGCTGGAACGTAGGACGGGCATCCCAATTTCGCTTTCAGTCATCTACCTTGAAGTTGCTCGGCACCTCGGGCTGCCCGTTTATGGCGTCGGACTTCCTGCCCACTTTGTCGTCAAGTATGACGACGGCAAGTGGTGCCATTTTATCGACGTATTTGCGCGCGGGCGCGTCCTCGACAAGAATGGCTGCCGCGAACTGGTGCGACGCTCCGGTTCAAACGTTGAACTAACGGAGAGTATGTTCGCCCCGATCAGTAAGCGGCGGATTGTTGAGCGGATGTTGAATAACCTGCGGGGGACGTACATCCATCGCCGCCAATATCGAAAGGCGGCCGCCGTGTTAGATCTGCTGCTCGTGATCAATCCAAACTCCGCCGAAGATATTCGCCAACGAGCCTGGCTCCGCTCGGAGACGAAGCAGTCGACTCTGGCGATCGAAGATCTTGAACGCTATTTAAAGCTCTGTCCAAAGGCGGACGACGCGGATGAATTGCGCGAGTGGATCACTCAGGCCCGCCGCGAGCTAGTCAACTTAAACTGAGAACTTCTTAGGCAGCACGATCTTCTTGCATCTTCGCCAGTAAGGTCCGCAGACCTAGATTGCTCACCAAGCGATGCAGGTAAGTCCGATTGATGCCCAATTGGCGCGCGGCGTCGGCGTAGTTGAAATCGCACTGATCGACCGCCTGAATGATTAGCTTGCGCCGAGCTTCCCTCACGGCATCGTGATAGGGAGTAACCGGTTCGTTGTCGAGCGCGGCGGCCTCGACAATCGGATCCGGCAAATCTTCTACGTCGATAAGCTCGGCTGATCGCGACGCATAGGCCTGCTCAATCACATTTCTCAGCTCGCGCACGTTACCCGGCCAAGTGTATTTTTCGAGAACGGCGAGCGCCCGCTCCGTAATCGTTTCGATGCCGGAGTCTTCGGGCTTTAGCAATCTCGACGCGAAGTATCGAGCTCGCAGCCGCACGTCGCCAAAGCGACTCCGCAGCGGCGGTATATCAATGCGGAAGCCGTTTAGGTGGTAAAACAAGTCGCCACGAAACTCGCCCCGCTGCACCGCTTCGTCAGTGATTCGAGAACTGGACGCTATTAGCCGAATGTCAGCCGAACGGGTCGTGGTGCTTCCGAAGCGCTCAAACTCGCGGGTCTTCAGCAGACGTAAGACTCGCCTCTGTAGCGCGTCTGAAAGTCCGCCAATTTCTTCCAAATAAATCGTTCCGCCCGCGGCAATTTCGAGCGTCCCAACTTTCGACTCGAGAGCGCCTCCGAACGCGCCTCTCTCATAGCCAAAGAGCTCGTGCGCGATCGTTTCCTCAGAAGAAAGGGCGCAAGACACCAAGATGAAAGCGGCGTCAGCCGGACCAGTTCGAGTATGAATCTCACGGGCTAAAAGCTGTTTTCCAGTGCCTGATTCGCCGGAGATCCAAACTGGCGACTTGGTGGTCGCGGCCTGCTTAGTCTGTTCGTTGACCTTGTTGAACGCCTCGCTCTCGCCGACGGTATAGTGACCGAACACAGCTTCACGTCGCAGCCGCTCGTTTTGGCGGCGCAACGATTCCATTCGACGCGCGGTGTCGAGCGGGATTGCCGCTGCGCCCGCCGCCGCAACTAATAGCTCGACGTGACGCTCATCAAATTTCACATCGGGATCATCGGTGTCTAAGTAGGCGGCTCCGGTTACCTTGTCGAGAACTTTGAGTGGAACAGCAAGGAACGATCGGACGCCCGTTCCCGCCAGTGAGCCCGAGTCCGAGTCCGAGTCGACCTTAATGCTCGCGATATCGTTGTTAAAGATTGGATTTCCCTGTTCGGTCACGGCATCGATCACCGACTGACTGACCCTTATTGAACTACCGCTCGACTCTCCGTCAAACCCGAACACTGAGCTGAAATCCGAGGAGTGTTCGCTTCGTAGAAAAATCGCGCCCCGCTTTGCCGGAATCGTTTTCAGCAATAGTTCCAGTAGCCGTTCCTCGATCGCCTCGAGGCCGTCCTCTGGACGCAAGGTCGAGCAAATTTCTAAAAGCGCGCGCAAATCGCGAAGGTTGCGTGCGTCGACTCTATCGTGCCCGAACAGAAACTCACTGGGGTTAACAGAAATCGAAAGTGTGTGTTGACTGATGTCAGGAGGGTAATCGAGCTCGACGTTGACGTGTTTCGACGCGGGTTCGTCAGGCTCCGTGAGAAAAACGAAGATTGCGCTGCCAACCCGAATCTCATCGCCGTGATGGAGTTCGCCACGTTCGACGAGCGCGCCGTTGACAAAAGTGCCGTTTTGGCTTTCGAGATCTTCTATCGCGAAGGCGTCACCGTTGCAGACGATCCGGCAATGTACACGTGACGCGGTGAGATCGGTTACGACAGCACCGTTTGACGAACGCCTGCCAATCGTAATTGAGTCCCCAACAATGGGGACAGGAGTTCGGAGCGTCGGACCGGTAATACCTACGATTCGAGGCTTCATAGAGATTCAGATAGCGCTTGACAAGACCAGAACAACGAATTATATCAGTCGAAACCGTTAACGTAGGGTCATATTTTCATGTCCCAGACGTGGGGCGGCATGTTGAAACTTTCGAGGAGCAGTTCCCCACTTGTCCGTGGCGAAAAGGATGAACGGTGGCCAAGATTTCGAGAATAACTGGGGTTCGTCGAGCTACAGCGCTCAGCCATTGTTCACGGGCTCGCGGATTACCGGAAGTCGCCAAACGAACCAAACACCGTAAGCGCCGACCAGGCCGACAACGACGCGTGCTGCCGTCGGAATGTTCGCGAAAATCAACGAAAGCAGAATGACGGACGAACTCGCGATTAGCGAGACGACTTTCACTTTCGGGCGCAGTGCTCGATGTTCGTGCCAGTCGCGTAGAATCGGCCCAAACGTTTTTGAGCCCATCAGTTTCCGGTTGAGGCTGGGTGACGAACGGATAAGAAGATAGCTGGTGAGAATCAAAAATGGCGTCGTCGGGATGCCGGGCAACACGACCCCTATGCAGGCCAGCAAAAAAAAGATGCCCGCCAGGGCTAAGAAAAGATAGCGTCGAGGCCCGCGCGCTACGGACAGATGTCCCGCATCCTCTTCGCTCGGCTCCGTCATTTCATCAGTCTAGCGAGCTGGCTGTTGCAGGCTCGGTCGCGCTCACTTACCATGGGGATCTCAAGTGCCGGAAAACAGTCCAACACTCATGACTGACAAAGACGAACCAAGTACAAACACTCGTATGTCGAGGAGGCAGTGGCTTCGACGATCGGCTGGTACGGCTGCCGCGCTCGTAGGCGCCGGCGCATTTCCACAACAACTGCATGCTCAGGCGGCCCGCGCTTCCGGCCCCAATGTGTTGTTTATCGGGGTGGACGATCTTAACGACTGGATTGGACCGCTCGGTGGTCATCCCCAGACGAAGACCCCGCATCTCGACGCGCTAGCAAAGCGCGGCGTGACGTTTACACGAGCCTACTGCCAGGCGCCGTCGTGCAACCCTTCGCGCACGAGCCTGATGACTGGAATCCGGCCGTCGACGTCGGGTGTCTATAACAATGCTGATGCTTGGCGCAAAGCTATGCCCGATGCAGTGACGCTGCCGCAGCACTTCATGACGCATGGCTACCGCGTACTAGGCGGTGGCAAGACGTTTCACGGGTCGCAGAATGACGCCGCGTCGTGGGAGGCCTACCACCAGTTCAATGGCTTTCTGCGGCCGCCGGCCCCGCCGGTCAACGGACTCGATAACACCGCTCATTTTGACTGGAGCGGACTAAACGTCAAGAACGAGGAAACAACCGACACTCAACTCGCCGAGTGGGCATCGGACTATTTGAGTGAAGATCATGACCGGCCGTTTTTCATGGCCGTGGGATTCTATCGTCCACACCTGCCTTGGTATGCACCGCAGAAGCATTTCGATCAGTTTCCGCCAAAGAAGACCGAGCTGCCATCGACGCTACAGGGGGATGTTGACGATCTGCCGAAATCGTCCCTACGTAGCTTTCGCGACCACGCGAACGTGACCGGCAGCGGACAGTGGAACAAAGCCGTAGCCAGCTATCTGGCCTGCATCAACTACGCCGATTCGAACGTCGGTCGCGTCTTGAAAGCGTTAGAGGAAGGGCCCCATGCCGACAATACGGTGATCGTCGTCTGGAGCGATCACGGTTGGCAACTTGGCGAGAAAAAGCAGTGGCGGAAGTTCACCTTGTGGGAGCGATCGGCGCGGGTTGTGATGATGATGGCCGGACACGGCGTAGGCGCAAGGGGCGAGAAGTGTGGCCGTACGGTTGAACTCCTCGATATGTATCCCACCCTCGTGGACGTCTGCGGCCTGCCAAAGCGTCATGAGCTCGAGGGGCGCAGCTTGCGGCCGTTACTCGGCAACCCAAATGCCGCCTGGGACAAACCTGCAATCACCAGCGTTGGTCCTGACAAAGTGACGGTGCGTACCGAACAATGGCGCTATACAAAATACCCGGACGGCGAGGAACTCTACGATCACGAAAATGATCCCAACGAGTGGAAGAATCTCGCAAGCGACGAGAAGTACACGAAAACAAAAATGGAGTTGGCGGCGCTGCTTCCGAAAAATCCATCGCGAAAGAAAATTCCACGCTTTTTCGATTTGCCGGCCGAAGAGCAACGGCTACAAGAAGTCGCCCCGGGTCGATACCCAATGTCAGACCCCACGAACTATGTCCCGCTGAGCGACCAGATCGAGTGAGGTCTCGAGTCTTTATGGGAGTCGAACGGACTTGACGAAAATCGTTTGAAACCACAGTTGGAAGAGCGCGTCAACGAAGGCCGAGGGTCACACTGGGTCTAAAGGCCTCAAAAACTTTTTACTTTCTTTGAATGCTGTAAAGTTCTATGCTAATACGGCATGGGCAAAACAAAGCAGGCACTAATTCAGCAACTGCAGTCCGACCCGTCGGGTGGAGGCATTGGCTCTAAAGAACGCATCGAGCTGGCAAAGTGGATACTCCACGGCGATCCCGAAAAGGTAGAAAACGGGTCGAAGGCGAACTGGTGGATCATAGGCTACCTCAACAAACTAAGTCAGAAACGGCGCGTGCGAGCCTATGAGAAAAAGAAGGCCGCCAGCTTCTCCGGCGTTGTCATCGTTTCTGAAGGCGACTCCTGGTTCCAATTTCCGATCCTCCTGAAAGACATCATTGATTGGCTCCGCCTCGAGCAGCGGTACAACATCTACAGCCTCGGTTACGCTGCGGACTGGCTGGTAAATATGCTCGGCGAGAAGCAGTACCTCAAAGTGATACAAGCCGAGGAGCCTACGGTTTTTTTGATTAGCGGCGGTGGCAACGATGTCGTCGGAAGCGGTCGCTTGGCGCGGCTCGTGCATCCGTTCTCCGAAGTCCACGAGAAAGATCCAAAATCGTACCTCAACGAAGACTACTACTGCTTACTTAAGATTTTTGAGTTACAGTACCGGGAGCTTTTTGAGGACCTGCGTACGAAATGCAAAGGCATGCAAATCATCACGCAGGGATACGCATACGCCGTGCCATGGGACCCAAAACCCTGGGAATTTTGGAAATTCTGGAAGGGGCCATTCTTCAAGCGGCCGCTCGGAAAGCGTGATATCACGGATCCAAAAACACAACGAGCAATTGCCACAAAGATGATCGACGACTTCAACGAGATGCTAATTCGTGTTGCAAATCAATGTTCTAACGTCCACCATATTGACTCTCGAAATATGTTTAGTGATCACGACTGGTTTGACGAGCTACACCTGAAGTCGCGCGCGTTCTCAAAAGTTGCCGATCAGTACAAAGAGACTATCGACAGAATCACTCAGAAGGCTCATTCGGCAACGGTAGAATAGGCCCATGGCGAAGGCAACATTCGGTGCGGGCTGTTTCTGGGGGGTCGAAGTCACCTTTCGGAACGTTCCAGGGGTGACGAACGCGCTCGTCGGCTACGAGGGCGGCGGCTACGAAAACCCTAGCTATCAAGATGTCTGCCGTGGCGATACAGGCCACGCGGAAGTCGTGGAAGTGGAATACGATCCCGAGAAAGTTTCTTACGACACCCTGCTCGAAACATTTTGGAGCTCACATGACCCGACGCAGGTCAATCGCCAGGGGCCGGACTTCGGCGATCAATACCGCACCGTAATTTACTATCACTCACCTGAACAAAAATCGGCGGCCGAAGAGTCGCGGCGAACCCTAGACGCCTCGGGGCGTTTCAGTTCTCCGATTGCGACCTCGATCGAATCGGCCACCCAGTTTTACGTAGCAGAGGATTACCACCAGGAATACCTCGTGAAGCGCGGCCTGGCAACTTGCCATCTGTAATCCCCTCGGTTGGTGAGGGGGATTCGGCGGTGGCTCACGACTTACTAGTTTGGACACGGTCTACGAATCGCCCTTGACCCGTCCGAAGGATCATCTAGTTCGACAACCGGCCGACCCTGACGCCGCGTTGGTCTCGGCGATTCGCTCGCGGGACCGCAAGGCTACTGCGCTATTCGTTGCTGACTACGCCGACGGGCTTTACGCCTATTTGCATCGCCGGTTAACGCCGCGAGTCGAGTTGGCCGAAGACCTGTTGCACGAGGTATTTGTGACCGCCTTTGAAAGCATCGACAATCTGCGAGAACCTAGCGCTCTGCGCTCGTGGCTTTACGGCATCGCGCGGCACAAGGTCGAAGATCACTATCGCAAAGTTCTGCGCGACGCGATTCCCGCGGGTGACACGGAGCCGGCGGTCTCGACGGTGGAAGCCGACTTCGAACAGTTACTCGACGATAAGATGCTTGTCAAAAAGATTGCACTAGCAATGGGTGGGTTGGAAGAAGACTACCGCACGGTGCTTCGTTGGCGTTACTGGGAACAGCGCACCACCCGAGAGATGGCTTCGCAACTCGATCGCACCGATAAGGCCATTGAGAGGCTACTCGCTAGGGCCAGGATACAATTCAAACGGAGGTGGAATGAAGAAGCCTGACAATCCGCCTCGACCAGTGCTGGCGGATGACGAACAGTTCGAACGCTTGGTGGCGCTCAGCGAAGCTGAGTCCAACGACGATCAGCTTCGCGCCCCAACCAGGCTCAAATCGCAGATCTACTCTGATCTGATGCAGCGCGCGGAAGGCCCCCTGCCGGTCCTACAGGACTCGAAAGACGCGGGTCACGGGCTTTGTGTATTTGAAGAGATCGTGCGTGTGGGCGCGTCCGGGCAGGCGTTTAACTATTGCCGCGTCTGTCACGCTCGAGTGTTCGGCGAGCGAGTCGAAAACGCCCCGATCTACTGGGGGAACTGCCCCTACTCGGCCTTCCAAAACCGATAAGCAGCGCCGCGTGTCAAGGGCGGAGTAAATTTGGACCACTTCGGCGGAGCAAAAGTAGACCAGTTGGTGAAGGGGTAGCGGTTTTCGTGGGACGGCTGGAACGGAGCCTGCGGTCGCCCTTTAGGGCGGCCCAGGCGTAGTGGAGGCCGTCCCACGAAAACCGGGCGAGTGGCCGGTGGGTCAGCCCAAAGAGTGAGCCCGCTTCTTCTTGCTCTGGATCAGACGGAAGCTTTCGCCGTTCAGCTCTAGAATATGAACGTGGTGCGTGAGGCGATCGAGCAGGGCGCCGGTCAGCCGCTCGGAGCCGAAGACCTCCGTCCATTCGTTAAACGGCAGATTCGAGGTGACCAGCGTCGAGCCCTGTTCGTAGCGCTGGGAAAACACTTCGAACAATAACTCCGCTCCGGTCTTCGATAGCGGCACGTAGCCCAGTTCATCGACGATCAGCAGATCCTGCTTGGCCAACTGCTTTTGACATCGCAGCAAGCGCCGTTCATCTCGGGCTTCGAGCAGCTCATTGACCAGTGCCGCCGCTGTTGTGAAGCGTGTTCGATAGCCGCGCTGACAAGCCGCCAGTCCCAACGCCAAGCCGATGTGCGTTTTGCCCGTGCCGGAATTACCCAGTGCCGGCACGTTTTCGCGGCGGTCGATAAACTCACAGCGCGCCAGTTCCAGCACCAGCTTCTTGTTCAACGCCGGCAAGGACGGGAAGTCGAAAGTGTCCAGACTCTTGGTCACGGGAAACTTCGCGGCCTTGCTGCGGCGCTCGGTGGCCCGCTGTTCACGGTCGAGCAGTTCCAGCTCGCAGAGTTGTTGCAGGAAGCTCCTCGAATCCAAGCTCTCGGCGGCGCATTGCCGCGCCAGTTTGTCGTACTCGCGCAGGAAGGTTGGCAGCCGCAACGCTTTCAAATGCGCTTCGAGCAGAAGTTTCGACCTCGCCATTACCCCCCTCCTTGTGCCGGCAGTGCCAAATAGTCCGCAGCGGAGGTTTGCTCCACCTGGGCTGCCGGCAGGTGCGGATACTTCGTCAAGTCCAAGCGCGGCGGCCGTTGCTCGATGCGGCACAGCACTAAGTGCCTGACTGCATCCAAGCCAATCGCTCCCAACTCGCAGGCTTGGCGCAGCGCCGCGGCAACGTGCTCGAATCGGAAGTCCTCCAGTCATCGCAATACCCGCACGTACTCGCGCTTGCCTGGCTTTCCCAACCGTGCCTCGAGCAAACGTCTCAAGCACGGGAACTGTTCGGGCAGCTCCCAGCCCGCCAACGGGGCCGCTTGATCGAGCGCGTTGGTCTTGCGTTCCAGCAGTGCTAGGTAATGCAGCGGATCGAAGATCAACTCTTCGCGTTCGTAACTGCGCCGGTGGCGCGCGATCTCTTCGCTGCCACAACAGATCACGATTTCATCGACGTAGCCTTTCAGCAACACCTGGCGATGTCCGTAGCGTGTGGGCACCGAGTAGTCGTTGGCGCGATAGCGCACCAATGACAGCGACGTCACCCGCGTGGTGCGTTTGTCGCAGGCGTCATAGGGCGTGGGCGGCAAGGGCAACAACGCTTGGCGGTCACGCTTGAAACGTTCCTCAATCGTTTCGGTGTGCCGCCGCAAGCGCCGCTTACGATTGTTGAGGCACTGCGCTTCGAGCTGCTCGTTGAACGCTTCCCAGCTTGGAAACCTTGGCGCCGGCACCATGAAGTTCCGCCGGGCATAACCGACCAGTCCTTCCACCTTTCCCTTGTCGTTGCCTTTGCCCGGACGCCCGAAACGATCGGAGAATAAATAGTGCGACTGCAGTTCACTGAACACCCTGGTCCGCTTGCGCCTGCCGTCGCCCAGAATCCTCGCCAGCGCCAAGGTCGTGTTGTCGTAGAGGATGCTGCGTGGCACGCCGCCGAAGTACCGAAACGCTGCGTTGTGCCCCTCGCAAAACGCTTCCGTCGTCGCGGCCGGGAAAGCTTTTACGAAAGCGTCATCGCTAGGCGGCAGATCGACCACCAAGTAGTGCGCCTTGCGCTGTACGCCGTCAATGACCACCAGAGCTTCACCGCAGTCGGCCTGGGCATCGCCCGCCGGATGCACCAGCGGCACGAACATCTCTTGCCCGCCGAGCTTCTTGTCGCGAACATAGTCCTTGACGATCGTGTAACCGCCGGTGAAATCGTACTCGTCGCGCAAGCGGTCGAAGATGCGTTTTGCGGTGTGGCGTTGTTTCTTCGGACGTTCCTGATCGTCGATGAGGATCTGATCGACGATTCCGGTGAAGGGATCCAGCTTCGGCCTCTGCGCTGGTTGGCGCCGCCGATAGCCCGGCGGAGTGGCGTAGCGCAACATCTTGCGCACCGTCCCTCGCGCCAGGCCAAACCGTTTGGCGGCCTCGCGCTCACTGAGCCCTTCGACAAAGACACTGCGCCGTACTTGAGCGTATAGCTCCACGCGATACATCCCTCTCGTGTCCCACAAACACCACAGGAATGTTCGCTGGACCACTCGGACGGTCTACTTTTACTCCGCCCAAAAGCAGCTTCGATTCGCCGCTCTATGGTCTAGTTTCGCTCCGCCGTTCTCATCCGCGGCCGTTACAGGGTGGTCAAAATACACGGAGGGATCTCACCTGAAGCGGCCGAGTCGAACTGCCCAAACGACAAAACCGGGCCGCACCTAAATGATGTGGCCCGGCAGTTATCGCCAAGTTGTTTATGCGACGAAAAAACGACTAGCGCAATCGCTCAATCGTGAATTGCGCTACTGGATTTCTCCAGTCGCGGCTTAACGGCACGTCGCCGTCGCCTCGGATCCCTGGATGCACGTAGGTATAGCCTTCGGGCATATCCGGAGGGGTCACAAGTGGCATGCCACAAGGGGGGCCGGGAATGTGGTCGCACGATTCGGTATTCGCCTCGCTACCTGCGTCGTAGGCGACGACAGTGTGAGTTCCGATGCCGGTATTGGGCGCTCTCACGGAGTTGAGCCCGGCGAACGCGTCGTTGGTCGAGACCAGCATAGAGACAGCTGAAATCAGCCGAGTGAGGCCAAATGCTTCGATTTCAATTGAAGCGGATTCGCCGGGAACGATCGGTCCGCCGGCACCCACGATTACGCCGACATCGCCGACACCGTCGGTCGCTTCCAGAGCACCCACGAGAGGCATAAAGACAGCGTCTTCGGCGAGCCCGGCTAGCTCGGGAGAGGCCATCTCACCAACCTTGAAAATCGAAGCTCCAGAGCTGTGCGCCGCGACAACGACGGGCGATAAGACCTGATTGCTGATGTTGGTGACGGTAATTTTCACCATCTTCGATCCGAACTGAGCGTTCGCGTTTGAGGAAAAAACGGTCATCGCGAGCATGGGCACTAGGGCCGCTGCCGCGAGGAACTTTGTGAATTTACGCATTCTATTGATTTGAACTCCTTGAAGGTTGAGAAATCGTGCGACAGGACTGTCGACTTTCAAGAGGTAAGTCGCGCGTGGAACCTCGAGCCCCCTCGCGGGAGCAAAGCGTTACAAGTGTAAAGGCAGCAGCGTCTTGTCCAATACAAGATGAGCCTGAAGGGGAGGGCGATTCCAATACAAGATGAGCCTGACGGGGATCCGTTGGGTGGTCAGGAACAGAGCAGCTGCGGGCGATGGGAGTCGCCGTGCAGCAAGCCGAATCGCTGAGTCTGGAGCAGATCGAGTGTTTTCTCGACGGGTGCCAATCCGTCGCCTTCGAGGGCGGCAATCGAAGCGACAAATATGCGCTCGTCGAAAGCGTCTTGAAGCGGCATCACTATGCCGACCAGAAGCGCTCCGTCAAGGGTCTCCTGCGGCGTTATCTCGCTAAGCTCACGGGCTTAAGCCGCGCGCAACTCACCCGCCTGATCGGACAGTTCTTGCACACGCGTTGCGTCCGTCCGAGGGCCTATCGGCGGCGCCGTTTTCCCAGCAAGTACACACGCGCCGACAGCGTCTTACTGGCGCACGTCGATCGAGTTCATCAGCGCCTCTCGGGGCCGGCCACCCGCCGCATTCTCCAACGCGAGTTCCAGATCTACGGCCGCAAAGAGTTTCGACGCCTGGCCGAATTGTCCGTGGGCCAGCTGTACAACTTGCGAAAAAGAGCCGTCTACCAACGTCACAGTTTGCATCTCGACAAGACCCGTCCCACGCCCGTTGCGATCGGCGAACGCCGCCAACCCGAGCCGCGAGGACGTCCGGGCTACCTGCGCATCGACACCGTGCACTCGCCCGAACAGGAAGGCGAAAAAGGCGCCTACAGCATCAATGTGGTCGACGAAGTGACGCAGTGGCAGGCCGTCGGCTGCGTCCAACGCATCAACGAAAATCACCTCATTCCCTTGCTGGAAGGGCTTTTGGAACAATTTCCATTTATCGTTCGCGGCTTTCACTCCGACAATGGCAGCGAATTCGTCAACCATCAAACCGCTAAACTGCTCGAGAAGTTGCGAATTGAATTTACGAAGTCTCGCGCGCGCCGTTCGAACGACAATGCCTTGGTCGAAACCAAGAACGGCGCGGTGGTGCGCAAGTGGATGGGCTACCAGTTTTTGCCCTCGGAAGCGACGCAGGCGATCGACACCTTCTACCGCCAGTGGCTCAACCCGTACTTGAATTTTCATCGCCCATGCGCTTTCGCCAGCGAGCGCCGAGACCGCCGCGGCAAGTTGCGCAAGGTGTACGCCGAGTGGAGCACGCCGTGGGAAAAGCTGCTCAGCCTGCCCGCCGAGCAGCGCGGCCTGCGCGCGGATCGCTCGCTCAAGAAGCTCCAAGCGCGAGCGGACACTTGTTCCGACACCGAGTTTGCCGAGCAACTCGACGCTCAGCGCAACGAACTGCAACGCGTCTGCAAAGACCTCGCGATCTGCTGGCGCACGCGCTAGACAACGCCCCGACCCGAGGCGTTGTCGGCTCCTCCGGCCCACGTCCGAAGACG
>CBDBHI010000061.1:0-265806 GCA_965205595.1 Bryobacterales bacterium | reverse complement strand
CTCTTCGCGTAGGCGAACAACAATGTCGTACTCGTCACCCTCGTCGCGATAGAAGGAGGTGCGGCGACCACCGACCGCCGTTTCCAACGTGTCGGCGACTTCCGCAACCGACATGCCTAGGCTGGCGGCTTTTAGCCGATCGACGCGGACCAACATCTCGGGCGTGCCCGGGCGCCGGCTGATCTCCGACTCCGCGACGCCCTGAATGGATAGCATCGTGTCCCGAACCTGTAGGGCTAGAGCCTGCGTAGTTTCCGGCGAGTAGCCCCGAATGGCGACCTGTAGTCGGTCGCCGCCGCCCGCTCCTCCGCGCCGCCGCCCAAAACTGCCGCCTGAAATGCGTGTCCGCACCTGGATTCCGGGAGCGATGCTGGTCAGCATGGGGCGTATTTGATTGGTGATCTGGCGGGCATTGCGCTGCCGCTCGGCTTGGTCCGAGAGCGTGATCCGCAATTCGCCCGTGTGCGTCGAGATCGAGCGGAAGGGGCTGTCGCTGCCGGCTTCCGTCATGATGTACTCGATCTCGGGTACCGCCTCGAGTACCATCGCCTCCATCTTGTCGATTACTTCTTTGGTGACTTCGGCGCGCGTGCCGGACTCGAGTTCGACGTTCACACGGATCTGGCCATCGTCCACCTGGGGCTCGAGTTCCACACCGACGTAGTCGGAAAGCCAAATCGAGCCGCCGAATAGGCCGGCAGCCATGACCGTTACCAGTGCGCGGTTGTTCAATGACCAATCGATGGCGCCGGCGTAAGACTCCGCCAGCGAAGTCATCAGGCGTTCTAGAGGATTGAAAATGCGTAGGGCGCTCTGGCCGCTACCCAAATATTTCGAACAAAGCGCGGGGACGACCGTCAGCCCGACCAGTAGCGAACACAGCAGCGCGAATGACACGACATAGGCCAACTGCTGGAACGTCTGCGCCGAGTAGCCACCCATGAAGAGCACGGGGACGAAGACCGCGATCGTAGTGAAAGTTGAGGCCGTAATCGCCATGGCGACTTGGCTGCTGCCGAACAGTGCCGCTTCCTTCCCGCTTTTCCCCTTCTCGCGGTGGCGATAGATATTCTCGAGGACAACTATCGCGTTGTCGACCAGCATGCCGACGCCTAAGGCTAATCCACCGAACGAAACGGTGTTCAACGTAAAGCCGTTGAAGTACATCAGAGCGAACGTCGAAATCACCGAGATCGGGATCGCAGCCCCGATGATCATCGTGCTGGAGAAACTGCGAAGGAAGAACAACAGAACGACAACGGCCAATACGGCGCCGGCGCCCGCCGCTCCTTTGACGTTGTTGATCGCGGAATTGATAAAGTCCGCGGTGTCCATGGTCTTATCGATGGCGAGATGGGGGTAGTCCTTCTCGATCTCGGCCACTTCAGCCCAGACAGCGTCGGAAATCTTGACGGTATTCGAGCCCGACTGTTTGAACATGATCAGGCGCAGCGCCGGCTTGCCATTTACACCTACGTAGTGCCGAATGTCTTCGTGCGAATCTTCGACCTCGGCGACGTCTCGAACGTAGACTGGAACACCCTGGCGCGAAGTCAGCGCGACATTTAGAATCTGGTCGACCGAGTCAAATTCACCACTCGTTCTCAATAAAACGTCGAAGCGGCCTTCCTTAACCGGCCCTACCGGCCGATTCATGTTTTCTTGCCGAATCGTGTTAACTACCTGCGAGACAGATAGGTTTAGCGCTCGTAACTTCTCAAGATTCAGGTCAACGTGAATTTCGCGACGCAGCCCGCCTCCGACTCGAACCTGGCCGACACCCTTAACGCGTTCAAAGCGGTACAGAATCGACTTCTCGGCAAACGAACGGATCTCCTTAGCGTCAAGTTCATCCGACGCCATTGTGAGGAACATGATCGGAAATTGGGTGACGTCAAACTTGAAAATTGTGGGCGGTTCCACGTCATCGGGCAGGGCGCGGCGGCCACGGTCGAGGCGCGAGCGGACCTCGTCGGTCGCGACTTCGATATCCATTCCAAATGAGAATTCGACTCTCACCGCGGAGCGCCCCTCGCTCGAAGTCGAACTGACCCGCTTGACCCCCGGAGCCGAGGAGACGATTTGCTCCATCGGGCGGCTGATCAGGGTCTCGATCTCTTCGGGTGCGACGCCCTCGTAGTCGGTGGTAATCGTTAAGCTCGGAGAGTCAATCTCGGGCATCAGATCGACTGGGATCTGGACGAATGAGATTGCGCCAAGTAGCAGACAGACCATCACGGCCATTAAGACCGTCACTGGCCGTTTGATTGAAAATTCCGGAAGACTCATAGCTATTTACAATCCCGCTGCCCGTTAGGGCGAATCTGACACCCAATCGGGTTACGCTGAAAAAGTTAAATCAGCCCCGGCCAAATCGTCCCCGCCGCCGGCCCATGCGACCGCTTCCACGACCTCCGCCCAGACTGTCTGGAGGCTGCCAACCAGCCTCTCTCTGAATGTTGACATACGTATGGACATGGGGCGCGCCACGAAAATGCCAAACCATGTTGGGGCTTTCAAGCTCCCAAACATCCCAGACACCATCGTTTCCCGTGTCCTGACTCTCGGAAAACGACATTTTCAGGCTCTCAACGCCGCCTGTTTCGTGGATCAGTTTCATCGCCTCGTTGCGGTCGGCCTCTCTGAACGGCAGCAAGAGGTCCTCAAGTACTTTGTCAACAAGGTCGCGCTGATCGCGGCTCATGTCGGCGACAGGTAGACCCGGAATATCGTCTGGATTGGCGCGCAATGCAACTGTACTCGTCCCGGTCTCGCGCCTGAGCCGATCGCGGAGCGCCGTCTCGCGCTGTTTGCCGTCGAGAGCCTGGAAGACTTCGTTCGCGCGCAACGCCTGGAACCAGTAGACATTACCTGGATGCGTCGGAAGCTCGACAAATCGATCGCCTTCGTGGCCATAAAAAATCGGTCCGCCAAAGGCAGCACCGTCAACCGAATCACCGTCACAGCGAGCGGTCATGTGCCGGCCGGTGACGACAAACTCAAATTTCCCCGTGCCGGGCTCGCCAAATAGGGCGACCGAGTAGCCCTCTAGTCCGCCGGCGTCATCGCGTAAATGCTGCGCCAGCGGCTTATGGAATTCGGGGTTGTGCAGTGCAGCGAAGAAAATGTCTTGAATCAACGCCTGCTGCTCGCGGTTGAAGAATTGGCCGATGCGCGCCGGCGTGATGTGCCAGTTGTTCTCGACTCTCGACCGCAGCGGGTCGTCGAAGTCGAAGTGCATCGTCGCCTTCTGGTCTTCGCCCAACGTCGAGTAGAAGTGCGCGACGAGGGTTTCGGACGTAGGCTTCGTCTCTTTTGCCGCGGCTACGTCGAGTCCGGCGGCGAACCCGACGGCTCCCAGCGCGGATGTCTGCAAAAATTGGCGCCGGTCGATGTTTGGATTTGCCATTGTCAATGCTCCCTCAATACGGGCGTCTCGTCTTGCAAGATGTTACCGCGCCGAACGGCGGGGCGCAGTACAAATTCACTCGGCTAATCGCCAGCTACGGGCTCGAATGGGTCGACCGTGGGCTTCTGTTCGCGCGCGCGTTCGATGCGTTCTTCTAGGCCCGTGTAAATAACCGGAATAAAGACAAGCGTAATCAGTGTCGAAGTGAGCAGCCCGCCGATCACCACACGTGCCATGGGGGCCTGCAGTTCGGCGCCCTCGCCAAGTCCTAGCGCCATCGGTCCTAGCCCAAGCACGGTCGTAATCGTGGTCATTAGGATCGGGCGTAAGCGCCGAGTCCCGGCCGTCAAAACCGCGCGTCGCAAGTTGATCTTATGCTCACGCCGCAACAGATTTGTATAGTCGATTAGCACGATCGCATTGTTGACAACGATCCCAACCAAGACGATGATTCCTAAAAATGCCTGCTGGTTAAACGTTGTTTCCGTGATCAGCAACATCAGCACGACACCGATCGCTGCCAAGGGAACGGAGAACAAGATCAAAAACGGGTCGCGCAACGACTCAAACTGTGACGCCATGACCATGTAAACCAAAACCAGCGCCAAGATCGCCGCGAACAGCAAATCGCGGAAGGCCTCTTGCTGCTCTTCGAACTCGCCGCCGAACTCAATCGAGAATCCCTCGGGCATCGGGATTTCGCCCAACACGACGTCGAGATCGCCGATTACGCTTCCCAGATCTCTATCCGTTACAGCTCCGGTTACATAGAGCCTGCGCTCGGAATCGACACGGCTGATAAACGTCGGGCCTTCTTGCCTGCGCAGCGACACGACGCTCTGGGCGGGTATGGTCCGCCCGGTCGCCGTTGTCAGCGGGACCTCCCCGACCGACTGCAAATTCAAGCGGTCTTGCTCACGTAGCCGCACGAGAATTGCGAACTCATCACCATCCTTGCGATACATCGAGCTGCGCGTACCACCGATTGCGGTCTCGAGCGTCGTCGCAATGTCCGAAACGTTGAGACCCATGTTGGCGGCCTTCATGCGATCGACCTCGACCAGCATTTCCGGCATACCCGGCCTTTGACTAATCTGCGCCTCGGCCACTCCGTCGACGGTTGACATTCTTTCGCGAATCGTCTCCGCCAACTGCGCGGCCGTCTCGATGTTGTGTCCTCGGATTTCCACCGCGAGGCGGTCGCCATCCTCGTTGCCACCTCGTCCGCGCCGGAACATTCCGCTCGAGACACGCGTGCGAATCAACATTCCCGGATGTACTTGCAGCATCGGGCGCAGCTCGTTAGCAACTTCCTTGGCCGTCCGGGTGCGTTGATCCTGGGGCACGAGGCTGAGCCGCAACTCGCCCCGATTTGCACCGCCTCCGCTTCCGCCCGAAGAGCCGCCGGCGTTGACCATCGAGGTTGAGATTTCTGGGGCGTTGTCAACCGCAATGCCCCAAAGCTCTTGCATCACTTCGTTGGTGACCTCAACGCGCGTACCGGGCTCTAGCTCGACGTTCACGCGGATTTCGCCCTCGTCGACTTCAGGCTGTAGCTCAACCCCGATTAAGGGGATTAGGTACATCGTCCCGGCGAATAGGGCGACCGAGCTCAAAGTCACTAACGCCTTGAGGTCGAGCGCCCAAGTAATGACCTGGCCATACGTGTCGGCCATGTCATCTTGGATTCGGCCCGCCCAGCGATCGAGCGCACCCAGCGCGCCGCTCGCTTCACGGTGGCCCACCAGCTTGGAACACAACACGGGTACGACTGTGAGGGCAATGATCAGCGAACAAATCAGGGCAAAGCTAACGACATACGCTAACTGCTGAAACGTCTGCGCCGTCATGCCGCCGATAAACAAGACCGGAATGAACACGGCGACAGTCGTAATTGTCGACGCGGTGATCGCCATGGCGACTTCTTTACTGCCGTCAAGAGACGCCTGGTAGGCTCCCTTGCCGTCTTCGCGATGGCGATGGATGTTTTCGAGAACGACAATCGCGTTGTCGACCAACATGCCGACGCCCAGCGCCAAGCCGCCGAAAGACACCGTGTTCAACGTAAACCCGTTGAAGTACATGAGCGCGAATGTTGAAATCACCGAGATCGGTATCGCGACCCCGATGATGAGAGTGCTTGAAAGGCTGCGCAGGAAAAACAGAAGCACGACAATCGCGAGCCCGCCACCCTGCAAAGTGGCGTTCTTTACGTTCGCAATCGATGCCTTGATGAAGTCGGCGGTGTCACTAGTCTTCTCGATGGTGATGTTCGGAAACGTCTTGTGAATCTTCGCGACTTCTGCCCACAGAGCAGCGGACACATTCACCGTGTTTGCGCCCGACTGCTTATAGACGTAGAGCCGAACACCGGGCTGGCCGTCAACGCTGACTAGATAGTCAGCATCTTCGTGGCTATCCTCAACCGTGGCGATGTCGCGGATGTGGACCGGCACGCCATTGCGCGTAGTGATGACAACGTTGCGGATCTCGTCCAGGCTTTCGAACTCGCCCCTGGTCCGCAGCAACACCTCGAATCGCCCCTCGTCAACCTGGCCGACGGGGCGGTTCATATTCTCTTGCCGCAGAATTTGAACGACGCGCGCAATCGATAAATCGAGAGCGCGCAGTTTTTTGAGATTCAAATCGACGTGAATTTCCCGGCGCAAGCCGCCTCGAACGGTAAACGCAGCGACGCCGGGAGCACGTTCAAGGCGGTACTGAATCTGTTTTTCGACGAAGTGACGCAGTTCCTTCGCGTCCATGTCGGACGCGGAAACTGTCATGTACATGATCGGGTACTGCGACGAGTCGTACTTGTACATCGTCGGCGGTTCCATCTCTTCAGGCCGTCTTGTCCAATACAAGATGAGCCTGAAGGGAGGGGTGATTCCAACACAAGATGAGCCTGGAGGTAATTTGGGCAAGGTCGATTAGGAACAGGCAAACTGCGGGCGATGGGAGTCGCCGTGCAGCAAGCCGAATCACTGAGTCTCGATGAGATCGAGAGTTTTCTCGACGGGTGTGGGTCCGTCGAGTTCCAGGCCGGAAGTCGAGCGGATAAATACGCGCTCGTCGAAGGCGTCCTGAAGAGGCATCATTATGCCGACCAGAAGCGCTCGGTTAAAGGATTGTTGAGACGCTTCCTGAGCAAGCTAACCGGCTTAAGCCGCGCCCAATTGACTCGCCTCATCGGGCAGTTTTTGCGCGAAAAGTGCGTCCGTCCGAGGGCCTATCGGCGGCGCCGTTTTCCCAGCAAGTACACACGCGCCGACAGCGTCTTACTGGCGCACGTCGATCGAGTTCATCAGCGCCTCTCGGGGCCGGCCACCCGCCGCATTCTCCAACGCGAGTTCCAGATCTACGGCCGCAAAGAGTTTCGACGCCTGGCCGAATTGTCCGTGGGCCAGCTGTACAACTTGCGAAAAAGAGCCGTCTACCAACGTCACAGTTTGCATCTCGACAAGACTCGACCGACACCCGTTGCGATCGGCGAACGCCGCCAACCCGAGCCGCGAGGACGTCCGGGCTACCTGCGCATCGACACCGTGCACTCGCCCGAACAGGAAGGTGAAAAAGGCGCCTACAGCATCAACGTGGTCGACGAAGTGACGCAGTGGCAGGCCGTCGGCTGCGTCCAACGCATCAACGAAAATCACCTCATTCCCTTGCTGGAAGGGCTTTTGGAACAATTTCCATTTATCGTTCGCGGCTTTCACTCCGACAATGGCAGCGAATTCGTCAACCATCAAACCGCTAAACTGCTCGAGAAGTTGCGAATTGAATTTACGAAGTCTCGCGCGCGCCGTTCGAACGACAATGCCTTGGTTGAAACCAAGAACGGCGCGGTGGTGCGCAAGTGGATGGGCTACCAGTTTTTGCCCTCGGAAGCGACGCAGGCGATCGACACCTTCTACCGCCAGTGGCTCAACCCGTACTTGAATTTTCATCGCCCATGCGCTTTCGCCAGCGAGCGCCGAGACCGCCGCGGCAAGTTGCGCAAGGTGTACGCCGAGTGGAGCACGCCGTGGGAAAAGCTGCTCAGCCTGCCCGCCGAGCAGCGCGGCCTGCGCGCGGATCGCTCGCTCAAGAAGCTCCAAGCGCGAGCGGACACTTGTTCCGACACCGAGTTTGCCGAGCAACTCGACGCTCAGCGCAACGAACGGCAACGCGTCTGCAAAGACCTCGCGATCTGCTGGCGCACGCGGTAGACAACGCCCCGACCCGAGGCGTTGTCGGCTCCTCCGGCCCACGTCCGAAGACGGCCGTGGGGTCTCGCCTGGGATGGCTGCAAAGGGGGACTGGGGCTGCCGCCCCTTCCCCCTTATGCAATCCCCCTCACCCCGCCCTACGAAGCCACAAATAGCTGTAGCCGCCGACCTCAACTCACGCTATAATCCCCCTCAACCCGCAGCTGCTTCGCCTCTCTCCTTCAGGCTCATCTTTCAATTGGAAAAGAGGCGACGCGATTTAACCGGGGTGCGCGACAAGAGAATGATGATTTGCGGGTTCTCTTTTTTTGCGCATTAATCCTTACGTATTAATACGTTAGGATAAGGAGGTGTGTGATGACCGATTCTCTCGTCGCGCTGGAACGTCAACGAAAAGCCATCCTCGCTCGGATTCTCGATCTTGGTGACTTCCGCAGCGGTTCGATCAGCGCCGTCAGCGGACGCTGCGGCAAACCGTCCTGCCGCTGCCACCAACCCGGCCAGCCCCCTCACGGCCCCAATTACCGCCTGACCAAAAAAGTCAACGGCAAAAGCGTGAGTGAGACCTTTTCCTCGCCAGCCGCCCGACGCAAGGCCCAACGCGAAGTCGACACGTTCCAGCGTTTCCGCGAACTGAGTCGGCAATTGCTTGAGGTCAACGAACAGATCTACCGTCTGCGCCCCGTGGAGGAAGACAGCGAGTTGACGCCGCGGGGGAAAAAACGGCCGAGGCGATCCAACAAGAAGTCGCCGCGGAAGTAGCTGGTGTGCTGCGCGTGGTATTCGCCGGGCGTGCGCCGCATGACGGCGCTGGTCGGCAGTGAAACTTCGTTCGACCGCGGCCGCGTGTTGCTCGACGAATTGGCCGGAGTGGAGGTAACGGCGAAGGCGGTTGAGCGCGAGTCCGAGGCGATCGGCGAAGATATCGCGGCCCTCGAACAGGTCGAGATCAAGCGCGCCGTGCAGTTGGAACTTCTGGAAATCCGCGCGCCGGAGATTCCGATTCTCTACATCGAAATGGACGGCACGGGCGTGCCGACAACGGCTGCGGAGACACGAGGGCGCAAGGGCAAGGATGGCGGCGCAATCGAGGACGCCGCCGCTTTCGGCCGACGCATCTGGCGTGAGGCTTGGCGACGGGGCTGGAGCCGGGCGCGCAAAAAGGTCATCCTCGGCGACGGCGCGGCCTGGATCTGGAATCTTGCGCACCAATACTTTCCCGGAGCGATCGAGATCGTCGATCTGTTTCACGCCCGCGAGCAGCTCTGGGAGTTGGCCGCGAAGCTGTATCCATCAGACGAGAGCCGGCGTCATGGTTGGGTACGGCGCATGCGCAAGAAGCTCGACGCGGGACGCATCGAACAACTGGTCGCGTCGTTGCGCGCGATTGAAACCGATGATGCTGAGTTGGCGCATCAAGTGGCGCTGGAGGCGGACTATTTCGAGCGCCATGCGGGGCGGATGCGGTACGGCGAGTTTCGGCGACAAGGTTTGTTCGTGGGCTCGGGAGTGATCGAGGCCGGCTGCCGCACAGTGATTGCGTCTCGATTAAAGCGATCGGGCATGTTCTGGAGCCTGCGCGCCGCCCATGCCATCATTGCCCTGCGCTGCTCCCGCCTCTCCAACCACTTCGACGACTACTGGGAAACTCGCACCAAAGCCGCCTGAACGTCACAATTTTGTCGCACACCCAGTTCACGTTTCCGCAAGGTCTAGCCACGGCTCAGAAAACGAGCTCGCTCAAGGCCTACGAAGCAATTTGGGGCGGGATCGTCAGTGGGCTTTACAAGCCGGGCGACGCTTTGCGAGAAATGCACCTAGCAAAGGATTTCGGAGTCAGTCAATCAACTATCCGCGAGGCGCTTTTGCGCCTAGAAAGCGGCGAACTGGTCGTCCGCATTCCCCACTCGTCGACAGTCGTCAAAAGCCTTTCCCGTGGTGAAGCCGAGCAGCGCATGGCCGTCCGCGCAACACTCGAGGAATCGGCGGTGCGGCTCGCATTGAGCCTTATGAGCGACAAAGACTTCGATGAGTTGGACCACATCACCGAAGGATTCGCCGAGGCCATCGAGAGAGTCGACGGCTACAAGGTGGGGCGTACCGATTTCCTATTCCATCGGTTCATCTGGGAGCGTACGGGGAATGCGGTGCTCGCCCACACACTCGAACAAATCAGTTCGCCGTGGTTCGCAACGGTTTCGCGTATTCGCGATACCGCGCCTCCCAAGCATCTGGAGAATTGCCTATCTGCACACCGTGAGCCGGCGGCGTTGTTGCGCAAAGGCGATGTGGAGTTGGCGGCCGGCGCAATTCGCGAAAACGTCGTCCCGGGCGCCATCGGCCAAGAGCTGCGCGGGAGAATCGGTGGTACTGTGGCCGACACGTCCGGCGCCGTAATTCCGGCGGCGAACGTCACACTCATAAACGACAACACCAATGGCGAGAATACAGCCCAAACAAGCAAGGTGGGTCAATACCTTTTCGACTTCGTGCTTCCAGGAACTTACACGATCCGCGTGGAAAGCGATGGGTTTCGCTCATTTGAACAGCGCAACATTCTTATTCAGACGCGAGCCGACATCACAGTCAACGCAGCGTTGGAAATCGGAGCTATCTCTGAGACGGTGACTGTCGAAGAAGCGCCGGTCGCGGTGTCATTTTCGACGACGACCATGGAATCAACTCTCGACACGAAGATGTCGCAGGAACTTCCGCTGCTCAACCGCAACCCATATATGTTGGCGGCCCTGAACCCGGCGGTGAACTACCGTGGCGGCGCCGAGAACGCGCCCTACCATCACTGGGCTATGAGTCAGTTGGACGTCGGCGGCAACACCTCGACGCGCAACAACGTGCTGATGGATGGCGTGCCGCAGCTGGTCGGCGCGAAAGGCGTCTACACGCCGCCGATGGACGCGGTCTCCGAGGTGAACGTTCAGCAGAACTCCACCGACGCCGAGTACGGCCACAGCGCCGGCGGCATCATTTCGGTGCAGATGAAGAGCGGCACCAACGACTTTCACGGCAGCGCCTATTACTTCGGCCGCCAACCGTTCCTCAACCCCCGGCCAAACTCCTTCTCATCGAACGCGAGCGTGGTCAAGAGAAATGTTAGGGGCGTGAGTTCGGGCAATCCGATCGTCAAGAACAAGGTCTTCAACTACCTCTCCTACGAAGGCCAGGACGTCCGCTCGCCGAGCACGGTGAACATGACTCTCCCGACACCGGAAGAACGAGGCGGCGATTTCTCCAATAGCTTCAACCGCAATGGCGGCCTGCGCACCATCCACGACCCAATGACGACCGATCCGAACGGCGACAATCGGACTCCGTTTGCGAACAACGTGATTCCCGCAGGCCGGCTCGATCAGACGTCTTTGAACGTGATGGACAGGACCTGGACGCCCAACAACGCGGGAGACAACGCGTCTGGAGCCAACAACTACCGTATCGTATTCCCAATCACGTTCAAGTATTGGAACTTCACAAACCGCACGGACTACAACATCAGCGACAGCGTCAAAGTCTTTGGGCGCTTCAGCCGCTTCCATACCACGCAGAGTGAGCCGGACTATTCCGGTTCAGTCGCGCAGCGCCGTCAAGGTAGCGCGCGCAATAGCGCACAGGCTTCCGGCGATATCGTGTGGACGATCAATCCCACAACTGTTTTCAACGTGCGCGGCTCATGGTCCAAGATCACCGATTCGTTTTCCACTCCCGAAGCGGAAATCGGTGAAGCAGGGTTGGCCGAGCTTTGGCCCGGCAACAACTGGTACGCATCGCACGTGCGGGATATCCCGGCCGTCCATTTCCCTGAGATCGATGTCCGCGCCGATGGCAGAAGCCGATTCGGCCGCTCGGGCTTTTGGTTCCAAGAGCCGACCACGTACAACTTGGAGGCCAAGATCTCTAAGCAAGTGGGCCGGCACTATGTGAAGTTCGGCGGCCAGTACCGCAAACAGCTCGTGCTAGCGGCCCGTCCGCGAGGCATGCGATTCCGGTTCCGGGCAGACCCGACGGCCGATACGGCGAACAGTCCTAACACAGGCGCTCTCGGTCACGCCTGGGCTTCGATGCTGCTCGGCGTTATGGACGATAGCTACAGCCGAGCCCGAACTGTCGCGGTTAACCGTCCTCGCATCGATGTCTTTGGATTCTTCGTCCAGGACGACTTCAAATTGAGCCAAAGGGTCACCTTGAATCTCGGCCTGCGGTACGAATACGAGACGCCGATGCAGGACCCGACCAACCGGATTTCGCGCTTCCTTGACTTCAACCAAGACTTGCCGGAATTACGAGCGGCGATGGGGCCGATCCCGGCAGACGTCTTGGCGTTGCGGACGACACCTCTGGACATCAGCGGCGGCTGGGTCTTTGCCGATAGCGAGAACAGACGCGGCTGGCAAGGGCAGAAGAATCTTTTCTTGCCTCGGGCCGGAATCGCGATTCGACTCGACGACCGGACGGCCTTGCGAATTGGCTACGCTCGTTACGCGACCCCGCCCATTCAGGAGAAAGGCGGCGGCGCCTCCGATGCGGGCCTCGACATCCTAGGCAGCACGCCTTACCCGGGCTTTGAAATCGAGGGTAGTCCTCTGTCTTCGATCAACGGAACGCCCAGAGCGTTCTTTGGAGACCCTTTCCCGAGTGGCGGCGCAAACCCCAATCCATTGCCGGAGCCATTCGGCCAGAGATTTGGCCGCAACGCGACGTTGGGTTCGAATGAGGCTATCTTCTTCCATCAAGACTGGCAGGCCGGCATCAACGACCGGTTCAACTTCTCACTGCAGAGGGAGCTGTTCTCTCGAATCGTGATGGATGCCACCTTCTTCACCAACTTCGGGCACGACCAACCTTTTGACCGGCGTCACAACCTGCTCGATCCGCGGATCGGCTTCGCCGTGGGCAGCCGCATCAACGACCGTGTGGACAACCCGTTCTTCGGAGTTCCGCAAGAGATCATGCCGGGACCGTTGGCCAACCAGCGGACGGTTCGGGTTCGAGAGCTTCTCACCCCGTACCCGCACTACCGTAACAACGGCATCACCGAGCGCGTGTCGCCGGGCCGCAACGAGCGCTACAGCTCTCTTCAGCTGCAGTTCCAGCGGCCGTTCGCGAATGGCTTCAACTTCGTCTCGGGTTACAACTACCACCGCGCCCGGAACGAAAACTTCTACGACGAGGTCGACGAGGTCGACCAAGTTTTCAGGTATCGGCAAGATCTGAGAGGCCGTCACAAGTTCACGTTGGCCGGCATTTACGAGCTGCCGTTTGGGCAGGGTAAGTCGGTGGCGCCCAATGCAAGGGGCGTCTTCGGCAAACTCATCAGCGGCTGGCAAGTCAGCTCGATTTATGTGTACGCCGGCGGCGAACTGCTGCAGTTCAACGGGCTGCTCGTCAACGGCGATCCGGCTCTGAGTAACCCGAATCGCGAACGGATGTTCAATACCGACGCGTTCTCGAACCTGCCGGCGTTCACGCGCCGCTCGAACCCGTGGACTCACGACGGCGTTCACGGACCGCGCTTCTCGAACATCGACATGACCTTTGCCAAAAGGACGAAGATCAACGAACGTTTGGAGTTCGAGTTCCGCATGGAGTCGTACAACCTGACAAACAGCTTCAACGGCCAAAACCCGTCGACGAACGTCAACAGCGGCAACTTCGGTCGGGTCAGCAGCCAGGTCCGTACGCATTTCGGCCGCGAGTGGCAGTACAGCGGGCGCTTCATCTGGTAAGCACCGCAAATTCATCAAAGAGGGCGCGAGTTATCGCGCCCTCTTTTTCATTTGTGGACTAATCGACAGGCGCAACTGGGATATCTTCCAGAACGCAATCCTCCGAGTTCGCCTCGTATTGACACACCTCTCTGGCACTTTCGCCCGCCACGTGGTAAGAAATGCGGGCTAACCGGGCCGAGTCTTCGCCATCGGTAAAATAGGGAGACGGATGTCCCTTCTCGATTCCCTCAATCCTCAACAACAGGAGGCCGTTCTCGAAACCGAGGGGCCTCTGCTAATCCTCGCCGGCGCGGGCAGCGGCAAGACGCGCGTGATTATCACGCGTATCGCGCACCTAATTCTCAACAAAAAAGTTCCGCCCAACGCCGTCCTTGCGGTGACGTTCACAAATAAGGCCGCGCAAGAGATGCGAGCCCGCGTCGAAGCGCTGCTGCGCCAAAGCGGCATGCCGCCTAGTTCCGTACCTCTGCTTTCGACGTTCCATTCATTCTGCGTCCGACTGCTGAGATCACATGGTGACCCGCTGGCGGACGTTCGTAGCGGATTCACGCGCCAGTTCAATATCTACGATGCCGCCGATCAGCTAACCGTCGTCAAGGGAGTATTTCGCGAACTCGGCCTCGACGATAATTTCATGAAGCCGCGTGCCGCCCTTTCGCTCATTGGAAACGGCAAGAGCGCGGGCCAATCGCCGCGGGATTTCTATCGCGAGGCGAGCTCTCCGCAGAGCGAAAAGCTCGCGGTCGTCTACGAAAAGTACGAGGACGCGCTGCGCTCGGCGAACGCGCTAGATTTCGACGACCTGCTGCTTGAGGCCGTGCGTCTGCTGCGCCACAGCGCGGAGGTCCACACGTGGGCAAGCTCGCGATTTCGCTACGTGATGGTCGACGAGTACCAAGACACCAATCGGCCGCAATACGATTTGATGCGGCTACTAACCGACACCCACGGCAACATCTGCGTCGTCGGCGATGAAGACCAATCGATCTACTCCTGGCGCGGCGCGGACATCAATAACATTCTCGATTTCGAGTCGGATTTTCCCGACGCCAAAACAATTCGTTTAGAGCAAAACTATCGCTCGACGAAGAAGATCCTCGAAGCGGCCGGCGCAGTCGTTGAGCAAAACCTCAACCGAAAGGGCAAGAAGCTATGGACCGACGGCGCCCCCGGGGAGGGCATCGTTTTCTACCAGGCAAGAGATGCCGAGCAGGAGGCACTTTACGTAGCCGACTATCTCAACCGCTATCTTTCAGACCATCCCGAGCAGCGAGCTGCGGTGCTCTACCGCACAAACTCGCAGTCGCGGCAGATGGAAGAAGCCCTGCGACGCTACGATCGCAAATACCTCGTTGTCGGCGGCGTCTCGTTCTACCAGCGAGCGGAAGTCAAAGACTTAATCGCGTATCTAAAGGCCGCAGTCTCGCCGACCGACCCCATTGCGCTGCAGCGCGTAATCAATGTACCGGCGCGCGGCATTGGTAAAACCACGATCGAGCGCCTACAATCTCACGCGCGAGAAAAAGGCCTCACGCTTTGGGACGCCATCGGCGCCGCGCTAGACGATCAAATACTCGCGGCGAGGGCCGCCGCCGCCCTCGGCAAGTTCTACCGGCTGATGGGGGCGCTGCGCAAGAAACTTGACAACTCCTCGGTGCACGAACTCTTGAAGTGGACCCTCGAAGAAACCGGTTATCGCGCAATGCTCGAGCGCGATCTTTCAATCGAAGCGGCGGGCCGCCTCGAAAACATCAACGAGCTTCTGAACGCCGCCGCCGATGCGGATGAACGCGACGAGGGCGTCCACGAATTTCTTGATCACGCCGCGCTCATTTCTGACTCCGACCAGATCGATGAACAGGTGCAAGTGCTGCTGATGACTCTGCACAACGCCAAGGGGCTCGAGTTCCCGCTGGTTGCACTAATTGGGATGGAAGAATCGCTCTTTCCCCACAGCCGTTCGCTGCAAGATGAGTCGGCGCTCGAGGAGGAGCGGCGTCTTTGCTACGTCGGAATGACCCGCGCCGAGCAGCAGTTGGTACTCACCTGCGCGAAAGAGCGTCGACGCTTCGGCGGTGGCGCGCCGGAGTGGATGACGCCGTCGCGGTTTTTGAGCGAAGTCCCGCTGAATCTTCTCGACGACCGTACTCCGGGCGGCAGCAAGGTCGCGCAGGACCCATTTTCAGACGCTTTCGACGACGGAGTTGATCTGCTCTACGAGCGCGAACTGGTGCGAAGCGTTGCCGAAAACAAGCTTGCCGCGGCAAAGATTGGCACTGGAAAGACTTACGATTCCGTCGACGCCGTAGCCGGGTTCTTTAAGAAGCGCGGAGTCAATGTCAGCGCACCCACGCCGGCTTCACCCAATCGCCAATACCCGCCGGCCAAACCAAAACCACCCGCCCCCCGCAGGCCAAAACTCGGCCAGGTTGTCGCAAAGTTGCGGGACGCGGGCGGATTCAAACGCGGCACGCAAGTGCGTCACTCGCAATTTGGTCTAGGCACAGTCATGCGCCGAGAAGGCGATGGCGAAAACGCCAAGCTGACGATACATTTTCAGGGCCACGGCCTTAGGAAGTTGGTAGTAAAATACGCCAACTTGAAAAAAGCCTAGCTCCAAGAGAGTTCAGCAACAACCCGTTCCACCGTACATTCTCAAAAAACCTCACAAGTCGCTGTCCCACTCCAGCGATGGCCAGGTTTCGGTGGCGCGCGCGGAAGCAAGTGCGTTGAGGAAGAGCAGTCGCAGACGTAACCCTATTTCCGATGAGCACCCCGTACGAAAAGCTAGGCGCATTCTACCTCGGCAAGGGCTACGATATGGCCACCGGAGAGTGCAATGAAAACCTCGTTCTCTACGACTCGAAGGACTTAACGACCCACGGAGTCTGCTTCGGCATGACGGGCAGCGGCAAAACCGGTCTATCGGTCTGTCTGCTTGAGGAAGCGCTATTAGACGGAATTCCAGTAATCGCCACTGACCCCAAGGGCGATCTCGCGAACCTGCTGCTAACCTTCCCAAAACTTTCGCCACAAGAGTTCGAACTATGGGTATCGGAAGGCGCGCCTGAGATTTTCCACACCCGCTGGGCGCTGTCGTACCTGTCAGGTCCGATGACGCGCGAGCAGATCAAACGGCTGATGGACGCCAAGAAATCGGGGCGCGCAAGCGAGGTCGAGGCGTTGGCAGCAGCGCCCCCGCCCGTCGCCGCGCCGAAAACGACCAAGGCCGTTCCCGCGAAACCAGCGCTACCTAAGGACATTTCCCAGCTATACGCTCCGGTGTGCTCGGAGCCCGTCGACGATGCGGCAGCGCTGGTCTACGAGCCCATGTTGGTTGGTGTGGCGAGTGTCCAGTACATCGACGCGCGGGCCAAGGTCGACCATGAAGAGAACCTCTTCGTCGTCACCCCAATCGAAGAGGAGCTAGCCCCGTGTGTTGATTGGGAGCGCGCCGAAGATCTTGATCTTGAGGCCTCTGACCTCGCTCGCCGACCCGACACAAGTGTCACATCCGAATACGGAGAGCTAGCTGCCGATGCAACCAAGTTAAAGAACTACACCACCTGGAAGCGGAAATTTACCAACTGGATTGCCGCTGAACACAGCCTAACCCTGTTCAAGAGCACGGAATTTAAAACCACCTCGAACCCGGCCGAGTCCGAGCGCGATTTTCGAATTCGGCTCGAACAATTGGCCCGCGATGAGCGTGACCTGCGAGTTGGCCGCGCCGCGATCCAAGCCGTGCTCGAACTCTCGGCGCAACAGGTCACCGGAGGCGCGCTCACGCAACCCGGCAAGAAGCGCGGCGGCTGCCGAGGACTTGCTGCGAGGCTTGGTCGAACGCGGCGTCTCGCCCGCGAAAAAGAGGCTTTTTGTACTCGATGGTTCGAAGGCTTTACGCGCGGCAGTGCACAAAATCTTTGGTGACGCTCCGGTGCGGCGTTGCCGTGCCCACAAGCTGCGCAACGTTCTCGACCGGCTGCCGAAGGCCGAACAGGATCAGGCAAAGCGGCAATCCGCGCGGCCTGGCGGCTCGAAGCCAAGGACGGTCAAACGCGGCTCAAGAAGCTGGCCGAATGGTACGCGGGCGACTGGCCCGAGGCGGCGGCGAGTTTGCGCGAGGGTCTCGAGGAGTGTTTCACGATCAATCGCCTGGGGCTGCCGCCGTCGTTGCATCGTTGTCTGGCGACGACCAACATCGTCGAGAGCCCGAACGCGGGCGTGCGGCGCAAGACACGTCGCGTGACGCGCTGGAAGGATGCTTCGATGGTGCGCCGTTGGGCGGCGGCGGCATTCCTGGATACCGAGAAAAACTTCCGCAAGATCATGGGCTATAAGGATCTCTGGATGCTCGATGCCGTCCTCAATCCAACCGCCACAGCCGAACCGAAAGTCGCCTAGTACAATGCCCCTCTACACCGCCGCTCCTCAACCCTCAACTACGACTGGGACTAGCTCAGTCCTATTGGATTAAGGCGTTATCTTTTGTATACTCATGTCTAGCTGAAACAGCCTTTCAGCACATCTGCTCAGGCTGGAATTCTGCCGGCACTCAAGCGCCCCGCGGGCCGGCTAATGAGGAAGTCAAGGAGACATGAACCCACTATGAGTCAATTAGACAGATTTACATTAACCCGCGCAGGCTTGATCGTCGCGTTGCTGGTTTCCGCGAGCGGCCCCGTGCTAGCTACTACGATTCTCAAGGCGGACATCCCGACCTTGCGAAATATGTCGCAGTCGGTCGTCCAAGCCCGTGTCGCGGACATGCGGGCCGTTGCAGGCGACCGGGGCATGATCTTCACTGAAGTAACGTCGAACGTCATCCGCAACTTACACGACGAGCAAAGTCAACAACTCGTCGTTCGAGTTCCTGGTGGCACGTTGAACGGCCGCACGGTCAAGATGGAGGGGGCTCCGGAGTTTCAACGAGGGTCCCAAGTCGTCGCATTTATCGGCACCTGGGATGACGGGGTGCCACGAGTTGTAGGTTACGCGCAAGGCGTTTCCGTTGTTGCGCGCGACAGCATTGGGAACGAGAACTTGCAGGGCGGCACCGCTGACGGGTTGACCGTCGCCGGGCTGGTCCGCGAGCTCGGTGGTCAAGGAGGTCGGCGATGAGAAAGGTTATTGGCTCTCGCTCTTTCATTACCGCGACTGCCGCGGCTCTTTTGATCCCGTTCATCGCCTCGGCGTTCGAGCCGTTGTCGCCGCGCCGGCGCTGGTTTGACGACGATAGGCTGGTACGTGTCGATTCGAATGGCAAAGCGGGCGTCGAAGGCGACGGGGGCGTCAACGACGCAGTCGGAGCTGTCCTCGTCTGGAATAACCCCCCGGGCGCTGCTTCACTTCCAGTCCTTTCAACCGAAACCGGAGACACCAGCGGGATTTTCTCGGCGACGGCGAGAGTTATATGTCGTTTAGCGACCCTTTCAACGTTTGCAAAGGCCTTTGTCTGGCCGCGACGTTCACGGGGTTTTATGACGACGGTACGACGGGCACATGCGACGGCCAAAACGTTGTCGCGATTACCGACGCCGACATAGTCTTTAACAGCAGCGGACCGTTCGGAAGCGCCTGGACCTCCGAGTCGGAAGAAGAGCTTTCTGAAGAAAGCTGTGCGGGCGAGGTTTACCTGGAGACGGTGGTCACTCACGAGATAGGACACCTAATCGGTCTTGGCCACGAAGACGGTGAAGTCGCCGTAATGAACTCCTCGATTAGTTCATGCAACAACCAGCTTCTGCAACGTGACGACATTGCCGGCCGCGACGCGCTCTATGCTTGCGACCTAACGCTAACGGAACCGTGCCTGTCGACGTGCGTCAATAATCTGATCGAATGCACTGAAGTCTGTGACGGAACCGATTTGTCTGGTGAATCTTGTGAAACCCAGGGATTCCCAGACGGCGGCACCCTGAGCTGCAACGACTCCTGTTCGGATTTCGACACGTCCAGCTGTCTAGAACCGATTTGCAATTTGTTTCAGAAGGGTGATGCCTGCGTCGACGATAGTGATTGCTGTTCTAACAAGTGCAAGGGACCGCAGGGCGGTAAGAGCTGCAAATAACATATTCTGGTTAGCCGCGAATCGGTTACTCGGAGATAGCACGGGGAGCGCCATATCCATCGCGTTTCCTGTCTCTACATTCTGGCCGTCCTTTTGCAAGGGAGTAACGCTGTCCCGCTAGCAAGGGGCAAGGGCGGATTTCCGTCTAGCCCAGTTTTCGACTGTGGTGGCGGATAGGGCTAGCTCTCGACCGGCATCCCGGCGGCCTTCCAAGCGCGCCAGCCGCCTGCTAGCGAGTAGGCGTTGGTATAGCCCATTTTCTGTAGGGTATCGGCGGCAAGGGCTGAGCGGTAACCGCCACCGCAATAGAGCACTAGTTTGGCTGACTCGTCAGGTACGGTGCTCTCGATGTCGCGCTCGATGATGCCCTTGCCGAGGTGGATTGCTCCCGCGGCGTGCGCGGCGTCCCACTCGGAATCCTCGCGGGTGTCGACCAGAATGAAGTCGGTCCCGGCGTCGAGATCGGACTTGACGTCTTCAACGGTCGTTTCTTTGATTCGCGACTTGGCGTCGTCGACGACGGCTAGAAATTTCGCCGAGTGCTGCACTGATCAATTCTAGAACTCGAACTTGACGCCGAGCTTCGCCTCGACCTCGGGCGTCGGCACCATGTCGATCGCGTCCCACGGGCAGCCGTCGAGTAGCGTGCCGTCCGGCCCCTTAGTAATGCACTGCTTGCAGCCGATGCAGGTTTGCGCGTCGACTTCGATGCGGCCGAAGGGCGGGTGATCCTCGTCCGCAATCCAGTACATGCACTCGTCAACCGGACAGTAGTTGATGCACACAGGTGAGCCCGCGCAGCCGGTGCAATTCTCTGTCGTAACGGCGAGAATCATCGGCTTCTTCTTGCGATTGCCGGTCATGGTGCCTTCAGAGAACGGCCAGTTTTTCTCGTGCGGCGCCGCAATCGGAACGAGCGACACGATGCGAGCGGCCTCGGCGGCAGCTTTACGCTTACGCTCGTCGGCGGCAGCCTTTTTCTTGGCGGCTGCCTCGGCGGCCGCGTCAAGGGCTGCGGGTGAATTTGCTTCCGGCTCAGACATAGTACGTGTTGGTTAAAAGTCCCTAGAAAGTTCAGTATAACCCAGTGAATTGCTGATCTCCTAGGCATCTCGAGGCCCCCAGGGCCTTCCGTCAACTGGCTCGAAATGCGGGCTAACGCTTTGGCCAATTCAGATGTTTGTGAAGAAAATCAAACGCCGCTCGGCCCCAGATTGTGTGACCGCCGTTGAAGTATTCAATTTCGGTGCGGTCACCGATGCCGAGGTGGTTGTACAGTAAGCGCACTTTGGCGTATTCGTGGGCGACCCAGCGGTCACGGCCCACGCGGTCGTGATGCCCCCGCTCGACCATGAAAGGCCGGGGCACCATCAGATAGGCCATCTCGGCGTAGTCGAACGTTGAGCCCATATCGAAGTAGGGCATCTCCCATTCGATCGTGTACATGAAACTGAACACCTGGTCTGTGGCGGCTACCTTCCGAGTCCAGTTGTTGAAGTCGCCCGAACAGATTGAAAGCGCGTAGCCTTCCAGGATGGTCGGCACGCGCACGGCAGTTTCACCGCCGTAGCTGAGGCCATAGAAGGCGATCCGGTCGGCGTCGACGAAGGGCAGCGTCCCAAGCCAGTTGAGGATTTGCTCGTGCTGGGCGAGGATGAACGAGAACATTGAAGCCTTCACGCTGTTGGCCTTGCGGTCAAGCCAGCGGTAGCGGTCTTCGCCGCGGTAGAGATTGTGCGGCGAGAAGGTGATAAATCCGCGTTCCGCCAGACGCGCGGCGAAGTCGTGGTAATAATCGGTGTCACCCTCGACTGTTTCTCTCGGAACACCTTGACGGCCGTGTTGGCAGACGACCACCGGCCGCCTCTCGCCTGGCTGAATGTCTTTGGGGACGAGTAGGATGCCCCACGCGATGACGTCCGGCCAGACATCGAGAACGACATCGTAACCGGCGAACTTGTCGTTGTCGTAGATCTTGCGCGTGCGCGCGTTGGGCGGCAGGAGTGGATCGTCGAAATTCCCGATCACCTCGTCCCGGAAGTATTGCCGCTGTTCCTCGGCGCCGGCGACGAAAGCTTCGGGTGAGACGGTGTCGTGCCGCAGCCGCTTGGTCCAGGTGCGGTCCGCGAGTACGGGGGCGAGCTTGTGAAGGAATCGCCGGTCGCGGACATGCTCGGACTGCCGGATAAGTTTCTGGAGGTGGCCTTCGATCTCGCGTACCTGCCTGCTCTGGCGCGCGCCCGCATCGAACGCCTTCCGGCGGTCTGGAGGAGGTGAGGCTACGGGCCCGAGCTCCGTGCTCCACCCGAGCATCTTTGCGAACGCATCGATTGCGCCATGCGAGCCAAAGGGAACAGTCTCGCCGCCCGGCCCGGCGATAAGCCGCTTGGGTTGCCTGATGGATCCCGTAAGGCCGTCGATGCGGTCGAATTCGTCTCTTACCGCCGCGAAATTGGGAGTATCGACGGCGCCCTTGTGACCCGTTACCCTGGGCGCTTTGGAGTGTTCGACGACCAGGCCGTGAGGCGCCAGCAGCGAAGCGATTTCCGCGTCGCCGAATTCGTGAAGCAAGCCCCAAACGTTGCGGTAGATCGGCTCCTGCCACACACTCTGCCTCGAGGTGAAGTAGCCGCTGACGAGGGCCGCCTGGATGCGTGTATCGACCGCGGCCGCGTAGAGCGCAAGCAGTCCGCCTTCGCCGTAACCCACGACGCCGATGTTGGCGTTGTCGGGATTTCTCTTCGAGAACCAGTCGACGCCTGCAAGAGCCTTTTGCACCTCATATCCAATGATGTGTCGCCCCATCTGGAAGGCTTGGCGATAGATCCATTCGCGGTGCGTCTGGTCCGTCTTGGGGAACTCTGGATGGCCGGCCCATTGCGAGCCGCGGTCCACCAGAGTGGGAACGAGAACCTCAAAACCGCGTTCAACGAGCTTCCGCGCGAACTGAGATTCGACTGCCACACCGGAAGCCAAGCCGGCAATCTGCTCAGGCGTCTGGTCTGCGTCCGAAAGAGCGACGACAAAGCCGACCGGAACGGATGTGGGACGCAACAACAAACCCTCGCCATGAACGCCTTCGACAACGTCCCAGCGAACTTGGTACACGGTATAGCCATCGGCGTCCGCGATCAGGACCGGGGAATCGTCGCTGCCAAACCTTTCGAGACGAGCCGGCAGGCGGTCGTCTACCAGCCCGATGGACTTGCGAAAGCGTTCCCGGTTCGGAGCGATCGACTTTTCATACGCGGCTGGAGTTGTGAACTCACGGCTCCAACGCGCACCGCGCGCCTCAAGCGACTCGTTGATCTTGCGTCCAACGAAGCGATGCGCTCCGTCCATGAGCCGCACGTCGATGTCGTCTTGCCACTCTAACGGCGACGTATCGGCGAGCACAGGCGGCACTGCCGAAGCAGCCAAGGCCGAGGCAGACGGAAGCAAGAGAAGAACGCCGATTGCCCAACACTTGTTAAGCACGCCCGACCTCGCCTTGGGCACACGAGCGGAGGGCGTTTCGCAACCTACGAAGTGGCCGAGTTTCCTGAGGAGCTTGTAGTGGCTGGTGATGCTGCCGATCACGACGTTGAGATTGTACCGCCGACCAGACTGTCCTGGATTCGCAACGGCACCAGGTTTAAGCCGAACGGAGCATGCGACCGAACAAATCGCTGTATGATCGTTCGAAGATACTACGGCACTCAGCGATCTCGACGCGAACCGACCTGAGACAATGCGGCTCATGAATCAGCGGATTGAAATCATTGAATACTCTGACTACCTTTGACCGTAGTGTTATCCCGCGGCCGTGCGCCTGCGGAGGATCGCAGAACGCTTTCCAGACGATGTCGTCTTAACGTGGCGGCCGTTCGCGCTTCGCCCGTTCCCACCCGCCGAGCCATTTGCATTCGAGGGCAGCTATGTCGAGCGAGGCTGGAAAAGCGCGGCGTCGATGACGGAAGCCGATGGTATCCGATACCAGATGTGGAATCGCGGCGAGCTGCCACACTGGAGCATGCTGGCACTCTGGGCCAGCGCGGCCGCGCGACTCCAAGGTGACAAGCTGTTTCACCGCTTCCACTTGGCTCTGTATCGGGCGTTCTTTTCGCTCAGCCTAGACCCAACGATAGGAGAGACTGCGATCGAGGCAGCCCGAAATTCAGGCCTGGATGTTGAAAAGTTTCAGGCCGACTTGGCGGATCCCGTGCTTCGTGAGCAAGTCGCCTCGAATGCCGAGCGGGCAGGTTTGCACGAGCGCGTTCAAGCCGTACCGACGGTTGTAATCGCCGATCGTTACCGGTTACAAGGAGCCGTTCCCGAGACGCACTACCTCAAGGCGCTGGCCGATTGTGGCCTCGCGGCAGCGGCTGCGGACACGCCAACCTCGACAGAGCGTGTCGTTGACTCGGGCTGGGTCAGGTTCGATGACTTGATCGGGAAGAATAAGCCTGACGAGCCGGAGTAAGCGCAACAGTCAAAGGCGCGTAGTGCGCGGATTCTACGCTGGATATCTTCCGCGTTCCGAACGTCCCCGTTACTCCAGATCCAAGTTTCTTCGAGGATCGGTTGGTGGCCAATTGTTTCGCCAGCCAAGCTGGTGAGAAATGCGGGTCAGCCCTGAGGGGCGCGGCGACACCTTTGTGCGCCCGGGCATTACGAGTGTCCATAAATGAGGGAAAGCCTCGTCCCTACCTCAAGCTAGACTATGCACAGTGCTTATCTTTGCTGACTAGACTGTGGTTCGTTACAGCTACGGCTTTTTTGTTCGGGACATCTGCCGCCGGTGAACCCTTCTCCGCCCAAATAACATTCGGCTACGGCGAGGCGCCTCCCGAGCGCTGGATCGGGTCCGTCACGGCCGACAACGCAAGAATCACGACGCTGGGCGGTTGGCTGCATAACGAACAGGACACCGTCAGCCTCAATAACTTCGAGCTTCACACGCGCCATCCCGTCCGTCCGTTGCCCGCACGCAAAGGACTCATCATTCGAGGTTCGGCCGCTGCCGGCGCGCTAGTCAGAGTCTCGACCCACCAGGGAAATTTTACGTTTCCAGTCGCGGCGCTCGATGGCGGCCGTGAGATTCCCCGCTTGGACGGGGCGGTCCGCATCTCCGGCTTGCGCTCGGCCGAGAAGCTGACCGACGATTCGAGGTTCGACGACTATCCGTCGGTCACAGCCGGCCCCGGCGATGCCGTTTGGATTGCGTGGCAATCCTACAGCGGTAGACGCGATGAGATTCGCGTCCGCAAGTTCGACGGCGCTTGGAGAACCTTCTCGCGCGTTCCGGGCGTGAGCGGCGACGTTTGGCGGCCCCAGGTCGCACTCGACTCCGCCCAAAAACTGTGGGTCGTCTGGTCGCAGCAAGTGGAAGGCAATTTTGACATCTACGCCCGCGCGCTCGACGAGGCGGCCAATCAGTGGGGTCCGCTGATCCGCCTGAGCACGCACTCGAACCCCGACCTTGACCATCACGTGATCGCCGATTCCCGCGGCTGGCTTTGGGTCGCTTGGCAGGGCTTTCGCGGGGGCAATTCGGACATTTTCGTCCGCTACTACGACAACTCGACTTGGTCCGGCGAAGTCCGAGTCAGTGACCATCCCGCCAACGACTGGGAGCCCCAGATTGCCGTCGACGGCCAGGGTGCCGCTTTCATCGTTTGGGATACATATCGAAATGGGAACTATGACGTGCTCCTCAGGCGATTCGCCGATGGAGAGCTAGGCCCGATTCGACTTGTCGCCGGTACGCCAAAGTTCGAGGCACACTCTTCCGTGGCAGTAGATAACGAAGACCGAGTGTGGGTCGCCTGGGACGAAGCTGCACCGAATTGGGGTAAGGATTCGGGCCCTACTATCGATCCGAACTGGGTCGACCGCGGTCGAGAGCTGTGGACCTCCTGGATCGACAAGCCTTCCAGACCTGGTGCCCGCCTGTACGAGTCTCGCCGCCTCAATTTGGCCGTTTTCGAGGGCGAACGTCGCCTCGAGCCTGAGGGCGACTTGGCCGCTGCTCTGAGCGCGGCGGATGTGCCCGATCACGACTTCCCGCAGCTCCATGCCGACCCGGCGAGTGGACGGATCGCGCTCCTCTTTCACCGCTGGAACCACATCCGCTGGACCGATAGTCTCGGCTTCCGTCCGGTGTACTGGGAGCATGCGGTCATCTTCTACGAGGGTGACAAGTGGTCCTCAATCTACACAATGCCGGAGAGTTGGGGGCGCATTTCCGCCCGAGCCGACGGAAGCTTCGACCAGAACGGCGGTTTCCGCGTCGTTTGGCCGACCGATGGGCGGCTGGAAAAGCGCCCAGCTCGAGAGGTGACAGCGAATATTTTCGCGGCTCGTCTGCCGTTCGACGGCAAAGCGGCGACCCTCAATCTCAAACCGTCGGGCTCAGCCGAAGCGATGAAGGTCGACCCTGTTCACCCTAGAGAGCGCGATGAAGTAAAGGCGATCCGGGCCTACCGAACGCGAGTTGGAGCGGAACGGCTCCAGATCGTGCGGGGCGATCTGCACCGCCATACGGAGTTTTCATGGGACTCCAGCGGTGGCATGGTCGACGGGTCCGTATTCGACTTCTATCGCTACATGCTCGATGCCGGAGCGATGGATTTCGGCGCCGTGACCGACCACAACTCCGGGGGCGACAGCGAGTACTGGTGGTGGCTGATCGAAAAAACGAACGATCTGTACCACCTTCCTGGCGCTTACAGCACCTTTTTCGCGTATGAGAGGAGCGTTGAGTTTCCCAACGGCCACCGCAACGTCTTCCACACTCGGCGTGGAGTTCCCGTCGTCTCATTTTTTACGAAACCCGGCTTCGACCGGCCACGGCCTCACATCGCCGCACGCCGCGGGACTTTAGTCGAAAACGATACCAAGCTGCTCTACGCTTCGCTGCGCAAGAGCGGTGGGATCTCGATTCCTCACACGCCCGGTTCTCAGATGGGTACCGATTGGCGGGACAACGATCCAGAAGTCGAACCCGTCGTCGAGATCTTTCAGGGCGACCGCATTTCCTACGAACACCCCGGCGGGCCTCGCGCCCCCCGTTCGGCTGAGGACGAGCCTATAGGCGGCTACGAAGAGGCGGGTTTCTTGTGGAGCGCCTATCGAAAGGGGTATCGCCTGGGGACGATCGCCAGCTCCGATCACTGGTCAACCCATATTTCCTACGCGATGGCCTACACGGTTGCGCCCAGCCGGGAGTCAATCTTCGACGCGATCAAGAAGCGTCGGACCTACGGCGCAACGGACAACATCATCCTCGACTATAGGTTTGGGAAGCACTTCATGGGCGACTCATTCAGCGTTCGAAAGGTGTCTCCACTCGAGATTCGAGCTGTCGGAACCAGCGCCATCGCCCGGGTAGAGGTTATTCGGAACGGGAAAATCGTATACACGGCGAATCCGGATCGCAAAGAGATTTCGCTTTCCTTTACCGATGTCGATCCGCCGGCCGGGGAGCTCTACTACTACGTGAGGGTGCTCCAAGTCGATCGAGAAATCGCTTGGGGAAGCCCAATCTGGATCAGTCTCACAAGGTAATCCGGTCAAGGACAGGAGGCCGCCGTCCGGCCAATTCGCGGTATTCGCGACGGTCGCATTTGCTCTCTATCCGCTCATCTACTTCCTCGTGATTACCTCGATTCGATTTCGGATGCCCCTGTGTCGGCTCGAAGTGCTTTGCATCGCGGCGGCAGCGATACAAATTGGACGGTCACGATCGATCCTACTCGGCGGACAGCTACTGGAATGACGCGCCCCGAACGGGGTTGGTGCCGCCCACGGTTAACCCGTCAACTCTGATCGTCGGGATCCCTACGCCTACGGGAACGCTCTGGCCTTCTTTTCCGCAGGTGCCGACGCCGTTGTCTAATTTCAGGTCTGATCCGACTCGGCTGACTTTCTTGAGAACATCCGGCCCGTTGCCAATCAGCGTCGCTCCGCGGACGGGACGGGTCACTTTTCCGTCCTCAATGAGGTAGCTCTCGGACGCCGAAAACACAAACTTGCCGCTGGTGATGTCCACTTGGCCGCCGCCGAAATTCACGCAGTAGAGGCCGTTGTTGACCGAGCGTAGGATGTCGGCGGGGTCGTCTTCGCCGGCGAGCATAAACGTGTTGGTCATACGCGGCATCGGAATGTTCTTGTAGCTCTGGCGGCGACCGTTACCTGTGGCGGCGGAGCCTGTCAAGCGAGTCGAAAGCCTATCTTGCATATAGCCCTTCAGAATTCCGTTCTCGATGAGAACCGTCTCGGAAGTTGGGTTACCTTCGTCGTCGACATTGAGCGATCCTCGGCGGTTGGCGATCGTACCGTCGTCGATCACGGTGCACAGCTCGGAGGCAACCTGCTTCCCAATGAGTCCGCTAAACGCCGACACCTGCTTGCGGTTGAAATCAGCCTCAAGACCGTGTCCGACTGCCTCGTGCAGCAGGATCCCAGGCCAGCCGGGACCGAGCACAACCGTCATCTCACCCGCCGGCGCCTCGGCGGCGTCGAGCTGCACAACGGCTTGGCGCGCGGCTTCGCGAGCGTAGTCCTCGGGTGTGCGGACATCGCGGAAGAACTGCGCGCCGACACGGCCGCCGCCGCCGTCGGTGCCGCGTTGCTTGTTGGCGCCGTCACCGGCCAACGCTGTCACATTCATGCGCGCCATCGGCCGGCTGTCGTCGCTCACAAAGCCTTCCGACGTCGCGACCAAAACGTGCCGCTCGGTGTCAGCGTAGGTGGCGAAAACCTCGCGGACGAGCGGGTCGTAGGCGCGTGCGGCGGCATCGGCACGCTTGAGGAAATCCACTTTCTCAGCAAGGCTCAAATCATCGCCGCCGAGGGCATAGAGTTCACGACGCGGAGCCGACTCGAAGCCATACTCGCTCACGCTTGCGGGACCGCCCGCGATGTGCGCCGCAGTTCGTGCGGCGGCCACGATTTTCTCCGGCGCTAGATCGTCACTATACGCATAGCCGGTTTTCTCGCCGCTGATCACGCGAACGCCGCAACCGACTGTAATGCCTTGTGTCGCACTTTTTACAATCGACTCTTCTAGTCCGACGGACGTCGACGAAACGTACTCGAAGTAGAGATCCGCAAAGTCGCCGCCGTGGGAGAGGGCTTCGTTGAGATAACGATTGAGGTCGGCGTCGGCTATGTTGAATTTATTGCGAATGAACGACACTATTGCTCAGCGTATCACCGCCCGTTTTGCCTGACGCTTGACGCCGGACCCGTCCATGAGCCAAACGTACAGCGGGAGCGCGGCGGCTGGGACGGGCGTGAATAGGCACTGGCGAGCAATGGGGCGCGGATTAGAAGGCGCACCCGATGGGTTTAGGGTTGCAACAGTTTCGGTATGGGATTGAAGCGATCGTTGCGGAGTCCGGCCGAGGGCGAGTTTCTGTTTTAAATTGACGACACGCCGCTCGAAGAAGCACTAACGTCGTATGGCGGTTTGCCTCTGTTCTTGCGGGCGGGGGCTCGATGAAGCCTCGTACGTGGAAAGTTTTCTAGTTCTGTACGCGGTAGGCGCCGAGTGTCTCGACGAGTTCGATGTGTTGCGCGAGGGGGCCACGGTGCTGATGCAGTGCGCCGATGTGGGGTACGCGGCGCATGCGCAAGTCCGACGTTTATCCGGTCGTTCAGGCCGCTGACTCGCTCCTTGCGGAGCTTACGAAAAAGCCTCAGAGCTCCGACTGGGAACGGGGGTGTCAGAAGGCCCTCGATATGTTGCGCGAAAGTTGGACTGTCGACTTCGGGATGCCGAACGTAAACTGCTCGAGCGCGTGGAACACGATCGACGATCAATATACGCCAATATCAAACTCGGACCGCTGGTCGCTTCCGCAACGGAAGCGGGACAGGGACAGCGGGACAGGGACGGAGCCCGTAACAATTGCGATCAGCAGAACGTCGTCGATAGGCCCCTTAGCCGCATTACATATTGGACTGCCAGCACGTTTTCGAGCGATCCCCGAGTGTTGGGCCCGTGAACGGCCTGATACCCGATCTTGATAAGGCCGTCCCGGGCTGGGCGATATCCCACAGCGAATTCGTATGTCTTGCGACGAACGGCCTCGTGTTCTTCGTCCAGGCGCAGATAGTTAGCTCGTCCGACTACACACCAGCGGGGGTGGAGAACGCACTTCACCTCCCACCAGGTCGTCGATGCCTTCGACGTTGGCTCTACCGTATAGGCTAGCTGAAAATGGTTGACTTCGCCGTTGAAGTACCAGAGTCCGCGCGAGTACTGAAGGTCGATGCCCACACCGGTCGCCGGGAGAAGTTTCGGGTGCAACTCGCCGGGGTGCTCCTCTCGTTCGTGTTGGTCAATGTAGGGCCCTCGATATGCCGAGGCTCCAAGACGCAGTCCTTGGATGGGCGTAAATCCAGCGCCACCGGCCCACGAACCATAGCGCGAATTTTGACGGATGCCACGGCGATTCGCCGGGGAACTGCTTGTGAGCTGAGCGCGTGCATCAAATCGCCCGCGGCCCACATCGACTTCAACTCCACTTAGCCCGCATTTCTCACCAGCTGTAACGGGGAGGGGCAGATTTCAGTTTTGGAACCGATTTTTGAGTGATTGGCGCGGGTCGCCGCCTCAAATGGTAGTGCTTGCCGCCAGCAGCTCCGGCAGCGCTTCGGTGTAGGCTTCGGAGACGTTTTCGAACATATTTTAGGCATATCCGGGCTAAGGCCCCTGCCGTGGCTTGTGTGCTTCCAGTGATACTTGAAGTCCAAATGCCGGCTTGGCACGCTCAGCAGCGCAGCGGTCCGGCTCGCTCGAGATTGGCGTACACCACCTGAAACCAGGCCTGCGCCGGATGGCCCGTGGCCATCGAAATCCACACCTTGCGCACTGTCATTCGAACCCGCGCGCCAATCTTCAACAGCCGCACCCGAATCGTCGAACACTGCGCCCGCGCCAGCTTCGTCCCCGCCAGCCCCAACTCCCGCAACGCTTGCATCAAACAATACGCGATCGAGGAAAAATACAAGCGCACTTGATTCGATCGCATCAGCGTTGTCGAAGTGCGGTCGGCGAACAGGTCCAACTGTTGCTCCTTGCTGCGATTCTCCATCTCACCTCGCACGCAATAGAAATCCTCGTACAAGCTGCGTGCTTGCCTGCACGCGGCACTCAGCGAGGTCACGACGAAGCGTGGATTGTTACCCTTCGCCAGGCACTCGGCCTTGGCCACCACGCGGCGTTTGCGGCTCCAACTCTGCAGCGTGCGACAAGCGAAATTCGCTGAACACGCGCGCCGGCTTAGCGCTGGCCACAGGCCGCCGTTGCGGCTTGCGAATCCGTTGCAACAAGCGCGCATTCTTGGCCGGGCCGAACACGCAATCGACTCGGTTTCGCTCGCACCAACTCATCACCTCCTCACGGCAGAAACCCGAGTCGGCGCGTAGGATGATCGCGACTTCGGGCCAGGTCCCGCGCAGTTGTTCGACGATCCGCTCGACCTCTTCACGCGCTCCCGCCGAGGCGTCTTGATTGGACTCGCGCAGCCGCGCGCAGACGAGATGTTCGCCGCAGAAGATGTACAACGGCAGATAGCAGTAGCCGCCGTAGTAGCCGTGATCGAAGCGCCCTTCTTGGTTGCCGTGCAGGCGATCGTCGGTGGCGTCGAGGTCGAGCACGATCTGCGCCGGCTGCCGCGGCTGGCGCTGGATGTAGAAGTTGACGAGTGCTTCATCGACCTTGGCGCTGTCGAGCGTGATCTTTTTGTAGCGCGATTTTTTGTCGGCATCAGGGGCCGTGAGTTCGAGGCGATTGAGGGTGCTTTTGCCGGCGCCGGCCTTGCCGCGGTCGCGCTCGCGGCGGCGTTTAAGGCCCTCGATATCGGCCTTGCCCGAGAGCATCGCCAGCAGCGGATCGGCGCGCAGTTGGTCGTGATCGTTGAGGTCCTCGTAACCCAGCGCCAGGCCGTAGACGCACTGCCGCACGAGCTGCCTGACGCTGTGCTCGATGCGTTCGGGATCGCGGTAATCGCGGAAGCAGTCGGCGAACTGCCGCAGGATGCCGGTCTTCTGCTCGCTGCGGTGCGGCAGTAGCGAACCGGCCTCGGTCGTAATCGTGCCGCCATCGAAACGGGCGACAACATCGCGCGCAAACTCAGTGGCGAAACAGAAACTCGATTGCGTACAATCTGTCATAGCGAACGTCGTTCTCTCCTGGCTCCAACCTGTTGTCTTAACTACGTTTATGCCAGAGTGGACGGCTTTCCGCTACTTCCTGGTGAGATTTCCGGGCTAGCGGTGCCGCGCTCCTTTGGTGGGAACCACTCGGAGATCGCTTTCTCGGCGGCGAGGAAGTTGCCGGATTCGCCAATGCCTAGTAACGCGCGGAATGCGCCGAGGCTGAAGACGCCCGTTGAGAAGGCGTGCAGCGCGTTGGCGATCGACCACCAGACCATCGACACGGAGAGCGCTATACGCGTCCCCCAACGATCGATCAGAAGTCCCGAGACGATGTACATCCCCATGTAGCAGAAGGTGAAGGCGGAGAGGATGTAGGAGTACTCGATGTCGGAAATGCCGAGTTCCGCGGTGATCTCAGAGGCTAGGACTGAGAGCGTCTGGCGGTCAACGTAGTTGATGACCGAGGCGAAAAACAGCAGAGCGGCGATGGGCCGGCGCGAGAGCGCATATACGAACGAGGCTCATCCGACGTGCAGCTCTGCGAGGATGGCGATCTTGCGGCACTCGGTCACACCTCCCGCGCGGCAGACGTCTGGCTCGATGATGTCTACGGCTTTCGTAGCGAAGAGCTCCGGAATTACAGGAAGGGTGGCAGAGCCCAGCAAAGCGCGCCGCGTGTGCATCGCGCTACTCGCTGTCCTTCGCGCACCGGAACCCTATGTTTGGCGACTTCTGATTGGGGCGTACCCAGTTGCGGAAGAACACGGTAATGCGGCGCGGCCCCGAAGACCACGACCCGCCGCGGACCGACTTATACATCCCGCTTCCAGCACCCTGAGGATTCTCTGCCGGGCTCGTCTCGTAGTACGCACGCTCGAACCAATCAGAGCACCATTCGGTGACGCCGCCGACGATGTCGTAGAGTCCAAACTCATTCTGCTTAAACTTGCCGACTGGCCCCGGACCTTCGGGAGTATTGAAGCGCGCCTTTTTATTGGGGGATTCGTCGCCCCAGGGATAGTCCTTGCCGTCTAGCCCGCCGCGCGCGGCGCGTTCCCACTCGGCCTCGGTGGGCAGACGTTTGCCGGCCCACTCGCAGTAGGAGTTTGCGTCGTCCCAGTCAACGTTGTGAACCGCGTAGTTCTCCTTGCCCTCGGGAACGTCACCGTCGAGCCAGTGATAGGGCGGCGTGCGGTTCGTCGCCGTGACGAACTTCGCGTATTCCGCTTGACTCAACTCGTGGGCGTCAAGGTAGTACGCATCGAGTTCTACAGCGTGAATCGGGCGGTCATCACGCAACGCCAACGGACGCATGCCCGCGGTATCGTCGCTGGTTGTATTAGTCCGGCCCATTTGAAACTCGCCGGCGGGAATAAGCACCATGCCGGGCTCTCCCGCGAACGCGAGGCCGGCCGTGAGGAGTAGGGTCGGCAGAATGCGACTGCCTGTCACCTAGACGAACAGCTCCGCAATCTCGTCGTCGACGCACATCTCGGTGGCGCCGATATGATCGACATAACGGTACGCGCGTTTTGACGGCGTATCGAGAATTTCCTTGCGCCAGTCGATTCCCAGCGCGGAGTAGACCGAAGCGTAGATGTTCTCGGTCTTTGGTTGCAAGCGGTACTTCCAGCCCGTCTCGACAACTTGCTCGCCGCGTGAGTCGGTCTGGCCGATGATGCGGCCTCCCTTGATGCCGCCGCCGGCAAAGAGGCCGATGTAGGTCTCGTTGTAGTGATGGCGGCCCTGAACGAGGTTCAGCTTACCGGGTATGCGTCCAAACTCAGTTGGGACGACAACCATGGTTTCATCGAGCAGCGTCTTGCCGGGCGAGTGCTTCGACGGCGTCGCAGCGAGATCGCGTAACAAGTTGGCAACCGCGCGGTCGATGTCGTTGCAATGAATGTAGTGGTTGGAAGCGCGCGAATGGTCCCAGATGTATTTGTGGTGGTCCCAACCGGAATGCTTGATGTGGACGTAACGTGTCCCGGCATCGGCCTGGATCAGGTTGCGGGCCAGTAGGCAACCGAGGCCGACTTCATTCTCGCCATAGCGTTTCTTTTCATCGTCGGCCGGCGTGAGAGCCTCGGGCCAACGGCTGTCGCCCAGAATACGATAGGCGTCATCTTGAAAACTACGGAAGGCGTTGGGCGCGGGGCCACGTTTGCCGCGATCTTTGTCGACGGTTTTCTCGAGATCGTTCAGCAAACGGAAACGTTCTTCGAGCAGCGCCAACGCTTCGCCCTTGGCCGCAACGCTTCCCGCGCCTGCCTTGGCGTTAATGTCGAGCCCGGAATAGCGCGGATGCAAAAACCCGCTAGGGAGCGCGAGGTTTTTGAGATTGCAACTGACATAAGTCGGGAAGGTGTCCGACTCCTTGCGTTGCGACTCAAGTTCGTAGGAGACAACCGAACCGACCGGCGGAATCTCGACGGCCTGCGCCGGGTTCAACGGGCGCCCGGCGCGGGTGTAATACTCGCCGCGAAAGTGGACGACCTCGTGGCTCTTGAACGTGCGTACGATTGAGACCTTGTCCATCTCGGACGAAAGTTCGGGGAAGAGACGATAGGGCAGATAGAGGTCGCTACGTACCTGGCGCACGTCGAAGTCGGCCTGAGTGCCCTCGTCCTCTTTGAAGTCGAAGGTGTCGACGTGCGATATCGCGCCAGCGGCCTCGACGACGATGCAATTGCGGGCGGTGCCGCGCGGATTGGCGCGACCGGCGGCGCGAAGCCGTGGCGGCCATACTGCGGTCTCCGCGAATGCGCCAAGTAGACTCAGCGTGCCGTATTTGACCGCGTCTCGGCGGGTCGGAATCATGTCACGTACGGTCTTCATCTTCGTCTCCTCCGTGCCAGTTTGAGCCGCGCGCGGCTCAAAGATGCAAGTTTGTTCATCATTCACAGTCCTAGTAGTTGAACAAAAACTCAGGCTTGTTGAGTAGCGCCCACTGCAAGTTTTCAAGGCCTCGCGTACGGTCTTTCCCAAGCGCCGTCAGCGCGACATCCATCTCTGCGGGAAGCGGATCGCGCGATAGCGTCGACAAGTAGATTCGGTTGATCAGCCCGCGGTCAAGGGCGGCGTCAATGGTTTTTTTCGTAGGTTGCTCACCTGTCGCCGTTGCCAAGGCGTCTTCCACCAGAATTCGATCTTCCGGACGGCGGCTGAGCAGTTGATCGACGCGGCTGTTGCCTTCGGCCTTGACGCGATCAAGCACGACCTCGGAGTTCATCAACAGCATCGCCTGCAACGCCGATGTCGGCGTTCGCGAAGGCATCTCGTCGCGGCTCTGCTGTCCGAAGGCGCGCAGAAATTCCGCAACCTCAGTCGTAACGTAGGCCGGGTCAATCAGCTCCATCGCCATGCCTGTAACCGTCTCGCCCTTGACGTACGCGCCGGGTTTCGACGTCGCGACCGCAATTGCGTCGTGCATCTCGGGACCTGAGAGGATGCGCACAAACTTACGCGGGTAGTAGCTCGCGTACTCAGGTTTCCACTCGCCGTCAAACTTCGACGAAAGCTGATAGGCGCTCGACTTCATGATCGTGCGCACGAGGTGCTTGAAGCTGAAGTTCGACTTCTGAAAATCCTTGGCAAGATCGTCGAGCAGGTAGGGGTTTGAGGGCTGAACGGTCCAGCCGTCTGGAATGTCTTGGTCGGGGTAGTAGCGCGCGAGGTCAAAATCCTCGACCTGTTCAACGATGCCGAAGCTCATCAGCTCCGACCAAATACGGTTTGTCGTCGCGCGCGCGAATTGAATGTCTTCGGTGATAAACCGTGCCAGTTCGTCTCGCGGCAGGCGCTCGGGGCTCGCAGCCTTGCCGTTGAGAATGAACGTCGGCGTGTTGTCACCGCCCCAGCGGGGCACGCGGACGATGCTTTCGCCCTTTGTGGGATAGCCCGGCTCGACGTCATCGACCGTGTACTCGGTATTCGCCTGGAAGCCGTTCTCCCAGTTCATCAGCATGCGCGTCTTGCCGAAAAACGACGCTTGCTGGAAGAAGTTCTCGCGCGTCTTGCTGGTTAAGAAAAGGTTGACCTGCTCGAGATGGTGCGCGCCGTCGTGGCATGAAATACAGCCCATGTTGACGCCGAGCAGGACCTTGCCGTAGGTGACGGTAAACTCGTCGATCGCGTCGGCGCGATTGACAAGATCGTGGGCGTCAGGTTGCTCGGGGTCATCGAGCGCCTTGACGAAATCGCGCGCAAAATACAGCGCTCCAGGGGAGGAATGGCTGCTCTTGCCACCCTGCGTCAACAGGTCGGTGACGACGTCTGCGTAGGAGCGGTCGAGCCGTAGCCACTCTTCGATCCAGTAGTGGAAGAGATTCTTGCCGAAGCCCATCCGATTGCCCGCACGGAAGAGGTCTTCGAAATAGTACGACCAACGGGCGACAAATTCGTCGCTCTCGACGAGGCGATCGATCAGCTTGTCGCGCTTGTCGGGGTCCGTGTCTTCGAGAAAAACAACGAGGTCCCCGACTTCGGGAATTCGGCCGGTGGCGTCGAGGTAGGCGCGTCGCAAGAACTCGCGGTCATCAGCGAGCGGCGAGTGCGGAATGTTGTCTTCGGCGATGCGCCCGAAGATGTGTTCGTCGATGAAATTGCGATTCTCGATGGGGGCGTCGGTTGAACCGATGCCCGGGCGGACGCTAGCAACTTGTTCGGTCAACTCGCCGATTGCTCTTGAGGCGTCATGGACACCCGCTTCGGCTGCGCGATGCGCCCGCTTGGCGCGGACCTCAGCCTCAGGCGTTAGATCCTGGGCCGCTAGGCCGGAGGCGGCCACGATAACCAACAATGACGCAACGATCCTCATGTATCTTATTCTGCCTTACGCAAGATCTGTACGCGTTGACCGTTGACTTCCGTGACGTACAAAAGCCCAGCTTCGTCGTAGGCCATCAAGTGCGGAAGCTGCAGCGTTTCAGGCGTTCCCCACTGCGCAGTCATCTTGCCGCTCTTCAAATTCAAGTGGCTGATCGTGTGCACATCACCATCGCTGACGAGTAACTCATCGTCCACAATGGTCGCGCCTGGGATGACGGCGCCTTGCTGCTGGCCGACTAACTGGTAAACAGAGATTAACAACAATACTGAAGGAATCAATCCCGTAGTTCACGTTGAAATGCAGCCTCCATACTTTGACATCTGAGGTTTTAGACCCAAGGTTAATCGAGCAGCAGCTATTTCTCGTTGTCAACAGGCTTTAGGGAATATTAATTTCCGCCAGATAGATTGCTGTCATCATCTGGCCCGCGCTGTTTTTTTCGTGGCTTGAGTAGTAGGAAACCAGGGCGCGCTCTGAACTCAACTCGACGAAACCAGGATAGGAATTATCGCCGCCACTCGGTAATGTCGCGAATTCCCTGAGCTGTTCGGAGTCCAACCAATAAAGCGCCGTAACCGGGTCGGTGGCCGCGAGCATCCGCCGTCCACCCACCAGAAAGCGCCCATTCCAACTTGCCAATAGTGGGCCACCAACATAGCGCCCAAGGTCAGTACGCGTCCAGCGATTATAAGGAGGCTTCGACCGGCACAATTCCGCGTTCCTTCGTCCGCCGCCGCGCGCCACGGCGTTCACACTTCCGTCGGAGGCGAATAAGAACGCTGTTTCATTCCCCCAGTCCGATTGAAACAGGCCGGCGGTGCGCCAGCGCAGGCCGTCATCGCTTACGAGCATGGCCGACTCGACAATCGCGTCGCGCTCCTCGCGTGTGGACGTTTCGGCAAATCCCTTCTTGCGCCGCCCGCAAAGGTAGGCCCTCCCGGCATGCGTCGCGGCTCGCCAAATGTAGTGCCCGTAGGTACCCTCAAGCATCTGTGGCCCTCGCCAGCTTGTGCCGTCGCTCGTCCAAGCTGCGTAGCCGAGCTGTTGGTTCATCAAGTAGCGCTCGGGCGAACGCTCACCGCAATACCAAGTGCCGCTATAAACAAACAAGCTGTCGCGAAAAACCAAAAAATGTGGGTCGCGCACGTCGCGGAATGGCACGCGAAAACGATGCACCTCACGCCACGACTGGCCCTCGTCGTCGCTCGCCAGTACCAAGATCGACGACGTTGGATGCACCATGTGTCCGTCAGGACAGCTGCGAAACGTCAAGTACAACCGCCCCTGGAAGCGAGCCAAATCCGTAAACGCATTGTGCTCGCCATTATGAAAAACGCGCCGGACGGAGGCCACATTCACGCTCGGGCCCTGTGCGTGGCCGCTCGAAAGCAGAGTACCCGCGAGAGAAACTTGAAATGAGCGCCGCGTCCACATGGGCACCATTATTACCGCAGCCCGTCGAGTTGTTCGAGTATGTCCCGGGCCGCCGTGAACGTCGGGTCTGCCTTCAGCGCCGCATTCAATTGATTGCGTGCCTCGGCATAACGTCCGGACCGCGCCAGGATAATCGCATAGTTATAACGAGCCTCGGCATAGTCGGGTCGGCTGCGGATCGCCTGCTTCCAATGGAACTCCGCGTCGGCGGCTTCGTCCCTCGCGGCCAGTAGGTTTCCTAAATTGAATTGAGCTTCGGCGAGGTCCGGCTGTAGGCGGATCGCCTCTCGAATAGCTGCCTCCGCCTCGCCTGTGAGATCTAGCTCTCCAAGCGCGCCTCCGAAATTGTTGTGCAGCTCCGGCAGGTCAGGGTCGATCGCGATCGCGCGCCGGGTCAGTTCGACGGCCTGTTGGAAGTTGCCGGCCCGAGCGGCGTTCAGCCCAAGTTCCTTGAACGTTTCAGGATCAGACTGGTCGGCATGGCGAAGCACCTCGTCCGCTCGCGCAAACTCGCCCGCCTGCGACAAGGCCGCCCCGAGGCGCCGGCGAGCCAACGCGAATGTCGGGTCCATCAGCGAGGACTTTTCGAACCACGCAGCCGCCTCGGCGAACTCATCGATCTGTTCGTAGGCGGCCCCTAACTCGAAATAGAATCCGCGCTCGGGTGAATGCTGCGTTTCGATCAAAGCACGCAGACGCTCGATGCCGTCAGTGAGATTCGCGCCCTGCACCACCTGCGCCATACAGCACTGTTGAGCCGCTTCTAGGCCGAATTGCGTAGCGAAGATTGAAACTCACGTACCCTGTACCAGAAGCCGCCCAACCAGTACAGTTGTTCTAGTACTTAGTTGCGTAAATTAGAATATTTACTGGCGAGGGGACGAGGGGCGACGACGGTCTTGGTCCATTCGAACGGAGTAGCCTTGGAGTTGTAGACGCGGACGAAGCTGTCGATGGCCTCGCGCACCTGCCGGGGGGAAGTGAAACTCGCCCCCCGCAAGGCGCGGCGGCTCAGAATCGAAAACCACACCTCAACCTGATTCATCCACGAACTGTAGGTCGGCGTGTAGTGAAAATGGATGTTCGCATGACGTTGCAGCCAGCGGTCATTTTTGGGCTTGTGAGTGTTCAAGTTATCCAAGATGATGTGGATCTCGCGGCCTTCGTGGATGGCCGCGATGTGGTTCATGAAGTCGAGAAACTCGCGACGCCGTCGGCGCCAATAGTGTCCGGCGATGATGAATCCGGTAGCCACTTCCAGCGCGGCGAAAAGCGGCGTCGTGCCGTGCCGCCTGTAGCCGTGCGAGAAGCCCGTCAAGGCCTTGCCGTTGGGCAAGCGTAGCCAGCCCTGCGCTCGCTCCAAGGCCTGGATGCTCGGCTTCTCGTCGACCGCGAGCACCACGGCGTTTTCCGGCGGGCTGAGGTAGAGTCCGACAATGTCGGCGGCCTTGCGAGCGAACTCCGGGTCGGTTGACAAACACCAACTGCGCCGCCGCCGCAAGGACACGCCGAGCTGCCGCAGTACGCGCCAGACTTGATGCTTGCTGACGTCGCCGAGAGCTTCCGCGAGCAGTTCGCCTGTCCAAGTGGCGTGCCCTTCGGGCGGAGCTTCGTCGAGTTGGCAGAGGATGCGTTTGCGCGTCGCTTGGTCGTACCGCGCGGGCCTGCCGGAACGCGCTTGATCGCATAATCCCGCCAGACGTTGCTGGGCGAAGCGGGTGCGCCATTTCGACACGCGCGCCGCCGGGGATCCCAGTTGCCGGGCGATCTCGGCGGTCGAGGTAGCGGCGGCCGCCAGCAGCACAATGCGAGCGCGCTCCACCATGCGCCGTTCGGACTTGTGGCCGCGCACCCAGAGTCGCAGCGTCTCTTCTTCCTCGGCGTTCAGTCGAATCACCGTTGCCGGTCTTGCCATACCGACATTTTACAGTTAAAGGCCTTACTTTCGCAAGTTAGTACTAGCCCGAAATGGGAAATTTTCTAAAAAAGCTGTACTGCGGGTCGCTCGCGCAAGACATGGTCGAGTACGCCTTGCTGGCCGGCTTCATTGCACTTACAATCGGCGGCACCTTTCCGATGGCCGGTAGACCGATGATCACGATCGTCAAGCGTCTAGTGACGCTCTTGGCGTTAGCGGCCGGTGGGTCGCAACAGTTTAGCTGTTGACATAGACATTTGCCGCTCGTAGGCGCGAAGCTGAAAGCTCGGTTCCCGCGCCTTGACGCCCCACTTCGAAATCTTGGCGGAATGCCCCGTCACTCGCGCTAGGGCGGGCCTGCTGCACACAGCGCACGCCACGATAGAAACTCCAGTCTTCATGCCCGTCGGCACGCAGGGGACTGTCAAAGCTCTGACTCCCAAGCAGCTCCGCGAAGAACTCAACGCGCAGATTATCCTGGGCAACACCTATCACCTTTACTTGCGGCCGGGACAGGAGCTGATCGCGGAATTCGGCGGCCTGCATTCGTTTATCAACTGGCCGAAGGCGATTCTTACCGATTCCGGCGGCTACCAGGTCTTCAGTCTGGCCGGCTTGAGAAAGATAAGTGCAGAGGGCGTCGAGTTCCAGTCGCACCTCGATGGCTCAAAGCATTTCTTCTCACCGGAATCTGTCGTCGACACCCAGGTCGCTCTAGGCAGCGACGTGATGATGGTGCTCGACGAATGTACCGAATATCCCGCCGAACAATCGCGAGCCCGTCAATCGATGGAGTTAAGTATGCGCTGGGCCGAGCGCGCTTTTCGTCAGCGGCGAGACCGACACGCCGGCTCAACCCAATTGCTATTTCCAATTGTGCAGGGCTCGACGTACCCTGACCTGCGCCGCGAGTGCGCCACCCGCCTTTTGGAACTCGACGCCCCCGGCTACGCCGTCGGTGGTCTGTCAGTCGGCGAACCTCGCGATCTCAGCTACGAAATGGTCGACGCTACTGAAAATATTTTGCCCCGCGACAAACCTCGCTACGTCATGGGTGTCGGCATGCTCGAGGAACTCGGCGAGTACGTAGCCCTTGGCGCCGACATGATGGACTGCGTATTGCCAACCCGCAACGCACGTAACGGATACCTATTTACAAACAGCGGAAAGGTCGTCATCAAGAACGCCGCACACGCTCGCGAAGACTCGCCGCTCGACCCAACATGCCGCTGCTACACATGCCAAAACTTCTCTCGCGCCTATCTGCGGCACTTGTTTATTTCAAAAGAATTGCTCTTCAACACGCTAGCCACGCTCCACAATCTGCATATGTACCTTGACAGGATGCGCAAAATTCGAGAAGCTATTCTCGTTGGAGAGCTTCCAGCCTATCTTCAACAAATCCGTTCTACCACTTGACGACCCCGCTGGAGTAGTACTACCAGCGAGCGTATCGTAAGAGAGACGGATTGAAGAATCTAGGGTATAGTGTCTAGGATACGTCGGTGCCAGGGTGCCGGCGGCCTAGTGGGCGGTTGAGAGCCAATTCAGGGACAACGGACGGTTTTGTACGCTTCCATTCAACTCGGACTAGAAGGCGTTGCGCCTCGCCCGGCACTGCTGTTGCAGTTCGCGGAGTCGCTCGGTCCGCTGCTTCCAATCGTATTGATGATGGGCATTTTCTATATGCTCGTCATCATGCCGACCCGCAAGCGCCAAAAGCGCCTTGAGAAAATGTTGGCCAATCTTTCTTCCGGCGACAGGGTAGTCACCAATGGTGGCATGATTGGAACGGTAGTCGGCTTGTCGGACGCCACCGTAACCCTACGAGTGAAGCCCGATAGCGTGAAACTGGAATTCTCGCGCAGCGCCGTCGCTGGAATGGCCGACGAGCCGCAGAGCTAAGTGCCGCGGAAACACGAAAGATCAGCATGAAAAGTGGATTCGGGGCCAAAATTGGCATCACACTCGTCGTAGTCGCCGCCTGTCTTTATCAGGTGTTCGGGCTATCTCCCCGCCCGGACGACGTCAAAGCCCATCTTGCCGACGCCATCAAGCTCGGACTCGATCTCAAGGGCGGCACACACCTCATTCTGCAAGTACAGGTGCAAGACGCGCTGAAGTCTGAAGCCGACGCAACAATCGACCGCCTCAAGCGCCGTCTCGGCGCTGACTCGATTACTTATACGTCAATTTCTCGAAACGACCCCGAGTCGATCGAAGCCGCCGACGAGATCGAAATCTCAATAGAAGGCACACCCACCGAGCGCGTGGGGGATGTCCGCACCCTCGTTGAAGTCGAGGCGCCGTCGTGGATCACCAGCAGCACAAGCAGCGACTCATTTCGCATGAAGCTACGCCCAAGCGAGTTGATCCGCCTAAAGGGCGACACCCTGCTGCAGTCGATGGCCACCATCGAGAACCGCATAAACGGTCTCGGGTTGGCTGAGCCCGTGATTCAGCAGCATGGCCGTGCCGAGGCCGAGCACGAAATTCTTGTGCAGTTGCCCGGCGTCAGCGATCCGGCGCGCGTGATGAACCTACTGCAGATGTCCGCGCAACTTGAGATCTCGTTGGTCAAGGGCGGGCCGTATGCGTCGCAGGCCGCCGCACGTTCGGGCAACGGCGGGATCTTGCCGGTCAACTCGAAACTGGCCCACTGGCTTGACCCCGCGCAGTCTAAAGATGAATGGTATTTGCTAGAGCGTACACCCGTCGTGACAGGTCGCGATCTGAGAAACGCTCAGGCTGGTCGAGATACCCAGTACCCCGGCCAGTGGCAGGTTGCTTTTAGTCTCTCGCGGCAAGCTGGGCAGCGCTTTGGGATTTTCACCGCAAACAATCTACAGAAGCCTCTGGCGGTAGTTCTCGACAGTCGCATTCAGAGCGTAGCGACGATTCAGTCTCGCATCGAATCCGAGGGCGTTATCAATCAGATGGATGGCCAGCTCGAGGCGACGGATCTCGCCCTGGTGCTACGCGCCGGCGCGTTACCCGCCTCGGTCGTCTATTTGGAAGAACGCACCGTGGGCGCGTCGCTAGGTGCCGACTCGATCCAGCAAGGCATTTCGAGCGCGATTTACGCTGTTGTCATTATTGTGATCGTGATGCTCGTGTACTACAAGATGGCGGGCATCAACGCAATCATCGCGTTATTCCTTAATTTGCTGATTCTCATGGCGGTGCTAAGCGTGTTCGAGGCCGCTCTGACCCTGCCGGGAATCGCCGGCATCATTCTGACAATCGGCATGGCTGTCGATGCCAACGTCCTGATATTTGAGCGTATTCGCGAAGAACTACGTGAAGGCAAGGCCGTCGTAGCCGCGCTGAACGCGGGCTTCGGGAAAGCGTTTCTCACCATCATTGACACGAATCTGACTACCATCATCGCGGCGGGTTGCCTGTTCCTATTCGGCAGCGGTCCGGTGAAGGGATTTGCCTTGACCCTGGCGATTGGCCTGCTGGCCAACCTATTCACTTCGGTTTTCGTGTCTCGACTGATTTTTGATTTAATCCTGTCCCGCAAACAACAGGTGGAGGAGCTGAGTATCTAAATAGTACTAGGACTCTTCCATCGAATTCGTCAACCCAGCTGGAGTTCCGCTCCCAATTGGTTGGCGGACTTTTCGAAGGAACTTTTATATACTCGCCGGTGTCTAGGGTTATCAAACCGGAGCGCGGCGATATGAGCACTCGATGCAACTGCTTTCAGAGACGAAAATCGATTTTCTCGGTCACCGCAAGACCTTCCTCGGTCTTTCGCTGGTGCTCCTCGTGGCCGGGGCAGTGAGTACAGCTTTGAACGGCGGACTCAAATTTGGCATTGACTTCAAGGGCGGCACGCTGGTGTACGCGAAGTTTAAAGATGCCCCCAACGTCGAAGCCGTTCGGGCCGCCTTGACCTCAAAAGGTCTATCCGTGGCGACACTACAGCCCTTCGTGGAAGGGCCAGACTCTCACGAGCTAAAGATTGACCTCGACTTGGCGGGCGACGTCGTCGAGACCTCCGGAAAGACGCAGGTCATCGAGACTTTGCGAGAGCTCTATCCTCTCGATTCCGACAAACTAGATTTCAACAACGCCGGTCTTGAGTCGCTGGTTCAAGAGCTTTATGGCAACGCGAAAATCCAGGCGGCAGGCCTGACCAGAGAAGAAGTTACCCAGCAGGCTGAAGCGCTCCTGGCCGAGCGCGATTCAAATCATTCCGGGCTGGTAAAAGATTTTTCTGAACTCGCTTCCGTTTCGGGCGTGAATCCTGATACCATGTCCGCGCTCCAAGAAGAGACCGCCCTCGGCGGGTTCGCGATTCGCGGTATCGAAGTAGTCGGCCCGAAAATCGGTAAAGAACTGCAGTGGGTGGCCATTCGAGCAACACTATTCGCGATGGTCGGCATGCTAATCTACATTGCATTCCGTTTTGAATGGCTCTACGGACTAGCCGCCGTCGCTGCGGTATTTCACGATGTTTTCATCACTCTCGGCTTTTTTTCTATCTTCGGACGCGAAATCGAGTTGACCGTGATCGTCGCTTTGTTGACACTAGTGGGCTACTCAATGAATGACACGATCGTCATCTTCGATCGGGTCAGAGAGAATCGAAAATTGACGAGGCGGCTGAATCTGACGGAACTTTTGAATTTAAGTATCAACCAAACCTTGAGCCGGACTGTTCTGACATCGGGGTTGACGTTGATTGCCGTACTGTGTTTATTTATCTTTGGTGGCGAAGTCCTGCGCGGCTTGTCGTTTGCCCTCGTGGTGGGCGTGCTCGTTGGAACTTACTCATCGATCTTTATCGCCAGTCCGATTCTGCTGTGGGGTCAAGGACTGAGCGCAGCCAAGGCGCCGAACGAGAAGAGGGCGAGGAGGAACTAAACTACGGGCCGCGAGCTCGAAGCGAGGTTTAAGAATTATGTTTGAAGACAGTTTGATGGAAAATCACCTTAAGAGTACGAGCCGCTTGGCGGTAGCTATTTCAACCGGGCTGCAGCTTGGCTTGGTAGGATTTGCGTTCTTGATCCCGCTGCTCAATTACTATGAGCTGCCGGCGACCGACCTAGTCAGCTTCTTGGCGGCGCCGCCGCCGCCGCCGCCGCCGCCGCCGCCGGCTGCCGCGATCGTACAGAAGATAATTCCGCGCGAGTTTGATACAGGTAATCTGACGCAGCCCGTCGCGATTCCCGATCAAGTCGCGATCATCGACGAAGATTACCAGCCGCCCAGCGCAGGCATCGCCGGCGTCATAGGTGGTGTTCCCGGCGGCAACATAGGCGGCCAGCTAGGCGGCGTGATTGGCGGTATCATCTCGAGCGCTCCGACTATCGCCCCGCCGCCGCCACCACCACCACCGGTCAAGAAGAAGGCGCCCCCGAAGCGCATCCGCGTTGGTGGAAACGTCGCTAAGGCTCGGCTGTTGAGGCAAGTTCGGCCGCAGTACCCACCACTTGCCCGTCAGGCTCGCATTCAGGGCACGGTCAAGTTGTCAGCCGTAATTGCTAAAGACGGTACGATTCAAAAGCTTGAAGTTACGAGCGGCCATCCGCTGTTGGTCCCATCTGCGTTGGCCGCCGTAAAACAGTGGCGTTACAAGCCCACTCTGCTCAACGGCGAGGCTGTGGAGGTTCTTACAAATATCGACGTGAATTTCACCCTCAGTGGTTGAGTGCACGTCAAAGATTGCTCTTTGAGGGCGGATCGTTCGAGTCACGTAGGCCCCGGACGCGCTAAGAACTCTCGTTGGGCGTAATTGAGTCGGTCTACGAAGTCAAAATTTGTTGGTATAGGAGGAAGAGTACATGTTTACTCAGTTTTCAGTTACGGCATTTCTGCTGCAGCAGGAGATCGGATTCGATATGATCTCGATGTGGAACCAGATGGGATTTGCCGCCAAGGCTGTCGTCGTCATCATGTTCCTAATGTCGGCATGGTCTATCGGTGTAATGATTGACCGCGCATTGGCGTTCGCCGCTGCGAAAAAGCAGTCGCGCGCCTTTGCTCCCGCTGTTGCGGGCGCCCTGCGCGAAGGCAAACTCGAAGAAGCGATCAAGCTTGCTGACCGTTATAAGAAAAGCCATTTGGCGAAAGTCGTTACGGCCGGCCTGTCGGAATTCAAAGCGCACGAAGACGGCGCCGATATTTCGGGGGGAACAGTGGAGTCGTCACAACGCGCCCTCGAGCGCGCCCACGCAATCACTCACGCTGAGCTAAACCGCGGCCTGAGCGGTCTGGCCACCATAGGCTCGACTGCCCCGTTTGTCGGCTTGTTCGGCACTGTCGTCGGTATCATCAATGCCTTCCAGGGCATCTCGCAAGAGAAGTCGACCGGTCTAGGCGCTGTCGCCGGCGGTATCTCCGAAGCTCTCGTCGCGACCGCCATCGGTCTCTTCGTGGCGCTGCCTGCGGTGTGGATGTTCAACTACTTCAACTCCAAAGTCGAGGCGTTTGACGTCGAGATGGACAACTCGAGCTCCGAGTTGATCGACTACTTCCTCAAACGTTCCGCCAAGAAAGGCTAAATTTGACACGTAGACCGGCGGAGTTGAACCGCTGCCGCCGTTTGGACTAGAATGACGGACAGCGGCGGCAGCCGCAGAGAGAGGAAGATATGGCAGAACGACGGGGCAAGATGTCCGCAATCAATGAAATCAATGTAACGCCGATGGTTGACGTGATGCTCGTCATGCTGATCATCTTTATGGTCATCACGCCGATGCTTAGCAAGGGTGTTAGCGTCGACATGGTGCGCACTCGTAACCCAATCGCAATGGACGAGGCCGACGCGGAAGACGCGCTCGTCGTAGCGATTACCCGCGACGGACAGACCTTCTTGGGAAGAGAGAAAGTGGAACTCAAGGATCTGGCGCAGCAAATCAGTGACGTGATCAGCAACCGCATTGACAAGACTGTCTACTTGAAGTGCGACGCTCGCTCGAAGTACGATGTCGTCGTTAAAGTCGTGAACACCATCCGCACGGTGGGCGTCGATCAAGTGGGCCTGATTACGGAAAAAGAAGAACCAGGAAGTGCTCGCCGCAGGGGTGGCTAGCACCGTGCGTTTGAGAATTCACGGATGAGAGCTGGAGGAATTTGAATTATGGGTATCTCAGCAGGAGGAGCGGGCGGCGTCAAGGGCGCTCCGAATATCAACATGACCCCGCTGATCGACGTATTGTTGGTTCTTCTGATTATCTTTATGGTGATCACGCCGCTGACGCCGAAAGGTCTGGAGGCGCTCGTGCCGCAGCCGAATGAAGACGACCAGCCGCAAGAAGTGCAGCCGAATGCTCGCACCGTCGTTGTTTCCGTAAACGCCGACCGCAGCATCATGATCAATCGTGACCCGTCGAGCCTCGACGCACTCGAGGAGCATCTGCGCGACATCTTCAAAACGCGTGCGGAGCGAGTGATGTTTGTACGTGGTGCTCCGACTCTGGACTACCGCGATGTGGCCTACATTATCGACATTGGAAAAGGTGCCGGGGTCGACAAGATCGGACTATTGACGGAGGAGATCCAATAGGGGTCCGGGCATCGCATGCGTACGATGGTACGCTGTGTTGATACCGAACTACTTTTAGCGGAGTTTATCGATGACGAAGACAAGGATCATTCCCATCGCAAGCCTAGTGATCGCGCTTTGCAGCTTCGGCTGTTCGAAGCAGGTCAACTATTTGAAAGCTCGCGCCGCACTGAACAGGGGCGTCCAGTCTTTCGCGGCGGCAAATTATGAATATGCGGCCGAGCAGTTCGAGATAGCCACCGAGTTAGACCCGTCGCTGTCGGATGCGAAGGTCTATTGGGCGTATTCGAACATGATGCAGTTCATTCCCGGAGTGGAGTCGCCTGAGAACACTGCGATTGCCGAGAGAGCCCTCGACGGTTTCAAATCGGTACTTGAGGATGATCCGACGAACTCGACCTCGCTCCAGAGTGTCGCTTCACTCTACTTCCAGATGAAGAAGTTCGATGTCGCGAAGGATTGGCATCACAAGGTCATTGCGGCGGAGCCCGAGAACAAAGAGTCGTTCTATACCATCGGGGTGATCAATTGGACCCAGTCGTATGAACCGCGGCTCCAGTTGCGCGCCGACCTAGGCATGGAACAGGCCGACCCCGGCCCGATCAGCGACGCGGAACAGCGCGAAGAGTTAGGCGTTCAACTCGTTCCGGTAATCGACGAAGGGCTGCAGAGCCTCGAGAAGGCGCTGCAGATCGATCCGGATTACACCGACGCCATGGCCTATACCAACCTCCTACTTCGCGAGCGGGCTGACTTTGCCGAAACGAAAGAGGAGTACGAAGGGTATCTCGCGCAGGCCGACGATTGGATCCAACGAACGCTAGACACCAAGAAGCGTCTCGCCGAAGAAAGCACGTTCAACCAGTTCGCCGCCGAAGAGTAAAGTCAGTCTTCCGGCTAACGAAGCAACCGTATAATAAACCCTGGAGCCGACTGCGGCCCCAGGGTTTTTACGTTTCGAACGCACCTTTCGTCCAGCGGCATGACCGCCTGACTCATGTCCACACCATTGCCGCTTCCAGAGTTAGCGACTCCCTCCGAGGCTGTTGCGGGCCGCTTTGAGGAGCTGCTCGCAAAGGTCGCTCCACCTCGTCGTAAAAGCGACTGCGCTCTCTTAAAGCGAGCTTTCAAATTCGCCTCCGAGCATCACGCGGGGCAGAAGCGTAAGTCCGGCCAACCCTACATCGTGCACCTCGTCGAGGTTGCCAATCTGCTGGCGGACATGCGCCTCGATGGCATTACTTTGGCAAGCGGTCTTCTTCACGACGTCGTCGAAGACACCCCCGTCACAATCGAACGGGTTCGCAAGGAGTTTGGCGCTGAGATCGCCTTGTGCGTTGACGGCGTAACCAAACTCGGGCGACTGCAGTTTCGGTCATCCGAAGCCCGCCAAGCTGAGACGTTTCGCAAGATGCTCCTTGCGATGATCGACGACATCCGTGTCATTCTTGTCAAGCTAGCCGACCGCACCCACAACATGCGCACGCTAAAGTTTCTCGACCCCGAGAAGCAAATACGCATTGCTCTCGAAACTCGCGAAATCTACGCCCCTATCGCCCTGCGCCTAGGGATGGGCAAAGTGCGCAGTGAGCTTGAAGATCTCTCCTTCGCGATTCTCGAGCCCGATGACTTTCGGAGTATCAACGATCAGATCGAGTCGCGACGCGAATCGAGCCAAGGATTTCTGTCGGAGATACAGCGTGAGCTTGAAGAGAAGCTTGCGCAAGCCGACATTCCGGCCCGGCTAGAAGGTCGCATCAAACGCGGTTACTCGATTTTTCAGAAACTCAATCGTCAGAACGTAACGATCGAACAAGTCTATGATCTACTTGCTCTCCGCGTAATCACTGATACCAAGAGCAATTGCTACGCAGCCCTAGGCGTGATCCACTCGCAATGGCGCCCGCTACCAGGACGTATCAAAGATTTCGTGGCGATGCCTCGCCCGAACCTCTACCAGTCGCTGCACACCTCGGTGATCACCGACGAAGGTCAGCGATTTGAAGTGCAAATCCGAACCGAAGATATGCATCGCATGGCCGAAGAGGGCATCTGTGCGCATTGGAAATACAAAGAGGGGCGCACCGGGGCCGCTATGGACGATCGCCAAATGGCCTGGCTCAGACAGCTGGTCGAATGGCAACGTGAGGTCAGCGATCCCGCCGATTTTTTATCGACGCTAAAGATCGAACTCTACCCAGAAGACGTCTACGTCTTCACTCCCAAGGGCAAACTCATCACGCTGCCTCGCGACGCCACCCCGGTGGATTTTGCCTACGCCATTCACACCGAGGTAGGCCATCGCTGCACAGGCGCCAAGATCGAAGGCCGCATCGTCCCGCTCAAGCACAAATTGAAGAACGGTGACCTCGTCGAAGTCAGCACTCAGCAGAACGCACATCCCAGCCAAGACTGGCTGTCGTTCGTAAAGACGTCCCGGGCGCGCAGCAAGGTCAAGCAGTGGCTCAACGCTCAGCATCGTCGCAAGGCTGCGGAGATCGGCATCAAACTTCTAGAGAAAGAAGCCCGACGAGTTAAGGTCAGCCTCAAATCAATCCCAGCAGCGAAGCTCAAGGAAGTCTGCCACGAATACGGCTGCTCGACGATTACAGACCTGCACGTGATTCTCGGCTACGGGCGTTATTCGGTCCGTCAGGTCCTCAAGAAGCTCTTCCCCGATAGGCTCGCTGACGAGCACGCAGCGACCCCATCGCCGACTCTCGTTAGCGTTCCATCAATGTCCAGACAGACCAAGGCCGACAGCGCCTTGGTGGTCGAAGGCGGCGACGACATCCTCGTCTATCGCGCCCGCTGCTGCAACCCGCTACCAGGTGAACAGATCGTTGGATACGTCACCCGCGGGAAGGGCGTAGGCGTTCACGCCGGCAGCTGTAACAACGTTCGAAATTTGATGTACGAAGCCGAGCGCCGCATCGATGTTGCCTGGGTGCCGAAAGACGACGCCACCTACCAAACCCGCATGACGATTTACGTCGACGACAAACCCGGCATCCTAACCGACCTCACGGGCATTATTACCGCCGAAGGAGTAAACATCGCCAAGATCGAGTCACGCGGTGAAAAAGCGAACCGACCGTTCTCGATCGACCTAGTTGTAGAAGTGTCAAATGCCGACCAACTCAATCGCGTATCGCGGGGCATTCGCGGTCTGCCCTACGTGCGCGAGGTGACTCGCAGTCGAAGGTTGTAGCCCATCACTCGGCAGCGGACCACGAATTTAGCCCTCGCGCCTAAATCGAAGCATGCGCCACTCCTCGCGACGCTCAATGCGTTCGAAGCCGCAATGCATGCGTTTGTAGTGAGCCTCGACGTCGTGTTCTTCGTCCTGTGTAAATCCACCCACAAAGCCGCGTCCGCCTGGCCGCAGCACTCGTACAATTTCCTCAGACAATCCCACCGCCGTGTGCGGACTAATATTTGCGATCACCAGATCGAAACTCGCGTCCCGGAATCCGCAATTCTCCGTAAGCAACAAATCCGCCGCGAGATGCTCAGCCAATAGATTCTCTTGCGCGAGTCGTAGAGCGACGGCATCAATTTCAGTTCCTACCGCAATCGCCGCCCCCAGCCGCATGGCCGCAATCAGTAAAATCGACGAGCCGGCTCCCAAATCAAGCACCCGATCGCCGGGACGCAGATGTTCCTCTAGCGCAAGCAGACCAAGCTGCGTCGTCGCGTGGTCGCCGCTTCCAAACGCCATGCCGCTGTGCATCCGCAAACGAATGCGGCGCTCGGGCGTTGGGGTCGTATCCCATTCGGGCGCCAGAAAAACTTTCTCGCCGATTGCAAACGATCGCCACTGCTGTTGCCACTTCGCCTGCCAGTTTTCATCCGCTGCCTGAATCAGTTCGGGGTCGAGATCCGATAGCCGCTCTACGGCTTCTTCGCCGGCGGCGCGATTAGAGAAGTATGCGAGGAACTCCCTGTCGCGCTCCTCCAGCCCAATCGTATCGGTGGCCAGCAAGCGCGCCTCAACGTGTTCAGAATCGCGATCCGAAGTTTGGATACGAATATAGATCACAATTTCGAGCGGACAGGAGGCACCTAGTCCATCAACATCCCACCGTTGATTTCGATCGACTCGCCAACGATGTGCGAAGACTCGTCGCTCGCTAAAAACGCGACTACCTTGGCCACTTCCGCCGATTCTCCCGCGCGTCCTTGAGGAATCTGCGAGACCATCGCGTTCATTCGCTCTTCGCTAGAAAACCGCTCGTGGAAAGGTGTCAAGATCACGCCGGGGTTCACCGCGTTGACACGGATTCCGTAGCCGATCAGCTCCTTCGCCATGCCCTTTGTCATGCCCGTAACGCCCGCTTTCGCCGCCGCGTAAGGCATCGCGCCCGGACCCCCGCCGTTATGCCCGGCAATCGACCCCAAGTTGACGATCACCCCCGAGCCACGCTCCTTCATATGGGTTGCCGCCGGTTGGCTGACCCACAGCACGCTTCCCATGTTGAGGTTCATCACGCGTGCCCAAAACTCGTCCTCGATTTCGAGCACCATTCGGCGGTCGACCAGAGAACCCGCGTTATTGACCAGCGTGTCGATCCGTCCCGCCTTTTCGAGCACCTCGCCAACCAAGCGACGGCACGCTTGCGGCTCTGAGACGTCGGCCTGAAACATCCACGCCGTGCCCCCGGCCGCTTCGATTTCCGCCACCACGCCCTTCGCGGCGTCCTCGCTCGTGTTGTAGTGAACCGCGACTTTTGAACCCCGCCGCGCGAGCTCAACCGCCGTGGCGGCCCCGATACCCAGCGATGCGCCCGTGACCAAAGCGACATGAGATGATGGAAAACTTGCCATAGCAAACAATTTTAGCTTCACTAGAGGATTCCATGTCTGACGCCAAAAGATTCCCGAACTACATCGATGGAGAGTGGGTCACTTCCGACCGCACATTCGACAATCTCAACCCGGCTGACACCGACGACTGCGTAGGCGTGTTTTTCAAAGCCAACAAAGCCGACGTGAACGTCGCCGCGACCGCCGCTCAAGAAGCCTACCCTGCCTGGGCGGCGATGAACGCTCCTGCTCGCGGAAAATACCTCTACAAAGTTGCAGATATTCTCGAAAGCAATCTCGGCTCGCTAGCCCGCGAGATGACACGAGAAGAAGGAAAGACGGTGCCCGAGGCAACCGGCGAAACGATGCGCTCGATCAACATCTTTCGCTACTTCGCCGGAGAAGGTTCGCGCATGCCCGGTCACCTGGTGCCCTCCGAGCGCGACCGCGTCTTTATGTACGCCGTGCGGCGGCCCCTGGGGGTCGTTGCTCAAATCAACCCATGGAATTTTCCAAGCGCCATTCCCGCCTGGAAGCTGGCCCCAGCGCTCATTGCCGGCAATACCGTCTTAGTGAAACCGGCGACCGCGTCTCCCTTAAGTGGTTGGCGTATTGCGGAGGCCTGCCACGAAGCCGGAATCCCAAAGGGCGTAGTAAATTTCATCTGCGGTTCGGGTGCGGAAGTCGGCGACGCGTTTGTTAGCGCCGAACACGTCAAGGCAGTCTCGTTCACCGGCTCGTGCGCCGTAGGCCATGCGCTACACGCGCACGCATCAGCCCGCCGTCTACGCATCCAACTAGAAATGGGCGGTAAGAATCCGACTATCGTTCTCGCCGACGCTGATCTCAATAAGGCAGTTGGCAGCACCGTGAACGCAGCGATCTTCTCGACGGGTCAAAAGTGCACGGCCACCAGTCGCGTCATCGTCGAAGACGGCATCTACGATGAATTTGTATCCGCCCTCATCGCCGCCGTCAAAGCGCTCAAAGTCGGTAACGGCTTAAACGAGGGCATACAGATTGGACCCGTGATCGACCAGGCTCAACTCGACATCGACGCAAAGTACTGCGAAGTCGCACAAGGCGAGGGTGCAAAGCTCGAATGCGGAGGTCATGTTCTAGACGAGGGTGAATACGCCAAGGGATTTTTCTTCGAGCCGACGGTTTTCAGCGGCGTAACCGAAGACATGCGCATCGCCCAAGAAGAGGTTTTCGGACCCGTGCTGGCAGTGTTGCGCGCCTCCGACTTCGAAGACGCCATGCGCATTGCGAACAAAGTAGAGTTCGGTCTGTCCGCATCGATCCAGACCCAGAACGTCTCCCGAATCTTCGACTACATCAACCAGATCGAAGCCGGCCTAATCACAGTGAACCTGCCAAGCGCGGGCGTCGAGTACCAACTGCCGTTCGGCGGAACGAAAGAATCGAGCTTCGGTCCCAAGGAACAAGGTCCCGCGGCCCTAGACTTTTACTCCGACTACAAGACGGTCTACCTCGGATACTAGACCGTTCGCGCACAACAAGCGTTGGTGCCGGCAACTCCTAGAGACTGGTTTCCCGTGTGTAGAATCGGAGGCGCGAGCGTAAGCGAGTGCGGTGGCGAAGGAGAGTTCTGGATCACGTTGAATCCGGTCCTGCTGATCAGTTCTCAAAAGGACCCGGCTCAACCGACCCGGCAAACCCCAGCCCCAGCGCACAACCTAACGGTCGCGCCTCCGAATCAGCGGGGCAATTGCCCTATGCCATTCCTTAGAATGCTCTAGTTGCAACTCCCGGCAGCCCAATCGTCCGCCGCGGAATCCATCCCGTCCGCCCGCAACAAGTCCACAAGGTTCGAGCGCGCATCGCGGTGACAGGGGTCGAGATCAAGCGCCCGCCGGTAAGCGTGTATTGCTTCGGTTCCACGTCCCATTAGCTGCAGCGTCGCACCTTGATTCGCAATCGCGTTCGGCTCTGCCGGGTCGATCGACTCCGCCCTCCGAAACTCACTCAGCGCAGCGTCGAGACGCCCGGCGTCCAGCAAGAAAACCGCATACTCGATCGCTGCATCAACGTTGAAAGAATCGAGTCGATTGGCGTCGACTAGTAGGTCTTCGCGCTCCGTGTTCGAAGTCACCGCCCGAGCCAATTGCAACTTTGGCCGCACTTTCTCCGGCGACTTGGCGACAACGTCACGCCAAAGCGACTCCTCCGTTTGCCAGACAAGGGCTCGACCAGCAGTCGCGGCCGCCAGCGGCTCGAGTCTCAGCCGCCGAAATGCCCGCTGAAAACCCATCGCGAGAGCGGGCGCAAACGCGATCATCGGCAGATACATTCGGCGTTCGGCAATAAGGTCGGCTAGCGGTATCACGCTTGACGTTGGCGCGAGCAATAACAAACCTCCGAGGCAGAACGCTCCAACGCCAAGTCCGCCGGGCCCTCGCGCAAACTTGACGCCCATGATGAGGACCCCCCTCTTTTCCAATTGAAAGATGAGCCTGAAGGAGAGAGGCGAAGCAGCTGCGGGTTGAGGGGGATTATAGCGTGAGTTGAGGTCGGCGGCTACAGCTATTTGTGGCTTCGTAGGGCGGGGTGAGGGGGATTGCATAAGGGGGAAGGGGCGGCACCCCAGTCCCCCTTTGCAGCCATCCCAGGCGAGACCCCACGGCCGTCTTCGGACGTGGGCCGGAGGAGCCGACAACGCCTCGGGTCGGGGCGTTGTCTAGCGCGTGCGCCAGCAGATCGCGAGGTCTTTGCAGACGCGTTGCAGTTCGTTGCGCTGAGCGTCGAGTTGCTCGGCAAACTCGGTGTCGGAACAAGTGTCCGCTCGCGCTTGGAGCTTCTTGAGCGAGCGATCCGCGCGCAGGCCGCGCTGCTCGGCGGGCAGGCTGAGCAGCTTTTCCCACGGCGTGCTCCACTCGGCGTACACCTTGCGCAACTTGCCGCGGCGGTCTCGGCGCTCGCTGGCGAAAGCGCATGGGCGATGAAAATTCAAGTACGGGTTGAGCCACTGGCGGTAGAAGGTGTCGATCGCCTGCGTCGCTTCCGAGGGCAAAAACTGGTAGCCCATCCACTTGCGCACCACCGCGCCGTTCTTGGTTTCGACCAAGGCATTGTCGTTCGAACGGCGCGCGCGAGACTTCGTAAATTCAATTCGCAACTTCTCGAGCAGTTTAGCGGTTTGATGGTTGACGAATTCGCTGCCATTGTCGGAGTGAAAGCCGCGAACGATAAATGGAAATTGTTCCAAAAGGCCTTCCAGCAAGGGAATGAGGTGATTTTCGTTGATGCGTTGGACGCAGCCGACGGCCTGCCACTGCGTCACTTCGTCGACCACATTGATGCTGTAGGCGCCTTTTTCGCCTTCCTGTTCGGGCGAGTGCACGGTGTCGATGCGCAGGTAGCCCGGACGTCCTCGCGGCTCGGGTTGGCGGCGTTCGCCGATCGCCACGGGTGTCGGTCGAGTCTTGTCGAGATGCAAACTGTGTCGCCGGTAGACGGCGCGTTTGCGCAAGTTGTAGAGGTGTCCCACCGACAGTTCGGCAAGGCGTTCGAACTCCTTGCGGTTGTAGATTTGGAACTCGCGCTGGAGAATGCGACGCGTCGCCGGCCCGGAGAGACGTTGCTGTACTTGGTCGACATGCGCCAGGAGAACGATGTCGGCGCGGCTGTACTTGGTGGGGAAGCGGCGCCTTCGATAGGCTGTCGGCCGAACGCACTTTTCGCGCAAAAACTGCCCGATGAGGCGAGTCAATTGGGCGCGGCTTAAGCCGGTTAGCTTGCTCAGGAAGCGTCTCAACAATCCTTTAACCGAGCGCTTCTGGTCGGCATAATGATGCCTCTTCAGGACGCCTTCGACGAGCGCGTATTTATCCGCTCGACTTCCGGCCTGGAACTCGACGGACCCACACCCGTCGAGAAAACTCTCGATCTCATCGAGACTCACTGATTCGGCTTGCTGCACGGCGACTCCCATCGCCCGCAGTTTGCCTGTTCCTAATCGACCTTGCCCAAATTACCTCCAGGCTCATCTTGTGTTGGACAAGACGCCCCGACCACGAGCAGCCACCCCGGCCAGGCCCAAACATCGCTGACCTGAGCCGGCGGCCAATCACGATCGAAGTTCTGCCCGAGCGGCCACAGCAACAGCCGCAGATACTCAGCGATCACGCCACCCTGAGTGAACAAATACTCGATTGGAGAAAACCCTTCGAGATCGAACGCGACCCCCACGTCGGGTGTCAACCGAATCGCGTAGAGTAGCCGCGCGGAAACCCCGACTACACAAGCGATCATCACGCCTATGGGCTTGCCGATCTTGGACCATTCGAAACTACCGCGCAACGACTCGAGCGCAACGAGCAGCAGCGGAAATACCAACGCCTCCTCTTTCCCCAGCAGCGAGCAACAGAACCAGCCCACCGCAATCCAACGCCGCCCGTCGAGCCAGCTCCGAAGGCTCAGCAAACAAAACAACGTCGCGATCACCGAAGCCCGCCCGTAAACGTAGGCGACAGGCTCCGACTGCAGTGGATGAAGAGCAAAGATGCCGGTCGCGAGCCAGACCACGCGCGGCTCCACCAAGCGCTTAAAAACCGCCCATGCCGCTGCGACCGCGCCGAGATGCAGACCGACGTTCAGCAAGTGATAACCGACCGCCGCCTCACCACCAAGCTGAAAATTCAACCAGAACGAAACGTAAGCGAGCGACCTGCTGTACGCCAATCCAAAAAACTCAATAGGCGCGCCACTCGCCGTCACAACCCGGTCGCTGAACAAGCTGTAATCGTCAAAGTGAAACGACGACCCAAGGGTCGAGGCGTAGGCTAAGAACGTCGCCCCGAGAATCGCCCATGGGCTCGCAAAGAGCCAGGCGCGGTCTTTCACCGCCGCCCGGCCTCGAGCAAGACCGCCAGCGTCTGCTCAGCCGCCCGTCTCCAGGTAAATGACGCGGCCCTGCGGCAGCCGGCAGCCACGTTGGCGCGTTGCAGCTCTGGGTCTTCCAAGAGTCCCAGTAGCTTGTCTCGAATGTCGTCGGTCGAGAGCGGATCGAAAAACTGCGCCGCACCGGATGCGATTTCGCGCAAGGGCGGAATATCAGAGCACGCTACCGGCAGACCCGCGGCCAGAGCCTCAGCCACCGGCATCCCAAAACCTTCAAACGTCGACGGAAACACTAGCGCTTCGGCGTACTGAAATAGGGCAACCACCACCTCGCGAGGCTGCCAGCCAAGTAGGTGGACCTTGCCTTGCAGCGTCGGGTGCCGCATTCGTTCGCGAACATCTTCCCAAGCTTTGCCCTTGAGCCCACTCACCACTAGGTGTTCGGGCCGGCCTCCCGCCACGAGTTCTTGATAGGCGTTAAGCAACCGTCCCCAGTTCTTGTGGCGGTGAACCGTAGAAACGGCAAGCAGAAACGGCTCGCGCGGAACACCCGCGTCATCGAGCAACGCACGCCGATTTTCGGTGGACTGCGCAACTCCAACGAGCGACGTTTCGACACCATGGCCGATGACGCGAACGCGCTCCGCGGGCACCTCGTATTCCTCGACGATATCTAGCTTCGATTGCTGCGAGACCGCGACTAGAATCCTTGAGCGACGCGCCGAGGCCCACACCGAAGAGTTCCAAGCCCAGCGCTCGAACGTGCCAAAATTTCTCGGCTGTTTTCTGTGCTGCAGATCGTGAATGACGGTGACGCGTCGCCCGCGACTGACCACCGGTGATGTGAACCCGGGCGAAAGCAAGACATCCAGATCGTCACGCCAACTCCGAAAAGCTAGCCCCGTCTGCTCATAAAAGAGTCGAACCGGTCGAACCGAAGCCGGGACACCCGTCTCTACCGCATGAAAATTCTTAGCCGTCGGGCAGAGCGTTTCATCCGACTCGCGATTGAGGTAAACGAAGTACGCGTTACGCGAATCAATCGCAGCCAGAGCCGCCAACAGATTGCGAAGATAAATTTCGGTTCCGCCGACTCCGCCAGGAATCAGGTAAAGTGCGTTGACGCCGATACGTAGCCTAGACGGCATACGACTCTAGTGTCTCGCAGCAGGCCGGCTGACGACGTAGTAGATCATTTTTGGTTTGCCTCGCAACGATACGTGCCATACCATAACGAGCAGCATGCGCCGATTCTCGATCCTAATCGCAGTCCTAGCGTGCGGGTCCGGCGCGTTCGCCCAAACCATGGTCTCGGCCATGGCCGGCTACGTTCACCACGTTGAAGGCGAAGTCCTGCTTGCGGGCAAGCGCATCCAGCCAAAGCCGGAAGACTTTCTCCACGTCCAAGACGGCCAGGCACTCACCACCCGCGAAGGCCGAGTCGAGCTGATGCTAACACCGGGAAGTTTTCTGCGCTTGGGCCCCAGCTCTGAGTTCGAGATGATCGACGCGGGCCTACTAAGCGCCCGCATGCGGCTGCATTCCGGAAATGCCGTGCTCGAGCTGTTTTCGGTCGACGACCGCGAAAATCTTGTGCTCGAGGCTGGCGATTCAGAAATCAAGTTCACGTCCGGCGGTACCTACCGTATCGATGTGGACGCTGATCACGCCGTCGTCAAGATCAACAGAGGTCGAGCAAAAGTCTCGAGTCAAGAACTGAAACCTCGCAAGCTCGGCGCCGGGCGCAGCCTCACGTTGCCAATGGACCTGGCGGCGAAGGCTGTGAAGTTCAACCGCTCCGACCCCGATCCGCTCACCGATTGGAGCAAGGCTCGCCAAACAAAATTGCTGGCCATGGCGAGGGCCTCGGCCCGCACGAAGGGCGCGCCAAGCGACTACGGCTCACGGGCCATCCTCGAACTCATGCTGCATCGACGACAAATCGAATCGTCAGCGGCACGCATGCCGCAAAACCGCCCGCCCGACGGCGCTTGCTGTAGCAACCGTGGCGCCGGGAGCCAGGTTTCGAATTAGTAGCCGGCCACCGCTCACCTTGGTTGGGCGGATCATCCTCGGGAGAAACTTGAGATACCAGCGAGGCGACGTTGCGCTTCGCAGTACGGTCCTTTCTGCGAAGTGTGCACCGCACCGCACGGCGGCGCGGCTCGGTACTGCGAACGGTTTCGTCCGACAAGTAGCTTGGCGGGCGGCTTGGAATATTAATTTTCGAAATAGTAGCGAACGGCCAATGCGGGTTAATGCTGATAAACTCGGCGAACACCCACAACACCATGAAGAAATTTTTCCTCCTCACACTCGCTCTCGCTACGGCGCTCGTCGCCGCTGCCCAACAGACCCAAAAACCTAACTTCATCGTCATCTTCGCCGACGACCAGGGTTGGGCCGACCTCGGCGCATACGGCCACCCTGATATCCGCACGCCAAACATTGACCGCATGGCGAGCGAGGGTGTCCGCTTCACCAGTTTCTACGCGGCGCCTTTCTGCGGGCCGTCGCGCGCGGCACTGATGACCGGCTCGTACCCTCCGCGTGCCAGCCTTGCGTTCAACCACGGTCCCAAGCAAACCACCGGCATCCACCCCAACGAAATCACCGTCGTCGAAATACTCAAGACCCAGGGCTACGCCACGCAGATGATCGGCAAGTGGCACCTCGGTGACGCGCCGCGGTTTCTACCGCATCGCAACGGATTCGACCACTGGCTCGGCATCCCGTTTTCGAACGACATGTGGCGCTACCACCCTGTAATGCCGATCCGCGAGCCCGAAGACGAACGCATGGTCTCCGCCCGCGAGCGCGCCGAGTTCACCGGCTTCGCGGGAAAGGGAACCTACTACGACCTCGAAAAGGGTCAGGGATTTCCGCACCCGCTCCCGCTCATGTACGACGACGAAGTCGTCGAACTCGACGCCGACCAGCGCAAGCTCACCACGCTCTACACCGAAAAGGCGCTGGAGTTCATCGAATCGAGCAAAGACAAACCGTTCTTTCTCTACTTGCCCCACGCCATGCCGCACGTCCCTCTATTCGTTTCGAACAAGGGATGGGGCCGCTCGCTACGCGGACGCTACGGCGATGTCATCGAAGAAATCGACTGGTCCGTTGGTCAAATCCTCGACAAACTCGACGAGCTAGGAATCGACGACAACACGATGGTCGTCTACACCTCCGACAACGGACCGTGGCTGCAGTACGGCATTGACGCCGGCTCGGCCGGACCGTTCAACCGCGGCAAGGCGACAACTTGGGAAGGCGGCATGCGCGTCCCCGGTATCTTTCGCATGAAAGGCAAAATCCCCGGCGGGCGCGTCACTTCCGCGGTCGCCGCCAACATGGATATCTTGCCGACGTTTGCAGCTCTCGCCGGCGCGAAACTCCCCACCGACCGCGTGCTAGACGGACGAGATCTCTGGCCGCTGCTTTCCGGCGAAACCGAGCAGTCACCCCACGAGTATTTTTACTTCTTCGCGGGCAGCGGGCGCGACCGCCCAATCAGGCTAGAGGCGATCCGCCGCGAACGTTACAAACTCCGCCTTGACCCCGACTTCGGGGCTGTCGCGCTGTTCGACCTGTACGCCGACGCCGGAGAAAAATTCGACATCAAAGAGCGTCACCCCGAGGTCTTAGAAAAGTTAACCGCCCAGGCCAAAACATTCGTCGAGGAACTCAAGAAAAACACTCGGCCGCTGGGACGCAGCTAAGACCTGTCCCATGACCGCCATTCGATCACACCGACTTTGTCCGCCCAAGCCTGCCACTTAGCGCTCAACTCAGCGACCTGCTCGGGATGCTCCTGGGCCAAGTCGCGGGTCTCGGTGCGGTCCGCATCGAGGTCGTAAAGCTCCCAGCGATTGTCTTCAGGTTTACTCCATTTCGAAACCAGCTTCCACTTGCCTACGAGCACCGCCCGGTTGCCTTCGTGTTCCCAAAAAATTCCATCCCGCTCGACCGCGGCGCCGTCGGTGATAGTTGGTAACAGGCTCTTGCCTTCAAGCGGCGTGATCGCATTGTCGTCATACGTCGTCGGATATCCGGCGCTTGCGGCGTCGAGGCTGCTAGCCATGATGTCGATCAGATGCCCGTGCTGGTCAGTCCAAGTTCCCGGATTCTTCAGCTTCTCGGGCCAATGAACAATCAGCGGCGACGAGATGCCGCCCTCGTGCACAAAGTGTTTATATAGCCGGAATGGTGTGTTTGAAACGTTCGCCCAAGGGAAACCGTAGCTTTGGTATGTCTCCTCGGGACCAGGCATGATCGATGGGTCGTTTTCGTGGAGAACGTCACGCGTACCGTCAAGCGTTTTCTTAGGGAAGAAGAGAGCGTCGTTCCAACTGTTTGAAAGTTCCTCGGCACAACCGCCGTTATCGGCCAGGAAGAAGATCAACGTATTGTCGAGCTGACCGCGCTCGCGTAGATGATCGACGAATCGCCCGATCGTTGCGTCCATGATCGAAATCTGCGCGGCGTAAACTTCCATCCGCCGCGCCTCCCACTCTTTGTTCGGAGCGTCGTCCCAAGCTGGTACAAAGGATTCGCGCTCAGTCAGCGGCCACTCTTCTTTGATGATGCCCATCTCGATCATGCGTGCCCGTCGGGTCTCGCGAATCTTGTCCCAGCCAACGTCGTAGCGGCCCTCATACTTGGCTACGTCCTCCTCGGGAGCTTGCAGCGGCCAGTGCGGTGACGTAAACGGCATGTAGAGGAAGAATGGTTTATCCCGGGGCGATTCGTCGACGAAGTCGATCGCGTGATCGCCGATTGCCGTTGTGTAATAAAAATTCTCCCCGTCCGGCTCAACGTGCTGGTTATCGCTGGCCAAAGTCACCGGATCGTAGAAGCTGCCGGCCCCAAGAATCGTCCCCCAGAATTTCTCGAAACCTCGTTGCCGGGGCCAGTTGTGCTGTTTGGGGACATCGCCTTCTTTATCGATCGAGGGGGTCACATGCCACTTGCCGCTCATGATCGCCGTGTAGCCGGCCGGCCGTAGCGCCTCGGCAATCGTCACGCTGTTCTTGCTCAGATCGCCGGCGTATGACGGGATGATCTCGCCATCTTTGCGGTACTGCCCGGTCATGTGTCCGACGCCGGCCTGATGTGCGTAGAGGCCGGTGATCAGCGAAGCTCGCGTGGGGCAACAGCGCGCCCCGTTATAGAACTGCCGAAACCGCAATCCGTTAGCGGCGAGCGCATCGAGATGGGGCGTATCAACCTCGCCGCCATAGCAACCAATGTCCGAAAACCCCATGTCATCGGCCATGATCAACACGATGTTTGGGCGCGGGTCTTCAGCGGGAGCCTGGGAGCTGCTGCAAGCAGATCCAGCCGCCATGGCGGCAAATTGAAGAAACGAGCGTCGATTTAGAGTGTCCATCGAGAGTATGATATCCAACGCTGAATCCTCCAACACAACTTCAGAAACAGCGGCCGAGGCGACAGTCCATGCTTTCCGGGGTGTCTATAAATTCGGCTTCTTCGTAGCCAACGCCACGTGCCGATCCAACATCTTCTTCATCTCGGCGACCGTCTTTTGTGCATGCGGCGCCAGAGCCAAATTTACATACTCTTTGGGATCATTCCGATGGTCGTAGAGTTCCGCGCCATACTTCGCATCGGGGCCCCACTCGGTATACCGCCAGCGCTCCGTGCGCACAGAATAGCCCACCGCCCGAGGCCGTAGCGGCGGCCTGTTCACGCGGTCGACGGTATCGAAGGTCGTCAAGGCCGTCTCGCGGACCGCCACCGTTGGGTCTTCGAGCACCGGTACCAAACTCTTTCCCACTAAGTGTTGCGGAGCCTTTACCCCGGTAAGATCCGCCAGTGTCGGATAGATATCGACTAGCTCCGCCAATGACTTCGTCGGCAACCCGGCGGTCTTGCGATGCTTTGGCGAAGCGATCATCATCGGCACTCGTGCCGAGTTTTCAAACAGCGTTGTCTTTTGCCAAAGCTTGTGCTCGCCCATGTGATAGCCATGGTCGGACCAGAAGACGATGATTGTGTTGTCCGCCAATCCCATGTCGTCGACCGCATCAAGAATACGCCCAAGCTGCGCGTCGACGAACGAAATCGAAGCCCAGTAGGCTTGGATCGCCTGGCGCTTTTTCGTCTCGCTCAGATAGAGCTGATACGGTCGATCGACCCAAGCCGCGTGTGGCATATCGACCAAGTCGTCGAGCGGCTCGACCGGCAGGCGCACCATGTGCAGTGGATACATCTGAAAATACTTTCGCGGCGCGACGTAGGGCGTGTGGGGTCGGTAAAAGCCCATTGCCACGAAGAACGGCTTGTCCTTGTGGTCGGCCATCAGCTTGATCGCGGCGCTCGCCCCTATGCCGTCCGTCTGCTCTTCGTCGGTGCCGTCTTGCGCCATCCAGCTCAGCGTGCCGCCAAGATTTTTTGTGACGGGATCGATCGTATAGATCTGGTCTTCCTCCCACTTGTCGCGTCCCCGCGGATTGACTACCTCGTGCCAAGAGGCCGGATCGTCCCTGCCGTCTTCGCCGATGTTGGTCGGTACTCCGTAGTGATAGATTTTGCCGACACGCGCCGTGAAATACCCAGCGTCTTGAAACATCTGCGGCAGCGTTTTAACGCTAGGAATTTCCCTGCGAAAATCCCCGCCGTTGCTGCGCACGCGCGTCTGGTCGGGGTACAGCCCGGTCATCAAAGAAGCGCGGCTGGGATTACAAACCGGATAGTTGCAGTAGGCTTGCTCGAACTTGATTCCCATCCGAGCCAGCCGATCGAAGTTCGGAGTTTTAACAACAGGGTGCCCAAAGGTGCCAAGATCGGCATTCATGTCGTCGGCGGCGATGAAAAGAACGTTGAGCTTGTCCTGCGCGGAACAAACCGCGACTAGGCAACTCAGAGTAAGAACCAAAATTCGAAGCATGATGAAAACGGTAGCAAAGTTGAAGCTTTGCTGAGCGCATGCGATTTCGCCTGGCGCAGCCTTACGGCTGCGGCTCGGTTGCCGCTGACGCGATCGCTATGAGGCTAGCGCGAGAGGAGTAGAACGTCGGGCCAAAGCTTCAGGCCTTCTACTATCGAACAGCTCGAGCAGTTCACGCGATATCCCGGCGCGAGTGTCTCCATCAGCGCCAGAATCTTAAACGGGTTGTCGTCGACCTCGAAATTGTCCCGAGCTCAGTTGGGGGATAAAGGGCCGGCGGTTCTCAAGCTTGGTTCTCTGGGAGAATCGAGCAAATCTTTAACCACAAAGGAGAACCGCCGTGAAGAAACCGTATCACATTCTTGATTCCGCCAAGCAGCAGCGGCTGAGGCCCGAGGAGCTCACGCGTCTGCTCAGCCAAAACGCGCAGCTCATGCTGCCCCTCGTCGAACTCATCGAACAATGCCAGGGAGCCGTCGACGAGGTCATCGACGTCACCGGCCGCGCCGCCATCCAAGCCGTGCTCGAACTCTCTGCCCAGCAGGTCACCGGAGGCGAACTCGCCCAACCCGGCAAGAAGCGCGACGGCGACGTGCTGCGCTGGGGACGGCAATCGGGCCGCGTGAATCTAAGCGATCGCAAGCTGCGGGTGGCCAAGCCGCGCTTGCGCAAACGCTCCGGCGGCGAGGTCAAAGTGCCCGCCTACGAATCCCTGCAAGACGACGAGCGGCTAGGCTCGCGCATGCTGGATATCTTGATGAAAGGCGTCTCGACGCGTCAGTATGCGGGAGTAATCGGCGAAATGGCCGACACCGTCGGCGTGTCTAAATCGGCGATAAGTCGCGACACCATCGAGGCTGCGGAAAAGAAAATCGACGAACTATTCGCGCGCCGTTTCGATGACGTGGACTTGCTGGTGATCTACGTGGACGGCCTGATTTTCTCGGGACACACGGTTTTAGCGGCCGTGGGGGTGGACGCGGAAGGGAACAAGCACGTACTGGGCTTGCAACACGCGGCGACGGAGAACGCGGCGGCGGCCGAGGACCTGTTGACAGGCTTGGTCGAGCGTGGAGTCTCGCCCGCGAAAAAGAGGCTTTTTGTACTCGATGGATCGAAGGCTTTACGCGCGGCAGTGCACAAAATCTTTGGTGACGCCCCGGTGCAGCGTTGTCGCGCCCACAAGCTGCGCAACGTTCTCGACAGGCTGCCGAAGGCCGAACAGGATCAGGCCAAAGCGGCAATCCGCGCGGCCTGGCGGCTCGAAGCCAAGGACGGTCAAGCGCGGCTCAAGAAGCTGGCCGAATGGTACGCGGGCGACTGGCCCGAGGCGGCGGCGAGTTTGCGCGAGGGTCTCGAGGAGTGTTTCACGATCAATCGCCTGGGATTGCCGCCGTCGTTGCATCGTTGTCTGGCGACGACCAACATCGTCGAGAGTCCGAACGCCGGCGTGCGGCGGAGGACACGTCGCGTGACGCGCTGGAAGGATGCTTCGATGGTGCGCCGTTGGGCGGCTGCTGCATTCCTGGATACCGAGAAAAACTTCCGCAAGATCATGGGCTATAAGGATCTCTGGATGCTCGAAGCCGTCCTCAATCCAACCGACTCCGCCGAACCGAAAGTCGCCTAGTACAATGCCCCTCTACACCGCCGCTCCTCAACCCTCAACTACGACTGGGACTAGCTCGTTGAGGGGGGATCTAGTAAACGCCAATACTGAGATTGATCGCTTGAGGGCACTTACGCCCCCGGTTGTGAAGATAGAGTCCAAGTCGAGTTGATTTTGATGAAGAGGTAGGACGATTTAGGCTAGAAGTGTTCAATTCTGGACTTGTTGACTTGAAAGATATAAGAATTAGAACACACTGTATCATTGCAAGCTACGCTGATGGACTTGTGCTAAAACTTCCAAATAGTATAAGCCTCAAAGAGTATCTAATCTCTAGCCTTCCTAGTGAGAAACGGGAGTCGTTTACTGTCGATTGTCCCGAGCTCAGTTGGGGGATAAAGGGGCGGCGGTTCTCAAGCTTGGTTCTCTGGGAGAATCGAGCAAATCTTTAACCACAAAGGAGAACCGCCGTGAAGAAACCGTATCACATTCTTGATTCCGCCAAGCAGCAGCGGCTGAGGCCCGAGGAGCTCACGCGTCTGCTCAGCCAAAACGCGCAGCTCATGCTGCCCCTCGTCGAACTCATCGAACAATGCCAGGGAGCCGTCGACGAGGTCATCGACGTCACCGGCCGCGCCGCCATCCAAGCCGTGCTCGAACTCTCTGCCCAGCAGGTCACCGGAGGCGAACTCGCCCAACCCGGCAAGAAGCGCGACGGCGACGTGCTGCGCTGGGGACGGCAATCGGGCCGCGTGAATCTAAGCGATCGCAAGCTGCGGGTGGCCAAGCCGCGCTTGCGCAAACGCTCCGGCGGCGAGGTCAAAGTGCCCGCCTACGAATCCCTGCAAGACGACGAGCGGCTAGGCTCGCGCATGCTGGATATCTTGATGAAAGGCGTCTCGACGCGTCAGTATGCGGGAGTAATCGGCGAAATGGCCGACACCGTCGGCGTGTCTAAATCGGCGATAAGTCGCGACACCATCGAGGCTGCGGAAAAGAAAATCGACGAACTATTCGCGCGCCGTTTCGATGACGTGGACTTGCTGGTGATCTACGTGGACGGCCTGATTTTCTCGGGACACACGGTTTTAGCGGCCGTGGGGGTGGACGCGGAAGGGAACAAGCACGTACTGGGCTTGCAACACGCGGCGACGGAGAACGCGGCGGCGGCCGAGGACCTGTTGACAGGCTTGGTCGAGCGTGGAGTCTCGCCCGCGAAAAAGAGGCTTTTTGTACTCGATGGATCGAAGGCTTTACGCGCGGCAGTGCACAAAATCTTTGGTGACGCCCCGGTGCAGCGTTGTCGCGCCCACAAGCTGCGCAACGTTCTCGACAGGCTGCCGAAGGCCGAACAGGATCAGGCCAAAGCGGCAATCCGCGCGGCCTGGCGGCTCGAAGCCAAGGACGGTCAAGCGCGGCTCAAGAAGCTGGCCGAATGGTACGCGGGCGACTGGCCCGAGGCGGCGGCGAGTTTGCGCGAGGGTCTCGAGGAGTGTTTCACGATCAATCGCCTGGGATTGCCGCCGTCGTTGCATCGTTGTCTGGCGACGACCAACATCGTCGAGAGTCCGAACGCCGGCGTGCGGCGGAGGACACGTCGCGTGACGCGCTGGAAGGATGCTTCGATGGTGCGCCGTTGGGCGGCGGCGGCATTCCTTGATACCGAGAAAAACTTCCGCAAGATCATGGGCTATAAGGATCTCTGGATGCTCGAAGCCGTCCTCAATCCAACCGACTCCGCCGAACCGAAAGTCGCCTAGTACAATGCCCCTCTACACCGCCGCTCCTCAACCCTCAACTACGACTGGGACTAGCTCCGAACTTCCCTGGATGCTTGGAAGAGAACTGGAAAGTACATTCTCTTAGCGGCGGCGGCAGTCTTTGTATGGGTGTTATTTCTTGGGACTTACGCCCCCGGTTGTGAAGATAGAGTCCAAGTCCAGAGTTGATTTTGATGAAGAGGTAGGACGATTTAGGCTAGAAGTGTTCAATTCTGGACTTGTTGACTTGAAAGATATAAGAATTAGAACACACTGTATCATTGCAAGCTACGCTGATGGACTTGTGCTAAAACTTCCAAATAGTATAAGCCTCAAAGAGTATCTAATCTCTAGCCTTCCTAGTGAGAAACGGGAGTCGTTTACTGTCGATTGCAGTAATGTATTACGCCAGATGAATACCGTGATTACTGATCCAAGCGGACCAGGAGGGACAAGGGTAATGCGAGTTGTCCTCCAATACTCCAGGGTTGTGGACGGAGCCAATTTCTGGATGCAGAGATTCTACTTAATAAGTGAGCCTGGAACAACTTTGTTTGATGAGCGGATGTGGGGTCTAAACATCAAAGGATCAATTCCAATGGATGCTATACGACGACGCTTCGGCGGTGAAGATCAAAAATCTGGGCGACCCTAGAGTGTGTTATGCAACCAAGTCATCATACTTCAGAGATTCAGATCCAATCAACCGCAGCAGTGTATCCCGGAACAGATATGGGTTATCACGATTGTCAAACCGGAACTCAAACTCGTCTAGGTACGCTGGAAGGTGCTTGGTGCTGACTTGATGGTAAGCGCCTACAATCGACCGCTTGAAGAGCGAGAAGGCCCCTTCAATGCTATTCGTATGGACATCACCACGGACATACTCGTCAGCCGAATGGTTCACCGTTTCGTGTTGTGTCTTCTCGTCAGCAATGCCCTTGTAGGCTGGAAAGTCATCAGTGAACACCCGTTTAGCATCTGGGGCAGTATCCTCAATAAATTTGTGAAGTGTCTTTCGGTCCCTTCTCTTTTCAACCCTCAGCCGGATAGAGCCGCCACGCTCAATAGCACCAAGTACCATATCTTTGTTGTCGCGGTACCCTCGTCCCCTACCTCTGATCTTTCCGCCAACAAATGTCTCGTCAACTTCAACAGTGTCGTCAAGAGGTTTGGTATCAGCATCCTTCAGTGCTGCTCGAATACGGTGGCAGAGGTACCACGCGGTCTTGTAGGCGACCTTCAACGTTCTTTTCAACTGGTTAGCCGAAACCCCTTTGCGTGCCTCACACATCAAATAGACAGCGGCGAACCACTTACGCAGTGGCAAGTGGGAGTCATGGAAAATTGTTCCTGCCTTGACGGAGAACTGGTAGCGGCATGAATCACAATCGTATTGGGCACGTTTTACAATCCGTGAAATCTTATCAGAGTCACAACGGGGACAGTGGACGCCATCCGGCCAGCGGAGACCTTCTAAATACTCCAAGCACTTTTCCTCGGAGTGGAAGCGGTCCATCAAAGTCATTAAGTCGATATTGGCAGTGCTCATAGTTATGCCTAGAAAGAAACCAGCGAAGGATCTGACAACGGAAGAAGCCCTGAAAAGGATCTTCCCGAAGAAGGCGCGTGAGGAGCTTCACAGAGTAGCTCATGAGAAGGACTCGAAAGAACTGAAAGAAAAGAAGTTAACCAACTCACAAGACTAGTGTACTACAATGATGACCTTGTGTCAAGTATATGATTACGGAGGCAACCACGGCCTAACCCACCGTCGCCCAATGCGGCCTCGCGCGCGCGATGGCGTTATCCGGTCAAAACCGGCCAAAACCGGCCATTTCGACGGCCAACTTGCGTCCGCGCAGACATTCTCCACGTTCTCCAATCAGTGGCTGCAAATCGGTAGAGCCACAAATTTCCTCATTCCCGCGTCGCTACCGATTGCGCCTATGGATTCACGCTACGATAATTTTGGTTAACCATGCGCCTTCTTTTGGCAACACTCCTAACCCTGGTCGCATCCGCTGAAACGATTGACTTCACCGGAAACTGGACCCGGTCGCAAACCCTCCAAGCCGGCGAAACCGTCGAAATCCAGATCGGTCTCAATGCCCCCTCCGATCTCCCACCCAACGCCAGAATCGAAGCCCACTGGGATGGCCCCGACCTGCCCGAACTCGCCTTTGACGGCCCGCGCGGTGACCTGAAACAATCCGCCACGGCCGACTGGTCAAAAACCCTCCACGCCTTAGACCCGGACATCTACCTCGTCTACAAAGCCCCAAAAACCGGCAAATACACCCTCACGCTCGAAACCATTACCGACCGCAAACCGCCGCCGCCCAACTACCAACGAGACACCGGCCTAGCCCCGCAAGCAACTGCCCTGCCTGCGAATACACCTGCAATCAGCCAGGCTCAAATCAACGTCCAGATCAATCCGATAAGAGAAACCCAATCCGGCGACATTGTCCTAGAAACCGAGCCCAACAATACCCCTGAGCAATCGATCCTGCTGCCGTTCGCGTCGGGCAACCAAGACCAAACCCTACGCATCATCGGCGGCCACGACGAACTCGAATATTTCAACAACGCTCAGTCCGGCAGCGGACCCGATGACTGGTACCGCATCGACTACAAGGGCACCCAAATAAAGCTACTAACCGCCAACTTACAACTGGTCGAGCCCGTAGTCAGCGCCCGCATTCGCGTCTACAAACCCGGTATCCCCACCCCCGAAGAAATCGCGCCGCGCGAACCAGCCATGCGCGAGGACTTCGGCAACAACAACCCCATCCCCTACATCCATCCCAACGCCGCCATCATCCCCGGGCGCGAGCAAATCTATACCTACTACGACGGGCGCGACGTCAACGAACGCATCCACCAGCAAGACGAGAGCTTTCGCTCTTTTGTGACCCGTAGGATTTACCCCGGAGGAAGGTACTACCTGCGCGTCGAGGCCAACCAGCCCGGCTACGAACTCGAAGTCCGCCTAGTCGACCCCGCCCCCTTCAACACGCCGCAACGCGCGCTCAAACAGTCGCTCTACTACCATGTCGCCGAGATCGACGCCTGGCTGATACACCGCCCGCGCAACATCGCGGTCCATCGCCGTGTGCGCGACGGCTCAAGCCTGTTCGGCGAAAACTGCATGAGTTGCCACACGCAAAGTGGCGTCTGGGGAGTCGCCGACGCCTTCCGCAATGGCTACCGCCCCGAGGGCACAGTCCAAAATCAGCGCCGCCTCATCAATACGATGTACGAGAGCCTGCGCCCCACCGTCAAGCTCGTCGACGCCGCCGTCAACACCAGCCTGGCGCCCAACGACCTCGGCGACGCGCCCGCCGGCAGCCGGGTGGCAGGACGAAACGTCGTCCTGCACGAGCGTACATTCCAGCCAAAGGCACTGCACTCCTACCAGCAGAAACGCACCGCAAACTACGTCCTCCAGACGGCCGATCCGGGCGGAATAAACGCCGCGGGCAAAGGCTCGAATTTCGGTCCCAACGTGGTCTTTAAGTTTGCCGCCGAAATTCTCCAAAGGGCCTGGCGCGATCACGGCGACCAGAAATACCTCGACGGCCTGCTGGAGAAATCAGAAAAGATCGTAGCCACGGGCGACGACCAACTCAAGGTCGTCGACGACCTAGGCCACCGCATCGAATTTTTTTACGATCTTTTCCCAAACGGCGAGGCGCACAGCGATTTAGTCAAAGCGTTTGACACCCAAGTCAAGCGAGACCTACGTCGCCTGCTGGCGCTGCAACAAGACGACGGCTCGTGGGGATTCGACCTAGGCGTCTACGACCAAGCGACCGATTCCTGGAACCGCATCGACGAACCCGGCGACGCCGCACCCACCGCCGTCTCGCTGATCGCGCTAAAATCCGCCGGCTACACGCCCGCCGACCCGCCGGTAAAAAAAGCGGTGGACTGGCTGCTCGCAAGTCAATTCGAATACGGCCTCTGGAACAACTCCGCCCAAACCGGCTTCGTCACCAACGCCTACGCCATCCGCGCTTTAAGCCGCTTCTTCCCCGGAGACGCCAAGCCCTACCAACGCTCGACATTCGAACCGAAACCCAATGAAACGTTTTTGCAAAAACTATCTCGCGTCCGCGCCCTCGAAAAAACAAATCAGTCCGAATTCGCCGACCTGATGGTCGAAGCCACCAAAGACGAACACTCGCAAGTCCGCTACCACGGCTATTTAGGCATCGGCGGCGCCCTCTCCGCGATGGGAATACCCGCGCTAATATCGGGCCTTCACGATCCGGTAAAAGCCTGCCGCGAAGCCGCCTTCTGGTCGCTACGTCAACTCCTGCTAGACGACCAAGGCTGGCTCGCGCTATTCGCCAGTTACCGTAACGGCGACGATCGCACCCGCCAGTCGATCACGCAAGCGCTGATCACCCGCGTCGACCTGGTCGGCCCGCAATCGCAAGTCGACCGCAACGAATTGGCCTCGCTACTAGGCCGCGCGATGAGCGACACCCACCCGGGCGTCCGCGCCTTCGCTTTCAAGGCCGCCTGGCACTGGTGGGTCTGGAATCCACCGTTGCGCCAACGCCTTAACAAAGCCTGGGTGCAAGCCCTAACCCGCCCCGAATCGAACGCCAACGTAGAAGCCGCACTGCGCTACTCCACTGCGTCGATGCTAATCGTCAACGGCCAAATCGCCAATCAAACCGGCGTCAAAAACCAAGACCAGCAGTACCGCGAACTAGAAGACCTTTACGTCATGCTCTCGTCAGCCCGCAACGAAAACGATGCCGCGCGGGAGCTTCTCGACAAACGCCTAACCACCGTAGCCGCCACCCACTTCGGCGAGCGCGGCGGCGACGGAGGACCCGGCCAGCTCGGCTACTCCACCCCAGGCTCGACCGAGCTGCTCGGCCGAATCGTACTCTCCGAATACGAGTCCAATAAAAGCCCAAACTGGAATCAGATCGCCCTACAAGCAGCGGCCAATGTCAACTACGCTCCGCTCCAGCAACATCTTCTGGCGCTACTTGAAAACGGCGATCTCGACCAAGTAGCAGCAGCGGCCAAAGCCCTCTCCACCCCCCAAGCGCTCTCGCTGCGGGCGGAGACAGCCATTCTAGAGCCACTACTCCGAAAGGTCGACGCCTTCCTTAACGACAGTCGCGATGCCGATGCCGAAGCCCTGGTGCGCTTCCTCTCGCGAGTCAAATGGGATTTTTCCGAGACCGACGAGGCCACCGAAAAGCGCTTCTTCGAACTACTTGTGCCAGCCTCGAGCCCCAAGCCACAAGCGCAAGCCGCCGCCGTATTTATGGGCCGACCCGCGCCCAACGACGGCGTGAACGCAATCACCCCCGAGAGACGAGCCGCTCTACTCGGCAAGGTACTGGGACAAAACCAAACCCTCCAGCGCCGCGCCGCATTCGACCACGTCGGCGGCGACGCCCGCTTTTGGCTGCCCTCCACCGAATGGATGCTGAAATACCAAGACGGCATGCCCAGCTTGGAAGAAGCCGTCGAGGGGGCCACCGAAGCTGAAGACCTCCAAGTGCTCGATTTAACCGGTGGCCGCACCACCGAACAAGTCGTCCCCGATGGCCTAGCGAGCAAAAATTCAATCCTCTGGTGGCGCGAGGGCCTACCCGGAGCCGAGCTAACCTTCGCCGTTGAAGCACCCGACGACGGCCGCTACGAGATCATCAGCGCATTCCTCTTCGATCGCGAAATGGGCACCGTTGAAGCTTCCCTCAACGGCGAATCGATCAGCGAAACCATGGATTTCTACCGCTCCGACCTCAGCGGTACCGGCCCAACATCTCTAGGAGTTCATCCCTTGAATAAAGGCGTCAATCGCCTAACCTTCAAGATGACCGGGGCCAACCCCGACGCCGAGAAAAACTACATCTTCGGCATCGACTATCTAAAAATCGAACTCGACGATGGCAGCGGTTCCGTCTTCACGAAAGACGAACAGGGGGTCGACGTGATCGATCCGATCGTCGATGCAAAGAACCGGCTCATCAACATGTTCACCGCCTGGTTTTCCGCCGACACAGCCGAAGACGTCCGCAAAGAGGCCATCGCGCTAGCCAACAAAACCGCACTCCGCCGTCACCCGGAAGTCCTCAAAGCACTCGCGGCCTGGCACGAACAAGAAACGAGCCCGACGTTCAAAACGCGCATCGAAAACATTCTCAATAGTGACGACAAGGTCTACGGCAAGAAACTCCGCGAGCTGATCGCTGACCAAGCCCAAAAGCAAACCACCACCGACATTCGCAAGCTAGATCCTGAAGACGAATGGATCGCCGACATCATCCACTTCCGCGACTACGTCTTCGTGGAGATGACCAAAATCAACTCGACCGACAACCGTGCCTGCATCTCATGCCACGGCGTGCCGGGCCGCGTTCCGACGCTTTACCTGGCCCCGCCCGACGCCGCCGGCTACATTCCGCCCGAAGACTTATTGGGTAACTATCGCCGCATGCAACAGCGAGTCAATTTGACCGATGTGGAAAAAAGCAAATTCCTGAGGAAGCCGCTCAATATCCAAACCGGAGAAGAAGACGGCCACCAAGGTGGCGTCCGCTTTGAAGCCGACCAACCCGGCTACCAAGTCATCAAGACGTGGGTCGAAAACCAAGCCAAGTTGCAGCAATCGCAATAGCCGGCCGCTGCAGGCGTCACGCTGACCCGAAACTTGATTTTTCAAGCTGCCCGCGAAGCTACTTGTTGGACGAAACCGTTCGCGGTACCGAGCCGCGCCGCCGTGCGGTGCGGTCCTTCCTGCGAAGTGTGCACCGCACCGCACGGCGGCGCGGCTCGGTACCGCGGAGCACAACTTCGCCTCGCTGGTATCTCAGTTTTCTCCCACGAATGATCCGGCCTTCGCCGGTGGCCACGCTAAACTGAACCACCCATGCGCGCTCTTCTCAACGTCGCAACCGCGGCGCTGCTCTCGACATCGGCTATACAAGCCGCGGCGCAAATCGACTACATTGCTCACGCCTGTTTTCGGATCGAGTCTGACGCCGGTCACTCGGTAGTCATCGATCCGTACAATACCAACCGCTGGCTTGGGTATCACTTCCCCGCTGACGTCGCTGCCGACGCGGTGCTGATAACGCACCCCCACTACGACCACGACGCATCCTACAATTTCTCCTCCGACGTGCCGGTGTTTCGCGCGGCCGGCGAATACACAGTAGGCGATATCAAGATCGTCGGCCTCGCCGGCAGCCACGCCGAGCCGTACGGCAAAGAGTTCGCGCAGCTCAACACCGTCTGGCTCGTCGAAGTCGATGGCGTTAGGGTCCTGCATGTCGGCGACAGCGGTCCGCTGAGCGATGAAATCGTAAACCACGTCGGCCGTGTAGACGTGCTGATGCTGCCGGTCGATGATCTCGACCACATTCTTAAACGTGACGAAATTGCCCAGATGCGACGACGCCTGAAACCAAGCGTCGTCGTGCCGATGCACTACCGGCTGGAACAGTTAAGCAAACTACCGGAGTCCGTCGGGCCAATCGATCAATGGCTCAAAAGCCAGCCGAATGTCCGCAACTTGAAATCTTCGACAGTTCAGCTTTCGCCCGATTCCCTAGGCACCAAGCCCGAAGTCTACGTCTTTCAGCCGTCTTCCAGAGTCACCCCCTGGAAGCCCGAGCTACATCGCGCCTGGGCGGCGCGGGAAAGCGACGACCAGTCCACCAAAATCCAGTTGATGACCAAAGCTCAAAGTCTGGCCCCCGGTGTGCTGCCATTTTCAGTTGAACTCGCCGAGGCGCTTTTGACCGCCGATCAGTCATCGCAAGCCAAACGGGTGCTTGAAACGGCGTTCGCGGATGCAGGAAGCAGCGACTGGGAATACCGCAATCGTGGCCGCATCTTGCTAGCACGAATCCACGTCGATGAACGAAATCCCGCGGCAGCTGCTAGGCAGTACCGGCTAGTGCTCAAACAGGCATTTCGCACCGCTTGGCGCGAAGAGGCAAGAGCGTTTTTATCCAAAGCGGACCCGTCCAATCGCTAGCAACCGCCGGGCGCGCCTTCCAAGTTGACATACAGGCTATTCTGACCCTAGAGCGCCACCACGGGAATGAGACTCCGAACCCAGCTTGGTCTATTCGCGCTCGCCGTAATTCCGGTCCAATCCGCCGACCTCCCGCCAGCCGAAGGACGTCCCAAGCTGCTTCCTCAAGGCGGCTACGTCTCATCGGCAGCCTGCAAGACCTGCCACCCCAAGCAGCACGCTTCGTGGCACCAAACCTACCACCGCACGATGTCGCAGGTGGTCACGACGGAGACAGTCATAGCCGATTTCGACGGCGTTCACCTTGAACTCGACAACAAACCCTTCGAGCTGACCCGCGACGCCAAATCCTTCTGGGTCCTACCACCGGGCGCAACACAACCGCGTCAGGTTATGCAGTCGACCGGCTCTCACCACTACCAACTCTACTGGTACACGACCGGCCGTGGCCGCGAACTCCAAATGCTCCCCTTCGCGTTTCTAAGAAATGAGAACCGCTGGGTGCCGCGCCACTCCGTATTCCTCGAACCACCCGGAGTGCGCGAAGAGCCGCTGACCTGGAACGTCCAATGCCTTCCCTGTCATGCCACCGACGGTCGACCGCGTTACGGTCCCGAGGGGCAACACCCCGACTCCCAGGTAGCCGAACTAGGCATAGCCTGCGAGGCCTGCCACGGCCCGGGCGAGAAACACGTCAACGCCAACGAGCCCGCCGAAGTCCCGCTAGTCCACCCCAAAAAAATCGCCGCTGCAACCTCGGCGCAGATCTGTGGTCAGTGCCATTCCGTCAACGTTCCGTTCACGCAAGAAGCATGGATCGACTGGCTTCTTGACGGGCCGACATTCCGGCCGGGCCTTGACCTCGACCAACACCGATTCGTCGTCGAGCGCGGACAATCCGAAAAATCATCGCTATTAGCCCAGTGGCTCCAGAAGGACCCGACAACGTTCGACCAGTGGTTCTGGCCCGACGGCATGGTGCGGGTCACCGGCCGCGAGTACAACGGTATCCGAGCCTCGCCGTGCTTTAACGGCGGCAAATTCTCATGCGTCTCCTGCCACTCGCTCCATGACGGCAGCCGCGACGATCAGCTAGCTAGAGGCATGCGCGGTTCTGGAGCCTGCACTCAATGCCATGGCTGGGCTAGCGCGAAGGTCGAAAGCCACACTCACCACCCGGTCGATTCTACAGGCAGCGACTGCCTCAACTGCCACATGCCCAACACGACGTACGGGCTACTCAAGGCGACCCGCAGCCATACAATTTCGAGTCCGTCAGTCGCGGAAACGGTCATCGCAGGCCGTCCCAACGCCTGCAACCTCTGCCACCTCGACAAATCCCTGGCTTGGACCCAGACGAATCTCGCCAACTGGTACGGCCACCCCACCCGACAACTCAATCAGCAGCAAACAACGATCCCCGCCGCCGCCCTGGGAACCCTAACCGGCGACGCATCTGAAAGAGCAATCTACTACTGGCACATGGGCTGGCAACCGGCCCGCGAGGCATCCGGCACCGAGTGGTTAACCCCCTACTTGGCCGAGGGGCTGACCGACACCTACGACGCCGTCCGCTACATAGCCGCCAGATCGCTAAAAGCCACGCCAGACTACGACTACATCGGCCCGGAAACTCAGCGTGAAGCCGCTCGCGACAAGATCCTCGAGTCCTGGACACCCGACGAGAACTTTAACGCCGAAACGTTCCGCGATCTACGGGCGACCCGCAAAGACCCACCAACCAAAATGGGAGAGTAGCATTACTCCCAACCCTACTCGAACCCAAACTCGTTGACGATCATGCCAAGATCGCGGTCGTCTCCCGGCGGCGAATAAGTCTCATCAATCGCGATCGTCAGCCGCACCGTAGCGCCCGGAGTGACCGTAACCTCTGCTTCGAAGCTCTGCCCGCCAGTCTGTTCCATCCGCCGGTCAATCACCACGTCGCCGTCCAAGCGAATCTCCACCCGACGCCCCGGCGCCTCATCAGGAACAAAGAACTGGATCCGAAATTTCGAAGCACCCTCCGGCGCGAGTAGCAAGGCACTCCCCCGCGCCCCCATCCAACGCCAAGGCGCATCATCGGGAGGCGGCCAGAACCCAGATAGCAACTGCTCATCGGCCTCGGGGCTTCGCATCTTGAGAAACCCAACCGTTGGCTCCGGCATACCAATCGTGTAAGCCGTAACCCGATCCGCGACGCGCGCGCCAAGCCCGAACGGCAACACTCCAAACTCGCTCGACGAATACCCGGAATGGGTACCGCGCCCGATCGTTGTCAGCGGAATCGCGCTCGCAATCTCAGTGGACGCCAACGCCGCCTTGCGGCCGTCAGTCTGGTGCGCGATCTGCGAAGCCAGCTCACTCTCGACAAAAACCGTGTCGGACAGCAAGACTTGATCCCGCAAAATCGGCTCGCCACCGGCGGCTACCAAGTAGTGCCGCAAGCCCCACTCCGCGTTTGTATGAACCGGCTTCGACCCCGCCAATCCACCCACCTCCCATGCAAACTGCCGGTAATGGCAAGCCTGTTCATACTCGACCGCCGCCAAGCCCAACCCGAGACAAAGGTGCACCCCCAACGCGCCGGCGACAAGTTTCAGCGGAGGCCGTGCTCGAAAAACCAAAATCACCAGCGCCGGCGCGAGAGGCAACAAATATCTTGCCGACCCCGAGTAAAACACCGCCAAAGATCCCGCGAAAAATACGAGCACCCAAGCCGCCAAGAAACCGTTATCCAATTCGCGCTCACGCAATAGCAATCCTGTCAACGAGATAAGAACCGCCGCACCGGTAGCCACCGCGACTAGCAGCAGTAACCGCTCGGCAGCGCTGTACTCAGGAACGGTCAGCACAGCCAGAAACCCCACCGCTACCGACGCAACTACGACCGCTCGCCGACGCACGCCAAACCAAATCGCCAGTGGTGAAACCAAGAAACCCAAATGAGCCACCAAAGCTAGCGAGCTCTTGGCCTTCCTCTCCAAGGCCAGCAAATCGTAGGTCGCAAAATAGCCCGCCAAAACCTCTGCCGGAGCCGAACCAGCCGCGGCCCGCTCCCAAAGCTGCCAAGCCACTAAAGTCAAAGGCGCGGCCGCGGTCGCCAACCAACCGACCCAACTCTTGCGGTCGTTAAACCAAACCCAGTGCGCCAATATCGGCACTGCAAACACGCTCTGATAAGCGCAAAGCCCCGCCAGACCCAAAGCCGGCAGCGCCAACCAATACCGCCCGTAAACGAACAGCGTGAACCCCGCAATCCAGAAAGCCAGCAGCGGAAGATCCGCCTCCAACTTGTTGCCGTTCACCACGAACGACGGCACCACCATCAACGTCAAAGCAGCCCACAAAGGCGAAACGCCAAATCGGTGCGCCAAAAAATACATTGACCCGACTGCGGTCAACGAAAACAACAAGTAGGCCGCGTGGTACCCCACCTCACCCGGAGGCCCGAACAACGACATCAACAGCGCCAAAAAATAGGTGTTGAACGGAGGCCGCGTATGTCCCGCCGCCCAAACCGTTTCCCCCTGCAGCGTAAAACCCATCTGCAGTGCGTGCCAGGGATCGCTCAGCGCATTTTCAGCAAATAACAAGTAGTAGACGTCGTCGCCTTGCACGGGCAGCGCAATAAACGGCAGCCGCAGTAAGACAACCGCGGCGGCGAGGAGGAGCAAATCGCGCCGCATGCGAATCCCTACGCCCCGTCGCCCGGCGGTTCCCAAATTACGATCGGTTTGCGAGCCGCCAGCGTCTCATCAACGCGGCTGGTGCGCGTAGTTTGCGGCGCCTTCAGCACTAATTCAGGATCGTTCTCTACTTCGCGAGCGATCGAACGCATCGCATCGACAAACAAATCCAGTTCGCCCTTGCTCTCCGTCTCGGTAGGCTCGATCATCAAAGCCCCATGAACAATCAAAGGAAAGCTAACGGTGTAGGGATGAAACCCGTAGTCAATCAGTCGCTTAGCGATATCCCCTGTCTTGACCCCATGCGAGGCCTGCTTGCTATCGCTAAATACGCACTCGTGCATCGACGGCGCGTCATACGGCAACTCGTAGTCGTCCTCCATACCCTTGCGAATATAGTTCGCATTCAGCACGGCATCCAATGTGGCGTTGCGTAGCCCGTCACCACCGTGCGCCAGGATGTAAGCCAGTGCCCGCACGAGCACGCCAAAGTTCCCGTAAAAAGCGCGCACCCGCCCAATCGAACCGGCAAGATCGAAGTCGTAAGTCAACCCATCGCCAGCCTCACGAATTCGAGGTGTCGGTAGAAACGGCGCCAAGTGGCTCTTCACCGCTACGGGCCCGGCCCCCGGGCCACCACCGCCATGCGGAGTCGAAAACGTCTTATGCAAATTCAAATGCATCACGTCGACGCCGAAATCTCCCGGCCGCGCCACGCCCACCAGCGCGTTCATATTCGCGCCATCCATGTAGAGCTGTGCCCCGCGCTCGTGCAACAGCTCAGCGACCGCGGCAATATCCTGCTCGAATATCCCAACCGTGTTCGGGTTCGTCACCATCAACGCCGCGACTGAGTCATCAACCGCGGCGGCAAGTGCCGCCATGTCGATCATGCCGCGCTTGTTCGAAGGAATTTCCTTGACTTCGTACCCCGCGATCGCCGCTGTAGCCGGGTTCGTACCATGTGCTGAATCAGGAACCAGGACAACCCGCCGCGCATCGCCCTTCGACTCGAGATACGCGCGCACCAGCAGTATTCCTGTCAACTCGCCATGAGCCCCGGCCGCCGGCTGCAACGTCACGGCGTCCATCCCCGTGATGTTCGCCAGATACGCCTCCAGCGTCTGTTGAATGCGCATAGCCCCTTGGGCCAGTGCCTCGGGCTGGTAAGGGTGCGCGTCAACAATCCCCTCGATGCGCGCAACCGCCTCGTTCAAACGAGGGTTGTACTTCATCGTGCAAGAGCCCAGCGGATAAAGTCCTAAATCAATCGCGTAGTTCCAAGTCGAAAGCCGAGTAAAGTGACGAATCACTTCGACTTCGCTCACCTCGGGAAAACCCCAAATCTCGTCCCGCACGTTCTCTGAACCCAAAGCCGCGCCCGCATCAACCGCCGGAACATCCAAAGGCGGAAGCTGGTAGCCAATCTTCCCAGGCGACGAGCGCTCAAAAATCAGAGGCTCGTTTTGCGTCTGATGCTGCCGGATCTTTGTCATCAAACTCCCCTAAACCGGCGACCCAAAGCAACTCGCATAGCGATCCATCTCTTCGCGCCGATTCATCTCCGTAGCGCAAACCAACAACGCCCCGTCTAACTCGGGATAAAACCGCCCAAGTTCCAACCCGCCAACGACCTTCTTGCCGAGCGCGATCTCGTTCACCAAGCCGGCGTCACTCGACCCGGGTCGAACAACAAATTCATTGAAGAAAGGACCCGAAAACTCCAATGTCCCCCCGTTCGCCCGAATCGCATCGGCCAAATAGTGTGCTTTTGAAAGATTCTGCTCCGCCAACTCACGCAAGCCCTGTTTCCCGAACACAGTCATGTAAATTGCGCCCATCAACGCGATCAAAGCCTGATTCGTGCAAATATTCGAGGTCGCCTTAGCTCGCCGAATATGCTGCTCGCGAGTAGCCAACGTCAAACAATATGCGCGTTTCCCATCCGCGTCAAGAGTCTCGCCAACCAAGCGCCCCGGCACCTGCCGAATATATTTCTTCTTCGTCGCAAGCACGCCCACGTAAGGCCCGCCGTAGCTTGCCGGATGCGCAAACGACTGCAACTCGCCGGCAACAATATCCGCCTCAGCCGTAGGCTCCAAGACGCCTAACGCCGCGGCCTCGGAAAATATCACCACCAGCAATGCGCCATGGCGATGCGCCAGATCCGCCACCTTGCGAGTCTGGTCAATCACTCCAAAAAAATTCGGTGATTGAACAATCACCGCCGCGACTTCATTCGAAAGCTTGCTTTCGAGGTCCTCTAGATCGAGCTGTCCCGTCTCGCGGTCGTACCCCACCGTCTCGACAGGCAATTCCTGATGCCGGTAATAGGTATCGAGAACCTGCCGATATTCCGGGTGAAGCGAGCGCGCCACAATCAGCCGATCGCGCCGTGTAATCCGCGCCGCCATCATTCCCGCTTCGGGCACCGCCGTCGAACCGTCGTACATCGAAGCGTTCGCCACTTCCATGCCGGTCAACTGCGCGACCATCGTCTGGAATTCAAAGATTGTGGTCAGGATGCCCTGTGAAATCTCCGCTTGGTAGGGCGTGTAAGAAGTGAGAAACTCGCCACGCGTAGCCAGAGCGTCAATCACCACGGGTCGAAAATGCCGGTAGGCCCCGGCCCCCAGAAACGACGCGTAGCCCTTAGCGCCGTCTTCCGCGCGCGCCTTAAAGTAGTCGGTAATCTCGTATTCCGACTGCCCGTCGGGAATCGCCAACGGCTGCTTGAAACGCAGCTCTTCAGGAATACTCTCAAACAAGTCCTCAAGGGACTCAACGCCGAGGGTCGCCAGCATTTCGAGGCGCTCCCCAGGGGACTTCGGCAAATAACGCAACCAGCCGCCCTCGCTTCCTAGTGCCCGATCTCGGCGGCGACGTATTCCGTATATTGTTCCGCGTTCATCAACGCATCGATCTCGGCCTTATCGAAAATCTTCAGCCGCACTAGCCAACCTTCGCCATGCGGGTCGGAATTCAATATCTCCGGCTTGTCAATCAAGGCCTCGTTGATCTCGCTCACATCGCCGCTGATCGGCGCGTAAATATCCGAAACCGCCTTCACCGATTCAACTACGCCGAACGAACCATTCGCCTGCAGCTTCGCCCCAACCTCAGGCAACTCAACAAACACCACATCACCCAATTGGTCTTGGGCGTGATGCGTAATGCCCACAGTCGCCGACTCGCCGTCGACCTTGATCCACTCGTGTTCTTTCGTATAGCGATATTCCGACGGATACATAGTTCCCTTAACCCTTACGCGAATAAAATGGCGTGGGGACCACCTCAGCCTCGATCATGCGGCTCCTCACCGCGATCTCGATCGACTGCCCCACGTTAGCGAACTCGACCGGCAGTATACACATTCCAATATTCTTACCCAACGTAGGCGACGGCGAACCGCTAGTCACCCAGCCAACATCCTCGCCGCCGACGTGAACGCGGTAGCCGTCGCGCCCGATGCCGCGGCCCTTCATTTCAAACCCGACAACCTTGCGTTTCACACCGTCCGCCTTCTGAGCCGCCAACGCCTCACGCCCAGTGAACCCCGCCTTCTTGAGTTTCACTACCCAGCCCAGCCCAGCTTCGTAAGCGGTAATTTCGTCGTTGATCTCATGCCCGTAGAGCGACATCGCTGCCTCGAGCCGCAACGTATTCCGAGCCCCTAACCCACAAGGAATAATTCCGAACTCCTCACCCGCGGCCAAGATCTCGCTCCAAATGCGCTCACCTTCAGAGGGCGCGAAGTAAACCTCAACACCGTCCTCGCCGGTGTAGCCGGTCCGGGCGATGATCGCCGCGGTTCCCGCGAACTTGTCGCGAGTAAACCAGTAGTAGCGAATCGACGACAGGTCAGCCGAAGTCAGCTTGCCCGCAACCTCCAGCGCGCGAGGCCCCTGAATCGCCAACTGCACGTAGTCCGGGCTAACGAACTTGACTTCGGCATCAAAATCGTTGTGGTCGCGAATCCAAGCGAAGTCCTTGTCCTGATTCGAAGCGTTGACGCAAAGGAAGTAATGCTCAGCTGAAAATCGATGAACCAGCAGGTCGTCCACGAACCCTCCGTTGGGCAACATCAGACCCGAGTACTGCGCCTGTCCATCCTTAAGATTGGTCGCCCGATTCGAACAAAGCGCGTCAATCAGATCGACAGCCTGGGTCCCTCGCACCTCGATTTCGCCCATGTGGCTAATGTCGAAAAGCCCGACGCCGTTGCGCACAGCCAAGTGCTCGGCAACGAGCCCGGAATACTCAACAGGCATGTCCCACCCACCGAAATCCACCATCCGCGCACCAGCGGCCCGATGCACAGCATTCAGCGGAGTCTTCTTAAGCATCTCGACGGAGTAGGAGTCAGCCATGTTGGCCGTTGCACCGGCAGAAACCCGGAAGTCCCCAAGCTAGCACCACCCAAACCAACTGTCAACGAATCGCATACGGCGGGCGCGCGACGAGTTGAAAAGCCTCCCTCAAGTCCGTGAAAGACGAAACCGGCACGATCCCAAGATCGCTCACGCTCTTGCGCGATTTTGCTAATATCCGCCAGACGGCACTAGCTCAAGAACATTTTTCCAAGGACATCAAATGATCACCAAGACTTACCTGCAGGGCCTTGCCCTTTTACTACTCACCCCGTTTGCAGCGCAGGCGCAAGACTGCGAACTACAGTCATTCGAAGCGGCCGCCGCAAGCTCTCCGTACGGCGTGACCCTGACGAGCGCCAAACGTCTAGGCGAATCCGAGACTTACTGCCGGCTCGAGGGGAATATTGCTAACGCCGAGGATGGCAAGAGTCAGATCAAGTTTCGTCTGAGATTGCCAGATGCCGGGGCATGGAACAGCAAATTCATGGTCTTAGGAAACGGCGGCACCGCGGGTATGTTTCAGGGTGAGGCCCGGGTTCAGGTCGCACTCGATCTCGGCTATGCAACAGCCCAAACGGATACCGGCCATACCGCCGACGGTCCTCCGGTCTGGCTGATGAAAGAAGTCGAGCCAGGTGTAGTCGTCCCCAACAACGTGACGATCGACGACTTCGCTCACCGTGCCATTCACCTGACGACGGTTATCGGAAAGCAATTCGTCGACGTGTACTATGCGCAAGCCCCGAGCTATTCGTACTACTTTGGCTGCTCCACGGGTGGACGTCAGGGATTGAAAGCTATCCAGCGCTATCCGAATGACTTCGACGGCGTGGTTGCCGGTGCCCCAGTCTTCTCTCTCACCCGCTTGAATATGTCGCAACTCTGGACAGCCCAACAATCCCAGAAGCTCGAGGCCAAAAACCAATCTCTCTCGGGCGAGCAACTGAAGATGGTCAAAGCCGCCGTCCTTAACGCCTGTGATGCGCTTGACGGGCTAAAAGATGGAATTATCGATGACCCGCGGCAGTGCGATTTTGATCCCGTAGCGCTTCAGTGCGAAGGATCTCAATCGCCGCCCCAATGTCTTACCGATAGCCAGGTTGAGTTTGTGCGCGCCGTCTACCGCGGACCAGTCACCAAGGCCGGTGAGCGGATCTACCCCGGGCGCCCACGCGGAGGCGAGGGAGCTGGCCGCGCAGGTTGGAGCTTCCTAGGACCAGACTGCCGTCGCTGTGGCGTCATCAAACACGCCTGGTATCAGGACCCTGACATGGATCTCGTACACGACTTCAGTATCGATGACCCTGACGACCTGGTGACCGCTGACGCCAACTACTACTCGCAGGCGACGCGCGCCGACAATCCAGATGTGACACCGTTTGTGCAAGGTGGAGGCAAAGCGATTCTCTACCACGGCTGGACTGATACCAACGTCACTCCGATTCCGACGGTTGAGCTCTACGAGGCGATGGAAGACACAGTCTCGCGGAAACGTGGGAAGCCCGACTTCCGTGACCACGTGCGGCTGTTCATGGCTCCGGGAATGGGCCATTGCGGAGGCGGCGACGGTCCGAATAGCTACAGCCAATCCGTGCTCGAGGCGATCGACGCATGGGTAGCCGAAGGCGAGGCGCCGGAATCGATCGTAGCGACTCACGAGGCGCGAGGCTTGTCGCGTCCGTGGTGTCCCTATCCCCAAGTAGCAAGGCTGACGGAACCAAACTTGGACCCGAATAAGGCCGAGAACTTTCGATGCGTCAGTCCGGCGGAGTAACGATCGATTGGCGGCGCGAGGGGAGACTGCCCTGGCGTAGCCCATCTCCAAAGCGTCGACTTCGGTCTCATCTCGGTTGCTTCAATTCAAGGTAGTGGCCGCGTGAGGACGGAACGGTGTCGGGTCCCAATTCCGTCCGTAAGCAAGCGATGACCCCGAACGGGATCAACAGAGGCGTGGACGGAAGTCCACGCCTCCTTTTCTAGACATCAATCGACTCTGCACCCGCCCGGTGTAGTCAAAGTATCAGTGGAAAAATAGTGCGAGGTTCGTAGTTCGCGAAAATACGCCGCGCCGTCAGCCGGCGTCGGGTCCGTGCCACCTCAGTGCGATCGCTACAATACGCTTGATGGCAATTCCGACGGCGTTCACTGAATCCGAGTTGGCAGAAGCGATTAAACGACTTCCTGAATGGCGGGTCGTCAACGCAAAGCTGCATCGCGAGTACCAATTCGCGGACTTCGTTCATGCCTTCGGCTTTATGGCGACGGCGGCGATTTTCATCGAAGCCGGCAACCACCACCCGGAGTGGTTCAACGTTTACAACCGTGTGACTGTGGACCTCACAACGCACGACGCCGGCGGCATCAGTTCAAGCGACACAGAGTTGGCCGCGAAGCTTGAAGAGCTCGCCAATAAGCTTCAGTCCTGAGGACTGAAGCCCCTCGCGTAACTCCCGCCACGCTCTGCTCGAAGTGATAGTTTATGCGTCTTTCTTGGCTAGGCCTAGCTGTAACCCTACTGCTGTTTGAATCCGTAGGCGTCGGCGCTGAGCCTTTCGATCACTCCGCTTGGCACCGCCTGCTTCGAGAAAACGTCAACTCGATCGGCGAAGTCGACTACGCGCGGCTGAAGTCGAATCCAGAGCTGCTCAATCGATACGTAAAGCAGCTCGCTGACGCATCGCCAAAAAATTCCCCAGATCAGTTTCCGACTCGGAATCACGAGATCGCGTATTGGATAAACGCTTACAACGCCCTCATGGTGAACAAGATCGTTACCAATTATCCGGTCAAAGGAGTGGAAGCTTTCGGATTGTTCCGCGCCGTATTTAAGCAGGAAGAGCACAGCTCCGGCGGAGAGATTGTCAGTCTTGGCTATATCGAGCACGAGCTGCTACGGAAGGTCTACGAGGAGCCTCGAATTCACTTCGCGCTGGTGTGTGCCTCGGTGTCGTGCCCGACGCTAGCCAGAAAGGCGATTCAGAGTGAGACTCTCGATTCGCAGCTCGACCGGCTGGCCGAGGCGTTTGTCTCGCAAACGCGCAATGTCACGATTGACCTCGACAAGCGTCGAGTCACACTGAGTAAGATATTCGACTGGTACGGACAGGACTTCGAGAGGCCGACCGGACGGCGCGGAAACGCGGCCGTGCTCGCGTACATCGGGCGCTACCTCGACGGCGAGCCCGGCAAATTGTTCAAGAAACTTGGGCCGAACCCGCGCGTGAGCTTTCACGATTATGACTGGGGGCTAAACGATGTTGGTTCGCGGAGCCGCTCGAAAAATCAACTTGAGCGCGAGTTTGCTCGATCGAGCGTATCAGCTCTTCCGACGCCGCCTCCAGGTCTTGACTAATACCCACCCCAAAATCACGGCATCAATCGAATGTTCAATCGGCGAGACGATGGCGGCGTAGTGCCGGCGGTCCCAGTAGCTGATCGGGCTCTCGAAACGGCTCTCCCAATCGAACGGGAACCAAAGCAGCGGGCCATCGTCGTGGTGCGTAGCGATGTCGGCCACGGAGTGCAAAGCGCAGCCGATGGCAAACCAAAAAAACGCGATCCAGAACAAATTGTTGCGTTTGACACCTGCGAAGTAGCCGATCGCCATCCAGGCGGCAACCGCCGGTGGACTGTGGAAAATATTGTGGCTTGTTAGCCAGATAGGATCACGAAAATAGAAAGAGTCATAGTCCGGGCCAAACAGCGGAAAGCCCGGTCCGAAAATGTAGTACTGCCGCAGAAAATACCAGAGCGTTAGCAAACATAGCGGAATGTCTGGAAGCACAGAGCCCAGTACCATCGCCCAGTGCGGATTCGCCCATCGCTTGGCGAATCGATCTCGCAGCCAAACGGTCAATAAAAAGTGCGAGTAGGTTTGCATCGAGCCTCAAGCGGCGATCGAGTTGTGGCAACCTAAACGGCATGGTCACCAAAAAATACAGTAGCGCGGTGTTTGTCGTCTGCCTTGCCGGACTTCTCTGTTTCACAAGTTTGGAAGCGCAACGGCCACGGCGTAAGGGTTCCGACCCTCGACGGAATCGCCCTCGCATGTCAGACACCATTAAGGCGAATATTTACGCTGACAACTCGTTCATGCTCTGGATCAACGGCGAGCTGGTCGCTGTCGATTCGATCGCATTCGTTCCGCACAACGCGATCTCGGTCGACATCTTGCCCAAGTATCCGATGACGATTGCGGTAATGGCCAAGGACTTCTCTGATGAAACGACCGGCCTTGAGTGGAACAACACCCAGATCGGCGACGGTGGCTTCGTCATGAAGTTGGGCGACAGCATTGTCACCACCGGCGACTGGAAGGCAAAGAAGGTATTTTGGGGGCCGATCGACGGCAAGATGGAAAACCCGAAAGTAGTCAAGATCCCGATGCCCGATGGCTGGAATCAGCCCGATTTCGACGACTCCGCCTGGGGCAACGCAACGGTGTTTTCGGCCCAACAAGTCAGGCCGCAGCAGCCGTATCGAGACTACGATTTCGAGGGTGCTGAATTCATCTGGACCGAGGATCTCGAACTCGACAACACGATCCTTTTCCGCTACCGAGTTGAGGCGCCGCCAAGCCGCTAGTTTTGACCCCGGCCGAGATGAATCTTTACGGCGGTTGGCGCTATGATTGTTTGACCTATGAGTGAGAATAATTTTCCGAAACTGCACAATGCCGCGTGGCCCGGAGTTGTCGGCAAGGGTCCTGACTCCGAGCCGCCAATCGACCTCGACACCATGCTCGACTTGACGGCCAATGCCGAGGTCGACGGTCAGAAGTTCGACGGCGTTGATCTGTTCTTATTCGACCCCCACATCAGTATCGATATTTCCGACGACGAACTCAAAACTTGGGCTGACAAATTTTCTGACCGAAACCTAGCGCTCGGTTCGGTGGTTGCTCCAATTTGGGGGCCAACCGGCGGAGGCGCCGCGATCGATCCCGGCGAGGGACGGACGAAGTTTCTCGAGGCCGTTCGCAAGGGCTGCGGAATCGCTCAGAAGCTTAAGGAATGGGGCGTGCGACCGTATGGAATCGTCCGAATCGATACAGCTAGCGGGGTGGCCGACTGGGCAGAAGATCCCGCGGGCAACACGGCCAACGCGATCGAAACGTTCAAGCAAGCCGCTGCGATTGCGGCCGATCATGGCGAAAAATTAGCGGCCGAGGGTGAGATTTGCTGGGGTAGCATGCACAGTTGGAAATACATGCTGGAGTTGCTCGAAGGCGTCGACAGCCCGCACCTCGGCTTCCAAGCAGATATGGCCCACACACTGCTATACACGCTTGGCTACAACGCGCCTGAACATGCGATTTTGCCCACGGGCTTTGCGTGGGATGACGATGACGCGCTGGACGAGGCCTTGCGTACACTGACCGGCGCGCTGCGGCCTTGGACGATAGACTTCCATGTCGCTCAGAACGACGCAACGGTCCACGGCAGCGGCGGTCACGATCGCACGGGCCGCCACTGCCAGGCTAACGATCCGAACGGCAAACTGGACATTGCGAAGCACGCCGGATTTTGGCTACGCGATGAGAGTGGCGAGTTGACGAAAAAGACCCGCCACATCTGCTGGGACGGTTGCATGTTCCCCAACGCAGTGATGATGGAACCGCGGACCTGGAACGACATACTTGCGGCGATGATATCCGTACGCGACAACCACGGCTGGGTAGAGTGAATTCACGTCCGCTTCGATGAGCGGGTAGATTTCGCCCGCTCGCGGGACCCTCAGCTCCTCTACCCCCGCGGAAATTCAGTCTGCGTTGCACGCTTGTGGCGGTTGAGGTGACGACCGGCGACGAGTTCCGAGTGGGTCGATCGGAACGCCTCTTCTCAGACCCGAAACTACCCGGCGGAGGCTGGAGCTACGACGTGTCGGCGGACGGCCGCTTCGTAATGGTCGAGGATGTCGTCGACGATGACGCAGCGCGACGCAAACCGGCGATTCATATCACTGAGAATTGGTACGAGGAGTTTCGGGAGCGCGACTGAATGGATTGTGGCGCGCGCCACAATCTCAAGAACTGTTCAGGAGTCCGCGACCATCGTGAAAACTCATCATTGCGCTTTGCTATCTTTGTCTACCGGTGCACGTAGTCTCAGAAGATCACGCGATTAATCGCGATCGCCGCGAGCAGGTGAAGTATGTCGGCTTCACCGCGCTGGTCGGCGTGTTGTTGCTGCTCAACTTTTTAGGTATCTTTGACAACATTCTGGGCTACGACACGGCCATCCTTTTGGCCGTCATCGCCGGCTACAAAACGTTCTATCGGGCCATTTCGGAGCTGCTCGATCGAAAAATTTCCGCCGATCTAGCGATCGTGATTGCGGCCTTCGCGGCCATGATGATCGGCGAATACCTGGCTGCCGCCGAAGCGATGTTCATCATGCTGCTTGGCGAGGGCCTCGAGGCCTGGGCCGCCGGACGAACGGAGCGCGCGATTCACCGCTTTGTCGATCAACTGCCGCACGAGGCTCGCGTCCTGCGCGACGGTCGCGAAATTGAGGTCCACGTTGAAGACCTGCTTCCCGACGACCTCATCATCGTCCGCGCCGGCGAACGCATCTCGGCCGACGGCATCATCGAGACCGGCGAATCGTCCGTCGATGAGAGCCCTATTACGGGCGAGTCGTTGCCTCGCGACAAGGCAGTTGGCGACGAAGTTTTTTCTGGAACAGTTAACGGACACGGGCTAATCCACGTTCGCGTCAGCCGCGCCGCCGCCGAGTCGACGCTTGCCCGGCTTATCCAGTTGGTCGAAGAAGCCCGCGATCACCGCACAGCTCCGGTTGTCCGCACCGCCGACAAGTACGCTCGCTATTTCCTGCCGGCGATATTAACCGCGGCCGCCGGCGTCTACTACTTCTCGTCGGACTTCGACAACACAGAGCGCATTCGCCGCGCTGTAGCGGTCCTCATCGTCGGCTGCCCCTGCGCGTTGATCCTCGCGACGCCCTCGGCGATGGTCGCCGCGATTGGCGGACTGGCGCGCCGCGGGCTTCTCGTTCGCGGCGGTCAGGTCGTCCAGACGGCATCGGAAATCGACACCGTCGTATTCGACAAGACCGGCACCCTAACGACCGGCGAGTTTGAAATTCTCGAAGTGGTCCCGGCTGAGGGTCACACCTCGATCGAGGTGTTGACGCTTGGATCAACGGCCGAGGCCGGCTCTGATCACCCGCTCGCCAAGGTGATCGTCGAGACCGCCATCGAGCGCGGCGTGATTGCCTCTACGCCGATCGACGCAAAGATCGTCCCCGGACGGGGCGCGCAATGTCTCCGCAACGGACACACCATACGCGCCGGTAACGAAGCCTTCCTCGCCGAAGAAGGCATTGAAGGCCTCAAGCCGTACCTCGACGCTGCCGACCGCGCGGGCGCGACGGCGGTGCTGGTGGCTTCGGATACCGAGCTTGTCGGCGCGATTCTGCTGCGTGATACCCCGCGCAAGGGCGTGCACTCGGCGATTCATGCCATCGAAGATCTTGGCATTGCCAATATCATTCTTCTCACCGGCGATCGTCGCAAAGCAGCCGACGCGATGGCTCGTGAAGTGGGCATCACCCACGTCGAGGCTGAACTTCTCCCCGAGCAAAAACTCGATCGCATTAAGCAACTGCAATTGCAAGGGCGCAAGGTCGCCATGATCGGCGACGGCGTCAATGATGCTCCCGCTCTCGCTGCCGCCGATGTCGGCGTGGCAATTGCGGGTTCTGGCGCTGACATAGCCGCCGAAGCCGCTGATGTCGTCGATCTCAACCGTGACATCACGAGGCTTCCAAAGCTCTTTGATGTGTCGAAATTCGCTGTCGCGACTATTTGGCAGAACATCATCATATTCGCCGGTGTCGTCAACGTCGTCGCTGTTTACGTCGCCGGTATGGGCTGGATGGGGCCGGCGCTTGCCGCGGGTGTCCATCAAATCTCATCGATTTTCGTGATGCTCAATTCGGTGAGGCTGCTCAGGGTTGAGCCGCCCGCCGGACACGTGTCGAGATGGCAACGCTACGCGCGGTGGACCGGGATCGGCCACGTTTGGCAACTCGTCCTACGTTTCTTGCGCCGCGTCGACCCCGCCGCCGGTTTCGCTTGGCTCGTCGAAAACCGTCGTCGATTGGTTAGGCCGCTAGCTTGGGTCTGCGGCATCTTGTGGATTTCGACCGCATCTTTTGTCTTGCAAATAGATGAAGTAGGCGTAATCGAACGCTTCGGTCGCAGGGTACCGGAGCACCGCGAGTCCGGTGTCAATCTGAAATTTCCTTGGCCGATTGACCGCCTAACCCGCATCAAGTCACGCGAAATTCGCATCGTCGAGCTGGGCTTCCGAACGACTGCCGCGGCGAACTTCAACGAGGCGCCCGCCTACGAGTGGGACGTGCAGCATCGCGACGGACGTATCCAGTTGAAAGAAGAAGAAACGCTCATGCTGACCGGCGATCAGAACATGATCGAGATGAGCGCGGTCGTCCATTACGATCTGGAAAAACCTGAAGATTTTCTATTTCAACAGCTTGATCCCGATGCCACAATTCGCGCCGCGGCCGAGGCTTCGTTCCGATCGGTCGTAAACTCAACGTCGCTCGACGAGTTGATTACGACGGGGAGGCGTGACGCCGAGCAGGCCGTGGCCGAAGAGCTGCAGTCCCGCCTCGAACGCTATAGGGTAGGCGCGCGTGTTAGACACGTAGCGATTCAAGACCTCCACCCCTCTGTTGAAGTTGTCGACGCATTTCGCGCGGTAGCCGGTGCCCTTGAAGAGAAGAGCCGAATGATAAATGAAGCTGAAGGGTATGCAAACGAGCAAGTCGCTCTGGCTCGCGGACAGGCCGAGGCGAGCATTCACGAGGCGGCCGGCTATAAGGTCAGCCGCTCAGCCAGAGCCCAGGGAGACGCGGCGCGATTTAACCAACTCGAAAATGAGTACCGGCGCAACCCCGGCCCCACGGCGACGCGTCTCTACCTCGAAACCATGGATGAGGTCCTTCCAAACCGCGAGAAGCTCATCATCGATTCGGGCGGCGGTAAGCGCAATTTGTGGACTGTCGAAGACAGCGTCATGATTGCTCCGCCCGGCGCGCAAATGCAACAGCCACCCCCACCGTTTGAATTACCCGAAGGGGAAGAGTAGACCATGCACGACCACAATAAACAGCATTCGCATGATCATTCGCACGACCACGATCACGATCATGGCCACAGTCACGACCACAGTCACGATCATGGCCACGATCACGAGCCGCGTGAGCCCTTCGACTTTGGACTGTTCGTAAGTAACAACAGCAACGTACTCGTAGCGCTTGGCGCGTTAGTAGTCCTGTGGTCGACGTTCTTCACCGTTCGCGAGACTGAGTTTGCGTTGGTCACTCAGTTTGGCCGCCCGATCCGCACCGTCACGGATGCGGGCTTAGCTTTCAAGGTTCCACTCATCCACCAGGTGAAGTTTTTCGACAATCGATTGCGCGTCTACAATCCACCGCGTTCGGAGTTTTTGACGCGCGACAAGAAGAATCTCAGCATCGATAGCTACGCGCTTTGGCGCATCGACGATCCGGAAACATTCGTTCAAACGGTGGGAAATGAAGCATCCGCTGAAATGCGGCTGCATGATTTAGTCTGGGCCGGCTTGGCTGCCGCAATTGCCGGCCACGACTTAGAGGAGATTATTTCCCCCGTACCCGAGGAAGTCAAGACCCGCGCCATGCTCGACAAGCTCACCGAAACCAGCGGCGCCGATGCGCTTAAGCAATACGGAATTCAGGTGATCGATGTGCGTTTGAAGCGCCTCAATCTGCCCGAGCAAAACAAGCAGAGTGTTTATGCGCGGATGCGAGCCGAGCGCGAGCGGATCGCGCGTCAATACCGCGCTGAAGGCGAAGAACAGGCGCTTCGCATTCGGGCCGAGGCCGACCGCGAGAAAGAAGAGATCTTGGCAAGGGCATACAAACAAGCGGAAACAACTAAGGGTGAGGGCGACGCCGAAGCGGCGCGAACCTATGGCGAGGCCTATTCCAAGAGTCCGACGTTCTACAAGCTAACCCGCACGCTGGAGACCTATAGGAAAACATTGGATGATCAAACGACAGTAATTCTGAGTTCCGATTCAGAGCTACTGCGGCTGCTTACCCGAGGGCAGTAGACAGAATAAATGGGAACATTACTCGATACGAAGGCTGAAGAGTCGGTCGCGGCCGAAATGCCGGTGTCGCCCGACTCAAGCGCCGCCCCGGCTAGCGCCAAGAAGAAGTACGCGTTGTACTTGCTCGCGCTGTGGCTTGTGCTCGGTATCTATCTTGTGCCGACCGAAGAGCAGGCGGTGCTCACGACCTTCGGCGCTGTAACCGTTGAACGCGCAACGCCGGGCGTAGGCTGGCACTGGCCATGGCCCATCGGACAGGTTCACAGGCTCAAGGTTCGCGAGCTGAAGCGTGCGTTTATCGGCGGCGAGGTTGCTGACGAGGCCAACGTGATTCCAGCCGACCCGGCGCTTTCGCAGTTTATTACCGGCGATCAAAACATCATCAACGTGCGTACGGTCGTGCAATACAGCGTCGCCGATCCGGCGGACTATTTGTTCAGAGCCGCCGAAGCCAATCGTACTGTCGCCAACGCCGTCGAGGCTGAGCTCGGGCGCCAGATCGCCGCTCGCACCGTCGACGAAGTGCTGACGACAGAGAAGGTGGCGATCCAAGAAATCGTGCGGCGTCGCGCGCAGCAGCTTATCGATGGGTATGAGCTCGGCGTTGTCGTCTCGACCGTAAATATCCGCTCGGTCACCCCGCCCCCCGAGGCTGCCGACGCTTTTCGAGATGTCGCCTCGGCGCGAGCCGATTCGGCGCGAATCTTTAATGAAGCCGAGGGCTACGCAAATGACATCGTGCCGCGCGCTCGAGGTGAGGCGCAGCAGATGCTGATTTCTTCGCTAGGCCATAAGGAGCGCGTCATCAACGAAGCCTTGGGTGATGCCGCGCGATTCACGGGCCTCGCGGCCGAATACGCGAAGAATCGCCAGGTCACACGCGATCGCCTGTTTCTTGAAACCATGGAGCAGGTTCTGCCGCGGCTTCGCAAGACGATTGTCGATGAAAGTGGGAACCTTGACTTGACGATCGTTCGCCGCGACCGCGCGCGGTAGTTTCCTAGCGATGACCAAAGACGCCAAGGCGCAGGCCGTAACGATCGCGCTAATCGCGGGTGCACTCGGCGCGATTGGCTGGAATCAAGGCGCATTCAAGCTACCTGAAAGTGCTTCAAACGTCGCATCGTTTTTGGGGTCCAGCCGTTCGGAACCTGAAAAGCCAAGAGACGTTATCTATGCAATGCTTGATGCCGCTCGCGATGGAATCGTCGACGAATACCTGGCTTGCTACAGCGGCCAACTGGAGAAGACATTACGGCAGAGCTACGCCGAGATGGGCGCTGAAAAATTCTCTGAATTTCTTAAGGAACGAAATCGCGAAATCAAGGGCATCGCGATGAATGAGCCAGAAATCCTGTCGGACGAAGAGGCCCAGGTTCGAGTCGAATATGTATACGCCGAGCGCAACGAAGTCCAGCAGATCTATCTCAGCAACCTGAGTGGCAAGTGGAAGATTGAGCGGGTCACCGCCCCGCGGAGAATTCAAACGCCGATTCCCTACGGGACGCCGGTTTACTAGATTCGCGTCGTGTTAGCTCTTTGCGGCCTTTTTCTTGGCAGTCTTCTTGCGCGCTTTCTTGGGGGCCGCCGGCTCCGCAGCCGCTTCAGCTTCACCGCTCTTGGCACGTTGCCGTAACTCCTGAAGCAACTTGGGAGGACGACCTCGACGGCGACCGTGTGACAGCGTGTCTAACGCCAAAATGAGCTGGTCGATCCGCTCAAGCTCTTTTCTCAACTCTCCTATAATCGCAATAATATCCATCTCTGGCGGTGGCTCCTTTCGCACCTGACAAAACAACTGCCCGTATTTCGTTCACCGAAAGTTGCCCGTTCAAGTTTGTCAATGCAGGCGAGTGGGGTTCGGCTAGGTATCAGGGTGTTCTGTCAACACTAGGATACAGTATCTTTTTGGATACCGTCAGGTATTTCTGGCAATTTTTTTCGTAAACGATTTTCTAATCGATTCAGTCGCAAGCGCTTAGCCGCTTGCTTATCCGACAGCTGAGCATATCCCACGGGCGACAAGTTACAATGGCCGCGATGAACTTCACTCGCCGCCAGGCTATTACCGGAGTCGTAGGCGCCGTTTCCGCCACCAACGCTTGTAGCAATCGCACGACACAGTCGGCGCCGGCTGAGGTAGCGTGGGCTCCCCGCGTTTCGGAAAACATCGGCAATCTAGACGATGCGACCCTACGTTGGATGGCCCAGTTAGGTCTCGAGTATGTCGTGCTACAAGGCACCGACTCGGTCGATTCCGACGGTAAAGGATTTTGGTCGCAGGGCGATATCGAAGCAGTCAAACAACGCTGCGCTGCGTTCGACCTGCAGTTGCATTCGTTGATGCTGCCGCTCGGCTGGCTGATGAACTCGATGCTTGGAAAGCCTGAGCGCGATCGCGACATCGAAAACATTCGAAGTAGTATCATCGCGGTCGGCGCCGCGGGCGTGAGCGTAGTCGAGTGGCGATGGTCGCCGGACTTCAAGTGGGGTGCGGACGTCGGCTACTACTCCAAGCCTGGACGCGGTGGGGCTACGTACAAGGCGTTCGATTACGATCGCGTTCGCGATGCACCACCCTTTCAGGAACTCGGGAGAATTTCTCGCGAAGAGCTGTGGGAGCGCTTGCTCTATTTCGCGAAAAACGTAATGCCGGCGGCCGAGGAGTTAGGCGTGAAAATGTCGCTACATCCAAAGGATCCACCGGTTGCTGAAATGCGTGGAATCTCACGCCTTATTACCAACACTGACGAGATCGAGTCATTCTTGGATGCGGTGCCAAGCCCGGCAAACGGTTTTACATTTTGCCAGGGAACGGTCACTGAAATGGGAGTCGATGTCGTTGACGCCATTCGGCGAATCGGGGGCCGGGGCAAAATCCACCACGTACATTTCCGAGCGGTTCGGGGTAGCGTCCCGCGCTATGAAGAAACATTCATCGACGAGGGCGATGTCGACATGCTCGCCGCAATGCATGCTTACAAGCAGGTCGGCTACCAGCAGGCGATCGTCTCTGATCACAGCCCGAGCATTCCCAATGATCTGCCCGGCGCCAAGATCGGCCGCTCGTTCTCGCACGGCTACATTCGCGGCTTGGTCCAGGCGGTGAATGGATGACGACTCAACGCAGAGATTTGTTGCAAGGCGCGGCGGCAGTGGCGGCACTGGCATTGATGGCGAACTCCGCCGGCGCTCAGACGCCCGCTCTCAAAATTGGCAAGGGCCTTCGCGACCTTTCCGACGAAACGCTCGACTTCTTCAAGATGCTCGGTGTTCAGCACGTCGTGATGCCGTCGCGCTATTCGATCGACGTCAGCCGGCGAGGGCTCGTGCCATCGACTGACCGAGGTCCGCAAAACAATCGTCCTTTACAGCCGTGGGATGAGCAAGAGCTTAGGCGCGTCAAAGATCGAATTGAGGAAAAAGGGCTGACGCCCATGATGATTCACCTCGGCCGGATGTACGCGGTGATGCACGGGCGTTCGAACGCCGACGATGAACTCGAAGCCGTCAAGCAGAACATTCGCATTATTGGCAGGCTAGGAATTCCGGTCGTCGAATATAACTTCACCCCCCTACGCGCCTCGGAAGGCTATGGGCGCACGACCGGTCGGGGCGGCGCCGGCTTGCGCAACTATGACCACGAACGCACGAAGGGTAACCCACCGCTTCCAAACGTCGGCGAGCATTCTCGCGACGAGATGTGGCAGCGCCTTGAGAATTTTCTGAAGGAAATTATCCCTGTGGCGGAGGATGCTGGGGTGCGCCTGGCGTTGCATCCCAACGATCCGCCGATACCGATTTTTCGAGGCGCGGCTCAGCCGGTGCGGACGATCGCGGACCAGAAGCGCCTCATCGAGACCGTCGATAGTCCGTCAAACGGCATCACGCTCGATACGGGTGTCACGACCGAGATGGGTGAAGATGCCGCCGAGGCAATCCGCTACTTCGGCTCGCGCGACCGTATCAATCACGTGCACTTTCGAAATGTGCGTGTCGACGTGCCCTACTACAAATATCTTGAAGTGATGCACGACGAAGGGGACTGCAACATGCTCGCCTGCATGAAAACCTTCGCGGAGGTCGGCTACAAGTATCTGATTATTCCCGACCACACTCCCGAGTTCAGCGACGATACGGTCGGCTCGCAGATGGGCTGGGCGTTTGCGATCGGTTATTTACAGGCTCTGCGCCAGGCGGCGGAAGCGTGAGCGAAGCACTAGTACGATAGTCGGAACATGGAACGACGAAACTTTCTGCGTACTCTCGGCGGGGCTGCCCTGGCTGCATCGATGGCGCGCGCCGCGACGGCGAAACCGAACATCATTTTGTGCATGGCCGACGACCAAGGTTGGGGCGATACCGGCTACAACGGCCACCCGATTCTGAAGACGCCAAACCTCGATGCGATGGCGTCGTCGGGCCTGCGCTTTGATCGCTTCTACGCGGGCGCTCCCGTTTGTTCGCCCACACGTGGCAGCGCTCTAACCGGTCGGCACCCCTATCGCTACGGAATATACACAGCTAACACCGGCCACATGCGTGATGGCGAAGTCACTCTTGCCGAGGCGCTGAAAACGCAGGGCTACACAACCGGCCATTTCGGAAAGTGGCACCTTGGAACGCTGACTCGCGAGACCGTAGACGGTCGGCGCGGTGGGCGCGAGCGCACCAAAGAGCACTATTCGCCGCCTTGGGAGTGCGGCTTCGATGAAGCGTTTTCAGCGGAAGTGCAGATGCCGACTTGGAACCCGATGCAGAACCAAGCCTTTCCATCGAAGTATTGGATCGGCGAAGAGGAGTACGCCAAAGACAACCTCGACGGCGACGACTCGCGCGTCATCATGGACCGCGCGATTCCGTTCATCCAGCGGGCTGTCGAGAGCCAAACGCCGTTCTTCACCGTGATCTGGTTTCACGCCCCGCACGAGCCAGTCGTCGCCGGACCGAAGTACCGAGAAATGTATAAGGCGCACAGCGAGGGCGAACAGCATTTCTATGGCTGCGTGACGGCGCTCGACGAGCAGGTTGGCCGTCTGCGCAAAGAGCTGCGCAATCTCGGCGTGGCCGATGACACCATGCTTTGGTACTGCAGTGACAACGGACCCGAAGGCCGCGACACGACCACCGGTCGTCGGCGGGGGTCGGCCGGCCCGTTCCGCGGCCGTAAGCGCAGCCTTTTCGAGGGCGCTGTCCGCGTGCCTGGCATTCTAGAGTGGCCGTCGAAAATTCGCCAGGCCCGGACTACTCGTCTACCGTGTTCGACCGTCGACTACTTCCCCACTGTGCTCGCCACCCTCGGCTTCGAAATGAAGGGAGCGCCCGAACCGCGCGACGGCGTAAACCTTGTTCCGCTGATTGACGGCACGATGACACGGCGGCCAAAACCCATCGGTTTCCAAACACCGGGTGGCGTGGACCAGGAATCCGCCCGTCTCGGCTCGCCAGATCATTCGTTGATCGACAACCGTTACAAGCTGCTCTCATACCTCGATGGTCAACGCGAAGACATGCTGTTCGATATCACTGTCGATCCAGGCGAGCGCTACAACTTGATTGACGAACTCCCTGAAGTCGCGAAGGCGATGCGGGCGACGCTCGCGGAATGGGACGCCTCATGCGCCCGCAGCGACGCCGGCGCGGACTACCCTCGCTAGCCCGCGTTGCTCAAGCATCGCGGTGTCCGTGTCGACTAGTTAGTCCGTATTGGATCCGCCGGCCGCGCTGGATACACCTTGGGGTCAGCTTCGATCATTTTCATGACCTCTTCGATCCCTCGTTCCAACTGCGGATCTCGCCCGGCCAGTACCGATACCACGTCGTTGTCGACCTCGATATCGGGATCTACGCCGTGGCCTTCAATAATCCAACTACCGTCGATCGCATTCGTCGCAAACTCCGGCACCCGCACATCGCCGCCATCAAGTAGCGGTCCGTGCGAGGTGATGCCGATGACGCCGCCCCACGAGCGTTTTCCGATCAGCGGGCCCAGGCCGGCCTCCTTAAAACGCGCCGGAAAAATATCACCATCGGACGCGGAGTTTTCGCTAAGCAAGCAAACCAGATGTCCGTGAAAAACCTGCGCCGGGTAGGTGCCGACGAACTCACTGGTACGCGAAAACCGCGTCCCCAGCAACTCACGTCTGAGGCGCTCGATGATCATTTGCGAGACATTTCCGCCGCCATTCCCACGTACATCGACGACCATCCCCTGCCTGCGAATCTGCGGGTAGAACCACTTGATGAACTCGCGAATGCCGCTCACGCCCATGTCGGGGATGTGGATATACCCGACCTTACCGTTGGTCGCCTTGTCCACCTGCTTGCGATTGCCCTCGACCCAGTCGAAATAGCGCAAATTCGACTCGTCCGTAATTGGCTTGTAGTGCGCGGTGCGAGCGCCTTCAAACGACGGCTTGTCGTTGAGCGTCAGCTCGACCGGTCGATCGGACTTGTGCACCAACATCCGATAGGGATTGTCGTTTGGGACCAATTCTTCGCCGTCAATCGCTAGCACGTAGTCGCCAACACGAGCATCGATTCCAATCTCTGTCAACGGCGCGCGATAGATCGACTCTTCGTTCTGGCCAGCCAGAATCTTCTCGATCCGATAGCGCCCTGCGTCCGCATCCAGCGCAAGATCCGCCCCCATCAGAGCGACCTTCGGTCTGTCAGGCGTCTCGTAGTCGCCGCCGTCGATGTAGGCGTGCCCCACGCTGAGTTCGGCGATCATTTCACCAATCACGTAGTTCAAGTCCGAGCGATGGGCGACATGTTTGAGCCACGGCCGGTATTGCTCGCGCAGCGCATCCCAATCGTACCCGTGCATATTTTTGACATAGAAATAGTCCCGGTAGCGGCGCCAAACTTCGTCGAAGATCGTTTCCCATTCGCGCTCGGGGTCTCGCTGGAGTTTCAAGTTTGCCGTTGAAACCGTTTTCGGATCTTTCGAATCAGCTTTAACATCGAAGACGTTATAGGCACTCTCTTGCCGCACGACAATCTTCTTGCCGTCTCTAGAAAGCGCGTAGTTGCCGCCGCTGGTCAACGTTTTCAGCTCACGCTTTTTGAGGTCGAAGATCTTGATTTCCGGCTTTACATCCGCCGAGCGCCCGTAGTAGAAAGGCGCGCCTCGAACGAGAATCAGCGACCCCTCCACCGCTGAGAGACCGTAGTAGTTGTCCGCCGCGATCGGTACGGGCGCGACGCGCTCGCTAAGCCCATCAAAATCGATGACGATCGGTTCAGCCGCCTCATCGGAGTCACCGTCCTTCTTGTCCTTATCGTCGTCACTCTTTTCGTCCGCGTCGTTTTCTACCTCGTCGCTCTCCGGCGGGAAGGGATGCGAAACGTCCTTGCGCAGTGCCATCGCGAACACGCCGGTCTGTCGATCAGTCGCGAAATTCCATTCGGTTCTCGATATCTGCGGCGCGAACTCGCGGTCGCTGGAGTAGTAAAGATAGTCGCCCTTGGGCCCCCAAACCGCCGTCCCTTCGTCGAACATCTCGCCGGTCACCTGGCGAAGCGAATCACTAGCCGACTCCCAGATGAAAATCGAATCGGATGCGGGCGTAACGCTCATCATCAAGGCGATGAAACCTCCGTTCGGCGACCAGCGGTAGACGTTGGTTCCTCCGTTGATTTCATGCGCGATCGTTTTCAGCTCTTTCGTCTCGACATCGAGCACGTAGACGTCGCCGTCTTTGTCTCCGAACGTGAGCCGTTTCGAATCCGGCGACCACTCTGGGTGAAACAGCCGGCCCGCGAGACTGTCGGTTAATTGAACCGGCTCCGAATCGCCGTCTTGGTCAACAACGTAAATCTGCTCTTCGCCGCTCTTGTCGGACACAAACGCGATCCTTTTCCCGTCGGGCGACCAACGCGGCAGGCGGTCGTGCGCGTCTGACGTTTGTGTCAGATTGCGCGTCGGACCTTTTTCGACCGGGACTGTAAAGATGTCGCCGCGGGCCGCGAATAGCACCCGCTTGCCCGACGGGCTGAGTTCAAAGTCCTCGATGTTCTTAGCCGCCGAAATTCTTGCGGGCCGCTTGTAGACGCCGTCGGTGGGAACGATAATCTTTACCGCTGTAGCCTTCCGTGACTTCACGTCAAATACTTCGAGCTCTCCGTTGAGCTCGTAGACAATTTGGGAGTCGCCGTCTGACGATGGCCAGCGCACGTCCCATTGTTTTTGCCGCGTTAGCTGCGAAGTTTTCTTCGACTTGATTTCGTAACGAAATAGGTTGAGAGTGCCGTCGCGGTCGGAAGCGAAATAGACTGAGTCGCCGATCCACATGGGGTCGCGATCGCTGCGGACATGGTCGGTGATTTGTTGGGTTTCGCCCGTCTTTCGAAAGAAGATGTAGAGGTCTTGCGCCCAACCGCCTTGATAGCGTTTCCACGCTCGAAAGTCTCTAAATAGCGGCGAGTATGCCACCGCGTCACCGTCGGGTGAAAGATCACCTCCGCCGGCGACCGGCATCTCCAAAGCCGTCGGCAGCCCGCCCGTGGTGGGGACGGTGTATAGCTTGCCGTCTTTGGCTCCCCAGTAGTCCCGGGTCGACCGGAATAGCACCGAACTTCCGTCGGGAGTCCATCCGTAAACGTGATGATCGTAACCCCAGCGAGGCGCCAGCGGGCCACGCGCGGGAAAGTAGGTGAGCTGCTTCGGCACGCCGCCTTGCGCGGGGATGACGTACACCTGTTCGTCGCCGTCGTACTGGCCGGTGAACGCAATCGACCTGCCGTCAGGAGAAAATTTCGGAAACAGCTCGAGGCCCTCGTGGGCGGTTAGACGCACTGCGCTGCCGCCGTCAGTCGAAGAGGTCCACAGATCGCCGGCGTAGACGAACACGAGCTGATCGCCGTGAATGTCGGGGTAGCGGAGAAGCTTAGTTTGGGCGCCGAGTATGGCGGTAGCGACTGCGATTAATAAGAGAATCCGAGCAAGCATTAACCGGATTCTAGCAGCGCGGTAGAGGGTTCATTGCACGGGCGCGACGCCGGCCGTGAAATCGTAGATTGGCCACGACCGCTCGGCCGCCACCTCTCGCAAGCGACGGTCGGGGCTCGAGACCGCCGGGTGCCCGACGGCTTCGAGCATCGGCAAATCGGACGCGCTGTCTGAATATGCGCTGGCTTCTTCGATCTTGAAACCATGAAGGTTGCAGTAGTCCCTCATCGCATCGACCTTTTCTCGCTCGGCCAGGAGTGGTTCGACGACCTTGCCGTTCGCAATTCCATCAGCGAATTCCAGTCGGTTCGCCAGCACGTCGTCAAACTCAAAATGCTCGACAGCCGGCTGCACGGCAAAGTCTAGCCCGCCGCTGATCATCACCGTGCGGTAGCCCTCGCCCTTGTCCGCGGCAATCCGATCCTTGGCGAATCGAAACACCTTGGGGCGAATCTCTCGCTCGAACATATCATAAGCTTTCGAGCGCAGCCATTCCTCGCCCAGTCCCGTGTATTGCCGATAGAAAACCAAGTTGAACGTACGCCGCGAGTAGGCATCAAGTCCAAGCCAAACTGGCACGCCCGCGAGCACAGCTCCGTAACGCCACGCGGCCACCAGCCGAGACGGGTGGTTTTTGGCGAACCAAACGTAGCGGGTAACGACATTGCTGGAAACAAGAGTCCCGTCGAAGTCGTAAAAGGCGACCCGCTGATCGGCCATGGAATCTTTCTAGGGCAGCTCGGCCCTTAGCCGTGGCCGAAATGCATGAGCCAGCCAAGCCCAAATATGGCAACAACGAAGTACTTGAAACAGTAAACGGAGTAGCTAAAGCGTTCGCGGTCGGTCGAGCGCCCTACGATCCCCATCACAATCGATGTGAACAACGCGAACAAGATCGCTGCTTGTAGATGAGAAAGTGTGATGAACATTTATTCCTTCGCACCCGTCGCGATTTCGTAGACGTCGACGATAGCCAGCAGGTTGAGTAGTCCGGCGCAAACTAAGAACTTGGTCCCGTAGTCGGGTCCCGCTCCAGGCAAAATCTCTTGCTGATAGCCCAGCCAGCCGGCCAAGAAATACAATGCGCCGTTACACAGATCCCCGAAATACCCACCGTAGTTCACGACTGTATTGAATAGGTCTGATCTCTCCGGTTCGAACATCCGTCCGCGCATCATCAGCCCGAAGAGAAACATGCCGGCGACTGAAAACAGAAGCAAACCGGCGTGTTTGCGACGGTTGAGGTAAAAGTGCCCGGCGCCTGGAACAAGCCAAGCGAGCAGCACAGGCGGGACCCACTTCTCAGCGGAAACCGAATTCTTATTCCCCATCAGCGAGGTTTTTGGTGTGCCCTTTACGGCCATAGTCTACCTTCGAGATTATCCCATTCGATATGGGTACCCGCAAGCATCACGAATAGTTTGACTCGTCGAATCGCAAACCGATAGCCGTCGCGTCCCGTAGGCGATACTCTAAGCAGAGAGGTCGCCAGCCGCTGACGGGCTTAGTTCTTGTGCGGTAGGGTGTCGAGGTTTGCTCGGCAAATTGATCGACTCCCGTGATTTTGTCCGATCTAGCTCCAAGGAATGGTCTATTCTTGCGTAAAATCGCTCAGTTTGCGTTCCTGTGTTTACTCGCCGTGTCGGCACCCGCCGCTGATTCTCAATCCGACGCCGCGGCAGCGCCCGAACCAGCCGCACAGCCGGTTGTTGAAGCCGATGCGGCCGCTGTCATATCCGATGATGGCGTCGATCGCACTAAGCTTAATTTGCTCGGCGAAGTCGATGCCGAGAGCGGCGAGAGTCGGCGAAACGAGAACGTCCAACTTACACTCGTTGACAACAACGTCCTTAAGGAAATTAACATTCGCATGGGCGTCACAGCGACGGTCGTAGACGAGTTCCAAGTGGACAAAGGATACTTCGGCGCGGAATTCGGGGGATCACCCGACCGCCAATTTCACGTCGCGCCCAACATTTCGTCAGGTGTGCATGGCAGCGTCTACGAATCGCACAACAACAGCCTCTTTTCGGCGCGCTCGTTCTTTCAAGTAGGCGCCGTCAAGCCGGCGCGTACAAACGACTTTGGATTTCAGTTCGTAACGCCGGTATGGAAGGGCGGAGCGTTCACCGTTGACACCAGTCAGCAGCGGATTCGAGGGAATGTAAACGGCAATGTAGTGGTCCTCAAACCAGAGGAGCGCACGCCGCTCGCAACCGACCCGGCGCTGCGAGCGTTCGTGACTCAGATTCTCGAATCGTACCCCGCGATTGCGCCCAACCGGACTGACATCAACCCGCGAGCGCTCAACACCAACGCGCAGCAAACAATTAACAACGATTCGTTCGGCGGCCGCATCGACCAATCGCTTGGAAACTCGGGTCAGCTTGTCGCGAACTATCGTTTCAAGAAGCAAAAGGTCGATGCCTTCCAATTCGTGGCCGGGCAGAATCCCAATACGACGACCGGTTCGCATGAAGGTCATCTGACCTGGAATCGCGCCTGGTCGGCGCAAACTACGACCGACTTCACCGTCGGCCTGCAGCGAGTCACGTCTCTAATCGTGCAGGATGAGACCGCGCTGGGGCCGCTCTTTTTCGCCGGCCGCCAACTGCAGTCGCTTGGCGGAAACTCGAGCCTGCCGTATAACCGCGCCCAAAATCAGTTTCGCTACGCAGGCCTCGTCCGCACGATTCGAGGCGATCACGAACTCACCGCCGGCTTCGGCGTCTATCGCGAGCATCTCAACGGCTCAGAGGGATCCGGCCATCTCGGTCTATACCTCTACAACGCAAATTTTGGAAACGATGCGATCACGAACCTGCGATTGGGAACGCCTAGCCGTTACTCGCAAGCATTCGGCAATACGCATCGTGGATTCCGCCGTTGGAAAGCCCAGGCGTTTATCGGAGACAAGTGGAAAGCCACGCGCGACTTGACTCTTAGCCTCGGATTGCGCTTCGAGCCAATCACAACGCCGATAGAAGTCAACGGACTCTCGGAGTTGCCCTACAGTTGCGATTGCAACAACTTCGCGCCTCGCTTCGGCTTTTCTTATCGCCTCAACGATTGGGCGGTCATGCGCGGTGCTTACGGCGTTCAGTTCGGCGAAATCTTTGCCGCAACTTACACCCAAGAGCGCTTCAATCCGCCTGGAAACATTCGAGTCAGCGTCACCGCGCCAGACCTTCTGAATCCCGCGAAAGACATCTCGCTTGATCTCGGAGCACGGACCGCGATTGTCGATTTCGCGCCTGACCTTGTCTCCCCCTACTCGCATCAATACAATTTCGGATTCGAGATCGCACCCTCGAGCCATTGGACGCTACGGATGCACTACCTCGCCAGCCGAAGCCAAAAGCTACTCGCCGGTTGGATTTTCAACCGCGCCGTTCCCGTTGAGGGAATCGCGCTCACGACCCCCACCGTGAACCTGCGGCGACCTGATGAGCGCTACTTCGATATCCGACAAATATTGAACGGCTCGCGCGCCTACTACGACGCGGGCAAGGCCTCATTCGTCCTCCACGAATGGAACGGCCTTTCCGCGGACATGTCCTACTGGTTCAGCAAGGCGCTCGACCTGGGAGCTCACTACGCCAGCAACGCCGGCGTGATGGATGCTTTCGCGGGCCGCAGTCAAACCGAGTTTGAAGTCTTCGGCGACGTCAAGGCGCCCAGCGATTTCGACCAACCTCACTCCGCGATGTGGCGTGTCAGCTATAAGACGCCCCGCGTTGGTAGCGCTAACAGCATTTGGAATACTGCCTTCGGTGAATGGGAAACAAACTCGATTGTCTTGCTCAAGCGCGGAACGCCGTTCATACTTCGCTCGGGGTCTGATGGGCCCGGTTTTGGAAACGTCGACGGCGCCGCCGGTGACCGCCCGCACATTGTCGACCCCTCGATATTGGGCCGCAGTATCGATCATCCCGACAGCGCCCCGCAGCGGCTGCCGCGCGAAGCATTCGGCTTTGTCCAGCCCGGCGAAGCTCGCGGAAACTTGGCGCGCAACGCCTTCCGCAAAGACGGTATTCGCAACGTCAACTTCGCGATTTCGCGGGCCTGGAATCTGGTCGGCGAAACGGTTCTGACATTCCGCGCCGAGTCGATCAACTTCTTCAATACGGCGCAATTCGCCGGCCCGGGCGAAGAACTTACCGGAGCGAATTTCGGCCAGATCACCAACACTTTCAACGACGGCCGCACGTTCCGATTCCTGCTGCGCTTCTCCTTCTGAACCACCGACGAAAATCCGTGCTGACGACCCAACACCCCAGCGCGAACCGTCCGTCCGCGGAAACACGCCTCTAGAGCATTTTCGGGAACGGCATAAACCGCTTGCACCAGCACCAAGCCCGGGGAAATCGGAGGCGCGACTGTGAAGGAGTGCGGTGGCGGCGCAGCTTTCTGGAATACGCCGAGTTGGGACCTGCTGATCATTCCTCAATAGGGCCCGACTCATCTTTCCCAGTTCACCTTTCGCCACCGCACTCCTTCACAGTCGCGCCTCTGAATTTGGACAGAGGAATCTAGTCTCCAGAAATTGCCTCGCTGATATAATGGACGTTAGCCTGCAGGCGCGCCATTCGTGGTTTTGGGCCCTATTTTGAGGCTGAAATCACTTCTCCATGGAAAAAATTGCGGTTCTCGATTCCGGTGGCCAGTACTGCCATCTGATCGCGCGAAAGGTCCGCGAACTTGGCGTCTACGCGGAGATTCTTCCAATCGGCGTTGCTCCTTCCAAGCTAAAACAATTCAACGGCATCATTCTCTCCGGCGGACCCGCCAGCGTCTTTGGCGATGACAGTCCGCAACCGAGCCGCCGACTGTTCCAGCTCGACAAGCCGATGCTCGGCATCTGCTACGGGCACCAACTGATGGCGCGCTACCTCGACGGTAGTGTCGAACGCGGGGACACCCACGAGTTCGGACGCGCCAATCTCCGCATCCGCAAGAACGCCGATCTATTCGCCGGTCTGTCCGACCGTCAGCGCGTCTGGATGAGTCACGGCGACCACGTTGCGAAACTACCTCCCCGCTTTGTCGCGCTCGCTGACACCAGACAGTGCGAGGTTGCCGCGATGGGCCACCTCAAGCGCGGCCTATACGGCATTCAGTTTCATCCGGAAGTCGTCCACACGCCCAACGGCCTGAGGATGTTGCGCAATTTCCTCGAAAAAACCTGCGAATGCCGAATGGACTGGCGGCCTCGCGACCGCGTCGAGCAACTCAAAAACTTTGTCCGCAGGCAAACCAACGGCCGCCGGGTACTCTTTTTCCTGAGCGGCGGCGTCGACTCGATGGTCGCTTATACCCTCACCGTGCACGCGATCGGCAGCGACCGAGTCGAGGCCGTCTACGTCGACACAGGGTTCATGCGATCGGGCGAAACGGCGGAGATAGAGGCTGCTTTCAAATCGCTCAACCTGGGCCGCCTTCAAGTGGCCAAGGCGTCGAAAATGTTTCTTGGAAGACTCAAGGGCGTAGTCGACCCCGAAGAAAAGCGGGCCATCATCGGTAAGGCATTCGTCGACTTGCAGGACGATGTTTTGGCGGGCGATCATTTCAGCGACCACGACTGGATGCTCGGCCAAGGCACGATTTATCCTGACACGATCGAATCGGGCGGCACCAAATCCGCCGCGGTAATCAAGACTCACCACAACCGTGTCGAGCGCATCCAAGAGCTCATCGCTGAGGGCCGCGTGATCGAGCCACTCGTCGAGTTTTACAAAGACGAAGTGCGCGAGTTGGGCTATACGCTTGGCCTTACCCCACAGCTAATCGAGCGCCATCCATTCCCAGGCCCAGGTCTGGCTATTCGCTGCCTCTGCAACGACGCTGTCGCGAGACCCGAAGCGGACGACGAAATTGCAGCGGTCGCCAAACGCGCCGGACACCGCTCGTTCTTGCTCCCACTGCGTAGCGTGGGCGTACAAGGAGATAGCCGCAGCTACGCCAAGCTGACCGTGCTCCACAGTGGGCCGCACGACTACGCCAAGCTTCTACCGGCAGCAACCGCGATCACAAACGAGTTCCGACGCACCAACCGCATCGTCGTAGCGCTGGCCCCCAAACACCTGGTCATGAAGAACTGTAAAATTAAGCGAGCGACGCTAACGAAGAAGCGTGTCGCGTTGCTACGGACCGCGGACCACATGGTGACGGAGTTCCTGCAAAGCGAGGGACTCTACTCGAAGATCTGGCAGTGCCCGGTCGTGCTACTCCCACTAACTCAGACCGGCGGCGAAACTATCGCCCTGCGACCCATCACATCCGTCGACGGTATGACTGCCGCCGTCGCAAAAATTCCAGCCGAGGCGCTGCTAGCGCTCGCGCGGCGCCTCCGTGCAATTGACGGCGTCGACGCCGTTCTCTACGACATCTCACACAAACCGCCGTCCACCATCGAGTGGGAATAATAGTCGTTGCAGGCTAGTAGGGCCGGATCCTCTCGGGCAACGGATCACGAGCCTGCATCACCTTAACCATCAAGCGGTGCCGCATTTTGTCGCGCAACGCAGTCGCCGTGGAAGCAACGTTCCGCAACTGGTGCGGATCTTTCTTCAAATCGAACAGCAACTCCTCGCCATTCATATAGATCGAGTACATCGCGTCGGCGCTACGAATCGTGCGGTTGTTTATGCCCTGCATGTAGATCACATCGCGGCCGCTCGCGCCTTCGATGATCGGTGTCAACGTCGACCCCTGATTACCCTTCGGCACAGGCAATCCGGTCATTTCGAGCAACGTCGGCATTACGTCGACAATCTCTACTAGCTCGTCGACGCGCTTGCCTTTCGGAACGCCTGGGCCCGAGATAACGAGCGGTATTCGCATCGCTCCGTCGTACGGCCAATCGCCCTTGCTGACCATCGAGTGGTCGCCGAGATAGTCGCCGTGGTCAGACGTTAGTACCCAGATCGTGCGATCCCATAGGCCCAGTTCCTTCACCTTGCTCATCATCTTGCCCACGTTTTCATCGAGGTGAGTGACCATCGCGTAAAAATGCCGGCGGTACTCGTCCCAGTTGCCGGCCTGGTTTCGCTCACGCGATCCGCGAAGGCGCTTGGCGAAGTTCGGCGGCAAATAGTCAAGCTCTTCGTCGCTCCAGTATCTCGGCGGTAGATCGCTGCCCTTGTGCTTTGCGAGCGACGACGCTGGAGGATTTAGCGGCGGATGCGGAGCATAGAACCCGGAGTGTACAAACAGTGGCCGCTCGGGGAAGCGCTTCGCGGCATCATCGAGAAAGGTGTTCGTCATCTCTGCCACGAACGACGCATGGGTCGTATCGTCGCTACCGGCGAACGTGTAATAGTGCATCGGCTTGCGCTCGCCCGGCATTGCCACGCGACCGTTTTCGCGAGCCTCGGGTCCCTTCGACCACAACCAGCGACCGTAGGCATCGTCGTAACAGCCGGGCTCATCCGACAAGCGCATCTGGTGAAACCCGTAGGGTTTGTAAGGCTCGCGGTGGTCACGGTCTTTATGCGGCATGAAGTGCAGCTTGCCCATCTGCCCGGTGTAGTAGCCGGCATCGCGCAACACGTGCGTTAGCGTCACTTCATCGTCGGGCAGAACGATGCCATTCGAAATTAAGCCGTGTGCGTTTGGATAGCGGCCGGTCATCAGCGACGCGCGATTTGGCGTACAAGCGACGCCCACCGTGTAGTGATTAAGAAACGTTGTGCCGCCGCGAACCAGCTCGTCGATATGCGGCGTGATCATCGCCGGATTGCCATTTGCCGCGATATGATCCCAGCGCAGATGGTCGCCGGTAATCAAGATGATGTGCGGCATCTCCTTCATCCGCTCAGTGAGTTCGGGCGGAAAGTAATCTGCTTGTGGGAAGGCCGGCAGGGCTAGTAGGAGCAGGGCTACAAGTCGCATATCCATACGAAGATAGCAATTCGTCCGGTGAGTCGAGCTGATCTATCTTCCGCCAAATCCGTCCGTACGGAACTTATGTACGCAATTTCCGGGCAAATCCGGCGTGGGTTGCGTTTGAACCGCGCTGACTCGACCGACTCTTGGCTGGCTTGCCCACTGTTGATCGATTTTTTTCTAGAAGGCTCCACACGCGGCGATAGGCAGACGGGTCTGGACGCGGCGAACCGGGCGGAGGCATTGAACCAGCAGTTTAGGTCATGGAAGGAATGTCCGGAAATGTCCGGATTTGTCCGGTTTTCGCTGAAAATCGATCTCACTTGAAACGATGTGTGTGGGTTCTTGGGCTCACGGTTGGCGCCGGTTCGTGGGTTCCTTCGCTTGGATGGGACAGTCCACACGTGGGTTCGATTTCGCGGTTTAGATTACGTTGTCTCATGGGACAGTCCCGCCCCGGGGGTGCGCCGCCCCGCGATGCAATTCCTCCTCCGCTGTAAGTTGGACGGGACAGCCTAGGTGAGACTGCCCCGCCGGTTGGTTTGCCTGCTCGTTTCAACTCGACAAACCGATAAAATGGGAGCTCCCAAGTTGCTAAACCTCCGTGTACCAGCGACGTTGTGCGGGCAAGCTTTTTGACAGCAACGCCGGGTTGCTAGGTTGTTCTTTTCCCCGAGGACAGCCAGGACCGAAACCTCGTTTTTTTGATGTTGCTTTCACAACACCGGATGGATGGTCTCATCTTTCGCTTAAGCCAGGCAAACTCCATAGGCATCCGTGCTTGTACTTTGCACGCCCTTAGGAACCTGGTTCAACCCTACACCCCCGTGTCAAGTAGGGGGTCGGGCGGGGCCTTGAAACGGCTAAGTTGTTGAATTTTCAGGTCGAAAAAATATTTCAAAACCCCGGTACGGGGGTGGGTATACAATACCCGCAGCCCATGCTGGACCGACAAACCCGCCGCACGTTTATCAAGAACGCCGCTTTCTCTTCCGCCGCGCTGTACGCTTCGTCGGCTCAAGGCGCCCTGGGCGCGTCAAGCGATTGGGCGTTCAACGGTGGCTCCGCCGGCTCGACCCGCTATTCCGAGCTTGACCAGATCGACCGCTCAAACGTGGCGGAACTGAAAGTCGCTTGGACCCACCACACCGGCGACGCCATGCAGCGGCCAGCGACGAGAATCGAGTGCACGCCCATCGTCGTGGACGGTCGCATGTATATCACCACGGCGCAGCTTCAGGTCCGCGCCCTTGACGCCGCGACCGGCGAGCAGCTTTGGAACTTCGACCCCTTCGAGGGTATCCGCATGCGCAGCTCGAAAGGCGTTAACCGCGGGGTGATGTATTGGGCTGACGGCGACGACCGCCGCATCTTCGCCTCGGCGCGAGAGTTCCTGTACTGCCTGAATGCCGATAGCGGCGAGCTCGTCAGCGAATTCGCCGATGACGGCATCCTCGACATGAAGGCCGACCTCGACCGCGACTTGGACGAGAGCGTCAGCTACTACTACGCCAACCCGCCGGTGGTTTTCGAAGACATCTTGCTGCTAGGCGGGGGCTCGGGCAGCGAAGGTCCCGCGCCCGCGGCCCCCGGCCATATTCGCGGCTTCGATATACGCACGGGCAAACGCCTTTGGATTTTCCACACGATCCCGCACCCCGGCGAATTCGGCTACGAAACTTGGGGTAAAGACAACTGGAAGCACGTCGGCGGCACGAACAACTGGGGCGGCATGAGCGTCGACGAAGAGCGCGGGCTGCTTTTCGCGTCGACCGGCTCGCCGACCTTTGATTTCTACGGCGCCGATCGCCCAGGCAAGAATCTATTCGCGAACTCGGTGATCGCGCTCGACGCCCGCACGGGCGAGCGCAAGTGGCACTTCCAGGCGATCCATCACGATCTGTGGGACTACGATTTTCCGGCCCAGCCTCTGCTCGCGCGCGGCAAGCACAACGGGGAATGGCGCGACATGGTTGTCCAAATGTCGAAGCAGGGTTTCTGGTACGTTTTCGACCGCGAAACGGGCAAGCCGATTTGGGATATCGAAGAGCGTGCCGTGCCCGAGTCCGACGTGCCCGGCGAACACGCCTACCCGACGCAGCCGTTCCCGACCAAACCGCCGCCGTTCTCGCGCCAGGGCTTCTCAGCAGACGAGATCACAAACATTTCAAAGGAGTCGCACGACTATATCGAGAGCCGGCTCAAAGACCTACGATACGGCGGGCTCTACACGCCGCCGAGCAAACAAGGGACCGTATTCTTTCCGGGTACGACGGGTGGCACGATTTGGGGCGGTTGTAGCCACGATCCGGAAGCCGGGCTGGTCTATATCAATGCGAATAATTCGCCAAAATTCTTTACTTTAGTGGACGCGGAAGAAGACGCCGGCTACCCCTACAGGGTCTTTGGATATCCATTCTTCAACGATCAAGACGGTTACTCTGGCGCGAAGCCGCCCTGGGGCGAGTTGCTGTGCTTAGACCTTGCAACGGGCGATTACCGTTGGCGGCGGCCGCTAGGCGAGTACCCGGAGCTGACGGCGAAAGGCATTACGGGAACGGGCACCTACAACATCGGCGGATCGATTGTGACTAAAGGCGGTTTGCTGTTTATCGCCGCCACGCAGGATTCGAAGATGCGAGCGTTTGACTCAGGGTCCGGCAAGACGCTGTGGGAGCATGATCTGCCCACTGGCGGGTTCGCTACTCCATGCACCTATTCGGTCGACGGTAAGCAGTACGTTGTCATCGCGTGTGGCGGCGCTAATAGGAGTAAGACGAAGCCGGGCGACGAGTTTGTCGCGTTTAGCTTGGGGTAGGTGGTGGTTGTGTTGCACGTTGTGACAGAACGAGCGAGCGGAGGGGGCCGAGATTGTTCGCCGGGTTAGCCCGGCCGCCGCCCGCCTTGCTTGGCCGGATCGTTCAAGGGAGAAACTTGAGATACCAGAGCGGCGACGTTGCGCCCTGCAGTACCGAGCCGCGCCGCCGTGCGGTGCGGTGCACACGTTGCAGGGAGGACCGCACCGCGAGGCGGCGCGGCTCGGTACTGCGAAAGGTTTCTTCCAACAAGCAGCTCTTGTTGACAGCTCGAAAACTCGAACTTTCAGGTTAGGACCCCGGGGAGAATTCGGGGCCTTGAGCCGAAGCTCATCGAGTCCCATGGGAAGGGCGGCCACGCGAATCCTTACCTTGGTACTTCGCGGAAAACTGTTAAGGATCGAAAGAATGAAATCAGCGAGGGGCTTCTCAACGCGATGTGCTCTCAGCTCAAGATCTCGAAAACGGAGTTGATGGATCCGCGATGCAAGTTCTTAGTTTTGCCGCAGAGATCGGGCCTGACCGGCAGGGATTACTGGACCGGTTTCCGCGACTACAAGAGGCATTAACCGGTGCCGACACTGAAGCCGCGGCTTTCGCCGAAGTTGAAGGATACCTCGGAGAAGCGCTGGCGGCGAGGTTAGAGCGAGGCGACGCGATCCCAATGGCTTCGTCGGGATAAGGGCTACGCGAAATCCCGGTGCCATTGTACCTGGCTCCGAAGGTTGCATTGTCACGTGAGCTCCAGGCCCAACGAGTCAGCGTCCCGGAACTCGCCCGCCTCGTATTGACGCACCTCTCACGCACGTTCGCTCGCCACGTGGTGAGAAATGCCGGCTCACGGCCCTCGGCCTCCGAACCAAGGTATCTGTGGACGCATCGGCCTAACCGGTTCGGGAGAGCGCAAATCTCACTTGAGCCATTCAGAGAAGTCTGCGAGTAGAGTTGAATATTTCTATTGTCGTAGTTCATCGCCCGAAACGGGTTCGAAGCCTCAACCGGATAGCAAAAGACATGACAAACTTGACGACCTAGGTGACCCACAAGGCATGTAACAGCCCCCCCGCGCCCGATTTATACAGGCCTAACGATTTGGAATCCACACCCCGCCAACTGCTACGATAACCACGCATACCGCTGCCGAGGAGGCGCTCATGTTCAGGCAATCTTTCGTTAGGCTCGTTACCGCGACCTGCATGTTTTTGCTCATCGCGGTGCTTCCGCTCGCTGCCGCCGATGCCGAGCCCTGGACCTTGCCGCGGACTGCCGCGGGCCACCCCGACTTTCAAGGTGTCTGGGCGAACAACAACGCCACACCGCTCGAGCGGCCCGACCAGTTGGCCGACAAGCCCACGCTTAGCGAAAAAGAGCTCGCGGCGATCAAGGAACGCGCCGGCAAACTTTTCGGCGACGACTCGGGTGACGCCGCCTTTGGCGACAGCGTCTTCGCCGCCGCGCTCAGCGATACCAAGCAATTCACCTCGCGCGACGCGGCGACCGGCAACTACAACCAGTTCTGGGTAGTAGAGCGTGAATTCTCAGACAATCGAACATCGCTGGTGATCGACCCGCCAAACGGCAGGCTGCCCGAGCTGACTCCGGAGGGAAAGGCGGTTACGGCCAAGCTGGCAGCCAACCGGGTGCGCGCACCCCGCGGTCCCGAAGACCGCAGCCTCGGGGAGCGTTGCATCACCTTTGGCGTACCCCGGCTGGGCGCGGGCTACAACAGCTACTATCAGATTGTCCAAACCGCCGATACGGTGGCTTTCGTCATGGAAATGATTCATGACGTACGCATCATTCCGCTGGACGGACGGCCGCATATCGACGGCCGCATTCGGCAGTGGCACGGCGACTCGCGCGGCCGCTGGGAAGGTGACACGCTAGTGGTCGAAACGCGCAACTATTCGGCTAAGAGCTCGTTCCGGGGATCGTCGGAAAATCTATACATGGTCGAACGTTTCACGCGCGTCGGTCCGGAGACGCTCGAATATGCCGTTACCTTAAAAGATCCGACGACTTGGACTCGCGCTTGGACGGCGATGATCCCGCTCAAGAAAAGCGAAGATGCGATCTACGAGTACGCTTGCCACGAGGGCAATATTTCGATGCAGGGCATGCTTGCCGGAGCGCGCCTACAAGAGGCGGCCGGCAGCGCAAGCGACGAGTAAGTGTCAGCGGCCATAAACGGCGTTCTTGTTGTAGGGGTCGCGGCTAAATTTCAAGCCCATCAGGAAGCCATTTGGGTCGGACTTGCAGTAGCGCACGACCGCCATGCAGCGAAGCTCGTCACCGGTTAGATGGACTGCGGTTCCTGGGGCTAGCGCTTCGGAGGCGATCACTTGGGCGCCGTGGTCGCTGATGTTTTGAACGTTGACCGCTAGCTGTTGGGACTCGGTCCCGTCGTCCCAGGTGAGTTGCCCTTTGCCGACAACCGGATCGCGCTGCTCTTTGCGAATCGCCCGGATCTTGGCGAGCGCGGTCTCAGCGGCCTCGGCAGTTAAGGTTGGAATTGGTAGCGCCACGATGATTCGTTATCCAACCGCTGTCTAGAGCAGCTCTTCCGTGAGCAGTTTGGGTTCAGAATGCGGCGCCGATTCCAAACTGCTAGGTGCGCATCGGGCTGGCAGTTGAGCCGTTTCGTCGAGCAGATCTAAGCTCGAAAAATCGAGATCGCCGAAACGTACTTCTTGAATATCTAAGCCAACTCGGTAGACGCCGTCGCTACCGATGGAGCAGTAGATAACGGCCGCTTTGCCGCCCAGGCCTACACCGCTAAACGAAACCACGGACTGCAAGTCCATTGGCGTCGACATTTCAACGCCCAATCCGCGGTCGTTGGAGTCGATGACCTGGGCAACGACTAGCTGCCCGCCGTATTCGATCGAAAGCTGTCCGCCGCCAAGGAAGGTGCTACGACCTTGGGTCCGTCGCTGACTTTAGAAATCGCTACTGCTAGGAGCATTGCTCTCAAACTTCTGGAGCGTCATTAACACTACAGTGCGGCTGAAACGCCCCAGGCACAATAGCGCATCGGTAACGTTTTGGCACTAGGAGCATTTCGAGCCGCAGTACCACTACGGCCAAACCATTGGTACTGTCAGACTAAGTAGTTCGATTGAGATGTTAGGCTGGTCACGGGCGCGCAGCTTGGTAGGGAACCACTTCGCGGAGAGGACCGCACCGCGAGGCGGCGCGGCTCAGTACTGCGAAGGGTTTCGTTCAACAAGTAGATTGGCGGGCAGCTTGAAAAATTAAGCTTCGGGTCAGGCCTGGACGGTGTTCTCTAGAATGCCGATTCCGCTGATCTCAACCTCGACCTTGTCGCCGGCTTTCATCGCGCTGGTCGAACCGGGAGTGCCGGTAAAAATAGCGTCGCCGGGCTCGAGTGTGACGTGTTGGCTGATGAAGCTGACAATCGGGGCGGGTCCGAAGATGAGATCGCTGATCTTTTGATGCTGTTTGACTTCGCCGTTGAGGCGTAGCTCGATTTCTTGCGCGTTGTAGTCGAGTCCGACGGCGATTGACGGTCCCATCGGGCCGAAAGTATCGCTACCTTTGCCTCGCCACCATTGCAGGTCTTTGTCATTGTCGATAGAGCCGTTCTGCCAGTTGCGCTCGGAAACGTCGTTGCCGCAGGTGTAGCCGAGGATATGCGCTTCAGCTTCAGACTCGGAGATGCGGCTGGCGCGCTTGCCCATGATGATGACGAACTCGGCTTCGTAGTGAAGATCTTTCGACTTGGGCGGAATGATGATCGGGCCGAACGGGTCTTGCAATGTGGTGGTCGGCTTGTAAAAGATTTCGGGGCGAGTTGGCGCCGGGCGGCTGCCGATGTGACTGCCGTAGTTGAGACCGACGGCAAATACCTTGGGGCTTTTCACGGGGTAGCGTAGCGTAACGTCGGCGAGGTTGACCTTACCGCCCTTGCGTTTGCGGCTACCGAGCACGCTGCCGTCAAGGGTGTAGATGACATCGCCTTCGAGTTCACCGTAGTAGGTGACCTTGCCTTGGGTATAGCGAACGTACTGAACAACGCTGGACTGGGCGCGAAGCCCGGGAAGAGTGAGGGCGGCGCTACTTGCTGCTAGAAATCCGCGACGGGTGATGTTCATTGAAATGCTCCTTAACGTGTACAAATGATAGCTCGTTAGCGGGGGCTTTGGCAGCCCGTGGCCAGCCCGCATTTCTCACCACCTGGCGGGGAGGCGCAACAGGTACGAGCGAATCGCTATCAGCCGTGTTTACCGTGCTTAAACCTGATACTGCGCCAGCGTCTGCCGCCACTTGCCCTGCGCCTTGAGGATCAGCTCCACCACGTCGCGGATCACGCCGTTCCCCCCACGCGTCGAGGTCTTCCAGTGAATGACCTCGCAAACCTCGGGCCGCGAGTTTGCCGGCCCCACAGCCAAGCCGACGCGCTTCAATAACGGTATGTCCGTAACGTCATCGCCAACGTAGGCGATCTGGTCGGCAGTGACCGAGGCCTCTTCGATGATGTTTTCGAACGATTCCAACTTGTCGGTATGGCCCTCGACCAGAAATCGCATTTTTGCGGTCCGGGCACGCTCTTGTACCGCGAGGTCGCCGCGCCCGGTGATGATGCCGGTGTCGATTCCGGCTTCGCGGATCCACTTGAACGCAATGCCGTCTTGGCAGTCAAAAGCTTTGGTTTCGGCGACTGTGCCGCCCGGACCCGGGATGAAAAAGATGGTGCCGTCGGTCAGCACGCCGTCGCAGTCCATCAGCAAAAGGCGGATCTTAGCCGCCCTATCGAGAAGGTCTTGTGGATAGTCACTCATTGCCACTGTTATCGCATGCCTCTTGAGCCCTATCGGCCTCTTTTGCATCCAATTCACTAGAACGGGTAATCTGGAAGTTAACCTTCCTCAATCAGACAGGAGAACTTGCGTCAACATGGCTGTGAAAGTTGCAATTAACGGATTTGGCCGCATCGGCCGGAATGTGTTCCGTGCCCAGATGGGTAACCCCAACATCGATATCGTCGCGATCAACGATATCACCGACAATAAGACCCTCGCCCACTTGCTAAAGCACGATTCGGTGATGGGCAACCTTGCCGCGGAAGTCAGCGCCTCGGACGACGGTGTGACCGTTGACGGCAAACTATACAAAATATTCGAAGAGCGCGACCCCGCCCAGATCCCGTGGGATTCAGTCGGCGCCGAGATCGTCATCGAGTCGACCGGCCTTTTCACCAAGCGTAACGACGCCGAAAAGCATCTTGGCGGCAGCGTCAAGAAGGTCGTCATCTCAGCTCCGGCGAAGGGCGAAGATATCACCGTCGTGCTGGGCGTCAACGACGATCAACTCAACGATTCACACAAAATCATCTCCAACGCGTCGTGCACCACGAACTGCCTCGCGCCGGTAGCCAAAGTGCTACACGACAGATTCGGCGTCAACAAGGCGACGATGACGACGATTCACTCCTACACCAACGATCAGCGCACGCTCGACTTTCCCCATAGCGACCTGCGACGTGCCCGCGCCGCCGCGTTGAACATGATCCCGACCAGTACCGGAGCCGCCAAGGCAATCGGCCTCGTGATGCCAGACCTTAACGGCAAGTGTGATGGCTTTTCGATCCGCGTTCCCACTCCTAACGTATCGGTAGTCGATTTGGTCGCCGAGGTCGGCCGGGATGTAACGGTGGAAGAGGTCAACGCGGCGCTTCAGGCTGCCGCCGAGGAAGGTCCACTCAAGGACATTCTTGGCTACACCGAGGAGCCGCTGGTTTCTAGTGACTTTCTACACGATCCGCGCTCGTCGATCGTCGACGCCACGATGACCAAAGTTATGGGCGGGAACATGGTCAAGGTGCTGACTTGGTACGACAACGAATGGGGCTATTCCAACCGCGTCGTCGATCTTGTTAGCCGCTTGGCCGCTTAGAACAGCAGCGGACGCTTGGGCTGAAAAAACCGAAACTACTCACTGCCGCTCCCGAACCGTTGGCGGCTCGGGAGCGCGTGTGGGTAGTTCGATGCAATCGAAATGGCATTCAAGACGATCGACGACCTCGACCTCTCAGGCAAGCGCGTTTTCATGCGAGTGGACTTCAACGTTCCACTCGACAAGGAGACTGGCAAGACCATTACCAGCGACACTCGAATTCGTGCGGCATTACCGACGATTCGGTTGGCACTAGAGAGAGGCGCTTCGATCGTATTGGCGTCACATCTTGGGCGGCCTAAGGGATCGCCGAACGACAAGATGAGCCTCGCTCCCGTCGCCACTCGATTGAGCGAGTTGCTGGGCAAGCCCGTCACTCACGCTGCTGATTGCGTCGGTCCTGAAGTGCAGGCGCTGGCTAAAGCGCTGCAGCCGGGCGAAATTCTATTGCTCGAGAATTTGCGTTTCAATCCTGGTGAAGAGGCCAACGACCCGGCGTTCGCGAAGCAACTCGCAGCGCTCGTTGACGTCTACATCAACGACGCTTTCGGCGCAGCCCATCGCGCGCACAGCTCGACCGCCGGCATTGCTGATCACATCGCTGAAAAGGCTGCTGGTCTGTTGATGCAGAAAGAGCTGAAGTATCTTTCGATGGCGCTGAGCGAGCCGCGCCATCCGTACGTGGCGATCGTGGGTGGCGCGAAGATTTCGGGAAAGATCGAGGTCATCGAGAATTTCCTGACCCTCGCCGACCATGTACTGATCGGCGGGGCGATGAGCTATACGTTCCTCAATGCACAAGGGCTTGGGGTTGGATCGTCACTGGTCGAGGACGAAAAGCTCGACTTGGCCAAGGATTTACTCGGCCGTTCCGGCGACAAGCTCGTGCTGCCGACTGATCATGTGATCGCCAAGGAGTTCAGCGCGAGTGGCGAAATCCAAACTGTCGCCGGCGAACTGCCTGACGGCTGGATGGGGCTAGACATCGGGCCGGCAACAGCCGCCAGATACGAAGAGCTTATCGGCGCGGCCAAGATGATCGTTTGGAACGGGCCGATGGGAGTTTTCGAAATCGAACCATTCGCCGCGGGCACGCTGCGAGTCGCGCGGGCGGTTGAGGAGGCCTCAGCGCACGCAGTGAGTATCGTTGGGGGCGGCGACTCCGAGAAGGCGATCAAGACCGCCAAAGTCGGAGAGAAAATCACGCATATCTCGACCGGCGGCGGCGCCTCGTTGGAATTTCTTTCGGGACAAGTATTACCGGGTGTTGAGGCGCTGGGATAGCGGGGCTTAAGCTGACGCCCTATCCCTCTCGATCAGGCACTAGAGCATTTTCAGTTAAAGTATATACAGCTCTTGTAGATTCTTCGCTGCGTCAAACGAGTCATGGCGAAAGCATATTCAGATGACTTGCGCCGCAAATTGATCGAGGCGCATCAACAGCGAGATGGAAGCCTAGCGGAACTGGCGAAGCGATTCCACGTCAGCGAGAGTTGGGCGAGGAAGGTGTCGGCGGCATGCAGTCGCACGGGCAGTTGGGAGCGTCCGCCGTCGGGACCACGTGGGCGGAGCAGCAAGTTCACGGCGGACGTCCGCCACCGGCTGAGCGCGTGGATTGACAAGCAGTCCGACCTCACCTTGCACGAGTTGCAAGCGCGGCTACAGTCCGAGTTGAAGCTCAAGGCGAGCATCGGACGGCTGTGGAATCTGTTGCGCGAGATGGGGCTGCGTTTAAAAAAAAGTCGCTCTACGCCGCCGAACAAGACAGCGAAGCCAACCAAGAGCGGCGTTCCTCATGGCGCGAGCAAGTCAGCCGGATCGATCCGGAAAAGCTGATATTCATGGACGAAAGCGGCGTCGCCACGGAAATGACCCGACGCTAGGGACGCGCCTGGGGAGGTCGTCGGCTGCGCGCGGGAGTGCCCGCCGGACAGTGGCAAACGCTGCGTGTGTTGGGGGCGATTCGCCGTTCCGGATGGGTCGCGGCAATGACGATCGAAGCGGCGACGGACGGTGAAATTTTCCTCGCCTATCTCGAGCAGGTGCTGGGTCCGCAACTCCAACCGGGTGATGTCGTGGTGATGGGTAATCTCTCGGCGCACAAGGTCGCCGGGGTGCGCGCGGCGATCGAGGCGCACGGCGCCGAGTTGCTCTATCTACCGCCCTATTCGCCTGACTTCAACCCGATTGAACAGTGCTGGGCGCAGGTCAAGCAAAGCTTGCGAGCCGCCCAAGCGCGCGCGCTTCCCAAGCTCGAAGAATGTCTAGCCGAAGCCCTTGCCAACGTCACCCCGCAAAACATGCAAGCCTGCTTCCGCCACTGCGGCTACGGGCTATGAATTTTATGAAAATGCTCTAGCCGCATCACTACTTCGTTGCGCTCGCTTGGCGTGCTCGACGTACTGTCAAGTACGCCTGTGCGCGCCAAGTGTCGCGCGCCTCGTATTGATGCGGCTCCCACGCACTTTCTCTCGCCGCCTGGGGAAATATCGGGGCTGGCGAGGAAGTCGTTCGCAGCGACAAACGAGCTTGAGTTGTGTAGAGCGTGCCGCGTACGAACTCCGTGCCGGTAGCTAATTTGACATCGGCACTTTCGTGCGAAATGCGGGTTAGGTTTCTGCCGCGGCTGAGCGGTCAGGGGGGTCCTCTCTTCTAGGTCTCGTTTCGTCGCGGCTCTCGATTGCGCGATCGATCGCGTTGCGCAGTTCATCGAAGCTGAAGGGTTTTGCGAGGTAGTGGTCCATGCCGGCTTGCAAAAACCTTTCGCAGTCTCCGACGATAGCGTACGCTGTAATGGCAACAATGGGCGTCCACAATTTCTTCGGACGCTCCCTACGACGTATTTCGCTTGTGGCCTCGACGCCATTCATGACGGGCATCTGAATATCCATCAGCACGACATCAAACAAGCTTCGATCGAGAGCGTCAAGGGCTTCTTTCCCATTGGCTGCTTCGACGACTGCATGGCCCATCTTTTTAACCATGCGGACCGCTAGGGCACGGTTGTCATCCTTGTCCTCAACAATTAGAATTCGTGCTCTAGCGTGCGCTCCATCAGAGATCGCCGTCGTCGGAATTACCGCTTCAGATGGATCATTCGGTTGCGAAGGGACGTGATGCCGCTCGCCCTCCTGTAGTCCCAGCCCCCCAGAGGTCGACGAGCGTTCAAAAGGGACGACCCTCAACTCTTCAGTGCGAGCTAGACGCGCCGTGAAATAGAATTTGCTTCCGACGCCTTCGAGGCTTTCGAACCAGAATTCCCCACCCATTGCCGCAGCGAGCCGATTGACAATTGCCAACCCAAGACCCGTACCACCAAATCTTCGAGTCGACGACCCGTCCACTTGCGTGAAGGACTCGAGAACTAGGTCTCGCTTGTCCGTCGCGATCCCGACCCCAGTATCCGATACGGTGAAATGGAGATGAACGTCCTCGGCTGTTTGCGTCTGAATCGCCACCGCGACCTCTACTCTCCCCTCGGCCGTGAACTTGATCGCATTCCCAACGAGATTGTTCAAGACCTGTTCTAGGCGCACTTGGTCGCCCAGCAGTAGGGAGGGAACACGAGAGTCCACCTCGCACGAAAAAGAAATATCTTTTGCCTGCGCCTGCTCGCGGTGGTATTTCGACAATCTATCAATCAACTCGAGAATGTTGAACTCAGCGCTCTCAAGAGTCAACCGTCCGGCCTCGATCTTGGAGAAATCAAGGACATCATCAATAATTCTCAGCAACGAAGACGCATTGGTCATCGCCATGCTTAGATGCTCGCGCTCTTTCTCATGAAGATCAGCCTGAAGCGTGAGTTCGGTCATGCCCATGATCACGCTAATCGGCGTCCGAATCTCGTGACTCATGTTGGCGAGAAACTCACCTTTGAGCCGCGACGCCTCGTCCGCCCGTCGCATGGCCTCAGACGAAGCACTAACTGACGCGTCGAGTTCATCGATCAAGTGCCCTCGTTTGAAATAACCCTTGACCACTGTTGCCGCGAGAAAAAGAATGGTGCCGGAACCGAGAAGGAAGACCAAAAGAAACCCCGACCGCAGGTACCACGGGTTCAGCATCTCGAATCGGTAGGGGGTGTCGAGCGTCCCAAGATTCCCTGCTCGGTCCACTGCCCGCAATCGAATCTCGTGGGATCCCGCGGCGAGTCCCTCCAAGCTCACCGTCCGTTTATTCGACAGTGCTGTCCAGGGTTGCCCGTCCAGACTCGACGAAAACATGAGTCGGGATGAACTCGTCTGTTTCCACTTGTCCACTCCAGAGAATCGGATCAGGGCGCCGCCGCCCACTAGAAGTTGAGCTCCATCTAGATACTGATCCTCGACGAAAGGAATCGGCGGATCTTTGTCGGCGTTGGGGTCGTAAAGGCTCACGCCACGAGCAGTGCCCACCCAAAGTCTGTCGTGGCTGTCGACATACAACTCATATGCACGTGACGACGGCAGGCCGTCCGCCGCCGTGACGGTGAACCACGAACCATAAAGCTCGCGATGAACGCCCTTGTCGCCCGCCGCCCAAACGCTGCCGTCAGAAGTCTCAATCAGACTTCGAATCTTGCCGGCATCCGCGGCTACAACAATCCATTTTTCGCCGTCAAACTCCTGAATTCCGTTTCTGCCTCCCACCAATAGCCGGTTCTGACTGTCACGCAAAATCGCGTAGGCGCCATCGTTTCCAAACCCGTCGGGTTCGGCCCAGACATCGTACTCGGCGCCGGACCAACGAGCCAGTCCCATGGTGCCGCCGATCCAAACCGTTCCGTCTGGATCTTCCCAAACTGTGCGCATGCGGCCAATTTCCCAGTTGGGGCCTCGATCAAGAACGATTTCGAACTGTTCTCCGTCATAGACCTCGAGGCGTTGATCGAAACGGTCCTCAACGGAGCTTGTGTTGACCCAAACTCGACCGTCGCTGTGAGGAGATATTAGCCGGAACATGCGATCTTCTGGATGCGATATTGACTCGAAGTGGCCCTGCCTTGTGTCGTACGAGAGCAACTCTCGTGGCTTTTGGGTCTTCATGATCAACTTGTTGCCTGGCAGCGAGACAAGGCCATCCGTATGCAACTCATAGGTCTTGAGCCCGTTGGGCAATTCGATGTTCCTCCATCTCTGGTTGACGAAGGTAAGGAGTTTGTCATGAGCCGCAAACCACAGCGCACCAGCCGCATCCTCGACAGCCGCATGAATCAAGGGCGTTTTGGACGACGCTGCACTGGGAACTGCCCAGGTCGATCCGCCAAACCGCACGAGACCATCCGTTGTGCCGATCCACACCGTCCCGTCGGACTCCTGAACGGCGTCGTTCACAACGGCCAACGTCGGCTGGTTTGCTAGGCTGTTAAATTCTCCGTCAACCAATCGACTCAGGATTTGCCCGTCTTGCATTACAATCAGTCCGTCCGGGCTTCTCCAAACCCTAAGGCTCAGCGAGTCGCTCGACGAAAGACGCGTCCAGCGCCGGTTATCTAACCGAAGTACGACACGCCCGAGTAAATCACGAAACCAAGCGACCACCAAGACCTCACCATCCGGTCCAAAGCTAAGCTCGTCGGCGCTGCCTATATCGTTTGCAGGAAATTGAAAGGACTCAGCGACGCTGTAGCCAAGACTGGTCCCACGAAACCGGAGGCGAGACACGCCGAACTGACTACCCACCCAGACGGATCCATCGAGCGCTCGTCCGATCGCTGAAAATGCACCCAACTTCGTTTGATCGGAGCGCAAGACCTCGACAGGCTCACCCAGGGCCGCGTTCAACAAAAGAAGCCGATCCGGAAGCATGATTAAGACCCGGCCGCTCGCAAGAGAGAGCAACTTCACGGTAAGGCGAGCATCGCTACGCAGCTCTGCAATCTGTGAGACGGCGTACAGCTTCCAGCGCCCCTCGTTGAATCGCTGAACACCCTGAAAATCAAGTAGCCACGCCTCCTCGGGTCCGACCGCGAGGACTCCGTCGGTGGTCGTTGGCGGCTCGATGCGCCGGGTACGGTAGCCGTCAAGAACGCTGATTGGCTGGTCGCGGCCGTGCGTAACCCACACCAGACCCTCAGGGTCGATCGCTACTCCGTCTATATAGGAATCGAATGACTGATCTTCGGCATCCCAAATTCGAAAGGACTGGGCCAACCCTATCGCGGGAAGCCACAGAAGCGCGACCATCCAGATCGCGACGCGTGTTCGATCGAGAAACAATGGTATTGGTGTACCCACGTTTGGGCTTCCTCATCAGCGTGGTGCGCCACTAGATGATACGATTGTAGACTATCGTTAAGTGTCATTTCAATGTCATATAAGTTAATTGACAGTAAATGTTAATTTCCACACCCACCGGGGGCATCCGGCGTGTGGATGAAGGAACTTGTGAAGGTGCGACGAATTGGCGGTGTGGCGCAAAATCCAATCGAGGTGTTGGTTTAGTGATCAGCAAGATTCGTTTGTTCGTGACGCCCACTCCGTTCGCCGGTGTAGCTCTCGTGTTGATGCGTCGTTCCGCCCCGCCCACAATTAATAACTCCCCGCCAAGAGATGCAGAGATCACCGCTACGACTCACTCGTACGCATAGTTGTTGACAACCTGTCGCCTCACGCCCTCGCCAAGGTCCAGAACTGGATCGCGATCAAACTGCTCTTGAAAGCAGCCTCAGCAGACTCATTCGCAGAAAGCTGTCGTGAAATCTCAATCTCACGAACGATCTCGCTCCTGATCCCGGCTGAGGCGCTGGTTCGGAGCCGCAGCCGGGTCCCGCCCGCTGAAACGGTCCAAAAAACGACGGCGTGCGGTAGTATCTTTGAAAAGGAGAGATCCGATGGCAGATTCCATAGAGCAGACCGCGCGCGCTTTTTTCGAAGCCTGCGAGGCCGGAGAAGGATGGCAGGCGTGCGCACCCTACTGCAAGCCGGACGCGTCATTCTCGGCCCAATCCGAGGCTCTGGCCGACGTCAAGACGCTCGAGGCCTACGCCGAGTGGATGAAAGGGCTGATGGGGTTGATGCCCGACGGGAGCTACGACCTCAAGTCATGGGCCGTCGACGCCGAGCGCGGCAACGTTTCGGCTTACGCGGTTTTCTCGGGAACGCACACCGGCGAGGGAGGACCGTGTCCGCCCACCGGGAAGAGCGTCAATTCCGACTATGTATACGTGATGTTCTTCGAGGGCGACAAGATCAGTCACCTGACCAAGATTTGGAACTCGGGGCTTGCGCTGCAGCAGCTTGGCTGGGCGTAGCTTCCATCATCAGGCGTCAGAGGACTACGCACGCTCGCTCACTTGACTGGGACGATGAAGCAGTAGCGATGAGCCCAGCTACCCGTCGCGCGTGACTCTTAGCGGCGGGTTTGGCGCTTAGTGACCTGGGCTCCGACGTGACAACCCATGCACGTTGAACGAGCTAGACTAGCTCCCCCGTTTCCTGTCGAAAATTCACATTTCGCCCAACCATGCTCGCCTCGACACTCTGTCGACAAGTCCGGCCGCCGGACGCGATCAGTGGAGAGACGCCACGTCCTGGTCGATTTCTCTTTCGCAAGAATCAGGAAAAATTTCAGAACATTTCTAGCCGAGTGGGTGTCCGCGGTTCCATGATCGTGCGCCTGGCGGGCGGGATGCGGGCTAGGCCGGCAACTCGCCGGGATCAAAGTTGCCGTAGAAGCGAATACTTTCGATCTTGCCATCACGCCGGCGCTCGACCACCGCCTGGTCGACCGAGACAGTCCGCGGACGGTCGGACGATCCCACGACATGGTGGCTTCGTATAGCACGGTGCCGCTGCCGTCGCCTTGATCGTCAATTGCTGTCGCATGGACCTTCGTGCCATGATAGGCGGTCACTTTCGAGAGGAACTTCTTCTCGTTAGCAGCGAGTCCTTCGCGCCCTCTGGAGGGTTCGTTCGAATTCTCTTGGGCGACGACGCCCTCGTGGTAAAAATCTTCAATCCCCTCGGCGAACTTGCCTTGGTTGAGGTATTCGATGAGCTGGTTAAGAAGCTCTGTTACCGATGCCATGTTTTGTTGTTCTCCTAGTTGTCAATTAAACGAAGGTCTTCGCAGCCCGCCGATTCGGGTCGTTCTAGCTGGGGCGTCGGATGCCGCGCGCTCAAGTCAAACACACTTACGCTCTGCAGCAGCCATCGGCAATGCTCCTTTAGGACGAGCTAGTCCCAGTCGTAGTTGAGGGTTGAGAGGCGGCGGTGTAGAGGGGCATTGTACTAGGCGACTTTCGGTTCCGGAGTCGGTTGGATTGAGGACGGCTCGAGCATCCAAAGATCCTTATAGCCCATGATCTTGCGGAAGTTTTTCTCGGTATCCAGGAATGCAGCAGCCGCCCAACGGCGCACCATCGAAGCATCCTTCCAGCGCGTCACGCGACGTGTCCTCCGCCGCACGCCGGCGTTCGGACTCTCGACGATGTTGGTCGTCGCCAGACAACGATATGCTCCTTTAGGACCCGGGCGATCGACTCTCGTTTGGTAGACGCCCGGTACCAGTGCTGCTTGTAGAACGCCCGCCGACTCCCATATATTCCGGCCACGTGCGCAAGAGTAGCTCTGGGGTTGCCGTGACTACCGCTTTTCGCTCGGATTTCATCGTCACCCTCGGGATCTTCAACATCCGCGGCAAGCCTGGGGTCAGGGGCTTTAGTGAGTTCGATCAAATGGCATCTCTGCATCCGCCATCCGTTCGAATGGTCGCTCGAATGGGCGAGTTGCAGTACTAGACGCCGTAGATATAGCCGACTTTCGAGCAAATCAGGTCATCTAAGTTGTTTGGAATCAACCTCATGGTTTCGCCCAGCAGCACTTGACTGCCACGGCGTGTAACCGATAAACAATTTTTGGGATGCGCATGACGAGCCGAGTCAGTAAGGGGTATTCGCCGCCCCACTAGTCGATTTAACCCATTCCTCTGGTAAAAGGCCGCTGTTCAAATTAGTCTTAGCGCGACTAGCGCTCAAGAGAAAGCAATGTCTACACGAACACGCCGAATCCCCCTGCTCGATGTAATTAGTTTGTCTGTTCTGGGTGTAGGCCTGCTATTAGCTGGATTTCGATTCATTCCGGCGGTTCGGCTGCCATTGCTCTACGCGTTTGGTGGGAGCGCGGTTTGCCCCTACGACCTAGCGGTCAGAGCGCACACAATGATTAGCGACCACGTAAGCCGCATGGACGAGATTCTGGAACAGATGGAACACATCGATCAAGACAGCAACGGACTGGTCCGCTACGCAACTCCGCGGGGCGAGTTTTGGATGCCGGAAGGGCAAAAACGAACGCTGGCGTCGGTGCTCGCCGAGCAAGACCATCACATCTACGGCGCCGGCCGGACGGGCGTGCAAGAAGGCGATATCGTCATTGATTGTGGAGGTCACGTAGGGGCTTTTACCCGTTCAGCGCTCGACGCCGGCGCAAGCCTGGTTGTTTCTGTAGAGCCTTCACCGATCAATCGTCTGGCGCTGGAGCTGAATCTCAAGGATGAGATTGAAACTGGCAGAGTGATCGTCTACCCCAAGGGCGTATGGCACGAAGAGGGCGTGTTGCCGTTTTATGTGGACCCGGGCAACTCCGCCGGCAGCAGCGTCTTGGCAAGCGGACGTGACGCCCACAGCCATCGTCATGGCTCGGACGGCATCGATCACGGCGGTGACGAACAAGTCGCGGCTCCGGGGGTTAGTACAGCCGCGAGCGACCCAGAAAGCAACGTAGTAAGAGAGGGTCTCATCAACGTAGCATTGACCACGATTGATGAGCTAATGGTCGACCTCAACCTCGATCGTGTGGACTTCATTAAGATGGACATCGAAGGCGCCGAGCAGAATGCGCTCAAAGGCGCGACCCACACTCTTGCGAAGTACTCCCCTCGGCTGGCCGTAGCGTCGTACCATCTTGAGTCCGATCAACTGAACATCCCGACGATCGTGACCGCTGCCAACGACGCTTACCAGATGGAATGTGGGCCGTGCGGCGAAATGGACATGAAGATCATTCCGCACACGCTGTTGTTTCAGTAGCTGTGCGTGGGCGTTGACCTATGTGGTTTCTGCCGCAAATTCGTGTCGAATAAAAGCCGGGCCGGGAACGGATAATTGACAGCGTTTAGGTTGCGTTCCAGGTGACAGTCCGCGATTCAACGCGATTGGTTTACGATCGGAGCTTGATATGAAACGCTGCGGTCTTATTCGCCGCGAGAGCACGGCCGCCGCGGCTCTTACGATTCGATCTGGATGCTTCGACCGGTCTTGTTCGATTCGCTCGCCGCGTCGGCCAGCACGAGCGCTTTCCGACCGTCTTCGAATGCGGGCGAGGGCTGCCGGCCTTGTTCCACGGCATCGATAAACGCAGCCACTTCGGCATCGTACGAGTCGCTGTAACGCTCGATGAAAAAGTGGTGTAACGGCGGTCGTGCCGCGGTCGCCGTCTTACCCCAACGCTCGACATTGGTGGGAGTCGGGTTTGCCGAAATCAGCATGCCCTTCGAGCCGAAAGCTTCGACTCTTTGGTCGTAGCCATAGGAGCAGCGCCGCGAGCAATTGATGTTGCACAGGGCGCCCGAGGCCATGCGCATCGTCACCATGGCCGTGTCGATGTCGCCGGCCTCTCCGATTTGCTGATCGACCAAGACGCTGCCCATGGCTGAAACTTCAACCGGTTCCTCCCCAAAAATAAATCGCGAAAGGTCGAAATCGTGGATCATCATATCGCGGAAAAGCCCGCCCGATACGCGGATGTAGTCGAGCCCGGGCGGTGCCGGATCGCGACTTGTAATCACAAGCTTTTCGAGTACGCCGATTTCACCCGCTCGAACCGCCTGTTGCAGCGCAAGGTGGCCTGGGTCGAAACGGCGGTTGAACCCGATTTGGACAGCGACAGCGCTGCCCGCGATTGCGTCGCGGCAGGCGTTAACCCGGTTGATGTCGAGATGAATCGGCTTTTCGCAAAGCACCGCCTTGCCTGCTCGCACCGATTGTTCAATCAGATCACAGTGAGTGTCAGTCGCCGAGGCGATGAACACGGCGTCAATCGACGAATCGTCGAGAATCGCCTCGGCCGAGTCAACAGCCCTGGCTGCGGTTTCCGCGGCGACTTCACTTGCCACCTGTCCGACCACGTCGTAAATAGATACCAGCTCGGCACGCGGGTCGCCGGCCAAATTTCTCGCGTGCATGCGGCCGATACGGCCGGCGCCAAAGAGTCCGAATTTCAGCATGCGAATCCTCTAGCAGCCCGTGGTAAAAGTCACGCGGGCCGCGTTAGGCGCCTGTGGATTGGATTGAGCATTTGTGGCGAGCATCATTGTGTCTATCATCTCTCTTTACCTAAAGGCCGTTGGGCCGCCTAACCCGTTGGGCGGCAGGCACTTGCGACCGTTGGCTTTGTCATTCGTCGGAGACGATCACCCGGATCGCCCTCCTCCTCACTTCGCGCCGAACGGTCACAATTGCCTACCGCGCGACCCACGGGACTTCTACCAAGGGCTGCTACCGCACGCGCAAGAACTGCTCTTGCTCGTGCTCGGCCGCGGCTCGAAAATGCCTCTTGTGATGTTCGTAGCTTGCGCCCACAAACGCCGTAAACAGGGGGTGTGGCTCAAGGGGCTTCGACTTGAACTCTGGGTGGAATTGGCAGCCGAGATACCAAGGGTGATCCGGTAGTTCGCAAATTTCGACGTAGGCTCCGTCGGGCGTGTCGCCGGCGATTCGCATTCCGTGCGATATCAAAGCTTTTTCGTATTCCGGACGGTTGAACTCATAACGGTGGCGGTGCCGTTCGCTGATCTCTTGCTTGTTGTAGGCGCGATGGGCGAAACTGCCGGCTTCGAGCCTGCAAGGCCATGCCCCGAGGCGCATGGTTCCGCCAAGATCTTCAACGCCCTTGAGTTCGCGCAGCTTGAAGAACACGCGGTGTTTGGCCGTGGGATCAAACTCGGTCGAGTGCGCCTCTTCGATTCCGCAAACATTGCGGATATATTCGATCACCATGGTCTGCATGCCGAGGCAAATGCCGAAGTACGGAATCGAGTTTTCACGCGCATAACGGATGGCCTCGATCATGCCGTCGATGCCGCGGTTGCCAAACCCTCCGGGGACGAGAATGCCATCGAGTTCGCCAACCTGACGCTCAGCGGTTTCCCGCGTAATGCTCTCGGCTTCGACCCATTCAACTTTGACTTTGAGGCCGTGCGGAAGCCCACCGTGCAGCAGAGATTCCTTCAAGCTCTTGTAAGAATCTTCGTAGTCGACGTATTTGCCGACGATTCCGATCGTGACCTTGTCTTTGGGGTTGCGCAGCACCTCGACCATTGCTTTCCACGGTTCGAGATCGCGTGGTTTTGCTTCAACTTGGAGAAGTTCGAGCACGATGTCGTCGACGCCTTGCTCGGCAAAGCTGACCGGCACCTGGTAAACCGTATCGACATCGCGGGCTGCGATGACCGCGCGTTTGTCGACATCGCAGAAGAGGGCAATTTTTTCACGGAGCTCACGCGATAGGTCCGTCTCGGTGCGACACAGCAAAATATCCGGCTGAATGCCGAGCGCACGCAATTCCTTGACGCTGTGCTGCGTCGGCTTCGTCTTTAGTTCTCCAGCCGCCGCAATGTAGGGCACCAACGTGACATGGACGAAAACGCATCCGGCACGGCCCACATCGTGGCGCACCTGGCGGATCGCTTCGATAAACGGCAGCGACTCGATATCGCCTACGGTGCCGCCAATCTCGACGAGCACTACGTCGACGTCTTCGGTTGACACTTTGTCGATCTGCGCCCGAATTTCATTCGTGACGTGCGGGATCACTTGCACTGTCTTGCCGAGATAGTCGCCGCGACGCTCTTTCGCCAGAATCCGCTCGTAGATGCGGCCGCTTGTGGCGTTGTTTGCCTTCGTCAGCGAGGCATGTGTGAAGCGTTCGTAGTGGCCCAAGTCAAGATCAGTCTCGGCGCCATCGTCGGTAACGAAGACCTCGCCGTGCTGGAACGGGCTCATCGTTCCCGGATCAACGTTGAGGTACGGGTCGAGTTTCTGCAATGTGACGCGCAGGCCACGACTCTCCAACAGGTTTGCGATTGAGGCCGCCGCTATTCCCTTGCCAAGGGAAGACACTACTCCGCCGGTGACAAAAATATACTTCGGCTTGGGCATTAACAAGGTACTCCGAGGGGAATCGCGAAGCCGCGATTGCGGCTTCCGAGAAAAGAGGCTAGCGCAGTCCGCGCGATCGATCGCGCCGGCGGTGACTGTACGAAGATTTTTTGGGGATAGTTGGGATGGCGGATTGACAAAAGGTAGCGAAATGTACGTGAAATCAATGCCATCCGTACACTGCGGGCAAGCCCTGAAAGCGCTGCGTTCACTGGGCCGCCGCTAGTTTTTGGGTGTACCGAAAAGGACTTTCGTCCTACGGCACAACTAAGGTTATCACAGCACGAAACTTGCACCCTGCTGCTATGCTGTAGGCACACTCGACTCGACGAGCGAATTCTTCAGCCACGCACTATGCGGGCGGAAAGGGGTATCCAGTGAAGGCTTGTAGACGCCGCATAACTTGGATGCCCTCGATGCTACTTACGGCTCTGCTCGTGATCGGGGTTCCACTGTCGGTTGCACCGACGACATTCGCGGCTGACGCGGAGGTTAGCCTCAAGACACGTCCGATGGAGGCTTCGCCCGAACCGGGAATGAGCCGCCGCGAAATCATTAAGGTTGATGTCGAACTGGCTCTGGTAAACGTCACGGTGACCGATCCGATGGGCCGCATGGTGACGGGCCTCGACAAAGACCACTTCGAAGTCATGGAAGACAAGAAGCAGCAAGAGGTCGTGCACTTCGGCGCCGAAGATACTGCTCTCTCGTTGGCGGTGGTTTTCGACGCGTCGGGCAGCATGGGCTACAAGATGAGCAAGGCCCGCGAAGCCGTCGCGCAGTTCTTCAAGACCGCCAATCCCGAAGACGAGTTCTTCCTGGTGCAGTTTAATAGCCGCCCGGAAATGATCACTGGGTTCACCAAGAGCCCCGAAGAGATTCAGAATCGCCTCACCTTCGTACAGTCGAAGGGGAGAACGGCGCTTCTCGACGCGATCTACCTGGCGCTGAACCAAATGAAAGAGGCCAAGAATACCCAAAAGGCGGTACTGGTGATCTCGGATGGCGGCGACAACTCAAGCCGCTATACGCCCCGCGAAATCAAGCGGCTCGTTCGGGAGTCGGACGTTCAGATCTACGCGATCGGAATCTATGAGCCATTTTCGAGCCGCGGACGGACGCCGGAGGAAGCTTCGGGGCCGGGCCTTTTGACCGAAATCGCCGAGTCAACTGGGGGCCGGCAGTTCGCGGTTCAAAACGTCAACGAGCTGCCGGATATCGCCGAGAAGATCGGGATCGAGCTTAGGAACCAGTATGTTTTGGGTTACGTCCCAACCAACAGTGCAAAGGACGGCAAATGGCGGCGGGTAAAGGTCGAAGTGAAGAAGATTCGAGGCATGCCCGAGTTGCGACCCTACTACCGAAACGGCTATTACGCCCCGGCACGTTAGCTCGCGCGTTTAGCGACGCTAACGCCTTCCAACAGCAATTCACCAATGGTTCTATCGATGCATAGGGGTGCGGGAATCGTCCAGCTTGTCGCTGTGTGCCTGATCGCATGCGCGGTGGGTTGGGGTCAAGCGGCGGGTAAACCGAGCAGCACTGTCGCCGAGACTGTCTCTCAAAAACCGCCCGGCTGCGAGCCGGGTGTAACATTCTGCGTCGAAACTCAAAGGGTCATACTCCATACGACGGTTGTCGACCGCGACGACCGCTTCATTACAGACCTGACTCAAGACGTGTTTCGGGTTACGGAAGACGCCGCCGATGCGCCACTGACATATTTCGCGCAAGAGGACGTGCCGGTTTCGATCGGCATTCTGATTGACAATTCCGGCAGCATGCGCGACAAGCGCCGCCAGGTGAATACGGCCGCACTTGAGTTTGTGAAAGCATCAAACCCAGACGACGAGGTTTTCATTGTCAATTTCAATGACGAGGCATATCTCGATCAAGATTTCACCAGCGACGTCTTACGGTTGCAGGACGCCTTGCAGCGTATCGATTCCCGCGGTGGAACGGCCCTCTACGACGCAGTGAGCATGTCACTGGACCACATTGCCGAAAAGGGCAAGACCGATATCAATAAGCGGGCGCTGTTGATCATTTCCGATGGCGAAGACAACGCCAGCAATACCGACCTCGAATCACTCGTTCGGAAGTTGCAAGAATCCGACGCGATCATATACGGAATTGGATTGCTTACAGACGAAGAACGCCGCTCCGCCAAGCGCGCCGAGCGGCACATTCGAACGATCACAAGGGCCACCGGCGGGCCGGCATACTTTCCACAAAGCGTTGACGAGGTCGATGCGCTAGTCAAACGCATCGCGGCGGATATTCGAAACCAGTACATCGTTGAGTACAACCGACCGCAAGGCAAGCCGCCTGGTTACCGCCGCATCAAAATCGAGCTCAAGGGCAAGGCCAAGCGCTACAAGGTGCGCCACCGGCCGGGATATAACGCCAACTGATGCCCGGCAGATTCGTTGCGCCGAGAGAACTTTTCGAAATTTTTAGGTTTATGTGGCAAGCCGGGCGCGGTCATCGCCTGCGGCCGTGGCGCAGTCCCTACTTGCGTTGGCGCATTGAAACCTACTCCGGCGTCAAGGCCGACACGATCACCCCAGACAGTTTTTGGCGCTTTTTGTGGGCCGAGCGCCGTCAACTCACTCACTACCTGCGCTGGACCGGCGAAATGCGGATTCGCCCTATGTCTTAACGGTACATAGTTGAAGTCCTAGTAGCAGCACCCGGACTTTCGGTCTATAGAAATTAGTCAGACCGTAACAGCCTGTAGTAGGTATGGAAGCGGCGACCGTCACGCATGTTGGACACGGTAATCTTTGGCTCGAACGACGCAGTCCTCGGCAGCTTCTACCAGGAGTGCGTCGCGATCGAGGATTTGATTATCCAGCGATCGAGTCCGCTTCCACCTACGCTGCACGAAATCGTCAAAGTGCTCAGCGCTTATCGGCCACACATCGTCTTTCTTGAAATAGACGCGTCCGGCGACGCGCTTTCGATTGTTCCAGAACTTCGTGGCGTGGCAAATAAAACCAGTGTAATCGGCTTTGCCGACGCCATCAGCCCGCGCTTGCGCCAGACTGCGAGTGATGCCGGTATCGATGAGGTAATCACCGCCCCCTTCACCGAACAGGCGGTCGTGGTAGCGTCTCGGCGCGCGCTGCAAGCCGATCAGGCTCGCGACAGCCATTTGCTCTGTTTTCAACCGGCGAGCGGTGGCGCCGGCGCGACCTTCACAGCGCTCAACACTGCGTGGTCCCTGGCACACGACTACGAGAAGCGCGTCTTGTTCATTGAAGCCGACCTTCACTCGGGGCCCGTCCGCTGGCTTGCGAATGTCGAACCCGTCTCGACGCTAGCGGAGAACCTTGAGAGGTCGCACGCCATGGGTTCGTCGTCGTGGCAGCCGCAGGTGACATCGGCCCACGGCTTAGATTGGCTGCTCAGCCCGACGCTGCCTGAACGCAGCATGTTTTCGGCCTGGGATTTTCAACGCCTGCTATCGTTCTCGCTGCGGACATACGACCGTGTCGTTGTTGATTTGCCGGTAGTCGTTCCCGACGACTTTATGGACGTTGCAAAACACGCCGACCGTATCTGCGTCGTGGCACGCCCGGACGCGATATCGCTAGCCATGGCTCGGCGACGGATCAGTGAGTGGGAGGGGCGTGCCGCCGGCGACGACGCGCTCACTATGGTGGTGGCCGACAGCGAAAAATCCGACCTTCGCCAGAACGAAATGGAAGCGATCTTGCACCGGCGAATCGAAATGCTGCTTCCGGCTATGCCCAGGCTAAAGTACGGGGGGAACCTCTCCGGTGTCATTTCTGGTAGAGGCTCTTTGGCGCGTGCCTACCGCAAGTTAGCGGCCGGCCTTGGCGGAGGTTCGATTCCGTCTGATCGAGAGCAGCCGGCAGCCTGGAAGACCGCGCTGACCGAGCAACTCGAAGATCTTGCGACACGCCACTTCGGACGTAGCGGCGCATAGTTTCGGCTTGCCCGCATTGCTGATCAGCTAACGGCGAAAGCAGGCGATTGGCGCGGGCTGACCCGAAACCTGATTTTTCAAGTTGCCCGCCAAGCTACTTGTTGGCCGAAACCGTTCTCTGTTCCGAGCCGCGCCGCCTCGCGGTGCGATCCTTTTTGCGAGGTGTCCACCGCACCGCACGGCGGCGCGGCTCGGTGCCGCGAAGCGCAACATCGCCTCGCTGGCATCTCGAGTTTCTACCCTAAATGATCCGCCAAACAAGGCAGGGGGTGGCCGAGCTGACGTAGCTACAAGCGAGCCAGCTTGCCGCCAATAAGCACAGCGTGGATCTCTCGCAAATTTCTAATATTTTCAACTGGACTGGCGTTCAAAATGACCAGATCGGCACGCTTTCCGGCGACAACGCTACCGCGGTCGGTCTCGATACCTAACGCGATCGCGGCGTTGCTAGAGAAAGCTTCGACGACTTGCAGCGGCTTGAGGCCGGCCTCAGACATCAGTTGAGCCTCGCGGTGCTCGAAATAGCCTTCAAAACGGCCCGCCAAACCCGACCCGGTGCCAAGTCCGATGCGAACTCCGGCATCGGCGAGCGTCTTGAGATTCCGCTTCGCTTGCACGAAGGCGTAGATTCGCCGCGAGCGATCAGGGTCAAGAGCTTGACGCATCATCACCTCACCATTGAGCACCGGCGCGATGCCGCTCGGAATCGATCGTCTGAAGAAGTTGTCATAGATCCATTCAGCCCGATCGCCGTATTCGAACGTCACCTGCTCGGCGACAAGCGCTGGGACATAGCAGACGTCTTTCGTTCGCAGTAGTTCTACAAACTCGCGGTCGACCGCGCTGTCTGTAATGCTCTGCGCCAAGATGTCCGCGCCCGCACGAACAAGCCGTTTCGCGTCAGCCAGGTACGGTGCTTGAGCGCTTACAATCAGCCGATGCTTCTTCGCTCGGCGAATCATCTTCCGATACACTTTCGGGGCGGGGCCCTCCACGCTCTCATCACGATGATCCAACCACAGATGGACAATATTCGCTCCTGACCGCGCCGTGCGGTCGACGTGCTGTCTGGCCTCGCTTGTCGAGTCGACTTGGTGAACAAAGGCCGCGAACCCGCCGACTCGGCTCGGAAAACCGCCCCGCGCCGTGAAGCCCCGTAGTGCAGTCAGAACTCGAGAGGCATGGCGGATGCTTCCGCGGTCAATCTCATCTCGAACCTTGATGACGACATCGGAGTCAGCGCCGAGGCTGGTTGTTGTCGTCACACCGAATGATGCGTAGAGGCCGAGTTGGCGAAGAACGTTTTCCTCGGTGTAGTTCTCGCCCGATTGAGTAAGTCCCGACGTTATCCCGACGTGTCCGCGGAGGTTGATCATCCCTGGAATGACGGTTTTCCCGGATGCGTCGATCGTCTCCGCACCCGATGGGGGCCGAATCGAGTCTGCCTTGCCCACGGCAGCGATCCGGCCGTCTTCGATCAAAATCGAGACGTCCTGGCGCGGCGGAGAGCCCGTCCCGTCGATCAACAGAGCATGCTTGATGAGCAGCGAATCTTGGCCGTGGAGCAGAAGTGGCGCGAAAACGGTGAGCAGAAGTCGAACCACGGTGGCCCTAGTCCGGCTGAACTTCGGCCCAGACGCTGAGCTGGACGGCGGCTCCCAGAGGCATTTCGGAGATCCCCAGCGCGCTGCGAGTATGGCGTCCGCGCTGCTCGAACACTTCCCTCATCAAATCGGAAGCACCGTTTAGCACTTGTGGCTGGCCCTTGTAGTTTGTCGCGCTAAACACATTCCCCTCTAGCCGCACCAGTTGAACGATGCGCTCAAGGTCACTGACAGCATCCTTGAGTTGAGCGATGGCGTTGATGGCGCACAGACGCGCCGCGGCGTATCCTTGCTCGTCGGTCAGCTCGGCGCCGCAGCGGCCGGCGAATTGCATCTTGGTGCCGATCCACGGAAGCTGACCAGACGTAACTATGATGTTTCCCGTGCGCACCCAGGCGACGTAGTTGGCCACGGCCGCGGGCGCGCTCGGTAGCGAGATTTCTAGGCGCGCTAGGTTTTCCTCGGCTGTCATCGTCAGGCGTACGTGATTATATCGACTAGCCCGCATTTCTCACCAAGTGGCGAGCGAAAGTGCGTGATAGGTGCGTCAATACGAGGCGGGCGAAGGTTGGCGCGCGGAGGCGTACTTGACAGTCCGTCGAGCACTCGCGATCGAGCGCAACGAGGTAGTGACGCACCTATCGGGTGCTTTCGCCGTCAGGTGGTGAGAAATGCGGGCTGGCTCCCTACACCATCCGGACCGTAACTTCAATCAGCGCCAGCCTGTATTATTCAATGGATGGTCGGCACTACAGTCTCGCACTACCGTATCGTCGAAAAGCTCGGCGAAGGCGGCATGGGAGTCGTCTATAAGGCCGAGGACGAAAAGCTTCAACGCACCGTCGCGCTAAAATTTCTGCCACTCGGGCAGGAAGTCGGGGACACGGACAAGCAACGCTTCTTGATTGAGGCACGTGCCGCGGCCGCGCTAGACCACCCGAACGTTTGTACGGTATATGAGATCGACCAGGTCGGTGATCGCATGTTTATCGCGATGGCCTACCTCGAAGGCGAGGATCTTTCGCGCAAGCTTTCGTCAGGGCCGCTAAAAGCGGAAGCGGCCGTCGACATCGCATTACAAGTCGCCGACGGTCTTAGCGGGGCACACTCCCGTGGAATGATCCATCGCGACATCAAACCTGCAAATATCAGACTGACAACCGGCGGGCGCGCGGTGATTATGGATTTTGGCGTGGCTCGTCTACCGGGATCGACGGTGCTAACGGATTTTGGGACCTCCGTGGGTACCCCGGCCTATATGGCTCCCGAGCAGCTCACGGGCGATGAAGTCGATCAGCGCTCAGACATTTGGTCGTTAGGCGCGGTGCTGTATGAGATGCTTGCGGGAACTCCGCCATTCGAAGGCGGCTACGTTGCGGCGATTCTCTACTCAGTCCTAAACCAAGAGCCGGAACCTCTTTCCCTGAATTCGCCACACGCAAAGCCTCTCAACAAAATAGTTCTGAAAGCGATGGCCAAAGATCGCTCTGATCGCTATTTGTCAGTCGAAGAGTTCATGGTTGCCTTGCGAAATCTTTCTGAGTCTTCGGCGGCGAAAACCCAGCAGGCCGGCCATTTTGATCCGCGCGGCGCGACGATTGCGCTAACGACCACCGTAGTGCCGGTGGGCCCCTCCCTGGCCGTGATTCCGTTCGAGAATCGAAGCCCCGATCCCGAAAACGAGTACTTCAGCGACGGTATCACCGAAGACATCATCGGTGCCTTAACAAAGATTGACGGCCTGCGGGTTGCGTCTAGAAATTCCGCGTTTCAGTTCAAAGGTCAGTCAGCCGACTTAGCGCTGGTCGGTCAAAAGCTCAGGGTGGGCGCTGTTCTCACCGGCAGCGCCCGATTTTCGGGTAAGCGGCTGAGAATTAATGCTTCGCTTAGCAACGTTGAGGACGGCTTCGAGATCTGGTCGGAGCGCTACGACCGAGTTATCGAAGATGTGTTCGACGTGCAGGACGAAATATCGCAAGCGATTGCCCAGGCAATGCAAGTCGAGCTGGGCGTCGGGTCTGACACACCGAACGATCGCGCCGCGCCGGGAAACCTCGAAGCCTACAACCTCTACTTAAAGGCCCGCTATTACGCCGCGAAGCTGACGCTGGACGGCTTGCAAGAGGCGATTGGGCACTATAGCTCAGCGATCGTACTCGACCCCGGCTACGCGCTGCCTCGAGCCGGAACGGCAGTCTGCTATGCCTACCTTGCGCTTCACGGCTGGGCGCCACCGCGCGAGATGATGCCCCGCTCAATGAAACACGCCTCGGAAGCTCTGGAACTAGACCCCGCTCTGGGACAGGCCCATATGGCGCTGGGCATGGCGAAGCACTGGTATGACTGGGATCTCGACGGAGCTGAAAGCGACTACCAAAAAGCCATAGAGATCAACCCCAACGATGTTGATTCCATGAGCATGTATGCGACGCTGCTGGCGGTGCAGGGTCGCGCCGACGAGGCCAATCAGCAGGTTGATCAAGCGCTGGCGCTGGACCCCGTCTCGCTTGATGCTCGCAGGTTGAAAGGGTACGTACTCTATCTGACTCGCAACTTCCCGAAAGCGGTCGCCCGCGCTGAACGAACCCTCGCGATGGACCCGACGTATTTTCCGGCCAATTGGACGGTCGGAATGGCGGCGGTAGCGTCGGGCGACAACCAGAAAGGGCTCAAAGCTTGGCGGAGGTCAATCGAGCTATCGCCAAACGATCCGATTTCGCAAGCCGGAAACGGCTGGATCGCCGGCTTAATGAATGACAAAGAAACCGCCAAGCGTGTTGCCGATTCATTTGAGAAAGAGCGTCGCGAGAGCTACTTCTCGGCATATTTTCTAGCCTGGGTTTGGCTCGGCATGGGCGATCAAGACCGCGTGATGGAATACCTGGAACAGGCTTACGAAGATCGCGAAGGCCTACTCGTCCAAATTCAAGCCGAGGCGCTGTGGGATCCGATGCGAGACGATCCGCGGTTTATGGCTTTGTTGGCTCGAATCGATCCCGCCGGGATGTTGGCGCGCCACGCGGATTTCTGAAGCTTTAGCCTCGCGGGCCGCGCCAAATTCAGGTCAGCGGGGCCGCCCGCCTTGGTACTGCGAGCGGTTTCGTCCAACAAGCAGCTTGGCCGGCAGCTTAAAAAATCAAGTTTCAAGGCTGCACCTTTAGTTGTGTTCGACTCTCTTGATGCCTTTACGGTTCAGGACGAGCGTTGTAGATTTGAAGTCGTCGTACGATACAGACCCCGAATAGCGCTGGGCGGACACCAGTTCGACAACATAGTTCTTTTGACAACGCACCCGCTGCAAACGATTCTCCGCCCAGCATAAACGGGTTTCGATTGGATCGTCCATTCGATGCAAGTAGGGCCGCACGTCGTATCGGAGAATGTCGGTTATCCCTCCAATTTCCGCACCCAAACCTTCAAGCTCGTCTAACCCCTGGGCGCTGAGAACTACTTGCTTGGTATAGCGAAGAACCGACTCGTCTAGACCAGCGGGAGCCCTTTGGCGCGACGCCTTGATCTCGGACGGGACCTTGGAAGCCGGCAGATGGCGAACGGTTTCACGAATAAATCCGAGCGTTGAGCCCCCATCGGCGGCACGAATTTCGGTCTTGCGATCGCTGAGCCGATCCCTCAAGAATTGCCCTAGGTGGGCTCGCCCAATCTCTTTGATGCGGTCCTTAAACATGTAAGAAAGTACCAGTGCGCAAAACACGGGCAGGGTGTAGGCACCGAAGGCTCGCTGCGAATAGAACGTAGCCGCTGTCGCAAAGATCATCGCTATGCCGGCCGCTACCGCGTAGATAACGTGCTCGAGCGTCGCACCTTCAATGCCGCGCTCAGATTCGAGGTAGAGCACACTAGAAACATATTTTTTTAAATACGAGTCGCGGCTCAGGAACGCTTCGTTGGCCCCGTTCGGAGACAATGTCAATGCTGGATTCAGCTCCTCTCGGTGACCTGTCTCCCGTTCAATCGCCTTGGCCAGATCGTCAACAATCGCGTGCCCAGGCAAACGGCGGCAGACGATTTCGTAGGACTTCAACAAGGCGTCTTCGGCGAGCAGACTCATGCGTTCGGCGGTCATCTGGTAGGCCTCGCGAGGCTGCTCGCCGCGACTCTCAATTTCGGGGCGGAGCGCTCGGTGCCTGTCAAGAATAGTCTGAATTGCGGTTAGTAGGTCTCTGGTAGCGATGACGTTTGATTTTTTTGATTCGCTACGGGTCGGCAGATGCAGACCAAGCGCCTTTTGGAATGTAACGCAGAGTAGCTTTAAACTTCTGACGGCATCGGCGTCCGACGTATGGTCGCTCTTAATCGTCCGCTCAACAACGTCCAAGGTAGAGTTCGTGCCACGGGTCAGCTCGCGCAGGCTGCGGGACCCGACGCTCAACCGTGTGTAGTTCTGGGTGCGCCGGTAGAATTCGTCAATCGGGTACGAACTTTCGTCAATTCCCAGACCGGCGGGAATAAATATGTACGTTGAGACCTCGCAGCTGAGGTGTCGGCCTGCCGCCAAGGGGTAGTGCTGCTTGATCTCGACTTGATAGCGGTCATGCTCTCGAACCCGCTCTAGAACCTGGGCCTGGGGCGGTTCCGCCGGCGGCGTAGTACGCACTCCGAGCGGCTCAAACGTCAATGTGTCCCTCATCTGACCTCGGAACGCCGAATCGTTCTTTATTAAGGATACATTAAGCACACGTTAACATTCAATGAACAAACAGTGCGTGCGCTTCCAGCAATGCACGAAAAAATGCGCGACGGGCTCGCCCGTCGCGCATTGTAGTCTAACGTGTTTTGAAGCGATGACCGGCGCTTAAGGTAGCGTCGGGGCCTCAACCGTATAGTTCACGTCGAGGGCTTTCAAGAAGGCGATCAGGTCAGCCTTCTCTTCGTCGCTCAAGTTTGCGTTTTTGGCGTCGGCCAAGTTCTCTTCGTCGAGATGCTCATTGGCGATGCCGCCGCTGGTCATCAGGTCGACCGCTTCTTCAAGTGTTGCCACACTGCCGTCGTGGAAGTACGGAGCGGATTTCGAGATGTCGTAGAGACTCGGAGTCTTGAATGCTCCGGTGTCCTTTTCATCTTCAGAAATCTTTGCGCGGCCGACATCGGGGGTCGCCGCGTCCATACCGATACCGACGTTGTGAAATTGTTGATCAGCAAGCAGGATCCCGTCGTGGCAGTTGGTGCATTTGGCCTTCTCGGAGAAAATGGTCCAGCCGCTCTTTTCCTGGTCGTTGAGTGCGCTATCGTCGCCATCACGGAACGCGACGAATCGCGAGTTCTCTGTGGTGGTTACGATCGTGCGCATGAATGCCGCTACCGCGTAAGCAACGTGGTCAGGCGTTGCGGGGCCACCAAAAACTGCCTGGAACTGCTCGGCGTATCCGGGGATCCCGTTGAGCGTGGCGCAAATATCGTCCATCGAAGGTGCGTCGTCGTTGCCGGAGGCGCCCATGTTGCCGCCGCCCCAAGCGCCTTGGACCTGCTTTTCGAGCGCGCCCGAACGGCCGTCCCAGTAGAGCGACTCGTAGTAGCCGACGTTCCACATGGTGGGGGCAGCACGGGTCAACTGCTTGTCGAATGCGCCGAGGGCCATCGCACGTCCATCCGTGAGACCGTTCGCTTTTAGATGGCAGCCGTAGCATGAGCGATTGCCGTCGCCACTCAGGCGCTCGTCGTAATAAAGCTGTTTGCCGAGCGCAACCTTCGCCTCGGTCATTTCGTTGTCGGCCGGAATCGCCATGAAATCGTATCCGGCCACTTCGGGCCAGGCAGCCGCGACGGGCTCAGGCTCCGGCGCTTCCTCCATACCGCCACCGCAAGCGGACATCAAAAGCGCAATTGCGGACATTGTCAGAAAAGTCAATCGGAACATGGGGTCTCCTCCTCGAGACGGGGGAATTCTTTAAATCAAGGGCCGTGGTGGGGTCACGGTCTCCAGCTATTTATTATAACCACGGGAGAAAACCATCCGCAGACGCTCGCCCGTCTGAAAGCACGCGACGCCCTCAAGCCGGATCAACTTTCGTTTCTTGGCCTCGAACGGTGTCTTCAACTTATCGACGGCAATGCTAGAGCATATTCAGGAATGGCATAGACTGCTTGCCCCAGCACCACGCCCGTGAAATTCGGAGGCGCGACTGTGAAGGAGTGCGGTGGCGAAGCAGCTTTCCGGAATACGCTGAGTTGAGTCCTGCCGATTATTCCTCACCAGGACGCGACTCAACTTTCCCAGTTCATCCTTCACCACCGCACTCCTTTACAGTCGCGCCTCCGATGTCGGACAGCGGAATCTAGTCTCAAGAAGTTGCCGGCTTCACCGCTTTTCATTCAAGAGCGGTCTACGCCGTTACTGAAAATGCTCTAGTAGATCGTTTCTTCTCGCTTGGCTCGCCGATACGGACTTTCGAGGTACTTCCGCGCTTCGTTCTGTGCGCCCTTTGTATCGTCGCGTGTGCGAATTGCGAGCTGGTACTCGTTCACCGCGCGTTCGCGTTGGCCTGTGATGTCGAAGATCTTGCCTAAGTTGATGTGCGCCCAAACTTCCGTCCAGCCAGGCTCCGCGTCGCCGTGGAGCGCCTCGCGAAACTCGTTCGCTCCCGATTGGTAGTTGTTCTGAAGGAAGAAAACTTCACCGATGCGATAGTGCGCCAACGAACTGTATCGGTTAATGTCTAGGGCGCGCTGATATTCGAGTAGCGCATCTTGGTAGTAGCCGAGTTCGACGATTTGTTCGCCCTTGCGGATTGCCACCAACACGCGAATCTCATCGTTAAATCGGAGAATGCGGTTTCGAGGGTCGAGAACAACCTGGCGCGGCTTTCCGAATGTTTCGAGCGAATAGTCTGACGACGTGCCGACGACATTGATGGTTCGAAACTCCGGCTCGCCCTCGGTTTCAATTTTGAGTTCGACCGGCATGCTAAACGTATCCATGTCTTGGCGAACCTTGCCGATGATGCGGAATCCCTGGCCGCCGCTAAGGCGATAAATCGTATATTCTTGCTTGAACTCGGGCGTGGCGGTCGACTCCGTCCACTGCAAGAAAAATGGGTCGAGGTCCTTGCCGCTGATTTTCTCCGCTAGCTCTCGGAAGCTATCGGTTGTGATGGATTTCCAGGTAAACTCGCTCACCAATTTCTTGAGCGTTTCGAAAAACTGGTCATCTCCAAGTGCCCAGCGAAGCATGTGTAAAACCATTACGCCGCGCGCGCCTGCCAGGGCATTCATCTCAGGCGAGAAATCCGCTAGCCGGCCCGACTGGGTAATTGGGACATCGGTATGTGTCAGCGATTCGATGCGCGCCTCCCTGACGTGATTCTCAAACGCTTCCTCACCCTCCCGCTCTTCGATCTCGAGCAGAGCTGAGTAATACGCCAGACCATCGACGAGCCAGAGGTGATTCCGATTGCCTGGACCGACGAGCGTGCCCCACCACTGGTTGGCGACAAGAGTGCCAAGCAGCCGCTGGTTGACGCTTTCGCGGATGGCGTATGGGCTCAAGAAGATCATTCCCGGAGCCCAATAGCCGTTCGGAGCGTACTCGTCGATTTCAATGATTGCGAGCGATTTCGAATAGGGCGCGCCGAATGTGTCGGAGTAATAGTTGACGATTTCGCCTGTGGCCTCTCCATACTCGCGTGCTAAATCTTCTGAAGCGGAATCGAAATAGACGGCCGTGGTGACGCCGTCGGTCTCGGCCTTAATCGCGTTGTCCGGCAAGATCGCGATCGTGCCGGGGAATGACGGATAGCTAAATTCAAAGTCGTGCTCGACGCCTTCCATGCCCTCGTTGCGCGTGCCGATGCCACTGCCGATAACCTTCATGCCATCGCCGGTAATGACTTTGATCTTTGACGTGAAGCGGTCGGCGCCGTAACCATTCACGGGAAACCAGCGGGATGCATAAAGCAGAAACGCGCGGTCAGCGTCGATCTGCGCCAAGCTGTATCCCTCGACGGGAGATTCCTCATAGCCCTTCAAGCGACCGCCGTATCGCATGGTTATGACTTGCGGCTCACCGGGGGGGAGTGTTTCTGGAAAGCTCAGATGGATCGTAAAGTCCTGGCGATAGCGCAGCGGGTTGAGACTCGTGCCATCAGGCAATTCCGCGGAGTCTACGTTGAGGCCGTTGTGCAGCTCAAAAACCGCGGTGTTTGTAGCCTCTCGGGGAATAAACCGAATTTGAGCGGTCACCTCCAACGATTGGGCCAGCAGATCGACGCGGGCCGTGATGTCATAGTCCTCGACGTCGATTAGCGGGACGTCTTGCGCCGCCAGCGGCGCCGCCGCGGCGAGTAGGACCACAAGTCCGGCGATGAGTATTAAGCGGTCTGTAAAGAGTACTGTTCGCATATCACTTCGGCTGCTCGCTCCGCCGCCGGCACGCCGGCACGCAGCTTCTCCTTGATTTCCGCCAGTGCCTCGACCATACGACATCGCTCTGTCTCCTGTTGAAGGAGACGGGTGGCCTCGGCTGCAAGTTTCTTCCCATTGCAATCGCGTTGAATAAGTTCCGGTATGACGGCGCGGCCGGCAAGCAGATTGACCATGCTGTAGAAGGGCACATCGACCAGCATTTTGGCCAGCCAGTAGCTCGCCCAGCTCAGCCGGTAAAACGTCACCATCGGGGTGCCAAGTAGTGCCGTTTCAACGGTTGCGGTACCACTTGCGACGAGGGCGAGGTCGGCGTGTCCAATCGCATCTCGCGTTTCGCCGGCGACAATGGTGACCCGTTGACCGCTCCAGTTTTCCTCGAAAAACGCCTTGCCCGTAGTGACCGAGGCGGGCAGGATGAACTGCAGGTCAGCTTGTGAGGATAGCTCGGACACAGCATCTTCAAGTGCCGGGAGATGGCGCAACGACTCGCCGCGGCGACTACCTGGAAGCAGCGCCACGAGTCGTTTGTTCGTATCGAGACCATGCCGCGCGAAAAACGAATCGCGCTCCGTCGAGACCTTGACGTGATCGGCCAGCGGATGTCCGACGAACGTCGCGCTCACTCGATGGCTCGAAAAAAATTCCTCTTCGAACGGGAAAATCACCAACAGATGGTCAATCAGCCGGCGCATCGTTTTCAGCCGCCCCTTACGCCACGCCCATACCTGCGGGGCAACGTAGTACATGACTGGAATCTTGAGCGCATGCAGCTTCTTCGCCAAGCGCAAATGAAAATCGGGTGCATCGGTCAAAATTGCTAACTGCGGCCTCTCCGCGCGAACCGCCGAAACAAGCCGGCGAAAGCGGCGATAAATTCTCGGGATGTGCGAGACGACCTCGAATAGCCCAACGACGGCCAAGTCTTCAGTCCGGATGACCGTTCGCAGGCCTTCCTTTCGGAGATGCTGCCCACCACATCCGAAAAAGTCGGCGTCCGGCAGACGTTTTCGAAGAGCGGCGACCAGTTCCGCGGCGTAGCGGTCTCCGGACGCTTCGCCCGCCGAAACGAGGATCTTCATCGATTGAACGCAGTGCCCAATCTTTAAGTGTAAACCGGGGTTCTGACTGTACAATCGAGGGCGGCACTGTGTAAACTACGCAGTCGCGGCAGGAATTCGTCGAACTCGTTATGCAACAACGCTTTGTGGGCAAAAACATCCTCGTGACCGGCGCCTCCACCGGTATTGGTGAAGCGATCGCAGTTCGCTTCGCCGAAGAGGGTGGCAATATCGCGATCAACTACAGCCGCAATGATGTCGAAGCCGGAAAAACCGCCGAACGGGTCCGCGCCGCGCATCATGCCGGCGGCTATTCGAATGCGAAGCACAGCATCCACAAAGCCGACATTTCGCAAGAGCACGCCGTCAACGACATGATCGGCGAACTTCTGGCGAACTGGAGCCGGTTGGACATTCTGATCAACAACGCCGGCATTCAGAAGCCCGCGCCCAGCCATGAAAGCCTCAGCGAAGACTTCGACCGTGTTCTCGGCGTGAATCTCAAGGGCTGCTACCTTTGCTCGCGCGCCGCGATCAATCACTTTCTGTCTCGCGAGGGTGGTGGGGTGATCGTCAACAACTCCAGCGTTCACGAGATCATTCCGAAGCCGAAATATCTTTCCTACTCGATCTCGAAGGGCGGCATGGAAAATCTCACGAAATCACTGGCGCTCGAATATGCCGATCGCGGCATCCGAGTCAACGCCGTAGGCCCAGGAGCGATCGTGACTCCGATAAATCTCGCCTGGATCAACGATCCAGTCGCGAAGGGCGAGGTTGAGAGCCACATTCCAATGGGCCGCGCCGGCGAAGCAGAAGAAATCGCCGCCGTTTTTGCGTTTTTGGCGTCCGAGGAAGCCTCCTACATCACGGGCCAGACGTTATTTGCCTGCGGCGGGCTGACACTTTACCCCGAGTTCCGCGTTGCCTGGTCGTCTGGCGAGTAGCGCTTTATTGTTGCCCAGCCGATGAGTATTGCGGCCACCGGCGAAGGCCCGAGATAAATAGATTTGACGACACGCCTCATCGAAACGTCGACCGAAACGCCGGACGAGGAAGCTCTGCGGAGGGCCGCGGAGGCCATCGCACGCGGAGAAGTTGTCGCGATCCCGAGTGACACTCTGTACGTACTGGTGGCGGACCCTTTTAGCCTCAAGGCCGTGACATCGGTCTTTCGGGCGAAAGGTCGCGAGCCGAATCGTTCGCTGCCGGTGTTTGTAACTGGAATCGAGATGGCAGAGGACTATTCGGCGAACCTATCGTCGAACTTCTATCTGCTTGCCAGGCGTTTCTGGCCCGGCCCGCTGACCATAATCGCACCGTCGTCGACTAAGATGCCGCTGAAAGTTACCGGAAACACTGGCCGTTTGGCGGTAAGGCAGCCAAACGCAGCCTTTCCGGCCGCACTGCTAAATGCGGTTGGCAGCCCTCTCATCGCCACTAGTGCCAACGTATCGGGCAGCAGCGGATTCGAAGTTCTCGGCACGATGGACGGCCGTATCGATCTGATCGTCGAGGGCGGCACGATTTCAGGCGCTGGTTCCACTACGATCGACATCACCGACCCCGAGTGGCGCATCATTCGGGCCGGTGCCGTGTCAGAAAGCGATCTGGCCGACTGCCTTCGTTAGTGATTTGAGCGCGTCGCCCTGCAAGCCCAACGGACGCAACGGCCGGTACACTGTTACGAAATGAAGATTCAGATATTTTCTGACATTCACGGCGACTTGAACGGGCTCGAGCGGGCCATCGCGGTCGAGGCGGACATCTATATCGCCGCCGGCGACCTCGTCACATGGCCGGCGCCGCTCGACGACTGCGGGAAAATCTTAGCTCCGCTCGGCGAAAAGTTGTGGGTGATGCCGGGCAATAATGAGACCGACGAGCAGATCGCGGAGTTCTGCGCGCAATTCGGGTTTCGCAATTTTCACGACGTCGCGATCGAGCTCGACGGCACCCACTTCGGCGGACTCGGTTACTCCAACAAAACGCCGTTCAATACGCCGGGCGAATACAGCGAGCAAGAACTGACCGACAGGTTGGCGAAGTTCACGGACTTGAGCCCGCTGGTTTTGGTTTGTCACGCTCCCCCGCTCAATACGGACTTGGACGAGGCAGGCGCCGGAAATCACTTTGGAAGCAGCGCCGTCAGGGAGTACCTCGACGCGAATCCTCCGGCGTATTTTTTCTGCGGCCACATACATGAAGCCGCCGGCCGGGTCGTCCAGCTAGGGCCGACAGTAGCATCCAATGTTGGCAAGAAGGGCTACTTGCTTGAGCTGTAATATTCGAAGACCCGTAGGCTTAGAGCGCGGGATCTCGTTCGAGTTGACTAGAATGAAGGTTCAGCCCGCCTAGGGCCACCCGCCAAACATTCGATGTCCTCAGCACCCCAAAGCGTAAGCGCCGTTGCGCCTGCTGGGTCGGTCGCGCTTCAGCCCCGACCGAGCCTTTGGCTAAGTGTCTTCACGCTGTGGCACCGCGAGGTACGCGGTTTCTACCGTCAGCGCAGCCGGGTGATAGGCAGTCTCGTGACGCCGCTGCTGTTCTGGTTCGTGCTTGGCTCTGGATTTGGTTCGTCGCTACAGACCTCGAACGATTCGTACGCGCAGTTCTTTTTTCCCGGCTCGGTAACCCTCGTTGTACTGTTCACCGCGATTTTCGCGAACATTTCGATCATCGAAGACCGCCGCGAAGGGTTTTTGCTGTCAGTGCTGGTGGCGCCGGTATCGCGCTTGGCGCTTGTATTGGGCAAGGTGCTCGGAGCGACAACGATTGGCGCGTTTCAAGGATTGCTACTGCTCCCGCTGGCGCCGCTTGCAGGCATCTCTATCGCTGCAAGCCAAATACCGGCAGTATTCGCAATTATTTTGCTGATGGCGTTTGGTCTGACCGCGCTCGGGTTCTACTTTGCCTGGTGGCTCAACTCTGTCCAAGGTTTCCACTCGATCATGAACGTCGTGCTGATGCCGATGTGGCTGATGTCGGGCGGAGTGTTTCCGGTTGACGGTTCGTCCGGGTGGATTCGCTGGGTGACGGCCGTCAACCCGCTGACGTACGGTGTGAGTGGGCTGCGGAGACTGCTTGGTTCCGGCGTCTCTGAGTCGGATCCTTCGATGGCGGTTTGCTGGGCGGTCGCTATTGGTTTCTGCGTCGTTGCGCTGAGCTTCTCGTGGTACCAAGCTTCGCGGCCGGCGGCCAAGAATATTAGCTAGCCGGCTGATTTGAGTTTGTGGAAGTCACCGATCTACCGACGGTAAACGCGAGCTTAAACTCGGTTTCAACCCTGCTGCTCGGCGCGGGCTATTACTTCATTCGCAACGGTGACAAGCAGCGCCACCGAGCGTGCATGATCGCAGCGTTTTGCACATCGGCGGTATTTCTTGCCTGCTATCTCGTGTATCACTACCAGGCGGGCTCCGTCGGGTTTCAAGGGCAGGGCTGGATTCGGCCGGTATATTTCACGATTCTGATTTCGCATATTATTTTGGCGGCGGCGATTGTCCCCTTAGTGCTGCTGACCCTTTACCGGGCCTGGAAGGAACAGTTTGACCGCCACCGCCGCATCGCCAAGTGGACCTGGCCGATCTGGATGTACGTATCCGTGACCGGCGTAATCGTCTACTTGATGCTCTATCACCTGTAGGTCCGCCTTGCTGTCAACCCTCGGAAATTTGGCTCCGTACCTGGTGCGCTACCGCTGGCGCTACGCCGCCGGCTTTTTTATGCTGAGCTGCCGCAGCGGCCTATCGGCGGCGCTGCCGTACCTCATCGGCCAGGCTGTCGACTATCTCTCGACCGACTTCACCCTCGAGGGCCTGGGCTGGTACGCAGCGGCGATGATGGCAGTCGCCGCACTCAAGGCGGTTGCCCAATACTACATGCGCTGGATCTTGATCACGATCTCGCGCGATATCGAATACGACCTGCGCAATGACCTGAGCGCACACCTTGTCACGTTATCCAAGCGCTTCTACGACAGATATCGAACGGGCGACCTGATGGCGCGTGCTACGAACGACCTCGCTCAGGTGCGCTCGATGCTCGGACCCGGCATTATGTACAGCGGCGAAATCGTCGTGACCTTCGTCGCGGTATTGATCGTGATGGCGGCGACGGACTGGGTACTAACGCTGCTGATTTTCGCCCCCATGCCTCTGGTGTCACTCGCCGTCACCTACTTTGGAAAACGCACTCACGCCCAGTTTCAAAAGGTTCAGGAGCGGTTCTCGGAAATAAGCGCAAGAGTGCAGGAGCACCTTGCGAACGTGCGCATGCTCCGCGCGTACGGTCAGGGCCCGCAGGAACAAGAACGCTTCCGTACTCTCAACGACCACTATCTCAACGAGACTATCGGGCTGATAAAAATCTGGCGAGTTTTCTATCCGCTACTAGAGGTACTCGTCGGACTTACATATATCGCGGTGCTTGGTTTCGGTGGCTGGAGAGTGCTTCGCGGGGAGATCACGCTTGGCACGTTTCTGATGTTCATCTCGTTCTTGCCAGTCCTAAACTGGCCAATGATCGGCCTCGGTGTCGTGGTTAACATCACCCAGCGCGGCACGGCTTCTTTGGAACGCCTGTCAGAACTCATGAAGCGGCAACCGCTCATTGCCGACAATCAGTCGACGGCTTACGAGATCGACGGCGTTCGCGGCGACATCGAGCTTGACGGCGTGACGGTGCAATATCCCGGAACCGACGAGCCGGCCCTCAAGGACGTCAGTCTGTACGTTCCCGCCGGCCATAGCCTGGCGATTGTCGGTTCCGTCGGCAGTGGCAAATCGACTCTCGTGAATTTGATTCCGAGACTTTTCGATCCAACCAAGGGCCGGGTCTTGATTGATGGCTTCGACGCAAAAACGGTTCCGCTGGAGGTCCTTCGGCGGGCAGTCGGGTACGTCCCGCAAGAGACATTCCTATTTAGCCGGTCGGTTGACGAGAACATTCGTCTGGGCGCGGCCGATGCCGAGGAGTGGGAAGTCGAAGAAGCCGTAGTGTCCGCGAATTTCGAATCCGATGTCGCGGGCTTTCCAGATGGGCTCCAAACCCTCGTCGGCGAGCGTGGGATCACGCTGTCGGGAGGGCAGAAGCAACGCACGTCGATGGCCCGAGCACTAATCCGCGACCCGCGAATTCTCATCCTCGACGATGCTACCGCGAGCGTTGACACCGAAACAGAGCACGAGATTCTGACGCGGTTGCAGTCGAAATTGCGAAATCGTACGACGCTGATAGTGTCCCACCGTGTTTCGGCGGCGCAGTATGCCGACCAAATCGTCGTGCTCGATGAGGGAAGAATCGTTGAGACCGGCACGCACCAAGAACTGCTCGATCTTGGAGGCCTCTACACGCGGCTCCATAGCCGCCAACTGATCGAAGAGGAGCTCGCCAAAGAATGAGCCCCAAACGAACCATCGGCGGAGAGACGGCGCGCTCCGAGGCGCCGTTAGGCCGCGTCTACGACTCAAAGTTGATGGGCCGCTTGGTGAACTATCTACGCCCACATAAAGCCGCGGTGGGCCTATCTTTCGCTCTCTTGGTCGCCCACTCGATTCTAGGAGTCACGGGTCCGTATTTGACGAAAGTAGCTGTCGACCGTTACCTCGAGCCGATACCCGGGGAAGCGTCGTTCTTGGATGTTTTACTCCCCCAGGACCCAGTCGACGGAATAATCTTCATCGCGCTGCTGTACCTCGTCACACTACTCGCCGGCTTCGCCACTCGCTATTTTCAGGTCCACGTTATGAACCTGACCGGCCAACGAGTGATGCATGAGTTGCGGCGCGAGATCTTTGCAAAGTTGCAGGGCCTCAGTGTTCCGTACTTCGACCGCCAACCGATCGGGCGTGTGGTCACTCGCGTTACGACCGACGTCGATGTGCTCAACGAACTTTTCACGTCTGGGGTGGTCGCGATAGCGGGGGACGTCCTCACGCTGGTTTTCGCATTTGGTGTGATGCTCTATCTCAGCCCCGGTCTAACGCTTGCGCTACTGTCGATCGCGCCACTCACGGCTCTGGTCAGTTTTCTTTTCAGGAAACATGCTCGAGCCGGGTTCCGCGATATGCGTGTCGCTGTCGCCAAGATCAATTCCTTCTTGCAAGAAACATTCACTGGGATCTCTGAGATTCAATTGTTTAACCATGAGCAGGACGCGCTCGAAGATTTCGCCACGATCAATGAAGAACATCGCCAGGCCAACTACCGCGCGATACGTGCCCACGCGCTCTTCTATCCGACGATTGAGCTGATTGGCGTCGCCGGTCTCGCCATGCTGATTTTCTTCGGTGGAATGTGGGTGGTTGAAGGCACTTTGACGCTCGGGGTCGTGCTCGCGTTCATGCAATACGGCACTCGAGTATTTCGCCCAATTCAAGACCTTGCCGAAAAGTACAACATTCTGCAGTCGGCGATGGCCGGGGCGGAAAGAATTTTTCAGCTGCTCGATATGGATGATTCGGTCGCGGAAACAGCGACGGGTGGACCGGTTAGCATCACCGAACTGAGCGTGGAGTTTCGAAACGTCTGGTTCGCCTACTCCGATGAACACTGGGTTCTAAAAGACGTGAGCTTCAGCGCGAAGCCGAACGAAATGTTGGCCGTCGTGGGCCACACCGGTGCGGGTAAGACGACCCTGGTTAGCCTGCTGCAGCGCTTCTACGAGATCCAGAAAGGGTCGATCTTAGTCGGTGGCCGCGATATTCGGGATTGGCCCGTCCAACAGCTTCGCAAGCAGTTCAGTATCGTCCTTCAGGACCCCTACCTGTTTGCCGGCACGATCGGCGACAACATAGGGATGAACTCGGCCGAAGTTGACCACGAAACTATCCGCCAAGCAGCAGCAAACGCCCATCTGGCTAAATACATTGACTCGCTGCCTCAGGGCTACGACGAATTGATGTTAGAGCGTGGTGCCTCGCTCTCGACGGGTCGCAAGCAGCTCGTTGGATTTGCCCGCGCCTTGGCGCACGCTAGGCCATTCTTGATCCTTGACGAAGCCACCTCAAGCGTCGACTCCGAGACCGAGCACGATATTCGCGAAACCGTGTCAACGCTACTTACAGGGAGGACGTCGATCGTCATTGCGCACAGACTCTCGACGATCAAGCGAGCCGACCGCATTTTAGTGATGCACAAGGGCCACGTTGCCGAGATCGGGCCGCACCAGGAGCTGCTTGCAAAGGGCGGCATTTACTCGCGTCTCTACCAGTTGCAGTATCTGAGTGAGTCGCCCAAATCCGCATAGCCGGCTAGCTGCGCTACGCAATTGCGTCGACTTCGATTTCAATCAGCATCGCCGGATCAATTAGCCGCGAGACCTTGAGCATCGACGCGCACCGCACGCGAATACCCTACAAGGGGTTCCCATTCGGTCCCAGAGCTTACATTCTGTCGGGCATTCATCGGCCCAGCATAACCGCTCCGCCAGATTATCGGAAGTTCGTTCGGCGGAATCGACGTTGCGCAAGGATAATGATGAAAGGGCGCTAGCCCCCACGCGATGAACGCGGCACTTATCATTCCCGCGCTCAATGAAGAAGGCGCGATTGGGCAGGTGCTCGATGAAGTACCACGCCGCTTGTTCGCCTCCGTGATCGTTGCCGACAACGGTTCCGACGACGCGACTGCTTCGGTGGCTGCGGCGCATGGCGCACAAGTCGTTCTCGAGCCGAGCAGGGGGTATGGCAATGCTTGCCTCCGCGCGCTCAGGGAATTGCCCGAAGACATCGACATCGTGGTCTTTATGGACGCCGATGGGAGCGATTCTCCCGACGACGCGGAACAACTGCTGCGCCCAATCCACGAGGGCCGGGCCGACCTTGTCTTGGGTTCGCGCGAGATGGGAACAAGCGAGCCGGGCTCGCTGAGCGCCCATCAGCGCCTCGGAAATTTCGCGACGACGTTATTGGTTCAAGTGTTCTGTGGTCATCGCTACAGCGATCTCGGACCGTTCCGCGCCATTCGGGCCGATCGGCTGCGCGAGCTGGAGATGAGCGATCCGAACTATGGCTGGACGATCGAGATGCAGATCAAAGCCCTACGCCGAGGCCTGCGGGTGATCGAGGTACCAGTCTCGTATCGGCGCCGGAGAGCCGGCGAAAGCAAAATCAGCGGAACCCTATGGGGGAGCTTGGCCGCCGGGGTAAAAATTTTATGGACGGTGGCGCGGTTTTCGTTTTCGTCGTCTGTTTCAAACGGGAGTTGAGCCGCGAAGCCGTGGTGCGGGTTAATCGTCTCCATCACGCCGCGACGCCACGATCTCTCTTTCGGCGACACCATCCTTCGTCCGATGCTGGTTCACCAGCTGCTCAATGCCCACGAGGTCTGTGGGGTAGCGGCCCGTGTAACACGAGTAGCAAAACTCCCCGCCAGAATCCGCGACTGACTGCCGCAAACCGGCCATTGAAAGATACGCCAAAGAATCGGCGCCCGTGTAGTTGCGAATCTCCTCTACCGTCATTTTGTTTGCAATGAGCTCGTCGCGGTCGGGCGTGTCGACTCCGTAGTAACACGGCGAAATCGTCGGAGGACACGATATCCGCAAGTGAACCTCCGTCGCTCCGGCCTCGCGCATAATGCCGACGATCTTGCGGCTCGTAGTTCCACGTACTAACGAATCGTCCACTAAGATGATGCGTTTGCCCGCGACGAGGTGCCGCACCGGGTTGAGCTTCAGCTTGACGCCGAAGTTGCGGATCGACTGCTTCGGTTCGATAAACGTGCGGCCGACGTAGTGGTTTCGAATTAGACCGGGGCTAAACGGAATGCCTGACTCGGCTGAGTAGCCAATTGCGGCGGCTGTTCCCGAGTCCGGCACGGGAACGACACAGTCAGCCGCAACGGGATTCTCGCGAGAGAGTATGCGGCCCAACTGTTCGCGCGACTCCTGCACTGGGCGCCCGAATACCGTGGAATCGGGGCGTGAAAAATAGACATGCTCGAATACGCACTGGGACTGCTCGAGAGGCGGCGCGAACTGCTGGCGGATCACACCTTCATCGCTGACCGTGACCATCTCGCCCGGCTGAACCTGGTCGACATATTTTGCGCCGATCAAATCGAATGCGCAGGTCTCTGAGGCGAATACGTGAACTTCGCGGCCCTCAAACGTCATGCGGCCGTAAGACAGCGGCCTGAAGCCGCGCTGATCGCGCGCGACGATAATACGATCTTTCGCAAGAAGCGCCAATGAAAACGCACCTTCCAGCCGCAGCAAAGATTCCCGCAGCGCGTGTCGCAAGTTCGGTTCGCGAGAGCGCGCCATCAGGTGCGGAATCACTTCGGTGTCGCTGGTCGCCTGAAATATCGAGCCGGAAAGCTCCAGCTCGCGCCGCAATGCGTAGCCGTTCGTCAGGTTGCCGTTGTGGGCAACCGCCAAAGCGCCCTTGTTGCATTCGACGTAAAACGGCTGGACGTTCAATCGCCCGCTGTCACCCGCCGTGGAGTAACGAGTGTGGCCGATCGCTATGTGCCCGGAGAGTTCCTTAAGCTGTGACTCGCCAAAGATCTCGTTGACAAGGCCCATCGCTTTTCGCGTGAATACTTTTTCGCCGTTACTCGAGCAGATGCCGGCGCTTTCTTGCCCGCGGTGCTGCAGCGCATACAGCCCCAAGTAAGTAAGGTTGGCCGCTTCGGGATGACCGAATATTGCGAATACGCCGCATTCGTCGTGGAAGCGGTCTTGTGGGTCGTCGGTGGTTTCGCCTTCGAGGCTCATGGTGACTCCAACATGCGTTCAAGCGCGGTGTCCCACACCGCGTACAACTCGGCGACCGAAGCGCGAAACGCCTCGGTCCCGTTCAGTTCTACGACGAACTCATCGGCAATCGTTTCGCCAACTATGGGCGATTCGACTGCGTGACGGCTCGCAATTTGAAGCACAGTGTCTACCTGATCGGCGGACACGGACACCAACACTCGCGAGGGGGCCTCATGAAAGAGCGCGACGTGCGACGGCTGATCGCTTGCAATCGACAGCCGCGCGCCTACTTTTTCAGGCCCAAAACAACATTCAGCTAAAGCAACGGCCAACCCGCCGTCGCTGAGATCGTGCGCGGATGCGACGAGGCCGGCCCGGACCGCCTCGCGAACCGCAGCATGTACCGCCGACTCATAGTTAAGATCGAGCGCCGGCGGAAGGCCCCATGTTTGGCCAACGACGGTCTTGGCATATTCGCTCGATCCGAAACGGCGATCGGTGTCAGCATCAAGCGCCGGAAGCAAACCACCAAGCAATATCAGCTTGCACCCTGGTCTCACAAATCGGGTGCCCACTGGAGTATCGACATGCTCGACGATACCGACAATGCCCATCACCGGCGTCGGGTCGATGCCCTCGCCTAGCGTTTCGTTATAAAGACTGACGTTGCCGCCCGTGATCGGAGTCCCGAAGTGGGCGCAAGCTTCACCCATGCCCTCAATCGACTCCACCAGTTGCGCCATAATATTGTGCTTTTCTGGATTGCCGAAATTCAAATTGTTCGTCGCGCCAATAGGCTGCGCACCGACGACCGCCAGATTGCGGCAACATTCGGCGACGAGCAATTTCGTTCCCAATCGAGGGTCCAGAGAACAGTACCGGGCGTTGCCGTCAAGCGACATCGCCAACGAGACGCCCGCTTCCTTGATGCGAATTACCGCTGCATCGCCGCCAGGGCCGGCGGTTGTGTTCGTCCGGACCTGGTAGTCGTATTGCTCCCAAATCCAACGTTTGGAGCACAAGTCGGGTGAGCCAAGCAGCTTTTTCAAGGCGTCTAAGTGCGCGCCTCCGCTGGGCTCTGATATTTCCGGACCGTCGAGCGGCGCGACGCGGCGCGGTTCGGTGTGCGCGCGGTCATAGAGCGGCGCATCATCGCTAAGGAACGAGTTTTCGAGCAGCGCAACAACTTCGCCGTGGTTCTTGACCGTCAGCCGGCCATCGTTGGTAACAGTTCCTACCGTCGCGGCGTCGAGCCCCCACTTCTTGAAAACGTCGAAGACTTCGTGCTCGCGCCCGCGCTCGGCGACGAGCAGCATGCGCTCCTGCGACTCCGAGAGCATGATCTCGTATGGAGTCATGCCGACCTCGCGCTGGGGTACGTGCTTGAGGTCAATCTCAATGCCAACGCCACCGCGATCGCCCATCTCCGCCGTCGAGCAAGTCAGTCCAGCGGCCCCCATATCTTGAATTCCGAGAATTGCCCCCGTCTGCATCGCCTCAAGGCAGGCCTCTAGCAACAGTTTTTCAAGGAAAGGGTCACCCACCTGAACATTGGGCCGCTTGGCTTCTGAATCTTCGTCGAATTCCGCCGACGCCATCGATGCACCCTGAATGCCATCGCGTCCTGTCTTAGCGCCGACGTAGATGACCGGGTTGCCTACACCCGTCGCCGATCCCAGGAAAATCGAATCTTTGCGAAAAATACCGAGGGCGTACGCATTGACTAGCGGGTTGCCGCTGTAGCCGGCCGCAAATACGCATTCGCCACCGACAGTCGGAACTCCAAAGCAGTTGCCGTAGTGCGCGATTCCGCCCACAACGCCCTTGAGAATGTGCCGGTTGCGAACGCCGGTTTCCGGGTCATCGAGCGGTCCAAAGCGTAGCGCATCCATCACCGCAACGGGCCGCGCGCCCATCGTGAAAATGTCGCGCAAAATTCCGCCGACGCCGGTCGCCGCCCCCTGGAACGGTTCGATATAACTCGGGTGGTTATGTGATTCGATCTTGAACGCCGCCGCCCAACCGCCACCGATGTCCACGATGCCGGCATTCTCCCCGGGACCGACCAAGATTCGTTCGCCGGTCGTCGGCAGTTTTTTCAGATGGATGCGAGAACTCTTGTACGAACAGTGCTCACTCCACATCACGCCGATGATGCCTAGCTCAGTTATCGTCGGTACGCGGCCGAGCCGCTCGGTCACGCGGCCGTACTCCTCACTCATAAGCCCGTGTTCGAGCGCGACGGATTCGGAGACTTCTGCAACCATCGCGACTAAAGCACAGGGACGGCGGCGGCCACCAGAGATTGGAAGACGGCCAAACCGTCGGTCGAGCCCATCGCGGGATCGCAGGCTCGCTCGGGGTGCGGCATCATCCCTAAAACGTTGCGCCCTTCATTGAGGATGCCGGCAATGCTCCTCACAGATCCGTTCGGGTTTTCACCGCTGTACCGAAACGCGACACGATCGTCGGCTTCGAGCCGATCAAGCGTGGGTTCATCGGCAAAGTAGCAACCCTCGCCATGAGCAATCGGCACCGCCAGCGTGCTGTCGATGGCGCACTGATTTGTAAAAGGCGAGTCGAGGGTACCCACGGAAAGTTGAACGCTCCTGCAAATAAACAACAGGTCGCGGTTGCGCACCAAAGCACCTGGCAATAATCCCGATTCGAGCAAGATCTGAAAGCCATTGCAAACGCCCATAACCAGGCCGCCCGAGTCGGCGAAACGTTTCACCGACCGAATCACGGGCGAAAACCGAGCGATTGCCCCGCAGCGCAGATGGTCCCCGTATGAAAACCCGCCGGGTAGGAACACAGCGTCCGCGCCGCACAAGTCTTCAGACTCATGCCAGATCTCAACAACTTCTTGAAAAAGATTGCGCGACAGGGCGTAAACCGCGTCATGGTCGCAGTTCGAGCCGGGAAAAATAACGACGCCGAACTTCATTCAGTGCGCTGGGGAAACGTCTGACGACCACTGTATTGTAACACCGCTGGAACCTCAGCCCTTGAGCCGAACGACGGCGTTTGGGCGGCCATCCGGGACCTCCGCGCGAAAGAATTTATGTAGTAGCGATGAGTGTGCGGGTCGGCCAACTTGCAGCCTGAAGCGCGTACGAATTCAGCGCTGCGATCACTCTGGTTTCCGCGACTGCGAGCCGGCCCGCATTTCTTACCGCCCAATCAGAGCTCGGTAGCCTCGACTGCCCCGGTCTGCTAGAACTGGTAATTGCTGTCGCCCGCGCTCGAAATTCTTAATCCTGATGCCAACGCTTCAAACGCGCGCGTTGCCGTCTTCGACTTCGACGGAACGATTTCGCTCGTCCGCGCCGGCTGGTTTGAAGTCATGGTCCCGATGATGGTTGAGGAGCTGATTCCGCTGGGTAGTGGTGAATCCGAGGAGGCCTTGACCGCCGTAGTCGAGGAACTCGTAGGGCGGCTGACGGGACGGCAGACTATCTATCAGATGATTGAATTCGCCGAAAACATTGAAAAGCGGGGCGGCACTCCCAAAGACCCTCTTGAGTACAAACACATCTACCTCGACCTACTGATGGAAAAAATCAAGCATCGCCGCGAAGACCTGCGCGCGGGGCGCGTAGTTCCTGATGAGATGATGGTGCCCGGCGCCCGGCGACTGCTCGACGAGTTCAGCTCCCGAGGTCTCACAATGTTTTTGGCAAGCGGAACCGATCAGCCCTTTATGCGCGAAGAAGCCAAGCTGCTCAACGTGGATCACTATTTCACGGGCGGAATGTTTGGCGCGCTTGATGACTACGAAAGTTTTTCTAAGAAAATTCTCGTCGAGCAGCTCATCCGCGAAAGCGATTTCAAGGGCGAAGAGTTCATCGGCTTCGGCGACGGCTTCGTAGAAATTGAGGTTGTTAAGGATGTTGGCGGTGTCGCGGTTGGCATAGCCAGTGACGAGCCTGACTGCGTTGAAGTCGACGCGGTCAAGCGAGAGCGGCTCGTTGGGGTCGGTGCCGACTGGATTGTCCCCAATTTCAATGGGCACAATGAATTGATGAGCGCGTTGTTTCCGCGCTAGACGCGGCCCCCATCGCCATTACCTTCAGCCAAGCAAGCAAGCCGAATGCCCTCAAAATACTCGATCTTCGACCGTTCCAAACTCAACGTCCGTCCGCTGGTCGAACGTGCGCACGACATGGACTTGGGGTATCTGCTCCAACTCGACGACAACCCGGGCGAAATCGACGAGGCCTACGCGGCCGATCTCGACACGGTCGCCTCTAGGTTGGCGGCGAATAACGACTCAGCTCGCATCCTGATGATGGGCGCGCACGTGATCAAATGCGGGGTTTCGCGTCATCTGATCGACTTACTAAAGCGCGGCGCCTTCACACACGTGTCGATGAACGGCGCGGGTGCGATCCACGACTTTGAGCTGGCGCGAATCGGCGCCACTACCGAAAGCGTAGCTCGCTATATCCGCACCGGCGAGTTCGGCCTCTGGGACCAAACGGGCATCCTCAACGATTGGGCAGTCGACGCCGCGCAGCGTGATCTCGGACTTGGCGAAAACTTCGGACGCCGCATCCTAGAGGAGAATCTTGCGCATCGCGACGTCAGCATTCTGGCGAACGCATACGAGCTTGGTATCCCGGCGACGGTCCACGTCGGCCTCGGTTACGACATAACTCACGAACATCCCAATTGCGACGGCGGTGCTTATGGGAAGGCAAGCTATCGCGACTTCCTGATCTTTACTCGAACCGTCGAAAGCCTCGAAGGCGGCATCATGGTTAGCTTCGGTTCCGCCATCATGGCGCCCGAGGTTTACCTCAAGGCTCTGTCGATGGCTCGCAATGTTGCGGCACAAGAAAGCCGCCAAATCGCTGACTTTACGACCGCTGTTTTCGACTTGGTTCCGATACTGGGCAATATTCATAGCGAATTGCCGAAGAGCGATCCGGGCTATTACTTCCGGCCCCACAAAACTATCTTGGTTCGTACGGTTGCTGATGGCGGGCAAAGCATCTATATTCGAGGAGACCACCGAATTGCATTTCCCGCGCTACGGCGCGCGGTGGTTGGGTGCGGGTCTCAAGATGGTTAACGCATGAATTGGTCTGCCTTGATCGACAGTTTCAAGGCGGCTCGGGTTCTGGTCGTCGGGGATATTTGTCTCGATCGCTGGTGCCGCTATGATCCGACGTTGGCGGAACCATCACGTGAAACGGGCATCCCTCGCTCGGGCATTGTCCAGACCGAAGTTACGCCCGGTGCGGGCGGCACGGTTGCGAACAATCTGGCGTCGCTGGGCGCCGGTCGGGTCGCGGTCATCGGCGCGATTGGCCGCGACGGCTTCGGTTTCGAGTTAGAACGAGCCCTCAGTGCCCGCAACATCGACTACACCTTGCTCGTCGGTTCCGACGACATGCAGACGTTCACCTACACCAAGTTGATCAACTCCGAAACCGGCGTGGAAGACCAACCCCGCGTGGATTTCGTCAACACCGCCCGATTGCCGAGCGAGATCGAAGATCAAATGATCGTCAACCTGTCGTCAGCGTATGGCGACTTCGACGTGATTATGGTTGCGGATCAGGCCGAGACGGAGCAGGGTGGGGTAATCACACCGGCAATTCGTGAGGTGATCAGCGACATAGCCGACCGCGATCCTGACAAGGTCGTCGTGGTCGACTCTCGAAATCGCGTTGCCGAGTTTCGCAACGTCATCGTCAAGCCAAACGAAGCCGAGGCCGAGCAGGCCTGTCTGCAGCTATTCGGCGAAGTCGATTATTCGCGCCTGCGCCAGCTTGTCGGCGAAATGCCCTTTGTGGTGACGCTCGGCGCAAAGGGTACGGTTCTCGTCGATGATCGCGGCGAGCGCTTCATCCCCGCGCTGATGATCGGCGAACCCGTCGACACCTGTGGTGCTGGGGATAGTTTCGGCGCGGGGCTCGCACTTGCACTTTTCGCCGGAGCCGAAATGGAAGATGCCGTGAGATTCGGGACCTTGGTTTCAAGCGTCACGGTCATGAAGCCCGGCACCGGCACGGCCGCGCCGGAAGAGGTTCTCGCCGTCGCCGACTCGGTCGCTGCCGCAGAATAAGGGTATGACATTTCCGGCACACTACAAGGCCAACCTACTCGATGCGCTCGACACCGTCGACCTTTCGTCCGTCGACGCCCTAATTGAGGTTTTTGCGAAAGCGCGCGATGAGGGGCGTCAGATATTCGTGTTCGGGAACGGCGGCAGTGCCGCGAGCGCCAATCATTTCGCCTGCGACATCGTTAAAGGCGCGAGCTACGGTCGCGAAAAGCGTTTCAAAATCCTCGCGCTCAGCGAGCAGATCCCAACCATGACCGCTTATGCAAACGACCTTGGCTACGACGTTGTGTTTGAAGAGCCGCTAAAAAACTTCGCCAAACCCGGTGACGTTGTCATGGCCATAAGCGGCAGTGGCAATTCTGAAAACGTGGTTCGCGCGATCGGGTATGCCAACTCAATTGACTGCTACACAGTGGGCCTTAGCGGCAAGGATGGCGGCCGACTCCGGCCGGCTGTCGACCTGAGCATTCACGTCGACAACGACCACATGGGCCGCATCGAAGACGCGCACATGATTGTCTGCCACATGGTGTGCTATCACTTCATGGATCATGAGCCCTCGGCGTAACTTGCGACGGACATTTGAATCCGCCGACGCTCGTCTTCGTAATTGAGGTATTCGGCCCCCGCGTTGGGCAGCCGTAGTTCCCTGTGGTTTGCTGGGTCGTAGTCAAGGGCTTTAGCAAAGAGAAGAAAATGCCGAGGCTAGATCTCAACACGCCAGTCGATCAGGAAGTGCTCGTGGAGTATTCAGAGACATCCTCATCGTTGCCGAACCGGCCACCGGGGTCCGCGCCGGCCGTCCCCGCTGGTTGTGCAACTTTGAGACCATCCTGCTCAGCTCCAAGCGCCGTCTCCATTGCGAACGCCGCTTCGAGGGCCGAAATGAGTTGTTGCTGTGAAATGGGCTTGGCTAGATAAGCATCCATCCCGACTGCAAAACAGCTTTGGCGGTCCCTCTCCATTGCGTGTGCCGTCAATCCGATGATCGGCGTATGGCAGCCGGACTTGCTTTCATTACGTCGAATCGCCTTGGTGGCGTCGAGTCCACCCATTTCCGGCATCTGCAAATCCATCAGCACAGCATCGAACGATTGCTTGCTCATCCGTTCAATTGCTTCTTTCCCACCACCAACCGCCGTCACCTCGATTGGTTGATGCTCGAGCATGCTGGTTGTCAGCACCTGAATGTCGACGTTGTCCTCGACCAACAAAACTCGTTTGAGGGTGTCGCCATTGCTTGCAGAATCACGTGCAACCGGCCGTGGGTTCGGCTGAAGCCGTGCCACGGCTGAAGAAAGTATGTTCCAAAGTTCAGATTGGTCGACCGTTCGTGGCAGCATCGTCCAGCTATCTGGGGGCGACCACGAATCATCGGATTCATCTGGGAACTCACCGATCACAAATACCGGAGATTGCTGCATATCGGACTGCCAATCGCTCGACAGATTCTCCACTCCTGGAACCCGGCTGTCGACGACAAAGAAATCGAAGGGTCGCTTGTTTGTGCTCGCCCACTTTGCTATCCGTTGGGCTGTCATCGCGTCACCGGCGAGCGCGCATTTCACGCCCCAATTACCAAGCCGGTCGGCAAAGGCACGCCGCGACTGTGAACTCGGATCAATGATCATCGCCCGCACCGGCGAGGATTCGGACTCAGTCGAGGTTGCTGGACGATTCGGATCGGAGAGACGAAGACGAACGGTCACGTGGAACGTGCTGCCGTTGCCTTCAGAGCTCTCTACCCACATCCGGCCCCCCATCAGCTCCGCGATGTCTTTCGAGATTCGCAGTCCTAGTCCTGTTCCTCCGTGTGTCCGAGTGATGGATCCATCGGCTTGCCGGAACGGCTTGAAGATCAATTCCTGTTTGTCAGGCGCAATCCCTGGTCCGGTGTCCGCCACGCTAATGTGCAGCTCGGTTTCCTCCCGGGTAGTCCACACAGGATCGGCCGAAAGCTTGATCTGCCCGCCTTGTTCGGTGAACTTGATGGCATTCCCGACCACGTTGTTTACGACTTGACGCAACCGATCGTAGTCGCCGATGAGCGTCGTCGGAATCCGCGCATCGATCTCGTAACTCAACGAAATTTCTTTTTTCTGAGCCTGTATCTCCAGCGCCCTGAGTGATTCGCCGAGGCTTACTCTGAAGTTGAACTCGCTGTCGTTCAGTTCCATTCTGCCGGCCTCGATTTTTGAAAAATCGAGAAGCTGGTTTATCAGTGTTAAGAGAGAATCTGACGATTTGGCGACCATCTCGATGTTGCGACGCTGCCGTTGAGTCAATTCGGTCTGTAGGGTCAGGTCCGTCATTCCGCAGATGACGTTCATAGGCGTGCGGATCTCGTGACTGATGTTCGCGAGAAATTCGCCCTTCAGACGGTCGGCTTCTTCCGCGCGCTCCTTAGACTCGATGAGCTGTTCGTTAGCACTGACTAGCTCCGCGGTGCGGGCCTCAACTTGGCGCTCCAAGAACTCGTCGCGATCCTCGATCTGAATGAGCATCGCGTTGAAGGCATCGTAAAGTTGGCCGACCTCATCGTTGGTCTCCTTGACGACCCTAGCTGAATACGTCTTGTTTTCCGATACCTCGCGCGCGGTTCCAGCCAGCCGAAGGATCGGGTCGGATATGACCCGCTGAAGTTTCGAGGAGATCACGATGCTGATCAACAGACAAATGAACATCACCACGCCCACGATCATCGACAAGTCGTTGATCTGGCTCGACAGCCTCTGGCCGTCAGAGCGCAAATAGACTGTTCCCAATAGCTCTCCGTCTAGCTCAACCGGCCAAAACAGCTCGGGATCCAACCCGGCGGACGAGTATCCGCTTCCAGGGTCGGAAGGTATCAGCGAGGCGCCGGTGGAGTCTCGCTCAAAAGTCGCAAACAATTGACCGCTGGCATCGTATACGCCCGCTGCTAGAATCCAGTCGTCCCGTTTGAATCCCGCAAGCGTTTCAGCGGCGGTGTCCTTGTCACCAAATAACAGCGGTGCGGTGCTGTACGCCGCAACGATGCCGCCTACCCTTTCAAGCTCCGTCTGCGACTGCGTTCGGTGTTGCCAGGTAGCAAGCGAGACGAATGCTACCAGCGCGACAAGCAGCCCGCCAAATGCCGTTGCAACACCTACCAAGGTGACTTTGGACTTGATCGAAAGGGTTCGTACCAGGTTTTCTACCCGTTGCATAGTTAGTGTTTTCCTCGCTGAACGATCCGCGCAAGCGTCAATAATTTCGAGCTGATTGTCAGCTCGGTCCTATTGGCGGCGGCAAGGTTCACGCTAAACGCAATTTTTTGTTCGTTTAGCTCCAAATTTATGATTCCGCCCGATTCTAGGAATGACGGAGAGTCGCCGACCGTGAGCACCGGTTTGCCGGCGAGACTCGCAGTGATCTCGCTGAATCGCCGTTTCTCTGATCGGCTAACAAAAAGTACGTCACAGCGGTCCGCGCCATCGGGGCCCGCAAGCCGCGTGACCGTTATCGATCGACCTCGGATTTGCCGTCCGCGGGCGACCCCGTCGATCGCATCTCCGAACGGGTCGTCCCCGAGAATGCAGATTTTCAGATCGCGGCCGTCTTCGCCCTCATCCGGCCAGTCAACAAAGCGCGCAAAGTTGTACAGAAACGCCGCCTTGAGCTCGTATTCCGAGACGTCTGGATCCGCTCCCGGTCTGGCCGCCGAGAGCAATAGGGGTGATTCCAAAAGGGCGATCAGGCAGAGCGCCAGCCAGCAGAAACTCCGTCGAGCGACGGCGCACCACGGTCTGCTTCTGACGCGCTCAGGGCGCCGGGCCGGTTCGGAAAGATCCATCACCTGGTCTCTCAGAACCGTACCGTGACTGCTCCAAACACGGCGCGTCCAACTTCACTTTGGCGCGACAGAGCTTCAGGGATAAACTCCGGGTGACGATCGTCGAGGGCGTTTCGCGTTCCGAGTACAAACTCCCAGCGGCTCGTCGGGCGCCACGCTACTCGCGCGTCCACCCGCAGGTAGCTGGGAACAATCCCCTGCACGCCAAACACACCCACCCCGCCAAGCGAATCGACATAGTAGGCCGATGCATCGAATCGAACCGTTCTGGTGATGTCCAAGTACGAGTGCATTTGCCCCTGATGACTCGGTGCTTGCTCTGTCTCGTGAAGAAGCATTTGAGCCGGCTCCGTCGGCTTCGTTCTCAGATCCATCGACAGCCAGCTGTAGCTCCCGGCCAGCTTCCAGCGTTGGTGTGGCTTCCATGTGCCCGACAGTTCAGTGCCGAAGACGCTGCCTTCCGCTTGATTTGCAAAGTATGCAGGGAAGATTAAATGCCGCGGTTCCGAAGTGTTCCAGAAGGGTTGGCGCGGCTCAATCGAGAGCAGCTCGTCATATATGTTGTAAAACGTTGAAATTTCCAACGTCGTTCGGCGGGTCGGTTGCGCCCGGTATCCTGCTTCCACGGCGGTCAGAATTTCCGAGTGGAAATCCCGCGACCCGAACACAGATATCCAGCCGGCGGTCCCATCCGGTAAGGGCACCTCACCGCTGTTTAGACGGATGTCCTGGCTCGTTCGAGAAGGCGTGCGGGCGGCACGCGAAACCGCTGCCCAAAAGGAATGCGCGCGCGAAGGAGCCCAAAGAATTCGAGCCGTCGGTTGTACCTGAAAGCCGCCCAGCGTCGCATGCTCAAACTTCGAACCCAGCGTCAAGTACACGCGCTGCGGGACAAGCTGAAACTCATCGTGTACAAACACATTGGCGAAGCGCAACGTCCGCTTCGCCGGATCCATTTGTACGTTGAACGACCCCAACAATTCGTCGCTCGTTTGCCGGAAGCCGGACCCCCACGAAAATCGATGCCGGTCCGTTAAGTCCGTACTTATCTGAAAATCGAAATCGCCAGTGCTCCGCTCGTCGCTGAGAACTCCCAGTTCCTTACGGCTGAAATGGTCAAAATACGCCTGGAAACTCATCGTCGAACGCGAAGAAAGCTTGCGCTCCCAGCGGCCAAGAATGTTTCCTCCCGAGGTGTCGACGTCGCCATTCGAAAGGTCGTGTACGGGGCCGCTGAGCGATCCAACCAGCGCCGTTTGACCCGAATCGCCTTGGAACATGTCGCCGAGGAACAAGAGCGTATCTTTCTTCGACAGCTCCCAGTCGACCCGGAATCCACTGCGCGCCGAGCGCCACGAGTCGTCCGCCCGCGAACCATCACGGTTGAACTGGCTGCGCCGGTCGAAGGCCTTCGAAAACACCCGGAAATGGGCGTCCGGACCCAGTTGGCCCCCATAGCGCATGCCGGCCTCGCCCCGCGTTTGGGTGCCGCTAGTGATCTGCAAAAGCGTGCCGTGAGTCTCCTTAGACGACTTGGTGATGACGTTGATGAATCCGTTGACGGCGTTCACGCCCCACAGCGCCGCTCCCGGACCGCGAATGACTTCGATCCGATCGATGTCTTCCAGAAGGACATCGTGCATGTCCCAGTAGACGCCCGCGAAACTCGGTGTGTAGAGGCTCCGGCCGTCGATGAGCACCATCAACTTATTTGCAAATCGGCCATTGAAACCGCGCGAACTTATGGCCCATTTATTGCCGTCAATCTGCGCGACGTGAATGCCCGGCACCAGCCGCAACGCGTCGGGTAAACTTGTGGCGCCCGATCGGCGGATATCGTCAGCGCTGATGACGTGGATAGCCGCCGCCGCCAACTGCAGGTCTTGTTTTGATTTGGTGACCGAAGTCACCTCCACGCGAAGCAGTTGCTCCAGACTGAGATCGGCCAACTCGACCGTGTCTACGGCGGTATTTTCGGCCCTCAAAATCGAGCAAGCGGCGAGCAGCAGCAGCAGCGCCGGCCGGCGGGCGGCGTTACGGCTTGTCGATGCTCTCAAGCGGTTGCTCATACTGACATCGCCTCTCAGTGCGGCGCCCCCTGCATAATTTCTTCTAGCCGGCCGACGTCCAGTTCCAGAAAGCGATCTACGATCAGCGGATCGAACTGCGTATTCTTGTTCTTCCCGATTTCTGATCTGCCGTATTCAACCGATTGACTAACCCTGTACGGTCGGTTTGAAGTAATCGCGTCGAACGTATCAACGACTGAAAACAGCCGCGCCTCGAGCGGGATATCGCAGCCGCGCAGCCCCCGTGGATAGCCGCTGCCATCGAACCGTTCGTGGTGCGAATAGACGACGTTGGCGGTATCGTCAAGTTCGGAAAAGTGATTGAGCAGCTCGTAGCCGATGCGCGGGTGGAGGCGCATGATGCCCCATTCGTCATCGTTCAGCGGCCCAGCCCTGAACAGCACATTCTGCGGGATCGCGATCTTACCGATATCGTGCAGCAACGCCGCAAGGTGCAAAGTCTCGGCCCGCTCGGCGGGAAGGCTGCAAGCTTCCCCAAGCGCAGCAGCATAAGACGCCACCCGCCGAGAATGCTCCTGCGTCTCGACCTGCTTAAGCCCAATGACCTCAAAAATCTCATGCACCCGATCCACCGCATGCTTAATCACCGCCCGCTCCCGAATAAACTTCGCCAGTAGGGTCTGTGCCAAAACCTGCTTGTTATGGGATCGCGGCTGAAGGTTTTTCCCAACGACTTCTATAATCTGCTGCGGCTTCGCGGGCTTTATCAGGTAGTCCGAGGCGCCCGATCTGAGCGCGTCAACGGCGATATTCAAATCGTAGAGCCCAGATATCATGACTACTGGAAGCTCTGGTTGAACCGACCGAATCGTGTGTAAGAGATCGAGGCCATCCGTGATAGGCATGCCAATGTCGGTCATCACCAGATCGGTAACCAATTTTGGGTTCGTCAAATGAGAAATTGCCCCTAAGACATCCGTCACGCAATGACATTTATAGCCCTCGCCGATAAGGACTTGTTCGAGGTATTCGAGGTTAGCCCGATTGTCGTCGACCAGCAAGATCGATGTTGTCGACCGAGCATCCGGTTGACTAGCCATTCGAGGCTACCTCGCGCGGCATGGCCACTTTCAGGTTGCTGCCGGCGCTTTGAGGGGGACGACGCCGGAAACGGAGGGGTGTCATCATTCGTCTCGTGGGCGCTAAGCCGAGACCCGCGCCATTGTCATTGTTGCGCGAACTGACGTCGAATCGGACCGCCACGCACGCATCCGATGACAATGATAGACATTAGGTTCCAGATCGTCGCTCGGCGATGCCCCGCATTTGGCCACAAGATTTCACCTATCCGTTAGCACGCCGGTAGTTCCAGCCTGTCAGTACCCTCCTGGGTCCTTCCCTCTTCTCAGCTAAGGTGTAACTCCTATTTTAGCCGGGGGGCTAGGTATTTCCTGATGACAAATCGGTACGGCCGTACCATATGCCATTTGGCTAGCCCAGTGTTACTGTTACTCTGTCAGCGAGTAGACGGAACAGTTTGATTCATAACATCCCAGGCGGTGCCACACGATTTACTCACTAGCCGTTGGCGAAACTCAAGGGCGGCGGCGAAGAGTAGCTCCCAATCGACCTTAAACTTGCGGACACAGGGCTATCTCCATGCAAGCTAACACCACTTCCCCGTCATTCTCACGCTACGGTAGGGTCCCCAGCGATTCAGTGGAGACGCTGAGTGAAGTCCGCGACAATCTAGCGGCGAGCTGGTCCCTATTCCGACAGGTAGCTGAACGCGCTGAGGATCCGAACTTCGCCTACGACGTGACGCTGTTGCACCTGAAGGTATATCTCCGCTTCGCCTTGCTACGAGCGTGGATGGCGGTTGGACTCAGCGCGACGCGGCCGCCAATCATCAGGGATTTGACCGTTGCGCTACGGAACATCAAGAGACAGACGCTGCTGAAGCTCATTCTGATGGAGCCGGGAACCGTGATGTTGGTAGCCAACCGGTCCGGCCAGCGCGCTTAACCCGAAACTTAATTTTTCAAGCCGCCCGCCAAGCTACTTGTTGGACGAATCCGATCGCGATACCGAGCCGCGCCGCAGCACTGACGCAATCGGTGATCTCAAGCTGTATTTATGCGAACGAGATCGATCCCAAGAGGTCGGTCGCGCCACTAGGCCGCGAACTTGTACCCTTTGCCGTAAACCGAAATGATCAGGCTCGGCTCGCCTGGGTCCTGTTCGAGCTTCTGGCGGAGTTTTAGGATGTAGTTGTCGATCGTTCGAGTGGTTTGGCTAGCTGACCCCGGCCAAACTTCCTCCCGAATTGTTTCTCGCGTTACGGCTTCCCCTCGGCGCTTGATCAACAGCGCGAGAATTTCAAAGAGAGTCGGAGAAAGGTCTACCCGTACCCCCTTGTGGGTTACGCTACGTCGCCGATGGTCCACAATCAAATTGCCGAAGCTAGACTCGGTAGTGAGTTCTGACTCCGCTTCACGACGAACCGCCGATTCCTGACGCCTCCATGAACGCATCCGAGCGCGCGCCCGAGCTAGCAGTTCCGGTAGTCGAATCGGCCCAACAAAATCGTCTGCTCCAACTTCAAGCGCGACGACTACGTCAGCTTCAGTCGGGTTCGGGCTAACCGCGATGATGGGGACATTGCTGCCGGACCAGCGGATACCGCGACAGATCTCGAGCCCGTCGCCGCTCGGCAACTGCATGTCGACGACAACGAGACTGGGAGCTTCGGTTTTCGCCACGCTTAATGCGGCATCGACGTTATCCGCCTCAACTACCCGATAACCGCTGTCTTCAAGTGCCATTCTTAACTCGGCGAGAAGTTGCGGGTCGTCTTCAACTACTAGAACGGTTGGGCTGTCTGGTCGCTTAGACATACGCTTCGTAGGGCTTATTCACCGCTTCGTCAAAATTGTATTCTTTAATTATCAGAATGTCAACAGTCAAGGCCTCGGTGAGCATATTTAGGCACGTGAAGGGGTTATTTTATACAAATTATGCGCAAAGCCTAGGGTCGCAGCTCAAACCTGGAAACTTTTGGAAGTTCAGTGCAGGTGAAACAGTAGTTCACCTAACACATATTGGGCCGAGGTAGACACGTCGAGGTCTGACCAGCCAACCCACGTCGCCCCAGCACTCATTGGTCCGTGCGCTCGTTGGCGTTAGTTCGGAACCTGCTTGACCGCGGCGCGACTGCAACGCGCTACGATGGCTTCGAGAATCAGATCATCTTTATTCATTCCGGCCGATCGGGTCTCCCCAACTAGCGATGAAGATTAGCGCATTTGAATCTAGAGCAATCGACCTAACCGCGGCCCCGGAGCCGATCAAGAGTAGTCCGGGAGAAGTCGTCGCGAACTTCGTCACTCTGCGGCTGCAGACTGACGCCGGTGTCGAGGGCATTGGCTATGCCGGGTTCGTTCCCACGGTCATGTTGCCGGCGCTCAAAGCCGCGCTCGATGGTTTAGCGGGGCTGGCCATTGGCAGCGATCCACTCGATCACGAGGCCATCGGGCAGCGGCTATTGCGGCAGGGTGGATCGGGCTCACCGGCCGGACTCGTGACGCGAGCGACCGCAGCCGTAGATATTGCCCTCTGGGATATCAAAGGAAAGGTCCACTCGCAGCCCATTTGGAAATTGCTGGGCGGCCTACGCAACCGCGTACCGTGTTATGCCAGCGGCTACCTCTGGCGCAATCACGACCTCAACAAGCTTGCCGCAACCGCCCCCCGGCTAGTCGAACAAGGCTTCCGAGCGATGAAGTTTCGCATCGGCGCGCAAAAGTCAGCCGCCGCCGAGGTCGAACGGCTGCGAGTGCTTCGCGAAGCCGTCGGACCCGAGGTCGATCTCATAGTCGACATTAACCTCGGCTGGGATGTCAACCGCGCCATTCGCATTGGTCGCATGATGGAAGCCTACGACCTCTACTGGCTTGAAGACCCGGTTCATTTCGAGGACTACGATGGCATGGCGCGCATCGCTGACGCGCTAGATACACCGATCGCGTCAGGCGAATACCACTACGGCGTGCTGCCGTTTGGCCACATGCTCAAGCGCGGCTCGATCGATATCGCGATGATCGACCTGCTACGCGCCGGCGGCATCACGCCCTGGATGAAGATTGCCCACATGGCTGAGGGTATGAACGTCCCCGTGGTGAGTCATCTCGCGCCGGAAATTCTTGCGCACACGGTAGCGGCTAGTCCTAACGGGCTGACTGCCGAACACATGCCCTGGGCTCTTCCGATGTTTGAGCAAGATGTTGTCGTCGAAGACGGCGAAATTGTGTTGTCCGACGAGCCCGGTCTGGGGCTATCGTTCGATTCAAAAGCGCTCGACCACTACGCTGCGTAGCCGAGCCGATACTTTTGAAAACGGGCTAGTTCAGCCGAATCGAATCGACAATACGCTCGAACTGCGGCTTGAAAAAGGCGCCGTCCGATTCGGCGGAAACCATCAGCGCGTAGAACAACCCGTCGGGCTGATCCACGGTTATGAGCCACACTAATTCGCGTTCGTTGGGTAGTGGCGATGGACCATCAAAATGAACACTCTCGCCGCTCTTGCGATCGATACGAACCGACGTTCGCTGACCGCTGATCGCGTTCAACTCGCCGTTGGACGCTCTCAGGTCGTTGATCAGCTCATTGGTCTTCGCTCTGACGGTTGACCGCTCCGATTGAAAGAAGCCGGCTAGCAGACCACGCGCAAGAGCCGGTGGGCGTCCCTCTTGGATCTCCACAAGGCCGTCAGCCGGTACGGCGGTCAGCGATTCCTTATTTGGGGCGGCGTAGGCCTTCCAGGTGTTGGGGTGAATAATGCGAAAATCTGCCCCCCGGAAAGTCTTATAGCGAATACGGCTAGCGTCCGCGGCGCCGCGGCTGGGCCGGCCGCGTGACGGCGTCGCCGACGTCCCGACGGCTGAAGGCTCGGCTTCTTTAGCTTTCGGCCGCTTGATCGCAGCCGCGCGTCGTTTCATCGTCTCGAACTCCGGCGTTGTCTTTACGCCCCGGCCACCGTAGCCTACGACCTCTTCGCTGACGTACTCCACGCGGTTCCCCGGGCTCGGGTGATCGGAGAGCATCTTCTCCAAGAATCCAGGCTTTTTGGCGCGCTCGCCTTCGAGCTTCTCAAAGAAGCGCGCCATTTCCACCGCATCGTAGCCGGCTTCGGCCATCATGCGGGCGCCAACGATATCGGCTTGTTTCTCGGCTCCCCGAGAGTTCTTCAGCATCAGCGAATTGACGCCGAAACCCAGCCCCAGCGGCGCCAACGCGCCTATGATGCCGCCCTTCTTTTGGAGAGCGCCACCGGCAATCATTAGCGGAATCTGGAATGCGTACGCCTTGGTGACGCGGGCCGTACCGTGTCGCAAGGCCACGTGGCCAACTTCGTGGGCCATGACGCCGGCGACCTGGGCCTCGTTGTCGGCCACTGAGATCAGCCCACTATGGATGTAGATGGGTCCGCCGGGCAGAGCGAAGGCGTTGATGGAGTCCTCCGCGACAACCTTAAAGCTGTACGGGTAGTCGGGAGCCTGCGAACGGCTGGCGAGCTTCCGCCCGATGCCTTCGACGTATGCCGCTAGCTGCTTGTCGTCGACAAGCGCGACTTCTTTTTCGACTTGGGCGGCCGCTTCCTTTCCCATTTCGATGTCTTGCGCCGGTGAAAACAAATTCCAGCCGGGCTTGATGGGCTTCCGTTTCTCTACGGCCACGACCGAAATTGAAAGGGTTAGCGCCGCGGCAATGGCGACTGCGAGCCGAATTGTGCGGGATGAAATACTCATGAGAACTCCACTATCTTTGTTGTTCGATCACTATTTTTGATTCGGGGCTATGGTATACGTTACTACTACTCGCGTGGCGATTTTGATCGCGCTTTCAGGGTACGATCTGCATTTATGAAACACCATAACAATTGCTGGAGCCGGCGGGCGTTCCTAGCTTCAGGCGCGGCCGCAGTTGCCGCTTCTCAGGCTATTTCGAGTGCCGCGGAGCCGGGCTTTGAATCGCTCTTCAATGGTAAAGATCTGACGGGCTGGAACGGCGATCCGTTTCTCTGGAAGGTAGACGATGGTGCGATTGTCGGTAAGACTCCGGGGATTTCGTATAACGATTTTCTGTCCACTGAAAAAGAGTACTCGGACTTCATCATGCGCTTCGAGATCTTGCTGGTGGACAACGCCGGCAACAGTGGCGTGCAGTTCCGCAGTCATCGCGAGAGCGGCTCGATGGCCGTGATTGGCTACCAAGCGGACGTCAGCGAGGCGTTTTGGGGCTCGCTATACGACGAGAAGCGCCGGGACGTAGCGCTGGTACAACCTAGCGAGGCGTTAATCAAACGCGCCGTCAAACTCAACGACTGGAACGACTACGAGATCCATGCCGAGGGAAAACACATCGTGTTGAAGCTCAATGGCGTGACGACCGCCGACTATACCGAAGAAGATGAGAGCATCCCGCAAAAAGGGATCATTGCGACCCAGGTACACTCCGGACCGCCGCTAGAGGTTCACTTTCGCGACCTGCGGATCAAGGAACTCTAAGAGCATTTTCAGAGAGGTCATAAACCGCAATGATCTCTCTGAACCGTTTCCAAGTTCACGCCGCCGCCAAATGCCAGACTCCTAGCCCCTGATACGTTGAAAACGCCGCCCTGGCCAAAGAACGGACTCAAGAGCGGACTCAAGAATCCGAGGCGTGGACGGAAGTCCACGCTTCCGTTCAAACTGCTTGCCAAGCCAAAGGAAAGCGTGGACTTCCGTCCACGCCTCGGTCGATTCGGCTTGAAATCATCGCCTGTATACAGACGGAATTGGAACTGCGGCGACGGGCACGTCTTTCTAACCAGTAGTCCGCATATCTCGCCACGTGGTGAGATATGCCCGCTACGGCCCGATCTGCGAAACCAGCGGCCAGAACTCAGATTCGCTGCGTGCTCCGTCGAGGTAATCCTCGATGCTTTCAACGACATCAGGATGGTCCGCGGCGACGTCGTTCGCCTCGCCAATGTCCGCCGATAGATCGTAGAGTTCCAACGGACCCTTCGGGTCCAGACGAACAGCTTTCCAGTTCCCGCGGCGCACAGCTTGCTTCGAGGCTTCTCGCAGGTGAAATTCCCAATAAAGTTGTTCGTGCCGCGGTTGCTCACCGACCCCGAGTAGCGTTGGCACCATCGACAGCCCGTCCAGCCCGGCGGGCGTCTGCGCCCCGGCCAGCTCAGCCAGAGTCGGTGCGAAATCCCAGAACGCTGAAACGTGGTCGGTCGTCCGGCCGGCTGCGATCCGCCCCGGCCAGCGAGCGATTAGCGGCACCCGAATTCCGCCTTCGTAAAGGTCGCGCTTGATCCCGCGAAGAGGTCCATTGCTGTCGTTGAAGTCCGGGTCATTGCCGCCTTCGCGGTGCGGGCCGTTATCGCTGGTGAAGAAGATGACCGTCCGCTCATCGAGGCCCAGCTCGCGGACCTTCGTGAAAAGCCGGCCCAAGTCCGCATCCATTCGGCTGATCATCGCGGCATGACCCTTTTGAGGCTCGGGCCAATCCTTGTCGGCGTAGGCGCCAAGCTCGGGCACCTCCATGCCTTCTTCTTTGGCCTCGTTATTCGCATGCGGAATCGTCAAGGTAAGACAAAGCAAGAACGGCTTATCCTTTTGGCGCTCGACAAACGACAGCGCTTCTGTCGCTATCAAATCGTGCGAGTACTCGTTCTTCTCAACCGCCATTCCGGCACCGTCCTCGCGAACCGGTTCCGGCAAAGTGTTGTTCAACGGCACCCGCTCCTCGTTACGAAACAAAAACTCCGGATAGTAGTTGTGCGCATGCCGCTGGCCGAGATAGCCGAAGAAATAGTCAAACCCCTGGCGGTTTGGAATGCCGCTCGTATCGGGTCCACCCAGTCCCCACTTGCCGATCAACCCGGTCGTATACCCGGCTGATTTGAGCATCTCGGCGACCGTCACGACCTCGTCAGCAATGGGATGCTGGCCCATCGGCTGCAACTCTTTGTTTCCGCGAATCGGCGTATGCCCAGTGTGCAAGCCAGTCATCAACGAGCTGCGTGATGGCGCACAGACCGTGCTCCCGGCGTAGTGATCGGTGAATCGTAGCCCTTCCGCGGCCATGCGATCTAGGTTGGGAGTTTGAATTTCCTTCTGACCGTAGACCCCTAGATCGCCGTAGCCGAGATCGTCCGCGACGATCAAAATGATATTTGGCTTCGTTGCCTCGGGCGCCGACTTTGGCGCCGGATCGCCTGCGCAGGCGACAAGCAAGAGAGACACCCACAGAACGTTTCGCATCCCGAACACCATAGCACCCGCTCACGCGCTTTCGATCGCCACGTTGTGAGAGATGCTTGCTAGCTGCCGGCGGCAAATTCGCAGCCGCCGGCGGTCGGGCTTCGAACAGACCGGACTTCCCATAAGACTGCCAAGAATAGGAAAATCACAACGATTTGTATGGCCACGGCTGGTGCAGTCCAGGTAAGAGGGAACAGTGACGCCAAGCTGGCGGCTTTCACTGCCAGGCTCTCCATTCGTGCCAAAAATATCAGCGCGGCCGGAATCAAGATTGCGCCGTCATAGCCGTACGAATGGTAGCTGATCAGGAAGCCGGCGACGATCGTCAGCGCCACTGATATCTCGAATGTCGCTCGCCGAAATACCCACCAACTCGCGCCCAATACCGCGAGCGTGAGGCCTGCCTCAAGCCAAATCGCGCCCGGCAGATTGCCCACCAGCCCATGAATATTTGGCATGATCTGCAAGCTCGGGTTGATTCGCGACTGGGTCAAAGTTTCGATGTATGCGATCGGCCACGTCGGGCCGGCCGCTACGAAACAGAGCCCCGCTAGCGCCACGCCGGCCCCGAAAAACCCTGCCACGAGATCTCGCCGTTGCCGAACAATAATCAGTAGCGGCAGCGGGAAAAAAAGATGAAACTTGATCGCACAAAGACTCAGCACAGCGCCGGCCAGCAAACCCGTATGAGCCTTCTCCATTCGAAGCGCGAGCGCCACGACAACGAGCAACACCGCAATATCTTGGCCATTCATAAGGGACGAAGCCAGCGGCGCCGAGACACAAACGGCCAGAACGCTATCAATCCTGGTTGGAAACGGGAACAGCCATAGAAACGCCGCGACCGCAAGTAATCTTAGGCCGATCCAGCAAAAGTGTGCCGTCTGGTAGTCCAGAGCTGCGAGCGGTTTGAACAACAGCGCATAGAACGGAGGGCGAATGTAGACCAGCGCCTCGCTGTGCGCGGAAAATTCTTCCTCGGTGAAATCGTAGTATCTAGCCGGGTCGTAGACGTCGCCGCCAGCCGCTTCCTGCCCGCCTACGTAGAACGCGACGAAATCATTTTGCCCAGCGGCGATCAGACTGATAATCTGCGTTGACCCGGCCAGTGATGCCAGCAAGCCGAATACAGCGGCAATCAGTTTTAGACGGTCACGGCGCGCCACGGAGCCGTTATCCTATCAGGCTCTCCAGATCCGACGATCGTGCTTGCAAGGTTGTGGGCCGCGCCACGACGCCTATTCGCTAGAACGCCTGCAAAAGAACGCCGGCCGACTCAAGTTTTCCGCTCCAACCGGCTCCGTTACCGGCATCTTGACCGGTGTTGGCTCCTGTTCAACGGCGAACTGTTCGGCTTCATCGCCCGCTCTCGTCGATGGCGGCAAGCCGGCGGTCACGGGCTCTGATTCCGGCTGAACGTTTTGCTCCGGAGGCGCCGGGTCGACTGTCTCTGGCATCGGAGTCGGTGCCGGTCTAGCAGCCGCCGTCCCCGCCCTAAATACCCCAGCCGCCTGTCTGGAGGCATTGCGAATGTCCTGCCCCACGACTACCGAATTGTCGGCGGTTAGCTCTCTCGCGCCGGCGCGCTGGTTTCGGAAGCCCGTTGCGATCACGGTGATCTTCACATCCTCGCCCATAGAGTCGTTCAGCACGGCACCGAAGATGATGTTCGCGTGCGGATCGGCAGCCTTCTGGATGATTGTCGAAGCCTCGTGGACTTCGTGAAGTCCCAGCCGCGACGAGCCGGTGACGTTAATCAAGATGCCACGTGCGCCGTCAATGCTGGCGTCCTCGAGCAGGGGGCTAGAGACGGCTGCACGCGCCGCCTCGACGGCCGCACTACTGCCGCCACGGGTAGCGGTGCCCATAACCGCGTAGCCCATGCCTTCCATGATTGTGCGAATATCCGCGAAGTCGCGGTTAATTATTCCCGGGATTGTGATGATGTCGCTGATCCCCTGAACTGCTTGCAGCAATATGTCATCCGCAATTCGAAATGATTCAAAGAAGCTTGTGCCTCGATCGACATACTCAAGCAGTCTTTCGTTCGGAATCGTAACGACGGTGTCGACAGTCTCAACGAGTTCCGCAAGGCCCTGTTGGGCCACTTCCATGCGCCGCGCACCCTCAAACGAGAACGGTTTGGTGGCGATAGCGACTGTTAGTGCGCCCATTTCTTTCGCCAGTGAGGCCACGATTGGCGCCGCGCCCGTGCCCGTGCCGCCACCGAGCCCGGTGGTGACGAATACCATGTCGGCGTCGCTGAGCAATTCGATTAGAAGCTCGGTATCTTCAAGCGCCGCATTGCGGCCAATTTCCGGGTCGGAACCCGCGCCGCGCCCCTCGGTTAACTTTGAGCCGAGTTGCAATTTCACCTGAGCGCGAGAAACACGTAGCGCTTGCTCGTCGGTATTTACCGCCGCGAACTGGACGCCCTCCACGCCCTCTTCGATCATGCGGTTGACGGCGTTACAGCCGCCACCCCCAACGCCGACAACCTTGATGCGGGCGCTCGGCTTGAGATCTTCGTCGAAGGTAAATTTCACGGAATCGCCCTTGGCGTCGTTCGAGTCATTAGTAGGGGAGGGGACTTCTTCAATCATGACAATCTTTCCTTAATCCATTAGGGATTTGAGCCAATCGGAAACGCGGTCACGGCGCCGCAATTGATGCAATCTGAGGCGTTGGGCATAGAGTACCAAGCCCGCCGCGCAGACCCAGCCCGGATGATCTAACTCATCCGGAAGGTCCTCGAGCCTGGGGGGTAAACCGATGCGGGTTTCAACGCCGAGTACGCGCTCGCCCACATCACAAAGACCAGCCAAAGCCGACATACCACCGGTAACGACCAATCCGCCGACGATGCTGTTATCGAGCCCGGCCCGAATCAACTCCGCGCCAACCATCTCGAAAAGCTCTTCGGCCCGCGCTTCGATGATTTCGTTAAGCAAACGCCGCGCTCGGCGAACCGAGGCCTCGCCGCTGAGATTCGGCACTTCAACATGAACGTTGTCGGGAGTGCCCTCTGAAACCGCGCAGCCATACTGTTCGATCAACAACTGCGCGGCTTCCAAGTTTGTTTCGAGCACATCGGCTACGTCGGCGGCGAATACATTGCCCCCGATTCCGATGCCGCTCGCGGCTCGCAGCTCGTCGTCAACATACGCGATCAGCTCCGTCGAGTCGGCGCCGATGTCGATCAGAGCCACGCCGGCGTCTCGCTCTTGCTCTTCGAGCGACGCGTGGGCGGCGGCGAAACCTTCAAACACAGTTTCTTCAACGACGACTCCGGCGCGATTCACGACGGCATGGATCTGGCCGTGCGCTTGCGCCGATGCCGACACGACCTGCACGTGCGCGTCAACACGCTCCGCGGCCAGGCCCAGGGGGCTCTTGAGGCCGGTTTCCGTACCCACTGCGAACTCCAGCGGAACAACTTGCAAGATGGCCCGGTCGTCGCTCAACGGAACCCGAGCCGCCTTCTTCACGGCGTTGTCGATATCGCTTTGCTGCACTTCGACGTGGCCTTCTTCGAGTGCCACGTAGCTGTGCGTGACGTTGCTGCGAACGTGCGCTCCGCCGACGCCGACCACCGCCGCCTCAACTGACATGCCGCCGTTTCGTTCAGCCTCCGCGATCGCGGACTGCACCGATTCGAGAACGTGCTCCGAGTCGCCGATGACGCCACGAGAGATACCGTTCGACGGCGCGACGCCGCAACTGATAAAGCGAAGCCGCGAGTCCTCTTCGAGCGCAACCAAGCAGCGCGTTTCGTGACTGCCAATATCGAGACCGGCTAGATACGGATGTTTTTTCGGCATGCTTGTTCGCTAGCGGCGCTTCACCGGCGTGACCGCGACTTGGTCTTCGAAACGAAGATCAGCCGATTTCACGGGGCCAAACTCAGCCTTCCAGGTATCGATGTACTTCAAGAAAACTTCAAAGCGATGGCGCAGGTGGTCGTCACCCATTTGTAGATCAACAACCTCGTCTTTGTAGATCGCGCTGACGACGGCGTTCTTAGGATCAGAGACGTCTACCTCTGAGAGAAATTCGCTAAATTCAGGCTGCTGAGAATCAAGCGATTCCATCAGCCTGCCAAAGAGGTTCATGCGAATCTTACGAGCTCCGTCTTCCATCGACGCATCGATTCCCTTGATGACGGGCAGATCGAATTGCCTGCCGGCAAGTGGAGTCAAAACCACGCCGTCGGAATCGATCAATTGAGTACCCCGCTTTTTGGGGAGTCTCAGAAAAGCAACTGGCGAGCGCTCTTCGATGTAGACAGCGATTTTGTTCGGCCAGATGCGGCCGACCGAAGCCCGCCGCACCCACGCTAATGCTTCGACCTGCCGGCGTCTATCTTCGAGATCGACGGCGCTCATGGCAAGTCCCAGATCGTCCGCGAAAATACGCCGGATTTCATCGCCATCCAACAGGTTTAGCCCGGCGACCTGAGGATTGCCGACCCCGGCGTCCACTCGAAAGCGCGGACTCGACCCGACGTAGAAGTTGAATGCGTATACGCTTGAGACCGCCATCAACAGCCCAATCAGCATGAACGAGATCCGACGATAGGGCCAATCCGGAAGCTCCATTCCGCGCGTTGCACGCAGCGGTTTCTTGCTTCGAAGATAAGAAGCCGAGTCGTCAACATCTGGTTTCCGCTTTTTCCTTACCATCGGATTCCCCCAATCTCACACGCCGAGCGACGTTTGCCGCTCGACCTCACTATTCCTTGTCCTCAGGCCTTGCAGAAGTCTCTCGCCGGAACGCCAGATGCTGCCGGCGCCAAGCGTGATCACGGCATCGCCGTCCTGAGACCGCGCCACGGCTCGACCCACCGCGTCGTCGATCGATCCGCAATACTCGACCGCCGGATGACCCGACGCCGCGATCTTCTCCACCAGCCGAGCGCTATCAACACCTGGCAAAGGCTCCTCGCCGGCGGCATAGACGTCGACCACCCAGAGCCGGTCGCAGTCTTCGAAAGACTCCGTGAATTCGTCCATCATTAGATGCGTGCGGCTGTAGCGGTGCGGCTGGAAAATAACGTTGATGCCCTTGAACGAGCACGATTTGGCCGCCTTCAAGGTCGCCCGAATTTCCGTCGGATGGTGACCATAATCGTCGATAACCGTCACGCCTGAAGCTTCGCCGAGCTTCTGAAAGCGGCGGTCAACTCCACTGAACGCGGCGAGCCCAGCGCGAATATTAGCGACCGGAATCTCAAGTTCGAGGCCGACGAGCACCGCCGCCATCGCGTTGCGAATAGTATGCAGGCCGACGCCGTTGATCTCGAAACCGCCAAGATCATCGCCGCGATAGCTGAGCCGGAAGGCGCTCTTGAAATGTCCGAGCTTGATTTCGTCAGCCACCAGGTCGGCATCCGGCGAGGTCTCTTTTATTCCATAAGTGCGAAATCCGCGCTTGATCATTGGCGTGATCAGCTTCACGTGTGGATCGTCGATACAGACGATCGTCGTGCCATAAAACGGCACCTTGTTGGCGAACTCGACAAACGCCCGCATGAGGCCCTCGACCGTGTGATAGTGATCGAGGTGTTCGCGATCGATGTTCGTGATTACGGCAATAATCGGAGCGAGGCGCAGAAACGAGCCGTCCGATTCGTCTGCTTCCACCAGCAGGAAGTCGCTGTTGCCTAGGCGAGCGTTCGAGCCAATCGCGTCGACTCGTCCACCAACCACAATCGTCGGATCTTTCCCGCCCGAACTGAGTACGGACGCAGTGATCGATGAGGTCGTGGTTTTGCCGTGACTGCCTCCGATTGCAATTCCATACTTCAGCCGCATCAGTTCAGCGAGCAGCTCGCCGCGGAGTATGACCGGAATCTGGCGGCGGCGCGCATCCATCAATTCGACGTTGTATTCATTGATCGCTGAGCTGACGACGATAGCGTCCGCGGCGCCGACATTGTCCGCGTTGTGCCCGATCGATATGGTTGCGCCCAGCCCGCTCAAGCGTTCTGTCACCGCCGATCCACGTAAGTCCGAACCCGAAATCGTATAGCCCAGGTTGAGCAGGATTTCGGCGATTCCGCTCATGCCGATGCCGCCGATTCCGACGAAATGGATTTGGCGCTCGCGAATGCCGATTTCTTTGAAAAGCATGGCTAGCGGCGCTCTCCTTGAGTCCGAGCGACATTCTTCAGAGCATCGGCGGCAAGCTCGGCCGCGCCTGGCTTCGCCAAGCTCGCGGCGGCCGATGCCATCGCCGCGAGTTCGACCGGCCTCGAACGCAAGTCTTCGACGGTCTCGACCATTGCCGTCGCCGTCCAGTCATCGTCCTCGACCACGAGCGCTCCGCCGGCATGCGACAACGCGCGCGCATTGACCATCTGGTGGTTGTCAGCCGCGTGAGAGAAGGGAACCAGCACTGACGCCTTACCCGCCGCGCAAAGCTCAGCGACGGCCGAAGCCCCGGCGCGACAAACTATCAAGTCCGCCCGGGTGTAAAGGGCGGGCATGTCGTCATAAAAGGCTGAGACGTCTGCATCGAAGCCGAGTTCGTGGTACGAGTCACGAACCTGTTCAAACTCATTGGGACCAGTTTGGTGAATGACGAACGGCGCGCCAGTATCGGCCGCCATCCATGCGCGAGCGGCGCCGACCGCGGCCTCATTGAGTCGCCGAGAACCCTGGCTGCCGCCCGTAATGAGTACCGTAAAGCGCTGATTCACGCCTCGCGGTCCGCGCTCGAAAAACTCCGCCCGCACCGGTATCCCGACGGCTTCGCTCATTCCGTTCCGGAAATACTTTGCAGCCTCCTCAAATCCGATCAACGCCCGCGAAGCGAACATTCGCGCCAGGCGGTTCGCCAAACCCGGTCTAGCGTTAGGCTCCATTACGACTACGGGCGTGTCGCGAAGCGCACACGCCAGGACGAGCGGCCCTGACGCATAGCCGCCCAAACTCAATACGGCGGCCGGTTCAAACTCATCGAGAATCCGCCAAGCGGCATACAGTGCGCGAGGCGCCTCTAACAACGTTCTCAGACGACGACTCCAAGAAACCTGATTCAGTGGTCCGATCGGTACGTGGCGAAGCTCGAACCCCGCCGCGGGAACGAGCCGGTTCTCCAGCCCACGAGCTGTGCCGACGAAGACGCATTCATGACCCTGCTCGCGCAGCACAGCCGCGACCTGCAATGCCGGGATCACATGCCCGCCCGTACCACCGGCGGCGATCAAATAGCGCTCGCCCAACGCTACCGGTTCCGTTACCGAGATCGTTTCATCTATCATCGACAACACCGTTTCGGTGCCCCGCGGCAACCCCGCGTCAATCGGCATAGCGGCTAACATTTAGCAGCACCCCCGCGGACGCAAGCATCGTAATCATCGCCGATCCGCCATAACTGATGAACGGCAGCGGCATTCCTTTCGTCGGCAACAATGCCAGCACGACGCCCATGTTGAACATCGCCTGAAAAATGATCATGGCTGTCACGCCGAGCGCTAGATGGCACCCGAATGTGTCGGGAGCTTTGATCGCCGTGCGCAAGCCACGCCACAACAGCACGCCAAACGCGAAAACAACAATGACTGCCCCGATCAAGCCAAGCTCCTCGCCAATCAGAGCGAAAATAAAATCGGTATGTGCTGCGGGCAAAAAGTGCATCTTTTGCTTGCCCGCCATCCAGCCCTGGCCGAACCAGCCACCCGATCCAACGGCGATTTCCGACTGCAAGATCTGAAATCCGCTGCCCAGCGGGTCAGATTCCGGATTGAGGAACGCGAGCAACCGCGCCTTACGATACGGCACCATCCATACGAAGAAAAATGTCAACACGGCAGTTGCGGCGCTCGCCATTGCAACGAATCGCACCGGCAGGCCGGCCACGAATAGCATCACACCGGCGAGAGCCATCAGCGAGACCATTGTGCCGAAATCTCTTCCCGCGTAGATCAACAACGAGAGCGTTGCAATGATGAAAGCGGCGCCGGCCACCGTCCGCCAGTCGTTCAGACGCTCACGGCGCAGCTCTAGGTAGTAGGCCAAGAACAAAATCATCGCCGGCTTGGCTAGCTCCGATGGCTGCAGTGAGAATTGCCACAGCCTAAGGAAGCGGCGCGTATTCGCCCCCGTACCGAGCAACGCCGCCAAGACCAACAGCACTACTGAAACGCCAAGCACGCCGAATACGATCTTCTGTTGACGCAGCCGGCGGTAGTCAAAAAACATCAGATAGCGCATCGCCACGAGGCCGAGCGCGGCAGAGATCGACTGCTTGATGATGTAGATCCAAGTTGTCTCCGACGCCGCCGTCGTGGCACTAAATACCATCACTAGCCCGAAGAACATCAGCGCGAGGATGGTCCCGCACATGAGCCGGTCGTATCTCAATGGGCTGGGCATACTACGCCTCCAGCTCCTTCACAAGGCGTTTGAACTCAAGGCCCCGCTCGGCATAGCCTGCAAACTGATCAAAGCTGGCGCAGGCGGGTGCGAGAAGCACGGAATCTCCAGGCCGGGCATTGCTTCGCGCAAACTCCACGGCGCGCGACATCGTCGCCACCTCTTCGATCGGCGTCGAGCCATTGAGATGCCCGCGAATGATCGGGGCGGCCTCGCCGATCAGCAATACGCCCCGCGCGCGGCCCTTCAGAGCTTGGCTCAACGGGTGGTAGTCAGAACCTTTATCGCGTCCCCCCAAAATGATCCAGAGCCCATGCTCAAACGCTTGGCAGGCCTTCAATGCCGCGTCGACGTTGGTAGCCTTCGAGTCGTTGTAATAGGCCACTCCGCCGACGTCGCGAACAAATTCCAGCCGATGCTCAACCGGCCGAAACGTCTTCAGCGATTGGCCTATAGCGCCCAGCTCGACTCCTGCCAGCGCGCAAGCCGCAACGGCGGCAAGTGCATTCTCTAAGTTATGTGGACCCTTGATCGATAGATCGAGATCGCAAACATGCTGTCCGTTCCAAGCAATCCCCTCGGAATTGACTGATGCGCCCTTGTTTGACTGACGCTCTCGGCCAAACCACACAACGCTCGATTTGACGCCCTCAACGAGGTCGCGAGAGCCTGCATCATGCGCATTTAATACAGCGAAGTCTGACGGCTCCTGATTGTCGAATATGCGCGCCTTGGCTCCAACGTATTTCTCAAAACTGTGATGTCGGTCGAGGTGGTCGGGCGTGATGTTTAAAACCGCCGCAATGTCGCATCGAAACGAATTCGCGGCTTCTAGCTGAAAACTCGAAAGCTCCAAAACATGCCACTGATCGTCGTGCGATTCTTCGACTGTCGCGAGCAGCGGTGTCCCGATGTTGCCCGCAACGCTAACCGCCACTCCGGCCAGGCTCATGACATGACCGATTAGCGACACGGTCGTCGTTTTGCCGTTCGTTCCCGTGACGCCAATCACGCGACCCTTGAGAAACTCAGCGGCGATGTCCAATTCACCAACTGTTTGAACGCCGTGCTGACGAGCCGCCACCAGGTGCGGATCATCCCAAGCCACGCCGGGCGAGGGTACGATCACGTCTTGTGCGAGAAAAGTGTCTTTCGAATGTCCACCGAGGTGGAGTTTTACCGGCAAATCGTCAAGCGACTTGATCGCGTCACCCAGCTCGTCCTCCGTACGCTCATCCGCCGCCGACACGACTGCTCCCCGCTGAACCAAAAATCGCACCGCCGCCGGCCCGGACTTACCCAGTCCGACGATCAGTACACGTTTTCCTTCCCATCTCATCGCAGTTTTAACGTACTCAGCGCCAGCAGCGCCCACACAAACCCAGCGATCCAAAACCGTGCAATCACTTTCGATTCCGGCCAACCCAACTTCTCGAAGTGATGGTGCAAAGGCGCCATCAGAAAAATGCGCTTTCCGGTCATCTTGAAACTTGCAACTTGCAAGATCACCGACAACGTTTCCGCGGCGAAAACCCCGCCGATGAATAGCAGCACGATCTCCTGCTTTACCAGCACCGCTACTGTTCCAATCGCCCCACCCAGACCGAGCGAGCCCACATCGCCCATGAAAATTTCGGCCGGGTGGGAGTTGTACCAGAGAAACGCCAAACTCGCGCCGACAACGGCGCCGCAAAAAATCGTCAACTCGCCCGCCATCGGCACGCTCGGCACGTCGAGGTACTGCGAAATTCTGCTATGCCCGGCGATGTAAACGAGCACCGTCAGTGCGCCCACGCAAATAATTGCCAGCCCAATCGCCAGACCATCGAGACCGTCAGTCAAATTCACGGCATTACTGGCGCCGGCCAATACGAAAAACAGAAACCCAAAAAACAGCACAAAGGCAAACGGAAAACTAAGACTGCCACCCCGCAACGACTCGATCACCGGGTCTGGCCTGATGTCCTTGAAGAACGGCAGCGTGATCGACATGTCATAGGTGCCGTGAGCGTTCATCCAAATCAAAATGCTGCCGATTGCGAAGGTCATCGCCACTTGCATCCCGAGCTTCGCGCGCGACGAAACGCCCAAATTCTGTCGCTTGTTGACCTTCGCGTAGTCGTCAATCAGACCGATCAGCGCGAACCCCGTGAGCGCCAGCAACGCGACCCAAACATACGAGTTGCTCAAGTCCGCCCACAGCAACGTCGGCAGGATTATGGACACGTGTATCAACAGCCCGCCCATCGTCGGCGTGCCGGCCTTCTTGTGATGCGAATCGGGTCCGTCAGCCCGAATGTACTGACCTATCTGCGCTTCTTGCAATCGTCTGATAAGCCACGGCCCCATCGCCAGTCCCAAGCCGAGTGCGGTGAAACTCGCCAACGCGGCCCGCACCGTGATGTAACTAAACACGCGCAACGGGCTGAAATATTCGAATAGCTGCTCGTAAAGGAGGTGGTAAAGCATCGGCTAGCTGACCTCCCCCACAAGTACGTCGTCTACGTCGGCGGTTTCCAAACTGCGATAGGCCATATCACGCGCGCGCTCTAGCGCAACGCCACGAGAGCCTTTCACTAAGACAGCGTCGCCCGGCGATAGATACTCGGCCAACCTGAGCCCGGCCGCCTCCGGCGTCTCATAAAATTCAGCGGATCCGCCCGCGGCCGACGCTATCTGTACTGCGTCGCCGCCAACCGCGATCAAATGATCGATTCCAGCGGCGCTCACTGCCGCGCCGATCTCTTGGTGCAACGCGACAGACCGTGCGCCCAGCTCGCGCATTTCGCCCAATACGGCGACGCGCCGACGCGCCGGGGTATTTTCAAGCACGTCGAGCATCGCCTTCATCGCGGCGGGATTCGCGTTGTAGCAGTCATCGATCACTGTCACGCCACCGACCCGTCGCACCTCACCGCGCATGCCAACGGGCGTCAAGCGGCGAACCGCCTCGACCAGAGAAGACAGTTCGATCCCAAATGTGCGCGCGACCGCCAATGCTCCAACGACGTTGTAGACGTTGTGGCGACCGGCTAACGACGTTTCAAACTCATCGCCATTCACCGAGAAGCGAGCGCCGGCAGCACCCCGGTCGACGACGTGTTCCGCACGTAGATCCGCGGCGTTGTCGATCCCAAAGGTGACGGTCCGGCCGGCGTGTGCCGCGCCAAAAGCGGCAACTCTTTCGTCGTCCGCGTTCAGCACCGCGGTGCCGTCGGAATCAAGCGACTCAATAAGCTCTCGCTTTGCCGCGGCGATTCCGCTAATCGAATCGAAGTGGCCAACGTGCGCGGCGCTGACGTTTGTGACGACCCCAACGTTTGGCGCGGCGATCTTGGCCAATCGGCGAATCTCACCGGCATGATTCATGCCCATCTCAAGCACGGCTACGCGGTCACCGTCGCCGATCCGAAGGATCGAAAGCGGCAATCCCAGCTCGTTGTTGAGATTGCCCGCGGTCTTCGAGACCACCAGCGCCTCGCCTAAGATCGCGGCGGTAATTTCTTTGGAGGTCGTTTTTCCGTTGCTTCCAGTGATCGCAACGACCGAGCCATCCCATGCGCGTCGTGCTTCTCGAGCGAGCCGCGCCAGCGCCACGGCCGGATCAACAACGCGCATCAACCCAGTCTCCCCACCCGGCCGATATCCGACCGCAACGACAGCCGCGACTGCGCCGGCTCTGAGCGCATCGTCAACGAACTCGTGGCCATCGAAATTCGGGCCCTTGATCGCGAAGAATAAGTCACCCGCTGATACCGTTCGAGAATCAATCGAGTAGCCGGTCGCCAAACCCGCTGCTTCGCCCGCGGCGTCAACGCCAATCCACGATTGAATCTGAGTCAGGTTTAAATTCACTTTCCGCCGTACCCCAACTCATTCAGCACTTGGCGTGCCGTTCCGCGATCATCGAACGGCAACTTGGTTTCGCCCACAACCTGGTACGTTTCATGACCCTTGCCGGCGATCAGAACAATGTCGCCCGATCGCGCCTGTTTTAAGGCGATTTCAATCGCGGCGGCTCTGTCCGGCTCCAATGCGAACTGCGCGGAACCTTCCGCCAGCCCAGCCTGCGCGTCGCCAATGATCGCCGACGGGTCTTCCGTCCGCGGATTGTCGGATGTAAGAATTACCCAGTCGCTCAGCGTTCCGGCAACGCGCCCCATCGTTGGCCGCTTGCTGCGATCGCGATCACCGCCGCAACCAAACAGCGTGAGAATCTTGCCTGACTCGCCGCGCTTTGAAAGCAACCCTCGCGCCGATTCGATGAGCCGCTTCAACGCATCGTCAGTGTGCGCGTAGTCTACGACCACTAAAAAGGGCTGACCCTCGTCTACGGTCTCGAAGCGCCCGGGCACCGCCGTCGTTTCGCTCAGCCCCTGCTCGATTTGCCCAGTTGGAATGCCGTGCGCCAGCGCGGTTGCGATCGCCGCCAGAATATTTTCGACATTGAATTCGCCATTCATCGGCGAGTTCACGGCTATCTTGCCGGCCGGGGATTCCGCGCTGAAGCGAATGCCGTCGAAATCAATCTCGACGGCGCTTGCCGAGATGTCCGCCTTCGGTGTGCGCCCGTAAGAAAGCTTTTCAGATCGACTACTACTCAGCAGATCTCGGCCCACCTCATCGTCCAAGTTGATCACCGCGAATTTTGGAACCGCCCCGCCGGCGCCCTCGAATAGCCGCCTTTTAGCGGCCGCGTAGTTCCCCATGTCTCCGTGGAAATCAAGATGGTCTTGCGACAAGTTCGTGAAAACCGCCGCGTAAAAATCCATGCCGTAAACTCGCTCAATCTTGAGGCCATGCGAGGAAACTTCCATCGTTGCGTGCGAGCCACCGAGGTCCCGCAGCTCGGCCAAGTGACGGATCACGTCGAGCGATTCGGGCGTCGTATTGATTGCTGGTATAGCTCGATTTCCCACCCGGTGTTCGATCGTTCCGAACCGCGCCGTGACCTTCCCGGCCGCGCGCAACAGTGAATCGATCAAGTACACCGTCGTCGTCTTCCCGTTCGTGCCGGTTACGCCCGTAAGGTGCAGATGTCGATCGGGACGTTCGTAGAACCGCAGCGCCGAAAGCGCTAAAGCTCGGTGGCCATGTGACACTCTTGCCCACTGATCTTCGAGACCCTGGGGCGCAATCTGTTCACTGACGATAGCCGCCGCGCCCGCGTCGAAGGCCTTGGGAACGAAGCGGTGCCCGTCAAAATGCTCACCCTCGAAGGCGAAGAAGGCATTGCCGCGCCGCACTCTGCGTGAGTCATACTCCAACCCATTCACGATCAAGGGTGGAACCGCGCCGACTGATACGCTGGCGAGCATTTCGTCGAGCCTCATCCCCCGCCACTCGTTTGCGGCTTGAGTACCGCTTCAGCCGCCGGCAAAGCCCGCGCCAAGCGCACCTTGATGACTGATCCGCGTGTCAGCGGAGTGTTCGGGGCCGGTGATTGTTGCAACACCAGCCCGTTGCCGTCGGCCTCAACGGTGACTCCCAGCCTGGTCGCCGTCGCAAAAACTTCGCGCATCGACATTCCCTGAAAATTCGGTGTCACCTGACCGGTCACGCGAACCGCAACATTCGAGCGCTCGTCGGGCCTAGCGGCACCTGCTTCGGAGCCGAACGCGCCGCTCGAAACGCTGCCCATCGATGCCACCAGAATCTGTCCCGCCGCGTCGATAGCCGGCCCTCCGACGGGCTCTTCCGCGATGAAATCAGCCAGCAGGTGCTCCGGAACTTCGGGCAGTTGCTCGAAGCCGCGTTCCAGTGGGCGCCCTGGCGCAACATCGAGATATCGCAGCGCCTGATGCACGACTTTCGGGAATACCGGTGCTGCAATCTGGCCGCCGTAGTATTTGCCCTGTGGCGCATCTAAGACAACCACGGCGACCAACGCCGGGTCGTTCACCGGCGCAAAGCCGCAGAAGCTCGCGACGTAGGTGCCATCTTTGTAAGAGCGCGTTTCGGGATTAATCATCTGCGCCGTGCCGGTCTTGCCCGCGACGCGATAACCCGGGATTTGTGCAAGCCGGCCAGTGCCGCCGGCCACGACCCGCTCTAAAATAGCCTTCATGGTGACGGCGGTGTCCGCGCTAATCACCCGCACTTTCGGCGCATGCTCTACGGGCGTCAACTGCCCGCGGTGATCGCGAACAGCCTCGACAATCCGTGGTTCAACCAGGTAGCCATCGTTAGCAATCACCGCAAACAGGCGCGCCATTTGCAACGCGGTAACCCCAACCTCTTGCCCCATAGAAATCGACGCTAAGGAGTCGGAATGCCAACGTTTGACAGGACGAACGAGCCCCGTCGCCTCTCCGGGCAACGTGATATTCGTTTGCTGGCCGAATCCAAAGCGCTTTAGATAGCGGTGCATTCCCTCGTTCCCGAGGCGCATGCCAACTTTGATAATCCCCACGTTGCTCGAGTTCGCGAGCACGTCCGTCAGGGTAAGCAGCCCAAACGGCTTGTGATCGCGGATGCGCCGGTTACCGATGTTGATGCCGCCCATCTCGCAATCGAATAACTCGTTAGGGTCTGTCAATCGCTCTTCGATCGCCGCCGATGCCGTGACGACCTTGAAAGTCGACCCCGGCTCGATCATGTGGCTGAGGGCAAAATTCTTTCGCTTCTCAAGATCCTGTTGCGTGCGAGCCCGCTCGTTCGGGTCGAACGGCGGCCAATTCGCCATCGCCAGAATCTCGCCTGAGTCCGGCCGCATCAGTACGATCGTGCCCGCCCTCGACCCGGTCTCGCCGATGGCCTTGCTTAGTTCAAGTTCCGCAAGACTCTGTAGTCGCAGATCGAGAGTCAGCAGTAGATCGCTGCCCGGAATCGGCGCCTGCAGTTCTTGCCGCTGGTAGTACTGCCGATTCGCGTCATACTGCAAAAGCCCAAGGCCGTCCGTGCCGCGCAAGTGTTTGTCGAAATAGAGCTCAAGGCCTGCCTGCCCGTTGTGGTCCAGCCCAACCGCGCCAAGCACCTGGGCCGCAACCGATCGTTTCGGATAGTAGCGCTTGCTCTCTTCTTCAAAGTGCAGAGCCTTTAGGCCCAATTGACGGACGCGCTCGACCTCGGCGGGGTCCGCCAGTCGTTTCACCCATTGAAATCGATCGCTACCTAGCTTCCTTCTGAGGTCCGTCTCGTCAAGCTGCAGAATCTCGGCCAGAACTCCGGCTGCAACGTCCGGATTGGCGATCTTTTTTGGAAAAATTCCGATCGAGTTGACCGGTGTACTTAAGGCCAGTTCAGAGCCGCTACGATCGAATATCGCTCCGCGCTCAGCCCGAATGTCGACCTCGCCTTCGTGCTGGTTAGCGGCCTTTTCTGTCAGCCGATCGGTCTGGCGTACCTGGAAATCCCAAAGCCGTAGCGTCAGCACGCCGAACCAAAATGACGCCGCGAGGCCAAATAGATAAATTCGAATGAGACGGCGGCGGTTCGCCATCATGAACGCTAAGGGGGCAGAGGACGGCTGTGATTTACCCAATCCGGGTGCGCCACCCGTTCTCTGCCTGAACCTTAACATTGACTCGCTTCAAGGGCATAAGCCCGACACTCTCCCACAGATGGGCCTAATCGCAGGCACACCCAATCAATCGCCTTCCGCCAACAGTAAAGCCAAAGCATTGTCTGGATTTGCAGGCGGAACCGTGCGGTCCTGCCAAGCGTAGTCACCAGGCCTAGGCTCAATAAACCCGTCTTTCGAAGCCAAATCCGCGACGCGCCGTAGGTCGCCCATCTGACCTTGACGCACCGTGAGCTGGTCTTGCACCACCTGCAGTTCTTCGATCTGCCGGCTTAGCTCAGCCGCCCGATACCCTGAATGCCGCACCCACGCACGGGGACCAAACAGCATTAACAGCGTCAGCGCCAGCACCAAACCGCAGCCCAGCAGTCCTCGCAGTGAACGCTCATCCGACGGATCGTAGCGATGCTCAACACCGTTGTTCTCAATGTCTTTGATGAAAAAAGCTACATCTTCCAGTGGCAACGGACGAGTAGACGCAGCCCTTCGCGAGAGTCCCGCCCGCAGTTTTCGTCCGGCCCGGACGCCGTCGTAGGTGAACCCACGTACCTCTATATTCGACGGCACCTCGGGCGCGGACTTTCTCGGCTGCACTAACTGCTCCACTGCGTCACCAAGCTCTCTTTCTCGCCTCGCCCAATCTCTTGGTCCGTTCGTCGAACCGCTCGCAGCTTGGCGCTGCGGCTGGGCGGATTCTCATAAGTTTCACGATCTGAAGGGCGCACAACGCCCTTCGTCAAAATCTCGTAGACGCCGGCCTTGCCGTCGTCGCGAAAGGCTTGTTTCACCAAACGGTCTTCGCCGCTGTGAAAGCTAACCGCCACGAACCGTCCTTGGGGAACGAGCAGCGAAGGCGCGGCGGCTAGTAGCTTCTTTAGCTCGTCAGCCTCATCGTTCACCGCTATCCGCAATGCCTGAAACGTCTTCGTCGCCGGATGGATCTTTTGAGATTTCGGCCGAGAGACGGCCCGCGCGACGATTTCTGCCAGGTGTCGCGTGTTCTTCACGGGCCGCTCTCGAACGATAGCTCTAGCTATTCTCCTGCTTTTGTGCTCACCTCCCAGTTGATAAATTAGATCAGCGATCTGGTTCTCGTCGTAATAGTTGACGATTTGCTCCGCCCGCAGGTCCCGGCTGCGATCCATGCGCATGTCCAAGGGCCCTTCGGCACGAAAACTAAATCCCCGCGCGGGGTTGTCGAGTTGCAGGCTCGATAGGCCAAGATCGGCGACAATTCCAGCAAGCGGCGCGGATTCCTTGACCGCTTCGCCGATCTCGCCGTAACTGCCGTGGTAAAACGTCACGCGCTCCCCAAACTCGCCAAATCTCTCCCGGCAAGCGTCGAGCGCCTCCCGGTCTCGGTCAATCAGCACCAGCCGCCCCTTATCGAGACAGCGCAAAATCATCTCGGCGTAGCCACCGGCCCCCGCCGTACAGTCGCAGTACACTCCGCCGGAAGTGACATGGAGGTACTCCTCCACTTCCTGCAACATGACGGGGTAATGGCCCAAACCGCCACCCCGCTAAATTCCAAAATCCGCCGCACGACCCAATTCGTCCGTGGAAAGCTTGTTTTCGATCGCCGCCCTCTCGAAGTTCTCCGCGTTAAAGACAACTAGGCGGTTCGACTGCCACTGGATCTTGACTTCGCCCCTCATGCCTGCCGTGTCCCGCAACAAGGCAGGCACGAGGAAGCGTCCTTGGTTGTCCAAGGCACTCTCCGCCCCAAAGCGATTCGCTTGGAACAGAATCTTGTTTTTTAGTGCGCCGTTCATTTCTTGCTTGCCATCGGTCGGCTTATCCGCTAACCTGGCCTCGACGGCCTCCCATTCCTTGATTGGAAAAATGCTGACGGTTACTCCGTCCACGCTCGTGATGAAAACATCGCCGCTCTCGTATTCTTCTTTCAGCCTGCGTTGCACGTGCGCCGACGGCTTCAACCGCCCCTTGGCGTCTACATTGCCCGTCTGTGTTCCTCGAAACATATCCGCAAATAGATGTAGTCAGCATTTGTCAGAACATCCAAGATGAATTGACTTGACCACTTTTGTCCACGATAGTCTACTTCTGACCACCTTAGTGTGATTACCTCGCGGGTCGCTGTCAAGCCCTAAGTTGTTCTTTCTTTAAGTTTTTTGGCTGATTCCCGTATATTGTGGTAGCCCGTTTTTGAACCGCAATATCTTGCCCGTCTCTGTCGCTTTGTCGTGAGCAAGTGAAATCCTCGGGCCCATCGTCCGAGAATTTACGCGTTAGCGGGTAGCCCGCATATCTCGCCACGCGGTGAGAAATGCGCGTAAGGTCGACGTTTCTTGCCGACCCAGCACGCGCGGCCGCCGTGTCCAATTGCCGGTCTAAGCTTTCGGTGAAAATGCTATAGACCGGGCGCATGGGTAACACATGACGTAAAGGGCACGCGACCCTTGAGCAAATCGAGTCCAACTAGTCCCATCACCGCCCATGCTATTCTCAGCGGCAGATGGCAGACAAATCCAGCCTAGGAGAGCTGAAGGCGACGATTGACAAGCATTCTCCTGACGAGCGCGCAGCTTTGCATGAACGGATGGCTCAGGCGGATCGAGCGACCTGGGATGCCGAGATCGAACGTGATTTCTCGCCCGGCGGCGCGGCGGAAAAGTGGCTCCAGGACGTGGACGGCGCAATCGATCGGGGCGACTTCTCGAACCTTCCATAGTCACCGCGTCATCTCGCAACGCGTGCGACTACCAGGTTCTCGGCAGCACTGCCTCCGAGCGAGCGGGAGCAGCCGGCGCGACTCATTCCGATCGGCTTGGAACACGCGCCGACTCCGCGCCGACCGCCGAAGAAGGCCACGGACGAGGTTTCGAAACGGTATCGGCGCGAGGCCCGCAAGTGCAGCTTGACGGCCCTCGCCGCCAGGCACATCGCGCGCTTGCGAGAGGCCATGAACGCCGATCCCGGAGGCGCTGAGCGAGCCTTGCACCTCGTCGTTGGCGGCGCTTACACCAACCGCACGGTGTTCGGATCGTTGCCCGCCGACGTGACGTTGATCGGTCGCATTCGTTCCGACGCCAAGCTGTATCATCTGCCCCTCGAGCAGCCCGGCAAAGGCCGCAGGCGTTGTTACGGCGAACGCGCACAGACGCCCGAGCAACTCCGCCAGGACGACAACGTGCCTTGGCAACCGGTCGAGGTTTTTGCCGCCGGCAGCCTGCGGCAGTTCAAAGTGAAGACGCTCGCGCCGCTGCGGCAGTAACCGGCGGGAGGCAAGCGGGACTTACGTTTGGTGGTGATTCGACCGCTGGGCTATCGGCCGCGGGCGGGCTCGAAGGTGTTGTATCGCAAGCCGCCGTATTTGATTGTCAGTGATCCGAATCTGAGTCTGGAGCAGATCGTGCGGCAGTACGTTTGGCGCTGGGAGATCGAGGTCAACTGCCGTGAGCAGAAGACGCTGTTGGGAGTCGGACAGGCGCAGGTGCGGCAGCCGGACGCGGTCGAGCGGGTCCCTCAATTCATGACGGCGGTGTATGCGCTACTGCTGTTGGCGGGCGCGAGTTGGAGCCGCCAACAGGGCGTGGACGACGCCTTGCCGCGACCGCACTGGCGACGCCGCTCGCAGCCGCAACAGCTCACCACGCAACGGCTGATCAGCCACCTGCGGGCCGAGCTTTGGGCGGACGGCGTGCAGCGTCAACATTTCTGCGGCTTGAGGAACACTCCGCACCCCAACACGAAGCTGCCGAAACTCCCAAGAGGCGCTCCGCCTGCAGCAATCTACGCTTCCGGCTAACGCCAACTCCCCATTTCCCCACCCTATCCCAAACTTCGACCGCCGCCGAACAGCCAAACTCCAGGCCTAGGGTTGCAGCCCAATAAGCGTTAACCTACCTATACTTGAATCGCGTTCTCCGTCGCGGCGGTTCGGATAGCATGTTACCGATGAGTGAGCAGTTGCGCAGAACCTCCTTCAGGTTCTGCGCGGGCAGCACGGCGGTACAGATTTGTCGATGCAGAAACGCGGTCTCACGCCGGCGGCTTCGACCGCGCCTCAAGGTTGTACCCCCAGGGGGAAATAGAGTCCGCGTGGGCGATCATTCGCTCCACCAATAGGCCCACTAACAGCTTCCCCGCCAGCCAGGCTTTCGCGCTCCGCTCGTCTTTTTTCGGTAGATGGCCGAGGCTCATAATCGATTTCATCCGCTTGAATACCAACTCGATCTGCCAACGCAATCGATACGTGTTTAGAATGTCGATCGACGAGACACCCGGCGCCAGCGTCGTCCAGATCATCAAGTACTCAGCGAACACTAATGACTGCTCCGAAACCGTTGTTTGATTGCGCTTGGCGCGCGATTCCAAACGTCGCCGGGCTTGCTCCGTCGCTTCGGCGGAGCGCCGCACAGCAACCAGACGTCCCTCGATCCAATCCCCGTTTGGGCCCTTCACGCGGGTCGAAAACTCGCGCGGAACGTAGCCGCGCAGACGGCGCATTCGCGACAGCAAGTCGATGCGTTTGCCCTTAATATCAAACAATGGAAGCGATTGTCGGTTGAGTCGCACGATCACATCGCCGCCCGCGCTCACCACATGCGCCACCCCTGGCGGCGTGGCATACACCCGATCTCCCATCATCACATCGCCCGCTTCGACATCGAATCCCCGGAAGGTTTCGCCGCCTTTCCGCACTGCGGTGAGTTCAAAAAAGTCGCACTCGAGGTTGGCCAGATTCACGGCGTAGTGCAGTTTCCAGTCGCTGCCCGTGCTGCCGGGTTCGGACACCGCGGTCGCGTCAACGGCGCGCAAGCGTCGATCCAACGAGGCCAACGGCAACTGCACGCCGCCGCGCATTTGCTGCGCCAGCCAACGCAGCCACTCCTCGGCGGCGCGTAGCCTTTTGAACACGCCCACGGCGCTGATTTGCGCCAACCCGGAGGCCGCTGCTCGCGCCGCCGTTTCAGCCAGCGAACAACCGCTCGCCAAATGAATCAGGAGCAACCGTAGAACGGTTTCGGGATCCTTGATATAGCGGGCGCGACGCATGGCGCCCAGTGTCTTAGCCTGCTCCCGCCAGCCGTCGGGGAGAAACGAACACAGTACCTCCCAATTTTCGATGTCAGCCAAATACGCATCTGAAGTTCTCATACCAACAGTATGAGAACAATCGCCCTCCGAGAGCAAATGTTAGGTTAACTCTTATTGGGTTGCACCCTGGGATTTGATCCCCCTATGCGACGGCATTCTCCCGTGCCATCCGAGAACTATCCGAACTGTTTCGCAATCAGTTTCTTTAGTACGGGCCTTACGAGCGATGCAAGCTCCTCGTTCGCATATCCCATCCATGCAATTGGGCTCGTCGTATCTAGCGGCGCATCTGGCGGCGTTCCATCCGGCTTTTCTACGACGACGCCTAGTTCAGTCGCCACGAGCGCCGTGCAGATGTCGTAGGGGTGACAGGTGATTGATAAATCGAGGCCGAGTTTGGCGAATGCGAGGGGGCGCAGATCGCCCTGCATGCGGTCGTGGCCGACGGCCAGCTCGTAGAGCTGTCCGCCAGTTGAAATGTACTGGTCGTCAAATACCAGAGGGGCGGCCTCGGGGTCCGCGCCATGCAGAGCGGCCCACAAGTCTTCTTCTAGTTGCGACAACAGCCCTTTGCCTTGCGGGAAAGCGTGCAAGGTCGCCGCGAAGCCATGCTTGAAGTGGCTCGCTCGCGAGGGCAGAGGTTTGAGCGGCGTTCGAGTACCGTCGCGGACGTCGATAGCCTCGGCGACTACACCATCGGGTCCGCATCCCTTCACGGCGCTGAGTTGGTCGGCTCGCCACTGTTTGGTGGTTGGAAGCTCGGTCATCGCAGCGACGACGATATCCGAGAGCTTGGTGTCGCGGCCACTCTGAGGTGCAAGCCCCGCGAGCGACCATGCCGGGCGCTTGTCGTACATCAGCCCACGCGTGCCGTCGATCGGGTCGATGATGAGTTTCCAGACGCTTTCCGTGCTTCCGGCCGGAAAGGTCAGCGAGTCCGCGTCTTCGATGCCTTCCATGACCAACTCGACGGGCTGGTCGGAGGGCCAGTGATTTCGCATCCAGCGAGTGAGCGGTTCTTCGGTTATGGCGTCAATGCGATAGATCGTGTCCGCGGCCGTGGTCGCGGCGATCTCCGCCCAATCGTCAGTTTCTAATTTCTTGCGGGCACCAATGACGGAGTCTAGGATCTGATTTTGCAGTTCACAAAGCAATTTCCGTAGGTGATTGAGGCTATTAGAGCCGGGGGTCATGGTATGTGTTTAGTGCCGGGCAGAGGGCGTCCAGCGATCTGCCCGTCGCCTAACAGCCCGCTTGTACTATTTCGCGGCCAGACCCTCGCTGACCGTGTCTCCGACCTTTACCGTGTAGTTCCCCCGCTTGCGGACCCCCGGCGTGAACGTTGTCCCCTTGATTCGTACCGTGTAAACGACCTCGCTGTTGCTTTCGTCGATGATCTGGACGACCGGGTCGGGTTCGTCACTACTAACTTCGGGCAGCGCGAATGCTTTCGGCATACCGTTGTCGAGCTGGTCAATCTCAATCGGCCAGCCTGGGTACGGCTCGGCGCCGGCTTCACTCGCGTCGATCCAGCGCGGCCAGTTGGCGAAATTGATTTTCCGGGTGTTGCGATTGAATTTAATAATGCCGTAGCCGGGCGCTCTTTCGTTGAGCGCGGCGGGTTCGATGCCGTTGCGCTCAGGGTTCGAGACTGCGTGCACGGTGACCTTGTTGCCAAATCCGTCTAGGAACTCGCCGGAATATCGCGGCGCGCCCTCTTTGCGATTCTTGCCCGGCACCGGGGGAAACCAGCGACGCGGCCAGATATTTGCGACTGACGGTACGCAGATCGCCCAGCTGCCGTCATTCCATTCGTCGACGCCGTATTGGATCGAGCTGCCCAGGTGTTGGTCGCCCGCGATGTGGAAGGCAAATGCTTTGCGCAACAGACGTACGGCACGGTCGCGGCCCGATTGCGGCCATCCATTCGTGTCGTGGTCTTGGACCGGCCATTCGTTGTCGGGATATTCGCCCGGCTCGTTGACGCGCAAGCGGGGAGTTACCACGTCGCTAGTCGTGCCTTTGGGAAGGGTACAGACGTCCGCGAGGATGGTTTGCGAAATCGCCGACTTCATCCATACACCGTCCCAGTCTTTTGCCCAGTTCTCCAAAAATGTCTCTTGGCGATCGCCGAGCAGCGGAAACTTGGGATCATCCGAACGCTTTGCCGCGTCGTAACGCGCGTCGGCGGCCCAGCCGTTTTCGATATTGGCATTGGGCAGTAATACTGTGGCCGAGTCTTTCCACTTGCGGTCTTCGACAACGGCGAAGCTGACCCCGCCTATCAGCAGGTCGGTGTAGTAAACGGCGATACCTTGTTCGATAGGAGTCGGGTCATACGGGTCGGGCATGTTTGCGGTCTGCGTCTGCTGGACGACGTGCACGAAGCGGGCGTCCATCGTATAACCACCCTGGTCTTGTCCCGGCTTGCCGTAGGCATCCGCTTTTCGTCCGCCTGCGCCCCAGATGTTGCCTTGGTAGACGTCGTGGTCGTCGGGCATCGAGATCGTCGGGATATCTTTGAGCACTTCACCGTATTCCCAGCCGAATATGTACCACTTGCGCAGATAGTCGAGGATCGCGACGTCGGTCGGCTCGCGCACAATCCCGTACTCGCCAACGCGCTCGTAAATCGTGTCTCCGGTGAATGCCATCAGGTCGGGATCGTGGTGTTTGATGTTGCGAACGATGTCGTTGTGCGGAAAGCCTAGGTCGTTGTTTCCTGTGAACGCCGCAACGGTGATTTCGCTCTTGTCGCCGGGGTCCTTGCGGATCGTGCCTTCCCAGGTGTCATCTTCGTAGACGACGCGGTAGGGGGTGTCAACGCTGTCGTCCCAGTCAGCAACTCTGAAGGTCGCCGTGCGCGCCTCGGGGTCGATGGTCTCGGTGGCGATTTGATTCCATGCGCCGCCGCCGTTGACTTCGAGCGCGACTTCTCGCGATCCGTTGCCGACCGGGGCGATGGTCGCGTTGAGCTTGAGCACATTGCGGCTGAGGGTATGCATCGCAAATAGGATGGGGCCGAACGTGCGGCTGGCGTCGGTCGAGACTTTGCTACCCGCGACGGTCCAGTTCTTGAACCAAAAGCGTAGGTTGCCCCCGCGCTGAGTACCGGGCTTGAGGTCCCAGCCAGTCTCGCTGACTTGCGACGCTTCAGGAGGCGAGTCGGGCACCGGGCCTGAGCTTGAAACCAGCGCAAGTCCGCCGACCAGCCAGTTGGGGTCGATGTCTTCTTCCTCGTACTCGACGACTTGGTTGCCCCCCGATGACGTTACTTTGAGCACGAGGCGATAGTTGTCACCGTTGGGTTCGGCGTCGAGCGTCATGCTGAGATCCGAGAAGTCGACGTCGCCCATGCGCTGTTCGACGCCGTCGAGTGATCCGATAAACACGCGCCCGTCAGCGGTGATGCCGCAGTTGAGGCCCACGCCTCGCACGGCGCTATCGCGATAGTCGTCAAATGCGCCGCGGATACCGACGCGAAATCCGACCCAGCCGTCTTCGAGCGGCCCAGTGTCTTCTTCGAGACGGCCAAGGTTGACTGACAGTGCCAAGTTTCCGGGCTGATCAGTCACCTCGTGGGTCAGCAGGAAGACGTTGCGGTCGCCGCCGGCGACAATGTTCTCGACGCGACCGTCGCGCAGGCGCCACTCCTGCATCGGATTCGCCCAATATTCAGGGCCGATCCAGGGGCGTTCGATAGCGGGGTCCCAGCTACTCTGAAATCCGTCTGGCGACGAGCAGGCGAGGGAAAGCAGGGCGACGAGAGCAACGAGCGAATGTTTCATTGACGTTTCAAGGTAGCAACGTGCAGTTATCGGCGGCAATCTATCGATGGAAATGCCTGCCCGCTGCGTTCAAGAGCCTGTCACAACAAGCTGAAATCCGCACAACCTTGAAGGCCGATCCACTAGCCGTTCATCGCGACATCAAATCCGAGAACGTTGTCGTCGACTCGAAGGGCTAGATCACAGGAACTTGGGGTGATTCGCGCGGTCACGACGCACTATGGTCGTTGCTGCAGCAGACGATCCAGCGCTTCGCGCACGGACCCAAGATCCTCCGTCACGATTTCCCACACAGCATCGAGATCGACGCCGAGATAGTCGTGGACCAGAACGTTTCTCAAGCCCGCGATATCCGACCACGGAATATTCGTAAGCTTCGCTTTCGTTTCGGCGCTGACCCGTTTTGACGATTACCCTAACAGTTGAAGGTTGCGGACCACCGCGTCTTGCACGACCGTTTGTGAGTAGAAGGCGTCGCGTCCAGCCGCCGTATACTCCTCGATCCGCGCGATGCATTCGAGAATGTGGCCTAGATAAATACCGTCTCGTTCGGTCAAAGCGGAAGCGCTTCTTCGAGGACCCGATCGCGAAGTTTCGGGTGCAGCGACGATTCGGTCACAACATCGACCTTGCACTCGAGGATTTCCTCGAGCGCGGACTGTAGGCCTCCCGGGAAGAATGGTCTTCGAGTTGGTCCGCGATCGACGAGAAAGTCGAAGTCGCTATCGGGGCCGGCGTCCCCGCGAGACTGCGAACCAAATACGCGGAGATTGGCGCCACCGTGGTTTCGTGCGGCCTCGAGCAGTTCTTCTCTCTTCTCAATCAAGAGTGGATTCGAGAGACTCATGACTGCCTCTGAGCATAACAATTGGGGAAATCGCAAATGCGCCATGCAGCGACGCGGAGGGCTACATCGAGTCTGCGTAAAGGACATGCTCGCTGCCCGCCGAAAGTGCGCCTACCACTAACTTGCGCCGGGCTATGACCCCTAGTCATACAGTAAATCGCTGATATATCAAGACTTCCAAAGATTGCTAAGATTAACGCCGTAGCTTCGCAACTTTCAATGGCCGATCGTGTTCAAGAAGACGTGGGAGTGGACGCGGTTTTGGAGCACGATGCCCGCTTAATGCTCCAGGTCAAGGCGGGTGACACGACCAGCTTCGAGCTGTTGCTGGTCAAGTACCGCTCGCCGATGGTGAACTACCTCACGCGCATGGTGCAGAACCAGGGCGTCGCCGAGGAGCTTTCGCAGGAAGTATTTCTGCGGGTCTACAAGGCCCGCGAGAGCTACGAGCCGACCGCGAAGTTCACAACTTGGCTTTACCGCATCGCCACCCACTTGGCGCTGAATTCGATTCGTGATCGCCGTCACGAAAAAAACCAGCGCAGCTTGCAAGAGGAAGTCGAGGACCGCCACAAATTCGAGGTCCGCGATACGCGAGCGAATCGTGAACAAGAAATGGTCGCCGAGACACGCTTGCAAGTGGTTCGGCTAGCGATCGCGGACCTGCCCGAGAAGCAGCGGGCGGCCGTGATTATGCACAAGTATCAAGAGCTTGACTACGTCCACATCGCCGGCGCGCTAGGATGTTCGGTATCGGCGGTTAAGTCGTTGTTGTTTCGAGCCTACGAGACGTTGCGCGCCCGCTTGCAACACTTGGGGGCTGGAGGGACAAAGGGTCCAGTCGGCCACGAGGCCGGTTAGGACGAGTGGCTCGGGCGACTGCATGGAACGGTCGGTCGAGGCGAGGGAGAACGGAGAGGTGTTATGACTCACGACGAGGCGATGGATTACGTGCTGAATCCGGACAAGGCTCCAGCAGCCGGTTCCGTTGAGCACCGGGAGTTTCTGGCTTTCCTTGATCAGTCGCCTGAGGATCGCCGGTTATATGACGAGCAGGCGAAATTATTCGAGGCGCTCGATGACTGGCAGGCGGTCGAGCCGTCCGCGGAATTCGATAGCCGCTTGCTTGAGCGCATCGAAAGTCAACGGTCGTGGTACGCGCGGCTGTTCGCGGGAGCGACTGTGGAGCTGTTGAGTCCTGGATTTGCAGTGGCGATGGCGGCGCTGGTTTTGACCGCGGGCTTGATGGTTCAGCAGCGTCCCGATGGCGACGTTGCGTTGAAGGTTGCGGTTACCGACCCGCTGGGGTTCGATGTCGACGCCGAATACTTCGACGAGTTGGATCGCGCCTTCGATGATATGGAGATGTTGGCCGACTTTGACGCGCTAGGCCTCGACGATAATCGGCCGGACCGCTCGTAGCGCGATGGTCTTGAGGTTTTCATAAGAATCGGACACAGATTAGTTGTTCGTAGCCTGTTGGCTGTCGGGCTGATATGCGTCTTGATGCCCCTCGCGACGAGTCAAGTAAGAGCGCGTCGGCCGGGGAAAAAGGCTGGGCGGCAGTCCATATTGCGGCCGAGCCAGAAATCGCGGACCAAGACCCAGCGGCCCGCGGCGAATCGGGGCAATCAGCCCGATGCCATCGAGCAATTGTTGCGAATGAATAGCGCGCAGCGAGCGCGTTTCTTCGAGAACAATCAGCGTTTCAAGCGCATGCCGGCCGCGCGGCAGCGCGAAGTGCACCGCCGCATCGAGGAGTTTGACGCGCTTCCTGAGCGCCAGAAGCAATTGCGCCTGGAGCGTTACCAGCTTTTCCGCAATTTGCCGGCCGACAAGCAGACGCAGGCTCGACGGGTCTACCGTTTCTGGAGTCAACTGCCTGCGTCCAGGCGAAAGTCGCTTCTGACGGATATCGAAGCACTGCGAGGGCTGAGCGCCGACGAGCAAAAGAGCTATGCGGCTGACAACGAATTGACGGCTAGACATTCACAGCAGGAACTGCGCATCATGCGCGAGCTAGTTTCCCTAACTTCTGGGGCGGCCGACGAGAATGTTGATACGCCGAACGGGCGCTAGAGCATTTGTCTGTGCGCGAAGCCGCAGAATCTGAACCCCGGTTAGGGGTGGCGTTTGTATTAGCCTGTGGTGCAACCCTAGGATTTCAAAGTCGACGACGCCCCGGGATTTCCCCTGCCCGCGTGTCCAATTGCCGGTCTACTCTTTCGGTGAGAAGTGCGGCCTATTCGATGTCCACCCAAACCGGTGACGACCAGGCCATCTCCGTTGGAAAGCGATTTTCTTCAGCTCTTGCGTAGCGCGCGGCTAGACCAGGCGAGACCTCTTGCGTCACTCGCAAATAGTACAGGCTACTGCTGTCGAAATCGGGATCTCGCCACCAAACCTTAGCGTTCGCGCCGGCGATCGGAGCACGATACACGACCGGGAACGGGTAGCCCGCGCCCTTGGAATATTTAACAACCTCGACCGCGAGCAGCTTGCGGGTGCCCTTCACCCAACCCTCAACCAGCGGGCCTTGCGAGGCTCGGATTTCCGAGCCCATCAAGTTTCCATTGACCTGAAAGCCAAGTTCGATGGGCGCGCCGGTGGTCGCGTAGCAACGGCGCTTGCGGATCGCATCAAAGATCCCCGCGCGCGTCAGATCCTCTGAGTAGACACCTGTCAATCCCTGGATCGGATCGGCGTAAAGATTGTGTCCGTCGCTGCCGCCAATTACACCCAGCCGCCAGCCCCTGCGCCAGACGTCCTGCATCGAGCAACCTTTCATCTCGTCACCACGGATGTGCCCCGGATTCTGGTAATACTCAAAGCGGCCCCAGCTCGATGCCATTTCCGCCGCCGGTTCGACCTTGATGTTGACGTAGCTCCAGTCGGTCCCGGCTGTGTACGCACGGGTAATGTGGTGCGCGAAGATCATGCCGTTGGTCTTCGCCATCAGGTCGCTAAATTCGCGAATGGAGTCGGAAAACCCCTCGGTCGGGCGGTACAACGGTCCTCCCGGAGTTTCATAGATTGCGTGGCGATGGCCGGCGCGAGGGACCACGAAATCGCCTTGGGTCCACTCAAAACCCGGTATAGTCACGAACCGCCCGGCATCTAATAGCGACTGGGTCAAAGCGTCGTTTCGCGCGAGTTCCGAGTAGAGCAATTTGTTCGAGTCGCCGTGCGATGTCGTCGCCGCGAAGTCGCTGCCATAGCGGTCGCGGTGGATGTTGAACAACTGATCGACTGATCCCTGATGCCCGTCATCGACCAACAAGTGGTTATGGAGATCACCGAAGTAGAGGCCGTAGCGCCCACCGTCAGCATCAAAAACAGGGTCACGCTGAGGCGCTATCTTCGGCGCACGCGCGACGTGGCGCTGATGCTCATCGGGAACCGGTTGCAAGCGAGCTGCCCGCCCGCCCCCGGGCATTCCCTCTAGCTGGACGGTGCGTTCGTAGATGTCGCGATTACGAAAAGTTCCACGCCCGCGCTGATAGGCAACGACCGCCGTATTCGCGGTGAGTGGCACGATCGACGGCAACTGGTCTGCTCGACGGTTTGGTCCGTCTATCGGAATCGGCTCAGTGTTCCCGAACGTGCGCGGGCTGCTCCAGCGCCCGCTGTTGTAGACGGCGAGGCCGATTTTCCAGTCGACGTGTCCAGCGAGAAACTGCCAGCCAACCCAAACAGCGCCGCCAGGGCCGGTCTCGACTCGCGGCAGGTCGCCGGTCTCGACCAAACCTTCGCTGCCGCCGTTGGGACTCCGCGGGTATGCCCAGCGACCGCTGGGCTCGCGAACGATCAGGCGGATAGTTGGTTTCGGACTTGCACCGTCCGTTGAGCCTCGAAGACCGTAGTCGGCGGTCTCCAGTTCGTTGCGCGCGTGAGCAATCCAGATTCGACCATCGCCATCAACGGCGACGTCGGGCGCATAGGCATCGAGCACGGGGTCACCAGGAACCTCTTCGGCCTCTCCCCACGTCTCCGCGTCGCCGTCGTATGCATTGAGCTTGACGCGATAGCGCCCGTCTTCGTAGGAGTCCCAGACACAATAGATTTCACCCGACGGGCCCTTCGCGAGCCTAGGGCGAAACTCAGCGGCGTCAGAAGTAGAAACGTCCGGCAACTGACGCCAGCCCGAGCCGTCGAGCACATACGACACGATGTCCATCGAATTGCGGCGATACGATTCGGCGGCCAGCACGATGCGGCCGTCGCTTCCACTGACGACCGCCGGCTCACCTTCGAGCTCGCCCGCGGTTAGAATTTTTGTCTCGGAACCAAGCGAGAGGTTTTGGCCAATGCGGCGGGAGTAAATCGCAAAGCGGTTTTGGCGACGGCTGGTCCAAACGACGAAGATGTCGCCCGTGCCGCTCTCGGCGATCACCGGTTGAAAATTCACTCCGAAGTAATCGCTAACGACAATCTCCTCAGACCACGTGTCGCCGGTTTTCTTGCGGACGATGATGAAGTCGCCTTCCTCGTACTTGGCGTAGCTGTAAGGCAGCAGCGGGTCGCGCTGGCGCGCTGAAACGAAAGCGCACCAGAGATTGCCGTGACTGTCGCGAAACAGATCGGGATAGCCGTGGTTCATGCCCTGTCGCATGACCAGATTGCTGACCATGCGAATCTCGCCAAGAGTCGACAACGAAATTCCCTGCTGAGCACGAGACGGCTCGATCCGGCTGAGCAGCAGCGCAGCCAAAGCGATCGCGGAGAGGCAAACGACTACTGATTTTCGCGACGCAAACAGTTGGCGCATAGCGGCAGCTACGATTGTACGGTCGCCACCGGCAGCTCGCCGGCGGTCGGTGTCGAGGGGTGCGCTACGCCAATTACGAGCGCATCGGTTGCGTCGGCGGGGCCGGACGAGGAATCGAGATCTGGTTCGACGCCGGCAAGAAAGTGCATCGAAGTGTAGATACGGTCCGATCCCGGCGCGACCGCATTCTCAAAATTTCCGCAGCGGAATTGCACGTTGGCGCCGCGCTCCCACAGGTTATGTAACAGAGTCGCGCAACGATCGATGGCGGCCTCGAATTCCGCCTCTTGACCGCGAGCCGTGTAGCGATCGAAAATGACCTCTACGTTGTGCTGGTCGAGCTTGTTGAACTCTTTCACATGCAATTCATCGCTGCGAGCGCTAGCTTTCCAATCCACAAATCGCGCGCCATCCGCCGCCATGGCCGGCCGAATGCGGAATAAATCGTGACTCGTTCCAACGGTCGGTTGAGTGTGTTGCTCGAGGGCTTTCAAATAATCTTCGTCCCCGATCGATGCGTCGATTCGCGGGTAGACGACAACCTCGCGCCGAAGCTGCACTCGCAGCCGGCGTTCGATCACGCTGAACGGAAATTTCGTGGCGAGTACAAACGCCGGGCTAGTGTATACGCCTCTTTTCGAAAAGCGACAGGCGATGCGAGTGAGCACCTCTTCGCCACCCGGAATCAGCGGACAGTAAACGCTCGAAAACTCGATTCCTTGGTCGGCCGCCTGAATGTGTGGACGAAGTTGCAACGAATACGATGCCATCCAAGTCTTGAGGTTCTTGATGCGAACCTCAACATCGAACCACTTCCCGGCGAAGACGTGTTGCTCCGCGAAGACGCGTACGTAAAGCTCCGCAAGCGACAAGCGAGAGACCACACCGGAAAGCATCATTGCCGCGAGCATCACGCTGAGTATCAGAAACATTAAATTGTTTCCCGAGATAATTGCGGCGGCGGCGATAAACACTAGTGCGGGGAAGAACACAAGCCCCTCGCCGGTGAGCCGCGACAACCACGGCCAACGAGCGCGTTTTTCGTGCCCCCAACGAAAAACTTGCGGGGCGCACAGTATTAAGACGATGCAGCAGGTCAAAAGCGCTACGGCGGCCGAACCGATCCCGGCTATGACCATGCCGGCCCTGTAGAACCACTGGGCGGCGAGCGCCAGAGCGAACGCAATGGCTAAGACGGCGGTCGCGATCGCGGTGTTGGTGCGAATGCGTACGGGCACTTAAGCCTGATTGTAGGTGAAATTAGAGAAGACTCACTGCCGCTTCGGCTCATTGCGGAACCGGCCACCAATACACTAGAGCATTTTCATAAAATTCATAGTCCGTAGCCGCAGTGGCGGAAGCAGGCTTGCATGTTTTGTGGGGTGACGTTGGCAAGGGCTTCGGCTAGACATTCTTCGAGCTTGGGAAGCGCGCGCGCTTGGGCGGCTCGCAAGCTTTGCTTGACCTGCGCCCAGCACTGTTCAATCGGGTTGAAGTCAGGCGAATAGGGCGGTAGATAGAGCAACTCGGCGCCGTGCGCCTCGATCGCCGCGCGCACCCCGGCGACCTTGTGCGCCGAGAGATTACCCATCACCACGACATCACCCGGTTGGAGTTGCGGACCCAGCACCTGCTCGAGATAGGCGAGGAAAATTTCACCGTCCGTCGCCGCTTCGATCGTCATTGCCGCGACCCATCCGGAACGGCGAATCGCCCCCAACACACGCAGCGTTTGCCACTGTCCGGCGGGCACTCCCGCGCGCAGCCGACGACCTCCCCAGGCGCGTCCCTAGCGTCGGGTCATTTCCGTGGCGACGCCGCTTTCGTCCATGAATGTCAGCTTTTCCGGATCGATCCGGCTGACTTGCTCGCGCCATGAGGAACGCCGCTCTTGGTTGGCTTCGCTGTCTTGTTCGGCGGCGTAGAGCGACTTTTTTTTAAACGCAGCCCCATCTCGCGCAACAGATTCCACAGCCGTCCGATGCTCGCCTTGAGCTTCAACTCGGACTGTAGCCGCGCTTGCAACTCGTGCAAGGTGAGGTCGGACTGCTTGTCAATCCACGCGCTCAGCCGGTGCCGGACGTCCGCCGTGAACTTGCTGCTCCGCCCACGTGGTCCCGACGGCGGACGCTCCCAACTGCCCGTGCGACTGCATGCCGCCGACACCTTCCTCGCCCAACTCTCGCTGACGTGGAATCGCTTCGCCAGTTCCGCTAGGCTTCCATCTCGCTGTTGATGCGCCTCGATCAATTTGCGGCGCAAGTCATCTGAATATGCTTTCGCCATGACTCGTTTGACGCAGCGAAGAATCTACAAGAGCTGTATATACTTTAACTGAAAATGCTCTAGTTGTGCACTTTCACCGTCGGCTGGGGAAATATCGGGGCTAACGATACTCTACTGCCCTCATCTCGACGTCCGTATGCGTGATACTACCTTGGTCGAGCCCGCTTGCGGTGAACGTATTGAGGGACCGCAGACCGATCATAAGAAAGCCGGTCGGGATGGACTGATTCTTGCGCTCCCCCTCATCCTTCAGCAGCGAAATTACGTCGCTCGGCGGCAGCAACTTCAGGATGTCCGATGGCACGTCGAATTGCCCGGTGTCTGTAGGGGCGCGGCACATGAACACCGCGCCCTGCGGATCGGTTTCGACATTGATGAGCGAGGTCCCGGTGATCCAAACCCAGTCCGCTGAGCCAGTCCCCGAATAGGTGATATGCAAGGGACGACCCCGAGGAATCACATCGATCGTGTCGAGGTTCGTAACTGGACTTTCGGGCACCGTGATCGTCGCGCTGAAAGCCCCCACGTCAGCTCCGCCCGACAGTGCAACGACGTAGGCTCCGGGGACAAGGAAGCTGCTCACTTGGCTCTTCGAGTCGGTGTAGGCAGCCGAAACGCTGGGAAAGCCACCAGGAAAACCCGGTATTCCCGTACTGAGACTCGCGAAATACTGTCCAACCTCGAAAGGCTGTATCGTCTGCGTCCCGGCCGGGCCTGTTATCGTCATGACGCCGGCATCCAGACCCGGCGTTGCGTCCGCGATTGGGTCGACGTCCTCGAATGCCTCGCCCGAGAACTGTAGCACCGCACAGGCTCCGAAGGTGTTGACGTTAAACAGGCCACGCGTCTTGTCCAATACAAGATGAGCCTGAAGGGAGGGGTGATTCCAACACAAGATGAGCCTGGAGGTAATTTGGGCAAGGTCGATTAGGAACAGGCAAACTGCGGGCGATGGGAGTCGCCGTGCAGCAAGCCGAATCAGTGAGTCTCGATGAGATCGAGAGTTTTCTCGACGGGTGTGGGTCCGTCGAGTTCCAGGCCGGAAGTCGAGCGGATAAATACGCGCTCGTCGAAGGCGTCCTGAAGAGGCATCATTATGCCGACCAGAAGCGCTCGGTTAAAGGATTGTTGAGACGCTTCCTGAGCAAGCTAACCGGCTTAAGCCGCGCCCAATTGACTCGCCTCATCGGGCAGTTTTTGCGCGAAAAGTGCGTTCGGCCGACAGCCTATCGAAGGCGCCGCTTCCCCACCAAGTACAGCCGCGCCGACATCGTTCTCCTGGCGCATGTCGACCAAGTACAGCAACGTCTCTCCGGGCCGGCGACGCGTCGCATTCTCCAGCGCGAGTTCCAAATCTACAACCGCAAGGAGTTCGAACGCCTTGCCGAACTGTCGGTGGGACACCTCTACAACTTGCGCAAACGCGCCGTCTACCGGCGACACAGTTTGCATCTCGACAAGACTCGACCGACACCCGTGGCGATCGGCGAACGCCGCCAACCCGAGCCGCGAGGACGTCCGGGCTACCTGCGCATCGACACCGTGCACTCGCCCGAACAGGAAGGTGAAAAAGGCGCCTACAGCATCAACGTGGTCGACGAAGTGACGCAGTGGCAGGCCGTCGGCTGCGTCCAACGCATCAACGAAAACCACCTCATTCCCTTGCTGGAAGGCCTTTTGGAACAATTTCCATTTATCGTTCGCGGCTTTCACTCCGACAATGGCAGCGAATTCGTCAACCATCAAACCGCTAAACTGCTCGAGAAGTTGCGAATTGAATTTACGAAGTCTCGCGCGCGCCGTTCGAACGACAATGCCTTGGTCGAAACCAAGAACGGCGCGGTGGTGCGCAAGTGGATGGGCTACCAGTTTTTGCCCTCGGAAGCGACGCAGGCGATCGACACCTTCTACCGCCAGTGGCTCAACCCGTACTTGAATTTTCATCGCCCATGCGCTTTCGCCAGCGAGCGCCGAGACCGCCGCGGCAAGTTGCGCAAGGTGTACGCCGAGTGGAGCACGCCGTGGGAAAAGCTGCTCAGCCTGCCCGCCGAGCAGCGCGGCCTGCGCGCGGATCGCTCGCTCAAGAAGCTCCAAGCGCGAGCGGACACTTGTTCCGACACCGAGTTTGCCGAGCAACTCGACGCTCAGCGCAACGAACTGCAACGCGTCTGCAAAGACCTCGCGATCTGCTGGCGCACGCGCTAGACAACGCCCCGACCCGAGGCGTTGTCGGCTCCTCCGGCCCACGTCCGAAGACGGCCGTGGGGTCTCGCCTGGGATGGCTGCAAAGGGGGACTGGGGCTGCCGCCCCTTCCCCCTTATGCAATCCCCCTCACCCCGCCCTACGAAGCCACAAATAGCTGTAGCCGCCGACCTCAACTCACGCTATAATCCCCCTCAACCCGCAGCTGCTTCGCCTCTCTCCTTCAGGCTCATCTTTCAATTGGAAAAGAGGCTACTATCGGCCCGACATGTTGCGCCGACACTTTATTTCGACTGCCTTATCGGCGCCTTTGGTCGCCGCGCTACAGAAGGAAAAAATCGACGAGGCTGAGGATTTCATTTCAAAACACGTCAACAGTGGTGCCGTGGAGAGCGCATCCCTGCACGTGCGGCAGGGGGCTACTACACGCCACGGGAAATTTAACCTAGACAAGGGTCGGCAAGGGATTTTCTTGCTGGCCTCGATTTCGAAACCGATGACCGCAGCCGGGGTGATGTTGCTTTCGGACCGAGGTGAGCTTGCACTCGATGACAAAGTGCGCAAATTTATTCCAGAGTTTCGCGAAGGCGATCGTTCGGATATCACCATGCGGCATTTGCTCACCCATACATCGGGGCTGCCGGACCAGCTCCCCGCAAACGTTGAGATGCGCAAGCGCAATGCGCCACTGTCGGAATTTGTCGAGGGGGCAATTCGAACGCCGCTGCTATTCAAGCCGGGCCAACGCTACAAGTACCAGAGCATGGGGATTTTGCTGGCGGCGGAAGTTTGCCAGCGAATTACCACGACGCCCTTCCCTGATTATCTGGCCAAGGTCTTGTACGCGCCGCTTGGCATGAAGCACTCCGCGATGGGGCTGGGGTCGATCGCGCTTAAAGACACCGAGCGCAGTCAGGTTGAGAAGGGTCCGCCACACTCAGGCCTGGGAAAGAAAGAGGCGGCGTATTGGGATTGGAATAGCCCGTACTGGCGCAACCTTGCGTCACCGTGGGGGGGCGCGCACGCGACGGCTGCTGATGTCGCGCTGTTCTTTGCTGAGTTCCTGTACCCTGACAAGGCGAAAGTTCTCAAACCGGAAACCGCGCGGCTGATGGTCCGCAACCATACGCCCAAGCTTGAGCAATCGCGTGGGCTTGGATTCGCCCTGGGAAATGGGGCCGGAACGAGCTGTTCGCCTGAAACGTTCTGGCACGGCGGGGCCACGGGAACTTTGGCTTGGGCGGACCCGACAAAGAATATGTCGTTCGTGCTCTTGACGACCCTGCCTTCAAACGTCGCCAACAAGTTGGTGCTGAAGCCGGCGTCCGACATCGTCTCCGAGGCCGGTTAACGCCAGCCGGCATTTCTCACGAAGTGGTGAGAACTGCAAGCGAGTTATTTCGGGACGAGGGCGACGATGCGGCACGGGGCTCCGGAACCGTTGCCAATTTTCATCGGTAACGCCATGACCGTTGCGCCTGTAGCCGGCACCAAATCGAGGTTGGTAACGTTTTCTAGACTCGGAATGCCGGCTGCGGCAAGGACCTGGTGGGTCTGAAAGTCAGTCGACGATCCCGTGTCGATGCTTGCCGTGTCAATGCCGACTACGGCAACTTTGCGGCTCACTAGCCATTCGGCGGCGGCGGGTGAAATGCCGGGGAAGTGTAGGTTGTCCGCGTTGCCCGGTGTGCTGTCGCCCATATAGCTCTTGACGTTAGGCCAGCGGCTGCTCCAGCCCGAGCGCACCAGCACGATCGAGTTTTCGCCGATCGCTTGGTATTGCGATTCAAAGGCCTCGAAGTCCGCGACTGTCGCGGTATAGTTCTCATCGCGTTCGGATTGAGGCGAAATGTCGAGCACATACGCGGGACCGCTAAGTTGCTCAAGCGATAGCTCGCCAACGGTCGGTTTACCCTCGCCAAAATGAATGGGTGCGTCGAGGTGGGTTCCGGAATGTTCACTGAGGGCGAAGTCGTAGGAGCTGTACCAATACCCTCCCGCGGAGATTCCCCACGACGTTTGCTCGTGCTGAAAAGGTTTGCCGGTCGGCCAGAAGATCGTGTCGTCGTCGTAGGCGTGAGATAGATCGACCAGTCGGAAAGCATCTAGCGGGTTGATTTGACCTTGCGGCTGTGGGCTTGTCGAGCCGCAGGAGGTCAGCGCAAGAATGATAAAGCTGCAAATCAGGGTTTTGCTGTGTCGCACGGCAGATAGATTAGCGCGGGAGCGTTACTCACGGGTGAGAATCGCATTTCCGGTGGCATCATCGCTGCGCCGCCAGCCCGGGGCCACGTAGATACTCGTGAACGATGGAACGTCCGCTGAGGCGGTTAGGTCAAGCACATCACTGGACGCGAGGCGGCCGATGGCCTGGACTCTTGCCGTGACCGACTCGACGGGACAGTTCTTGTGGCGGTAGCCGAAGCGACGTTGGTGGTAGTCGTCGAACGTGTCGACATGATCAGCCGGAAGATTCAGCTCGAATGATTGACCCTTGTAGCGAACGTCAACGCTGCGAATCAAAGAGCAGTCCGCAAACCCTTGATCAGCGAGGTCCTCGCGGGCGCGCTTTTCAAGCAGTGGGAAGACTCGGGCCGGATCGTCGGTCAGTACGCTTTGAGAGTAGTCGCGCACGCAGTCGGCGACGAGCATGCCGAGAGCGGAAAGCACTCCTGCGTGTGCGGGGACGACAACCTTGGTCATTTCGAGGCGGTCAGCAAGATCGCAGGCGTGCAGAGCTCCCGCGCCTCCGAAGCTGATCAGCGCGTAGTCGCGTGGGTCGTGCCCACGTTCGACAGATATCGCTCGGATGGCTCGCTCCATATTGGAGTTTGCTGTCTCGACAATGGCTTCGGCGAGTCGACGTTCAGGAACGTCGAAAGTCTCCGCGAAACGGCGGGCACGATCGAGATCGAGGGTCATCGCGCCGTCGAGAAACCTCTCGGGGTCGATCCGCGAAAGCAGCAAATTTGCGTCGGTGACGGTCAATTCCTCACCTGTCCCGTAGCAGACCGGTCCGGGGGAAGCGCCGGCCGAGCGCGGGCCAACACGAAGAGCGCCGGCGTCGTCGAAGAACGCGATCGAGCCACCGCCCGCGCCCACTGTGTGGATGTCGAGCATGGGGACGCGCAGCGGGAAGCCGGCGGGTTCGGCTTCTGTCGTGTAGCTCGGCTTGCCGTCGTAGAGCGATACGTCAGTGGACGTTCCGCCCATATCGAAACTGACGAAGCGCTCGATCCCGATGGAGCGGGCGACAGCCGCTGCACCGACTAGCCCACCCGCCGGGCCGGACAGTACGGTTCGAACTGCCTGCCGAGACGCTTCGGCGGCGGAAATGGAGCCGCCATTGGATTGGAAAATTCTGAGCTTGGTCTTATGGAGCCCTTTCGAGAGCCGATCGATATAGCTCGCCATCAACGGCGACACGTAGGCGTTGACGACGGTGGTCGAGGCCCGTTCGTATTCTCGATATTCGGGAAGGATCTCGCTCGATAGCGATACGAACAACCCGGCTGCGCGCAGAGCCCTTCCGATGGCCGCCTCGTGCTCAGCGTTGGCGTAACTGTGAAGCAGGCAGACCGCGACCGAGTCGGCGCCTCGTACTGCGTCAGTAAGCTCAGCGACGGCGTTCTCAGATAACGGTTTCTGGACGCTGCCGTCGAACAGCACCCTCTCGTCGACGCCAAATTTCGAGTCGTCGTTGACGAGTTTGGGGCGGCCAGAAGAGAACCAGTCGTAGAGGTCGGGGCGGTTTTGCCGGGCCAGATCGAGGATGTCTTCAAAGCCCTTTGTCGTGACGAACGCTGTTCGAGCGCCTTTGCGCTCAAGTAGAGAGTTTGTCGCCACGGTCGAACCGTGGACGAGCTCGTTAGGGTCGGCCGACGCTAGACCTTCGAAGATCGCACGCGCCGGATCGTCTGGAGTCGAGCGAACCTTGCGGGTGACGATGCGCTCGCCGTCCCAAAAGACAAAGTCGGTGAATGTGCCCCCGGTATCGACCCCTACGCGCATCGAGCCTTGATTGTAGAGCGCCTCTAAACGGCTAGGCCGCGCAGGTGGGCGTAGCTCTGCCGCAGACTCTCAAGTGGATCGCCCGGTGTTTGGTCTTGCTCGACGAAGTGTCGCTCAACCCCGCTTGCGGCCTCGGCTTTGAGCACCGCCGCGAAATCGATTGAACCGTTGCCGACCTCGCGAAACGCTTCTGCTTCGAGTCCCTCGGTGTAGCGCGTCGGCAAGCCCACGTCTTTGTCCTTGAGATGTGTGAGCAGCACGCGGCCCTTGAAGTTGGCGAGCGTGGCGGCCGGATCCTGGCCCGCGACACTTGCCAAAAACACGTCCAGCTCCAGCGCCAGGTTCGCGGCATCGGTTTCAGCCATCAACGTCTCGAGCGGTGTGGAGTCGCCCATCGGTTCGAATTCGAATGCGTGGTTGTGGTAGCAGAATTTGAGTCCCGCCCGCGCACAAGATTCGCCGGCGGCGTTAAGAGTTGCCGCGAACTTTTTGTAGAAGTCCAAGTCCGTTCCACGACTATCGGGGTGGACGTAGGGCATTACGAGATACTCGATCCCCGCGTCTTTTGCCGCACTGATCGATTCGTCAATGGTGCCGCCGGTCGCCGGCTTTTCGATGCCGTACAGGTCCCACTCGCCAGTGACGATGGGCGGCGTTAAGTGCATGCTTACGGATTGGAGTCCAACATCGTTGAGAACCGATGCCACGGCGGGAAAGCTCTGCTGAACGACTTCAACATACTCGTAGCCGATGTCGGCGAGGCCCTTAAGTACGCCGGCCGGATCGCTATCGATGACGAAACGGAGCGTGTAAAGCTGGGCGCCGATCGGACCCTCGTACGTAGCGGCGGGTTCGGGTGCAACGTCGGGCTCTGGAGCCGAGCCGCAGCCGGCGAGGTAGGCGCCACTAACGCCTAGGGTCAATCCAACAAATTTTCGTCGGGAAAGGTTCGACACAAAAAGCCTCCGTCGGCATTAGACCGACCTCGTAACATCCGTCGGTCTTGAGATTAGGGGTGCGGCGGACTCCGAGGTCGATGCCCGCGATCAGCCCTATATTATCTACAACTATTTGCCCGATAGCCAGTCCGCAAACGCTGTCGCCTATACTGTGATCAGCGATTTGGCTGTGGGCTCAGCCGATCCCTAACTCGTCGGAGTTCTCAAGCGGAGAGCCGCATTGGGGGCAGACGACGCTACCGCAGCGCGGGCAACAAACGATGCGGGCAGAGGGTTGGGCACAGCGTGGGCAGTAGTCGCTAGGGCTGGTTTCTTGAGTGCCGTCAGAAATCAAGTCCGAAGCGATCGGATAACAACAATCTCCGCAGATGAGAATACGGCTCAATAGAGGGTACACGCCTGCGATCGGTCTCGCGGCCCCATCATACCGGAGGATCCTAGCCCGCGTTTCTCACCGCCTAACGGCGAAAGCACGCGATAGGTGCGCCACGACTTCGTTGGGCTCGATCGCCGTGCTCGACGGACTGTCAAGTACTCCTCCGCGCGCCGACCTTCGCCCGCCTCGTATTGACGCACCTCTCACGCACTTCCGCTCGCCACGTGGTGAGAAATGCGGGCTGGTCCTTCTGGCGTTTGTGATTGCTCTGTTCGCGGGCTGCACGGCGCAGACTGAGCCGACCACGCCACAAGATGCGTTTATCACGCGTAACGGCGTCGAACTTGCCGCCGATCTGGCGCCCTCGTCGCCCGTGGTCTCGACGCTGGATTTCGGGACGCCGGTGAAGATCGTTGGCAGTCGTCGTGGTTTCGTCCGAGTGCAAACCTTGGACGGCCGCGAAGGCTGGGCTCTGAAGTCGATGTTGATCAGCCCGGAGATGAGGCGACGCGTCGAACTTCTCGGCGAGCAGACAGCGAACTTTGCAAGCCAGGGCCGGGTACACGCGCTTGACACGTTGAACGTCCATGTTGAGCCCTATCGCTGGTCGCCAACCTTATACCAGTTGGAAAAGGATGAGAGCGTGGAGGCGCTCCGGCGGCAACTTGTTGGGCGTTTGCCGCATGAGCCCGACCCGAACAAGCCGCTGCCTGAACCGACTGGGCACGACGATTGGTATCTGGTCCGCCTCAAGAGCGGGCAGCCGGGTTGGCTGCTCGTTGGCCGCACGTATTCGGGAATTCCAATCGATGTCGCCCAATACGCTGAACGGCGCCGAATCATCTCGTACTTCCCAATCGGCGAGGTGCACGACCCCGAGGTCGGCGAAACGAAACCGACATGGCTTTGGACCCAGGTGACGCGCCGCAATCAGCCCCATGACTTCGATCGACTCAGGGTGTTTCAGTGGGAAAACCGCCGTCATGCCTACGCAACGATCAAGCTCGAGACCGGGTTCGCCGGCTACCTTCCGGTCACGATAATCCCGCGACTCGAAACCGACAACGGGGTGGGGGTCGGATTTTCCATTCTGGTGTCAAAGGGCGAGCAGCAGTTCGTGCGCACATATGTACATGTCCGCAACCGCGTCTACCGCGTTAGCGAAGAACCTGCGCCGGAAATTCCAGAGCCAGTCCGCATCCGACAGGTCGAGCGGCCACCCAAGCCGCCGACGTTGCTCGAGAAGTTTGAAGATTTTCTCGACCGCAACGGACTGAGCTAGGTTAATTCTGTCAGAAGTCGGCCGTGTAAGCCTCCTTTCCTCAGACGGTTACGCTCGCACTGATATATTCAAACGATGTTGCCCAGGTTCATCCAGGCCTGCCGACGCCAGCCCACCGACCAGACCCCGGTGTGGTTCATGCGTCAAGCAGGCCGTTACATGGCGGAATATCGCAAGATCCGCGAGAGCCACCCGATACTCGAAATTTGCAAGACTCCGCGGCTGGCGGCCGAAGTTACGCAACAGCCGATCGACCAGCTCGGCGTTGACGCGGCGATAATTTTCGCCGACCTTCTGTTGCCGCTTGAGCCGATGGGCCTCGAGCTGGAGTTTGTGCAAGGCGACGGTCCGAAGATCCACAACCCGATCCGATCGATGGAAGATGTCGAGCGTCTATCCACAACGAACACGACCGATCTTGGCTACGTCGGCGAGGCAATCGCTGCTGTTAAACGGAATTTGGCCGACGATTTGCCGGTCATCGGTTTCGTCGGTGCGCCGTTTACACTCGCAAGTTACATGATCGAAGGCGGCGGGTCTCGCAACTACGCCGCAGCCAAATACTTGATGTGGCATCAACCGGACGTCTGGAAGCTCTTGATGGAAAAGATCGTGCAGGTGCTGACCCCCTACGCGGCGTCGCAAGTTCTCAATGGGGCAAATGCGATTCAAGTATTCGACAGCTGGGTGGGCGCCTTGTCGCCAGATGATTATGAACAGCACGTTTTGCCATATTCGCGGATGCTGATTCGGCAAATCCAATCGACGTCGGTGCCGGTCATCCACTTTGGCACTGGCAACGGGACGTTCCTTGAATTGTTCAACTCGGCCGGCGCCGACGTGCTTGGCTTGGACTGGCGCGTTCACTTAGACGAAGCGTGGAATCGCGTCGGAGACGATGTGGCGGTACAGGGCAACCTTGACCCGATTGCACTGCTAGCGCCCTTACCGGAACTGCGCCGCAAGGTTGACGCTATACTCGCCCGTGCCGCGGGCAAACCAGGGCACATCTTCAACCTTGGTCACGGCATTATCCCGCGGACGCCGCCGGCCAATGTTAAGGCGGTCGTCGCAATGGTTCGCGAGTATCAGGCAGCGAACGCGGCATGAAGCCGGTCGCCATTATCGGCGGCGGAATTTCCGGGCTCTCGGCAGCTTACTACCTCAGCCAAGCCGGTGTTCCGTTCACATTGTTTGAGGCCGGCTCGCGGCTCGGCGGCGTAGTTCGCACCGATCACACCGCCGGTTGCCTGATTGAAGCGGGTCCCGATAGCTGGATCGCGCAGAAACCGGCAGCACTCGATCTGGTTCGCGAGCTTGCGCTTGAGAGCGAGCTAATCGGCTCGAACGACCACCTCAGGAAGACATACATTGTACGGCGTGGCGAATTGATCCCGATCCCCGACGGCATGCAGTTTTTGGCGCCGACGAAGCTGATGCCGGTGCTGACATCAAGGTTGTTTGGGCTGCGCACAAAACTCCGTATGGGACTCGATTTGCTTCGGCGACCCGTCGAACATTCAGAGCGCACGGTCGCGGAATTCGTACGAGACCACTTTGGCGATGAATTGAACGAGTATCTGGCGCAACCGATGCTCGCTGGAGTATACGGCGGCTCCCCGGAACAGTTGTCTGTCGACTCCGTCCTCCCGATGTTCGTGGAATACGAGAGACGTTTCGGCAGCATTTCTCGTGCGGCCATAACGAAGAAGCGAGCAGGCTCCAGCGGATCGCTTTTTCTTACGCTGCGAGCTGGATTGGGATCGCTTGTTCAGGCGCTTGAGAAAGCTGTCGAAGGTTCAGGCAAGATCGTGTTCGAGCGGGTCCACCAGATCTCGAGGCAGGCCGATCACTGGACACTAAAACTTGAACACGGAAATTTTGAGGCGGAACATGTCGTCGCGGCTATGCCGGCGAATTCGACCGCTACGCTGCTTAGGTCGTCATCAAGCGAGGTTTCCGATTTGCTGGCCGCCATTCCCTACAGCTCTTCGATCACTAGCGGTCTAGTGTATCGCCGGCCTGAGTTCGATCACTCACTCGATGGTTTCGGGATGCTGATCCCGCGAAAAGAAAACCGCGCGCTTGCGGCTTGCACATGGGTCGAGAGGAAGTTCGATCACCGCACGGCCGGCGGTGCGACGCTAATGCGTGCATTCTTCGCCGGCGATGCTGCTGACAATCTGATGGGCGCAAGCGACCAAGCAATCGAAACAACCACTCATACGGAATTGAGCGAGCTGATGCGATTTGACGCGAAGCCCGTCGACTATCGAGTTAACCGCTGGCCAAAAGCGATGGCTCTCTATACGGTGGGCCATGGAACTCGGTTAGCGAAAATCAAGGAGCTTACGAAGCGCTTGCCCGGGCTTCATCTGGGGGGTAACGGCTACGACGGCATTGGCATTCCAGATTGCATCCGTCGCAGCAAAGCTATCGCGGCGTCGATCTCAGGCGGCTAGCCCGCATTTCTTATCACGTGGCGAGCGAAAGTGCGTGAGAGGTGCTTCAGTACGAGGCGCGCGAAGGTTGGCGCGCGGAGGCGTACTTGGCAGTCCGTCGAGCACTCGCGATCGAGCGCAACGAAGTAGTGGCGCACCTATCGGGTGCTTTCGCCGTCAGGTGGTAAGAAATGCGGGCTCGCCCCGGCGATCACTTAGGCAAACAATGCCGCCAGCGTTCTGGAATTCTCCTTACACTCGTCGATTAGTTTTCGCGAGTCGCTCTCAGAGATTTCGTAGTCGCGCAGCGCCGCCTCGGTAAGAGCGGAAAACCCGAACTCTTCGTTGACTTCGCGAAGATGGGACACGAGGTTGACGGGGTCGGGTGCTAGTTCCTCGCCTTCCGCCGTTCCATGGTGGGCACCGATTGCATCTGAAAGCCCCCGGGGCATGCCCCAGCTAGCGCACATCCAAGACGCGACCATCGTGTGATCCCAGTCATATTTGCGCCGCTCAAGTTGCGCGAGATCATCGGTCCCGTCGTGCCATCGCTCGAGCAACTCACAATAGTCACCCCCGCGATGGTGCGCGAGGATCGGAAGCGCCATATCCTGCAGCAGTCCGGCTGTAAAGCTGAGTGAGCGAATCGCTGGATTAAGGCGATCAGCGAGAGTTCGCGCTGTCACCGCCCGCAGTGCCGCCGAGGCCCAGAACCTGCGCGGATCGAAGCCAGCGGCGGTAGATGCTGGAAGAGCCTTACCCACGGCCATCGAAATTAGCAGTGACTCCAATTCGTTGCGGCCAATCAGACACACCGCTTGGTCGATATTGTCGACAGGCCGCCGGAGTGCGAATGCAGCGGAGTTTACGGTCGCTAAAATCTTGACTGTCGCCGCGGGGTCGCCTGAGACCGCCAATGAAATTTCCTCGGTCGACGAATCTCCGTCGCGGATCAGCTCCAAAGCCCGCAGAGTGACTACCGGGAAATGCGGTAACTCGTAGTCCACAACGACAGCCTTCAAACTGGCGTGCGGATCGCCTCGTACCCAACTCAATAAGCCCAAATGATTCGATGCCGGGAGAGTTTGTCGGCAGCTCCTACGGACTAATCGGCTCGACGGGCCATTTTGTTTGCAAAAATGCTAAGCAGCCCGCCGAGCATGACATATCCGAGGACGACCTGAGCCATTGCGACCATCTGAGCCGCCACGGAAATTGGCAGAACGTCCCCGTATCCCAGAGTCGTTAGCGTCACCACGCTGAAGTAAAGCGGTGAGAGTAGGGTGGAATACTCACCGAAGTCGACATCGACGACCTGGTAGATTCCGGCAAAGGCCAAGACGATTACGCCAATCCAGGCGCCCCATCGGACCAGACTGCGCCCGCAGTCAGATGTCGCCCACCAGATCCAATAGGCGATCGCGCTAGCCCGGCTTTGTTTTCGGAACTCGTAGAGGTAATTTTGGTCGGCGATCAGGCGGCGGGCCATATATGCGCCGCAGAAATTGGCATCGACGATGTTGGCGCCAATCCAGTCGGCATCGGAGTACCCTTGAAGTCCGCTTAAGGTCGCACCGCTAAGATCAGCATTAAAAAAGTGCGCTCGACTAACCCGCGCGGCGGTAAAGTCCGCACTTTTTAGATCCGCGCACGAGAAGTCAGCTCCGCCAAGATCCGATTCGCGAAGCCGTCCGTTGTGCAGTTTAACTGAGCGTAGATCGGCATCGGTGAGCGTAGCCTTCGTAAACGTCGCGCCTACCAATTGTGCTGCGAATAGCGTGGCTCGCGACAGATCAGCATGGCCGAATCCCGCCGAAGTTGCGTCACACTCTGTCAGGTCGGCGCCCTTGAGATTGGCTCTGAGCAACTCACAGTTTTTGAGGTTTGCGCCGCGCAGATTCGCGCCTTCGAGATTGCTGCCGACTAACTTTGCGTTTGAGAGGTCGGCCTGACTCAGATCGATGCCTCGCAAGTCGCGGCCCATCAGATCAGCGCCAGATAGATTTTTCGACATCGGTTGAGATGCAGCAGCCACACTCAGAGCTGCCGGTAGATTCGGTGTTGCCGGCGCGGGCGGGCTTTGTGTTGATGTCGACGTCTGTCCTGTCACGAGTAGAAAGGACCCCAAGGTCTTATCGGCTACTCCCGCCGAATCCACACCTGCGAAATGGCGTAGCTATTGTCCCGACGTTGCGCTCGCGGTTACGCTCGCCCGGCGGCTACTAAGGACCGCTAGAGGATTCCAGGTGAATAGGTCCGCGGCCGAGGCGGTTCCGACACGAGCCGCGGTCATCTGGAACGCTGGGGCTAGATCCGGCGGGCGCCTCGCGGTGTCGTGTGCGTCGGAGGCGACGAAGTCGACCAGCCCGCGGTCGAGCAAATTCCAGGCCGCTAGTTGGATTCGCCTGCCTAACCCGCCGGTTAGTGCGGCAGCAGTAACTTGCAGCAGAAGTCCATGACGGTTGGCGTTGACCGCGATCGCTAGATCGTCCTGTCTGAGCCTCTCCGGATGAGCCAAAATCGGCTGCATATCGAGAGCAGCCAACCGCGGGAGCGCCGCTTCTAGCGCCGCGGCAAATCCATAGCGAGGCGCCTCGACAAGGACGTAGCTGCCGGCGTTGACGGCCAACGCCGCTGGGTCCTCCCAAAGCGGCGACAATCCTTCGGGACTGAGCTCCACTTCGCAACCGGCGAACAGTTCGATCCGCGCGTTCAGCTCGCGGTCGAGTTCGGATCGCTTTCGATCTCGCGCCGCCTTAGAAAACTGAAAACGGTGATTCGAATGAGGAGTTGCAACAATCGCTTGGGTTCCCGAACGTAACGCTCGCTCGGACATCCGCAGAGCGCCGTGAAGCTCTGCTGGACCATCGTCCAGGCCTGGTAGCAGGTGACAGTGAAGATCGACAAATCCACCAATTCCCGCCTCGGCGAGGAGCTCTTCGCGGGACCCATGCACAACAACTTGATCGGCTGCGGCGCTCGGTCAGTGCAGCCTGTCCGGCTGAAGGAGGTAAGAAGGAGGTAAAGCGATCGCCTTATGGCGTCGATTGAAACCGTTGACACGCGTACTCCATGTCTTCGGGGCTCTGGAATGCGGTGGCGCGGAAACCTGGCTGCTAGCTGTGTTGCGCGGGTCGGGGACGAGCCGATATCAGCACGACATTTGCTTGTTGGCCGATCACGACGGGCCGCTAGTGCAGAAGTTCGAGAGCCTCGGTTGTCAGGTTCATCGTTGTCCGATTGATCCCTTACTGTGGTTGCCGTTCACGCTCATTCAGCTTCTTCGCGAACACCAATACAACGTCGTCCACAGCCACGTCTTGCTGTTCAGTGGCGTCATCTTGACGCTTGCTCGCGCGGCCGGCGTCGGTTCACGAATCGCGCACAGTCACAACGTCTCCGATGGCGCCGGCGCGGGATTGTGGCGGCACATTTATCGATTCACGATGCGTAAACTACTGCGATCGTCAATGACCAAAGGCCTGGCCTGTAGCGAGGCGGCCGGCGAATACCTGCTCGGCGCCTCTAACGATTTCGGTGATCGCCTTACGGTTCTTCGCTATGGGATTCATCTGTCGGATTTCGACGGTACCCCCGACCGTGTTCGACTACGGCGGAAACTTGGACTACCGCTTGAGGACCCACTGATCACCCACGTGGGTAGCCTCACTCAACAGAAGAATCAGGGCTTCCTTCTGCAAGTTTTTAAACAAGCCTGCAGGCTTCGACCGGACCTCAAACTCCTCATCATCGGGGAGGGTCCCTTGCGCCTTCAGCTTGAGCGCCTCGTGCGAGCGCTGCGACTCTCGGGTTCCGTTCGGCTGCTTGGCGAACGAAACGATGTCCGGCGGATTCTGGCGGCCTCGGATGCCTTCGTCTTGACGTCGCACTACGAAGGTTCGCCGCTGAGCTTGTTAGAGGCACAGGCGGCCGGCCTGCCCTGCCTCGTCCCAACACACGTCGAGACGCAAGCCTCTGGTCCGGTCGATGGCAGCTTCGCCCATGTTGGGCTGGATGAAGGAATTGACGTGTGGGCGGATGCATTGGCGGCGATTGTCGATCAGCCGCGCCGATCGGCGGCAGCGGCGGGTCGATTACTGGCCGCGCTTGGGTGCGACGTTTCAACATCGAGGGCGAGGCTGGAAGCTGTTTACGAAGGCGAAATCGATCGTTGCCGGCGAGCAAAGAAGGGGGCCCGTATGGCTGCCGAAACGCTCGGAAGTTCGACGCGATGATCACCCACAAACGCGGCTCGCAGGGTCGCGCGCTGGCTATCTGGATCGGTCTGCTGGCGGGCACGCTGCTACCCAGCGCGGCAGTGTTGCTCGACGACGATGTCGCTTCGGCGAGACTTGCCGCGGTTGCGTTGTGCATCGCGATGCTTTCGATGCTCCGGCTGTCGAATCTGCGGCCGTTGGGGCCGGCGATGATCTATGTCTTCGTCTTCGCAATTTTCCACTTGGGTTCGGTCGTGCTGTGGGGGTTCGGATTCGAACCGGAAGTGACGCCACGCTGGCTGCTGATATATCGCCTGACTCCAGCGATCACTCTGACAATTCTCGCGATTACATCCTTTCAGGTCGGCACAGCCTGGGCGAGCCGCGAAGGAAGCCCTCAGGCCGGCGCCGTAGTGTCGAGCCCCGCCGGCGACGCGGTTATTTTTCATTGCGGCGTCGCTATCTTCGCGATTGGCCTCGCGGCGCTCGCTGTAGGCGTATCTCGCCTTGGTTGGGATCGGCTTGTAAATGCTACCTACTTCGAGACCTATCGATTGCAGCAGCACTCCGACCCGCGATTCTTCGTGACGAGTCTTTTCGTCGTGCCAATTGGCTTGTACCTGGCAACCGCGGCCGGGCCCTGGCGACGGTTACTGCCGGTAAGCGTTGTCGGCTTGCTTTGGGCGTCGGCGTTGTTCTATTTGGGTTTTCGAGGGTTTGCGCTAATTCCTCTGGTCACGGTACTAGCGATCTTGGTAAAGCGCGGCCTGACGCTGCCTCGTTGGGTCTATGTAGCTGGAATATCGACACTGTTAGTTTTGATCTCATCGGTGCGAGTACTTCGGGATTCTCGGCTGTCTGACCGAGGGTCTTGGGCTGGGCTGACCTTCGAAGCTCCGACGTCTTCGCTGCATGAGCTCGGGGGTAGCATATTGCCCCTCGTGCATACGCTCCGATTGATGCAGACCGAAGATTATCGTTGGGGTCGAACCTACTGGCGGGCGCTCGGTGAGATCGTCCCGAACGTAACGCTCGAGTGGGAAGCCGAGCGCTTTGTCCCAACCGAGGAATTGCCTCCAAGTCACTGGGTCACGAAGCTAGCGGCGCCGTGGAGATACCGCAACTACGGTGGACTCGGCTTTTCGGCCGTCGCCGAACCGTACATGAACTTCGGTATTCCTGCCGTCGTCGCCTTCTTCTTGTTCTTGGGCTGGGCCCTCGTTCGGGCCGAGCACTGGGGGGCGGCTGGTCCGCACGCTATCGCCGCCTGGGCGATCGTACTCGGCCCGTTGCTGTGGACTACCCGCAATGCGTCGCTGGTATTTTTTCGGCCCGCGGTCTGGGGGCTGCTGGCGCTTGCCATCGCGATCTTGATATCGCGGTCTATACGACGTCCGAAGCGGTTCCCGTACTACGCGCCACAGAATTGGCGGCGGCTCGCCTCGACCCCTGGCCACGCCCTCATAGGTTCGCGTCGCGTTCGCCGAGCCGAAAGCGCACCGGCGAGGAATCTAGTCTCAAGGCCTTCGTCGTCCTAGCGCACGCTACAATTTGACGACCACCGCATGGGTCCGACCAGAAAAGTAAGTACTCGACCGCAGCTTGAAGCCTTCGTTCGGAAAAACTTTCGCAATCAGCTCTTTGTAGTCGTCTCGAACCGTGAGCCGTTCGTCCACTCATACAATCCGGTGGGCAAGGTTCAGGCGGAGTTCGCCGTCGGCGGATTGACGTTGGCGCTCAACCCGGTGATGCAGGCTGTGGGTGGCGTGTGGGTAGCTCACGGCTCGGGCCCGGCGGACCGAGAAACTGTTGACGCGAACGATCAGGTTCGAGTACCGCCGAGCGATCCGAGCTATACCTTGCAGCGGGTCTGGCTGGGCGCCAAGGAACACAACGGTTACTACAACGGATTCGCGAATCAAGCACTCTGGCCGCTGTGCCACAACGCATTTACGAAGCCTGTCTTTCGCCGGGCGCATTGGCAGGCTTACAAGGCCATCAATCAAAAATTCGCTGACGCTGTGGCAAAAGTTGTTGGCGAAAGTGAAGCGACGATCTTCATCCAGGACTATCATTTTGCATTGCTGCCAAAACTACTGCGGGAGCGCTGCCCGCAAGTGACGTGCGCCCAGTTTTGGCATATCCCTTGGCCGCTTGAAGGCATATTTCGGGTGTGTCCTTGGCGCAACGAGATTCTCGACGGGCTCATGGGCAACGACGTATTCGGCGTCCACGTGCCGTCTTACGCAGAGCGCTTCACCGATGCGGTGCAAAAACAGCTCGGCTGCGAACAGATCGCGCCAGGCGTGCTTCGCCATCAAGGCCGAGAAGTTCGAGTCAAGCATTTCCCAATCTCGATCGACTTCAACACGACCGCCGCGGCCGCGGCAAGCCAGGACTGCGATGCTGCCGTCAGAAAGCTGCGCACGCGCTACAAGCTCAAAGGCAAGTACTTGGTTTTAGGACTCGACCGCATCGACTACAGCAAAGGCGTCATCGAGCGACTACGGGCGATCGAGGTGCTGCTCGAGACATATCCCGAAATGCGCGGCAAGTTGGTCTTCCTCTACGCCGGCTCACCGAGCCGCTTAAAGATTCCCGCCTACGCTGCCCTCAACAAAGACATGGCGCGCTACGAAAAGCGCATCAACGCGAAGTACGGCAACGAACATTGGCAGCCGATTATTTCGATTACGGCGCACCTGCCGTACGAACAGGTGCTAGCGCTGATGCGGCTTGCGGATGTGTGCGTTGTGAGTTCGCTCGACGATGGCATGAATTTGGTCGCAAAGGAGTTTCTCGCGGCGCGCAACGATGAGGGCGGCTCATTGCTCCTCAGCGAGTTCACCGGCGCCGCTTGGGAACTGCCCGGCGTCAAGACTTTTAACCCGTTCGACACGGATGACTTTGCCGCCAGGCTGTTCGAGTTGAGCCGCGCCGATCCCAAAACGTCGCGTTCGGAAATTAGGCGTCTACGCAAGCACGTTCGGGAAAACAACATTTTCGGCTGGGTCGGTTCGATTCTCGAAGAGCTTGCGACTCTCAATTGATCCCTCCATGACGAACTTTCTTGAGGCCTGGCCGCTGCTCGAAAAGCGTGTCGCCGACGCTGACCGACTGCTTCTCATGCTCGATTTCGACGGCACCCTTGCGCCCATCGTGGCGCGCCCCGAAGACGCACGAATACCACTCGCGACTCGTGAAACGCTCGAAGAACTGGCGCAACATCCGCGAGTTGCGCTCGCCTTTGTCAGCGGGCGAGACGTTTCCGATGTCCGCCGGCTCGTCGGCATCGCCCAGGCGCATTATTTCGGCGCTCATGGTCGCCAGAGGGTGCGGCCGGGTGATGAGCAGGTCGAGGTTGACGAGCGCTACAGCGGCGCTGTCGGCGAAGCCTGCCGGCGGCTCGAGCACGCGCTTTCGGATATCCCGGGAATTGCTGTCGAAAACAAACAAGTCTCCGCGGCGGCGCACTATCGCAACGTCTCACCGGAGTTGCATGACGACGTGGCGGCGACCGTGCGAGGCGTTCTGGATTCGAGCCCCACGCTGCAAGTGTCAGCCGGAAAAATGGTCTTCGACATCACGCCGCTCGACGGAATCGACAAAGGTAGCGTCGGCGAGCTGTTGCTGAAAGAGCAAGGGGGATTGGCGCTCTACTTCGGTGACGACACGACGGACAAGGCGGCATTCGGTCGATTGCCCAGCGATTCGATCACGGTATTTGTTGGGCCGGCAACTGCAAACTCAGCCGCACGCTACTGTGTACCCGATCCGCGAGCAGTAGGGGTCTCGCTCAAGCTACTGCTATAAGCGAGCTTCCGACTCGACCGCTTCGAGTCGCCGCGCATGCAATTCTCCAACTTCTTTAACTCGCGCGTGAGGCGAAACCGCAAGCGGCGAGTAGTTCGGGTGATGGTGCTTCTTATAAGGATCGTTGCGCGCGGCGTTGTAGCAACAAATGAAAGCCCAGCGCGGATCGTCACTCTCATTACGGTCGGATCGATGTAAAAGATTGCAGTGGAAAAAGAGCGCATCGCCCGGCTCGAGCTCGCAATACTCGCGCCTGCATTGCTTCTCAATGTGCTCCATGCGCTCCATGTCGGCGCTCGTTTGATTACCCTGCTTGACGTGATCGATACGCCCCATTTGGTGCGAAGCTGCTAACACCTGCAGGCAACCATTCTGAGTCGTCGCGCGGTCGACGGCGATCATGCAGCTTGCCATCAATGGAAACAAGCATCCGTTTTCATACCAGTAGCCGTAGTCCTGATGCCAGTTCCAGGCGCCACCGGACCTCGCTTCCTTGAGGATCATCTTGTGGTGGTAGTGATAAACCTCACCACCGAGAAACCGCTCCACCGGCCTCACGATCCGTTCCGAGCGGACAATCGCGGCGTAGATTGTGTCATCCGGCAGATCGTTGACGACGGTCAAGCGTGCGCTGCGACCCTGGCCATCGGCGCGCTCATAAGCTTGCGACGCTAACCCTTGGTCTTTCCGCGCGACTCGACTAAGTAAGTCGGTTTCGTCGACGGAAAGGAGCTGACGGGCGATCCAATACCCCCGCCGGTCAAACTCGTCCGCCGCGGTTTGCAGCTCCGTAGAAGTCATGGGGGACCAGTCTATCAGCGCAAAATGTCAGACTTCGTGAGACCCGAATTGACTTTGAGATTCGTGGTCTCGCTTTCAAGAGCCGGCTTACCGTTGCGGACAACTTTGCGCTTGTGATGCCAACGGTAGCCGCCGATCTCGCGGAAATCGGAGTAAAATTCTTCTACCTGAGCCATCGTGCCGTCCGGAGCTTCACCAATAAAGACCTGCTTGACGACGTCGTGGGAATCCATGTCGACGTACAAACGTAGAGGCGTGCCCCCTACGTCACGAATCTCGATCACGTTGGCCTGCTTACCGGCAACCTCTTCCACGCCTAGGAATCGCACGTCAGAAGGTTGTGGAGGCGTCGAGAGCATGACATGCGAGCGGGCAAGATCTGCTCGAATTCGGCTGACCGCCTCCTCAGGCATCGGCTGAATGCCTGCTTCTATTTCTCGCCAGCCTTTTTCGCCGTCGAAGACTACGTTGACAATGCCCTGAGGTGAGCGAATCTGCTGTCTCACGAAACCCGGCACCACGTACGAGACGCTACTCTCGAGCTGGAGCGGTTTTCCCTTAACGTCCAGACTCGTTTTGAGGTCGAAGGCGTAGTCTCGAATCGGCACGTTATCGGCCTTGGCCCCAACCGATTTTCGGGCCGCCAAATAAATCTCCCAGCCGCTGGGCGATTCTTTCGCATTCTGCGCAACCGCTGCGTGTGAGAGACAAAACAGCAGAGCGCTCATGCTCGCTAGTGATCGGATTGAGTGGGCTCGCATCTGACATTTATTATGCGGATTTCGCCTGAAACGTTTCATTAGACGAATGTCTTACGATCATGAACCCGCATTTCTCACCACGTGGCGAGCGAAAATGCGTGAAAGGTGCGTAACTGCGAGGCGGGCGATGGTTGGCGCGCGGAGGCGTACTTGACAGTCCGTCGAGCACTCGCGATCGAGCGCAACGAAGTAGTGGCGCGCTTCTCGCGTGCTTTCGCCGTCAGGTGGTGAGAAATGCCGGTTAGTGTGTGGTAGATCGCGATCTGCTCTGGTAGGATGAGGACTAGGTAGCAGAGTGAATCTTGCCCCATTAGCACGCCCTGCGACTTCAGAGAATCGGACTGAAATGTACGGGATGGGTTCTCGGAGGGTTGCTGGGTGAAGCGAGTTCAAACCGACGATACACTTCGATGCTCGTTTTGTCATAAGAGCCAGGAGGTTGTCGGCAAGCTGATTTCGACTCCTGGGGACTACCCGAAATCCTATATCTGCGATGAATGTGTCGCGGTCTGCAACTCGATTCTCGAGGAAGACCGTTCCGAGAAAACCAGTCCTGCCATATTTAACCTGCCAAAACCGCAGGACCTCAAAGAAAAACTAGATCAATACGTAATTGGCCAGGATGCAGCGAAGAAAAAGCTTTCTGTTGCGGTATACAACCACTACAAACGAGTTTTCATAAAGCAGCGCCGCCAACCGACCACCGCTTCGGCACCGGACGTCGAATTACAAAAGTCGAACATTTTATTAATTGGTCCGACGGGCACGGGCAAGACCTTGCTTGCCCAGACACTCGCAAAAATTCTCGATGTGCCGTTCGCAATAGCGGACGCCACAACGTTAACTGAAGCGGGATACGTCGGCGAGGACGTCGAGAATATCATCCTCAAGCTGTTGCAAGCCGCGGATGGAGACGTCAATCGCGCCCAGCAGGGCATCATCTACGTCGACGAGGTTGACAAGCTCAGCCGTAAGGACGAAAACCCGTCGATCACACGAGACGTTTCGGGAGAAGGCGTCCAGCAGGCACTGCTAAAAATTCTCGAGGGGACGACGGCCAATGTGCCACCGCAAGGTGGCCGCAAGCATCCGCACCAAGAGTTCACACCGGTCGACACGACAAATATCCTGTTCATCTGCGGCGGCGCTTTCGTCGGGCTCGAAAAAGTTGTTGCTCGACGTGTCGACGAGCGGGTTGTCGGATTCCGTACGGCGGATCCGTCCAGCCCAACCGATCAGCTTCAAGCAAAGCAGATCGAAGCTCGAGATTTGGGACTGTTGGGCCAAGTGCAGCCTCAGGAACCTGATTCGCCACGGTTTTATTCCCGAGTTTGTCGGGCGCCTTCCTGTTACCGCGATTCTTGGAGATCTCGATAAATCCGCGCTGGTCGAAATTCTGACGACTCCAAAGAACTCGTTGCTCAAGCAGTATCAGAAATTGTTTGAGTACGAAAGCGTCGACTTGACTTTGGATGATGATGCACTCGAAGCCGTTGCCCAAATGGCTCTTGAGCGCAAAGTAGGCGCGCGTGGCCTGCGCATGATCATGGAAGAGTTGATGCTCGACCTGATGTACTACCTGCCCTCCAACAAGCGCGTCAAGCAGTTCGTCGTGACGCGACAAATGGTCGAAGAGCACGACCTGCAAGTTGGCCTGCTCGAAAAGGCCGGCTAGCCTCACTACTCATTGCTTGACGATCGCGGCCGGCTGTTCGCCGACGAACTTGTTTACGCGGCTGCCTCCAGCTGATCGACGACAGGCAGCCACTAGCGTTACATCAAGGTCACCTACTACCGGCGATAATATCGGCTGTGCCCGAATCGAGCCGAGATGCCCCGGAGTCGCAATTCGACCCCCTCGGGCGCAACGTTGACTTCGCGCATTGCACTACCGTCCATCCGCTCGGTTTTGCCGTCGATGTACGCTCGAACAGCCCGAACGTCATAAGCTCAGCCCATGAGAGTTGGGGTTCTTGTGAACCGGCATTTGATGACCCGCCCGCTCGAATTGCTCGTCAGTGTGTCAGCGTCGGACAGCGATAAATTTCCCCCGGAACCCACCTTCCGCGCGCAGCGCCATCAGACGCTCATAGTGGCCGACAGCTCAAATTTCGCTTGTGTCGATTCGGCGAAAGGTGTCGCATTCATCTGGGTGGCAGAATCGGTCGCCGCAAACTCGCTCTTTTTGCGATGGTTTTTTTGGAAGCCGCCGTCTACACCCCTTCTTTCGGAACGCCGTCTCACTCCGCTTCACGCCGGCTGCGTCGCGCGCGACGGTCGTGGCGTCTTACTGTTGGGCGAGTCCGGCGCGGGCAAGAGCACCCTCGCGTTCGCGGCGGCGCGAGCCGGCTGGTCGTTCGTGGGCGATGACGTCGCGTGGTTGATTACCGCTCAGCGCGGCCGCAAAGTTTTGGGACCGCCCCACCACGTGCGGCTATTGCCCGACGCTGCCCGGTTTTTTCCTGAGCTGGCCGGGCGCGGTTTAATGACGACTATGAAGGGAAAGGCTTGTATCGAAGTTCCTTTGAGCGAGTTTCCAGATATCTCACTGGCTAGTGAATGCGATGTCGCGGCGAGCGTATTCCTGCACCACCAAAGCAGTAATGATCGACCGTGCCTGCGCCCACTCAGCGCGGACGTAACCTATGGCCGTTTGTTGCGCGAGCTGGTTCTCTACGACGCACCGACCCGGCAGGCGCAGGCTGAGACACTTCGCCGTCTTGTAGAGGCTCCGGGCTTTCGACTTCTACTACGACGACCTCGATTCCGCGGTTGAAACTCTAGGAGAACTCGTGTAGCTCGCATTTCCCACCACGGGGCGAGCGAAAGTGCGTGAGAGATGCGGGCTAGCGGCCCGTGAAAGCTGAGAAGTTGGTTTCGCAACGGATGCAGCCGAAATCGCCAGGCATCGACTGGGAGAACCGCGACGGCCTACCTCGCGCGGCGCGGGCCGTCCTGTGCGCGCTGCGCTTTGATTCGCGGACGCCGCGCGTCTTCGCCGAACTGACCGAGCAGGACTGGCGAGACTTCCTCACCTACTGCGATCGCATGAAGGTCACGCTCATCGTGGCGGATCGCTGGCTGAAGTATTTTCCAGAACCCGTGCGGCTTCGTGTCGAACACGATCTGGCGAACAATCGTCTCCGTTACCAGCGACACTTGGTAGCTTTACGGGAAATCGATGCGGCCTTCCGCACTGAGCAAATCGAATATTTGCTCCTGAAGGGTTTCAGTCACGGCCCTGAGTATGTCTCTCCGACCTGGCTGCGGCATCAATGTGACCTCGACTTTTACCATCCGCCTGAGTCAATATCCGCGGCGCAGCGTGTTCTCTCGGAACTGGGATTCGAAGCAACTGGAGATTTCGACGGGTTCCCGATGGATCACGCAACCGCCATGATCCGACCGAACAGGCGTGAATGGCGAGGCGACTACTTCGACCCAGATATTCCAATAGTCGTTGAGCCGCACTTCCGCTGGTGGGATGCAGACACCGAAAAGTTACCCGCGAGCGGTCTCGATGGCTTTTGGCGGCGCCGGACTACGATCGAGATCGAAACTCAACGTGTTCCTGTACTCGATCCTCACGATCGGATCACGTATGCGGGACTCCACGCTCTTCGCCACGTGCTGCGTGGAGACGCCCGCTTGTGCCACACGCATGAAATCGCTCACTTCCTCAACAACTCCGCCGCCGACGATGAATTCTGGGCAGCTTGGGAGAGACGCAATTGCGCGGAGGTGCGCCGATACTGCGCTACAGTCTTTGAGCTTGCCCGCCAATGGTTCGGCTGTCGGCTGTCCGACCCGCTAAAGCAGCGAATCGCCGAGCTGCCGGCCCCGGCAAATAGCTGGCTGCGGGAGTGTGCTGCCTCTCCAGTTCTGGGCCATTTTAAGCCCAACAAAGACGAACTTTGGCTTCACTTGGCGCTGCTGCCAGGGGACGCGTCCAAGTGGCAAGTGATCAGCAGAAAAATATTCCCGAGAACCCTGCCGACGCCCGTCTCGGTGCCACCCACGGCGGAACATCGGCCAGCAACTGTCAACAAGATGCGAGAGACGCTGCAGTACGGAGGACATCTCGCCGCGCGGGCCGTGCATCACGTTAGGGCACTGGTCGGACTAGCGGGCACAATAGCCCTCGGAAAAGTTTCATTCGCAAACCTAGGCGCGGATTTCTGGACTTATCTCATCGCCGCGTCCTTCTACCATCTGGGGCTTTTCATCTTTGTACTCGTGTACAACCTCCACTTGACGGACCTTGGCTTCGACGAAAGCTTCGTGGGATTCGTCACCTCGGCGATGACGGCGGGCAGCATCGCCGGCGCGCTTCCGGGCGGCTGGCTCGCCCAGCGCCTGGGATTGCGTTTCATGTTGTTGACTTGTTTCATTGCGGTGCCGGCGGTAGGCATGCTGCGGACGATCGTTCAGACCGAGACCAACCTGCTCGCCACGGCGTTCGTGGCCGGAGTTCTATTTTCGTTTTGGGTCGTCTGCATCGCGCCCGTGATCACCGGGCTAGTGCCGAAGTCTTTGCGAGCTCGAGCCTTTAGCCTATTTTTTGCGACAAGCATCTCGACTGGAATTTTGGGCGGACTATTCGGGGGCCGATTGCCCGAATGGTTCGTTTCAGACGGCACGCAATCGTTCTCGCCAAATCAGGCTACCGCTCTCGTGGGCTGCGCCGTCACGGCACTGGCGTTGCTACCCGGCATGCGTATTCGTCGATTGGCAAAGCCTCAGTCCCAGGCCGGCCGCTACCCGCGGAGCCGCTTCGTTTTCCGATTCCTCCCGATCATCTTCGTGTGGAACTTGGCGATAGGAGCATTTAACCCGTTCTTCAACGTTTACTTCGTCGATCGGCTGCGGCTGCCGGTTGAGCGTCTGGGCGATCTTTTCGCCTCCGCCCAAGTCGTGCAAGTCGCCGCGATTTTGGCCGCGCCGTTCTTACTGCTGCGATTCGGAGCAGTGAAATCTATCTCGGCCATGCAAGGTGCCGCCGGTCTGGGGCTACTGTTTCTCGCGATCGAGGAGCCCCTTTGGCTACCCTGCGCGGCGTATTTGTTGTACATGTCGTTTCAGTGGATGAGCGAACCGGGTCTTCACGACCTACTGATGTCCCAAGTCGAAGAACGCGAAAGAACGGCCGCGTCGTCGCTGAACTACACGACAATCTTCACTGCCCACGCGATTGCCGCGACGTGCGCCGGCTGGGCAATTTCACATTGGGGCTACTCGCTGGTATTGGCCTGGGCAGCCGGGATCGCAGCCCTAGCCGCGATCCTTTTTCGCGTCGGACTTGCGGGCGTCGAACGATCTGACGCATCGCCCTGAGACAACACACTAACCTGAAACTTGATTTTCCAAGCTGCCCGCCAAGCTAGTTGTTGGACGAAACCGTTCGAGGTACCGAGCCGCGCCGCCTCGCGGCTCGGTACCGTGAGGCGCAACGCCACCTCGCTGGCACCTCAAGTTTCTCCCTTGAATGATCCGCCCAACCAAGCTGTCCGGGTCATCTCGACAAAAGCTGCTCATAAATTTCGAGAACTCGGCGCGCACTCCAATCGCTGTCTTCGCGTACCGCTCGCTGCTGCGCCGACAGCGCCATGGCAACACGGCGTCCGTCGTCGCGCAGCACTTCGATGACGGCCTCGGCGAGCGCCGTTGGTTCGCTTGGCGCAACCACGGCGGCGGCGTCCGGTGCCCAATCGGCAAGATGGCCGACTGCGGTTCCGACTGTGGGCGTGCCTGCGATCGCCGCTTCGAGAGCGACTACAGGATCGGCTTCATGTCGTGACGAAACCAATAGAAGATCGGCCGCCGCCATCATTTCAAACAATCGATCTTGAGTTAGAAAGCCATGAAATCGAGCGACTGGCGCCAGCCCTAGATTCCGAGCCAGTCGTTCGAGCTCGCCGCTCGAAAGGTCTTCGCCGATCAAGTCGAGGTGAAACGGAATCTCTCGGTCGCATAGAACCTTGGCCGCGTGCAGCAGGCAAGACGGATCCTTGACGCGGTTCAGCGAGCCGACGAAAAGCAACCGGGCTGGGCGATCGATAGGGCGTGCCCGCGGCATCGCCGCCGGCAGGCGATCGAGCGCCACCCCCCAGGGCAGACGTTCGGCCCGAATTACTAGCGCGGCGGCCGCGCGCTGCATGGCGTCGCTGGGTACGGTGATGTGGGTCGCCCCCCAAACAGCCAGGCGCAGCCACAGCCTGCCGCGCCAAGTCCGCCGCTGACCGTAGCCGATGTCCGCAATAGCGCTGAGATCACCACCCGTGAGCCGCAACAAGACCGGAACCCCGAGCACTCGTCCCAGCACGCCCGCAAGTACACCGGGCGGAGCAGCCCAAACAGCATGGATGACGTCGAACTTAGCCTTGCTGTGCTCCTTGAGAAATTGAACGATCAAGCGCAACCGCCGAGGGCGCGATCCAGCGTTGTGGATTTGAGCGCCGAGCAACTTATAGTGCGACGGCTGAGGTTCTTGCCGCAGAGCGAACACGTGAACCTCGTGATGGCGGGCCAACCGCTCGATCATCCAGAGCAAACACGGAATCACGCGGACCGTGCCGCTGCGGTCAACACCCCCGGGAACGATTAGCGCAACCTTCATTTCGCGGCCAGAACTTGGTCATAAGCATGTCGCAGATCGCGCCCGATAGCCGCGCAACTCAACTCCTGTTCGAACTGGCGTCGCGCGGCTGCTCGAAGCTCCGAACGATTCCGTTTCGCCAGATCAATCAGATTTCGAGCCATGGCGGCTGAGTTGCCCGCCGGCGACAGCGCGCCGACCGCGCCGTTGCGAGTGATCTTTCTAAACGACGGAATATCGGTCACGATCGGCGGTAACCCGCAAGCAAGGGCCTCGATCACGGCGAAGCCACTGCCCTCGCGCCAACTGCCCTGCACCAGAAAATCAGCCGCACGGCAAAGCATCTCAACTTCCCCATGAGGCCGCTTTCCGACAAGCTGGACAATTTTCCTCAGTAGATCATCGGCAGCAATCATTGCGCGAACGTCGCGCTCGAGCTCGCCGCCAGAGAAGTAGCACCAAAGTTGCATGCCGGGCAGTTTCTCGACCGCTGTGCGCACGGCCTCGAGAACGCTCAGCGGATCCTTATTGGCGTCTAGCCGCGCCAGCCAAAGTACGCACGGATCGCCCGCAAGTCCAGTCCGCCGCCGAGCCTCGGGTTGGTCGCCGGGGGTAAAACAACTGGAACCCTCAAGCACTTCAAATACTGGCATGTCTGCTCGCAAAATTCCGGCCGAGAAATACGCTTCAGCCTGCTCCCTAGCCGTGAAGAGCGCGGCGTCCACGCGAGCTAGCCCCCAGCGGTGTACCGACTTTCGAATCCCCGAAACCGGCACACCGGCGTGATCCTGCACGACGACTGGGATCGATGAAAGCGCCCGGCTCAGAGCGCGTGTCTGAAGTGGCGACCCCAACCCTGCCACCTGCACGACATCCGGCCGCAACAGCCGAACACATTCGATCAAGCGCCGAGTGAGTGACAACTTAGCGAACGGCGGGGCTCCTCGAACGAAGTGGAAATCGACATCGCGCTCAACTATCGTGGTGTCCAGATGGCAGGCCTGAACGACAGTGACGCTAGCGTCGGTGCGCGCCACAGCCGCGGCTGTTTCCACGAGCGTCGGCCAGGCTGTAAGCAGCTCCTTCGGTTCTCGGCGGCGAACGTCAAGATGAAAACTCAGATGAACTACTTTGGGCGGAGCCATCAGACCTGCGCCGCGCGCGGTGGAAAACTGCCCGCCGCTGCTCCCTCCAAAACGCTGACAACCTCGTCTTGAAACCTATCAACTGAATACCGCTTTCGCCACTCCGCGAGGCCGTTCCTGCCCAGCTCAGCTCGGCGGGAATCACTCTGCAGGAGATCGATTAGCGTATCCGCCAATGCAGCGGGCGTGGCAGGCTCGACCAGAAGTCCTGTAGTGCCGTCACGCACTACTTCGGGAATTCCCCCGCTGGCGAACGCCACGACGGGAACACCGCATGAATACGCCTCTAGAATCACCCGCGTCGTAGCGGGCTCCCGGATCGACGGGACGACAACGACGCCGCAATTTTGCAGAACCGAGTAAGCGTCATCGCGCCAGCCCATGAATTCAACCGGCAAGCCCTGGGCGATTCGTTTCAGCGATTGTTCATACCGTAGAGCGACCGGATCGTCGAACAGTGCTTTCCCGCAAACAAAGAAGCGACAGCCGGCATCTTGCTTAAAGACTTCGCGGGCAGCTTCTAGGAACTCGGCCTGGCCTTTCTCTGGCGAGATCCGGCCCAAAACGCCAACCGTTCGCTCACCCGCGCCGTTCCTCGGCACGTTGTCCGTGGGCCCGCGGGCGCCATTGTAAATTACAAAACTTCGGCCGCTATCAACCGACCCTTCAACTGGCTCGCCGGCAAATCGGCAGCACGAAATCAGATGTGCGCGACTGAATCGCAACGCGCGTTTTGCGAGCCGGATCGTGGCCTGATCCGACAATCGGTGGTGGCAATGAAAAACGAGCGGCAGTCCGCTTGCGCGCGCTACAAACGCGGCGGCAGGCAGCGTGCGGGGCCCGTTCGCGTAAAGCACGTTAGGCCTAAAACGGCTGACTTGCGCTTCGAGAACGCGCTTCACCCCGAGCGACTCCCAGCCGTAACGCACGGCCTGAGTTAGAGGTTTGCGCCCGGAAGCGTAGGCCCCCAACGAAATCGGAATCGCTTCCGCTCCCGTCTTACGCGCCAGCTCCAACAGCGGACCGGCCGGCGGCGCACACAGCAGCGCCGTTCTGCCCGAATTCAGCAAGGCAGGCAATAGATCGAGCAGGCATTGCTGTGCTCCGCCCAACTCGCCGTACTGGTCAATGAGCAGTACCCTCATACGCCGGCTGATGCCGCCGATCGCGACACCTCTCGTCGCGCCAAGGCAAGCACGAAGAATGCCAACGGCAGCACCCGCCAATACGTCAGCACATCGACAAACAACATCTGTGCAAGTTCGCCCATCCAGAAACACAAGAACCATGTGCCGCAAAACCAAGCCGCAAGACTTTCACTGCCGCGGGCTCGGCTAGCGGCGGAGATCATCACAATCGAAAGCACGCCCATCAGTAGCAGGCCGATCACGCCGGTTTCCGCCAACAGGCTCAAGTACATGTTGTCGGCTACCAAGGGTTCTCCAAAATACGAGGTGTAGGGCAGCGTTTTGAATCCGATGCCGGCCAGTAGCACGCTGGGCTGCTCCGCCAGCCGTTCGAGCAATAACGACCATGTTTCGAGGCGTCCACTAAGAATCGCCTCGGGGCTTGCCGCCGCATAGCTAACGGTGTTGCTCAGATGGCGAACGTACGCGTTGAATACGGCGGGCGCTGCCAGCGCGGCGGCCATACCCGTCAAGGCCAGAGCGGTGGTGACGAAGATCAACAGACGCCGAAACTGAATTCTTTGACGTTCAAGCAAAAGAAGCGTGGTGATCGCCACCACCAGGTTTACCAGCGACGATCCGCCGAACCGAAAGTGAGAATGATAGAACCAGGCCGCTCAGCAGAGCCATCGCCCCCGTAAGCAGCCAGAACGTCGGCGCGATCCGGCGGCGCACCTCAACTCGCGCGCTCGCAACGGCCGCCATCACCAAGAACAGCGCGCACGCGTTCCCCAACATCCCGGCCTCATGAAACACACCCTGTGCTCGCCGAAAGATACCAAACGGCAGCCACACAAACTGCTCGGCAAAGCGCCCCACCGACGGCCATTGAAAATAGAACTCAATCGACGCCCAGGCGGCGGAGATCGCGGCAAGGCAGAAGGCCCACTTCGACCACTGAAAGGCGTCTAGTTTCGAAAACCGCCCGGGGCCGTGCGAGACATAGAAATAAGAGAACACGCCGATGCCAAACAGCGCGACTCTCGCCATGCCCCCCAGCGCGACGGGCACACCCGAATAGAGCATCGCGACGATCGTGGTCATCAACAGCCAGCTTGAGAAGATGACGAGCGCGAAGGTCACCCCCTCTGCTTCGATCCGCCATCGGCCGAAATTGGCGATGGCGCACCAGACGCCCAGCGCTACGAACAAGAGCGAGACATGCGGGCCGGCATTCCCAATTGCCAATGGAAAAGGCGGCAGCAGCAAGACAGTCGCAACGAAGCCTATCCACCACCGCTGGGGTTCGCCCAACACCCAGCAAGACAGCGTCACCGTTGCGATGCCGGCGGCCAGCGCGATGCGAATGCGCCAGTCTGGAATTACCACTACGAACGCGGCGACGACTCCGGCCGACGTCCCCCAAAGAAGCATCGGAATCTGAGATTCCAGTTTGAGGAGTCGGGTAACCCCGGCTGTCATCGACGGCTCCCTAGGTCGATTACCAGCTCTCGCATTCGACTGCGAAACGTATCCACGGAAAAGCGCTCGGCGTTCTGCCGTAAAGCGTTCGCCGGCCATTCCCGGCTCTCGACGCGCTGAATCGCCTCGGCCAGCGCGCTCGAAGTTTGCGGGCGAAAGTGGATACCTGTCTGCCCGTCGATCACACTTTCGACGGCCCCACCGTCGCCGTAGCAAACAACCGGGCGGCCGCACGCTTGTGCCTCGACTGGAGTCAAACCGAAATCCTCGATCCCCGGAACGATCAGGGCACGGCAACGTCGATAAAGCCGCCGCAACTCCTCGTTTGAGACACGCCCCGCAAACTCCACACGCTCGGATGCAATCCTCCGCAAATCCGTTCTCAACGTTCCATCGCCAACGATGACCAAACGCCAATCGAGAAAACGAAACGCCTCAATCGCCAAGTCGATTCGCTTACTCGGCTCTAGTGCCGAAACGACAAGGTAAAAGTCGTCGGGATGCTCGGCCGGCTGTGGCGAGAAGAACTCCGTATCCGCGGGAGGGTATACGACTTCGGACTCGCGCCCGTAGGCATGCCGTACTCGCCGCCGAATGTTTTCCGAGTTCGCGACGAGCGTGTCAATCTTGGCGGTTGAGCGCACATCAAATCGCTTCAGATACGGTTTGACGCAAGTCAGCGCGGCTCGCTTCCAGCGTCGGCCCTTCCCAAAAGCGAAATGGCTGTCGATCGGACCCCACACATAGCGCATCGGCGTGTGGATATAGCTGAGGTGAGGGGTCCCAGCGGGCACCCGCACAGCTTTAGCCACGGCATGGCTGCTACTTATCACCAGGTCGGCATCGGCGATACGCAAGGTGCGGATCGCCGCCGGAAACAGCGGGAGCAAATTACGATAGTCCGTCAGACCTGTGACGCCTTGTAGGAAAGACGTCTGCACCACTCGGCGCTCGATTTGCGGATCCACCGAACCTCGTTTCCACAGCATTGTATACACCCTGGAATTCGGAAATAGCAGGCAGAGTTCTCTGAGGACGTTCTCCCCACCGCGCATCCCAGTGAGCCAGTCGTGGACCAGTGCGACCCGCAATTGCTCCACGGGACGGGGCCCATCAATCACTTTCAGGACCCGCGAGCGAGAGACTAAATCGCAGGGTGACGAATAGCAGCGACAGCACTAAAGCCAGCGCCGAAGCTACGATGACATTGACGCCCACTTGAGGCGAACTCGGTCGGTCGGGCACGACTCCGCGATCAAGAATCTGAAGCCGCTCGCCACGCGTCGGCTGCGCAGCGCTCTCATCGGCCAGCCGGGCATTCGCCTCACTCAAAATCTCCCTCGCCGCTGTTAGCCGATCCTCAATCGCGTCATGGAGCGCGATGGCACTTGATAGACGAATCGTTTTTTCTCGAAGTTCAGCGTCGAGGCGTTTGATCTCCGACCGTAACCGCGCAACGCGTGCTTCCAGCGGCTCAGCGCTAGCCGCGGGCGTCTCGCCCGGTATCAATGCAGTCGAACCGCGCTGCACGAGGCGCAGCTCTTCCCTCAAGCTTTCACGCTCCGCGGTCAGCATCTCGACTTCCACCTCAAGGCCGGCGACGGGCCGCTGGCGAGAAGCTGCCAGCAGTTCAGCTTCGATTTCGCTTACCCCCGAAACCGCGGCGTCGCGAGCTTCGTTTGCGGCGCCAGCGCGGAGGCGCCCCCCGGCCGCTTGCAGTTCCTGATTCCGTTCGATCGTAGCTTCAGCGAGATACAGCGCCAGAGCCTGTGCCTTTTGCGCGTCCCGCAGCGTCGCCCGAATTGACAAGATTTTGGTGTTGCCCAGAACTTCAACTTCCAAGATTGACGCTTTTAGCGTAGATAGTGGCTCCGGGTTCACGGCGTCTCTCAGTCCTAATTCGCCGACCGCCTGCTCGAACAACTCGTCGCTCGACGCCATCAGCGCATAGCTCTTCAACGAATCGATGTAAACGGGGCTGATCACCAGCGCCGATCGTGGGTCTGAACCCGTCGGCGCTTCGATCAGCAGCCGTGTCTCTGCCCTATACCTGTTTGGGGTAAGGATGCTGCCGACGAATGCAAGAACCGCGGCGGCGGCAACCGCGGACGCGAAAACAGCCCAGTTCCGGCCAAGATGCCGCAGCAACTGAACGGCGCTAAACGACTCGGGCATTTCGCCGCTCTTCGCCTTCTCCACGTCGGCCAACGAGGTTGCGAACCACCGTCGCTATCGTTCGCAGGGCGATACGCATATCGAGCGTCGGAGTCCAATGATCAAGGTAGTAGAGGTCCTGCTCGAGAGCCTTGTTGCACGGATAGGGATGGAAACGGAATTCCCCCTTTCCCCAAGCGGTAGTGTCAGGCGATGCGTTCGAACACAGGCCGTCCGAGCGCGGTCATTGTGTTCAGGACTTTTCGGCCGAGTTGGATCTCCGTGATCTGCCTGGAGAAGCTGCGGGATTTGAGTTTGGGGCCGATGACGCTCTTCCAACGGCCCATCTGCGTTTCTATTCGGCTGCGCTGGTTGTACCCTGTTGCCGTCTGCCAGGCCATGCGGCCGTTGCTGCGGATTTGGGCAATATGGCGATCCCGAACGGTCGCATCACGCGCCGATTGCAGGCGGATCACTGCGTCCTTTGGCGGCGGTATGACCACATCCAGGGTCTCCCCATACCGCTGCCTCAGCAGATTTCGTGTGGACGCTCCATCGTAGGCGCCGTCAGCCAGAAAGCCCGTGACCGGGGCATCCAGCTGATCCAGGAGGCTGGGTAAGGCTGTGCTGTCTCCAACGTTATCGTGAGTCAGAGCGGCGCAAACAATCGCCCCGCTGGCGAGGTCCAGTCCGAGGTGGAGCTTGCGCCAGCGGCGGCGTATTCCCTTGGTGTTATGCTTCTGCGCTAGCCATTCGCCCTCGCCGAAGATCTTGAGGCCAGTACTGTCGACCAGCAGATGGATAGGCACAGATCCTGCTTGCCTCATCACCTGAGCGATGCTCACCCCGTTTGCGCGCCGCGACAGCGTGGAGTAATCCGGTACCCGTATATCCAACCCCATGAGCGTGCCGATGGAACCCATAAGCCCCTGTGTCTGACGCAGTCCAAGATGGTATGCCGTGCGCAGCATCAGGCATGTCTCGATCGCCAAATCCGAGTATCTGCGCTGACCACCCCGTGACGTGCGGCGCGGCGCGCTCCACACACTTTGAGCCTCCTCACTGACCCAAATCGTCAGGTCACCCCGTTGGCGCAAGCTCTCGTTATATTCCGCCCAGTTGATCACCCGGTACTGCACCTTATCAAACTTGTGCCGGCGCGCTGCGTTGAACTTATGTGGCATTTAGACTACCCCCAGCGTTGAAAAAACCAATGATAAGACACCCTTCGGGATGATCCATGCAACAAGGTCGGAACGGCGCGTACAACTCCATAACCTGCCGGATGGTGTCAGCGAACGCGAACTCGCCATGCAGCTGTATTTGGGACAGCGCGGTAACGCTTCGTTGGCTGACGTATTGGCGAGAGCTCAAACACAGGTGCAGGAGTCGGGCGACCGCCGTCGTTACAACGAATTCTTGGCCAAGGAGCCGAGAGCCGTAAGTAACCTCAAGGGACAGCGGGAGATGCTCTGCGCTGCCGTTCTGCGTCACTGCCAGGACTCCGACCTTGGCGACCACGTTCAAGTGGAGGCATTCGAGGATGACGGTGTCTGCGTATTCAGCATTCTGCGTAGCGATCGAATGAAGAAGCCTCTCGCCGTGCTGCCCGGGCATGCCGCGCGAGCTCTGATTCCGTTCCGACCTGTACACGGCGACATTCTCCGCTATGAGGTTGCACTCGGACGTCTTCGAATTGCCGCACGTGCCCCGTCGATGGTGGAATTCTATCGTGTAACGCTCGGAAGGTTGCTTTTTTGCGACGAGGACTTCTTTAGCGATGATTCGGTGTGCAACCTTACAGTCCTGCAGGATCGGGGGCGCGCCGCTCTCGACAATCATGGTGTCTTCGGTGTCAGTCGAGTGCGGCTGACGGAATGTGTCTGGGAGTACGGCGACAGAAGCCATCTCGTGCTTCGCGACCAGGACTGCTTTGATCTTATCGAGCGTCATCGCCTTTCGTTGACCGAGGGTACATTCGTGCAAGCGAAGCTAAAGGTAGATGTCATTGGCAAGAGCACGCGGCCCGTTCTGGTCAATGTACGGGTGCCGAGCCGAATCGAGGTTTCACAGAAGGCACATGAACGTTTGATAGACACTCTCCTCGGTGCGATCGGCATTCGGACAGCAGCGCCTCCAGGAAATCAGCTTGATATTTGGTCACTCTATCCCTGGCGCCACCCTCTCCCAGTTTGGCGGGCAGTGTTCGGCGCTACGACGGACATCCTTGTGCAACACGGTGTTCTTCGGCCTATTCAGCTTCAGGCAGTTCCGCATCCGGATCACCCCAACGCCGGGCGTGTTCTTCGCGTTGAGCCGATTGCCGAGGGGAATTTTCACGGCGTCAGCGAAGCCGCCGAAGTCCCGTCGCGCTCATTGAGCGCGACAGACGTCGAAGGGCTGGAGTTGGTGCCTGAATCGTTTCGGCAGTATCTCCGCACGACCCTGGGCGTTACTGACGGCGGTGCCGTTTGGAGCGCCGGCGATGAACTGCTTGAACTGGGTTGGCTTCCCGTTGACGATGAGCGCCTTTACTTGGCATACACCATCCGAAAGCCGCAGGGGGGCATTGGGGCGCGCCTGCGTGGGCGCGCCAACGGCGCACATGTACTGCTGCTAATGCCTGCATCGCAGCTGGACGAGTCCGGGTTGGCAACGGTGATGTTGTCTGGACCGATCCCCTCCGAGCAACAGGTCATCCGCGACGGCGCTGCGGCATGTGGATTCGCGGCCAAGCTGCCTGCGATTGTCCGGGCTCCAGAAAGTGCCGAACTTGTCGTCGACACGCGGCTGAAGAAGGTCTGGGTTTGCGGGAACGAAGTCCAACAACTCAGCCCTGATTCCCAACTATTTCAGTTCGTTGAGATGTTGGCGGGGAGCGACGGTGCTCCCGTGTCGTCCGGTGAGATCACGCAGGCCCTTTCTGAAGCCAGATTCCAGACCGATGGCACGACGACAGCTCGACAGGCGAAGTTGAAGGCGAAGAAACTAATTTTACAGGCTTTGGAAGCCGCCGACGCTCCCGACACGAGTGATCCGTTTCCGTCCGCAGGAACTGGATGCTACCGATGTAGGCTCCGAAGTTTTGTCGCGTGAGCAAGAAGGCCTGCTGTTCGGCGCGTCAGTGGCCTCACCCGAAATCAAGCCCGGCTCCAGAGTAGGGTAGCGCCCACATTGGTGTTGAAATACAACATAAGGGCGGTCCGAGCCTTGTAGTCAGCCCGGAGCGATCTTGCGGGTCTGGATGAAGTGGACCTTGTTGCATGGATCATCCCGAAGGATGTCTTATCATTGGTTTTTTCAACGCTGGGGGTAGTCTAAATGCCACATAAGTTCACCGCAGCGCGCCGGCACAAGTTTGATAAGGTGCAGTACCGGGTGATCAACTGGGCGGAATATAACGAGAGCTTGCGCCAACGGGGTGACCTCACGATTTGGGTCAGTGAGGAGGCTCAAAGTGTGTGGAGCGCGCCGCGCCGCACGTCACGGGGTGGTCAGCGCAGATACTCGGATTTGGCGATCGAGACATGCCTGATGCTGCGCACGGCATACCATCTTGGACTGCGTCAGACACAGGGGCTTATGGGTTCCATCGGCACGCTCATGGGGTTGGATATACGGGTACCGGATTACTCCACGCTGGCGCGTCGCGCAAACGGGGTGAGCATCGCTCAGGTGATGAGGCAAGCAGGATCTGTGCCTATCCATCTGCTGGTCGACAGTACTGGCCTCAAGATCTTCGGCGAGGGCGAATGGCTAGCGCAGAAGCATAACACCAAGGGAATACGCCGCCGCTGGCGCAAGCTCCACCTCGGACTGGACCTCGCCAGCGGGGCGATTGTTTGCGCCGCTCTGACTCACGATAACGTTGGAGACAGCACAGCCTTACCCAGCCTCCTGGATCAGCTGGATGCCCCGGTCACGGGCTTTCTGGCTGACGGCGCCTACGATGGAGCGTCCACACGAAATCTGCTGAGGCAGCGGTATGGGGAGACCCTGGATGTGGTCATACCGCCGCCAAAGGACGCAGTGATCCGCCTGCAATCGGCGCGTGATGCGACCGTTCGGGATCGCCATATTGCCCAAATCCGCAGCAACGGGTGCATGGCCTGGCAGACGGCAACAGGGTACAACCAGCGCAGCCGAATAGAAACGCAGATGGGCCGTTGGAAGAGCGTCATCGGCCCCAAACTCAAATTCCGCAGCTTCTCCAGGCAGATCACGGAGGTCCAACTCGGTCGAAAAGTCCTGAACACAATGACCGCGCTCGGACGGCCTGTGTTCGAACGCATCGCCTGACACTACCGCTTGGGGAAAGGGGGAATTCCGTTTCCATCCCTATCCGTGCAACAAGGCTGGCGCCGGTCAGCCGCTCGGAGCCGAAGACCTCCGTCCATTCGTTAAACGGCAGATTCGAGGTGACCAGCGTCGAGCCCTGTTCGTAGCGCTGGGAAAACACTTCGAACAATAACTCCGCTCCGGTCTTCGATAGCGGCACGTAGCGCAGTTCATCGACGATCAGCAGATCCTGCTTGGCCAACTGCTTTTGACATCGCAGCAAGCGCCGTTCATCTCGGGCTTCGAGCAGCTCATTGACCAGTGCCGCCGCTGTTGTGAAGCGTGTTCGATAGCCGCGCTGACAAGCCGCCAGTCCCAACGCCAAGCCGATGTGCGTTTTGCCCGTGCCGGAATTACCCAGTGCCGGCACGTTTTCGCGGCGGTCGATAAACTCACAGCGCGCCAGTTCCAGCACCAGCTTCTTGTTCAACGCCGGCAAGGACGGGAAGTCGAAAGTGTCCAGACTCTTGGTCACGGGAAACTTCGCGGCCTTGCTGCGGCGCTCGGTGGCCCGCTGTTCACGGTCGAGCAGTTCCAGCTCGCAGAGTTGTTGCAGGAAGCTCCTCGAATCCAAGCTCTCGGCGGCGCATTGCCGCGCCAGTTTGTCGTACTCGCGCAGGAAGGTTGGCAGCCGCAACGCTTTCAAATGCGCTTCGAGCAGAAGTTTCGACCTCGCCATTACCCCCCTCCTTGTGCCGGCAGTGCCAAATAGTCCGCAGCGGAGGTTTGCTCCACCTGGGCTGCCGGCAGGTGCGGATACTTCGTCAAGTCCAAGCGCGGCGGCCGTTGCTCGATGCGGCACAGCACTAAGTGCCTGACTGCATCCAAGCCAATCGCTCCCAACTCGCAGGCTTGGCGCACCGCCGCGGCAACGTGCTCGAATCGGAAGTCCTCCAGTCATCGCAATACCCGCACGTACTCGCGCTTGCCTGGCTTTCCCAACCGTGCCTCGAGCAAACGTCTCAAGCACGGGAACTGTTCGGGCAGCTCCCAGCCCGCCAACGGGGCCGCTTGATCGAGCGCGTTGGTCTTGCGTTCCAGCAGTGCTAGGTAATGCAGCGGATCGAAGATCAACTCTTCGCGTTCGTAACTGCGCCGGTGGCGCGCGATCTCTTCGCTGCCACAACAGATCACGATTTCATCGACGTAGCCTTTCAGCAACACCTGGCGATGTCCGTAGCGTGTGGGCACCGAGTAGTCGTTGGCGCGATAGCGCACCAATGACAGCGACGTCACCCGCGTGGTGCGTTTGTCGCAGGCGTCATAGGGCGTGGGCGGCAAGGGCAACAACGCTTGGCGGTCACGCTTGAAACGTTCCTCAATCGTTTCGGTGTGCCGCCGCAAGCGCCGCTTACGATTGTTGAGGCACTGCGCTTCGAGCTGCTCGTTGAACGCTTCCCAGCTTGGAAACCTTGGCGCCGGCACCATGAAGTTCCGCCGGGCATAACCGACCAGTCCTTCCACCTTTCCCTTGTCGTTGCCTTTGCCCGGACGCCCCAAACGATCGGAGAATAAATAGTGCGACTGCAGTTCACTGAACACCCTGGTCCGCTTGCGCCTGCCGTCGCCCAGAATCCTCGCCAGCGCCAAGGTCGTGTTGTCGTAGAGGATGCTGCGTGGCACGCCGCCGAAGTACCGAAACGCTGCGTTGTGCCCCTCGCAAAACGCTTCCGTCGTCGCGGCCGGGAAAGCTTTTACGAAAGCGTCATCGCTAGGCGGCAGATCGACCACCAAGTAGTGCGCCTTGCGCTGTACGCCGTCAATGACCACCAGAGCTTCACCGCAGTCGGCCTGGGCATCGCCCGCCGGATGCACCAGCGGCACGAACATCTCTTGCCCGCCGAGCTTCTTGTCGCGAACATAGTCCTTGACGATCGTGTAACCGCCGGTGAAATCGTACTCGTCGCGCAAGCGGTCGAAGATGCGTTTTGCGGTGTGGCGTTGTTTCTTCGGACGTTCCTGATCGTCGCTGAGGATCTGATCGACGATTCCGGTGAAGGGATCCAGCTTCGGCCTCTGCGCTGGTTGGCGCCGCCGATAGCCCGGCGGAGTGGCGTAGCGCAACATCTTGCGCACCGTCCCTCGCGCCAGGCCAAACCGTTTGGCGGCCTCGCGCTCACTGAGCCCTTCGACAAAGACACTGCGCCGTACTTGAGCGTATAGCTCCACGCGATACATCCCTCTCGTGTCCCACAAACACCACAGGAATGTTCGCTGGACCACTCGGACGGTCTACTTTTACTCCGCCCAAAAGCAGCTTCGATTCGCCGCTCTATGGTCTAGTTTCGCTCCGCCGTTCTCAGGCGCTTTTCCAACTTCTCGTTCAGGACACCACAGCGCAGGATTTCGGCCTACCCAGCTCGGCCATCCGGTTGAGGATGTGACACCCGACCCCAACTTCTCTCCTTTGTGCCTTGCCGGGCCTCGCCTTCAATCCGCCTCCGAGCACGGACTTGTATCGGAAGAAGCTGTTTTCAACGCGCGCCTGCTGTCGGCGGAACGAGGATCTCACAACGGGGACCACTGGCGCGGCTCAGCTTTCTGTCAATCGTCACCAGTGGACAATCGAGCACCTCGGCCAGCGCCACGTACCAAGCGTCGTAACTGGTCAGGTTGTTTCGCAATGCCCATACGCGGTCGGCAAACGGCGCGAAGGGAAACAACTCCAGGTCGAGCCGCAGCAGATCCCGGTGTGCGCTGTTCGCCTCAAGCCGGGAGATTTTACCGGCTTGTTCCAACCGGCGCAGGATGTTGCTCGCTTCGGCCAATGCCAATTCCGGACCGGCCAAAGAGCCCTCAGCGACGGCGGACTCCGCCCATTTCCCTTCCCGCCCCGAGTCGACCAGGACCGCGACAAGCACGGATGCGTCGGTGACTACCGTCACGTCCGGTCCGCATCACGGGCGCTTAAAATATTGGAAGGTGGAACCTGAGTGCCTGCCGCTTCCTTGCGATCGCGAACTCCTTGCAGCCAGGTGCCCAGGGAGGGCCGGGATGCGATCCGTTCCAACTCACAGCGGAGGAATTCCTGCATGGATTGGCGTTGCAACGCCGCACGCGCCGCAAGCTCGTCGCGCACTTCCTGGGGGACGCCTCTGATGGTGATCTGTACTGACATGAACGCATTATGCCATCGGAGGCAGCGTTCAGCAAGCAGCAGCCCATACAATAGGGGGTCCGATGCGGGGGGACTTAAGGCTATTTACGAGGGATCCTCTCCTCTCCTCTGTACCTTGGCCTGAGGCGAGTGACGAAAGACTCGGGAGCCACCTCGAATTGGTCTTCAAAAAAGACCGCGATCCAATCGCGGATGATCCGCCATTGATGGGCTGCATCTGGTTGGGTTAAATCAGGGCGCTCCTCAATGACGAGCCCGATTCCATCAGCATCGGCCACGCCTTGAGGAACGCGATCGATGATTCGCTTGAATGCCGGCATCAAGAGAAGCGTTTCTTGCACAGCATTGGCAAAATCCGCCGCCGACATGCCGCTAGGGGTATGCAAGTCGTGCAGATCAGCAAGGCCGTCACCCCTGGTCCCCTCGACAACAGCCGCCGTTTCCGAGTTCACATACATCGCGTGAAGCTTGTCCGGTGCAGCACAACGAGGAAACCATGCCCACTTCCTGCCATCGCCACTCTCCTTCGCGAAGTCCTGGCTCTCATCTAGCTTCGGTACAGTGAGAGTGGCTGCCTCCACTTCGACCGCTGAGCGGATTGCAAAGGTGGCCTGGACGGCCGTATCCAAGCGCTTCAGCAGACGTTCGACGTCGGGGTTCTCGCGCCTTACCGCCATTAGTATCTCGATGTTGGTCCGCTCCGCCCAGCCCAATGCCGTTGCCGTGAGATTTGCGGAACCGACCAGGCCGCTATCGTCAGCCAAATAGAGTTTGGCATGAAGGTCGTTCAGCAAGGCGAGTTCCGTATTCGGCCGATTGTTAGCAATCTCGAACACCGCCAGATCACTCACGCCCGCAGCAACTTCCCGCGCCCGCCATCTGGTAACGACCCGTACAAAGACCGAGGCCTCAACCGTAGACAAGAGGGTCTTCAGCACCCGCGCTTTGATAAAAGGCGTACATAACAAAACTTCACGTTGTGCATCGCGCAAGAGAGCTTTCAGGCGTTCCCCGTCTACGATCATAAGGTTACGCCTCCGGCCGAGTTATAGAATGCAGTCATCCTCCGGCTGAAGAAACTTCGCGGTGATCTGTCCCCAATCGAAGCGAACCTTTTGCAGCGCCCGCGCCCTGTCGATCCCAGCCTCGCGCTCATAGCGCGCCCACGCCGCAAAGATGATCTTACTGGCGTTGACTGCTCGTATCAGCCGCTCTAGAACCTCTTCTTGCAAGAGGTTGCTAATATTCTCATCGACCGCCGAGACGGTTCCAAAAATATCGTCAAAGGCCAGGTGGCGCCGATTGAACGTGATCTCCGTCACCGTGCCTTTCATCTCGACATTGAACAGTTGATAGGCTTCCGGGAAATCTGCCTCTAGAAACACGACCTTCAGGTCTGCGTCTTGGATCAACGAAACAAGATCTTTTGCGTCATTTTCGCTGTAACTCTTGTTCTTCGTAAGGTCAACGAGGATATCCTTAAGGTCGGCGTCGGTAGGAGAATCGTCCTCTCCTTTGATCGGACACTCTTTCGACCGCTCCTTCCATCTCTTGTTGATGGCCACAGTAACATCGTCGGCCTCGTCATGACGCTCCCTTCTGCTTGACCGTCGCCCCGCGCCCTGTGCCTTGATTGTCTCGCGAAGCTGATTGAGATTTCGGTGCATGCTGTCGGATAGGCTAAGCAGCCAGCCTCGCGGATCACCGTCTTCCTTTAGGCGATTCACTACATCGATGAACTCTTCCCCCTCCTCTTTTAGTTGCTCCCATTCGATGGTGGCGAGCTCGGAGAATTGAGTGGCCGCCTGTTTGTTGTTGGTGACACCAAATAGCTCGTCGAGCTCTGGCGGGAACTCAACCTCGGCACCCCACCACCGTTCTCGCGGGTCGTATCCGTTACACCATCCCTGATCGATCATGATCTCCCGACCTGCTCGCATGACCGAGACACCGATGTTTTTACGGGCGTGCTGTCCGTACTGCGTCCGGCCGCGTTCCCGCGTACCGGCTTCGGTTACAGTATCGGAGGTCGCAACCGAATAGCGAACTGTGACCTTATGCGCCTTCCCGCCGTACTCTATGTCCTGTTCATCATTAAAAGCTAGCTCGAACATCGGCTTTTGATTAAAGGGTTCCGGTATCGCTGGCGATTCCTTTAGATATAGAGGGTCGTTGAATACAGCTGGTTGGTCGTACAGCGGTTCGATGCCGTCTTCCTCCTTGGCAAAAAGACGGATCAATACCGATCCATCGATGATGAACCGCCTATACACGCGCCCTATGATCCGCTCTGTGTTGTGAAGAGTATGCAAAGCGCTTTTCCAGGTGAGCCGAGCCAAGTCGAGGCTCGACCAGACAACCAGAGTGCCGCTTTGCCCAATATCCTCAGAGATGCTACGCCATTTCGTCCGGTACAGGATCATGCGTCGGCCGCGGGACTTCCCGCATCTCTCCCGACTTGATCACACCCAAATCGATGTTGGTGTGGATGGAATTCTCCGGGCCGTTTTTCCAACTCCATACATCCACTCTTCCGGCCTGCGAGATCGATGCATTGGGCAGCCCCATACCGAAACGGCCGATGCCTTTCCGATCATTGAGATGTGTCCCATTGCCGAATTGCAGCGCCATACGCAGAGTGGATGCATCCATACCAGACCCGTTGTCGAGAACGGCCATTTTGAATAACTGCCTCCGCTCCCGCACCGACACCAGCTCTCGTCTTTCGATGCACAGCACCTCTACCACAGTGGCCTTCGCCTGCACCGCGTTATCGATCAATTCGGCGAGCGCATAGGCAGTATTTTTGTATCCGGAATCTCGCATCGCAGTAATGGCCAGCTGGAGAGGAATGATCTCGGCACTAACCATGTCTTCCGATCCAGGATTTTTAGCATGGGTCATGCCAGACATCCTCCCAATTCGTGAAGGCATCGGCGACATCGCCGAAGCCAGGCAAGTCGATATCCACTACAGTGGAAATCTCGCAAGTTTCATTGCCACCAGCCTTTGGCCCGCGCGTTGCGCGTCCAACCATCTGGCTGAACAGCACAAGAGATTTTGTCGGTCGAGCTATAATGGCCGCACTGGTGTTCGGAGCGTCGAAACCAGTCGTCAGGACGCCGAAGTTACACAGAATCATAGGTTTCGGCGACGGTCGACGAAACTCCTTGATGGTCTTTTCCCGTATTGTCGACGCTGTTTTCCCAGTCACAACGCGTGCGTCGATCTCAAGCGCGCACAACGCGGCCGCCAGCACTTCAGCGTGACGAACCGAAGCCCCAAACAGGATGATCCGGCTGTGACCGGCTTCGATCAGGCGCTTTGTCTCGTCAATTATTATGACGTTCCGGCCCACTTGTTCCGCTAGGTTCTCTAGCAACGCTGTAGCGTATTCGTTACCGGCTTCAGCTGTGCTGAGGCACGGTTTCAATTCCGGAGCGGCCTCGATCTCCAAACGGCGAAAACTTGGGCGCGCCAGGTAGCCTTCATCCATAAGAAACGAGACGGGATCATCGCAACCTTCAATCTCAAGCGTGACCTTCTGTTCGCCGAAAAACTGCGAAAGCCGTTCATCCTCCGCGATATCAGACCAGGTGCGGCCAGGCGTTGCCGTCAAACCCACAAGAGCATTGTGAGTGCCCGTCTCCGCGACTGTCTCAATCAGCTCTCGATAGGTGGGCGCAATAGCCTGGTGCGCTTCGTCGACCACCACGAGGCTGACGGAGTTCGCGAAGCGCAGTAGCGCAATTCGGTCTCTGGTCTTCAAGGCGTGCATCTTCTGGAGCCCCGCGATGATCAGCCCGTCTGAAACAACGGGCAGTTTTGCCGCATGATCTCCCCAGAAACGCACAAGGTGCACCTCGCGATCACCTAAATGCTCCCAGGCCTCATGAAAAGCGTCAGCCGCCTGATCGAGCAGTTCACCGCTATTGGCCAGCCAGACAACAACGCAGGGTTCAGAGGCCGCTAGGAAACGGCTCACAACATGCATTGCCGTTCTGGTTTTGCCAGTTCCGGTCGGCATGTGAAGGAGGATTCGTCCGTGGCCCCCGCGGATCGCAGCACGCACTTTGTCAGCGACCTTGCGCTGATGAGGGAAGATGCCGAACTTCGGCCGTACAGTCTCCTGATCTAAGGCCGCTGCGAAGAGTGCGGCCCCCCGTAAATCGATTCCGAAGAACCCCAAAAAGGCCTGCCAAGTTTTGCCCTCCTGGGTCGGGTCTATGTCCCGTACAGCGCCGGCATCTGCCGCTCCTAGGCGCTCAGCAAGTTCTTCGAACTTTTGCGTGGACATGGCATTGAGACACAACCTCCGGATATCGTGTCGGGCCATCATCTCGTCCGGCCTCTCGCGAAGGAACCTGCCGGCAATGCGCCGTAACATTGCAAGCCTGTCCGGGGCACCTGTGAGAGCCCCAACCAGTTCGACCACATCTCGGCCGAGCACCGTTCCGAGATTATCCGCACTCCAGCGTCCGACGATCTCGTCCAAGTCTTGTCCCGGACCCGCTCCAACAAACTTTCTGCCAGTAACATCTGCGGTCATTTGGCCTACTCAATCGGCGACCATGCGCTGCCAAGGTTCTCCGCCGCAGCCAAGGTGCTTAGCGTCATGCACGACTGATCCCTGTATTTCACCGCCTTCCATTTGCCGAATGACTTCGAACACTAAGGATGACTCCTACTTATGGCACGCCAAGCACACTTTTGACTTGCCGTACAGGTCATCGATGTCCAACGGCTCTCCATCCGGTCTAAGGGGATTCTGCCGCACCTTCGCCTGCATCAACCCAAGCCGTCGCTCGTGATCCTGCCGGATGCGCTCTACACGTTCAGGCTTGGAAAGTTCATCGAGCGATTCCCCTTGACTCCAAGTGAATGGCGAGCCATGGTCGACGGCGTCCTTCTCATAGCGCTTGGCTTCCTCGAAGAAGTCCGGATGCCGTTCCATCAGCCGCACCCACTCGATCTTCTGTTGGAAGAAGCAGAACGTGCAGCCGCTACGGGTGCGCCATTCATAATATGTCGGCAAGCCTAGGCCCGCGCCATCCAGAATCTCCAACACCCCGGACTTGTCGATGCCGGCATCCTTGAAGGGCAAACGAACGGCAAGGCCCTCATGCTTGGACGTGTAGCCTTCACGGTATTCCTCGTCGGCGCGGATCGCGACATAGCTGAACACCCGGATCCCTTTCTCAAGAGACGGCTTGATCCACTGCTCGAAAGGCCGTAGCTTCAACTGCCGCGTGCACCAGCGCGTCTGCGGCGATGGCAGGAAATTGTTGTACTGCTTGAGCCAGAAGTCGAAGTCGCGATCAGGGTTCAGCCGTAAGATGGGTTTGCCCAGAAAACCCTCGAGCTTGACCAGGAACTCGTAGACCTCCGGCAGTTCCTTGCCGGTATCGGTGAAGAAATAGTCGATATCGAGCTCGGGATGGTTCTGGCGCATGTGGACGGCCAGCGCCGCGCTGTCGCGACCGCCCGACAGGCCCAGAACATGCCACTCCGTTTTGCTGTCGCTCATGAGACCGCGCGCCTTCGCTTCGTGGTGCCCGCTGGCTCCGTCGCACTAGCATCGTCTACGTATCGGGCGCTCAGTTCGGCCAGAGCGCCCAGAATTATGTTGCGCCGTACTTCACCACTTTCTTGCAGGGCCGTGTCCATGCGCTTGATTAGCGATTTCACATCCGGAAGATCCATGTCGGTCACGTCAAATTCGGCATGGACCGGCGTCGGACGCCCTTCCATACCGACAACTACCGCCATGGCGTGCCTCTTGTCGCGGCGTCCCTTGACGCGGGCGAAGGACTCCGCACGTACGAATCGCTGGGCCATTTCGGCGAGTTCGACCGCCGCGCGGTCTATATCCGGATCGACCCAATCCCGAGGTGGTTTGTTGACGGCCATGCCCGCCAAGCTCTCCATATCCTCGTCGCGTCCTTCGAACCGCGCAAGGCGAACAATGAAAGCCTCCAGGCGATGGTCGCCGCCAAGTTCGCGAATATTCTCCGCCCGGCCACGCAACTCCGCCAACATCGACGGCGAGGCATTCGGCACCTGCAACTCCGCGAGCAGCGTTTCCCTCATACGGTTGAGCATCGTCGGATAAGCCTGCAGCAACTCCACCAAACCCTCGCGGACTCTGGCTTGCGATCCGTTGCGTCGCTTCCTCTTCGCCAACGCCTTGAGTGTCGTCCAACACCTTGGGTATGTCGTCGAAGATCAACCGGTTCGGATCCTTGGCCTGCTTGAACAGTTGCCGGATGCGCTTTGCATTGAGCGAGAGGCGCTGTGTACGGCCGACCCACGGCGGTAGCCGGTCATGAATCGCAACAAGCCCCCTGGCGACGTCGAGGGGCTCAAGGTCGCTGAGTTCGTTCTCTTCGTCCAGGTCGCGCACCACATCGGCCATCTCGGACAAGAGTCGGCGCGACACCTCGGTCAGATCCATCCATCGCAGCTGAACGTCGGCAGGATCCTTGGCAAGGTAGTCGATATCCAGATCGGATATGTGAGCTTGGAATATTCCCTGACGATAGAAGGCCAGTGTCGCGCGTTGCGACAAGAGGAACGCCACCGCCAGCACCGGCAACAGGCCGTCCTTGATGCCAAGCGGAGCCCGGCGCCAGACATCATAGATTTCAGCCAGCGGCACCGCCCGGTGAGCATTAGCCTTCAGCAAACCCGTGGCCGCCCGCCATGTCGGCACCAGATTATGGGGACCGTCCGCATCCGGCTCCACAAACCGCCAACCGTTCGGCGTCTCACGGTGCAACCCGGGCGCTTCGAGCAAGGAGGCTAGCAGGCCGCCTTCGGCGGGAAAGCCCTCAATGCCGAGCCGATCCTCCCTTTCGTTGAGAGCCATCCGTCGCAAGAGGGTATTTCTAGCAGCCACGGCGTTGCTCGATGGCTTCGTACGGCCGAGAAGCTCGTTTTGGAGCCGCGGCGCACTCTCGAACCTGGCATCGGCGAGGTCGGAGGCGAGGCTGTTCAGCTCGGCGTGGAACAGCGGCCTGGCTTTGGCATGCTTACGGTACCAGGACGCGCTGTCGAAGGCTCGTCCCAATTCAATTTCAAGCTGCCCCTGTAATGCTGCGATGCGGCCCAGGACTTCGCTTCGCGCAACCCTGTCGCCTTGCAAGTCAGGCGTCTCGTCGCGCACGTGCTCCAGTGCCGACAACTCCACCGCTAGGTCGGGAATGCTCCAGGCGCTCTGCGACAGACCAACGACGATATCCCATTCGCGAGACATCCGTGCGGCTTTCCGACAAATCTTCCTCGCCGCCTTTTCCGTTTCGCCTAGCGTCGGGATCGCTAGAAAGAAGCCCCCGATGGCGCCATGACGCGGCGTATAGTCGTCGGCTGCTTTTTCCACCTCTACCAAGGGAACTATACCGACATCGAACCAGCGCAATGCACCCGTTTCGTGATAATGGCGCTTCGCCACTATGGGCGGCAGTCCCGCCATCGCGCCGACCGAGGAAAAATCCATCTCGCTCATGCCCGCCGATGCCTGCTCCACCGCATGGTCGATGTCGAAGTCGCTTCCCTCGAAGATCGCGTAGGCCCGCGCAAACTTTCGAAAGACGATCAGCGACCAACTCTGCAGATCGGCCAATGCAGCGGCAAGTTTCCTATTGCCGCAACCGGGCAAGGCGCGCTTCAGCAGATCAAGGCTCGCCACCAGCCCGGAGCGGTCCTTGAGCAAATCCACCACCGCGATCACCTTGAGCACTCGCAGATGTAAGTCCTCGCCCCCCATAGCCTCGCACCGGCCCAACGCGTCCGCGGCCAGCGCCCAGCGATGACCGTCGGGGGAGGCCAGGATGGAAGGCTCAAGGTTGATTCGCAGGTAATCCCACAACCGGTCGGGACCGTAGAGGTCGGCGTCGCTTGCGTTGCGCAAGAAGTCCTGGAACCCTTGAGGCTCAGCCGAATTGAGAAAGCCGAAGATGCTGCGTTGGTTCTGGCCGAAGCGCCGGCGGGCCACGGGACCGAGCAAGCACGCGGTGACCGGGTGCAGCGGCCAGCAATCTTCCAGCATCTCGGCGAGATGCGGAGAAGTCTGCCCGTTCACGAGCCGGGCCACGCCTTCAGCTAGCGATCCCGGAGGTTTGGGCCGATGGTCACTCTCGATGGCCCGACCGAGGAGGTCGATCTGCTCGTCTCCGGCGGTATTGACGGCGAGGTCCACGAACCGGCCTTGGATCTTGGACCACTCGTCGCGCATTTGTCGCGACAATCGGTGCGCGTACTCTTCGAATGCCTGATGGAGGATGCCGACGACAATCAGCCGCCCGCCGCTGCGCGAGGCGCGTTCGGCGAGTTGTTGAAACAGATAGATATCGGACCCATCGTGCGCTGCGGCTTCCAAAAACTTACCCATTTCGTCGATGAACACCGCTAGGCCGCCGCCAGCCCGAGGATGGCGAGCCGCAATCTCTTCAATCGTGTCGAGGACGCGTTTCTCCGTCCAGACCCTTGGCCCTTTGCCGGTCAACAAACCAGCCGCCCTGATTGCCTCGCCAATCACCTGTGCGGGACGGTCGCGACGCCCGACGACGGGAAGGATACGCCAGCCACGCGTCCGGGGCGACAACGCTTTCGCCAAAAGCGTCGTCGTGCCAGGACCCAGGATTGATGCCACATGACGCCGAAGCGCCTTGCCCCCATTGAGCGCCGCGCTAAGGGCAACAGCTAGGCTCGACTTGCCACTGCCATAGGGCCCCGTCCAGGTGAATGCTCCTTGGCCGCCTTCGGCCACATAGCGCGCCATGGTCTCAAGAACCTCGGCAGAAGATGCCGGACAAACAAACCCTTCGAGTGCCGCCGGGTTCCCAAGATCGGTATCGATACGGATAGCTCGCTGATAGCGCCGGGCCACGTGAATCCGATCAGCCAGCGCCATCATGCGGCGTCCTTCCTGTTTCGCAACCCGTAGTCCGCTTCGATGTAGCCAAGCGCCTCCTCGTTACTCACGTCGCGCTCGCGAATCAGCTGCTTCAGCCCGGCTGCCTCCGACCATCTGTAGAGACCGCTACTTGCCTCTTCGAGATCAAAGAGGCGAGCCGCCAACTCGTTCTCGTCCAGCAGAAACACCCGGCCAGGTGAACCGGGCTCGTGGGCGAGGGCTTCAAAGGAAAGAGTCCGCGCGGTGGAGTAGCAAGACCAGAAATGCGTCACCGCATAGCAAAACACCCCAGCGCCGAGCGTAGGCTTGCGCCCTCGTACGAACCGGAACCCATCTTGCCTTCCGACCGGCCGGATCAGCCCGAGCTCGGTCAGAGGAGACTCCAGGGTATCCTCGTGGCTCGCCTTCCCCGAGGGCAGCTGAGATACATAAGTGCGCACAAAGCACGCAACGTCGCTTTTGATCGTAGAGGTCGAAGCGCGGGTCCAACCGCGATCCTTCGCTAGTTTCTCAAGCCCCTTGACCAACGTGCTGCGTTCGAAGTATGCAGCCGGGTAATGGTTGAACGCCCAGAACCAAGTGGTCTTGCGCGGGTTGCCGCACAGCTGCCAATGAACGAGCCATGCGGTGGCGGGATCTTCCATGTATGGGTCGAGGCCACCGGCGCTGAACACCCGTGCTCCCAACGGGGTAGCCATGGCCCGTCCCGTTGACTCCTCGATCACCCCGGCCGCCGTCGCCCAATGACGCATGGATGCGACCATGTTCTTGCCGACACCGAATCGCGCGATTGCGTCGTCGGCAAGGAAGACCGATCTGTTGATCCCGCATTCTTCAGCAGCCGAGACGGCATCAAAAGCCTTCTTGAGCCACCCATAGCGTAGCGGGAACGTCTCATGACCCGACAGCTTTGGTTGGTATCCGTCTTTGAAGAGGCTCCCCCGCAATTTTTATTCCTCGACCTGGATGCATCGTCCAGGTCGGCACTTGCGCTATTGTCAAAGTGTAACTGGCGGCAAGCTCCAGGCACAACTAGCTTATGCGTCACTTATGCTCGACGCAAAGACCATCTACGCTGACTATCAAGCGACCACGCCCGTCGACCCCCGCGTCATGGCGAAGATGGCCCCCTATTGGGAGAAATCGTTCGGCAATCCTCATTCGAGTGATCATGTCATTGGCTGGCAAGCAGACAAGGCGGTTCGCGAAGCAGCCTCATCGATTGCCGCCCTGATCGGTGCCGACCCCGATGAAATCATTTTCACATCCGGGGCCACCGAAGCCAATAACCTTGCCTTGCTCGGTCTAGCGAGGCGCGCGCCGGCCGGTCTCCGGCGTATCCTCGTGAGTGCCATAGAGCACAAATGCGTCTTGGCCGCCGCCCGGGCGCTCTCCGCGCGCGAAGGATTCACGGTTGAGACGGTTCCGGTGGATGGCGAAGGCCTCATCGATTTGGACGCGTTGGAAAGATGCTTGGACCAAAGCGTTCTGGTCCTTTCGGTGATGGCGGTGAACAACGAAGTCGGGACGATTCAGGACATCCCGCGGATCGCCGAGATGTTGGCGCCTCACGACATTCTGTTGCACTGCGATGCGGCGCAGGCTCCATGCGCCATCGACATGAGCAATCTAGCCGCTCATGCAGACCTAGTCAGCCTCTCGGGACACAAGATGTACGGCCCGCCGGGCATCGGAGCCCTATACATTCGCCGTGATCTGCAAGAGCGAATCGAACCATTGATCTACGGTGGCGGGCAACAGGAAGGACTGCGTTCCGGCACCGTCCCGATGCCGCTCTGCGTCGGCATGGGAGCTGCTGCAGAGTTTCTTGTCGGCCGCGAGGCCTTCGAGGAACGCACGCGAGTCACTCGACAGCGGGATTCATTCATTGGACACTTGCAACACGGGCATGCGCCCGTTACCGTCAACGGCTCCGTTGGCAATCGCCGCCATCCGGGCAACGCCAATGTCAGATTTGACGGCTTCAACGCGCAGGATATTCTTGGTGGGCTGCAGCCTCGGCTCGCCGCATCCACCGGCGCCGCCTGCGCGTCCGGCATACCCGAGCCATCGCACGTGCTCCGCGCCTTGGGCCTCACCGCGACTGAGAGCGATGCTTCCATCCGCTTCAGCTTCGGGCGGTTTACCACTGACGACGATATCGAAGCGGCTGCGCACCTAGTTCTAGAGGCTTTGGACTCGTTCTCTTAGGGCCCATTCTCCGATGTACTTCTACACAAATGCACACATTCAAGATTTTGGGGCTTGCGCGATCAGGCACGGGCCTCGAGCTTGAAAGAGCAGGTCGATTGCTTCTTTGAGCGCCAAGTGACGCAGTTGCGTGGAGACGGCGGGATCGAACTCCCGAACTTGCCGCAGCAGACAATCAGTGTGTCGTCGAACGTGCCCCGCTGCTTGAGATTCTTCACTGCACAGCAGTTCCGGCTGCATTTACATTGCGTGAGCATCTATGAGGAAGACGGTCGCACGGCATAAGACAGCGATCGCCCGCACGGAGTTGTCGCGGCCCATCAAATTGGCTTTCTTAGACGGCATACTCTCTGAGGATCGCTCCCTGTTCGATTATGGCTGTGGCCAAGGCGATGACCTGCGACTGCTGGGTGCCATGGGCTTCACCTGCACTGGCTGGGACCCCGTACATCGTCCCGATGAGCCCTTGCAGAGAGCTCCGGTCGTCAATCTCGGCTATGTCGTCAATGTCATCGAAAAGGCGGACGAGCGACAGGAGGTCCTGCGCCGGGCGTGGCGCCTTGCTGAACAGGTTCTGATCGTATCTGCGCGCCTGACCATGGACTCTCGCTTTCATGGCGAAACGCTTGACTACGCGGATGGCTATCTGACCAGCCGCGGTACCTTCCAAAAATTATTCGACCAGCAGGAACTGCGGAACTGGATTGACCAGAACTTGGGCGTTTCCTCCGTAGCAGCGGCGCCAGGAGTCTTTTATGTTTTTCGAGACGACCAGTCACGGTCGGCTTTTGTCGCTTCTCGGCATCGCCGTCGGCTAGCAGCACCACGTCTCGCGAAGTTGGCCGAGCTTTACAACGATCCGCGGTATCGCCGGCTTGCAACGCCACGTCTCACGCTGTCGGTAGAGCTTTACAACGAGCACGAAGACCTCCTTCAGCCGCTCATGGCATTTGTTCGCGAACGCGGACGTTTACCGGCCGATGATGAGCTGGAGAACAGAGATGTGCTGTGTGACGTCTTCGGTTCGATCCGCCGGGCTTTTCAGGTAATCAAGCGAGTTACCGATACAGAGAGCTGGGATAGGATTGCGGAGAGCCGGACTCAGGATTTGCTCATCTATCTCGCACTGTCGCAATTCGACGGCCGTCCCAATTTCGGAAAGCTGCCGCGCGAGCTGCGACGCGATGTGAAAGGCTTTTATTCGAGCTACAAGCAGGCTTGCCAATCGGCTGATGAAATCCTTTTCTCCGTCGGCAAGCCAGGAGCCGTGACAACGGCCTGCCAGATGTCGGAAGTCGGCAAGCTCACGCCGAGTGCGCTCTACGTCCATGAAAGCGCTTCAGCATCGCTCTCACCGATCCTGCGCCTATTCGAAGGTTGTGCACAGGGCTATATCGGGCGTGTCGATGGCGCAAATATCGTCAAGCTGCACCGCGTCGAGCCAAAGGTCTCCTATCTCAGCTATCCCGACTTTGAGACCGATCCCCATCCGGCGCTCGACTCTTCCATGACCGTTCACCTGCAAACCTTTCAGGTCAGGTTCCGAGACTACAGCGGCTACCGCAATCCGTCGATCCTGCACCGCAAAGAGCTTTTTTTGGCGGCCGACCATCCCCTGCATGCCAAGTTCGCCCGGCTGACTCGCATTGAGGAGAGTAAAGGACTCTATGAAGATACCAGCCGCATCGGCACGTTGGAGGGATGGAACCAGGCGCTTGCTTCGAAGGGTCTTTGCCTGAGAGGACATCGTCTACTCAGACTTGATTCCAAGTAGATGGATATTCCTTGTCGAAGAATCGGAGAGCGGCGGGGATCAGCCCACCGCCCTCCGATGCGTGCCGCGTTAGGACTCCGTCTCGGGTTCTTCTTCCTGCTGGGGCGGCGCGCCGAGTCCGTTTGTCCGCCAGATTCTTCCTTGCCAGACTCAGTCGATCTGTATCTCCGCGAACCCGCACTCACCGCCAAGCCGGGATTCCCAGTCCAAGATACGCCTAACCGGAAGGCCAGCGAGCACCGAATGTTCGTCGCAGGGGCTGAAGAACCCGAATATCGATCCTATCGCGCCATGTGGGCTCCCCAGTCGCGCCGCTGAGCTTTCATCAACGTAGACCAACAGCATAACGTCACCTCCGGATGTCTTATGCACCTCGACGCTCATTCGGTTCGGCAGGCGGTTCACAGGAAAATCGAAGTCATCTTCAACCCCGAGCCTCCCCATCAGTCTGAGGCTATGGACGAAACCGTAAACGCCTCTCAGACTGGAAAGCTCCTGCCCCTGTTCGAGAGGCATCATCCCCCGGACTTCGTTCGCCTTGCGAAGTTCCTCCCCGCTGTACCCTAGGGCTACGCCTTCGCGCCACTCGACCGGTACCTCTATGACTGCGCTGGACTTCTCTTCCGAATCAACCTTTCTCTCACGAATCACCTCCGGCTTAGACATCCCCTCCCCGCGGCCAATCTCCGGCTGCTTCGCCGACTCGACGCTGTCTTGTGCGGAATGTGTTGATGGTTCCGTGCGCGTGGTCGATTCGAAGTACATCAAACCAGCGATGATGAACGAACCGATCGTTGCCACACTGGCAGCAATGACAATCCTGTTCACGATTAGTCTCTTAATCGTAGGTTTCACCCGTCTTCGGTTCTGCTCGGCGAGGTTTACGCGCTCCCGCCTACCGTGCAGAGCTTCACCTGCTTGTCGACGACCCGTCTGACTCCCGAGACGAGGGCGTATCGCGCAAAGTTCCGTAAGTATCGGGACGTGACACGGCCGACTCAGGTAAGGCTCGTCTTGTCTGCACCCAGAATGCATCCAGGGGTGCCATTATACGAGGCTGCCCCAAGTGCCTGCCAATCGCGCGCTCTGAGCCAAACACACTAATTTAGCGATTTAGGACGCGCGGGCCATCCTCGGCGATGCCGGACAGCACAACCGGAGCGCGGTCGGGGAACTTGGCCACCAGCGACAGGTTTCCACCCATCGCCTCTACCGTCTTACGGAGCGTGGACAGCAGCAGATCGCTGCGCTTCTCAAGCCGCGAAACGCTGTCCTGGGTAATCCCGAGCTTTTTAGCCACGCGAACCTGCGTGAGCTTGCGGGCGTGCCGCAGTTCGCGCAAGGTCATCTCCTCGGCAATCAGCTCGGCGGCGCGGACCTCGACCTTCTTACGTTGGGCGGGGCTCAGCTTCTTGATTCGGTCGTCTACGTTCACAGCCATGATGACTTCCCTTCCTTCTTCAGGCGGGCTAGATGCGCGTCGAAACGGTCATCGGCCTTGCGGATCAGCCTGCGGTAGAACCGCTTTTCTCCGCCTCCCGATTTATCCCCCGCAACGAGCAGGATCGCCTTGCGCTTTGTGTCGAAAGCGAAGGCTACTCTCCATTCGCCGTCAGCCGCACTGAACCGCAATTCCTTCATGTTCGCGTGGCGTGAGTCGTTTAGCGTGTCAACCCGAGGCCGCCCCAATTGCGGCCCGAATTGCTGCAGCAGTCTCGTCAACGCCAGAATCTCCGTCTGCACGTCCTCGTGCAGTTCGTCAAGCTCTGGCTCAAATTCGCTGCCAATCTCAACAACCCAGCTCACCCCCATAATATGACACACAATCCATATAGTGTCAGTGCCATATTCGGCTGCCTCGAAAGAAAGCTCGCCGCGCGGTGAGAGAAAGCAGCTAACACGGAAGAACCTCCAACAAAGCGATCGTCTGGGATCGCGACTCGAACCAGACCCGCCAGACGGTAGTGTCCTAAAGTTGCGTTGTCGCTACCCGCCAGACCGACAAGATAAAGATCGTTCCCATGGTCTGCGGAGCCTCGAGGATTTCGTCAAGTCGATGAAACCAGGCGGGTTGGGCGGGCATGGGGGGAGCTCCTGCTCTACTACACGTTAGGGAGCGATCCGGCATTATGGCCTGCCGGGGAGCGGCGGGAGGGGGAGTTATCACGCATGATAAAGGATATTATCATTCATATATCAGCAGGTCCTCATGCCCGACTACCCGACACTGATTCCCAAGACCACAACCCCAACACCGGAAACTCTCCCGGGCGGCGGCATCCAGCTCCCCGCCCTCTTCTCTCCCGACTCGGCCA